>NZ_BSTN01000006.1:0-16528 GCF_030269545.1 Actinomadura sp. NBRC 104425 | reverse complement strand
ACCTGTGACGCCGTGACGTTGAGACGGCGTGACGTTGAGACGGCGTGAGGGCGTGGCGTGCGGGGGTATGCGGTGTGCTGGACGGGTCGGCTCGTCCGATCGCGCCGATGGCGATCCTGCGGGCGCCGGCGCGGCGGCTCGGGCACGTGGCGTCGCGCGCCGAGGTGCCGCCGGCCCGGCCGACGGGCATGCGGTGGAGAGGGCCGTGGCGCGGCGTGCGGCGGCGTGCGGAGGCGTTGTGACGGCGTGAGGGCGTCACGGCGCCGGGTGCGGCGGCGCTGCCGCCTCGGCGCGCCGCCGCCGTCACCGCCCTTACGGCGCGGTCAGTTTGAGGTTGTCCAGGATGGTCTTGGTGAGGTTGCGGTTGTCGTTCTCCTTGATGCGGATCCACACGCCGAAGGTGCCGCGGCTGTCGCGCAGGCCGACCTCGGTGACGGACGGGGTGCCGGCCTGGCACCCGGTGAACCGCGTGATCGTGCCGGTCAGGGCCTTGTCGGGGGAGGTGTAGTGCTCCGTGCCCGCCGGGGTGCAGGCGCGGTGCCTCGTCACGCCGGGCGGAGGCAGCTTGCCCTGCGCGACGTCCTTGGTGAGGCCGATGAACACCCCAGGGGCCGGGCCGTCGCCCTTGAACTGCGTCACGTTCGGGGTGGCGCGCAGCACCGGCCGGGGCTGTGCGTCGTTGAGACCGACGGTCGTCGGCACCCAGGTGGGCTCCTGCCGGTCCAGGGGCCAGGCCTTCGGCACCGCCGCGCGGATCTTGCCGGACGGGTCCGCCACCTGCGTGAAGTCCTGCGGGACGCGCGGCTTGGCGGGCTGCTTCTCCTCGTCGCCGGACAGGACGGTGCCCAGCGTCAGCCCGACGACCAGCGCCACGCACAGCAGCCCCGCACCGATGACCAGAGGCAGCGGCACCTTCCGCGACGGCGATCCGGCCCCGCCGCCCTGCTGCTTCGAGCGCCCCGGCAGCGCGATGTCCTTCAGCCGCGCGAGCAGCCCCTGGCCTGCCCCGCCCGCCTGGCCCTCCTGATTCTGCGGGGCGGGCTGGAAACCGGTGGGCGGCGGCGGTTGCCCTCCCTGGTATTGCGGTGCGCCGTGCGGGGCGGGCGGGAGCACCGCGGTCCTGTCGCCGGGCTGCTGCACCGGCTCCGGGGGCCGGCCGTGCTGGGGTGGGGTGGGAAGCGCCGCCGTAGGGTTGTCGGCCCGCGGGGCGCTGGGGGACGCCGGCCCCGCAGGGCCGGGAGCATTCGGCGGGGTCGCGGGCGGGCCGAACGGAACGGAGCCGCGGCTGCTCGGATGGTCGACGACCGTGACCGCCCCCTGGTCGCCCCCGCCCGGCCAGTCTTGGCGGGTGGAGTCATCGTCCGCCGGTGCGCCCGGCGCGGGCGACTGCGGGTAGAGCGGCGGGGGCGGCGACTGGTGAGGCTGGGGCGGCTGCCCCTGCAGCTGGGGCGACTGCCCGTGGGGACGGGGCGGCTGCGGTTGGGGCGGTGGGGGCTGCAGGTGCTGGGGCTTGTCCCTGACGGTCCTTTCGGCGTCGAACTCGCTCAACGGCTCGTCCACGGCCGTCGATGTCGCTTCCGTAGGAGGCGGCGGAGTGGAAGCGGCGGACGGCTGCGCGGTGGAGGGCGGCGCCGTGCTGGAAGGCGGCGGCGTGGAAGAGGGGGGCGTGGAAGAGGGGGGCGGAGCCGGAGCGGCGCCCCCGCCGTCGGACGCACCGTGCTCCTGCGCGGACGGCGAGCCGGTCGGCCGCAGCGTGGAGAGCGCCTCGGCGAACGCCTCGGCCGTGGGGTAGCGCTTGTCCCGTTCGACCTCGAGCGCGCGCAGGATGACCTCGTCGAACGCGGGCGGCACCCCTTCGCGCAGCTCGCTGGGCCGCTTCTTGACGGGCGGCGGCCCCGGCGGACGCCCGGCGATCATGTGGTAGGTCAGCGCGCCCAGCCCGTACACGTCGGCCCGCACGTCCAGGCCGCCGCCGAAACGCGCCTGCTCGGGCGACATGTACCCCGGGGTGCCCACCGGCAGGGTGAACGCGCCGGAGGCGTGCGCCAGCGCCTTGGCCAGGCCCAGGTCGGCGATCAGCAGCCGCTCCCGCCCGTTGCGGGTGGACTGGAACAGCACATTGGACGGCTTGAGGTCGCGGTGGATCACGCCGAGGGAGTTGATGACCTCGACCCCATACGCGATCTCCTCGGCGTACGCAAGGGCTTCGTTGACCGGAAGTGGCCGGTCGCGCATCCGGTCGGCGAGGGTGCCGCGGTCGGCGTAGGACATCACGAAGTAGGGGCGGCCGTCCGGGAGCTCCCCGATGTCGTGCACGCGGACGAGCCGTTCGGAGTCGGCGCGGCGCAGGATGCGCGCCTCCTCCAGGAAGCGATTGCGCACGTCGAGGTCGTCGATGAGGCTTCCGGACAGCACCTTGATGGCGACCTGGGCGTCCAGTGCCTCGTCGTGCCCCAGCCACACTGAGGCGAACGCCCCGGATCCGAGGACCCGCTCGATTCGGTAACGACCGACAGTTGGTGGGAAGGACACTCCCGTATCATGCCCAACGAACGGGGTGTGTGTGCGAACGAGCTGAGGCGCGGCGATGGCACTGGACGACAGAACCGAGCAGCTGGCCGTCAGGGCCGCCCAGGGCGACCGGGCGGCGCTCGACGACCTGCTGCGCACGATCGAGCCCGACGTGCTGCGGCACTGCTCCCGGTTCCTGCCCTGCCGCCAGGACGCCGAGGAGGCGTGCCAGGACGCGCTGCTGCAGGTCGCCCGCAACATCAACCGCTTCGAAGGCCGCTCCCGGTTCAGCACGTGGCTGCATGTGGTGGTCGCCAACTCGGCGCGTTCCACCTACCGTTCGCTCAAGCGCCGCTCGCTGGAGCAGGCGGGCGAGCTGCCGCAGCAGCGCCCCGACCCGCGCCGCACCAGCGTCATCGCCGGGTCCCGGGTGGACATCCTGGACGCCATGGAGGACCTGGAGGCCCGCAAGCCCGACCTGATCCAGGCGCTGGTGCTGCGGGACGTCTCCCAGCTGGAGTACGCCGAGATCGCCGAGCAGCTCCAGCTTCCGCTCGGCACGGTCAAGTCCCGCATCCACGAGGCCCGCAAGCAGGTCCGCCAGACCCTGGGCGAGTCCTACACCTGACACCCGCGCACCTGACAACCCGCGCACCTGACAACCCGCGCACCTGACACCCGCGTCCGCGCGCCGGGATGCCTACAGGCGGCGGAATCGGCCGGTCAGCTGCCGTCAAGCATCCGTAATGCCTTGGCAAGCGTGCGCCTGGGCGCGCGATGGCGGGCGGGCCCGTCGGCCAGCATCCCGAGCATGTTCGCCCACACTGACCGCCCGATCTTCGTCCTCGGATGCCCGCGGTCGGGGACGACGCTGCTGCAGCTCATGCTGCACTCGCATCACCGGATCGCCGTCCCCGCCGAAACCCGGTTCGTCATCCCGGCCTGGTCGTCCCGGTGCGACTTCGGTGACCTGCGCGATAGCCGCAACTTGCGGGCGCTCGCCGACTGGATCACCACCGGGCGGGGCACCAAGTTCGCCAACCTCGGCCTGGACCCCGAGCGGACCGCCGATGAGATCGCGGCGGGTCCGCCCACGCTGGGTTCGGCGCTGGCCATCGTGTTCCGCGCCTACGCCCGCCGCTTCGACCGGGTGCGCTGGGGCGACAAGCGGCCCAGTTACTTCCGCTACGTCAACGCGCTGCGGCGGATGTACCCCGACGCCCAGTTCATCCATATGATTCGCGACGGCCGCGACTGCGTGGCGTCGCTGAAGGAGATGCCCTGGTACAAGCAGGACATCAACCACGCCATCTGCGTCTGGCGGGAGGCGATCGACCACGGCCGCCGGTACGCCGCCGAGCTCGGCCCCGACGCCTACTACGAGCTGCAGTACGAGCGGCTCGTCGCCGACCCGGCCGACGAGCTGATGCGGCTGTGCGCGTTCCTCGGTGAGGAGTACGACCCCGCCATGACCGAGCCGCACCGGTTGGCGCGGCTGACCGTCCCGCCGCAGAGGAAGTGGCACCGCCGCACCCACTGCGCCGTCGACGGCGGCAGCGTGGGCTCCTGGACGCGGCGGCTGGAGCCGTGGGAAGTCGGCCTGGCCGAGGCGGCCTTCGGGGACCGGCTGGCCGAGTACGGCTACGAGCCGAGCGGCGCGCCCCGCCCCACCCGCGGGCAACTGGCCAGGCTGGCCAAGGTCAGCGCCCACCGCCGCATGTCGCAGAGCAAGCAGCGGCTGCGGGAGCGGTGGCGCACGCGCAACGAGCCCAACCCGGTCGAGTCGCTGCTCTTCACCGAGCGGACCGGACCCGCCCCGCTCATCGTCGAGCCCGCCTCGCCACCGCGCTCGGTGCCCGGGCAGTCCCCCGTCCCGGCCGCCGAGCACCGCGCCGAACCGGCCCGCACCGGCCGCCCGGGCAGCTGACCGCCGGCCGCCGCATCCGGCGTCGTGCCGGGCGGGTCAGTCGAGGGCGGCCAGTTGGTCGGCGAACCAGCGCTGCGGCGGCAGCGCGGTGGCCGCGGCGGCCAGCCGGGTGCAGCGTTCGGCGCGGCGATCGGGCGGCATCAGCAGCGCCTGGTGCAGCGCCTCGGCGGTCTGCGACACGTCGTAGGGGTTGACCGTCAGCGCGTCGCCCGCCAGCTCGGCCGCCGCGCCCGCCTCGCGCGACAGCACCAGCGCGCAGCCGTCTTCCGACACCACCGGGCCCTCCTTGGCGACCAGGTTCATGCCGTCGCGGATCGGGTTGACCACCAGCACGTCGGCCACCCGGTAGGCGGCGAGCGAGCGCGGGTAGTCGTCGTCGACCCGCAAGATCAGCGGGTCCCAGGACGCGGTGCCGTACTCGTCGCGGATCTGCGCGGCCAGCCGCTGCACCGCCGCGGTGTACTCGCGGTACTCGGGCAGGTCGTACCGGGACGGGTAGGCGAACGCCAGGTGCACCACGCGGCCGTGCCACTCGGGATGGTTGGCCAGCATCTCGCGGTAGGCGGCCAGGCCGCGCACGATGTTCTTGGACAGCTCGGTGCGGTCGATCCGCACGATGAGCTTGCGGTCGCCGACCTGCGCGCGCAGCGCCCGGCGGCGTTCGGCGACGTCCGGTTCGGCGGCCCGCGCCCGCAGCCGCTCCCCGTCGACGCCGAGCGGGTGCACGCCGACGCGGGTGACGTGGCCGCCGCGGGTCACCGTCCGGGCCGCGCGGTCGACCCTGGCGCCCGGCAGCAGCTGCTCGCAGCAGTCCAGAAACGCCGCGGCCCACCGTTCGGCGAGGAAGCCGGCGTGGTCGGCGCCGAGTATGCCGTCCAGCACCGCCGCGCCGACGTCGTCGGGCAGCAGCCGGTAGTACTCGGGGGGCGCCCACGGCGTGTGCGAGAAGTGCACGATCCTCAGGTCGGGGCGGCGGTCGCGCAGCATCCGCGGCGCCAGCGACAGGTGGTAGTCCTGCACCGCGGCCTTGGCGCCCGGGGCGGCGTCGCGGGCCAGGGCGTCGGCGAACGCCGCGTTGTACGCCTCGTACGACTGCCAGTCGCGGCGTGCGTGCGCGTCGAAGTGCGGAAGGCGGGGCGTGTCGTAGAGCAGGTGGTGGACGAACCACAGCGTGGAGTTGGCCACGGCGTTGTAGGCGCGGTGGAACGTGGCGGCCGGTATGTCGAGCATGCGCACGGCGGCCCCGCCCGTGTCGTGCCCGTCCAGGTCCAGCCTTCCCCCGGGGGCGCGGCGCGCGGCCGAGCGGTCGGCCTCCCCGAGGGCCGCGCACACCCACAGCACGTCTGGTTGTGAGGGATCGCCGTCCTGGGCGCGGGCGGCCCCCGTCACCGCGGCCAGTCCCGACACCAGGCCGCCCCCGCCGCGTCGCGCGGTCAGGGTGCCGTCGTCGGCGAGCGAGAACGACACCGGGCCGCGGTTGGACGCCACCAGCACTTGGCTCATAGGGGCAGCGTCTCAGTTCGTGAGCGCGCGCTCCAAAGGGACCCGCGGGAAGGCGTTTTCGTCCTTTTTTCGGGCCGCATCCAGACGGTGCAATGCCCTGTGCACAAGCCTTTGCGGTATGCCCCACCCTGCGGAACGCCCCGAGGGAGCCCCCGTCCCGGCGTAGGATCCGGCCCGGAGCGAACGCACGTCGAGGCCGGGACGCGCGTGGGCAACCCTGACCTGTCCGGCCGCAAGGGGTGACGCGGCGAGACGCTGGGTAATGTCTCACATCGCGAGACCCACCTGTCCGACAACCGGTCAGATCATGTAAAGTCGCACATACGACGTGATACCGCTCATGCGGAACGTTCGGTGATCGAGCGTTCCTTCCGTGCGGGTGCACGCGATGCCCGGTCGCCCCGGCGGCCCGCAGGACAACTGAAGAACGCTCATCCAGAGGGGTGGAGGGACCGGCCCTGTGAAGCCCCGGCAACCACCTGGTTCGTCCGCGCTCGCGACCCCGCGAGGCCGGCCAGGAAATGGTGCCAACTCCGGCCTGCGACCAAGGTGGCGCAGGAAAGATGGGGAGAAAGGCCTCGCTACATGGCTGTCACGCCTGCCGTCGATCTGGGACCCGCGACCGCCCTCACCTGCCGTGAATGCGGACACACCCGCGAACTCGGCCCGTACTACGCGTGCGAGGAGTGTTTCGGCCCGCTGGAGATCTCCTACGACTTCGCCGGCGTTTCCCGCGCCGACATCGAGGCCGGGCCGCGCAACATCTGGCGCTACCGGCGGCTGCTGCCGGTGCCGGGCAACGTCGCCGACACCCCCAACACCGAGCCCGGCCTGACCCGCCTGGTCCGCGCCGACCAGCTCGCCGAGACGCTGGGCCTGCGCCGCCTGTGGGTCAAGGACGACAGCGGCAACCCCACGCACTCGTTCAAGGACCGCGTGGTCGCGGTGGCCCTGGCCGCCGCCCGCGAGCTCGGCTTCAAGGTGCTGGCCTGCCCGTCCACCGGCAACCTGGCCAACGCGGTCGCCGCCGCCGCGGCCCGGGCGGGCATCCGCAGCGCGGTGTTCGTCCCGTCCGACCTGGAACGGCAGAAGATCCTCACCACCGCGGTGTACGGCGGCACGTTCGTCACCGTCGACGGCAACTACGACGACGTCAACCGGCTGGCCTCCGAGATCGCCGGCGAGCAGGACGACTGGGCCTTCGTCAACGTCAACGTCCGCCCCTACTACGCCGAGGGCTCCAAGACCCTCGGCTACGAGATCGCCGAGCAGCTCGGCTGGCGGCTGCCCGACCAGATCGTGGTCCCGGTCGCCTCCGGCTCCCAGCTCACCAAGATCGACAAGGCGTTCCAGGAGCTCATCAAGCTCGGCCTGGTCGAGGACAAGCCGTACCGGGTGTTCGGCGCCCAGGCCGCCGGGTGCGCACCGGTGGCGGCCGCGTTCAAGCAGGGCCACGACGTCGTCCGGCCGGTCAAGCCCGACACCATCGCCAAGTCGCTGGCCATCGGCAACCCCGCCGACGGCCCGTACGTGCTGGACGTGGCGCGCCGCACCGGCGGCGCGGTCGAGGACGTCACCGACGAGCAGGTCGTCGAGGGCATCCGGCTGCTGGCCCGCACCGAGGGCATCTTCGGCGAGACCGCGGGCGGCGTCACCGTCGCCACCCTGCGCAAGCTGGCCGAGTCCGGCGTCCTGGACCCCGACGCGGAAACCGTGATCATCAACTCCGGGGACGGGCTGAAGACCCTGGACGCCGTCGCCCCCGTCGTCGCGCCGACCGCGAACATCGCCCCCTCCCTGGAGGCGTTCCGCGCCGCGGGCCTGGCCTGACCGGACGCCCCGCCGCGGCCGCGCGTCCCCCCGGCGGCCGCCCATCCCGTCGTACGAGCATTTTCGAGGAGCCAGCATGAGCACCGTGTCCGTTCGGATCCCGACGATCCTGCGGAGCTACACCGGCGGCGAGGCGGAGGTCAAGGCCGAGGGCGCCACGCTGCGTGCGGTCGTGGCCGACCTGGAGGCCAACTACTCCGGCATCTCCGCCCGCATCCTGGACGACAACGGCAAGATCCGCCGCTTCGTCAACGTGTACGTGGGCGACGAGGACGTCCGGTTCGCCGAGGGCCTGGACACCCCGACCCCCGAGGGCGCGCAGATCTCCATCATCCCGGCCGTCGCCGGCGGCTGACGGCACCGACGACGACCCGCGCCCGGCGTCCCACGGGCGCGGGTCGCTTTTTGCCGCACGCGGGACAAGGCGCGAAAAACGGCTTCTTTCCCGTTGTCATCGGGTATTGGCCTTTCATGGGCATAGCGCAGGATGTCGCGGGGACGGTGGAAAACCACCCCATGGTCGGGCAGGTGACCCTGGTCGGCTCCCGGGCGCGCGGAAACGCCACCGAGTTGTCGGACTGGGACTTCCACGTCACCGTCGACGACTTCGCCGAGGTCGCCGCCGCCCTGCCGGGCATGGTCGCCCCCTACGGGCCGCTGGCCGCCCAATGGGATCCGCTCGGCGACTGCGCGAGTTATCTGCTGATCTTCCCCGGCCCCGTCAAGGTCGACCTGCTCTTCCCGGAGATGCCGCGCAGTTGGAACCCGCCGTGGCGGGTCGGCCCGGACACCCTTCCCGCGATCGACGCGCACTTCTGGGACTGGGCGCTGTCGCTGGCCGGCAAGCGCCGCCACGGGATGTCCGACCGCGTCCGCGGCGAACTGCTGAAGATGACGCGATTCCTGCTGGGCCCGCTTGGAGTGCAGACCGTACCGCAGTCCCTGGAGGAGGCCGCGGCCCGTTTCGTGCGCGCCCGCGACCGCCTGGAGACGCGGTATGGGCTGCGCATCTCCCGGCGCCTGGAGGAAGAGGTCCTGCCGCTGCTGCGCGCTCCCGAGGCTGGCCATCGCCACCCGTCCGGCCTTTCCTCCTGACAGCCGCGTCATCGACGAGGGCGGGTCGGCCCTGCTGCCCGCGGCGCGGGTGCGGCGTCTGTCCGCCCGCGCGGCCCCCGCTCCGCGTTGCGCGAACGGCCAGCAACGGGTGGCCGACGGCCCCCTCCGCGCCTCCGACCCGACCTCCGACACCGGATATTTTTGCAGGTCAGAGGATGTATGGGCAGGTGAGCGGGGGATAGCCGGGGGAAGGTCGGCCGCTTGCACTCGGACAGGTAGAGTGCTAAACACAACATTGGCACTCTGCTGTGGAGAGTGACAATCCCACAGTGTGGGTCGGGGCGATGAGGCCATGCCTCCGGCGGCGGAATGGCAGCCGTCGGGCAGGTCGTCCGTCGCGGGCATCGGCTCGATCCGTAAGGCCACCCTGTTCCGGGAGGACTGGAGCCTATGGCTGCAAAGATGATCTCGTTCGACGAGGATGCCCGGCGCGGCCTCGAGCGCGGTATGAACCAGCTCGCGGACGCCGTCAAGGTCACCCTTGGCCCCAAGGGCCGCAACGTCGTGCTGGAGAAGAAGTGGGGCGCCCCCACGATCACCAACGACGGCGTCTCGATCGCCAAGGAGATCGAGCTGGAGGACCCCTGGGAGAAGATCGGCGCCGAGCTGGTCAAGGAGGTCGCCAAGAAGACCGACGACGTCGCCGGCGACGGCACCACCACCGCCACCGTGCTCGCCCAGGCGCTGGTGCGCGAGGGCCTGCGCAACGTCGCGGCCGGTGCCAACCCGATGTCGCTCAAGCGCGGTATCGAGGCCGCGGTCGAGCGGGTCAGCGAGGAGCTGTCCAAGCTGGCCAAGGACATCGAGACCAAGGAGCAGATCGCCTCCACCGCCTCCATCTCCGCGGGTGACACCCAGATCGGCGAGATGATCGCCGAGGCGATGGACAAGGTCGGCAAGGAAGGCGTCATCACCGTCGAGGAGAGCCAGACCTTCGGCCTGGAGCTGGAGCTCACCGAGGGTATGCGCTTCGACAAGGGCTACATCTCGCACTACTTCGTGACCGACCCCGAGCGGATGGAAGCGGTCCTGGAGGACCCCTACATCCTGATCGTCCAGGGGAAGGTGTCGGCCAACAAGGACCTGCTGCCGGTCCTGGAGGCCGTCATGCAGGCCGGCAAGCCGCTGCTGCTGATCGCCGAGGACGTCGAGGGCGAGGCCCTGGCCACCCTGATCGTCAACAAGATCCGCGGCATCTTCAAGTCGGTGGCGGTCAAGGCCCCCGGCTTCGGCGACCGCCGCAAGGCCATGCTCGGCGACATCGCCACCCTGACCGGCGGCCAGGTCATCAGCGAGGACGTCGGCCTGAAGCTGGAGAACACCACCATCGACATGCTGGGCCGCGCCCGCAAGGTCGTCGTCTCCAAGGAGGAGACCACGATCGTCGACGGTGCCGGTGACGCCAACGAGATCGCGGGCCGGGTCAACCAGATCCGCGTCGAGATCGACAACACCGACTCCGACTACGACCGCGAGAAGCTGCAGGAGCGGCTGGCCAAGCTGTCCGGCGGCGTGGCGGTCATCAAGGCCGGTGCGGCCACCGAGGTCGAGCTGAAGGAGCGCAAGCACCGCATCGAGGACGCCGTCCGCAACGCCAAGGCGGCCGTCGAGGAGGGCATCGTCCCCGGCGGTGGCGTGGCGCTGCTGCAGGCCGGCGCCAAGGCGTTCGACAAGCTGGAGCTGAACGGCGACGAGGCCACCGGCGCCAACATCGTCAAGCGCGCGCTGGAGGAGCCGCTCAAGCAGATCGCGGTCAACGCCGGCCTCGAGGGCGGCGTCGTGGTCGAGAAGGTCCGCTCGATCGAGCCGGGCCAGGGCCTCAACGCCGCGACCGGCGACTACGTCAACATGTTCGAGGCGGGCATCATCGACCCGGCCAAGGTGACCCGGTCGGCGCTGCAGAACGCCTCGTCCATCGCGGCGCTGTTCCTGACCACCGAGGCCGTCATCGCCGAGAAGCCGGAGAAGGAGAAGGCCCCGGCGGGCATGCCCGACGGCGGCGGCATGGACTTCTGAGTCCGGTCCGCACGACTCGGCAGAGGGGCGGTTCCCCGCGGGGCCGCCCCTCTTCGCGTGCCGGGGCGCTCGGTACGGCCCGACTAGAGTTTCAGCGGGAGGTGGGACGGTGGCGGACGCCGAGCACGTGAACATCTGGATGCTGCCCGAACGCCCGCCCCGTGGGCCGCGGCCCGCCTACAGCAGGGCGCAGATCACCGAGGCGGCCGTGCGGATCGCCGACGCCGAGGGCCTGGACGCGGCCTCCATGCGCCGGATCGCCGCCGAGATCGGCACGGGCGCCATGTCGCTGTACCGGTACGTCCCGAGCCGCTCCGACCTGATCGAGCTGATGGTCGACCACGTCCTCGGCGAGATGGACCTGCCGGAACGCCCCTCCGGCGACTGGCGCGCCGACGCCGCCATGCTGGCCGGGCGGCAGCGGGCCATGCTGCTGCGCCATCCCTGGATGCTCGGACTGCGGCGCCGCCCCGGGTTCGGCCCCAACCAGCTGCGCCTGCTCGAGTTCGGTTGCCGGGCGTTTGACTTCGGCCAGCCCATCGACGACATCCTCACCGCGTACTCGATGCTCAGCAGCTACGTCGAGCAGGCCGTCGCGGACCAGCTGACCGGGATCGAGGAGCACAACCGTACCGGCCTGAGCCGCGAGGACGTGATGGCGTGCAACTCCGCGTACGTCAACCACATCCTGACCAGCGGCGAATACCCGATGTTCACCCGCATCATCCGCGACGCGGTCCAACCGCACATGAACGACGACCAGCGCTTCCACTACGGCCTCGACCGCGTCATGACGTGCATAGCCGCGATCATCCCCTCCGACGGCCGCCCGCCGACTGACGACACCACCAAACCCCCCGCCAACATCCCAGGGAAGAACAACCCCCTCTAGACACAAGCCCCTGTCAACCCCGCCGGGGCCGCCCAGGGTGTGTCCGGTGGATCATGATGGGCCCGCAGCAGTGCGGTGACCAGGGCGACCCCGACCGCGTTGCCCCGTCGGCAGGGCGGCCGCCGCACCGGTCCGGTCGCACATGACGGCGGCGAAGCCGCAGACTCGCAAGCATGCAGCGGACGACCCGGCCCCCACCCGCACTCAAGAACCGGATGCCAAGATTCACCGGACATGGCCTAGGCCTTGTTGCAGAGTTGGCCAGAGCCATTCGTTGATGGCGGCGATGTGGATGGTGGCCTGGTAGCGGACGGCGAGCTCGTCGAACCCGGGTGGTCGGCGATCGCGTTCCCCAGGTCACCGCACTGCCGTCCGGGACGTCGACCGGAGACGGGCGGTGGGGCCGACTCGGGCGGGGGAGTGCGCATGCTCAGCGGGCATTGGCACGGTCGGGGGCGTCGGCGCGTTGTCAGGATGAGGTACCGACGCGTTGACGCGGTCGACCGGACGCCTTCGGGAGGTGGGAATGACGGACGCGTTCGGCACGATGCGCCACGTGCACGCTCTCTTCGGTGCGACCATCCTGCGCGTCGAGCAGCCCCGGCGGCTGCCCGCCGCCAAATCCCAGTACAAGATCTTCGACGGGCCTGGGACGCTGGTCGCCGAGGCGACGGAGGAGAACGTCCCCATCCGCCGCCAGGCGTCCCGCGTGCTGTGGGGCGGCTCGGAGGCGTCCGCCCGCACCGTGCGGGTGTCCGACCCGCAGGGCGTGCCGCTCATGGTCGTCGACAAGCCCGGGCGTTCGCTGAACGCCGCCGTGTACGACCCCGACGGCGCACTCGTCGGCGCGTTCCAACAGGAGGACCACACCTTCCGCTACGGCCTGCACGACGCCGCCGGACGGCGCGTCGGTGAGCTCAAGGGCAACCGGCTCGGCCGCAAGTTCTCGGTGCTCGACGCCTACGGCGCGCACGTCGCCCAGGTCGACAAGAAGTGGGCGGGCGTCGGCAAGGAGCTCCTGACCACCGCCGACCGCTACAACGTGGAGATCTACCGGCCGCTTCCCTACCCGCTGCGCCACCTCGTCGTGGCGGCCGCCCTCGCGATGGACATGATCCATTACGAGGAGAAGGACTACTTCAACTGACCGTGCCAGGGGCTGAGCCGCCGCGCCGGCGTCGTAACACGGCTCGCCCCTCAGCGGGGGTTCCCCTTGCCGTCCCGCCTTGGCAGGATCACCCAAGCACCGTCACGCACCGAACCCGGCGCCGGACCCCCGTCGTACCGCAGTGCGAATCGCGTCGGCGGCGGACGGAGACGGTCAACGCAGACCGCGTACGCGAACGAGGCCAGGAGGACACGTGAGCGATTTCTTCGGCGCTTCGGTGCTCAGAGTCGAACAGCCCCGCCGAGGCCCGTTCGCCAGATCCAAGTACAAGGTCATGGACGGTGACGGCACCGTGCTGGCCCTCGCCGACGAGACCGGCGCACGCGGCCGCGCCGAGAAGCTCCGCACGGTGTTCCCCGGCAAGTCCGAACTGGACGCGCGGGCGGTGCTGCTCAGCACGCCGGACGGCGAGCCGCTGCTGGTCGTCGACAAGGAGCGCGGCCGGATGCTCACCACGGTGCGGCGCCCGGACGGCGAGCTGGTCGGCACGATCCGCACCGTGCGCGTCGGCCGCGTCTACCGGCTGCACGACGCAGCCGAGGAGCGCATCGGCGAGATCGCGGTGGACGTGGCGCGCAGCAACTTCGTGGTGAGTGACACCGAGGGCAACCGGGTCGCACACGTCCGCAAGAGATGGGCCGGCCTGGCGACGCACCTGCTGACGACGGCCGACAAGTATGACGTGGAGATCCACGACCCTGTGCCGGAGCCGCTGCGGACGCTGGCGGCGACCACGGCGATCGCCATGGACATGACGCTCCACGAGTCCAAGGACATCACCTGAGCCGCGCCGCCCGGCGCGGTGCGGGAGGCGCGTGAGGACGGCGGGGTCATCCCCCCGCCATCGGCAGGCTCCCGCCCGACTCGGCCACCCGCCACGCCGCATGCCGGTGCACGCGCGCGTTATGCCGTTCGAACGTGCGAAGGCAGCCGCTTGGAGAGCGAACCCGCGTTCGACGCCACCCGCCCTGCGGCCATGCGCGGTGACGCTCTCCAACCAGTGCGCCGAGTTCCCGTCCGCCATGGCGTGCGGACAACGCCCTCGTTCGTCAAAGCGGAATGCCGGGTGCTCGATGCTCGATCACCTGGGGCACCGCGCCTCACCGGGCCGGTCGGGCTGCCCGGGGTGACTACCCGGACATGTCCTGGCAAACGGAGGTTTGAGCCCGTGGTGCGGCGCGGTAACTAACGGTCGTGCAGGCCATGTCCGAACGTTCGTCCGGTTGGTGGGTTTCACCGGCCATTCCGACGATCGCCAACTGTGTGCTGGCCGCACTCTGGGTGTTCTCCTCGGCCGGAGGGTGGGCCGTGTCGGCGTTCTGCGGAGAGGCCGGCGAGCGCGACGACACATGCGCGGCCGATGTGGCCATGGCCGAGGTGGCGTCCGTACCGCCGGCGGTCGTCGCGGCCTTCATCGCGGTCGTCGCCTGGGCGGTGCCGGCGGTTCGCCGCAGGTACGCCCGACTTGACGGGCTGCTCACCGTCGCCGCCCTCGTCTGGGTGGCGGCCGAGGGCGTTCTGTTCGTCGGCGGTTACGTCGCCAAGTCATGACCCCCTGACCTGCGAACCTTCTACCAGTACGAGCTGCCGCGTGCGTTGAGCAGCCCCGCATGGTGTCTCCAGCAAGCCCGAGAGGCCAGGCGGCGTTGCATGTCACAACACCGCTTCACCGATGCCGTGTCCGTCCAGGTCGCCGATGGTTGCAATTGCCCTCGTCGTGGTGGGCGGCTGGCTGGTGCCGGGGGGCGCTGCGGGGGTGTCTGGCTTGGTGGGTGCTTGCTGTGGTGGCGCGCATGTGGGTTGTGGCGGAGGGGGCCGTTCATCGGGGGTGCATGGTCGGATCCGTGGGCTCTTGGTTTGGGAATCTTCGCCGGTACGAGGCATCGTGTGCGTTGGGCGGCTTGCATGGTGCTTTCCGGCACGTTCGAGAGGCTGGAGGCGGTTTGCCGCCGGCCGCCGCGTGTCGCGGGGCCGTCGTGTCGGTGTCGTGTCCGTTCAGGCCGTTGGCGGTTGAACCGTGTTTGTCGTGGTGGGCGGCTGGCTGGTGCCGGGGGGCGCTGCGGGGGTGTCTGGCTTGGTGGGTGCTTGCTGTGGTGGCGTGGGTTGTGGCGGAGGGTGCCGTTCATCGACGGGTATCTGGTTGGACTCGTGGGCTTCTGGTTTGAGGGTCTTTTGCCGGTACGAGGCGTTGTGTGTGTTGGGTGGCTTGCATGGTGTTTCGGCACGTTCGAGAGGTCGGGTGTGTATCGCGGGGCCGCCGTGCCTGTGTCGTGTCCGTTCAGGCCGTTGGCGGTTGAATCGTGTTCGTCGTGGTCAGCGGCTGGCTGGTGCCGGAGGTCCGCCACAGGTGTGTCCGGCTTGATGGGCTGCTCGCTGTCGCCGCCTTCAGTTGGGGCGTGGCCGAGGGCGTTCGCCTGGTCGGGTGGGTATGCGGCCTACCGTGAGCACTCTGGTGCGTGTTCGTCTACCGCTACAGCTGACCACGTGCGTTGAGAGCTCCACGTGGTGTTCTCCGGCGAGTCCGGACTGGGAGACCGGGGGCCGTCATGTGTCGTCGCGTCGATGCCGTCTTCGTCGGCGGGTACCTGTCGGAGCCGTGAGCGTCTCGTCTGCGGGTCTTCTACCGGTGTGAATTGGCCGGAAGCCTTGAGCGGCTACGCATGGCCTTGCCTGGCGAGTCCGGACTGGGAGACCGGGAGATGCGGCTTGCCACGGTGCTGTGGTGCCGGTGGTGTGTCCGTTCCTGTTGTGGCCGCCTTCGTCGCGATGCGGTTTGGGTGGTGTCGGCGGTTTGCCGCAGGTGCGAGCGCCGTGAGGGGTGCTCGCCGGCGCGGCTCTCGTCTGAGCGTGGCCGGGGTGTTCTGCGCGTCGGGGCGTACGTGGCCAAACTGTGACCATCCCGATCTGGGGGCATCCGCACTGGTAGGAGGGTTGAACGCGCGACACACGCAGGGCATGTGCGCCGACCGGTTTGACGAAGGCCTCTCGGGGGCATACTGTTCTCTTCGCCCCGCAGGGAAACGAACGCCAAAGGCGGTCGGCCTGGGGGTAACCACCACCGTACTCCGCAGCGGACCGGCGCTGCCGTCTCCGTCGTGGGTGCACGTGTGGCGGCATCGGAAACAGCTCGATTTTGACAATCGGGCCGGATCTGATGAAATAGCACGGCCGTCCGGAAGGCGCCGCGAAAGCAGCGTCGGAAGGGCGGATACCGGAAAAGACCGGGAAATTGACAGCCCGATCGGATCTGGTAGATTAAAAGAGTCGCCCCGGGGCGGGGAACGCGAAAGCGGGAACCGCGCGGTGGGTGTCCGTTTCTTGAGAACTCAACAGCGTGCTAAAAGCCAGTGCCTTTGATGGGTCAGGCGTCGAGTCTGGCCGCCCCTGTTAGCCCTGGGACTGTTGGTTTCGGGGTGGGGTTTCTTTGAGGCAGGCAGCCCCTTCTGGGGCTGTCGTGCTGGGATTTCTCTTGAGGTTTGGCCTGCCACGGTGTGGTGGGTGTTTGGACCTTGATGGAGAGTTTGATCCTGGCTCAGGACGAACGCTGGCGGCGTGCTTAACACAT
>NZ_BSTN01000005.1 GCF_030269545.1 Actinomadura sp. NBRC 104425 | reverse complement strand
ACGGTGGGGCACGAGGACCTCCCGGCGGGTGGTGCGAAGTTTCGTCGACTCACACCACGCCAGGAGGTCCTCCCCATTTCAAGATCATCCAGCTGTGTCGCCGTCACCAACGTCCATGGTCAGTACACCTAGCCCTCCCGGGCCAGGCCGACCCTCCTGCGCCAGGACCCCAGGGGCGCCCTGAGGTCGGTTCTTGCGGCGAGCAGGACGGCGGCGCCCGGCAGGCTCGAGACCAGCGCGAGCACCCCGTACACGACGGCGGCGGACAGGCCGAGAGCCGCGCCCAGGCCGGCGGAGCCGAACGCCAGCGTGGCCACGCCCTCGCGCGGCCCCCAGCCGCCGACGCCCACCGGCAGCCCCATGGCCAGCAGCGCCAGCACCATCGGCGGCAGCAGCTGGGCGACCGGCGCGGTCGCTCCGGCGGTGCGCGCCGCCACCACGAACAGCGTCAGATGACCGGCCAGCGCCGCCGCCGACAGCAGCGTGACACCCGGCCACGCACGCCGTGACAGCAGGCCCGTCCGCGCGTCGTCCAGCGCGGCCGCCAGGCCGCGCAGCCACCGCGAGCCGCCCTGCGCCCAGCGCCGTCCCAGCGTGGCGGCCGCGACGGGCACTGTCACCGCCACCGCCGCGGACATCGCACCGGCGGCCAGCACCGTGTCGTGCAGCGCCGCCGGGACGACCGCGGGACGCGCCAGCAGCACCGCCACCCCCGCGACGATGATCGCGGCCTGCCCGGCGGCCCGCTCCAGCGCCACCGCGCGCACGCCGCGGCCCACGTCGCCCTCCTGCCTGCCGTGCCGCACCGCGCGATGCACGTCGCCGAGCAGCCCCGCGGGCAGCACCGCGTTCAAAAACAGCGACCGGTAGTAGTCCCGGACCGCCTGGCCCAGCGGCAGCCGCAGGCCCAGCCGCCGCGCCACCAGGCACCACCGCCCGGCGCACAGCACCGTGGTCGCCGCGCCGATCCCGAGCGCGGCCAGCACCCCGCCCGCGTCGATCATCCGCAGCCCGGCGACGAACGCCCCGGTGCCGACCTGCCAGACCAGCACGCCGATGATGACCGGCGCGGCGAACATCCGCACCCGTCCCAGCAGACCCCGCATCGTCCTTCCTCACCCGCCCGCCGGAAGCGCCAGCAGATCCTCGTGGCCGACGACGGCGCGCAGCTCGCCCGCCGCGCACTGGCGGAGCCGGCGGCGCAGGTACGGGCCCGCCGGCGCGGCCAGCGCGGGGCGCTGCTCGACCGCGTACCGGACCCAGCCGCGCAGCCACTCGGCGGTCAGCGCGGCCCGCGCGGGGCCGAGCCGCCACGGGCTGGGACGGCGGTGCACGGCCATGCCCGCGCGGGCGAACGCCTCGGCGGCCGCGTCCACCGCGTCCGGGCCGAGCTTGCGCGCGGTCGTCCGCGGCAGCGTCACCGGGACGGGCGCCCCCCGGGAGCGGCGCTGGTGCGCGTTGAAGGCCTCGGCGATCGCACCGTCGAGCGGGTCGGCCGGCGCCAGCTCGACGCGCCCGACCACCGACAGCACCAGCAGCGCCGGGACGCCCGCCCCGGCGCACGCCTCGGCCAGGCCGGCCACCTCCGGCCCGGTGAGCAGGTCCAGCAGCGCCGAAGCGGTCACCAGCGACGTGCCGGCCAGGTCCGCCGCGCGCAGCCGGGTGATGTCGCGGCGGTGCGCCTCGGCCGTGACCGCGCCGCCGTCCGCGGTCCGGGCGGGCAGCCGCGCGGCGGCCAGGGCCAGCAGCGCCGGGTCGTGGTCGTAGAGCACCCAGTGCTGCGGGCCGGGCAGCCGCCCGGCGAGCCAGCGCGCCATGGACCCGGTGCCGCAGCCGAGGTCCCGCACGACCAGCGGCCGCGCCGCCCGCCCGGCCAGGTGCGCGCGCAGCGGGTCGAGCAGGCCGGCGGCGCGGGCCTCGGCGTCGGCGTCCTCGCGCAGCTCCAGCCAGCCGGGGTCGATCGCGCCCGCGACGGCCGCGCTCACAGCGCCCGCTCGTAGCTCGCCCACGCGACGTGCGATTCGCGCAGGGTGACGGCGATTTCGGACAGGCCGCGGGCGCCCTCGCCGAGCGCGCCCGCGTGCACCCGTTCGGCCAGCCGGTCGGCGATCACCTTGGCCAGGAACTCGGTGGTGGTGTTGACCCCCGCGAACTCGGGCTCCTCGTCGAGGTTGCGGTAGTCCAGCGCGCCGAGCACCCGTTTCAGCTCGCGGGTCGCCAGCCCGATGTCCACGACCAGGTTGTCGGCGTCCAGTTCGGCGCGGCGGAACGTCGCGTCCACCACGAACGTCGCGCCGTGCAGCCGCTGCGCGGGGCCGAAGACCTCGCCGCGGAAGCTGTGCGCCACCATGAAATGATCACGGACGGTCAGGCTGAACAACTACGGGCCTCTCTGCTCGGTAGGGCCGGCCTCGGGCCGGCGGGGTGTCGTGCGGGGCGCCGGGTGTGCCGGGCCCGGTCACGCCGGGTGGTACACGACCCGGTGGCACAGCGGATGCGCGCGGCCGCCCGCCAGCGCGGGCATCACCGCGGGCAGCTCCTCGAAACCGCACTCGCCGGTGATCAGCGCGTCGTAGGCGGGATCGGCGAGCAGCCGCAGCGCCAGGCGCATCCGGTCGGCGTGGCCGCGGCGCCCGCGCCGGGCGGGCGACACCGCGCCCACTTGGCTGCCGCGCACCACCAGCCGCCGCGAGTGGAACGCCTCGCCCAGCGGCAGGCTCACCCGGCGGTCGCCGTACCAGCTCAGTTCCAGCACCACGCCCTCTGGTACGAGCAGTTCCAGCGAACGGCTCAATCCCGCCTCGGTCGCGCTGGCGTGCACGACCAGATCGCAGTCGCCCAGGGCGTCCGCGGGCGTGGCGAACCCGACGCCCAGCGCCTCGGCGACCGCCGCGCGCGCCGGGTCCACGTCGACGAGCTGCACCCGGACGGCGGGGAACCCCGAAAGCACCTTCGCGACGCTGCAGCCGACCATCCCCGCCCCGACCACGGCGATCCGGTCGCCGAGCATCGGGGCGGCGTCCCACACCGCGTTCACCGCGGTCTCCACCGTCCCGGCCAGTACGGCGCGCGACGCCGGCACGTCGTCGGGCACCGGCGTCACCGCCGAGGCGGGCACGACGTAGCGCGTCTGGTGCGGGTACAGGCAGAACACCGTGCGGCCGACCAGCCCGGACGGCCCTTCCTCCACCACCCCGACGTTGAGGTAGCCGTACTTGACCGGCCCTGGGAACTCGCCTTCCTGGAAGGGCGCGCGCATCGCCTCGTACTGGGAGGCGGGTACGCCGCCGCGGAACACCAGCGCCTCGGTGCCGCGGCTCACCGCCGAGTAGAGCGTGCGCACCACGACTTCGTCCTCGCCCGGAGGCTCCAGGCGGACGGGGCGGATCTCCCCCCGTCCGGGTGCGTTGAGCCAGAACGCGTGAGCCGTACGTAGCACTAGCGACCCTCCAATCCGGAAGGGTCATCGTACGCGGTGATCCCACGCCGCTAGGGGGAGGCAATCGTGGGCAGGGGACGCATGAGCAGATCGCACCAGGGGCCCGTCGCAGGGTTGGTCGCGCAGGTCGGATTGCTGGCGACGCTGACGGCGACCACCGGCCTCGGCCTGGTCGGATGGCTGGCCGGGGTGGCGCACGCCCTGGCGGTGTACACGGCGCTCGACGCGGGGCTGCGCCGCAGCGGCGCGTCCGGGCTCGGCCCCGCCGACCGTGTCACGCTGGCCAGGATGATACTGGCCGGGGGAGCGGCGGCGCTGGTCGCCGACACCGTCCGCGCACCGGCGCCGGTCGCGGTGCTGGTCGCGATGGCAGCCGTCGCGCTGGTGCTGGACGCCGTCGACGGCAGGGTCGCCCGGCGCACCGGGACCGAGTCGGCGCTGGGCGCGCGGTTCGACATGGAGTCCGACGCGTTCCTCATCCTGGTGCTGAGCGTCTTCGTGGCCGGGTCGCTGGGCCTGTGGGTGCTGGCGATCGGCCTGATGAGGTACGTGTTCTTCGCGGCGAGCCGTCCGCTGCCGTGGCTGGGCGCGCCGCTGCCGCCGAGCATGGCCCGCAAGGCCGTGGCCGCCGCGCAGGGCGTCGTCCTGGTCGTGACCGCCGCGGGCGTGCTGCCCCGCCCGGCCGCGATGCTCCTGGTCGGCGCGGCGCTGGCCGGGCTGGTGTGGTCGTTCGGCCGCGACATCGCCTGGCTGCACCGCAACCGCCGGGCCGTGGTCGCTCCGGTGCGCCCCCGCCTGCGGTACTGCCTGCGGTACCGGCTGATCCCGCCCGTGCCGGAGCGTCCCGCGACGCCGGTGCAGCAGCCGCATCCGGTGGGGACGCGCGGTTAGCGCCCGCCACGCGGCAGAGCACGCGCGGAAGGGGCCCTCCTCCTCGCGAGGACGGCCCCTTCGGTATCGGCAGGGTCCGCTAGACGATCACAGGGCGGCGGGTTCGGCCATGGGACGGTCCTCGGCGGACTGCCCGCCGGACGGGCCGCCGCGCAGCGGGACCTCGCGGATGAAGCAGGCGGCGACGAACCCCAGCACGGCGAACGCGGCGGCCCACAGGAAGGCGTTGTGCATGCCCGCGGCGACCGCGTGCTCCACCGCGTCCCGCACGCCCGCGTCCATCTTCTTCAGCAGGGCCGGAGTGAGCTGGCCGCCGCCGCCCGCCAGCCGCTCGCCCGCCTGCTCGCCGAGCCGTTCGGTGAGCGTGGCGGTCAGCTGGTGGCTGTAGACGGCGCCGAGGATGGACACGCCGAGCGAGCCGCCGATCGTGCGGAACAGGGTGGCGGCGCCGCTGGCCGCGCCCATGTCCTTCATCGGCACGCTGTTCTGCGCGATGAGCATCGTGTTCTGCATGAGGAAGCCCAGGCCGGCACCGAGCACGACCATGAACAGGGCGGAGGTGAGCCGCGAGGAGCCGACCGTGAGCTGGGCCAGCAGCAGCATGCCCGCGGCCATGACCAGCCCGCCCAGGATCGGGTAGATGCGGTAGCGGCCGGTCCTGGTCACCAGCTGTCCGACGGTCACGCTGGTCACCAGCACGCCCAGCATCAGCGGCAGCAGGAGCAGGCCGCTGTTGGTCGCCGAGGCGCCCTGCACCAGCTGCTGGTACTGCGGCAGGAACGTCACCGCGCCGAACATGGCGAAACCGACGACGAAGCCCAGCACCGAGACCAGCGAGAAGTTGCCGTTGCGGAACAGGCGCAGCGGCAGGATGGGATCGGCGGCCCGCAGTTCCCACAGCAGGAACAGCGCCAGTGTCACGGCGGTCGCGACGCCCAGCCCGATGATCGTGCTGGAGCCCCACGCGTACTCGGTGCCGCCCCAGCTGGTCATCAGCGACAGGCAGATGATGGAGGCGGCCAGCAGGGCCGCGCCCAGGTAGTCGATGCGGGCCGCGCCGCGCCGGCGCCTGGGCAGGTGCATGGTCAGCGCGGTGACCACCAGTGCCAGCCCGCCGAGCGGCAGGTTGACGTAGAAGGCCCAGCGCCAGTCGAGGTGGTCGGTGACGAACCCGCCGAGCAGCGGTCCGCCGATCATCGCCACCGGCATCACCGCGGCCATCAGCCCCTGGTAGCGGCCGCGCTCGCGGGGCGGCACCAGATCGCCGATGATGGCCATGGCGCCGACCAGCAACCCGCCCGCGCCCAGGCCCTGCACACCGCGGAACGCGATCAGCTGGCCCATGCTCTGTGCCATCCCCGCCAGCGCCGACCCGAGCAGGAACAGCACGATCGAGGCGATGAACATGCCCTTGCGGCCGTAGAGGTCGCCGAGCTTGCCCCAGATCGGGGTGGCCGCGGCGGTCGCCAGCGCGTAAGCGGTGACCACCCACGACAGGTGCGCCAGCCCGCCCAGCTCACCGACGATCGTCGGCATCGCGGTGCCGACCACCATGTTGTCGAGCATCGACAGCAGCATGCCGATCATCAGGCCGCTCATGGCCGTGTAGATCTGGCGCCTGCTCATCGGCGCCGGCGGCGCCTCCTCGGCCGCCCCGTCAGGCGCCCCCTGCGGCGCATGTTGGCGCGACTGCGTCATCATTCCCCCTCGTGGACATCGGCAGGCTACTTACCTGCCGCCCGGCTAGTTTGTTTTACCTGCTGCACGGTAGGCTACGAACTAGCCGGGCGTCAAGTAAGTTTGCGGAGGGAGGATCACATGCCCCGACGACGCGGCGACACCCGCGAGCAGATCCGCGAGGTCGCGCTGGAACTGTTCGCCGAGCAGGGCTACGAGAAGACCTCGCTCCGCGAGATCGCCGAACGGCTCGGCGTGACCAAGGCGGCGCTGTACTACCACTTCAAGACCAAAGAGGACATCGTCACCAGCCTCTTCGAGGACTTCAAGGCCGACGTCGACGAGCTGTGCGCCTGGGCGCGCGAGCAGCCGGTCACCCCAGAGCTGCGGCGCGAGGTCGTCCGCCGCTACGCCGAGATCCTCAGGAGGTCCGGCGGCAGGCTGATGCGGTTCATGCTCGAGAACGGGCCCGCCGTGCGGGAGATGAAGGCCGGCGGTGACGCGCGCGAGCGCTTCCGGGCGTTCACCGACATCCTGGTCGACAAGGACGCGAGCCTGCCCGACCAGATCCGCGCCCGGCTGTCGCTGCTCAGCCTGAACATGTCCCTCGTCCTGCAGAACGAGATCGGCGCCGACGACGAGGCCGTGTACGCCGCCGCGCTGGAGGTCGCCCTCGACCTGCTCCCGCCCGGCTGAAGCCCGCCCGGCCGAGCGGCCCCGCCGGACGCCTCGTCGCGCTTCCCGCCCGCCGGACGGCGCCATCATCGGGGCGAAACCTCCGTGGCCGAGCTGACATGCTCTGTGCATGAGCGGAGACGGGAAGGCGCGGCGCGACGGGGCCGTCGGCGCCGCGATCACGCTGGGGCTGCTGGCGGCGTGGGCGGTGCACGACGCGGAGGAGGTCGCCGCGATGCCGAAGTGGAGCCGCGACCGCGTGCCGCGGCTGCGTGAGCGGTACCCGCAGGTGCCGGACGCGCTGTGGCGGTCCCTGGAGTCGGCCGGCGGACGCGAGTTCGCCGCCGCCGTCGCGGTGATGGCGGTGCCGGTGGCCGCCGCTGCCGCCGACGGGCACCGCACGCGCGGCCGTTCGGCGCTCTACCAGACCGTGCTCGACGGCTTCGGCCTGCACGGTGCGGTGCACCTGGCGCAGGCGGCGGCCGTGCGCGGATACACGCCCGGGTCGGTCACGTCGGCGGCGGTGGTGATCCCCTTCACGCTGTGGGCGCGCGGGCGGCTGCGGCGCGCGGGAGTCCTGCGCCCCACCCGGCCCGGCGACGCCGTCCAGGCCCTCGCGTTCGCGGCGGCGGCCGTCGCGGGCTCGCACATGGTGGCGCGCAGGGTGCTCCGCCGCAGGTGAAGCCGGACGCGGCGGCATCCGTCCCCATGGCGGCCCCGCCGGACGCAAAAAGGCGATCTGGGGACGGTGGGCGAGGGAGCACGTCCACCGGCCCCAGATCGCCGTGCGGGGGCGGTCGAAAAAGCCGGTCGTCAGCCGGCGCGGCGGCGCAGGACGGGCACCCTGCGCAGCAGCGGCCACAGCACGATCAACGCGACGATCACGTACACGGCCACCGCAAACGGGGTGTTGACCAGGCCCGACACGCTGCCGTCGCTGATCTGCAGGGCGCGCCGCAGCTGCTGCTCGGCGTTCGGGCCGAGGATCACGCCGATGACGGCGGGCAGCACCGGCAGCCCGTAGCGGCGCATGCCGAACCCGACCAGCCCGATGATCAGCAGGATGACCAGGTCGACGACCTCGCCGCCGACCGCGTACGCGCCCACCGCCGCGAAGAACAGGATCCCCGCGTACAGGTACTGGCGCGGGATGCGCAGCAGCTTGGCCCACAGCGGCGCCAGCGGCAGGTTCAGCGCCAGCAGCAGCACCATGCCGACGAACAGCGAGGCGATCAGGCCCCACACCAGCTCCGGCTCGCGTTCGAACAGCAGCGGGCCCGGCTGCAGCCCGTACTGCTGGAACGCCGCCAGCATCACCGCGGCCACCGCCGTCGTCGGCAGTCCCAGCGTCAGCATGGAGCCCAGCGTCCCGGCGGCCGACGCCGCCGACTCCGGACCCGCCACGCCCTCGATCGCGCCCCTGCCCCAGTCGTCGCGGTGCTTGGACAGCCGCTTCTCGGTGACATAGGACAGGAACGTCGGGATCTCCGCGCCGCCCGCCGGGATCGCGCCGAACGGGAAGCCGATCAGCGGGCCGCGCAGCCACGCCTTCCAGGTGCGCCTGACGTCGTCGCGGCCGAGCCAGGGACGGCCCACCGGGATCGCCTCGGCGGCGGTGCGGCGCAGGTGCGCCGCCACCCACAGCGCCTCGCCGATCGCGAACAGCCCGACCGCGACGATCACCACGTCGATGCCGTCGGCCAGCTGCAGCGACCCGAACGTCAGCCGCTGCTGGCCGGTCATCTGGTCCAGCCCGACCAGGCCGATGACCAGGCCGATCAGCAGGGACGCCAGCCCGCGGACGCGGGAGGCGCCCAGCACCGACGTCACCGCGATGAACGCCAGCACCATGATGGCGAAGTAGTCCGGCGCGCCGAAGCCGACGGCCAGGTCGGCGACGGCCGGGGCCAGCGCGACCAGCAGCAGCGTGCCGATCATGCCGCCGGTGAAGTGGCCGATGGCGGCGGCCGCCAGCGCCTGCGCGCCGCGCCCGGACTTGGCCATCGGATGGCCCTCCATCGCCGCGACCACGGCGGCGCTCTCCCCGGGCGTGTTCAGCAGGATCGACGTGGTGGACCCGCCGAACATGGCGCCGTAGTAGATGCCCGCGAACATGATGAACGCGCCGGTCGGGTCCAACCCGTAGGTGACCGGGAGCAGCAGCGCGACGGCCATCGCCGGGCCGATGCCGGGCAGCACCCCGATCGCGGTGCCCAGCAGCACCCCGATCGCCGCCCACAGCAGGCTCAGCGGGGTGAGCGCCGTGCCGAACCCGTCCAGCAGGTCGCCGAAGGCGTCCATGTCACAGCACTCCCATCAGCGGGCCGCCGGGCAGCGGCACCCCGAGCAGGTCGTTGAAGACGACATAGGTGACCAGTGACAGCACCGCGGCGATCAGCGGGTCGCGGTCGAACCGCCGGCTGCCGAGGGCGTACGCGGCGCCCCAGAACAGCAGCGCCCCGGCGGCGGGGAAGCCGAGCGGCTCGATCAGCGCCGCCGCGGCCAGGAACACCCCGGCCAGCAGCAGCACCGTGCGCCAGTCGGCCGGCTCGGACAGGTCGACGTCCTCGCCGCCCTCGGCCTCGCCGCGGCCGCCGCGCAGCACGTCCACGGCCAGCAGCGCCGCCACGGCCAGCAGTCCCGCGCCGACCGCGATCGGCATGGTGCGCGGACCGACCGGGCCGCGCTGGGTGATCTCCACGTGCATGGTCAGCGCGTCGAACAGGGTCAGCGCGCCGACCGCCAGCAGCAGGACGCACACGCCGAGTTCGGAGTGCTCGCGCAGCCACGAGCGGCGTCCGGCCGCCGCGGGGGTGCCGGTGCCGCTCACAGTCCCAGCTCCTTCAGCACCGACACCACGCGCCGGTCCTGTTCGGCCAGGAAGCGGCCGAACTCCTCGCCGGTCAGGAAGGCGTCGCTCCAGCCGTTCTTGCGCATCGACTCCCGCCACTGCGGCGAGTCGTGCAGCTCCTCGAACAGCCGGACGAGCTTGCCGCGTTCGGTGTCCGACAGCCCCGGCGGGGCGACGATGCCGCGCCAGTTGGTGAAGTCCACGTTGTAACCGGCCTCCTGCAGGGTGGGCGCGTCCAGCCCGGGCACCCGTTCGGTGCCGGTGACGGCCAGCAGCCGCAGCTCGCCGGACCGGATCTGGTCGAGGTACTCGCCGACGCCGGACACGCCGAAGGCGACCTTGCTGCCGAGGATCGAGGCGAGCAGCTCGCCGCCGCCGTCGAAGGGGATGTAGTTGACCTGCTTGGGCGCGATCCCGGCGGCCTGCGCCATCAGCATGGGCGCCAGGTGGTCGGGCCCGCCGGGGGACGAGCCGCCGCCGACCGGCAGCTTGCCGGGGTCCTCGCGCCACGCCTTGATCAGCTCGCCGATCGTCCGGTACGGGGAGTCCTTGGCGACCACGACGACGTCCTGCTCCTCGGTGAGCCGGGCGATCGGCGTGGTGTCGGCGAGGGTCTTGGGGCTGTGGTTGGACCGGGCCGCGCCGACCACGCCCAGCCCCATGGACATCGCGAGCTTGCCGTTGCCGTGCTCGCTCACCAACCGGGACAGCCCGACGGTGCCGCCGGCGCCGGGCAGGTTGAACACCTCGATGCCGTGGGTCAGCCCGGCGTCCTCGGCGTCCCGGGCGGCGGTGCGGGCGGTGATGTCGTAACCGCCGCCGGGGGTGTTGGGGACCATGAAGCGCAGGCCGGGGATCCGCGTGCCGGTGTCGGCGCCGCTGCCGGTGGTCAGCAGCGGCGGTCCCGCGAGCACGAGCACGACGGCCCCCAGCAGCGCGAGCAGGGTGCGCAGGCGCACGTATGCCACCACCTGTCGGTACGTCATGGGTCATCACGGGGTGTGAAGTGGCCCACATGTTGCCCGTGTGTTAACAGCCTGTCTCGCTTCCGGAACCAACGGAGGTTGTGGTCGTTGTGTTCACGGGGTGCGTCGGCGGAAGCGCCGTCCGGCGAGCGGAACGGAAGGTCAGGCCGCGCCGAGGCCGGCCAGGAACCGCGCGACGGCCCGGCTCTGCGCGTCCAGGAACGCGGCGTACTCCTCGCCGGTGGCGAACGCGTCGATCCAGCCGTGCTTGGCGAGCTCGGCCTTCCACGCGCGGGTGCGGCGCAGCGCGGACAGCGCCTCCACCCAGGTGCGCCGGTCGTCGGCGCTGATGCCGGGCGGGGCGACGATGCCGCGCCAGTTGGTGAACACCAGGTCGATGCCCTGGGATCTGAGGGTGGGCACGTCGGCGAGCGCGGGCGCGGGACGGTCGGACGTCACGGCGAGCACGCGCAGCTGACCGGCGCGGATCTGCCCCAGCAGCTCGCCGAACCCGCTGGCCCCGAAGGTGAGCCTGCCGTCCAGCAGCACCGGCAGCAGCTCCCCGCCGCCCCCGTCGTAGGACTTGTAGCGGACCCGCCGGGGATCGATGCCGACGGCCTGGGCGAGCTGCATGGACATCAGGTGGTCGGGGCCGCCGGGGGACGAGCCGCCGCCGACCGTCACCCGCGCCGGGTCCTTCTGCCACGCGGCGACCAGCTCGCCGATCGTCCGGTACGGCGAGTTCCGCGGCACCACCACGGCGCCCGGCTCCTCGACCAGCCGCGCGATCGGGGTGGTGTGCGCGACGGTCGCCCGCGCGCCCGACACCGACGAGGCGCCCAGCACCCCCAGGCCCATCTGCATGGCCAGCCGGCCGTTGCCGCGCTCATCGACGATGCGCTGCAGGCCGACCACCCCGCCCGCGCCCGGCAGGTTGAACACCTGCACGTCCGGGGCGATCCCGGTGTCCTTCATAACCTTGGCGGCGGTGCGGGCGGTGGTGTCGTAGCCGCCGCCGGGGATGTTCGGCACCATGATCCGCAGATCGGCGCCGGGCCGCGCCGCCGTCCCCGGCCACGGCCCGCAGGCGGCCGCCGCCGTCAGGACCAGCGCCGCCCAGACGGCGAGCAGGGCGCGCGGAAGCCGCGCCGCAGTGCCCCCCATCACACCCCTCTCTTCCGCTCGCGGCCCGCGGGCGCCATGATTGTGCGACTCGTCACCCGCCGTCCGGATCAGGCAGGTCCGGACCCGTTGCGTACTGAAGATTGAGTCCATCGTGGTCGCCCCGTTCCGCCGTCATAGTCTCGCGGGCGAGATGCTGGTGCTCCAGCTCGCCATCGTCGTGATGGTGCTGCTGGCGGTCGCCGCGATCTCGCTGGCCCAGTCCGAGGCCACCTTCAACCGGGTCGAGGGACGCCGCGTCGTCGCGCTGGCCGAGCAGCTGGCCGCCAACCCGCTGGTGCGCAGTCGGCTCGCGCGGCCCGCACCGCACGAGACCCTCGCCCCGCTCGTCCAGTCCACCCTCACCGAGTCGGGGGTCAGCTCCGTCACGGTCGCCGACGCGGGCGGCCGGATCGTCAGCGCCACCGACCCCACGGTGATCGGCGCGCGCATGCCGCTCGGCGCGGGCGCCGCCGCGGGCCGCGGCTGGTCCGGCGAGCTGACCCTGGGCGGCAGCCGCGAACTGGTGGCGCAGGTCCCGGTGCTCGGCGAGGCGGAGGGCACCCTGGGCCGGCAGCTGGGCATCGTCATGATCGGCGAGGAGTCCCCGACCGTATGGCAGCGGCTCGCCGGCGCGTCCTCCGACCTGCTGGTCTACCTCGGCCTGGCCAGCGGGCTCGGGGTGGCCGGGTCCTGGCTGCTGGCGCGGCGCGTCAAACGGCAGACCCTCGGCCTGGAGCCGCGCGAGATCGCCGGGCTTGCCGAGTACCGCGAGGCCATGCTGTACGGCATCGCCGAGGGCGTGGTCGCCCTGGACCCGCAGCATCGGATCACCCTGGTCAACGAGATGGGGCGGCGGCTGCTCGACCTGCCCGCCGGCTGCGTCGGGCAGAGCCTGGCCGAACTCGGCATCGGCGGCCGGCTCCGCGACGTCCTCACCGGCGCCCACGACGGCGCCGACGACGGCGCCGACGACGGGGTGCAGCGGCGCGACGAGGTGGTCATCCGCCGCGGCCGGGTGCTGGTGATGAACCGGATGACCGTGGAGAAGGACGGCCGCGTGCTCGGCTCGGTCACCACCCTGCGCGACCGCACCGAGCTGGCCCGCCTGGAGCGCGAACTGGGCTCGTTCCGCAGCACCTCCGAGCTGCTGCGCGCCCAGGCCCACGAGTTCGCCAACCAGCTGCACACCATCTCCGGGCTGATCCAGATCGGGGAGCAGGACGAGGTGGTCCGCTACATCCGGGCGCTCAAGCAGCACCGCCAGGCCCTGGACGTCACGCTCAGCCGCCGGGTCCGCGACGGCGCCGTCGCCGCGCTGCTGATGGCCAAGTCGTCGCTGGCCGCCGAACGCCGGGTCGCGCTGCGCATCTCCGAGCGCACCGCCCTGGACCGCCTGGCCCCTGAGGACGCCGCCGATGTGGCGACCGTGGTCGGCAACCTGGTCGACAACGCCGTGGACGCCGCCGCCTCGGCCGGCGCCGCGTCCGGGAACATGTCCGGCGGCACGACCGGGACCGGGGGCGATGCCTGGGTGGAGGTGGAATTGCGGCAGGATGCCTCCAGCGTGGAGATCGTGGTGCGCGACTCCGGTCCCGGCGTGGCGCCCGAACTGGCCCAGGAGGTGTTCTCCCACGGCTTCACCACCAAGGCCGCCCAGGAGGGCGGGCGCGGCATCGGCCTGGCCCTCACCCGCCTGGTCTGCGAGCGGCACGGCGGTGAGATCTCGGTGACCAACACGCCCGAGGGGGCCATGTTCGTCGCCCGCATGACCGTCCGCGCCCTGGCCGACGAGACGACGGAAGGAGCCCGCCCATGAGCGAGCCGGCCGGCCCGATCGACGTGCTGGTGGTCGAGGACGACTTCATGGTGGCCCGGGTGCACCGCGCGTTCGTCGAACGGGTCCGCCCGTTCCGGGTGGCGGGCGCGGCCGCCACCGGCGGGGAGGCGATCGAGGCCGTCGACCGGCTGCGGCCCGACCTGGTGCTGCTCGACCTGTACCTGCCGGACATGTTCGGCCTGGACGTCATCCCGCGGCTGCGCACGGCCGGGCACGACTGCGACGTGATGGTGATCAGCGCGGCGCGGGAGGCCGAGACGCTGCGCGGCGCCGTCCGCCAGGGCGTCGTGGACTACCTGCTCAAGCCGTTCGAATTCGAGGACCTGCGGCCCCGCCTGGAGCGCTACGCGGCCCGCCGCCGGCGCCTGCTGACCACGGTGGTGCGCGGGCAGGCGGACGTCGACCGCGTCCTGGCCGGCGCCGCCGTGCCCGCGCCGGCCGCCACCCTGCCCAAGGGCATGAGCGTGGAGACGGCCGAGCTGATCGAGCGGGCCCTGCGCAACGCCGACGGCAGCATGTCGGCCTCCGAGTGCGCGGCCCTGACCGGCGTCTCCCGGGTCAGCGCCCGCCGCTACCTGGAGCATTTCGCCGCCGTCGGCAGCGCCGAGGTGTCCCTGCGCTACGGCGTCGCGGGCCGCCCCGAACGCCGCTACAGCTGGTGCGGCTGACCCCGCCTGCGCCCCGTCCGGCGCACCGGCGGTGAACCGCACCCCGCGGCCGGGCCGTACGGCTTGTCGTCAGGCCCCGGGCCGGACGCGTCCGCAGCGAGGCGCGTGCCTGGGCGGTTCCGGTCGAGGAGGACGAGGTGCACGCAGACAAGAGGGTTCCCGCGGCCGATCCCCGCGCCCGGTGATGGAGGAGCGTTTGGGCCGCAACGGGGCGCCCTACCTGGCCGACGGCGACTCCGACGGGTTCGCGGGATGGGGGGACGGCCGCCGGCGCGCCGACGGCGAACCGTACGGCAGCTCCTGGGACCGGCGCCGCACGGCCGTGCGCCCGCCCGCGCCCGGCGTCGGCCCGGAGGGCGCGTGGTCGCCGCCGGCCGCCGAGCCGCAGGAGGCCCTGTCCCCGCGCAACCTGGGTGCGTCCGCGCGCAACGAGACCCTCGCCCCGCGCAACGCCCCGCTCTCCCTGCGCAACGAGCCGCTGTCCGTGCGCAACGAGCCCCTCTCGGTGCGCAACGACCCGGCGCTCGCGCAGAACCTGACGATGCCGCTGACGGCCGACCCCATGGCGCCCCTGGCCGACCCCCTGACCCGTCCGGGCGAGTCCGGGGGCCGTCCGGCCGACCCGAGGCCGCGCCGGGCCCGTCCCGCCACGGCGCCCCGCTACTCGCGGGACGCGCGGGAGCGGGAGCGGGCGGCCCGCGCGGCGGCCCCTCCGCGCTCGGCCCGGCCCGGGGCGCGCTCGGGACGCGCCGCACGCGAAGACGCGCCGGGGAAGAAGATCGCGGGCAACCGCCTGCTGGTGATCCTGCTGTTCTGGGCGCTGCTGGCCACCAGCGCGGGCCTGTGGGTGTTCGCCACCCCCGCCGTCACGCTCACCACCCCGGCCGAGATCATCACCGGGGTCGGGCGGGTCACCGGACTGGTCGGCGGATACCTGCTGATGGTGCAGGTGCTGATGATGAGCCGGGTGTCATGGCTGGAGACATGGGTCGGCGGCCACGACCTGACGCGCTGGCACCGCCGCCTGGGCGCCTGGACGCTGGTGCTGGTGCTCGCGCACGTCGGCTACACCGTCGTGGGCTACGCGCTGACCGACCAGGTGACGATCGCCGAGCAGACGGTCATCCTGATCACCACCTACGAGGACATGCTCGGCGCGACCGCCGCCGTCGGGATCATGGTCGCGATCAGTGTGCTGGCCGTCCGCGCGCTGCGCCGCCGCCTGCCCTACGAGCTGTGGCACTGGCTGCACCTGTCCGCCTACGCCGCGCTGATCCTCGGCTACGGGCACCAGTTCGCCACCGGGTCCGAGCTGTCCCAGGACGGCTTCGCCCGCTGGTTCTGGACGGGCCTGTACGCCCTGGTGATCGCCTGCCTGTTCTGGGGGCGCCTGGTGGAGCCGCTGTGGCTGAACCTGCGGCACCGCCTGCACGTCGTCGACGTGGTCCCCGAGTCGGACACGATGGTGTCCATCTACGTCGGCGGACACGCCCTGGACAGGCTGGGGGCGCGGGCCGGGCAGTACTTCCGCTGGCGGTTCCTGACCGCCGGCGGCTGGTGGCAGTCGCACCCGTTCTCGCTGTCGGCCGCGCCCAACCAGCAGTGGCTGCGGCTGACCGTGAACGCGGTCGGCGGCTACACCGCCGGGCTGCGCCGGATGCGCCCCGGCACCAGGGTGATCGTCCACGGCCCGTCGGGGACGTTCACCGCCGGCCACCGCACCCGCCGCCGCGCCCTGCTCATCGCCGGCGGCAGCGGCATCGCCCCGGTGAGGGCCCTGCTGGAGGAGCTGCCCGGTGACACCGTCGTGATCTACCGGGCGAGCGGACCCGACGACATCGTCTTCGCCGACGAGCTGCGCGGCCTGGCGCAGCGGCGCGGCTTCCAGCTGCGCTACGTGCTCGGCTCGCGCCACGAGCCGGGCCCGCGGCGCCTGTTCACCCCCGAGGGCCTGCGGGAGCTGGTCCCCGACGTGCGGCACCGCGACGTGTACCTGTGCGGCCCGCCCGGGATGGTCCGGTCCGCCACCGCCGTGCTGCGCCGCCTGCGGGTGCGCCGCAGGCAGATCCACCTCGACCCGTTCGAGTTCTGACCCGCCCTCCGTCCCCGCCCCCTGTCCCGTCTGCAACCGGCTCGATCTGTTCACCTGGAGAAGTGCGATGCGCCGAACCACCGCCGCCGTCTTCGGCACGCTGAGCGGAACCGCCCTGCTGCTCGCCGCGAAATTCGGGGCCGACGCGGCCGCCGCCGGGAAGGGTGCGGCCGGCGCGGACCCGGCCGCCGCCGCGGGCGGGCAGCTCGCCCCCGGCGCCGCGGCCTCCGCCGCGCCCGGGACCGGCCGGTCGTCGCCCGCGCCCGGCCGGACGGGCGCCGGCCGCTCGCGTACCGGCACGGGCGCCGGCGGTGCCGCCGCGAACGGGCTGAAGAACGGCGTGTTCCGGGGCAGCGCCTCGGTCAACCCCTACGGCCCCATCCAGGTCACCATCAAGGTCGCCAACGGGCGGATCACCGCGGTCACCGCCACCCACGCCACGTCCCCCGCCCGGACGCTGCAGGTCAACCGGCGCGCCATCCCGCTGCTGCGGCAGGAGGCCCTGCAGGCGCAGAGCGCCCGGATCGACGCGGTCTCCGGCGCCACCTACACCAGCCGCTCGTTCGCCGCCTCGCTGCAGTCCGCGCTGGCGGCGGCGCGCGCCTGACCGCGCCCCGGACAGGCACCCCGGCAGGACGCACGGAGGACGGCACCCGACCATGCACCACATCGAGCACGTGATGGGCACGGCGGTCGTCATCGACATCGCCGACCCGCTCCCGCGCGGCACGCTGACCGACCTGGTCGAGCAGACCTGCGCCTGGCTGCACGAGGTGGACCAGCGGTTCAGCACCTACCGCGACGACAGCGAGATCACCCGGCTCGACACCGGCGAGCTGACGGAGGAGGAGTGCTCCCCGGACACGCGCGCCGTGCTGGAGGCCTGCGCGGCCCTGCGCCGCCGCACCGACGGCTACTTCGACGAGCGGGCCACCGGCCGACTTGACCCCTCCGGGTACGTCAAGGGCTGGTCGGTCGAGGTCGCCTCCCGCCGCCTCGCCCGCGCCGGCGCCCTCAACCACTGCATCAACGCGGGCGGGGACGTGCGCAGCCGCGGACGCCCCGCCCCCGGCCGCGTCTGGCGCATCGGCATCCGCCACCCGTGGGAGGCGGACCGGCTGGCCTGGGTGCTGGCCGGCACCGATCTGGCCGTGGCCACGTCCGGCACCTACGAACGCGGCCACCACGTCATCGACCCGTACTCCGGCGAACCGGCCCGCGACCTGTGCTCGGTCACCGTCACCGGCCCGGACCTGGCCATCGCCGACGCCTACGCCACCGCCGCGCTGGCCATGGGCCGCGACGGGCTGCTGTGGCTGGCGCGGCTCGCCTCCTCCGGCTACGAGTCGGCCGCCGTCACCCGCGACGGGCACGCCTACCGCTCCGAAGGGCTCCCCGTGGCCACCGGCGAGGAGCCCGCCGAGCCTGCGGCCGCGCGTCCCTGACAGACCGGCACAGCGACAGATCCGCACAGATGGGCGACCCATGCACAAGTTCTTCATCTTCCTCGTCACCACGGCGCTGCTCGCGGGGCTCGGTGTCGGCGTCTCGATCAGCGTCACCGGCCGGCCCGTCCCGGCGTCCGGCGGCGCGTCCGCCGGACAGCCCTGAGCGATCAGCGGCGCGTCCCCGCGGCCCCGTCGGCGCCGCGCCGGGAAGCGGTCGTGTGGAATGATCGCGACATATTCTTCGATGACCTGGTGACGGCCCTGGCAGCCGCGGCCCGCGCGGCCTTCACCCAGGCGCGCGGACGCCACCCCGACGAATCCATGCTCTTCTCCCGCGACCACCGCGCCGAGGAGGAAGAGGAGCTGTACGCCCTGCTCGTCCGGTTGAGCCGCTGCGCCCTCGGCCACCCCGCCTGCTGAACCGGCTCGGGCCGCGCCGCGCTCAGGTGGCGGCCGGGTGGTCGGCGGCCTCGCCCTGCCGCCGGGCAAGGAGGGCGGCCAGGCGCTTGGGAGCGATCATGCGGTAGCTGTCCTCGACGAGCTCGGCGATCTCGTCCCAGTCCTGCTCGACGTCGAGGCGGGCGCCCACCCACCCCTTGCGGCCGACGTACGCCGGGACGAAGAAGCGCTCCGGGGCCTGCGCGACCAGGGCCTCCTGCACTCCCGGGGCGCCCTTGAACACCATCGACAGCCCGTCCTCGGTGGTCATCACGAACATCTTGTCCCGCACCCGGTACGCGGGCGCGGTGTGACCGCCGAACGGCTTCTCCACCGCCTCCGGCAGCGACAGGCAGATCTCCCGCAGCCGCGCCGCCGCATCCAGCTCGTCCATGCCGTGCATCCCTTCCACCCGATGCGGGTCCGCCCAGCCTAGGAGCACCCACCGACAATCTCCGGCCGCTGGAGCGCGGTGCCGCCCCGCCGGCGTCCGGAGAAAAGGGATGGCCGAAACGGGTCGGCGGCCACCTTCGGCCACGCACGCCGCCCGTAAATGGCGCTACGTTCCGAGATCGAGTTTCGGGATGCATCATCCCCTTCGTCCCATGTGGAGCAGCCGAATGCGCCTACACCCTCGGAACGCCCACCTGAGCCGGAGCGGGCTCCGCGCCGCCACCGTGGTCGCCGCGCTCGCCCTGCCCCTGTCGCTGGCCGCCCCCGCCGGAGCCGATCCCGGCGCGGCCGACCAGCGGCGCGTCAAGGCATCGATCACCGCGCCCGGCGCCAAACGGCACCTGCGGAAGCTGCAGGAGATCGCCCGGGCCAACGGCGGCACCCGAGCCTCCGGCACGCCCGGCTACGCCGCCTCCCGCGACTACGTGGCGGGGCAGCTGCGCAAGGCCGGGTACAAGGTGACCGTCCAGCCGTTCGAGTTCCCCTTCTTCCAGGAGAACTCCACGGCGCTGCTGAACCAGGTCTCCCCGGACCCCACCACCTACCAGCCCACCCCGCCGGACGGCGGCACCGTCGGCGACTTCGCCACCATGACCTACTCCGGCTCCGGCGACGTCACCGCGACCGTGCAGGCCGTCGACCTGACGCTGCCCCCGTCGTCTGAGCCCGGCTCCACCAGCGGGTGCGAGGCGTCCGACTTCGCCTCGTTCACCGCCGGGAACATCGCGCTGCTGCAGCGCGGTACCTGCACGTTCGAGGAGAAGGCCCGCAACGCCCAGGCCGCCGGCGCGGCCGCCGTGATCATCTTCAACGAGGGGCAGCCGGGCCGCACCGAGACCCTGCAGGGCACCCTCGGCCAGCCCGGCTTCACCATCCCGGTGGTCGGCACCAGCTTCGCCGTCGGCGAGGACCTGGCCTCCCCCGAGGGCACCGTCGTGCGGGTCAAGACCGACACCGAGAGCGAGAACCGCACCACCTGGAACGTGCTGGCCGAGTCCAAGAAGGGGCGCGCGGACCGGGTCGTCATGAGCGGCGCCCACCTCGACAGCGTGCCGGCCGGACCGGGCATCAACGACAACGGCTCCGGCAGCGCCGCGCTGCTGGAGGTCGCCCTGCGCACCGCCAAGCTGCGGCCCAAGAACAAGGTGCGGTTCGCCTGGTGGGGCGCCGAGGAGCTCGGCCTGCTCGGCGCCGAGCACTACGTGGCCGACCTGTCGGACGCCGAACGCGCCAAGATCCGGCTCTACCTGAACTACGACATGGTCGCCTCGCCCAACTACGCCTTCAAGATCTACGACGGGGACGACTCCGACGCCACCGGCGCCCCGGCCGGCCCGCCCGGATCGGACGAGATCGAGAAGACCTTCGAGAAGTACTTCGACGCCCTGCGCATCGGCCACGTCGGCACCGACTTCGACGGCCGCTCCGACTACGGCCCGTTCATCGAGGCCGGCATCCCGTCCGGCGGCCTGTTCACCGGCGCCGAGGGCATCAAGACCGCCGAGGAGGCCGAGCTGTTCGGCGGCACCGCCGGCGAGGCGTACGACAAGTGCTACCACCAGGCGTGCGACGACCTGTCGAACATCAGCGACAGGGCGCTCGCGGTGAACCTGGGCGCGATCGCCCACTCCACCCTCACCTACGCCTACAGCAACGACCTGCCCGGCCCCGAGAACCGCACCGCGGCCGCGGGCGGCGCCCGCACGGCCGCCGCCGACCACGGCCACGACCACGGCCTGACCAGGTAACACCCTTCCTTCGGCGCCTGTGTGCGCCGCGCCCCGGGGCGCGGCGCACACAGGCGCCTTCGTCATTCGGTGCGGCAGACGGTGCCGTTGAGGGTGAACACCGACGGCAGGACGTTCGGACCGCTGTACCCGGCGACGAAGCCCACGTTCACCGTGCCCCCGCCCGCGGCGAGCTCGGCGTTGTGCTCCAGGTTGGCGACCGTGACGTCCCGCCCGTTCTGCTGCCAGACGCCGTTCCAGCCGCCGTTCATCTGCTGCCATCCGGTCGGCCAGGTGAAGGCGAGCGTCCAGCCGTGCAGCGGCTCGGCACCGTTGTTGGTGATGTCGACGCTGGCGATGTAGCCGCTGGACCAGTCGCCGTTGGCGCTGTAGCGGACGGAGCAGGTGCTGTCCTTCGGCGTTCCGGTGGTGAAGGTGAGCGGCGCCGACGCCCAGGACACCTTTCCCGCGGTGTCGCGCGCCAGCACGTTGACGGTGTACCGGGTGCCGGGCCGCAGGTTGCGGGCGGTGAACGAGGTGCCCGCGGTCTCGCCGAGCTGCTCGCTGGTCGCGCCGTCCTGCCGGTACACCTCGTACTTGGCGATCGGGTGGTCCCCGGCGGCGGCCGCGGTCCAGGAGATGGCGGCGGTGCTGTCGGTGACCTGCTCGGCGGTGGGCGCTCCGGGCTCGGTAGGCGCGCCGGACGGCTTGTCCGCCGGGTGCAGGACGAGCGTCGTCAACGAGTACGGCGGCAGCGTCCGGGTCGTGGCGTCGCCGTCCTGCCCGGTGGCGATCGAGGTGTCGCCGTTGCGGTGGGAGTACACGGTGGGCGGGGTGTCGGCGGGGGTGTAGCCGACGTAGTCGAGCTTCACCGTGCGCTCGTTGCCCGGGTCCTTGTTGAGCAGCAGCACCGCCAGGTCGCCGTCGGGACGGCGCGCGGCGTGCGCGGTGACCAGCGGATCGTCCGTCCCGGCCTGCACGAACCGGTCGCCGGGGCGGACGAACAGGTTCATCATCGACAGGCCGTGGTAGGGGGCGAACGGCGTGTTGAGCGGCGGCTCGCACACCGACCCGTCGGCCGTGCACGTCCCGCTGGACAGCATCCCGAAGTCGCCGTAGTCGGTGTGCCCGGCGACCGTGGACACCTTGTCGATGCCGTTGTGCACGTTCCACCAGTTGACGGTGAAGACGCCGTTCTCCAGCAGCCCGCTGTAGACGTCGGCCAGGAACAGCGCGCCCGGCTGGGTGTTGGGGCCGACCCCCACGTTGGTCTCGGTGAGGCTGATGCCGAGGTTCCGGCCGCCGGCGTAGCGGCGGATCTGTTCGCGCAGCAGGTACACGGCGTCGTCGATGTGCGCGGACTTGTCCAGCGCCTCGGCCGCGGTGCCGCCGCCCGGGTACCAGTGCACGTCCACGAAGTCGATCTTCGATCCGGCGATCGACAGCACCGTCTGGTTCCAGGTGCCCTCGTCGCCCTCGCCGACCAGGGCGTCCGGCCAGTTCGCGGGCATGGTGAGCACCGCGCCGACCTTGACCGACGGGTCCACCGCCTTCATCGCGTCGGCGAACGCGACGACGCCGCGGGCGTACGCCGCCGGGCTCTTGTCGGGGTGGTCGTCGGCCTCCCACTGCGCGCCGTAGTGGCCGTTGCCGTAGTTCTCGTTGCCGACCACCCAGTACCGGGCGCCGTACTTCTTGGTCGCGTTGGCGTACCGCACCCAGTCGGCGGCCTCCTCGGGCGTCCCGGTGCCGTAGTTGGCGATGATCATCGGCTCGGCGCCGATCCGCTTCACCGACGCCATGAACGTGTCGAAGTCGGTGTCCGGAGCCACGTAACCGCCTGGGGCGGTGTGGTCCTTCCAGTGGTAGATGTCGCCGTAGGAGCCGCCCGGGTACCGCTTGACCCGCACCCCGGCCGCCATCATCAGGTCGGACACCGCCGTGGTGCCGAGCTGGGAGTCCCAGATCGCGTCGTTGACCCCGAGCCCGGTCTCCGGCATGGCCGCCAGCCCGCCCCGGACGTTGACGGTGACCGCGACCTCCGCGGCCGCCGCGCTGGACGGCCCGGGGACCGCGAGCAGGGCGGCGGCGAGGAGCGACGTCGCGAGCGCGGCGAGAGAACGGCGAATTCGCATGGGAGATCCCGTCGGCACATCGTTGATCAAGTGGCCTCATGCTGAGATCGCCCCATCACCGTGTCAACGCCGCCCCGGGCCGCCGCCCCGGCACGCGGCGGCCGGGCCCTCGCCGCCGGAGCCGCGTCACGCCTGATCAGCGCCCCGCCCCGGGAGCCTCCGGGGCGCCCGCCCCCGGGCCGTCCTCCGCCTCGCGCGGTGTGAAACCTTTCACGCCGGGCAGGGCGCGCGGACGCCGCGCCGGAGGGTGCGCTGCCGCAGTTCGAGGAGTTATGTGCTGATTGTCGGTTAGCGCTGTTGTCTTGGCGACATGTGCGACAAGAGCGGCCGAAAAAGCGAAAACTGACACTAGGATGATCTTCAACATCGCACGGCATGGCCCGTGCGTCCTTGCGTCATCACGCATGGCCGGTGAGGAGCGACGGTGGCTGACGAGCGGCCTCGGCCCAAGGGCTTCGACCCGACGGTACCGAACATTGCTCGCATGTACGACTACTACCTCGGTGGCAAGGACCACTACGAGGCCGACCGGGTGCGGGCCGAGGAGGCGATGGCCGCCGACCCCACCCTGCTGTCCACGATCAAGGCCAACCGGGCCTTCCTGGGACGCGCGGTGCGCTACCTCGCCCAGCAGGGCATCGACCAGTTCCTCGACATCGGAACCGGCCTGCCCACCCAGCAGAACGTGCACCAGATCGCGCACTCGGTGAACCCCGACGCCCGCGTGGTGTACGTCGACTACGACGAGCAGGTCGTCGCGCACGCGCGGGCGCTGCTCGCCAATTCGGAGAACGTGCGGATCGTCCAGGCCGACCTGCGCCGCCCGCAGGAGATCCTCGACCACCCCGGCACCCGCGCCCTGCTGGACTTCAGTAGGCCGGTGGCGCTGCTGCTGGTCGCGACGCTGCACTTCATCCCGGACGAGGACGACCCGAACGGCATCATGGCCCAGCTGCGCGACGCCCTGGCGCCGGGCAGCCACCTGGCGCTCACGCACGCATCCGCCGACGGCATCCCCGACGTGGTCGCCAAGGTCGTCGAGGTCTACAAGAAGACCTCCGCCCCCGGGACGCCGCGCACCGCCGAGCAGGTGCGTGCGCTGTTCGGCGACTTCGAACTGCTCGAACCCGGTCTGGTGTGGGCGCCGCTGTGGCGCCCCGAGCAGCCGGTGACCCCAGAGGAGGCTGTGCGCATCTGGTTCTACGCGGGCGTCGGCCGCAAGCCCTGACGTCCGCCGGACAAGGCTCCCAATCGTTGGTCCTTGAAAAGGACGTGGCCGAGAGAGAGGGCGACATGCGAGCCAAGACGGTCGGGGCCGCGCTGGCGGACGCGGCGAAACGGGACGGGGCGTTCCTGCACGACGGCGACGACACCCTCACCTTCGGCCGGTTCGACGAGCTGGCCGACCGGGTCGCGGCCGGGCTGCTGGCGCGCGGCGTCCGGCGCGGCGACCGGATCGGGCTGCTCGGCCCCAACACGGCGCAGTGGCTGGCCGTCTTCTTCGGCGCCGCGCGGATCGGCGCGGTCGTCGTCCCGCTGAACGTGCGGTACCGGGAGCGGGAGCTGTCCCACATGCTCGGCCAGAGCGGCGCCCGCATGGTGGTCAGCGTGGACGCCGTGGCCGGCTTCGACTTCGCGGAGTTCTTCGGCGGCTTCCGCGCGCAGCTGCCCGGGGTGCGCGACTACGTGTTCTTCGGCAGGGGATTCCAAGGCAGCATCTCGTTCGACGAGCTGACCGCGACCCCCGTCGACGCGGCGGCGCTGGCGGCGGCCCGCGAGGAGGTGGCCCCGGATGACCCGCTGCTGATCCTCTACACCTCCGGGACCACCGGCCGCCCCAAGGGCGCGGTCATCACCCATGGCAGCATCCTGGCCTCGGCGGCCGCGCAGGCCGAGCACTTCGCGCTTGGCCCCGGCGACGTCCAGCTCGGGCACCTGCCGCTCAACCACGTCGGCGGCATCACCTGCACCTTGATGACCGCGCTGGTCAGCGGGGGAGCGGTGGCGCTGGTGCCCGCGTTCAGCCCGGACGCCTCGCTGCGCGCGATCGAACGGCACCGCGTGACCGTCCTGGCCGCGGTGCCGACCATGTACGTGCTCATGCTCGGCCACGACGGCTTCGCCGACCGCGACGTGTCGTCGGTGCGGATCTGCATCGCGGGCGGCTCCAATGTGGAGCCCGCGCTGGCCGACTCGATCCGGCGGGGCTTTCCGACGGCGCCGCTGTACGGCCTGTACGGGCTGTCGGAGTCCTCGGGCGCGTGCGTCCTGTCGCGCCGGGACGACGACCCGGAGACGGTGTCCCGCACCCTCGGCGCGGTGATCGGCGACTTCGAGGCCCGGGTGGTCGGCCGGGACGGGGCCGTCCTGCCGCCGGGGGAGGCCGGCGAGCTGCAGATCCGCGGCGCCTGCGTGGCCGCCGGGTACTGGGACATGCCCGAGGAGACCGCCGAGGTCTTCCTGCCGGACGGCTGGCTGGCCACCGGCGACATGGTGGAGATGGAGCCCTCCGGGCACCTGGTGCTGCGCGGCCGCAAGAAGGAGATGTACATCCAGGGCGGCTTCAACGTCTACCCGGTGGAGATCGAGAACGTGCTGACCGCGCACCCGAAGGTCGCGATGGCCGCGGGGATCGGCGTGCCCGACGACGTCCTCGGCGAGGTCGGCCGGTTCTACGTGGTGCCCCGCCCGGGGGGTGAACCGCCCACCGCCGAGGAGCTCACCGCCTACTGCCGGGACCGGCTGGCCGACTACAAGGTCCCGCGCCAGTTCGTCATCACCAGCGACGTGCCGCTGACCCCCGTCGGCAAGATCCACAAGGCCCTGCTCAAAGAGCAGTACCTGGCGGATTCCTGAGCGCCTCCCCGGGCCGCCGCATGGCGGTGGACGCGCGCAGGAACGCGTGACGTTCAGTCCGGATCGAGAAAGCGCAGGGCGTCGGCCGCGGCCTGGCGGACCTGACGGGCATTGTCACGGGACAGTTCGGTGAGGCGGTCGGTGACCTCGGGGCCGACCCAAGGCGGCAGGGTCTTGTGCAACCGCCCGTAATGGGCCAGCATGCGCGCCGCCTCGTAGCGGGCGTCTTCGTCGGGGGCCCGCAGCAGGGCGGCGAACAGGTCGGCGTCCTGCCCCGTACCGGTGTCGGCCAGCAGCGCCAGCGCCGCCGCCCGGCCGTCGCCGTGCGACTCCTCGGCGAGCCGCCGCAGCCGCGCCCGCACCTCCGGGTGCCGTATGTCGGCGTGACGCCTCAGCGCCTGGTGGTAGTACCAGCTCAGCACGGGATGCGCTACCCAGCTGCTCAGCAGCGCCTCCACGATGCGGTCCCGCTGCCGGCGCGCCCGCGGCCCGTCCAGGTCCATCGCGGCCAGGCCGTGGACGGCGCCATGCCGGACGTCATAGTTCGGGTCGTCGAGCAGGGCGATCAGGCGGTCGGCGTCGTTCGGGTCGCTCATCGTCCCCAGTTCGCAGGCGGCTTCGCCGCGCACCACCGGGGGCACTGCCGTCCGGCCTGTCACCACCGCACGCAGCCGCCGGACGGCTTCCGGTGTGCCGATCCTGCCCAGCGCCAAGGCGGCGACCGGACCCGCCTGGTGATCGTGCAGCCAGCGGACGGCCGCCGCCAGGCCGCGCTCTCCGCATCGTCCGGCGAAGACGAGCAGGGGAATCGCCGCCTCGGGATCGCGTTCGACGTCGAGCGCGGCGAGCAGGCGGTCGGCCGTCTCCGGCCGCGGATCCCGCAACAGGATCGACGCCGCGACCCGCCGCACCTTCGGTTCGGCGGCGGTGAGCCCGGCCTCGGCGAGGTCCGCGCGGCCGTGGTGGGCGACCATGCTCAGGGCTGCTGCGCGTGCCCTGCCCGGTCCCGAGGCCGCCACCTGCGACAGCCGGGGCAGCAGGACGTCGTTGTGTGCGCCGAGATGCAGGACTTTCCGCAGCACCACGCGCGCGAAGTTCCGGACCGCCAGCACGGGATCGTCGAGCAGGTCGACCAGCGCCGCGACGTCTCCGGGCTCGGCCAGCCGCTCCAAAGCGACCAGCGCGTTCAGCCTGACGTGGTACTCCTCGTCGCGCAGCAGCCGCCCGAACGCGGCGGTGACGGCCGGCCCGGTCAGCTCCAGGCGGTCCGCCGCCAGCGCGGCCCGGCGGCGGACCTGCGCGTCCGGGTCGGCCAGCAGCTCGATCAGAAGGTCGTGGACCGGCCTTGCGACAGCGCGCCGCCCGTCGCGCGGCGCCCGCTCCCCGGGCGCCGGCACCAGGAGCCTGCCGAGTCCGATCGCCGCGGCCGCGCGCACCCCGGGATCGCCGTCCCGCGCCGCCGCGATGAGGACCGCGGTGTGCTCCGGGCGGCCGATCCGCCCCAGCCCCTTGGCGGCGGCCGCACGCCGCGGCGGGTCGGCCTCTGAGATCTCACGCACGAAGAACTCGATCTGGTGCTCGGTCCCCATGACATCGCCCCCTTGCCACGGGGACGTCCCTGCCTCCCATGCGGTTGGCTGCGTTCGGGTCCTCCGCGACGGGCAGGACGGTCCGAAATGCGGCGGGTCAGGGTTTGCGGGCGACGCCGCCGAGGACGCCCTCGTCGGAGGGCGTCTCGAAGGGGCTCGGGTCGGGACGCCATTCGTTGATGGGCACGACGCCGGGTTCGACGAGCTCCAGTCCCTCGAACAGGCGCGCGATCTGCTCGGGGCGCCGCAGGTGGTACGGGGCGGAGCCGCCCTCGTTGTAGCGGCGGGTGGCCTCGACGTTGGCCGGGTTGGTGTCGGTGCTGTCGTTGATCGCCAGATAGCTGCCGGGCGGCAGGGCGTCCATCAGCCGCCGGACGATCGACCGCGCCTCCTCGTCGCCGCCGGCGTTGTCGATGTGGCCGAGGATCTGCATGAGCAGCAGCGCGACCGGCCGGCCGAGGTCCAGCGTCTGCGCGGCCTCGCGGATGATGGTGCCGGGGTCGCGCAGGTCGGCCTCGATGTAGCTGGTGACGCCCTCGGGGCTGCTGGTCAGCAGCGCGTTGGCGTGCATCAGCACCAGCGGGTCGTTGTCGACGTAGACGATCCGCGACTCGGGCGCCGCCCGCTGGGCGATCTCGTGGGTGTTGTCGACGGTCGGCAGGCCGGTGCCGACGTCCAGGAACTGCCGTATGCCGGCCTCGCCCGCCAGGAAGCGCACCACCCGTCCGAGGAAGTAGCGCGAGCCCCGGGCCAGGTCGGTGATCCCCGGGTAGACCTGCCGGAACGCCTCGCCCGCCGCCCGGTCCACGGGGTAGTTGTCCTTGCCGCCGAGCCAGTAGTTCCAGATGCGCGCCGAGTGCGGCACGGTCGTGTCGATCTTGGGGTGCTCCGGGCCCGGGTCGTCGGGCGGAGTAATGTCGCTGCCGGTCACGGAACACCCTCCTCGGCGGAGATGTCGGACTACCAGCGATTATCGCGCACCGGCCTCGTCGGCTCACGGCCGCTCCGTGCCCGCGGGGCTCACTGCTCCGGTGGCTGCGGGGCGTCCATGGGCAGGCGGCGCGCGGCCAGACCGGCCCAGCCCAGGCCCAGCGCGGTCGCGTACAGGACGCCGCCCGCCCCCAGGCCCGCCGCGAGCAGGCCGGCGGCGCTGGGCAGCACGATCTGCCCGGTGCGGTTGCCGAGCAGACGCAGCGACATGGCGCGGCCGCGCGCACCGGGGGGAGCGGATTCGGCCAGCCACGACATGGTGAGCGGCTGCCCGACGCCCAGCCCGAACCCGGCGACCACCAGCAGCACGGCCAGCAGCCACGTCGGCGAGGACAGCGGGGCCAGGCCCAGCGCGAGGGCCGCCGCCACGGTGCTGACCACCAGCAGGCGGCGGCGGCCGAGCACGCCGCTGAGCCGCCCCAGGAAGAACCGCGACCCCATGGACGCCAGTCCGCGCAGGGTGAGCAGCATGCCCACGGTGCCGGACGACAGTCCGCGCTCGGCCCCCAGCGCGGGCAGGTAGGCCAGCGTGATGTCCACGGCCGACAGCACCACGCAGCTGGTCAGCAGCGCGTGCGGCAGTCCGGGCAGGCGCAGCAGCGTCCGGGTCCGCGGCCCCTCCTCCCGGGCCCGCGCCGGGGCCCGCTCGGTGCTGGTCAACGCCAGGGACAGCGCGACCAGCACGGCCGACACGGCGCACGTCCAGGCGAAGATGCGCCCGGTGTCGGGGATGTCGCGGTGGCCGCCGAACATGGCGATCAGCACCGGGCCGGCCGACTGCCCCAGCGACGCGGCGAAGGTGTAGTGGCCGAAGGCGGTGTCGTGGGCGCCCCGGGAGGCGGTGTTGGCGACCAGCGCCTGCTGGCCGACCACGCAGCCCAGGTGCCCGGTGCCCAGCAGCATGGCCGCCGCGACCAGCCCGCCGACGGTGTCCCCGGCCACCAGGAAGGCCAGGCAGGAGCAGGTCAGCAGGGCCGCACCGCCGGTCATCACCCGGCGTTCCCCGACGCGGTCGGTCAGCTGACCGGCGGGCAGCGCCAGGAACAGCGGGGCCAGGGCGAAGGCGGCGGCCAGGGCGCCGAGCCCGGCCGCGGGCACGTGCAGTTCGATCGCGCGGTACGACATGGTGGGCCGCAGCACGAACGTGACCGCCTGGGTGATCACCGCGTGCGCCGGCAGCGCCGCGGTCCGGCCGCGTCCGAGCGCCCCGCTCATGGCCGGGCCGCCCCCTGTCGACCGCCTCATCCGCCTCCCGTCTTATAACCTAGGCGCGCATTTCCGCCGGGCAGGCAGAGATCATACCGGGTGGTTGGTTTCGGGAGTTATAACGGGTGGGCGGTGAGTGGCGGAGTGCGGAGGCAATGACTGGGCCTTTGACGCCTTGTCAGACCCTGTCGCGAAACGTATGGTGAATACATGTGTTTCCGTCGTGAGGTGGGGGAGACCGGCCGGGGGCGATCGGAGCCCCGTCCGAGCCGGCGGAAGGGGGCGGCGGAACCCGGTCCGCAACCGTGCGCCGGACGCGGCGCCGGCTCATTCCGGCGAGTGAGGAGGTCGTCATGACCACGACGGAGACCAGGGCCTTCCCGTTCAGTGAATCCGAGCGGCTCGACATGGACCCGCTGTTCGCCGAACTGCGCCGCGACCGGCCGGTGTCCAGGGTGCGGCTGCCCTACGGCGAGCCCGCCTGGCTGGCCACCCGCTACGAGGACGTCAAGTTCGTGCTCAGCGACCCCCGGTTCAGCCGCGCCGCCGCCGTGTCCCGCGACGAGCCGCGCTCCCGCGGCTACCGCGGCCCGTCCGGCAGCATCATGAGCCTCGACCCGCCCGAGCACAGCAGGCTCCGCAGGCTGGTCACCAAGGCGTTCACCGTCCGGCGCGTGGAGCGGCTGCGGCCGCGCGCCGAGCAGATCGCCGGCGAACTGGTCGACCGGATGATCGCCAAGGGCGCCCCGGCCGAGCTGGTCGAAGACTTCGCCCTGCCGCTGCCGATCACCGTGATCTGCGAGCTGCTCGGCGTCCCCGTCGAGGACCGGGTGCGCTTCCGCGTCTGGTCGGACGCCTTCCTGTCCACCACCCGGTTCACGCCCGAGCAGGTGGCCGAGCACGTGGCGCGGCTGCGCGAGTACATGGCCGGGTTGATCGCCGAGCGCCGCCGGGAACCGAGGGACGACCTGCTCGGCGCGCTTGTCGTGGCCCGCGACCAGGAGGACCGGCTGTCGGAGGACGAGATGCTGGCGCTGGCCGAGGGCATCCTCGTCGCCGGTCACGAGACGACCGCCTCGCAGATCCCCAACTTCGTCTACGTGCTGCTCACCCACCCCGAGCAGCTGGCGCTGCTGCGCGCGGACCTCGGCCTGGTGCCGCGCGCGGTCGAGGAGCTGATGCGCTACGTGCCCCTCGGGCTGGCCGGGGGCGGCGCCCGGTACGCGCTCGAAGACGTCGAGCTGGGCGGCGTGACCGTCCGGGCGGGCGAACCCGTGGTGGTCGCCCTGCCCTCGGCCAACCGGGACGAGGCCGTCTACAGCGACCCGGACCGGCTCGACCTGCGGCGCCAGGAGGCGCCCCACGTCGGCTTCGGGCACGGCCCGCACCACTGCCTGGGCGCGCCGCTGGCCCGCATGGAGCTGCAGGTCGCCCTGCGCACGCTGCTGGAGCGCCTGCCGGGCCTGCGCTTCGCCGGGTCCGAGCAGGACATCGTCTGGAAGGCCGGCATGGCGACCCGGGCTCCCGAACGGTTCCCCATCACCTGGGACGCTCCGTAACCCCCAACCCGCCACAACGGTCTCCCGCCGATGTGACGGGTCGGTGTCACGGGCACCGAGAGCCTGCGGTCTTCCCGGTCGCGACGTCAACCCCGTGCGCCGGGCACCGCGGGTCACGGCCGCGCCGGTGCCCGCCCTCGACCGGGCCTTCCACCGCAGGCCCGATCGCCAGACCGCCCTGCACTGGCCGGAGAGCGACGCCGGCGTGTCCTGAACCCGGCCGTTACGGCGGGGCGGGTGGGCCCCGTCCCCGGGGCGGGGCCGAAGGTCCCCGGTCTCGAGGTCTCCGGCCCCTACCTGGGCGGATCCAGCCCGGCCAGGCTGGACACGAGCCCGCCGCGGGGGAGGTGGCCCATGAGCGAGGACGGCGGCGGACGCCCCGTGCTGGTCGGATACGACGGATCGCCGGCCGCCGAGGTCGCGTTGCGTTGGGCGGTGGAGGAGGCCCGCCTTCGTGGCCTCCCCGTCACTGTCTGCCACGCCTGGCACTGGCCCTACCCGATGCGCCGACCGGACGAGGAGACCCTGGAGATCCTGCGCGGCGCGGGCGCGATCGTGGCCGACGAGGGCGTCCGCAAGGCCCATGCCCTGCTGACCGGTGAGGGTGTGCGCAGGGCGCGTGCCCTCGCCGGCCGGCAGGGCGGGGACGTCGAGGTCCGCTGGTGCCTGGAGCGGGGCTGGGCCGCGGCGGTGCTGCTGCAGGCGTCCCGCGACGCCGAGCTGGTCGTGCTCGGCCTGCGCGGCCACGGCGGGTTCGAGGGGCTCACGGTCGGGTCCACCGCGGTGCAGGTCGCCTCCCGCGCCGGCCGTCCGGTCGTCGTCGTGGGCGCGGACACGGCGCACGACCGCCGGGACGGCGCCCCCGTCGTCGTCGGGGTGGACGGCTCACCGGCCAGCGAGGCGGCGCTCGGGTTCGCCTTCGCGGAGGCCGCGCTGCGCGACGCGTCCCTGCTGGCGGTGTGCAGCTGGTGGGATCCCTCCGCGCTGCCCGGCCCGGACCGGGTCCCCTTCGTCCGGCCCGACAGGCTGCGGCACGAGGCGATCGTGCGGTTCGACCAGGCCGTCGCCCCATGGCGCGCCGAGTACCCCAAGGTGCCGGTCGAGACCAGGTTCGTCGTCGAGAAACCGCGGCACGCCCTGCTCGAGGCCGCCGACGGCGCGGTACTGCTGGCCGTCGGCGACCGCGGGATCGGATCGACGCCGCAGACCCTGCTGGGCCCGGTCACCCAGGCCGTGCTGCAGCAGGCGCCGTGCCCCGTGGCGGTCGTGCCCGCCCCGGCCAGGTGACCCGCCCGGCGGGTCAGGGTTCGATGAGGCCGGTGCGGATGGCGTAGCGCACCAGTTCAAGGCGGTCCTTCATACCGAGCTTGGCCAGGATGTTCGCGCGGTGCCGCTCGACGGTCTTGACGCTGATGACCAGGGTGTCGGCGATCTCCTTGGACGAGTGCCCCTCGGCGACCAGCTTGAGAATCTCCTCCTCGCGCGGGGACAGCACGGTGTCCGGCGCCTGCCCGCTGCGCGCCTGCTCGAGGTAGGTGCGGATCAGGGTGCTGACCGCCCCCGGGTACAGGAACGGCTCGCCGCGCATCGCCGCCCGGCATGCGGCGATCAGGTCCCGGTCGGCCAGCGACTTGAGCACGTACCCGGCGGCGCCCGCCTTCAGCGCCTCGAACAGATACTGCTCGTTGTCGTGCATGGTGAGGATGAGGATGCGCAGGCCGGGCCGGCGGCGCGACAGCTCCCGGGCGGCCTGCAGGCCGGTCATCCGCGGCATCGCCACGTCCAGGATGGCCAGGTCCGCCTCGACCCGCTGCCCGCCGGTGCCCTTCAGCAGCGCGACCGCCTCGGCGCCGTCCCCGGCCTCGGCGACCACCTCCAGGTCCGGTTCGCCGTCGAGGATGAGCCGGACGCCGCGGCGCACCAGGGCGTGGTCGTCGGCCAGCAGGATGCGGGTCTTCGGGGCGTCGGGCACGGGCGGGTTCGGGCTGGCGGTCATGGCATGTCCTCGCCGGATTCTCGAATGCCGGGGCGGCCCTGGCCGGTGACGCCGGTGGGCACGTACAGGGCGACGCGGGTGCCGCCCTCGGGTCGGTTCTGCAGGTTGAGGGTGCCGCCGACCAGCAGGGCGCGTTCGCGCATGCCTCGGATCCCGGCGCCTTCGACGGCGCCGTCGATCCCCTTGCCGTCGTCGTCGACGCACAGCAGCACGCCCCCGTCGGCGGGGGCCAGGCTGAGTTCGACCTGCGCGGCGCCCGAGTGGCGGGCGGCGTTCGTCAGGGCCTCCTGGGCGATCCGGTACAGCACCAGCTCGACCTGCGGGCCGAGGGGCGGCAGGTCCGGGTGCAGGGTCCGCCGCACGCGCAGGGTGGTGTGGGTGTCGAACTGGGCGGCCAGCGCGGTCAGCGCGCTGGCCAGCCCCAAATCCTCCAGCACGTCGGGCCGCAGCCTGCGGGCGATGCGGCGCACCTCGTCCAGGCTCTGCCGAGTGGTCTCCTGGGCCTGGCGCAGTTCCTCGCGCAGCGGCTCGGGGGCCCGGTCGGTGAGCCGCTTGAGGTCCAGCAGCAGGGCGGTCAGGCTCTGGCCGATCTCGTCGTGCAGCTCCCGGGCGATGCGGCGGCGCTCGTCCTCCTGCGCCGACAGGGCGCGGGCGCTGCTGGTGCCGCGTTCGGTCTCCAGGCGCTGCAGCATCTGGTTGAAGGTGTCGATCAGCGTGGCGATCTCGCGGCTGCCGGTGACCGGCAGCCGCTGGCCGGGACGCAGCAGGTCGACGGTGGTCATCAGGCGGGCCAGCCGGTCCAGGGGCGCCAGCCCCCAGCGCAGCAGCAGCGCGTTGGCCAGCAGCATCGACGCCAGCCCGGCCAGCAGCACCAGCGCCTCGGTCAGCCGGATGGGCACCGACACCGTCCACGGCCCGATCATCAACAGGACGGTGGCGAACGCCCCCACCAGCGCGTTGAGCCAGAACACCCGCCAGAACAGCCGCACTGACCGCACGTCCCCCCTGTCGTCTGCCCGGTCGGCCCCACTGACGAACCGTTCGTGTCCCATCCTCTCGCGTTCCCTGCCTCGTCCCGCGGCGGACGCGTCTGCGAGAAGCCTCGCGTACACGACGTGAACGCTGGTACCACGGTAGGGCGCCCCGGCCGGGGGCCGGATCCGTCCGTCCAGCGCTCCCGCCGCTCCATCCTGCCGCCCGCGGCCCCGGCGGGGCGATACGGGCCGCCACCCATGCCCCAGGTCGTCACCCATGCCCGGTGACCTGCGAATACAGGACCCGCACGCAGCGAATGGGTGGTGGCCCCGATGGCGGCCGGCGCACTGGTCGCCCATGGTGGAGCAGAACCCCGGGACAGCGAGCCGGCGCCGCGCGAGCCGCCGAGTCGATCACAACGAGGTGAACCGATGACCCGCGGCCTGACGAACTGCGATCTGATGAACCGTGATCTCCTCGGCCGGGTGACGTTGCCGCTCACCGGCTGGACCGCGCGCGTCCACCAGCACGACGGGCGGCCGTCCCGCCTGGTGGTGGACCCGGGCGGCGGCTCGCCCCTGACCTACCCGCTGCTCCCGTCGGCCGGGAGCGGGCAGCTGCTGCTCGGCGCCCACCTGGTCCGGCTCGCCCGCCCGTTCGGCCCGTCGGCGATCGGCACGGTCACCCTGGCCTACGGGGTGCTGCACGGCGAACCGGTGGAGCCGGCCTTCCTGCGGCACCGGCCGTGGCGTCCCGCCCGGGTGCACAAGGTCCGCCCGACGACCCTGGCCGACTGCGTCTGGCTGGCCGAGCAGGCCGGACGCTTCGACGAGATCCGGGTCACCGCCGCCGGAAGCACCGCCATCCGGATCCTGTAAGGCACACGCGCCGTGAGGCCGCCGGGCCCGGGTGGCTCCAGCGAACCCGGATTCGCGCGGTGTTCTCACGGGTTCGCCCGGGCCCGGCGGCGTTCGGGGATCCCCTTGCGGGAGGCGATTCGGGGGATCCGGCTCTACACGGCGAAGGGGGCATCGCGCACAGGCGGGACGTGCCCGGTCGAGGCCGCGTATCCGGCCAGCGCGGCGGCCAGATCGCCGGCCGAGGGCCGCCGGGCGATCACGTGGACGTGCAGCCCGTGCTCGCGCGCCGTCGCGGCGGTCTGCCGCCCGATCGCCGCGACCACCGTCGACGGCGGCGGCGCCGCGGCGAGCGCGAGCAGGTTGCGCACCGTCGACGACGACGTGAACGCGACCGCGTCGAACCGGCCGTCCGCGACCGCGGTCACCACGTCGGCGGGCGGCGGGGCCGCCGCCACCGTGCGGTAGGCGACGACCGCGTCGCACCGCCATCCCCGCTCGGACAGGCCCGCCGCCAGGGTGTCGCGGGCGATGTCGGAACGCGGCAGCAGCACCCGCCCCGGCGCGCCCGGCGCCGGCCGCAGCGCCGCGCAGGCCAGCAGCCCTTCGGCGGACTGCTCGCCGCCGGGGACGAGATCGACACGCGCGCCCAGCCGCACCAGTTCCGCCGCCGTGCGGTCGCCCACCGCGGCCACCTGCGCGGTGTTCAGCGCCCGTCCGTCCAGGCCGCGGACGGCCAGCCGTTCCCCGACCGCCCGCACGGCGTTGGCGGACGTGAACACCACCCAGGCGTAGCCGCCCTCCCGCAACCGCGCGAGCGCGCGGTCCAGCGGCGCCAGGCACCGCGGCGGCTTCACGGCGATCATCGCGACCTCCCAGGGGACCGCCCCGTACCGGCGCAGCCACCGCGACAGCTCACCGGCCTGATGGGCGGCGCGGGGCACCAGCACGTGCCAGCCGTCCAACCGGCCGTACGGCGGCGCCCCCGGCACCGGCTGCATTCCGCTCGCCTCCGTCTCAGCGGTCGCCGCGGGCGCCGCGCCCCTGGCACCGCACGCAGAACCGCGCGTACGGCAGGATCTCCAGCCGCCCGGCCGGGATCGCCTGCCCGCAGCCCTCGCACCTGCCGTAGGTGCCCTCCCGCAGCCGCCGCAGCGCGTCGTCGATCTCCACCAGGCTCTGCCGCAGGTTCTCCAGGCGGGTGTAGTCGGACGCCTCCACCTGCTCCAGCGGAGACCGCTCGACCGCCTGCTCCACCGCGGCCAGCTGCGCGGCGCGCGTGCGCCGCTCCTCCTCCAGGCGCTGCCGGACCTCCCGCGCCGCCGCGTCGTTCAGCGCGTGCGTCCCGGAAGCAGTGTCCCCCACGTTCGTGGTCATCCGACATCGTCCCTTTCCTGCAGAAAAAGCAAGGGGCCATCCCGTGATGGCCTGGCATCCACCATGCGTCCTCGGCGTCCGCCGGGCCATCGGGCCTGACCCCCATTTCCACCGGGAACACCCTGTAGAGGCAGGGGACGGCCGACATCCCGGGGGATGGGTAGTGACATGGGGGTTTTCCCCCATCCCCCGCGTCGGTGCCCGGGGGCATGCTCGTGTTCAGCCGAGACGCACCGCATCCTCTCCGTGCACCGAGGGGCTCTGAAATGTGCCAGCACAAGCCGCCCTGCCCTGCCGCGACCGCCCCGGACCGCCACACGGCCCGCCTCGTCGCCTACCACCCGGAACAGGGGTGGGGTCTGCTCTGCAACGGAGTTCTGATCTTCGACGACGGCGGTGAGCTGACGCCCACCGGCCAGGCGGCCGACGCCGTACCCGTGGGCTGAGACCGGGCCCCGCGGCAACCGGCCGCGCGTCCGAACGCGCTGCGCCGCGCGGGCGCTCCGGCGCTCCGCGGGACGCGCGTCCCGAGACCCGAGGAGACCATCGTGAACCCGCTGAACCAGCAGGAACGCCCGAGGCTCCGCGATGCCGGCGCGCCCGCGCCGGTATCGCGGAGCTTTCCGCTCTGGGGGGCGACGGCGACGGTGACGGTGACCGAGCCGGACCGCCTCGGCCTCGCCCGCGAGGCCGTCGACCATGTGATCGCCGACATCGACGCCGCCTGCGACGCCTACCGCGGCGGCTGCGACCTGGCCCGGGTGCACGCGGCGGCCGGCCGGCCGGTCCAGGTCGGCGCCACGTTCCACGCGCTGCTGTGGACCGCCCTGCACGCGGCCGAGGTGACCGGGGGCCGGGCCGATCCGCTCGTCCGCGCCCCCAGGGGCGCCTGGCGCTCGATCGTGATCGACGAGCCGCCCGGGTCGGTGCGGCTGCCCGCGGGCGCGACCCTCGACCTGTGGCCCACGGCCAAGCCCTTCGCCGTCGACCGGGCCGCCGAGCTCGCCGCCGGCGAGGCGCGATGCGGAGTGCTCTTCTCGCTCGGCCGCAAGGCCGCGGCCGCGGGGCCGCCTCCCGCCGCCGGCTGGCGGATCCGGGTCACCGAAGACCCCCGCGAAGTGCGGTGCGGCGGCGACCCGCTCGGCCGGGACGTCCTGCTGCGGGCGCCGTGCGGGCTGGCCACCTGCGGCCTGCCGGCCCCGGACCGTCCCGCGTCCGGCGGCCTGAAAGTCGCGCGCCTCGTCGACCGCCTGGCGGGCAGGCGGCCGCGCGGGCCGTGGCGCACGGCCTCGGTCGTGGCCGACAGCTGCGTCGACGCCGGCACGGCGTGCACCGCCGCCCTCGCCCACGGGGATGAGGCCGTCGAATGGCTGCAGTCCATGGGGCTGGGGGCGCGGCTGGTGCACGAGGACGGCTGGGTCCTGACGGTCGGGAACTGGCCCGCCGCCCCCTTCCCGGCGTAGGCCCGCGCGGAGCACTGCGGCCCCGGGCCCTCACCCGGGCGGCGTCTCCTCGCCGGACGTGTGGGCACGGTCCTTGACCCACGCGGCGATCCGGGCGCGGGAACGGAATCCGAGCTTGTCCATGATGTGCTCGATGTGCCCCTCGACGGTGCGCTGGGCGATCACCAGGGCCGCCGCGATGTCCTTGTTGCTCATCCCCTGGGCGACGAGCCCGGCGATCTCCGTCTCGCGGGGCGTCAGCGGTGAGGGCTCCGCCGCGGTGTGCGCCGCGCCGTCCGGGGCCCGCTCCTCCAGCGCGTAGGCGAGCGCCGCCTCGGACGGAAGGTCGGCGCCCCGCCGGACGGCCGTCCGGAAGGCCTGCGCGCCGAGGGCCCGGCGGACGGCGGCCTCGCACTCGTCGTGGAAGTGCACCAGATGCCCGTAACCGGACAGCGGGGCGCCGACCGCCTTCCACACCTTCGCCACGATGCCCAGCAGCCGGGCCGCCCGCCGGTACCGCCCCTCGTCGGCCGCGATCCAGGCCAGCACCTCCAGGTTCACCCCGATGCCGAGCGGATCGTCCAGCGAACGGTTGAACCGCAGGCTCTCCTGCTCCATCGCGGCGGCCCGGCGGGTGTCGCCCTGGCGCCAGACGTCGATACCCAGCGCCATCAACGTGTACGCCCGGTGCCACCCCTCGCCGTGCGCCTCGCACACCGCCAGGCCCTGCTCGCCGATGGCGACGGCGCGCGCCGAGTCGCCCAGGAACGAGTAGGCGAGGGAGAGCCGGACGAGGGCCAGGGCCAGGCCCACCGGGTCGCCGGTGGCGCCGTGCCGGGCCAGCGCCTCCTCGTACCGGGCGATCGCCGTTTTGGGGTCCCAGCGGCACATGGCGATCATCCCGGAGAAGATCGCGACATAGCCGAGCACCGACTGCGACCCCAGCCGCTCGCCGATCGCCCTGCTCTCCCGCAGCATCGCCTCGGCCGGCTCCGGGTCGGCCTGGATGACGGCCAGCCAGCCGTCGGCCCACAGCGCCCGCGCCCGCACCTCGGTCGGCGCGGTGTCGGCGGCCAGCGCCCGGTCCAGCCAGCGGCGCCCTTCGGCCAGGGAGTAGCCGGTGACCCAGTGGTAGAGCAGGTCGGCGGCCATGCCCAGGCCGGTGCCGGCCTCGCCCGGGTGGGTGAGGCAGTACTCCAGGGCGGTGCGCAGGTTGGCGTGCTCGAGCTGCAGCCGGGTGAGCAGCCGGACCTGGCCGGGCCCGAACAGGCGGACGCGCGCCTCGGCCGCCAGATTCCGGTAGTGGTCGCGGTGCCGCCGCGCGACCTGCTCGGCCTCCCCGGACCGGGTCAGGCGCTCGCGGCCGTACTGCCGGAGCGTCTCCAGCATCCGGTACCGGACCGCGCCCGGGTGCTCCTCGGGGATCAGGATCGACTTCTCCACCAGGCCGACGACCAGGTCGACGATGTCCTCGGCGGCGATCCCGCCGCCGGCGCACACCGCCTCGGCCGCCTCCAGGTCCAGGCCGCCGCTGAAGACCGAGATCCGCGCCCACAGCGTGCGCTCCTGCTCGCCGCACAGCGCGTAGCTCCAGTCGATCAGCGCGCGCAGCGTCTGATGGCGGGGCACCGCCGCCGGCGACCCCGTGGTGAGCAGCCGGAACCGGTCGTCCAGCCGTTCCAGCACCTGGTGGACCGACAGTGCCCGCAGCCGCACCGCCGCCAGCTCGATGCCCAGCGGCAGGCCGTCCAGGCGCCGGCAGATGTGCTCCACCGCCTCCCGGTTGCCGTCGGTGACGGCGAATCCCGGCAGCACGGCCTGGGCCCGTTCGGCGAACAGCTGCACCGCGTCCGACGGCCCGCTCCCGTCCGGCCCCGCGTCCGGCAGTGACAGCGGCCGCACGGGGAAGATGTGCTCGCTGACCATCCCCAGCACGTGGCGGCTGGTGGCCAGGATGCGCAGCTCAGGCGCCGCCCGCAGCAGCGCCTTGGCCACGACCGCGCAGTCCCGCAGCAGGTGCTCGCAGTTGTCGAGGACCAGCAGCATCCGCCGGTCCGCCAGGTGCCCGCCGAGCACCTCCAGCGGCGGGCGCGTCGACTGGTCGCGGATGCCCAGGGCCTGGATGACGGTCGGCACCAGCAGTTCGGGCTTCTCCACGCCGGCCAGCTCCACCAGCCACACCCCGTCGGCGAAGGCGCGCTCCAGCGTCGCCGCGACCCGGACGGCCAGCCGCGTCTTGCCCACGCCCCCGGGCCCCGTCAGGGTGACCAGCCGCGACGCCGCCAGCAGGCGCCTGATCTCGGCGACCTCCTGCCGGCGCCCGACAAAGCTCGTCACCTCGGCCGGAAGCCCGGACCTGCGCCGCCGCCGCGTCGAGGTGCCCGACGTCGCTGCAACCATCCCCCGTCCCGGCTGATCAGAATGCGTCGGACCGCTTCGGTACCGACACCCTATGTCCGTGCATTGCCACTTGCATGTGCACGACCAGGGCGAACGCATTGATGGTTCAATCTTGAACGTTGATCGAGCCATGAAAGACGGGCGGCCGCGGGGGCGGTTCGTTGACAGCACCGCGACCGCTCCCCACGATGGGAGCGCTCCCAGCCCTGGAGGTCGCCATGACCAGGTTCCTTGCGCTGCTCGCGACCGGCGTGACGCTGCTGGCGCTGCTGGCGGCACTGCCCGCCGCCCCGTCCCGGGCGGCCGCCGCCGTACGGATCATGCCGCTCGGCGACTCGATCACCGGGTCCCCGGGCTGCTGGCGCGCGCTGCTGTGGAACCGCCTCCAGGAATCCGGCCACACCGACATCGACTTCGTCGGCACCCTCCCCGCCCAGGGCTGCTCGGTGCCCTACGACGGCGACAACGAAGGGCACGGCGGCGCGCTGGTCACCGACGTGGCCGCCCAGAACCTGCTGCCGGGCTGGCTGGCGGCCACCCGCCCGGACATCGTGCTCATGCACTTCGGCACCAACGACGTCTGGAGCAACCGCCCCACCGCGACGATCCTCGACGCTTACACCACGCTGGTCGGGCAGATGCGGGCGAGCAATCCCGCGATGAAGATCCTCGTCGCCCAGATCATCCCGATGAACCCGGCCACCTGCGCCGAGTGCGCCGACCGCGTCGTCGCCCTCAACCAGGCCATCCCGGACTGGGCCGCCGCCAACTCCACCGACGAGTCGCCGATCACGGTCGTCGACCAGTGGACCGGGTTCAGCACCGCCACCGACACCTACGACGGGGTGCACCCCAACGACTCCGGCAACCAGAAGATCTCCGACCGCTGGTACCCCGCCCTGGTGTCCGCCCTCGGAACCGTCACCCCGCCGACCACCCCTCCGCCCGGCGACGTCACCTGCGCCCTGACGATCGCGAACCAGTGGCCGGGCGGCTTCCAGGGCACCGTCACGATCAGCAACGACGGCCCCGCCCTGACCTCCTGGCGCGCCGGCTTCGAACTCGCCTCCACCTGGACGCTCGAGTCCACCTGGAACGGCACGTTCACACGCTCCGGCACCACCGTCACCGTCTCGAACGCCTCGTGGAACGCCGCCGTCCCCACGGGCGGCACCGCGTCCGCCGGCTTCACCGCGACCGGCTCCGGCGCCCTCCCCACCACCTGCGATCCCGCCTGAGGACCTGTCGCGGGGGAGGGCCACTCCGCTCCCAGGCCGCAAGCCGCGCCGCAGGGCACCTTGGCCGGGCGTTTGCCGACGACCGGTTCACACCCGACCCGGTGATCTGTCTCTTGGCCCGTTCCTGACGATCAGCCGGGTCTCCTTTCGGCCGCCGTCGGGGGCCGCGTTTCCGGGCCGCAGGGACGCGCCGAGTGGGCGATTAGTGATGATTTGTCGTGGTATCTAGGGTGATGCCAGATTCATCCGGGTCGATTTCGTCGGCCGTTCCGGCCGGGGAACGGGGGGACGCTGTGATGGTCTCGGTTCTGATCGCCCTGTCGGTGCTCGCGCTGCTGGCCCTGGGCTCGTGGCTGTCCCAGATGGGCAGCGGCGTCGACGTCGAGCTGTGGGAGCGCGGCCGCGAGGCGCTGCGCACGGCCCCACCGGGCGGCGATGCCGGCAGCCGGGACGACCCGCGGACGACGTCCACCGGAAACGTGCGCGTTCTGCCGTCGAAGTTCGAAGACGACCGATTCAGCGAAGACGACGCGGCGATCGCGGACGCACCCGTCCATGCCACCTGAAATCCGCGGACGCCATGGCCCGCGTTCCGCCCCTCTCCACGGTGTCTGTGAAGCGGGTCACAGAAGGGAGGCCTGACCGGCGTCGTACACCAGCAGCCCGTCCTGCCGCACACGGGCAGCGGGGAAGGGAGTGTGGCCGGTCAGGCGCCCGTCGTGCATGAGGTGGGCGACGGGGACGCCGCGGACGAGCACCAGGAAGTCGGCGAGCAGCCGCCGATGGCACCGCCACCAGACGCTCTCGCTGCACATCACCGCCACCGCGCCGGCGTCCTCGTCCGCCCTCCGCATGTCGGCCAGCAGGTCGTCCACGGCGGCCGAGAACTCCCCGGTGCGCATGTGCGCGGCGTATCCGCGGAACATCCCCTCCCGCCACGCCAGGTCGGGGGAGTCCTGCGGCGGCCGCCGGAACCCGCCGAGACGCTTGTCCCAGCGGTAACCGATGCGGTGTTCCGGCATCCGGCGTTCCAGTTCACGGCGCGCCACGTGGGGGTTGCGGCGGCTGCCGGGTGCGGTGCGGATGTCCACGAGCAGCCGTACGCCCGCACCGCCGAGCAGGCTCGTGATCTCGTCCGGCCCCGCGGTGCCGTGCCCGAAGGTGATCAGTGCGTGCCGCGCGTCCACCCTCTCGTCCTACCCGTTCGGTGTCCCCGCGCGCGTCCAAACGCCGCGCCCCCGACGCTGCTGCACCGGCCGAGGGGACGAGCAGGGGTCGGGAGGGCCTGACCGAGGACGGGGTCGTCCTGGAGCACCTGCACGTCCGCGCCGTCGAGCAGTTTCGTGGTCTCGTCCAACCTCGCGGTGGCCGAAGGTGATCAGTGCGTGTCGGCTCGGCGGCGGGGCGGTCGGTTGAGACTTCACAGCGGATGCGGATGAGCCGCCCGCTGGGCGATTCCGCGGTGAGGCGGCAGATGCCGGCGGGGACTGGGTAGGCCAGGGGCGGTGGAGGAGATGCCCGCCGTGACCAGCCTGGACGAGCTGGCGGAGCTGGTCGCGAAGGACGATCGGTTGTTCGTCCGGTGGTCGCGCGGCCCCGAGACGGACGCCGGGGGAAGCAGCCGCGACGAGCTGACCGGCGTGAAGATGCCGGGCCTGTCGGCCAACCCCCTCGCGGTCGAACAGTGGTGGGCGCCGCGCCCGCTCGTGGTGTGGGTGGCCCGGAGGCTGTACGACTACTCGCACCTCAGGCACGAGAAGGGGCACGGGGTGAGGCCGTGGGTCCTGGTGGGGGAGGAGCTGGGACGCGGCCCCGACAACGAACCGCTGGTGCGCTGCGTCCGCCCCGTGGCCTGGATCGACGAGTCCGTGCTGCGCGACGCCGAACGCGTCGTCGCCGAACAGAAGGGCAGGTGGGGCCCGATGCGGCGCCCCAGCGCAACCTAGGCGGCGGCAGCGGACGGGCCGAGGTGGTGCGGCCGCGAGGGGAGCGCCGCCGCCCGCATGCGGATTGCGCGGGATGCCGGGCGCTGGGGGAGCAGCGCGGCCGGAAAACAGAAAGCCCGGGCCGGATCGGAGATCTGGCCCGGGTGGGATGGTGGGCGATACTGGGATTGAACCAGTGACCTCTACCGTGTCAAGGTAGCGCTCTCCCACTGAGCTAATCGCCCGGGACCGTGCTTCCTGGGGAAGTACGGCGCCTGAGGTGGAGACGGGATTTGAACCCGTGTACACGGCTTTGCAGGCCGTTGCCTCGCCTCTCGGCCACTCCACCAGAACGAGACCTGGTGGCCTCCCAGAGCGGAAGACGGGATTCGAACCCGCGACCCTCACCTTGGCAAGGTGATGCTCTACCAACTGAGCCACTTCCGCCTGTCTCGCTTCGGGGCTTCGGCCCCTCGCGGCGACGAGGAAAACATTAGCGTGTCCGGGCCGCTTCCCCAAACTGGAATACGCCGGAGCGCACGGCGACGCTTCGACCTGCATGGACGCGTGGTGGGCATAGCGTGGGGACATGTCCGTTCACGACAGCGACATCGCCCCCGTCGCGGCACTGCCGGCCGACCGGGGCCGCGCGGCGATGCCGACCGCCCTGCTGGACGGGCGGCCGCCGGCGGCGGGGGAGCCGGCGCGGGTGGCGAGAATCAGCGCGCAGACCGCCGGCGCGCATCTGGCCAGGCCGCTGAGCGGCGGGCCGGTGACGGTGGTCAAGCAGGGCAGGCACCGGTACTACCGCCTCCGCGGAAGCGGCGTCGCGCAGGCGGTGGAGGCCCTGACCAGGATCAACCCGCCCCTCGAGGCCGGAAGCCTCGGGCAGGCCGGGGACGCGCGGCGCCTGCACAGGGCGCGGTCATGCTACGACCATCTCGCCGGGGTGGCCGGGGTGACGCTCTTCACCACCCTCATGGACGGCGGCCTGATCGAGGGCGACGGCGTCTACGAGGTCACCGCCAACGGGGAGGAGCGCCTGGAAATCATGGGGCTGGACGCCGCCGGGTTCAGAAGGCGGCGCAGGAGGTTCGCCGGGCACTGCCGTGACCGGACCGAGCGGCGCCCGCACCTGAACGGGGCCCTGCGTGCGGCGCTGCTCGCACCGATGGTCGGGCTTGGCCGGCTCGAACGGGGCCGGACGCGGCACGCGCTGGAGATCACCCGGCAGGGGCGCAGCGGGCCGGCGGACGTGTTCGGGTGCGTGCTGTGAACGAGCCGTTCGCATACGCCGGCGGGATGCTGGCCACCGGGCTCCGGGACGTGACCGGTGACCCCTGCGCGCTGGAGTCGCGCGGGTGGTGGGCGGTCGTCGTCACCTACGAGGGGAAGGTGACCTGCGCGCGGTTCGACACCGTGCGGCCCGCGCCCCACCCGCGCGGGGCCTGGGAGGGTGTGCGGGGGTGGGTGTCGTCGATGGACGAGGACGCCTACGTGCGCGGGGTGCAGACGATCCGCGAGGCCATCGCCGACGGCGTCGTCTACCAGGCGAACCTGTGCCGGGTCCTGTCGGCGCCGATGCGGGCGGACGCCGACATCGCGGGCCTGGGCGCGCGGCTGGCCAGGGGCAATCCGGCCCCGTACGCGATGACGCTCAGGGTGCCGGGGCTTCAGGTGGCGAGCGCGTCGCCGGAGCTCTACCTGTCCAGGGACGGGCGGGTCGCCGAGTCGCGGCCGATCAAGGGCACCGGGCGCACGGAGGCCGATCTGCTGCCCAAGGACCGGGCCGAGAACGTCATGATCGTCGATCTGGTCCGCAACGACCTGGGGCGGGTGGCGGAGACCGGCGGCGTGACCGTCCCGGAGCTGTGCGCCGTCGAGGAGCATCCGGGGCTGGTGCATCTGGTGTCGACGGTGCGGGCCAGGCTGGCGCCGGGACAGGGGTGGCCGGAGTTGCTGGAGGCTACCTTTCCTCCCGGTTCGGTGACGGGCGCGCCCAAGTCGAGTGCGCTGAGCTTGCTGGATGCGCTCGAACCCGTGCCCCGCGGCCCGTACTGTGGGGCCGTCGGCTGGGTGGACGCGGACTCCCGGCGCGGGGCTCTGGCAGTGGGCATCCGGACCTTCTGGGCGGAGGACGGGCGGCTGTGCTTCGGCACCGGGGCGGGAATCACCTGGGAGTCCGATCCACGACGTGAATGGCAGGAGACCGAGCTGAAGGCGGCTCGGCTGTTGGAGGTGGCTTCCGGTGTCCGCGGAGCGAGCGACAGGCCAGGCGAACGAGCAGGCGAAGGTATGGGTGAACGGGGAACTGCTCGAACCTGACCAGGCGCGCCTGTCGGTCTTCGACCACGGCGTGCTGGTCGGGGACGGGGTGTTCGAGACGGTCAAGGCGACTCGGGGCGAGCCGTTCGCGCTGACCCGGCACCTGCGGCGGCTGGCCCGCTCGGCGGCCGGGCTGGGCCTGCCCGAGCCCGACCAGGACATGCTCGCGCAGGCGACGCTGGAGGTGCTCAACGCCGCGCCGAAGTGGCCGCTGGCGCGGATCCGCATCACCTACACCAGCGGGCCGGGACCGCTGGGGTCCGACCGCGGCTCCCAGGGGGCCACCGCGGTGGTCGCCGTGGCCCCGCAGAAGCCGTTCCCGGCGACGGCGGACGTCACGGTGGTGCCGTGGCCGCGCAACGAGCGGGGCGCCCTGTCCGGCCTCAAGACCACCTCGTACGCGGAGAACGCGATGGCCCTGGCGTACGCCAAGGAACGCGGCGGCGGCGAGGCGATCTTCGGCAACACCGCCGGGAACCTGTGCGAGGGCACCGGCACCAACATCTTCCTGGTGCGCGGTGGGCGGCTGCTCACCCCGCCGCTGTCGGCGGGCTGCCTGGCGGGGGTGACGCGGGCGCTGGTGCTGGAGTGGTACGGCGCCGAGGAGGAGGACGTCCCGCTGGAGGACCTGTACCGGGCCGAGGAGGCGTTCCTGGTCTCCACCACCCGCGACGTGCAGCCGATCCGCGCCGTGGACGGCACCGAGCTGCCCGCCGCACCGGGCCCGATCACCGCGAAGGTCATGGAGGTGTTCGCGGCGCGCAGCGCCGAGCTCATGGATCCGTGACGCGGTCCTGGAGGCGGGCCGGATCCGGCAGGTCGGCCCGCCGCCCCAAGCGTTTCCGGCGCTCGGCGGACCTGTTCGTCGCCTCGTTACCCGGCTCGCCTATGCCGGACGCCCGGGCGCGCGGGGCGGGGCGTCGCGACCCGGCGCCCACGACGGCCGTCTACCGCGGGGCGACGCGTGCCGGCCTGCGGGGACGCCCCGGGGAGGCGCACACCGCCGACGGCGGCGCGGTGCCCCTGCCGGCACGCCCCGGGGAGATCGCCGCCGTGCGGGTTCACGGCGCCGCGTGATCGCCCCGGGCGGCCTGCCGGGCGGTGTGGAAGGCGGCGGGCTGGTCGATCAGGCGGCCGCGGCGGCGCACCGCGGCCGCACCGTCCGCGGCCGCCATCGCGGCGCCGACGATCCCGGCGTCGTTCACCAGCGCGGCGGGCACGACCGGCGCCCGCACCCCCTTGAGCAACGGCACGAACTTGTCGGACTTCTTCGACACCCCGCCGCCCAGCACGATCAGCGACGGGGAGAGCAGCGCCTCCAGGCGGCGCAGGTACCGCGAGAGCCGGTGGGCCCACTTGTCCCAGCTCAGCCCCTCCTCGTCGCGGACCCGGGCGGACGCCCGCGACTCGGCGTCCCTGCCGTTGATCTCCAGATGGCCGAACTCGGTGTTCGGCACGAGCACGCCATGGGTGAACAGCGCACTGCCGATGCCGGTGCCGAGCGTCAGCACCACCACCGTGCCGTCCGCGCCGCGCCCGGCGCCGTGCCGCATCTCGGCGATGCCCGCGGCGTCGGCGTCGTTGACCACCGTCACGTCCCGTCCGGTCGCCGCGGCGAACAGGTCCTGCGCGTGCAGGCCCAGCCACTTGCGGGACACGTTGGCCGCCGACAGCGTCACCCCGTCGGCCACGACGCCAGGGAAGGTGACCCCGACCGGGCCCGTCCACCCGAAATGGCCGACGATCTCGGCCAGCACCCGCGCGACCGGCTCCGGTTCGGCCGGGTGCGGGGTCTCGATGCGCAGCCGTTCGGCGGCGAGCACGCCCCGCTCCAGATCGACGGGCGCGCCCTTGATGCCGGAGCCCCCGATGTCGATGCCCAGCAGCCGCGTGCCCATGGCCTCAGCCCCGCTCCCGTAGGTCGGCCGACCGTCTGCTGACAGCATGCCCAGGTCGGGACCGGGTTAAAGGATCGTCCAGGACGCGTTCCGCTCACCCGTCGACGGCCCGCAGGCCGATGACGCCGACGAGGATCAACGCCAGGAACACCAGGCGCTGCGGGCTGACGCTCTCGCCCAGGGCGACGATGCCGGCGACCGCGACGCCGAACGCGCCGAGGCCCACCCACACCGCGTAGGCGGTGCCGACCGGCAGGTCGCGCAGCGCCACCGACAGCACGACGACGCTGAGCAGGCTGACCGGCAGCGCCACCAGGCTCGGCCACAGCCGGGTCAGGCCGTCCGACTGCTTGAGCGCGGTCGCCCAGACCAGTTCCATGGCCGCCGCGACGACCAGCAGCAACCAGGCCACGCAAGCTCCTCCTTCAGGACGTCCGCCGGGTCGGGGCACGGCCTGCGGGGCGGCGGCGACGGGTCGGCCCTCGCGCGCCGCCCGACGCGCGGTTCGACGACGGCTTCTGCGAGTCGTACCGCACGCACCTGGAGACCCTGACCGCACCGTCCGCCGACGGCGCTGGCCGCCGGCCTGTTCCGGCGCCGCCGCACCCGCGGCATGAGCCTAAAGCGTGTCAAGGCGGGCCTGGACGACCTGGTCGCGGGCCTGACCGCGCCCTGAACCGCCCCGGCAGCATCCCGACATCCCGTGACACGATCGGAAACGTCCCGGCAAAGGGCTTATGAGACGCCCGGCGGCCCGCCACACTGGGGCCGTGAGCGATTTCGATCTGCTGGTGCTCGGCTCGGGCCCCGGAGGACAGCGCGCCGCGATCGCCGCGGCCAAGCTGGGCCGGCGGGTGGCGATCGTCGACCGGCGCACCATGCTCGGCGGCGTGTGCATCAACACCGGGACGATCCCGTCCAAGACCCTCCGCGAAGCGGTCCTCTACCTCACCGGGCTCAACCAGCGCGAACTGTACGGGCAGAGCTACCGGGTCAAGGAGGACATCACGGTCGCCGACCTGGGCATGCGGACCCAGCACGTCATCGGCCGCGAGGTGGACGTGATCCGCAGCCAGCTGGCGCGCAACCACGTCACGGTCCTGACCGGCACCGGCCGCTTCCTCGATCCCCACACCGTCGGGGTGAGCGACGGCGACGGCCGCGAGCACAAGGTGACCGCCGACCGGATCGTCATCGCCACGGGCACCCGTCCCGCCCGCCCCGACAGCGTCGAGTTCGACGACCGCACCGTGATCGACTCCGACGGCATCCTCCGCCTGGAGCGCATCCCCGAGACCATGGTCGTGGTCGGCGCCGGGGTGATCGGCATCGAGTACGCCTCGATGTTCGCCGCGCTCGGCACCAAGGTCACCGTGGTGGAGCGGCGCGAGCGGATGCTGGAGTTCTGCGACTTGGAGATCGTCGAGGCGCTCAAGTACCACCTGCGCGACCTGGCCGTGACGTTCCGGTTCCGCGAGACCGTCGCCTCGGTGGAACGCCGCCGGGACGGCGCGATCACCGTCCTGGAGAGCGGCAAGCGCATCCCCGCCGACACCGTGATGTACTCGGCGGGCCGGCACGGCATGACCGACGACCTCGACCTGGAGGCCGCCGGGCTGGCCGCCGACGCGCGCGGCCGCATCGCGGTGGACGGCGACTACCGCACCGAGGTCCCGCACATCTACGCCGTCGGCGACGTGATCGGATTCCCCTCGCTGGCCGCCACCTCCATGGAACAGGGCCGGCTGGCCGCGCACCACGCCTGCGGGGAGCCGGTGTCCGGGCTGGACGAGCTGCAGCCCATCGGGATCTACACCGTCCCGGAGATCAGCTTCGTCGGCCGCACCGAGGACCAGCTGACCGAGGCCAAGGTGCCGTTCGAGGTGGGCGTCGCCCGCTACCGGGAACTGGCCCGCGGCCAGATCATCGGCGACTCCCACGGGATGCTCAAGCTCCTGGTCTCGCCCGAGGACCGGTCGCTGCTGGGGGTGCACGTCTTCGGGACGGGGGCCACCGAGCTGGTGCACATCGGGCAGACCGTCATGGGCTGCGGGGGAACCGTGGACTACCTGGTCAACGCGGTGTTCAACTATCCGACGCTGGCCGAGTCCTACAAGGTGGCGGCGCTGGACGCCATGAACAAGATGCGGCACATCGCCCGGCTCAGCCAGTGACCGTCACGACGACCACAGCAGGTTCTCCAGCTCGGCGTCGATGTCGATGAACTCCGGCTCCCGCCCCGCCGGGACCACCTTGTAGGTGCGGTGCAGGAAATCGGCCAAGGGGGACAGGGGAACCAAGAACCGGGCGTTCCCGAACGGCGAGGACAGCGCCAGGTTCAGTGTGCCGTCGTCCTCGTCCGGCCCGGCCGGCCACACCTCCACGTCGCCGTCGCCCGCCCGCCGTACGATGCCCACCGTCAGCAGCTCCCGTGCGAAAATCCATTCCACCGGTTCGCCGTCGCCGACGTGGAAGGCCATGCGGATGGCGTACGGGTCGTCGGCCGCGTACTCCAGCCCGGCCAGCAGGGGCACGGTCGTGCGGTCGGGGACGACGAGTCGGAGGCCCAGCTCGGCCGAGACGGTGGTACTGCTGTTCATGGCCATTCCTTCGGACGTCGGTCCCGCTCGCACGCGGGCGTTCCCGGTCGGAGTTCACTCCACCAACGGACATCCCCGCGATCTATGACGCGTAACTGGGCGAGCGTAGGGGAACATTCCGTTCCCGTGGCCGGTTGTGACCCACCTCACGCTCCGTGACCAAGCCTCTGACCTGGGCAAAGTGGATCACGACGCCCTGGGGGCGGTGCTCGGACGGTGCCGTCGGCGGATCTGCGACCATGGAGGGGGCCTTAATGAACGCCGAAATCGGATCTGCGGGCCGAGACGACCGCCACCGTGTCCTAGGGTAATAAGATGGCAATTAATCAAGAAAAGGACGTCCCGCCCTCGCCGGTAGAGGGAGTGGCGGAGAAGCCGGGGCGCTTCGCGCGGTTCCGGGCGTTCATCCGCCGCAACCCGCTGCTCCACACCACCTGGCGCATCGGGGTCTTCACCGTCGGGGCGACGGTCCTCCTCGGGGGCCTGGTGATGATGATCACCCCCGGACCGGGCATCCTGGGCATCGTCGTCGGCCTGGCCATTCTGGCCACGGAGTTCGCCTGGGCCCAGCGCGCCCTGCACCACGCCCGCCAGGCCGCCGAACGCGCCAAAGAGAAAGCCCTTGACCCGCGCACCAAACGCCGCAACACCATCCTCGCAGTCATCTGCGGCGTTCTCGCCGGCGCGGCCGTCATCGCCTACCTGACGGTCTACGGCTTCAACCTTCCTTGGAACGTCAATGACCTGACCCCCTGGAAGTAACTCCGCAGCGTCCCCCGACCCCGCTAACCCCCTATCCCTTGGCGGCACCGCCTAACCCGCCACCACTCCCTGCGCCGCTGCGCCTTCCTCAACGCGCAGCGCCCCTCCCTCCCCCTCGAACCCCGCGCCGTTTCAGTCGCGCCCATGCTGCCCACCCCCACGCATGCACCCTCCACCCCTGCCCGACCGCCGGCCGCCGCCAGACCCGCCGCCGTCCGGGCCCCGCGTGCGGCCTCTCCCTCCGCCTGACCATCGACCGCAGACCGCCGTCAGGCCCGGTCGTCCGCCGCCACATCCGCGCGTCCGGCCCCCGTCGTGCCTTGTCTGCCTCCGTCTGGCCATCGACCGCTGATCGCTGACAGGCCCGCGTCGTCCCCAAGTCGTCCGGCCTTCCCGCGTACGGGTTCCAGCTCCGCCTGACGAGCGAACCCCTGACCCCGACGGACCCATGTGGTCTGGCGCCGCTTCGGCGTCGTCCGGCCCGCGTCGTGCGGTGTTTGTCTCCGCCCGGCCATCGGGCGTTGGCCGTCGACGGGCTCGTGTTGTCCGGCACCGGATCCGCGTCGTCCGGGCCGGACGCGGTTTCTGGCTCCGTCTAACCGCCCGCGGCCCTACGCAGCCAGCGCGAACGCCAGGAAGCAGCCCGCGCCGCGGCGAGCACATGGCACGACCCGGGCCTGGTGTTCGCCTCCCAGACCGGCACAGAGCTTGACGCGGCCAATGTCCGCCGTGCGTTCCGGCGGATCGTCAAGGCGGCCGGACTCGACCCCAAGGACTGGACACCGTGCGAGCTGCGGCACAGCTTCGTATCGCCGCTGTCCGACTACGGCGTCCCGCCGGAGAGGATCGCGCGCCTCTGCGGGCGCAGCGGCACCGGGGTGACCGAGCTCGTCAACCGTCATCAGATCCGACCCGTCATCGATGACGGCGCCACCGTGATGGATCAGGTCTTCCTCGCCGAGCGGGAGCCGTAGTCACCCGGTTACACTCAAGGCCCCAGCTCGAAGATCGAACTGAGGCCCTGACCTATGTGGGCGATACTGGGTTCGAACCAGTGACCTCTTCGGTGTGAACGAAGCGCTCTCCCGCTGAGCTAATCGCCCCGGCGGTTCGGCCTTGCGGCGTTCCCGACGACGGAAAGACTAGCGCATCTTGGGGGTTGTTCGCGCATCGGAACGGAGATCGGCCGGGCGGACGAGGGTGGAGGGCTGCGCTCGGCAGGGGTGCGCGGGCAGCGAAGTCCCTGGTCAGCGTGGGTGACGGCGGGGCGCGGGGGTACCCGCCGAGGCCGGAAAGAAAGATCGTCGAGCGCCGCCGAAGGCGGGCGCAGCAACGGGTCTGGCGGGGCAGGTGCTGCACGCCGCGGTGACCTCTCCGTGGTGCTACGTGGGCCTGTTCGGGTTCGCGGACCACGCTCCCGAGGGCCACGCCGAGGCAGATATGCGGGCGTCGACCGGTGGCATGCGTGGAAGGTGTGCCGTGAGGCGCTGATTGATCGAGTGGGGGTGGGAGACCTTCGCCGCCGTCCTGTCGCAGCAGGGCGGTGAAGCCGGGGGCAGTCTGGTCCGGGAGGTGCCGGGTCGGGGGGCAAGCGGCCCCGACAAGGCCGGGACGTGTCAGTACCGCCCGATGCTGCGGGTTCGGCAAGCGAGACGGAGAGGTATACGTAAGGAATCGGTGGGGATCGGAGCTTTGCCGGCGCGGCTGTCAAGAGGAATCGTGTTGCGACGTCCGCCAGTTGATCGATGAAGGTGGCGTCGTCGGTCGCGGGGGCAGCGAATCCGGGGCCGTAGGCGACGCGGATCACCAGGGTCGAGAAAATGGTGTTGTAGCAGGTGCGGACGGCCTCTTCAGGCGTCGTGAGATATGTGGTCGCGGTGCATGAGCACGAGTGAGGCATAGTCATGGCAGCTCAAAACACCGTTTCACGGTGAATCCACCCCAGGTGCGACGAGGTTTCGACGCGCGCCCTTCGCGGCGTTTCCCACCCCCGTGCCTTCCCTTGCTGCGACGTGGAGTGTCCCCATGCCCGAATCCGTGTCCGCGCCGCCTGCCGCGAACTCCGAAGACGGACCGACCGACGGTTCGCCGCCCTCGGGGGCGGCGAACCGCCTGCGTGTGGTGTTGCTGATGGCGGGTAGTTGCCTGCCGATTCTGGGCGCAGTGCTCATCGCGCCTGTCCTGCCGAAGATGCAGGACGCCTTCGGTGACACCGGTGCCGCCGCCGACCGGGGCCGTGGGACGGGCCTGTGGATGGCGGCGTTCTTCACGGGCGAGTTCGCCTGCCCGCTGCTCCTACTCGCCGGCGAAGCCGCAGTCGGCACGCTGGCGGCGTCGGTCGGCCTGCTCGCTGCGGCGACAGGTGTGGTCGCCACCGTACTGCTGCTCCTGTCCCGCCGCGCGGTCCTGGCGTCCGCCTCTTTGGAATGAGCCGGTGACGCCGCCGGCGAGTCCGGAGACTCGCCGGCGGCTTCAGTTGAAGTGATCGAGGTCGGGTTCCGCCTCGTAGTGGGTGACGACGGGAGCGGACGCGAAGAACTCGCCCACGGCGCCGCGCCATTCCCGGAACAGCGGTGATTGCCTGAAGTCGACGGTGTGGGACTCGAGCGTCTCCCAGCCGACGAGAAGAAGGTAGGTGCCGGGGTTTTCGATCTGGCGGACGAGCCGGGCCCACCGGTAGCCGGCGGCCTGGGCGATGGCGCGGTGGCCGCGCGTGAAGGCCTCCTCGAACTCCTTTTCGCGTCCGGGGACGATGCTGAGCTCGGCGTGCTCGACGACCATGGGTTCCTCCAGGTGATCAGTGAGCCTCAGTAAATCGCGGTCGGCGCTTGTCGGTGAAGGCGGCCACCCCTTCGGCGTGTTCGGGGCTGCGGGCCGCGGTGCCTTGGGCGTCGGCTTCGGCTGCGATGACGTCGGCGACGGGGGAGTGGGCGGCCAGGCGGAAGACGCGCTTGGTCAGCGCGAACGCTGTCGCGGGTCCGTCGGCCAGGGCATCGGCGCGGGCCTGGGCCTCGGCGGCGAGATCACCGGCGGGGACGACCGCGTTGATCAGACCGAGGTCGAGAGCCTCCCGTGCGTCCAGAGGACGTCCGGAGGTGGCGAGCTCGTAGGCGCGGGCGTGGCCGAGCGTGCGGACCAGCACGCTGGACAGGCCGGTGTCGGGGACGAGGCCCACGTTGCCGAAGGCGCAGGTGAAGCGGGCTTCTTCGGCCGCGAGGACCAGGTCGCAGACCAGGGCGAGCCCCATCCCGGCGCCGACGGCGAGGCCGTTGACCGCCGCTACCACCGGCTTCCTGTACTTCGCGCCCCGCGGCATCGTCCATCTCGTACGCACGGGCCTGGCCCGCCTGGGCGCGCGCCGAACCGAAGGGAGGCCCGCATGAGGCACCCGCGACGGCTTCGGACATCCCTGCTGCGTCCGGTCGCCCTGCTCTGCGCCGCCGCGACCGCGCTCAGCGGCTGCACCTTCCGCTGGAACGCGCAGGCCGGGGGCGCGGCGACATCGTGATCGGCGCCAGCCTCGCCCTGTCCGGGCCCTTGGCCGCCACCGGCGTCGTCGGCTCCGGGGCGCAGGCCTACTTCGCACGCGTCAACGCCGAGGGCGGCGTCAACGGACGCAAGATCGAGTTCAAGGTCCTCGACGACGCCTACGACACCTCGCGGCTGACCGCCAACATGCGCCGGCTCGTCGAACAGGAACACGCGACGCTCGTGCTGTCGTTCGGCGGCGCGGCGATCTCCACTCGCCCCTACCTCGGCCAACGCAAGGTCCCGCTGATCGCCTTGGCCGGGCAGACCCCGTTCAGCGACGTCCGGAGCTTCCCCTTACGCCCGTGCCTGGTGGCCGGACATCGCCGTCGAGGGAAGGGTCGCCGGCTCGTTCCTGAAGAACCGGTTCCCCGGAGCGAAGGCCGGGCTGCTCGGTCTCAACAACGACCTCACTGCCAGCCAGGCGAGCGGGCTGCGCGCGGCGGGTCTGACGCTCACCAAGACGATCAAGGTCGCGCCGAGCGTCGTCGACCTCGGCCCGCAGGTGAACGAGCTGCGCGGCGCGGGCGTCGACGTGCTGTTCCTGTCGGTCGGCGGCGCGGCGCAAAGCGCGGTGCTGCGGCTGATGGACCAGGTCGGCTACCACCCGAAGATCATGCTTTACAGCGCGCAGAGCGACTACACCAGCACCCTTACGCCCGCCGGGCCGGCGGCCAAGGGCGTCTTCACGACGCAGTGGGCCAAGGACCCGTCCGACCCGCGCTGGGCGGCCGACCCGGCCGTCCGCCAGTTCAAGAAGGACATGGCCGAGTACGGGCACGCCGCCGACAGCGGCAAGCTCCTCGCGCTCAACGGCTACGGCGCGGCCGCCGCCGTCGTCGCCGCGCTGCGCGGGGCTCCCTCTCTCGACGGGAAGGGCTTCCTCGAAGGCTGGGACGGACTGCACGGTGCCGTCGATCCCGCGCTGCTGCCCGGGATGTCGCTGAACGGCGGCTCGGACGGCAGGCTCGTCCGCAGCTACCGCGTCCAGCGGTTCGACGGCCGCACCTGGCGGTTCGAGGACCCGTCCTGACGACGACGTGATCGAGGCCGGGGCCGCGACGAGGCGGCCCCGGCCCTTTCACGGCTCTGCCCGGCCGCTGGAGCCGTCCGGCTCGCCTTGCAGTGCGCGGCCTTGCTCGATGAGCAGGTCGATGAACCAGCGGTGGCCGGGGTCCAATTGGCGGACGGGATGCCACCACGCGGTCTCGGTGAACGGCGGGAGCGCGGAAGGGAGGTCCAGGTCGCGCAGCTGGTGGTCGGGGTGCCGGCGGATCAACCGCTCGTGGCACAGGACGAGCAGGTCGGTGCCCACCACCAGCCGCCCCAAGACGGCGAAGTTCTCGACCCGGACGGCGCAGTGCCGGTCGATGCCGAGGGCCGCCAGGCCGGCGTCGGCGGGCGACGCCATGAGCGGTTGCCGGAACGGCATCACCCATCGTGCGCGTGCGGCGTCCTCGCGGGTGAGGCGGTCGGCGACCGAGTGGTTGCCGCGCCAGGTCACGCAGATCCAGCGGTCGCTGTAGAGTTCGGCGCTCAACGCCTCCGGCACGGAGAACAGGCCACGCGGAGCGATGAGGACGTCGATGTCGCGCAGCGTGGTGAGCGGGTCGTTCACCACGGCCTGGTCAATGCCCCGGAAGTCCAGGCTGACCCCCGGGGCCGCCCGGGCGACGGCGGCGACCAGCCGTGGCCCGAGCACGCTGAGCACGGCGTCGGAGCACTGGACCACGAACCGGCGCTCGGCCGCGGCGGCGTCGAACCGCGGCTGGGCGTCCAGCAGCCGCTGCAGATCGTCCAGCATCCGCCCGAGCTGGTCGTAGAGCCCCTGCGCCAGCGGTGTCAGGACGTACTGGCCGCCTTCCCGTTGCAGCAGCGGGTCGTTGAAGTGCCGCCGCAGCCGGCCGAGCGCCGCGCTCGTCCCCGGCTGGCTCATGCCGAGCCGCTCGCCGGCCCGGGTCACGTTGCGCTCTTCGAGCAGGGCGTGCAGGACCACGATGAGGTTCAGATCGAGGCTGGGCAGGTGCACCGTGGGTCCTTACGAGTCATGCGTGGGCGGCCGGCGGGCCGCCGGCCGCCCACGTCAATCATCCTCGTCGATCATCCTCGGGTGGACGCCGGGTCCGGCGCGATTCAGTACGGCCGGGCAAGGCGAGCGTGCGCGGCCGGGATCGGAAGTTCCAGCAGCTTCAGGTCTCCCGGAAGACGCCTTGCCCTGCTCTTGCCGCATGAGCTCGGCGGAGTAGTCCTGGACGAGCCCGGCCCGCGGGATGCGGCGCTTCCACCAGGCGTCGAGGGCCTCGGCCACGGACGTGGCGCGTTCCAGCTCCTGGGCCAGGACGACGGCGTCCTCCGCGGCCATCGCCGCCCCCTGCGCCATATGCGGGCTGGTCGCGTGCGCGGCGTCGCCGCCGATGAGGACGCGGCCGCGATACCACGGCTCGTCCAAGGTGACCTGCTCGATGGGCCCGTGCGCGGCCGAGTTCTCCTGCGAGATGTGCTTGGCGAGCCCGCCGATCCAGCCGCCGAACTCCTGCAGCATGGCGCGCATCTGCGCGGCGATGCGCGAGGGAGTCGTTTTTTGCTGGACGGATTCCTCGGGCGCGACCAGCGCGATGTAGCTGTCATCCGCACTGAGCGGTATCAGCGTGGCCTTGACGTTCCCGGCGAAGGCGTAGACGACCCCGTCAAGTTCCGGAGGGCGGGGCAGGCTGATGCGCCAGACCGAAAAACCGGTGAGCCGAGGTTCGTACCGGTCCCCGAACAGGTACCGGCGGGCGGCGGAGCGGATGCCGTCGAAACCGGCGACGAGGTCGTAGCGGCCCGGCGCGGGCGTATCGCGGCCGGTGAAGGTGACCTCGACTCCGTCGTCGTCATCCCGGAGGGCCGCGGTGGTCGCGTCGTGATACAGCCGAGCGCCCGCCTTCGCGGCCGCGTCCAGCAGGACCCGGCACAGTTCGCGCCGCTGGATCCCGTTGTTGCGCGCGGGCAGGCCAGGGGCCGGGGGAGGTGGGATCTCGGCCAGCACCGTCCCGTCCGCGCTGATCATGCGCAGGTCGTCCCACTGGTAGCCGGCGGCGAGGCAGTCGTCCAGGACGCCGATCTCCTCCATCGCCCGCAGGGCGTTGGACGGCTGGTTGAGCCCGACGCCGAGCACCGATCCGGCAAGGCGGCGTTCGACGACGTCGACCTCGACGCCGCGCCGGGCGAGGGCGGTGGCGGCGACGAGCCCGCCGATGCCGCCGCCCTGCACGAGGACACGATCAACGATCACGACGATGCTCCCTGGGTGATGCGGCGCCGGGCCGGCGGGATGGGGACGGGCGCACGGCCGGCGACGATCCGGTTCTCGACGTGCCCGAGTTCTTCGACATCGATGCGGACGACGTCGCCCGGCGACAGCCAGGCCGGCGCGGCGTCGCCCCGGGTGCGCTTGAGTTCGGCGATGCAACCGGTACCGCAGGTCCCCGAGCCGAGGACGTCACCGGGCCGGACGACGGTGCCCCGCGAGGCATAGGCCACCAGATCGGCGAACGACCACGACATGTTGGCCGTGGTGTCGCCGCCGGTACGGACCCCGTTGAGGCGCACCTGCGTCCGCAGCGCGAGCCGTCCGTCCTCGATCCGATCGGCCAGCTCGTCGGCGGTGACGAGCCAGGGGCCGAGGGTGGTCGCCGAGTCCTTCGACTTCGACGGCCCCATCGGCTGCTTGAACTCCCGTTCCTGCAGGTCGCGCGCGGACCAGTCGTTCATGATCGTGTAGCCGAGGATGTGGCCGGCGGCGTTGTCCGGGGACAGGTCACAGCCGGCGCGGCCGATGACCGCGGCCACCTCCAGCTCGTAATCGAGCTGACGGGCCCCGGGCGGAATGGCGACGGTTGCGTAGGGCGCGACGATGGCGGCGGGATTGGAGAAATAGAACAGCGGCTCTTCGTACCACTCCTCGGGCACCCCGCCCGCCAGGGCGTCGATGTGCCTTTCGTATGTGAGGAAGTCCCGCACGCTCGGCGGCTGCAGCAGCGGCCCGAAGGACGCCTCTTCGATCGGGACGGCGTCGCCGGTGCGGGCGCGGCGCGCCACGTCTTCCAGCGCCTCATTCCCGCCCTGGATGACGTCCAGCAGTGTCGTGCCGGGGGCGAGCAGCCGGACGACGTCGCCGTCCAGCACGCCGACCTGGGCTCCTTCGCCGGTCAGCAGGGTGGTCAGTCGCATAGCGGTCTCCTCACTTCACCGCGACAGGGTTGACCGGCGAGCCGACCGCGCGGGTGAACGGCAGCGGCTGCGCGGCGAGGAAGAACTCGTAGACGCCGTCGGCGGCGCAGTCGGCGGCCAGCATGTCCAGGTCCCACATCTCACCGACCAGCAGGCCGATATGGGGCAGGGCCACCTGGTGGAGCGGCTGGAACGAGTCCGGGAACTCGATGGGCCGCACCTCGAAGCCCCAGGTGTCGGTGGCGATCGCCGCGATCTGGGTGTCGTGCAGCCAGCCCGCCGTTTCGAACGACAGGCCCGGCGCCGGGCCGCCCGCGTACCCGGCCCATCCGTCGCCGCGCCGGACCCGCGACAGCTGACCCGTCCGCACCAGCACGATGTCACCGCGCCCCACCTGCGACGTCTCCCCCTGCCGCCGGATCACCTCCGCCAGGTCGGCACTGGTGATCGGGAACCCGTCGGGCAGCTCACCGTCCTCGCCCAGAACGCGTCCGACGTCGAGCAGGACGCCCCGCCCGATCACCGGTGCGGCGATCCTCTCGATGCCTGTGGCGAAGTCGCCCTCGCTGGTCACGACCTCGGCGCCGTTGCGCCCGTTCCAGGCGATGCCGTGGTCGAAGACGTGCCCGAGACCGTCCCACTGGGTGCTGCATTGCAGCGGCATGAAGACGGCGTCGTCGGCCGCCGTCAGACCATGGGGCAGACCCAGTTGCTCCGCGGTGTCCTGTCCGGTGGACATCATCGTGTGCACCGGGTTGACCCGGCGCCGCCAGCCGTTCTGCGGGCCGTTCTCATCGAACGGCAGCGACAGGCTGAACGACTCGCCGCGACGGACCAGCCGGGCCGCCTCGGCGCGCTTGCCCGCGTCGATGAAGTTGACGGTGCCGATGCCGTCGTCAGGGCCCCAGCGGTTCCAGTTGCTGTACCGCTTCGCCGCCGCTGCGATCGCCGCTTCGGCGTCGGTGCCGAACTCGGCGGTGGCGTCGTAGCCGCGCATCAGACCGGAGGGGCGACGAAGATGCCGCGGTCGACGTCGTTGAAGCTCTCCTTGGCCACCAGTTCGCCGAACGGGTTGGCGGTGCCCCACTGGTCCTGGTTCTCCGGCTGGGACACGTCGTAGACGCTCGGGTGCCAGGCGTCCTCGTCCAGCATCTCCAGCTCGGTCGTGTACTCGACGGTGTTGCCGTGCGGGTCGAGGAAGTAGCTGAAAGTGTTGTTCCCGGCCATGTGACGGCCCGGCCCCCAGATCTTGCGGACGCCCGCGCGCAGCAGCCGTCCGGTGCCGCGCATGTACTCGTCCAGCCCGCGCATCTCGAACGACACGTGATGCAGAGAGGTGTGCGGGCCCTGAGCGATCGCCAGGCTGTGGTGCTGCGGATTGCACCGCATGAACTTCATCAGGTCGCCCATGTGCGGATGCGTCAGCGAGTCCGTCAGCGCGAAGCCGAGATGCCGCTCGTAGAAGGCCTGGGTCCGGGCGATGTCCGGGGAGTTGACGACGACGTGCGACAACCGGACCGGGATCGACTCGCGCTCCTCGATCTTGCGGTGCGCGCGGTCCCGGACCTCGGCGGACACCTCGATGGTGCGCCCGTCGACGTCGAAGAACCGGAAGCCGTAGCCGCCGCCGGGGGTCCGCAGCTCGTCGGGCTCGCTGATCAGCCGGACGCCGGCGTCGCCGAGGCGCCGGGCGAGCGCGTCGACGTCCTCGCGCGTCGCGGCGCCGTAGGCGATCAGGTCCAGCCGCTTGTCGGCGTCTTTGCGCAGCCGGACGATGTACTGCTCCGGCGACCCCTCGGCCGCGAGGAACACGATGTCCGTGTCCTCGGCGACCGGGGTGAGACCCCAGAGCGTGGTGTAGAACTCGCGCTGGACGGTGTAGTCGGGCACGGCGAGATCGACGTGCCGCAGATGGGTGATCAAACGATCGCTCATGAACGGGTTCCAATCGGTTCCGGCATGTCGCCGAGCAGGCGGACGGCGTTGCCGCCGCGGATGGCGTCGGTGGTGGCCTGGTCGAAGCCGGCCGCCAGAAGCCGGTCGACCGGGTCCTCGACGCCCATGTCGAAGGGGTGGTCGCTGCCGAGCGTCACCTGCCCGGCCCCCATCGAGGCGACGAGGTGGCGCAACTGCTCGGGCGTGTAGACCAGAGAGTCGACGAACGTGCGGCGCAACAGGGCGCTGGGTCGCTGCCGTGTGGTGCGGGCGTCGCCTCGCATCTCCCACGCGTGGTCGGCCCGCACCATGTAACCGGCCAGGTAGCCACCGCCGTGAGCGGACCAGATGCGCAACCCCGGATGCCTCTCCAGCAGCCCGGAGAAAACGATCCTGGACAGGGCCAGCGCCGTCTCGGTGGGGTTCCCGACGCTGTTGAACAGGTAGTAGGCGTTCAGCCGCTCGCCGAGGGTGCAGCCCCAGGGATGGATGAGCACGGCGGCGTCGAGTTCCTCGGCGGCGGCCCAGAAGTCGGCCAGGGCGGGATCGTCCAACTCCATGCCCGGGCCGGCGGCGGTGGAGATCTGCACACCGCGCATGCCCATTTCCCTGACCGCCGTCTCCAGCTGCTCGACCGCCAGGCCCGGGTGCTGCAACGCGACGGTGCCCACGGGCACCAGGCGAGAGGGTTCCCGGGCGCAGAACCCCGCCACGCCCTCGTTGCTCGCCGCCACGATCCGGCCGGCCAGCTCCACGTCGGCCCAGGCGTGCGGCAGGGGCGTCGCGGTGACGACCTGCACGTCCACCCGCGCCCGGTCCATCGCGGCCAGCCGAAGATCCAAGTCGGTCAGCTTCGGCGCGAGCTCGGCGATGTGCCGCATGTTGTAGGCCGTCGACTCCGGCCCGAGCGACGCCGCGTCGACCTGCCGCTGCCGCGCCAGCCCCGGCTCCTTCTCGATCAGCGCATCGACCGCCGGGACTGCGACATGCGCATGGACGTCGACGGTGCGGACGGCGGCGCTCATCGCTCGGCCACGCAAGCGTTGCGCTGGGCGCCGAGGGCCGTGATCGTCGAATCCATGACGTCACCGGGCCGCAGCAGCCGGCCGTGCGCCATGCCGTTGCCGGCCGGGCTTCCGGTGAGCACCAGATCGCCGGGCATCAGCGCGGCGACCGTCGAGCAGTGCGCGACGATCCGCGCCACATCGAAGATCATGTCCTTGGTCGACTCGTCCTGCATGACCTCGCCGTTGAGCCGCAGCGTGATCCGCAGGTCCGAGGGGTCGGGAATCTCCCGGCGCGGCACCAGCACCGGCCCGGCCGGCAGGAATGTCGGCGAGTTCTTCGCGGCCAGCCAGTCGGCGCCCAGCTCCGGAACGTCCCGGCGGAAGATCCGCTCGCGCAGGGTGAGGTCGTTGACGATCACCCAGCCGGCCACGGCGTCCAGGGCCTGATCAGGGGAGACCCGGCGTGCCGGCCGCCCGATCACCGCCGCCAGCTCCAGTTCCCAGTCCGGCTTCTCCCCGTCGTAGGGCAGGACGACCTCGTCGTACGGTCCGCAGATCGCGCTGGGCATTCCGGTGAAGACGTACGGCGGGCATTCCAGCCGGTCGTCCATCTGCGCGGCGGCGTCCGCCCGCACCTGATCGACGGTACGGCCATCGGAACCGTCATGATGCGCGGCGGCGATGTCGATGACGTGCGTCCGGTAGTTCGCCCCCGCCTGGAAGATCTGCCGCGGCTCCACCGGGCTATGCACGCGGAGACCGGCGAGCGCCCGCCAGTCCGAACGGCTCGCGCTCGTGGCGAGCGCGTCCAAGGCGGGCAGGACCTCATTCCAACGGTCGAGCAGTTCGAGCGTCCCGCGGGGGCGTCCGACCTCCTCACGGGCCGACAGGTCCAGCACGCGGTCGTGAGCGACGAGAGCGGGGAACACACGCCCCGCCTCCTGCAGACGGCCCAGCGCCCAAGCACCCGCGTGATCGATCGAAGACACATCCGTGAACGGCAAGTGCGATTCACCCCTCCGCAACACCGACGACATTCAGCCGTCATACGCCCAGCATCGAGCAGAGGTGCCGTCGAAGGGAAATAGTTGTTGCGTATGTCCAGCCATTCACCCGGATTATGGTGTAGGCCGAGCCGCGGAAATCAGCGAGTGGAACCCGTGCAAAGCTTTTGAGTTCCCTGGCCTCGAATGACGTTGAGAAGAAGGCGGCCTTGAGGGAGGATTCCGCCGGACGGCGCCGGAGGTCCGGGAGGAGGCGAAGGGAAGAGCGCTCGCCGCACGCGGGTCAGGATCGTGCGCCGCGGGACGCCGGTGCTCGTGGCCAGCGGTGTCAACGCCGACGGGCACCGCGAGGTCCCGGGGGGCGAGGTGGCCTCGGCCGAGGACGGCGCCGGAAGGCTTGCCTTCCTGCACGGGCTGGCCGCCCGCGGCCTGGCCGGCGTCCGATCAGGCACAGGACGGTGTCGCGCATGATGAGCGGCGGCTCGGCGGGGGTGAGGATGATGATCGCCTTGCCGTGTCCCGCGCCGCCGACCCTGCTCGATCGCCTGCGCCGGTCTTGTCCATCACTCGTCCTTGTCGGGGGCGAAGGCGGTGCTCACCGAGCCGAGCACGGAGATCTCGGCGTGCACGGCGGTGCCGGGAGCGACGGTGACCATGGGGCCGAGCGCGCCGGACAGGACGACCTGCCCGGCGCGCAGCGGCTGGCCGAAGTCGCGGGCGGTGCGCGCCAGCCACAGCAGGGCGTTGAGCGGATCTCCCAGGCAGGCGGCTCCGTCTCCGGCGGAGGCCAGCTTGCCGTCGGTGTACATCCGCATGGTCACCTCGGCCGGCTCGAAGTCGCTGAGCGGCACCCGGTTCTCGCCCAGGACGAACAGGCCGCTGGAGGCGTTGTCGGCCACCGTGTCGGTGATGGTGATGTCCCATCCGGCGATCCGGCTGTCCACGATCTCCAACGCGGGCACCGCGTAGTCGACCGCGGCGCGGACGGCCGCCGGGTTCAGGGCGCCGGTGTCCAGGTCGTCCCGCAGCACGAAGGCGATCTCGGCCTCGGCCTTGGGCTGCAGCAGCCGGTCGGCGGGCACCTCGGGCAGCGCGGAGGCGTCCATGTCGTCGAACAGCACGCCGAAGTCGGGCTGGCCGACCCCGAGCTGCCGCTGGACGGCGGGCGAGGTCAGCCCGATCTTTCGGCCCACCACGGCGGCCCCGGCCGACAGCCGGTCCTCGGCGAGCCGCCGCTGCACCGCGTAGGCCAGCCCGATGTCGGTCTCACCCAGCAGATCGCGTACCGGTGCGCAGGGCCGCCGTGTCAGGGCCGCGGTCCACAGCCGTTCCGCGGCCTCGACGACGAGGCGTTCGCGGGCGCCGACCATCACCGGCCTCCTTCGCGCACCGCCTCGGCGGTGGTCACGGCGAAGCCCGCGATCCACTCGGGGATCGCCCGGTAGAAGCGGGAGGTCATCCGGTATTCGCCGGTCGCGGCGAGGGAGGCGAACGCGGCGATCCAGGTGCGCACCTCGTGCGCCGAGCCGCCGCCCTCGGCGCCCATCCACTCCACGGTCCAGCCGTCCACCTCCGCCAGCCGGCCGCTTTCCAGCGTGTCCAGGACCAGGTTGTCCCAGGAGGGGTTGATGGGGATCATCGTGGTGGCGCCCGCCGCGTAGTCCCGGCCGGCCTGGATCACCCGCTGTTCGCCCCTGGCCCGCTGCTCGGGGGTGGGCGGGTGCCCCTCGATGAGCGCGTCGGCGACGCGGGGAGGGGCGCCGTCGAGTACCGGGACGGGCGGGTCGTGGGAGAGCCCGCCGGAGCCGATGAACAGCACCCGCCGGTCCAGTTCGGCGGCGGCCTCGCCGACCGCGGTGCCGAGGGCCCGGATGCGGCTGACCGGCCCCAGGGGGGTGGCGACCCCGTTGACGAAGACGGGCACCACGGGGATCTTGTCGATCCCGCCGAACAGCACCTCCAGCGGTTGCGCGAACCCGTGGTCGACGGTCATGCGCGCCGAGACCGTCAGATCGACGCCGCGGTCCAGCACACCGCGGGCGATCGCGCGGGCGGCCTCGGCGTCGACCGACAGCGGCCCGGCGGCCGAGCCGAAGTCGCCGACCGCGGCGGCCTCGGTGGCCAGGCAGAACGGCGGCATCTCCTTGTAGAAGAAGCCGTTGTAGTGATCGGGGGCGTACAGCACGACCAGTTCGGGGTCGACGGCGCGGACGAAGGCGCGCGCCTCGTCGATGGCGGCGTCGACGGCCGCGATGACGTCGGGTGCGGGGTCGTTCTTGCCGATGAGAGGGGAGTGGGACAGGCCGACGGCTGCGGTCATGACGATGCTCCTGCCGGGGTGGGCGGGTGGATGACGAGCTTGCCGGTGAGCTGCCCGTCGAGCATGAGTCGGAAGCCTTTGTGGATGTCGCTGAGCGGCAGCGTGCGGTCGATCACCGGGCGCAGGCCGGTGGCGTCCATCATGGTGAGCAGCGCGATCAGTTCGCTGCGGGTGCATCCGGTGGAGCCGATGATGCGCTGTTGCAGATAGAAGACGCGGCCGAGATCGGCGGGCGGGTTCATCCCGCTGGTCGCGCCGGCGACGACGACGGTGCCGCCGGGGCGCAGTGATTTGAGTGAGTGCGACCAGGTGGCCTCGCCGACCGTTTCGATCACGACGTCGACGCGTTCGGGCAGTCGCTCACCGGTCGGTAGGGCGGCGCGGGCTCCCCAGGCGACGGCTTGGGCGCGCTTGTCCTCACTGCGGCTGGTGGCGTAGACGATGGCGCCCGCGGCGACGGCCAGTTTGATCGCGGCCGAGGCGACGCCGCCGCCTGCGCCCTGAACGAGCACCCGGTCACCGGGGCTGATCCTCGCCTGGGTGAACAGCATCCGGTACGCGGTCGTCCAGGCGACCGGCAGGCAGGCCGCCTCGTCGAAGGACAGCCACGACGGCTTGGGAATCAGGTTGCGGGTCGGGACGGTCACGTACTCGGCGAACGTGCCGTTGTGGCGTTCGGACAGCAGGGCGCGGTTCGGATCGAGCGTCTCGTCTCCCCGGCCGGCGTCCGGGTCGGCGATGACGGGGTGGACGATGACCTCGTTGCCGGCCTCGTCGTATCCGGCGGCGTCGCAGCCGAGGATGATCGGCAGCCGTTCGGCCGGATGGCCGACACCGCGCAGAGTCCACAGGTCGTGCATGTTGAGCGAGGATGAAACGACCCGGACGACCGACCAGCCGGGTTCGGCTTCGGGTTCGGGCGCCTCGTCCAGAACGAGTCCGGTGAGCGGGGCGGTCGCGCTCTGGGAGACGGCGATAGCGGCTTGCATGCCGCTACGTTCGCCGATGATCACCGTGTTCTGACAGCGGATGTGCCGCTGTGTGGCACAAGCGTTGGTATCCGGCGTTCCCGCTGCTGTTGCCTGGGGGCATGACCTCGACGATCGAACCCCAGAACGCGGCCACGAGGGCGCCGCGCGGGGCGTTGCGGCGCCCGGCCGAGCTGAGGCGGAACATCGACGTGTCCGGGCTCGTCGATGCCGAGGGCGGGCTGCTGGATCGTGTGATCTTCACCGACCAGCAGATCTACCAACAGGAACTGCGCCGGGTCTTCGCGCCGAGCTGGCTGTTCCTCGCGCACGCCGACCAGTTCCACAAGCCGGGCGACTTCTTCACCACCTACATGGGGGAGGACCCGGTCATCGTCACCCTGGACCGGAACCGGCGGATCCGCGCGTTCCTGAACTCCTGCAGGCACCGGGGCGCCCGGGTCTGCCGCGCCGACCACGGCACGACGCGCAACTTCACCTGCACCTACCACGGCTGGGCCTTCGACCTGGAGGGCAAGCTGGTCAGCGTCCCCAACAGGGACTCCTACCCCTCCTCCTTCGACACGCGGGAGTGGGGCCTGGTCGAGGTGCCCCACGTCGACAGCTACCGCGGCCTGATCTTCGGCACCTGGAACCCCGACCCCGTGCCGCTGCGCGAGGCGCTCGGGGACATGACCTGGTACATGGACGCGATGCTCGACCACGACGAGGAAGGCACCGTCGTGGTGGGCGGCGTCCACAAGTGGGTGCTCGAAGGCAACTGGAAGCTGGCCGCCGAGCAGTTCGCGACCGACTGGTACCACGTCAACATGAGCCACGCGTCCGCGCTCATGACCCTGTCCGGCAGGCCGCCCAAGGACGAGATCGTCCACCGCACCGGACGCCAGTACGTCGACCCTAAGGGCCACGGCGCGGGCTTCCCGGTCCACCCCAAGAACCGCTTCGACGCCAACACCGTCCACAAGTGGATGGACTACGACGCCCTGCGCGAACGGCTCGGTGACGCCCGCGTGGAGGGGCCTTTGACCAACGGGCACGCCACCGTCTTCCCCAACTTCTCCTACCTGCCCGTCAACGGCTCGATCCGCGTCTGGCACCCCAAGGGCCCCGACCGGATGGAGGTCTGGGCCTGGACGATCGTGGACAAGTCCATGCCGCCCGAAGTCCGCGAGGCGCAGCGGCTCTACAACCTGCGGACGTTCGGCCCCAGCGGAATCTTCGAGCAGGACGACGGCGAGAACTGGAGCGAGGTGCAGGCCATCTCGCACGGCTTCATCACCAACGGCGTGGCGCTCAACTACCAGATGGGGCTCGGCACCGAACGTGAGGACGGCCGCTATCCGGGGCGGACCAGCGAACTCTACAGTGACGCCGCCGGCCGGTCGTTCTACTCGCGCTGGCGCGAACTGATGAACACCCCGGCCTGGCATGAGGAGGATGAGTGAGCAACGGCATCCGCGTCGCGGCGCTGGAGGACATTCCCGAGGGTGAGGGCATCGTCATCGACAAGTCGGTCACCGGCACCGCGGACGACATCGCCCTGCTGCGCGACACCGACGGCAGCGTCTGGGCGCTCGACGACACCTGCACCCACGAGGACGCCTCCCTCGCCGAGGGCTGGGTCGAGGACGGGTACGTCGAATGCCCGCTGCACGCCAGCAGGTTCTGCCTGAAGAGCGGCGAGGTCCAGAACCTGCCCGCGACCAGGAGCACCTGCCCGCACCGGGTCGAGGTCCGCGACGGCGAAGTCTACCTCTTCCCGAACGAGACACCGTGACCATGGATGCCGACATCTCCCGCGTGGTGGTCGTGGGCGGCGGCATCGCCGGCGTCAGCACGGTCGCTGCCCTGCGAGCGGGCGGTTTCGACGGCGATCTCACGCTGGTCGACACCGGCGAGTTCCCCTACGACCGCCCGCCCCTGTCGAAGGAGTACCTGGCCGGCCGCAGGGACTTGAAGCAGATCGCCCTGCGGACCCCGCAGTGGTACGACCAGCAGGACGTACGGCTGGTCAATCTGACCGCCGTCACCGCCCTGCGCCCGGCGGAAGGCGCGGTCGAACTCGCAGGGGGCAGGCTGCTGCCCGCCGACCGGGTGGTGCTCGCCACCGGCGGCGGTGCGGCACGCCCGCCCATTCCGGGAAGTGACGGCGAACGGGTGCATGTGCTCCGCGAGGCCGAGGACGCCGACCGGCTCCGCACGGTCCTGGTGCCCGGAGCCCGCCTCCTGGTCGTCGGCGCCGGCCTGATCGGCGCCGAGGTCGCCTCGACCGCCGTCGACCTCGGTTGCGAGGTCGTCCTGGCCGACCCGGTGAATCCTCCGCTGGCCGCCGCGGTCGGCATCGACCTGGCCGCATGGCTGCACGGCCAGCACGCCGCGCGGGGCATCGCGGTCGTGCCGGCCGGAGTGGAGTCGTTCGAGCCGACCGCGGCCGGCATCGCGGCCCGCTTCTCCAGCGGACACGAGCCGCGCGTGTTCGACGCCGCCGTCCTCGGCGTCGGCATGGTGCCGCAGACCGCGCTCGCCGTCGCGGCAGGACTGGAGACCGAGCGCGGCATCGTCGTGGACACCTGCCAGGTGACCTCGAATCCGGCGGTGCTGGCCGTGGGAGACTCCGCGCGGACCCGGCGGGACGGCCTCCTGCTGCCGCGCACCGAACACTGGGAGGCCGCCCAGCAGGACGCCGCACGAGCGGCGGCGACCCTTCTCGGCAGGCCCGCGCCGCCGGCCACCGCCCCGTGGTTCTGGACGGACCGGCACGGACGCCATGTGGAGGCCGTCGGTCGGATGGCGGAGGCCGACCAGGTCGTAATCCGCGGCTCGTTCGACGACCCCGCGTTCTCGGTGTTCGGCCTGCGTGCCGGGCTGGTCGTGGCCGCCGCCGCGGTCGACGACCCGACCGCCGTCCGGGCCGCCCGCAGGATGATCGACCGCCGCGTCCGAATCGATCCGGCGCGGCTGGAGGACCCCTCCGTGAACCTGCGCGCACTGCTGCGCTGATCATGTGCCGCTCTACGGCACATCTCGTACCGCCCCGCCCTGGTGAAGGGATCGAATGACACCGTGAGCACCGCCACTGAGCAGAGCCCGGCCGCGGGCACCCGGTCGCGTGCGGGGATGCGCGCCGACCGTGACACCCACTTCGCGGTCGAGCAGTTCTACTACGAGGAGGCCGACCTCCTCGACGCCGGACGCTACGCCGACTGGCTCGACCTGCTCGCCGACGACCTCGACTACTGGATGCCGACCCGCACCAACCGGCTGCGGCGCCAGCAGGCGCAGTCCGTGGCCGCGCGGGGCGAGGCCGCCTTCTTCGACGAGAGCAAGGAGAGCCTCGCCTGGCGCATCCGCAGGTTCGACTCGGGCATGGCATGGTCGGAGGACCCGCCCTCGCGGACCCGCCACCTGGTGACGAACGTGCGGGTCCGGCACGTGGACCCCGCCGAGCACCCCGGATTCACCGAGGACGACCTGCTCGCCAGGTCGGCGTTCCTCGTCTACCGCAACCGCCTGGAGCGAGAGGAGAACGTGTTCGCCGGCACCCGCACCGACATCCTGCGCCGCACCGGCGAGAACTTCCGGATCGCCCGCCGGACCATCCTGCTCGACCAGAACATCCTGCTGGCCAAGAACATCTCGACCTTCTTCTGATGGGAACCCCCGTGACCGACCTCGACCTCAAGCAGCACCAGGTGTCCACGTCCCTCGGCGAGATCGCCGTGGCCGAGGTGGGCGAGGGGCCGGTGCTGGTGATGCTGCACGGCGGCGGCCCGGGCGCCTCCGGCATCGGCAACTACCACCAGAACCTGCCGGCCTTGTCCCGCCGCTTCCGCGTCGTGCTGCCCGACCAGCCCGGCTTCGGGGGCAGCTACCGGCCCACCGAGCAGGACCTGGACGAACGGTCGATCACCGAGATCACGGTGGACGCCCTCTTCCAGGCGCTCGACGCGCTCGGCATCGGCACCTTCCACCTGCTGGGCAACAGCCTGGGCGGCGCCGCCGCGATCGCCATGGCCCAGCAGCGCCCGGACCGGGTCGACCGGCTGGTGCTGATGGCCCCCGGCGGCGGCTGGCTCCCGTTCGGGCCCACCCCGACCGAGGGGCAGAAGGCGATGTACCGCTACTTCAACGGCGACGGGCCGAGCGAGAAGAAGATGGCCGCCTTCATCCGCACCATGGTCTTCGACCACAAGAAGTTCGGCGCCGACGTCGTCCGCGCGCGCTACGAGGCGTCGCTCGACGAGAGCCACATCGCCTTCTACCACCGCTACAACGCCGCATTCGCCAAGCGCGGCGGCATGGACCCGCTCTGGCGGGACCTGCACAAGATCAAGGCGCCGACGCTGCTGCTGTGGGGGCGCGACGACCGCACGATCACCCTCGACGGCGCCCAGCTCATGCTCAGGCAGATCCGCGACGTGCAACTGCACGTCTTCGGCCGCTGCGGTCACTGGGTCCAGCTCGAGAGGCAGCGCGAGTTCGAGGAATTGGTCACCGGCTTCCTGACGGGGCGGTCATGAGCGGTTGGCTGGAGGGGTACGCCGCCCTCATCACCGGGGGCGGCTCGGGCATCGGCCGTGCCGTCGCCGAACGCTTCCTGGCCGAGGGCGCCGCGGTCACGGTCTTCGGCCGGGACGGCGACCAGCTCGCGGAGGTCGTGCGGTCCGCGGCCGACCCGTCCAGGATGCACGCGGTCACCGGCGACGTCCGCGATTCCGGCCGGCTGCACACCGCCGTGGCCGAGACCGTGGAGCGCTTCGGCAAGCTGGACACCCTTGTGGCCAACGCCGGAGTGTGGGACTACCACCGTCAGCTCACCCGCCTGTCCGCCGAGGAGCTGGACACCGCCTTCGACGAGGTGTTCTCCATCAACGTCAAGGGCTACCTGCTCGCGGCCGAGGCCGCCTGGCCCGAGCTGGTGAAGACGCGCGGCAGCATCGTGATGACGTTGTCCAACGCGTCCTTCTACACCAACGGCGGCGGTCCGCTCTACACCGCCAGCAAGCACGCCTGCCTCGGCCTCATGCGCGAGCTCGCCTACGAACTCGCCCCCAAGGTGCGGGTGAACGGCGTCGCCTGCGGAGGAATGAACACCGACCTGCGCGGCCCCGAGGCGCTGGGCATGCGGGACCGCTCGATCGGAGCGTCCTTCGCCAAGAAGCGGCCCGACGCCCCGCCGCCGCCCATTCCGCTGCACGACTCCAGCACCGACCCGCGCGACTTCACCGCACCCTACGTGCTGCTGGCCGCCCGCGAGCAGAGCGGGCCCATCACCGGACACGCGATCCAGGTCGACGGCGGCATCGGCGTTCGGGGGTTCGCCCGCGCCGCCGGCGGCGACCACCTCTGAGGAGACGACCGTGCCCCACCCCCACCCGGCCAACTCCGGCCTCAACGTCGACGTCAACCCCGCGTCCGCGGTCGCGCGCAACGCCCGCCACCACGGCGACGTCACCGTCATCCGCTACGAAGGCGGAGACCTCACCTACGCCCAGCTTGACGACAAGGCGGCGCGGCTGGCGACCGTGCTGTCGCGCGGCGGTGTCGCAGCCGGTGACCGGGTCGCCTACCTCGGGCTGAACAGCGCCTCGTTCGTGGTCGCGATGCTGGCCTCGTTCCGGCTCGGCGCCATCTTCGTGCCGGTCAACTTCCGCCTCGCCGAACCGGAGCTGGAACAGGTCCTGCGCAAGAGCGGCGCCGGCACGATCGTGTGCGAGGAGGCGCACCGCGCCGGCGTCGACAAGGTCCGCGGCGGGACCGCGCTCAGGCGGTTCCTCCTGGTGGACGACGACCCGCAGGTGCCCGCCGCCGAGGCCGCCGACGGTTGGGAGCCCTGGTCCGGCCTCATCGCCGCGGCCCCGCCGGTTTCGTCGGTGGCGGCCAAGGGCTTCGACGATCCGGCGATCCTGATGTTCACCTCCGGCACCACCGGCCTGCCCAAGGGCGTCATCCTGACCTACGGCAACGCTTGGTGGAACTCCGTCAACGTGGACACCATGCTCGACACCCGTCGCGGCGACGTGACGTACGCGGCGGCGCCGCTCTTCCACATCGGGGCGCTCAACAGCTTCGCGCTGCGCACGCTGGTCCGCGGCGGCACCGTGGTCGTCCGGCGTTCCTTCGACCCGAAGACGTGTCTGGACGACCTGGTGGCCCACCGGGTGAACTCCATGTTCGCGGTGCCCGCCATGCTGGCCGCACTCGCCCGCGTGCCCGGGGTCTTCGACGCCGATCTCAGCAGCCTGCGCACGATCGTCGTCGCCGGTGCACCCGTGCCGCCGTCCCTGATCGAGCTGTACGCCGAGCACGGCATCCACCTGCAACAGGCATGGGGGCTCACCGAGACCGCACCGTTCGCGACCCATCTGCCGGTCGAGCACACCCTCGCCAAACTCGGCTCCGCCGGCATCCCGATGCCGTACACACAGGTGCGGGTCGTCGACCCGGCGACCAACCGGCCCGTGGAAGCGGGCGTGCCCGGGGAGATCGTCGTACGCGGACCGAACGTCACCCCGGGCTACTGGGAGAACCCCGAGGCCACCGCCGCCGCGTTCGACGACGCCGGCTGGTTCCACTCCGGCGACGTCGGCCATCTCGACGAGGACGGCTACCTCTACATCGTCGACCGGCTCAAAGACATGATCATCAGCGGCGGTGAGAACGTCTACCCGGCCGAGGTCGAGCGGGTGCTGGCCGCCATGCCGGGCGTCGCCGACGCCGCCGTCGTCGCAGCGCCCGACGAGCAGTGGGGCGAGACCGTCGTCGCGGTGGTCAAGCCGGCCGAAGGGGCGACGATCACCCTGGAGGACGTGCGCGAGCACGCCGCCCGTCATCTGGCCAGGTACAAGCTGCCCAGAAGGCTGAAGATCGTCCAGGACGTGCCGAGGAACGCGTCCGGCAAGCTGGACAAGGTCGCCATCCGCCGGCTGGTCGGCGAGGGGAGCTGACATGACCGAGGTGCCGCCGATTCCCGTCCTCCATCTCGAGGGCGGATGGCAGGTCGCGGTGGAGGACTGGAAACGCTGCTCCGGGCGGCTCCGCCTGAGGGACGGCGGTGTCGATGCCGGCGTGCACGTGGAGCGCTGTGCCGCCGGGCGCCTCCGCGACGCCTACCCGGTGGGCGCCCGGGACGTGGAGGTGCAGGTCACCGACGCTGTGGCGGACGAAGCGCTGACCGCGCTGCTCCGGGAGCTGGCCGAGGCCGTGCAACGGGCCGACCCCGAGTGCCGGAGGGTGGTGTACGCCGCACCGGAAGGCGATGCGGATCAGGTGGCCGCCGCCGAGTGCGCCGGCTTCCGCCGCGTCGTCGACGTCGACCTGGCCGACCGGCAGTTGAGCCTGCTGGTGGTCGAGCCCGACTGGGTGACCAGGACCGACATCGATCTCGATCACGTCCCGGAGACCTGACCGCCCGCGCGCTGCACGGTCCCCGCCCGTCCGTGGTCGGGCGGGCGCCGCATCCAGGTACGACTCCTCCCGCCGCTCGCCGTGATCCCCTGACCGCCTCGGCATGCGGGGCCGCCCGACGCGTCGGGCGGCCCCGCATGCTCTCGGGGCGGGATCCGCTCATCGCGCACCGGTGACCGGGACGGCCCGGTACTCCGGCGATTCAGGCTGCCGAGCATCCCTGTGGGCGCACCCGGTGAGCGTGGTTCCGGCGATGGCGCGCACAGGGGCGGGCCGCCGTCGGACGCGCATGAGGTGCTGGGCCGCAGCCGCGCTCACCCGGCGCAGGGTGGGAGCCTGCGCCCTGGTGTTGAGGCGGCCGGTGGCCGTGGATACGGACATGGCGGCCACGGCCCTGCCGCCGTGTCCGAGAACGGGGACGGCGATGCAGCTGAGACCGGGTGTCGCCTCCTCGTCGTCGAACGCCACGCCCTCGGCGCGCACCTTGGCGATCTCTGCGGCGAGCCGGTCGGGATCGGTGATGGTGTTCGGTGTCAGTGGCTGCAGCTCGGCCCGCAGCACCCGCTCCAGGGCCTCATGGTCGTAGGCCAGCAGCACCTTGCCCACCGCCGTGCAGTAGGCGGGCACCCGGCCGCCGATGCGTGACGGGGACCGCACCTGCCGGTGGCCGTAGAGCTTCGCCAGATAGACCACGTCGGTTCCGTGCAGGGCCGCCAGATGGACGGTCTCGTGGGTCAGCTCGTACAGGTCCGCGAGAAACGGGGTGAGCGCGTCGCGGATCCGGTCGTGGTCGGGGTCGTACACCTTGCTGCCCAGCTCGTACAGCCGCTCGCCCAGGCGGTACTTGCGTCCGACCTTCTCGACGACCCCGTTGCGTTCCAGGATTCCCAGCAGCCGGAACGCGGTCGACTTGCTCAGCGCGGCGCGTCTGGCCAGTTCGCTCACGCCCAGCCCGGCGTTCGTCTGGTCGCCGAAGGAGGCCAGCAGACTGACGGCCTTCTCGACCGCCGCACGGTCATCACGAGGTGCGGGCGTGCTCATGATGGTCTCCGGAGGGGGGCGTCACTTTAAAGTGACAACATACTTATTTCAATGGACAGCATTGTCCATCGCGACCCTGTCTGTCAAGTTGGGATGGCCGTCCATTTTAATTGACGATGCAGGTCATGGCCTGGTTGGAGATGGCCGACGGGGGAGCTGCGGCAAGCGGGGCGGTGTCAGCGCGGCGGAGACGTCACCGGGCCGCGCGATCCCCGGGCACGCCGGAACGATCAACGCACACCGTTGCCGTGGGTCCTGGTGACCCCGGTCGCTCCTGTGCCCGGCTGCACCCGCGGCACGCTCACCACCAGGTGGACCAGGCACTCTCCATCCAAAGACTCGTATACATGCGGCCGGTCGCCCGGATACCGGACGAAGTCGCCGGCGGACAGCTCCATCGCAAGGTCGACCGGACCGACCCGCACCCGTCCGCTGATCACGTACAGGTGCTCCAAGGTGCCGACCGGGTGTGGGAGCGAGGTCTCACTGGAGCCCGGCGCGATGCGGAGCAGATAGTTCTCGATCACGCCGGAGCCGTAGATGTGGTCGAGCGAGCGGGACTCGTAGCCGCCGTGGTCGTGCCACACCACCTCGTCGCCGCGTTGCACGACCATCACCTGCTCGCGTTCGGCCACCAGCCGCGTCACCGGTACGCCGAGCGCGTTCGCGATCGCGAACAGGGTGTCCACGGTGGGGTTTCCCGACCCCTGCTCGATCGTGGACAGCGTCTGCTTGGCCAGCCCCGCCTGCCTGGCCAGTTCGGCCAGCGACATGCCCCGCTGCTCTCTCAGAAGTCGCATGTTGCGCGCGACCACGCTGTTTCCCGACGACACGGAACCACTGTAGGTGTAAGGGGGCAGCGGCGGCACACGGCCCCGCGCGCATCCGGGCAGCTGAACACCGGGCCGGGCGTGCCGGCCCCGCATGAAGGACGGGAGCATCCCACCCTGCCGCCGGCCGGCCATCGCCCGTGGGATACGGCCGGGACCTTTCGTCCCGCCTGATCTTCACCTGAGCGCTCGTCAAGGGGCGCCGGGGAGGTTCGCCGACCGGCCGCCGTCAAGGACGCGGTCGGCGCGGATGTCGTGAGCGGCACCTTCGGCGGCGGGCCTTCGGTCGTGGCCGCGATTCCTTCGCCGGCGGTGCGGCACGCCGGGCCGGCAAAGACGCCGACCCGGTGCCGCGATCGCGAGCCGGCCGCACTGAGGCGGCGCCGGACGCAGCCGTCCCGGTCTGGGCGGTGCGGGCGCCGCAGGTCCGGTCCATTCCGCCGGTGTTCGGCAGGGCTGGTACGGGCGGCCATGTCGCCGTCCAGGACGGCGACATGGCCCCCATCGACGACGAACCGGTCGGACCCGGCAGGCGTCGGCCCGAAACGCCCGGCCACCGCGGCAGGCCGTGGTCGGTGCCCTCGCGGGCGAACGCCGGCGTCGGCGGGAATCGATCCGCGCCGAGGACGTCCCCCGGAAGCAACCGGAGCGCGGATGAGCGGGAGCAGGCCGGAACCACGGTGTGAAGGAACGAGTACCCGATGGGCCGGCTCGTCGAGAGGGGGCGAACGCGCTCACCTCGTCCTGTGCGGCCGCCCGTCGGGCATGCCCGCCACCATGGTCACCGGGGCCGCGGCGCCGACCGCGACCTTCCGGAAGCCGCCTGCGGCTCGCCGCCGGCGGTCTCGGTCGGGCGCTCTGCCCGTGTCGGAACCGGTGTCTGGTACAGCGGTCATCGGAACATCCCTACGAACGTCGTGCCCTCGGGCAGACCCTGGCGGGCGACGTCTCGGCCGATGAGCTCGTCCGCGTCGAAACCCAGTTCGGTCAGCACGGCGCGGGTGTCGGATCCGGGCGGACCGACGGGCCTTCCGGGCACCGGCGGGGTCATGGACAACCGGCGTGAGGGGCCGGCCATCCGTGCACGTCCGAAGCCGGGATGGTCGCGCTCGATGGCCAGCCCGCGGGAGAGGACCACCTCGTCGTCCATGAGGTCGGGTTGGTCGACCAGGACGTGGGCGCTGATGCCCGCTGCGGTCAGCCGGTCGATCCACGACTGCGCCGGTGCGGTGCGGAACGTCGTCTCCAGCTCTTGTTCATCGAGGCCGGCCAGCTCCGGCACCGCGCCGAGGCCGTCGGGGGCGCAGAGGTAGAACCAGCGGTCGGCGGCGGGGTAGAGCCGGTCGTAGGGGCCCCATCCCTTGGCGGACTGCCCTCGCGGCTCGTCCCAGACCCGGCCGGGGAAGGCCACCATGTACGGCACCTGGAGGAAGGTGGCGCTGTGGGCGAGGGACGACTGGACGTGCTGGCCCCGGCCTCCTCGAAGGCGGTGGTAGAGAGCCAGGAGCACGGCGAAGGCGGCGAGGTTGCCCGACCCGTAGTCGTTGTAGGGGTAGGGCGCCATGAGGGGTTCGCCGTCGCCTCCGAGGCGGGTCTGCATGCCGGTGGGGCCTTGGCCGAGCTGCTCGCGCCCCCGCCAGCCGCCGCGGTAGCCCTCGTGTCCGAAGGCGCTGATCGAGGCGTAGATCAGCCCCGGGTTCCGCTTCCGCAGGGCCTGCTCACCGATGCCCATCCGGTCGGCGACACCGCGCGTGAAGTTCTGCACGAAGACGTCGATGCCGTCGGCGAGGCGCTCGAAGACGGCCATCCCCTCCGGCTTCTTGAGATCGAGCATGATCGAGCGCTTGCCGCTGTTGGTGTAGAAGTGCATGCCGAGCTGCCGGTCGACGAAGCTGTGGATCTTCACGACGTCGGCGCCGTACTCGGCGAGGATCCGGCCGACCGTGGGCCCGGCGAGCACTTGGGAGACGTCGAGGACGCGGACCCCGGCCAGTGCCTTGCCGGCCTCCCCGGTCGGCTTTGCCGGGGCCGGCGCCGGGCGGTCCAGCTCGGCGAGGATATCCTCGCGGTCGGCGTCGAGAGGACGCCGGGGGAAGGACACCCCGGGGGGCGTGGCGGACATGCGGATCGGGAAACCGGCCTGCGCGGTGCGGCCGAGCTCGGGGTCGTCGAGTTCGATGACCGCTCCGGAGTCGCGGGCGTGCGAGTCGCGGGTGAGCCAGTCCTCCGTGCTCTGGCAGAGGGCGGCGGATGCGCCGCTCTCCTCGTTGATGGCGATCTCCCACTCCCGTGCGGGACGGGTCGCGAACAGCTCGGCGTAGCGCCTGCGGGCCCGCTCCTGCAGCTCCCTGTCGGTGAGCATGCGCTCGGGGTCCGCCATGCCGTCGTCGATGTACTCCTGCGGCAGGAAGGTCTCGGCGAACCACCGCAGGTGCTTGTCCTGGAACAGGCACAGCTCCAGCCACTTGCCGTCGGCGCACCGGTAGTGGCCGAGCTGAGGCATGTCGTTGGTGAGGCGGGGGCCCTTCGCCGCCGGCCGCGGGGCATCGGTCTTCATCACGCTGGCGCCGATCAGTTCGAAGCAGGCGTCGAACAACGGGACTTCGATGCGCTGGCCCAGACCGGTCCGCTCGCGCGCGATGAGGCCGGCGGTGACCGAGTGCGCGGCCACCATGGCCGCGTAGGACGAGGCCGCCGGTACCGCGCTGTAGATCGGTTCGCCGCTGCGGTCGCCGATGTAGTCCATCGGGGTGCAGCCGGGGTACAGGTACAGGCCGGCGGCGGCGGAGACGACGCCCTCCCACCCCGGGAGGCCGGCGCGGGGGTCGTCGGAGCCGAAGCCGGGCAGGGAGCAGTAGAGCAGCCGGGGGTTGGCCGCGAGCATCGGCTCGGGGCCGAGGCCGAGGCGGTCCATCACCCCGGGGCGGAAGTTCTCCACCACGATGTCGGCCCGCTCGACGAGGCGCCGTGCCACCGCACGGTCGCCGGCGTCGTGCAGGTTCAGGACGATGCTCCGCTTGCCGCGTTGCAGCATCGCGTTGGCCGGGTGCTTCCACCGCGGTCCGCCGGGCGGGTCGACGCGGACGACGTCGGCGCCGGCGTCGGCCAGCCAGGCCGCCAGCAGCGGTCCGGCCAGCCATTGGCCGAAGTCCACCACCCGCAGTCCGTCAAGTGCGCGTGTCACAGCTGTACTCCTTGTAAGCAGCAGGCCCCGGGCGAGTGTCCGGCCGCGGCGCCCCACCCGGGGACCGGTCAGTGCAGGCAGGCCCTGAGGAAGTCGAGGGCCAGGTTCGTCGCGTCCTCGGTCGCGTCCGTCACGTAGAAGGTGGTGGGCGGTCCGGGGCCCAGCGGCATGTCCAACGTCGAAGGCGTGCCCGGCGTCGGGGTAGCGGGCCAGGCGGGCGGGCACGGGGGCCTACCGAAGGTCCGGTTCCCACTCGTCGAGCTCGCCGGGCGCCGGCATGAAGCCCTTTTCGCCGAAGAGGCCGAGCCACGGCGTGCGCAGGCCCGCGGTGCGTCGTCCAACGCGGGCAGCCCGTCGTTGCCTCGAAGGACTGGCGCTGGACACCGCAGCCGTAGAAGCTCGCCGCGGCGCCCATGGCCCGCTCGGCGGCGACCAGGTACGACGCCCGGCCGCCGTAGGAGAAGCCGACGATGCCGGTCGCCGACGGCGTGATCCCGGCGGACTCGAAGTGGTCGAGCACGGCCGCCATGTCGGTGCGGAGGTCGTCGTCCTCTGGGAGGAGCTCGGCGAAGGCGGCGAGGTCACCGCCGAACCGCTCAACCGGGTTCGCGGCCGTCACGCCCTGCCGGTGGAGCAGGAGCGGGGCCACCGCCAGGTGACCCTCCGCGGCCAGGCGCTCGAGCCACGCGGCGGTCTGCGCAGAGTAGCCGGGGGCCTGGTGCAGCGCCACGACGCCGCCGCGCGGCGGGGACGCCCGACCGGCGACTCGCGCCGGGGTGCGTCCGAGTCGGATGTCCTTGATGGTCACGGGTATCGCCGCGGCTCAGACGGACGTCACGACGGGCAGGGCGATGCCGTCGAGTTGTTCCTTGCGCCAGGCCTGGTGCTCGGCCTCCCGCTCGCGGAACTCCGGGATCACCTGGGTCGCCCAGATCTCCAGCGACTCCATCAGGTGCTCGTGCTCGGTCCACCCGAACTGCTGGTTGAGCAGCAGGCCGTCGGCGTGCGTGGCCTCGATCTGCCGGGTGAACTCCCGCGCCTTCTCCGGGCCGCACATCATCACACCCGGAAGGTCGGCGAACCGGGCGCCCATTTCGAGCATCATCGGCGGTGTACCGGCCTCGAGGCGGATGTCGCCGCGGCCGGCCTTGAAGTCCTGGAACGCGTCCCAGAGGTGGTGCTCGGGGTCGCCGATGCGGGCCATCGCGCCGCCGGTCAGCCCGAACCCGTAGAACTCCACGCCCTCGCGGGCCCGCTCCTGGGCCAGCTCGTCGGTGGGGGCGAGCAGACCGACGGTGAACGTGAAGACGGCGGGGTTGATGCCGCGGCCCATCGGCTTCACGGCCCCGCTGCGCAGCGTCTCCCAGTAGAGCTCGACCTCGCTGGCGACGGACTCGGGGCCGGCGAGGGTGAGCATGAGCTGACCCAGCCCACGCGCGGCGACACTGCGCGCCTGACCGGGCCTGGACGTCGACGTCCACAGCGGAGGGTGCGGCGTCTGGAACGACTTCGGAACGACGTTGCCGGCGGGGAACTGGAAGAACTCGTTGTCGGCCCCCGGCCAGACCTTTCGGCTGGCCAGCACGTCGATAGAGATCTGCGCGGAGGCGTCGGCGCGCTCCGCCCTGCGCGGCAGATCCTCCTTCAGCCACGGTTCGATCTCCTGCGGTGTGCCCGGGCCGAAACCGAACTCCGCTCGGCCGGCGGTCAGCTGGTCGAGGGTGGCGATGCGTTCGGCGGTGCGGATCGGGTCGTTGTGCGAGGCGTGCACGATTCCGGTGCCGATCCGGATGTTGGTGGTCGTCTGGCTCAGGGCGCCCAGCAGGACCTCGGTGGCCGAGTTGTGCGCGTACTCGGGCATGAAGTGGTGCTCGCCCAGGAAGACGTAGTCGAACCCCAGGCTGTCGGCGAAACGGATCTGCTCGAGCATGTCGTTGAGCGCCTTGCGTTCCCGCCCGGGCGCCCAGTCGTCCTCGCCGGACGCCTTCGGCACCATCGGGTTGTAGAAGACTCCGAATTTCATTGAAACCTCCGGTCAGCCGCTTCTTGCAGGGGCGGGCACGCAGCGGCTTCCTGGCGTGTTCCGCCTGATCGATGAACTGATTCTCAAAGCAAAAAGCCGGACTTTCCTGTCACATGTTGTGGAACCATGGCCCCGTTGGGGGCGGCCCCGGCCGGCGACGGTCGCATCCGGCAGCGGGTGGCGCCGAGAACTCAGAAGACAGGGGGCCGGGGCACGGACCCGGATGGGTAATGGCGGCGATTGTCGGTGCCATGCCGGGTGTCCCGCAGATGCGCGCTTTGCACCATGCCCATGCCGCATTCGGCCCGGCGACCGTATCCCGGTCGCGCCGTGGACCGGACGGCGTTCCGGGCTGAGGCTGCGAGACCGCGACGGGCACATCAGCTTCGGAGACCTGCGGCGATCGTGGACAGCTCCGAAGCGCGACCGTTCGATTCCCAGGGCATGAAGGTCACGGTGTTGGTGAGGAAGGCGAACGACAGGCCGGAATCGGGGTCGGCCCATACGAAATTGCCGCCCTGGCCGTCGTGCCCGAACGTCCTGGGGGAGACGGCCGGACCGAAAAAGGCGAGTTCGCCGCCGGGTCGGTCGGCAGGATCCCCGGCGATGTACATGCTCAATGTCCGGGTGACGCGGCCACCGCGGGGACCGGGCATGTCCACTCTGATGCGTCCGGTGGCGTCGGCGAGGACGGCCGGGTCCCAGAGCCCTCCGGGGTTGTGCAGGTACGCCTGGTACAGGCGGGCGAGACCGCTGGGTGTGCCGACGCATCCGGCGCCGGGGAACCCGGCGGCCCGGCCTTCGGGCTCACCCAGTCCGCCCGGAGTCCGCACGGTTCCGTCGCGGTTGTTGAAGAGCGGAGGGAGCGCGGCCAGCGTGTCGGCCGGCAGCACGTACACATGCTCCAGCACCTTGACCTGATCGGCCACCGGCTCCCCGAGGGAGACGCCGCGGATGCCGTCGACGCCCAAGGGCTTCAGGACGCGCTCCCGGAGGAACTCACGATGGTCCATGCCCGAGACCTGGGTGATGATTTCGGCCAGGACCCAACTTCCGGAAGCGGGATGGTAGGTGTACCGGCTACCGGGTGCGGAGGAGAGCGTCCAGGCGGAGAAGGCCCGCAGCCTCTTGTCGCGGTCCGCCCAGTCCGGCCAGTCCAGTGGCGCGTCGGGGAATCCGCCCGTGTGCGTCATGACGTGTTCGATCGTCACCGCTTCCTTGCCGTTCTCGGCGAAGCCGGGGACGTACCGGGCGACCGGGTCCTCGGGCCTGACCGCGCCTTCGCTCATGAGGAGCCACAGAGCGGCGTCCTGCACCGTCTTCGAGGGGGACATCACCACGATCGGCGTGTCCGGTGCCGCCTTGCCGTAGGCACGGGCGAACACGACCTCCCCGTCGAGGCCGACCGCGAACGACGCGGCCTCCAGCGGTCCCTCCTCCACTTCCTTCCGCACACGCTCGCAGAGCGCGTCGAGGGCCTCTCCGTTCAACGAATCCGGGGTCGGGGGCTCCATCACGTGTTCTCTTTCAGCGGTAGGAAACTGCTGACGAAGTCGGCGTCCGATGACGACGCGGGCGGTATGACGCTCCTGCGGCCCAGGTCGGGCACCGCCTCCGCAGAGCACAGGGGCTCTGACGCGGTCGCGGCGTCCGCGTCCGACGGCCCGGGCGGTGGCGCAGGCGCGCGGGACGCGCACAGGCGCCCGGCGGGGCCGGTCGCCGCGGACGCCGTCCACGCCGAGGCCGGCGAGCCGCAGAGCCGCCAAGGGTCCGGCGGTGGACCGGCTGCGATCTCTGGCACGCCGACCCGCCAGTGCGTGGTCCATGATGCCTTCATCCGTTCCCGCGCCCATGCGAGGTGTGACACCGCGAAGGGTCGGTGTCGGAGGCGATCTGAAATTTCAGACTGCGTGGACCGACACTCTGTATCAGCAACGTGAAATGTGTCAAGTGGGGGACTGGCACGTCTCTTCCCGTGGTCGTTGCGGCGCATGCCCGGCGGCACAAGAGCTCCTGTCCGACCCGTCGCCGGGGCCTGGCGAGCGGAGCACCGAGAGTGGGTCGTCGCCGGTCGCGTCATCAGGCCGCTGCCGCCCGCTGGGCGCCGCCCGCCTCGGAGATGAGGAGGCTCCTGAGGTCGCCGGACCGCGACCAGTAGATGACTCCGCCCGGCATCTCGCGTCCGCCGTCATCGAGCCGGCCGTACGTGCGTGACATGACTGCGAGCGGCCATGGCCTCCCGTTGGAGGGACGGTTCGCCTGACTCCGGGCGGCGGCGCGCGAAGCGGTGCCTGCCGTCCTGCGGAGAAGAGGCGGGAGGTGCGGCAGGGCGCCCTGTTCTGAAATTTCAGCTTGACAAACTGAAGGTTTCAGATTCACCGTTGATGCGGTGCACCTTACTTAGATGAAACCTCAGTGGAAGGAGCCCGTAACGTGCTCACCACCGACCCTTCGGCCGAATCCCCGCCCCTGACCGCCGACCGCTTCCGGTCGGCCATGGCCTCGGTGTGCACGCCGGTCTCGGTCGTGACCGCTTTCGACGGCGAGCGGCCCCACGGCACCACGGTCAGCGCGTTCGCCTCGCTGTCGCTCACACCGCCGATGGTGCTGGTGGCCCTCGATCTGGCGTCCGACCTTCTGCGCATCGTCCAGCGCACCCAGCGGTTCGGGCTCAACGTGCTCAGCGCCGAGCAGAGCGACCTCGCCATGACCTTCGCCCGCAAGGGGCCGGACAAGTTCTCCGGGGCGCGCTGGTCGACCGATCACGGGCTGCCCCGGTTGGACGGGGCGGCCGTCTGGCTCGCCTGCACGGTCGACCAGTTGGTCCAGGGCGGCGATCACATCGTGGCGATGGGCACCGTCGTCTCCGCCGATCACCGCGAGATCTCGCCACTGACCTACCACAAGCGCCTGTTCGGCACCCATGCCGCACTGTGAAGGAGTCGTCCATGCAGGAAATGCGGTTCGCGGAGCACCGGGTCGAGGTCGACGGCTTCTCCGTCCGCTATCTGGAGGCCGGAGCGGGCCTTCCGCTGGTCATGGTGCACGGTGCCGGAGGGCTGATCATAAGCCAGGCGCATCTGCTGCTCGCCCGGAGGTTCCGGGTCATCGCGTTGGAGTGCCCCGGCTTCCACGGTGGGGTGAACGACCGGACCAAGGACGGCCGGGAGATGGCCGCCACCCTGGCAGCGGCCGTCGAGGCCATCGGTGTCGAGCGCTACGCCCTCCAGGGCACCTCGATGGGAGGGGTGGTCGCCTGCTGGCTCGCCGTCCAGTACCCCGAGCGCCTCACCAGCCTCATCCTCGAGGCGCCCGCGGCGTTCCGCGGCGCGGCCACCCCCGCGGAGATGACGCCCGAGCAGATGATGGCCGCCTTCCACGCCCATCCCGAACGCAAGCAGATCACTCCGCCCGACCCGGAGGCGCAGGCCCGGGTGTGGCCCCTGGTCGAACGCCTGGTGGGATCCGCCCATGACGACGCCCTCGCCGAAGCGCTGCGCGGACTGACGGTGCCCACCCTGGTCATGTACGGCACCCGCGACGGGCTCTTCGGGGTCGCACCGGGCCGCACGTTCAAGGAGCTCATCGCCCCGTGCACCTTCGTCAAGGTGTACGACGCCGCGCACGACATCGCCGGCGACCGTCCCGAGGCGTTCGCCGACCTCGTGGGCGAGTTCGCCGAGCGCCAGGAGCGGTTCTACGTGCCGCGCGCCTCCACCGTGATCAACCGCTGACCAGGAGCCCGACGATGCAGTTCTCCCTCTTCCAGCCGCTGCCGTACTTCGCGCCCGAGATGCCCACCGGCTGGCCGCAGGCGCCCAAGCTCTTCGACCCGGAACACGGCCTGTCGAGTGTCCGGCACAACATGGACATCATCGACGCGGCCGACGACGGCGGCTTCGACTACATCTCGGTGGCCGAGCACCACTACGCCGCCCGCCAGCTGTGTCCCAGCCCCACCCTGGCCGCCGCGCTGATCAGCCAGCGGCTCAAGAACGCCAAGATCGCCATCCTCGGCGTCGACCTGCCGCTGCACAACCCCGTGCGGATCGCCGAGGAACTGGCGATGCTCGACACCTTCTGCGGCGGGAACCTCCTGGTCGGGCTGTTCCGCGGCACGCCCAACGAATACGTCACCTACGGCCACAACCCCGGCGAGTCGAAGGCGTCCTTCGAAGAGGGCGTCGAGCTCATCCTGTCCGCCTGGACCGAGCCCGAGCCGTTCGCCTGGGAAGGCATCCACTACCGGCACCGCCTCGTGTCGATCTGGCCGCAGCCCGTCCAGCGTCCCCGCCCGCCCGTGCTGGTCTCGGGCAACAGCACCGCATCCGCGGAATTCGCCGCCAAGCACCGGTTGAAGATCGGTATCTCGTTCGCCCCGGTCGAGGCCGTCCCGCGGATGGTCGCCGCCTACCGCGAGGCCGCCGAGCGCCACGGCTGGGAGCCGGGCCCCGAGGACGTGCTCTGGCGAGGTTTCGCCCATGTGGCCGAGACCGACGACAAGGCCCGAGCCAACTGCGAGAAGTACGGGTTCGGCGCCCCCAACGGCATCCTCGCCCCGCCCCCGCGCCAGCAGCCCACCTACGGCACCATCATGGCCGAGGTCATCGACGCGGGCTTCGGCGCCGCCCCGCTTCCCGGCACCGGCCCGACCCTGCCCGCCATCCTGGGCGCTCCCGACACCGTCATCGAGCAGCTGAACGCGCTGCGCGAAGCGGGGGTCGGCATCGCCGACCTGGTCTTCTCCTGCGACCATCTGCCGGTCGAGCTCGGGTTGCACACCGTGCGCCTGTTCGGCGAGGAAGTCATTGCCGCCTTCCGCTGAAGCCCGAAGGGAGAGCCGTGTACCTCAGCGTCAGCCCCGCGGGAGAGGTTTCCTTGCGGGAACCCGGCGATTTCGCCCGCCTGCATCTGGACCTGCGCGGCATCACCGCCCGCGAGGCCGACCGGGCACTGCGGCGCGCGCGCCTCGGCAGCCTGGTCGGGGACGACCACGCCCTGATCGACCTGGCCGGGCTGCGCGCCATGGTCGCCGAGGCGGCCGCGGATCCCGGCTGGGCGGCGGGGTGGGACGCCATGGTCGAGTACGCCCGCGGCAAGCGGTGGCTCAGCGACGACGGGACGTCGGTGCGCGTCCACGTCGAACGGTGACCGATGACATCTGACATCCGGACGCCGCCGAGACGTCGGCGCGTGGAACTGGTGGCCACGCTCGGCGCCTTGTCGGCGTCCGGGCCGCTGTCCATGGACCTGCACCTGCCCGCTGTGCATGGCCGGGCCGGCGGTCGGCCAGTTGTTCGCGGGGCCCGCTGAGCGACCAGGTCGGCCGGCGCCGTCCGCCAGCTCGTCGGCATCGCGGCCTGCGTGGTCGTCTCGCTGCTGTGCGCGTGGGCTCCGGACATCTGGCTGCTGATCGTCCTGCGTCTGGTGCAGGGGGCGGCCAGGGGCCGTCGGCGTCGTCGTCGCGCGGGCCATGGTCCGCGACCTGTTCCAGGGCGACACGGCCGTCCGCGTGTTCTCGCCGCTGGTGGTGATCAGCGGGGTGGTGCCCGTCCTGGCACCTCTCGCCGGGGGGCGACTCGCCCGCCTCACCGACTGGCGGGGGATGTTCATCGTTTTCTCGCCGTCATCGGCGCGCTGCTCCTGCTCGCTGCCCTCAGGCTGCCGGAAACGCTGCCGCCGGGGGAGCGGCGCTCCGGAGGAATGCGCGAGGCAGCGGCGCCGGTCGCGGTGCTCGCCCGCGACCGGCGTTTCGCTACGCCCTGGTGCTGGGGTTGGGCGGCTGTGCCCTGTTCGTCTACATCGCGCTCGGCCCGTTCATCCTCCAGGACGAGTTCGGGCTGAGCGCGCAGTGGTTCTCGACGGTCTTCGCGGTCAATTCGCTCAGCACCATCCTCGCGAGCACTGAACAACGTCGGCCTCCGGTGGACCCGCCCGCACCGCATGCTCCACTGCGGTATCGCTGTGGCCCTTGCGGGCGGCGCCGGGGTCGCGGCACTGGCCGTTCTGGCGGGATGGGGGCCGCCGGGTATTTTGCCCGGGTTGCTTTTCGTCGCGTCCAGCATGGGCGTCATCATGCCCAACGCGACCGCGCTGGCCATGGACGGCCATGCCGGCCGTGCGGGCAGTGCCTCGGCGCTGGTCGGCATGCTGCAGTTCCTGGTCGGCGCGGTCGTGCCCCCGGTGATCTCCAGCGGTGGGACGAGCGGGTCCGTCATGGTCGCGGGGATCGCCGACTCCGTCGTCCCCGCTTCGCCGGCTCTGCTCGTCGAGCTCATCTCGCTCGCCCGCCACATCAATCAGATGCTCTCCTGGGTGTCCGGGACGGCAGGCGCTCCATCCAGATTCCGGAGAAGATCGACCTTCAGCGAATGACCGCCGAGGTCAGAACACGCGCCCGGGCCGCGGATGCCATGGACGCGATGCCCACCGAGGAGTTGACGGCGGGCAGTCGCATGTAAGCACTGGAATTTCATAGGCGGAAAAGAGGTGCTTCTTCTTGACCGGCTGCATCGGGGCAAGCAGCGTGATGTGCGAAATAATCAGACGTCGGTCGCTCTTGCCGTGACACGTGCCGTCGCGCATACCGAGGGTGGTCGTGAGCAGTGTCACGCCACAGTCAGGCCACCCTGAAATATCAGAACGGCCTGCGTGGACTATCATCATTGGCGGTAGGGCACATGCACTTGGAGTCTGGACACGTGGCACCCGACGGCGACCAACCGCGCTCCCGGGCCGATGAAGCCTACCTGACGCTGCGGGAACGCATCGTCAACTGCCGGCTGGCCCCCGGGCAGCGCGTCACCGAGAGGCAGCTCGCGGCCGAACTCGACCTGGGGCTCACTCCGATCAGGCAGGCGCTGGTCCGCCTCGACTCCGAGGGCCTCGTCCGGACCCTCCCGCGCCGCGGGTACCAGGTCACACCGCTCACCATCCAGTCGGTCAATGAGCTCTTCCAGATCTGGCGGATTCTCGGCCCGGCCATCGCCGAGCTCACGGTCAAGACCGCGTCGGTCGACGAGCGGGAGCAGGTACAGAGGATGTACGCCGAGAAGATCGGCCGGGCGCGTGCGGAGAACGACCACTCCGCTCTGGTCGAACTCGCGGACAGCATGTGGGTGAGACTGGCGGAGGCCACCGGCAACCGCAGGCTGGCCGAGATGTACACGCGCCTGTCAGGGGAACTCTGCCGGGTGTTCAGGCTGCTCTTCCAGGATTCGGCGGCACTGGACGCGCTCTTCGGCGCTCATGGCGACCTGTTCTTCTCTTTCTTGAACGCGGATCCGGAGGAGAGCCGCGCGAACGCCGAGCGGTTCATCACCGTCGCGCATCGGCACGCCCTCGGAATTCTCATGGAATGGCCCTCCGTGGCACAGGCCGAGGTCGTCTTCCCGGTCGCCTGAGCCCGGCCCTTCCTCCATAGCCGTCGTGTGAACGCGTCGAAGAGCACGGCCGCCGGCGGCGCGCGGCCGAGCGCCTGCACCATGCTGAACCCGGCCGGCACGAACCCGCCGACTACGCTGATCATGGTGGTCCCGGCCGTCGTGACGACCCGGGCGCTGTGCCGGAAGCCGGAGCTCACGGCGTCCCGCGGCAGGGCACCGCGCACGCACTTCTCGCCATCCGGCTCACCAGGAACACCTGGTAGTGCATAGTCGGCCCGAACACCGCGCCGATCATGAAGATGGGCGCGCGGACGATGCCGAGCTTCTTCACCCCGGTCACGCCGGTGAGTCGGCCCCACTGGAACACCGCCACCACCATGCCGAGGGCCGCGCCGACGCTGAGCGGGAATCCGAGTGCTCGGCGGGATGAGCATGAACGCCATACCCGCCACGGTGATCAGTAGGGCGTCGGCGAGTTCGGCCGACATGTCGATGTCGAGGGCGGTCCAGCAGCCCGGCAGGTGGCGAGATAGTGGCGGTGTCCGCTTGCCGCCCCTGGTAGAAGGCGCAGGCGCGCACGCTGACAGGCGAGATGACTGATTGTCCGCTTCCGGTCAGCTTCGGGAGGCCCTCCTTCGGGGCATGCCAAGATCACGCCATGTCTCGTGATCAACGGCTTCCCGCGCAGATCGACACCGAGCATCCCTCACCGGCCCGGGTGTACGACTACGTGCTCGGCGGCAAGGACAACTACGCGGCCGACCGGGAGGCCGCCGGGCGAGTCCTTGAGTTGGAGCCGCACGCCCGCGACTCCGCCGTGGAGAACCGCCGGTTCCTGGCACGGGTCGTCAAGCACCTCGCCGAGCAGGGGATCGAACAGTTCCTCGATCTCGGTTCCGGGCTGCCGACCATGGACAACGTCCACCGGGTCGCCCAGCGTCACGTCCCGGACGCTCGTGTGGTGTACGTCGACTTCGATCCGATGGTGCTCGCCCACGCCCGCGCCCTGGTCAACCCGGACGAGGGCGTTACTTACGTTCACTCCGACATACGCGACGTCGCCAAGGTCCTCGAAGGGGCACGCGGTCTGCTGGACTTGAGCAAGCCCGTGGCGTTGCTGGCGATCGCGGTCCTGCATTTCGTGCCCGATGAGGACGATCCGGCCGGTCTGGTGGCGGCCTACGCCAGACAGCTGGCCTGCGGCAGCCGGGTTGCGATCAGCTGCGCCTCCACCGAGGACGTCAGCCCAGAGCTCATAGCCCGGATCCGCTCGGTCTACGACAACGCCCCCAGTCCCCTTTATCTGCGCCCCCGGGACCGAATCCGCAGCTTGTTCGGGAACCTGGAGCTGCTGGAGCCCGGCCTGGTCCATGTCACCGACTGGCCCGTGCCCAGCGGCACGCCCCGACTGCCGCTCACCATGCTCGGCGGAGTGGCGATGATCCCCTGACGGCTCGCGCCTTACCAGAGGTCGTGGTCGCTCTTCACCCGCTCGAGGAGGGCGCGCCATGCCTGAGATCGCGAGGATCGGCCCTCCGCGCGAACACGGGTCATGAGCACGTCGCTGACGCCCCGAGCGTGCTCGACGCACCTCCCATGAACATCGCCAAGGCCGGCCTTCCGCCAGGTCGGGTGGCGCATCCGGCGTTCGACGTCGTCCCTCGCAAGCCGCGCCGCCGCATCGTGATCATGAAGAGGGGGCCTCCATGGACAGTCCGCGGTCACGGCGGCAGCCCCGGCGGCCTGACCTCTGTATGGCTGGGCGGGCGGCGCCGCGCGGCGTTACGCCGCGATCATCGATGACGCTTCGTGGACACCCGGCCTTCAGGGGAGGAAACGGCTGTTGCGGAGCAGAGGCAAGGAAAGCCGAATCGCCGATGCGGCCTGGCCGCTCACGCGGAAGCCCGTAGAGCGTGATGCGCGGCGCGGCAGGTCGAGCGGGCTTTCAGGTACCTCTTCCATCCCACCGGCGAACAGGCGGCAGAGCCGAAAGCACAGCCGGATGCGACAAGGGCAGACCGCGCGTGCAGAGGACCTGCCGGTACCCGGGCTTGCTCGTCCGGCTTGCGCCGACATACGGCTGGGTGGATCGGGCACGTCACGCCGGACGCCACCAAGGTCGCGGCAGTCGGTCGGTGAGGTGCTGCGCGGGGCCCTGAACCCGTCCAGCGCCATGCTCTGACCGGTTTCCGGGCTGCCGGCCGGGGCGGGCTGGTCGCCGTTACACGACGTCGGCGAGCACCGTGGTGACCAGCTTTTTGACGGCCGCCGTGGTCGGCGGGTCGGCGTCGCGGTCGGCGAACAGCAGATGTCCGCCTCCGACCAGGGAGAGGGTGAGCGAGTCGATGTCGGCGTCGGCCGAGATGCGGCCTGCCGCGCGCTCGTCGGCCAGGTAGGTGGAGACCGCGGCCGTGATCTGGGCGAGGATCGCGATGCCGCCTCCGGGCCTGGCCTGCCGCAGCCGGGCGCGCAGCTCGTCCCGGGACGTGATGAGCGGGATGATCGCCACGGGCACCGGCCCGAACAGGGTGGTCAGCGCGTCGGTGAGGTTGTCGGCCACGGTGCCGGTGCCGACGGCCTCGCGCAGCGCCTGCGCCTGCCGTTCGAGTTGCGCGGCCCGGTCGAGCACGAGCTCGGTGAGGAAGGTGTCGAAGTCGGTGAAGTGCCGGTGCAGGACCCCTTTGGCGCAGCCCGCCTCGTCGGTGACGGCCCGACTGGTCAGCCCGTTCGGGCCATCCCGCAGCAGCACGCGTTCGGCGGCTTCGAACAGCTGCCGCCGCGCGTCGCGAAGGTGTACTCCGGTCGGCACCCATCGGATCGTACCGTGCGCGGGGCTCTCGGCGTCCGATTGCAAATGGGCAGTTGCCCACTAGAGTGGGCACATGCCCACTCCATCGCGAGAGCACCCGGAGCCGGTGCGACTGCACCAGGCCCGGCAGATGGCCGAGTCCTTCGGTATCGACGCGCAGCGCTACGACCACGCCCGGCCGGCCTACCCCGAAGCCCTTGTGGCGCGGATCGTCGCCGGGAGCCCGGGGCCGGACGTGCTCGACGTCGGCTGCGGCACCGGCATCGCGGCCCGTCAGTTCCAGGCCGCCGGCTGCACCGTGCTCGGTGTCGAGCCGGACGCGCGGATGGCCGACTTCGCGCGGTCCCGCGGGCTGCAGGTCGAGGTGGCCGCCTTCGAAGCCTGGGAGCCGGCCGGCCGGACGTTCGACGCGGTGATCGCCGCCCAGTCGTGGCACTGGGTGGATCCGGTCGAGGGCGCCGCGAAGGCGGCCCGGGTGCTGCGTCCGGACGGACGCCTGGCGGTCTTCGGGCACGTGTTCGAGCCGCCGATCGAGGTGGCCGAGCCGTTCGCGGACGCCCTCCGCCGGGTGGCGCCCGACTCGCCGTTCAGCACGCAGCCGGCGCGACGTCCGCTGGAGATGTACCAAGCGGGGTACGCGAAAATCGCCGACACGCTACGGGAGACCGGGCGGTTCGGTGAGCCGGAGCAGTGGCGGTTCGACTGGGAGCAGTCCTACACGCGCGACCAGTGGCTGGACCTGCTCCCCACCACCGGCGGCCTCACCCGGCTTCGTCCTGACCAGCTGGCCGAGATCCTGGACGCGGTCGGCCGCGCCATCGACGCTCTGGGCGGCGGCTTCACGATGCAGTACGCCACTCTGGCGGCCACCGCCGTACGCGTCGGCACCGCCTGATCCTCTGCTGCACGGGGCCGCACACCCCCTGGCCCCCGCCCTCACCGCCACGGATACCGGCGGCCGCTCACCCGAGGGCGGGGAAGGGAGCGGCAGCCGCCGAATGAGATGACGGGCCGCCGGTCGAAGAGGGGCGCACGTCAGCGGACGATCCGCCCTGGCGCGCAGCCCGATCGGCGGCCGGGCATACCTCGTGCCGTGGTCTCTCCTGGGCCGGTCGGCTCAGGCGGCTATGTCACGTTGCGCGATGACCGTGGTGAGACGGACGCGGACGAGGGACTCGCCCGGGACGCCGTTGCGGGCGCCGAACTCCTCGGCCCGGTCCTCGCCCATGTAGCGGCCGCCGATCACGGTGGCCCAGCGGCGCACCTCGGCCAGGTCCTCCGACAGCGTCGCCTCGCCCTGCATGAGCACGAAGGAGTACGGAGGCCTGTCGTCGTCCACGCAGACCGACACGCGCGGGTCGCGGCGCAGCGCGCGGGCCTTCAGGGACTCGGAGCCGGTGGTGAACACCAGGTCGTCGCCGTCCAGGACGAACCAGACAGGTGTCACGTGGGGCGTGCCGTCGCCGCGGGTCACCGCCACCTTGCCGGTGCGGGTGCCCTGGGTGACGAACGCCCGCCACTCGCTGTCACTCATCTTCGCCATGCCCGTGAGCCTTCCCCGGCGGACGGGCCGCTACCGTGGGCGCATGCGGATCGACACGGCGCAGGGGCCGGCGGAGGTCGCCCTCGACGAGCCCGGCGACCCGGCGTTCCTGCTGGTGCTGACGCACGGCTCGAACGGCGGGGTGGACGCCGCCGACCTGCTGGCCGTCCGGGAGGCCGCGCTGGGCCTGGGCGGGGCGGTCGCGCGGGTGCTGCAGCCGTTCCGGGCGGCGGGACGGCGCGCGCCCGGCTCGCCGGCCCGCCAGGACGCCGCCTGGCTGGAAGTGGTCGGGGCGCTGCGCGGCAGGTTCGGGGACGTGCCGCTGGTACAGGGCGGGCGCAGCAACGGCGCCCGGGTGGCCTGCCGAACCGCGCGAGCGGCGGGCGCGGCCGGCGTGGTCGCGCTGGCGTTCCCGCTCGCCCCGCCGGGCAGGCCGGACAGGTCGCGCGCCGACGAGCTGCGCGCCGCCGGTGTGGAGGTACTGGTCGTCAACGGCGACCGCGACCCGTTCGGCGTGCCGGACCCGGCGGACGCGACCGAGGTCGTCGTCCTGCCGGGCGAACGGCACGACCTGAACAGGAACCCGGCGGCCGTCGGCGCTGCCGTACAGCCGTGGCTGCGCCGCTGGACGGCGCGGGCCCCCGCGCCGGGCGGCCGTGCGAACTGAGCACGCCCCGGCCGCCCGGACCGGCGGGCCAGCAAGCGGCCGGATGGAGTCGGCGTCGGTGCGGCGGCGCCGCCCCGAGGATGATCACCCCGTGTTGGTCCCCCGTGGGGAAGCGGTTCCCCCGTGGCGACCGGTCAGACGGCGGACGGCGCCGGCGCGGTGCGCGCCGGGGCGTCCGTCGGCCTGTGCGGTGCGATGACACCCCCGTCGGGCAGCAGCTCGCCGGTGTCCTCGAACAGGACGACGCCGTTGCACAGCAGGCTCCACCCCTGCTCGGGGTGGTGGACGATCGTCCGGGCGGCCTCGCGGTCAGGGCCGTCGGCGGCGGGACAAGGCGGCTGGTGCGGGCACATCTGCGTGCCTCCGGTCTCGACAACTGATGTGGGTTTGCATGTGTTTGACGTCACCCAGTGTGGAACGGTTCGCCCTGACCGGACCATAGCCCGAAGGGACGATTGTGGAGTGGTACCGGAGGACGGGCCGGGCCGTGACGGGCCCCGCTCAACTGTGCCAGATGCCGCCGTCCGGCCCCTCACCGGCCACCCGGCGCGCCGCGACTTTGCCGAGACCGGGAGCGCCGCGGCCCCTACGATGGCCCCTGGGGGTGTGGGCCAGGGGGAGGTGAGGCCGCACATGCGCGTCGCGCTGTTCGTCGCGTGCTTCAACGACGCGCTGTTCCCCGGCACCGGCCGGGCCGTGACCGTCCTGCTGGAACGCCTGGGGCATGAGGTCGTCTTCCCGCCCGGCCAGACCTGCTGCGGCCAGATGCACTGGACCACCGGCTACCAGCGGGAGGCCGCCGACCTGGCCCGCCGCTTCGCCGACGTGTTCGGCGGCCACGATGCGGTGGTGACCCCGTCGGCGTCCTGCGCCGCCACCGTGCGCGCCGCCTACGCGCGCATCGCCCGCGCCGTCGGCGACGCCGAGTTGGAACGCGCCGCGGACGGGCTGGCCGTGCACGAGCTGTCGGAGTTCCTGGTGGACGTGCTGGGCGTCACCGACGTCGGCGCCTACTTCCCCCACCGCGTCGCCTACCACCCGACCTGCCACTCCCTGCGGACGCTGCGGCTGGGCGACCGCCCGCTGCGGCTGCTGCGCGCCGTGCGGGGCCTGGAGCTGGTCGAGCTGCCCGCGGCCGAGGAGTGCTGCGGATTCGGCGGGACCTTCGCGCTGAAGAACGCCGACGTGTCGGTGGCGATGGTGGCCGACAAGGTGCGGCACGTGCGCGGCACCTGCGCCGACGTGCTGTGCGCCGCCGACAACGGCTGCCTGGCCCACATCGGCGGCGCCCTGTCGCGGCTGCGCGGCGGGGTCCGCGTCATGCACCTGGCGGAGATCCTGGCCGCCACCGGCGCTCCGGCCGCGGCGGGGCGGCCGTGACCGGCGGCTCCTCCGCCGGGGGGAGGGACTCCTCCGCGGGGCCGGTGCCGCTGCCCATGCCCAAGTTCGCGGCGGCGGCGCGCACCGCCCTGGCCGACACCGGGCTGCGCCGCGATCTGCGGGCCGACGCCGCGGCGCTGCGGCGGCGGCGCGAGGCGGCCGCGGGCGAGCTGGGCGACTGGCAGGAGCTGCGCGAGGCCGGACGCGCCATCCGCGACGAGACGCTGCTCAACCTCGACGCCTACCTGGAGCGGCTGGAGAAGTCGGTCACCGAGGCGGGCGGCGCCGTGCACTGGGCCGCCGACGCCGCCGAGGCCGCCCGCCTGGTCACCGGCCTGGTGCGGGCGACCGGGCAGGGCGAGGTGGTGACGGCCGCCGTGCCCGCCGCCCGCGAGATCGGCCTGCACGACGCCCTGGCCGAGGCGGGCGTGACCGTCCACCCCACCGACCTGGCCGAACTGGTCGCCCGGCTCGGCGGCGGCCGGCGGCCCGCCGCTCGCCCCGCGCCCCCGGCGTTCCACCGCGACCGGGCGCGGCTGCGCGAGCTGCTGGCGCGGCTGCCGGACGCGCCGCCCGACCTGCCCGACGACCCGGCCGCGCTCGCCGCCGCGGCCCGCGACCACCTGCGGCGGCGGCTGCTGTCGGCGCGGGTGGCGGTGTGCGGCGCCGACTTCATGGTGGCCGACACCGGCACGCTGGTGCTGCTGGAGTCCGAGGGCAACGGCCGCGCGGCGGTGACCGTGCCGGACACGCTGATCTGCGTGGCGGGCATCGACGCCGTCGTGCCCACCTGGAGCGACCTGGAGGTGCTGCTGCAACTGCTGCCGCGGTCGGCCACCGGGGACAGGATGAGCCCCGCCGTGTCCACCTGGACCGGCGTCACACCCGGCGACGGGCCCCGCGAGCTGCACCTGGTGCTGCTGGACAACGGCCGCACCGCCGTGCTGGCCGACGAGGCCGGACGGGCCGCGCTGCGCTGCGTGCGCTGCTCGGCGTGCGCGCACGTGTGCCCCGTCTACGAGCGCACCGGCGACGAGCCCTACGGACCGCGCGGCGGCGGGCCGATCGGCGCCGTGGTGACGCCGCTGGTCGAGGGCGTGGAGAGCGCGGCGCACGCGTCCCTGCCGTACGCGTCCACGCTGTGCGGGGCCTGCGCCGACGTGTGCCCCGTCAAGATCGACATTCCGGGGCTGCTGGTGCACCTGCGGGGCGCGGTGGTGGAGTCGCGGCGGCGCCGACCGGTGCCCACGCCCGAGCTTGTGATGATGCGCAGCGCCGCCTGGACGATGGGGGAGCAGGGCCGCTACGAGGCGGCGCTGCGGTCGGGCGCGCGGTGGGCGCGGCTGCTGTCGCGCGGCGGCCGCATCCGGCGGCTGCCCGGCCTGCTGGGCAAGTGGACCGAGGCACGCGACCTGCCCGCCCCGCCGGCGGGCGGCTTCCGCGGCTGGTGGCGGGCCCGCCCGCGGAGCGGGGGAGCGCGGTGAGTTCGCGCGAGCGGATCCTGCGGCGCGTGCGCGACGCGCTCGGCGAGGCGCGCGGCACGGGCGTGGACGTGCCGCGCGGCTACCGGCGCCGCCTCACCGCGGCCGAGGCCGCCACCCGCGCCGACGTGGTCGCGATGTTCACCGAGCGGGTCGCCGCCCGCCGCGCGACCGTCCGGCACGCCGGCGCCGACGATCTGGCGACGTCGGTGGCGGCCGCGCTGTGGGCGCGGGCGGCGCGGCGCATCGCGGCCCCGGCGGACCTGCCGTTCGGGTGGCTGTCGGAGCTGGACGGCGTGCACGCCGTCGCCGACACCGGCCTGACCGATCTGGAGACCCTGCAGGGGTTGGACGGCGTGGTGACCGGCTGCGCCGTGGCGATCGCGCAGACCGGCACGATCGTGCTGGACGGGGGCCGCGCGCAGGGGCGCAGGCTGCTGTCGCTGGTGCCCGACTACCACCTGTGCGTGGTGCACGCCGACCAGATCGTCGGCACCGTGCCCGAGGCGGTGGCGCGGCTGCGGCCGGAGCGTCCGCTGACCTGGATCAGCGGTCCGCCCGTCGCGGGCGGCCCCGAGGCGCGGCGGGCCGAGGGCGGCCAGGGCCCCCGCAGCCTGGAGGTCCTCATCGTCGAGGACTAGATCGTCGAGGACTGGCCGACCGGGGCAAGAGCGGCCGGCCGGGGCCGGTGCGGCGCCGCGGGTCAGGGGGCGACGGCGGCCATGATCTGGTCGAGGGCGGTGGTGAAGCGGGCCTGCCAGTCGACCGGGCCGTCGGGTCCGGCGGCCGCCGCGGTGGTGGCGCCGTCGTCGCCGGTGCCGCGCACCTCCAGCGCGACGTGCCCGATGACGAACGCCAGCAGCGTGTGGGCGGCGACGGCCGCGGCGTCGTCGGGCACGCCGCCGCGGTGCATCAGCTCGCGCAGCGACGCGGCGGTGGAGGCCAGGGCGGCGGGGTTGCGCCGGGTGACCAGCAGCGGCAGCACCCCCGCGTGCTCCAGCAGCCGCTCGCGGTAGGCGACGGCCCAGCGGCGCAGCGCGTCGCGCCAGTCGGCGCCGTCCGCGGGGGCGGCCGGCGCGACCGCCACGTGCGCGACCAGGCCGTCCAGCAGCTGCTCCTTGCCGCGGGGCAGGTGGTGGTAGATGGCCATGGCCTCCACCTGCAGGGCGTCGCCGAGGCGGCGCATGGTGAGGCGGCCGAGTCCCTGTCCGTCGACGATCGCAAGCGCCGCCTCGATGATCCGCTCGATGGTCAGCGGCGGGCGGTTCTGGGCGTTGATGCTCGGCTGTCGGACCATAGTGAGCACTTACCTTACTGCGTAAAGGGCGTGGGCGGGGTGTCCGCCGTCGCGACACGCCGGGGACGGGCGTACGCTAACTGCCGATCACACCTCGATCACGTGCCACGAACGGCCGGTCGCGGCCGGGTAGAGTCGAGCACGGCCGGTTGCGGCCGCGGACGAAGGAGGGGGACCGCCATGGCCTTGCGTCGCCGGGTGAGCAAGGACGTCGCCGAGCGCTACGCCGCCGACGAGCGGCTGGCCGCGGCCTACCGCGACCGGCTGGCGGCCGCCACCGAGGCCGAGCGCGCGCTGCGCGCCGCCGAGGCCGAGGCGCGGCCCGCGGAGGAGCTGCGGGCGCTGTCGGTGGCGTTCGACAAGGCGCTCACCGAGGTGCTGCTGGCCGCCGAGGCCGCCGAGCGGGTCGCCATGGGCCCCCGCGTGTACGTCTCCGACGGCGCCGACGCCGCGGCACGCCGCGCCGCCGAGATCGCGCGCCGCGAGGCCAAGGCCAAGCCGGCCGTGCGGCCCTGGACCGATGAGGTCGACCGGCTGCACACCGCGCGGGAGGCGCACCGGCTCGGCTTTCGCACCCGGCCCGGCGTAGCGGCCTGACACGGGCCCGCGAGTCCGGTTTCCGGCATCCCGCCCGGCGCCGGGCGGGGGCGGCCGACCCGGGAGGGGCGACACAGCGCCTTCCGGTGGCACCGGCCGCCGACTTCTGAGAACGTAGCCCCTCGGGGAACGCCGGGACGCTCCGCGTCGCCTGCGCGGCACCCTGCCGCGGCCGACGCCGCCGACGCGTCCCGCCCAGGGGTCCGCACGCTGTGCACGCAGGTGCAGCCGCCGGTCCGGCGCGTCGGCCGGCCGTCGAAGGTGCTCTGACCGCGGGGGGAAGTCACGTGGAGCGCACGCCGCCTGACCGTCATCGCGTTCTGGAGTCCTACCGGGACGGGGTGCAGGCGATCCGCGCGCTGGCCGACCGGGTGGCGGACTGGACGGCCCCCACCCCGTGCACCGAGTGGCAGATCATCGACCTGGTCGGCCATCTGCGCTGCGTCGCCGAGAACTACCTGGAGTACCTGCAGGACGCCCCGGACAGCCGGCTGGCCAAGCTGTTCGCCCGGGATGCCGCGGCCGCGGTGCTGATCCGCCAGCAGGCCCGGCAGAACGCCGCCGAGCTGGCCGTGCTGCCGCCCGAGCCGGGCCCCGACCGGATCATGGCGTTCACGGTGTCGGCCGGCGCCTACGCCGACCTGATGCCCGACATGTGGGACCGCACCCACCTGGTCTACCGGGGCACCAAGTACACCGTCGGCGACCACGCGGGCGCGGCCTGCGTGGAGTGGCACCTGCACGCCTGGGACCTGGCGCGCGCGATCGGCGAGGACTACCGGCCGCGCGACCCCGAGCTGCTGGTGTCGGCGTGGCACTGGGGCGTGCCGCATCTGCCGCTGGCGTCGGGCGACGCCTGGGAGGCGGTGCTGCGCTCCTCGGGCCGGTCCCCGTCCTGGCCGGATGCCGACGCCGCGTCCGGGCCCGGGGCCAGGCGCCGCCCGGGGGCCGGAGCCGGATCGTCGCAGGGGTCCTGACCTGGGGCTCGGGCCGCCCCGGAAGCAGCCCGGTTTCACAGGAAGGTGTTACCTATGTGCGCGGGATGTAGCACCACGGGCACATGACGTGCCGCCCCGCGTAACCCGCCGTCCCTACCTTCGCGGATGTCCGCAGGATCCGTCCGGCAACGCCGCCGGCCGCCGACGACACCCGAAGGAGACGCCATGACGGCGCTGACCGACGAAGCCGCCCCGCGGACGGGGGCCGCACCGCGGGGTGGTCGCTGGATCGACCACTGGGAGCCCGACGACGACCGGTTCTGGGCGGAGACGGGCCGGCGGGTCGCCGCCCGCAACCTGGCCTTCTCGATCTTCACCGAGCACCTGGGCTTCTGCGTGTGGCTGCTGTGGAGCATCGCGGTGCTGAACCTGGCCGACAACGGCATTCGGCTGTCGGTGGGCCAGACGCTGTGGCTGACGACGCTGCCCAACCTGGTGGGGGCGGCGATCCGCATCCCCTACACCTTCGCCCCGGCCCGGTTCGGCGGCCGCAACTGGACGGTCGTCAGCGCGCTGCTGCTGCTCGTGCCGTGCGCGCTGTTCGTGTACGCGATCGAGAACCCGGACATCCCGTACTGGGTGCTGCTGCTGATCGCGGCGACCACCGGCCTGGGCGGCGGCAACTTCGCCTCCTCGATGGCCAACATCACCCACTTCTACCCGGCCGGGCGGCAGGGTCTGCCACTCGGGCTGAACGCCGCCGGCGGCAATCTGGGCACAAGTGTCACGCAGCTGGCCATGCCCCCGCTGATCACCGCGTTCGGCCTGGCCGCCGTGGGCTGGGTGTGGATGCCGTTCATCCTGCTGGCCGCGGTGACCGCCTATCTGTTCATGAACAACCTGACCAAGGCGACGTCGGCGTACACGCTGCGGGAGATGGCCGCCGGCACCAAGGACGGGCAGACGGTCGTGATGTCGGTGCTGTACATCGGCACCTTCGGGTCGTTCATCGGCTACTCGTTCTCCTTCGGGGTGCTGATCAAGAACACGTTCCCCGACATCACCGGGGCGCACTTCATCTGGCTGGGGGCCTTCGCCGGGTCGCTGGCGCGTCCGCTCGGCGGCTGGCTGGCCGACCGGTTCGGCGGCGCCCGGGTCACGATGGTGAACTTCTTGCTGATGGGGCTGGGCGTCGCGGCGGTGGCCGGGTCGGTGCGGGCCGCAAGCTGGCCCTTCTTCCTGACGGCGTTCCTGTTCGTGTTCGTCACCACCGGGATCGGCAACGGCTCCACCTACCGGATGATCCCGGCGATCTTCCGGGCGCGGGAGCTGGCCGAGGTGGACCGCAGCGACGCCGCCGCCACCGAGCGGGCGCTGACGCGGGCCCGGCGGACCGCGGCGGCCGCGATCGGCATCATCTCGGCGGTCGGCGCCGCCGGGGGAGTGCTGATCCAGCAGACGTTCCGGATCTCCATCGAGGAGACGCAGGGCATCGCGCCCGCGCTGCTGGCGCTGGCCGCGTTCTACGGGGTGTGCGTGCTGCTCACCTGGATGTTCTACCTGCGGAAGGTGCAGGTGGGGCAGACGCGGATGAGCCTGGCCGAGGCGGGCGTGTGAGCCGCCGGGCCGGTCGCCGTCGCGCGGGACGGCGGCCGGCCCGCACCCCTTGGCCCGCCGGGCGTGCCGAACGCGCCCGGCGGTTCGGGCGGCTGCGGCGCCGCCGGGCGGCGGGGCCGGTCGGACGTGTCGGACAGGCCCCGCCGGGCAGAGGCGGCAGGGCGGGCGCAGCGAGCCGGGCGCGGCCGGTCGGGTGCGGCCGGTCAGGCGCGGTCGGCGATCAGTTCGGCGCTGCGCGGGTCGGCGGCGCGGGCGCAGTGCGCGCAGCAGTACCAGTGCCCTCCCACGTCGACGCCGTGGCCGAGGATGCGGCACTGGCAGTGCTCGCAGATCGGCGCCATCCTGGTGATCGCGCATTCGAACGAGTCGAAGACGTGCACGGCGCCCTGGGCGTGCACCTCGAAGCTCAGCGCGTAATCGTTGCCGCACACTTCGCAAGCTGCCATCGACGGTCCCCCCGTTCTTCGTCCGTCGCCTGCGGCCTACCCGGCCGGGCGCGTGTCTACCCCGGGCGGCCGGGGCAGGTGCCGGGGGCGAGGGGAGCGGCGCCGTATCCGGGTTCGCGGCCGTCCTCCAGGTAGACGGCGCGGTGCTCGACGAGGCCGCGCAGGCTGGGCTCCATGCGGCGGGAGATGTGCGGCGGGGCGAGTTCGGGCACCTTCTCGGGCGCCACCAGCACGTGGTCGGACAGTTCCTCGGGGGGCAGCCGGATCGCGGCGATCTCGCTGTCGGTCAGCGATCCGGCGAACACGAACACGTTGACCGCGTCCACGCCGTCGCGGGGCGGCCCCCAGTCCACGCAGACCAGGCCGTCCAGCCGCGGGACCAGGCCGAGCTCCTCCTCGCACTCGCGCACGCACGCGGCCAGGGGCGACTCGCCCGCCTCGATCACTCCGCCGGGCAGGAACCAGCCCTCCTTGTAGGTGGGCTTGACCAGCAGCACCCGCCCGAGGTCGTCGAGCAGGAGTGCGGCGGCGGCTCCGCGGGTGCGCGGCAGGGAGGCGTAATAAGCAAGGTCGGGCATGTACCGAGGTTAGGCGTGTCGGACGCGTGATGATCGGGCCGGGCGGGCCGGTGGGGACGGTTCCTGCCGCGGGCCCGCCGCGGCGCCGTCGATCCGTGCGACAGGCGGAGCATTTGCGACGAAACGGACTCGACTGGTGTCTGACAACGCTTGACACGCACGCGTCGAAGATCGTCGGGTGCGCCCCGCGGACGGCGCGCCGCAGGGGGGCGGGGCCGCGGCGTCCTGACCCTGGTGAACGGCGGTGCGTGAGCCGCTTTTAACAGCGGGGTCACACGCGGGACCCCGACGCGAAACGGGCCCCGAACAACCTCGGGGACATGACCGACACCCCGACCCACTGTCCCTACTGCGCCCTGCAGTGCGGCATGACCCTGGGCGGAGGGCCGCCGCCCGCCGCCGCGGCACGCCCCGGCGCGGGGCCGCCGCTGCGGGTGACGCCGCGCACGGACGTCCCGGCCAACCAGGGCGGACTGTGCCAGAAGGGCTGGACGTCGGCCGAGGTGCTGACCGTGCCGGACCGGCTGACCACGCCGCTGATGCGCCCTCGCCGCGGCGCGCCGCTGGAGCCCTGCACGTGGGACCGGGCCCTGGACCGGATCGCCGCCGAGGCGCGGCGGCTGCGGGACGCGCACGGGCCCGACGCGGTCGCGGTGTTCGGGGGCGGCGGCCTGACCAACGAGAAGGCCTACCAGCTCGGCAAGTTCGCCCGCATCGCGCTGGGCACCTCGCAGATCGACTACAACGGGCGGTTCTGCATGTCGTCGGCGGCCGCCGCGGTCGGCCGGGCGTTCGGCATGGACCGGGGGCTGCCCGGCCCGGTCACCGACCTGGCGGCCGCCGACGCGATCCTGCTGGCGGGCGGCAACGTGGCCGAGACGATGCCGCCGTTCATGCGGCACGTCACCGCCATGCAGCAGGCGGGCGGCGCGTTCATCGTGGTGGACCCGCGGCGCACCGCCACCGCCAAGCAGGCCGACCTGCACCTGCAGCCCACGCCCGGCACCGACCTGGCGCTGGCCAACGGCATGCTGCACCTGGCGCTCACCGAGGGCCTGGTGGACGAGGCGTACATCGCGGCGCGCACCAGCGGGTTCGAGGCGGTCCGCACGGTGGTCAACTCCTACTGGCCCGACCGTGTCGAACGCATCACCGGCGTGCCCGTGCCGCACATGCGCGAGGCGGTGCGGCTGCTGGCGCGCGGGCAGCGGTCCTACATCCTCACGGCGCGCGGCGCCGAGCAGCACGCGCGCGGCGTGGACATGGTGACCGCGTTCATCAACCTGGCGCTGGCGCTGGGCCTGCCCGGCCGCGAGGGCGCGGGCTACGGCTGCGTGACCGGCCAGGGCAACGGGCAGGGCGGCCGCGAACACGGCCAGAAGGCCGACCAGCTGCCCGGATACCGCAGGATCGACGACCCGGCGGCCCGCGCCCACGTGGCCGCGGTGTGGGGCGTGGACCCGCAGACCCTGCCGGGGCCGGGACGGTCGGCCTACGAGCTGCTGTCGGCGCTGGGCACCCCCGGCGGGCCGCGGCTGCTGCTGCTGTTCGGGTCCAACCCGGTGGTGTCGGCGCCGCGCGCGGCGGCGGTGGAGGAGCGGCTGGACGCGCTGGAGTTCCTGGTCGCGGCCGACTTCGTGCTGTCGGAGACCGCGGCCCGCGCCGACGTGGTGCTGCCCACGGCGCAGTGGGCCGAGGAGTCGGGCACGATGACCAACCTGGAGGGCCGGGTGCTGCGCCGCCGCCGGGCCGTGGCGCCGCCGGACGGGGTGCGCACCGACCTGGAGATCATCGCGGAGCTGGCCCGGCGGCTGGACGCGCCGGGCGTGTGGAGCGCCGACCCGGCCGAGGTGTTCGACGAGCTGCGCGCCGCCAGCGCGGGCGGCCTGGCCGACTACTCGGGCATCACCTACGAGCGCATCGAACGCGAGGGCGGGGTGTTCTGGCCGTGCCCGTCGCCCGGGCACCCGGGGACGCCGCGTCCCTTCCTCGACCGGTTCGCCACGCCGGACGGGCGGGCCCGCTTCACCCCCGTCGAGCACAGCGGGGCCGTGGAGGACATCGACGCCGACTACCCCGTCTACCTGACCACGGGCCGGGTGCTGGCGCAGTACCAGAGCGGCGCGCAGACCCGGCGGGTGCGGCCGCTGACCGAGGCGGCGCCCGAGGCGTTCGTGGAGATGCATCCGGACCTGGCCGAGCGGCTGGGCATCGACGACGGCGCGGACGTGCGGGTGGCCAGCCGGCGCGGCACCGCGACGGTGCGGGCCCGGCTGACCGACGCCATCCGGCACGACACGGTGTTCATCCCGTTCCACTGGGCGGGGCGGGAGCGGGCCAACCTGCTGACCAACCCGGCGCTGGACCCCGTGTCGCGGATGCCGGAGTTCAAGGTGTGCGCGGTGCGGCTGGAACCGGTGGCCGCCCCGCCGGCGGACGGCGTCGGCGGACGGGACATCGGCGGAGTCCACGCAGGCGGCATCGGCGGAGTCCACGCAGGCGGCATCGGCGGAGTCCACGCAGGCGGCATCGACGACGGCGAGATCGACGAATCGGGCGCGGCCCGGGAACCGAGCGGAGCGAGCAGATGAGCCGATCCTCCAGCAGCAGCGGCGCGCGCCCGGCCGACCGGCGCGCAAAGCCGGCGGGCATCGTGGTCGTCGGCAACGGCATGGCCGGATCCCGGCTGGTCACCGAGATCCGGGCGCGCGACCGGCAGGTCGCGCTGACGGTGTTCGGCGCCGAGCCGCAGCAGCCCTACAACCGGGTGCTGCTGTCCAACGTGCTGGCCGGGGTGACCGGTCCCGAGCAGATCGGCCTGGTGGACCCGGCCTGGTACGACGCCAACGACGTCGACGCCCGGCTGGGCGTGGAGGTCGAGCGCATCGACCGGGACGCCAAGTGCGTGCACGCCTCCGACGGCACCGTCACCCCCTACGACACGCTGGTGATCGCGACGGGGAGCACCTCGTTCGTGCCGCCGATCCCCGGCACCGAGGACGGCCTGCCCGAAGGGGTGGTGGCGTTCCGCACGCTGGCGGACTGCCGGCGCATCCTGGAGGCGGCCGACGGCGCGCGGCATGCGGTGGTCGTCGGCGGCGGGCTGCTGGGCATCGAGGCGGCGCGCGGGCTGGCCGGGCGGGGCCTTGCGGTCACCGTCGTGCACCTGGCCGGGCATCTGATGGAGCGGCAGCTGGACCAGGGCGCGGGCGGGGTGCTGGCGCGGACGCTGGGCCGCCTGGGCGTCCGCACCGTCCTGGGCACCAGCGCCGGGGCGCTGTCCACCGGCGCCGACGGCCGGGTGAACGCGGTGCAGCTGCAGTCGGGCGAGCGGCTGCCCGCCGACCTGGTGGTGATGGCCTGCGGGGTGCGGCCCGAGGTGCGGCTGGCGCGGGAGGCCGGGCTGAAGGTGGACCGCGGCATCCTGGTGGACGAGACGCTGCAGTCGCTGAGCGACCCCAGCGTGCGGGCCATCGGCGAGTGCTCGCAGTACGGCGACACCGTCTACGGGCTGGTGGCGCCGGCGTGGGAGCAGGCCGCGGTGCTGGCCGACCTGCTGACCGGCGCCGACACCGGCGCCCGGTTCACCGGGGCGCGGCAGATCACCCGGTTGAAGGCCAAGGGCGTGGACCTGGTGGCGATGGGGGAGACGCACTACGGCGACGACGACCCCGAGGTGGAGGTGATGCGGTTCGCCGACGCCAGCCGCGGCACCTATAAGAAGGTCGCGATCCGGCGGGACCGGCTGATCGGCGCGATCCTGCTGGGCGAGACCGGCACGGCCGGGACGCTGACGCAGCTGTACGACCGTGCGGCGCCGCTGCCGTCGGACCGGCTGAGCCTGTTCTTCACCGGGCTGGGCGGGGCGCAGGCCGCCGATTCGCCGGTGCGGATGCCGGACGCGGCGACGGTGTGCCACTGCAACAACGTCTCCAAAGGGCAGATCAGGGCGTGCTGGGAGAAAGGCGCACGAACTGCCGACGAGGTCGCCCGGGAGACGCGTGCGAGCACCGGATGCGGCGGGTGCCGGGACGCCCTGGAGGGCATCGTGGCATGGCTGGACGAACAGGACTCGGTGCCCGCCGGGTAATCCGCCCATGCCCTGGCCGTAAGCCGGATGTGAGCCGTGCGTGAGCCCGTCCCGACGCCCTGCGGGCCCGCCGCAGACGCCCGCCGCACGGGCCGCACCGCCCGCGCGATGGGCGCGAGGAGACACGGCCGCAATACGACCCCGCCGTCACGACGGCGGGGTTTCGCGCTTTTCGGAACCCCGGCGGGAATTCTTCCGCCGTCCAATGCGGGATGACCACGATTCGATTTCGGCGTGAGCGTCTTTTAACACGCCGGTGACAAACGGGACGCAACCGCGAAACGACCCCTGCACAGGATCGCAGCATGACCGACGCAGGAGGACACGGGCACATGAGGTTGGTCGTCGTCGGGCACGGGCCCACCGGGCACCGGCTGGTCGAGGCGCTGCGCGAGCGCGACGAGGCGGGCGCCTGGCAGGTCACGGTGATCGGGGAGGAGCCCCGGCCCGCCTACGATCGGGTCGCGTTGACCTCCTACCTGACCGAGGACGCCGATCTGGCCTACCCCGCCCACGACGAGGGCGTGACGCTGCTGACCGGCGACCCGGTCGCCGCCATCGACCGCAAGCGCCGCACCGTGCGCACCGCCTCGGGGCGCGAGGTCGGCTACGACGCGCTGGTGCTGGCCACCGGGTCGGCGCCGTTCGTGCCGCCGGTGCAGGGCCGCGACCTGCCGGGCGTGTTCGTCTACCGCACCATCGACGACCTGGACGCCATCCGCACCCACTGCCGCGACCTTACAGCGTCAAGGCCGGGGGCCGGAGGCGTCGTCATCGGCGGCGGACTGCTCGGCCTGGAGGCCGCTCGCGCCCTGCAGGGGCTGGGCGTCGACACGCACGTGGTCGAGGTGGCGCCGTGGCTGATGCCGCGCCAGCTCGACGAGGGCGGCGGGGTGATGCTGCGCCGCCACATCGAGGCGCTCGGCATGACCGTGCACGCCGGCACCCCGGTGGCGGGCCTGGAGGCCGGCGACGACGGCCGCGTGGCGCGCGTCGGGCTGGGCGACGGCGCGTCCGTCGACGCGGGCGTGGTGGTGTTCTCCGCCGGCATCCGCCCGCGCGACGAACTGGCCCGCGGCTGCGGCCTGCCGGTCGGCGAACGCGGCGGCGTCGCGGTCGACGACACCTGCCGCACCGAGGACCCGGCGATCTTCGCGGTCGGCGAGTGCGCGCTGGTGAACGGGCAGGTGTACGGGCTGGTCGCGCCGTGCTTCAGCATGGCCGAGGTGGTCGCCGACCAGCTGCTGGCCGCCGCGACCGGCCAGGACAGCCCCGCCCGGTTCGAGGGCGCCGACATGTCCACCAAGCTCAAGCTGATGGGCGTGGACGTGGCCAGCTTCGGCGACCCGTTCGCCGGACCCGACCAGGGCGCCCTGGACGTCACCTACACCGACCCGGTCGGCGGGGTCTACAAGAAGCTGGTCGTCAGCGACGACGCCCGCACGCTCATCGGCGGGGTGCTGGTCGGCGACGCGTCGGCCTATCCGACGCTGCGCGCCTACGTCGGCGCCGAACTGCCCGGCTCGCCCGAGCAGGCGCTGTTCGGCGGCACCGAGGCCGTCGGCGGCGACCTGCCCGGCGCCACGCAGATCTGCAACTGCAACAACGTCACCGCCGACACGATCCGCTGCGCGATCCGCGAGCAGGGCCTCACCGAGCTCGGCGAGGTCAAGTCCTGCACCAGGGCCGGGGCGACCTGCGGCAGTTGCGTCCCGCTGGTCAAAAAGATCCTGGACGCCGAGCTGACCGCCGCGGGCATCGAGGTCAGCAAGGCTTTGTGCGAGCACTTCGACTACAGCCGCGCCGAGCTGTTCGACATCGTGCGGGTGCGCCGCATCACCACGTTCACCGAGCTGATCAGCGAGCACGGCCGGGGCCGCGGCTGCGACATCTGCAAGCCGGTGGTGGCCTCCATCCTGGCCAGCCTCGGCAGCGGGCACATCCTGGACGGCGAGCAGGCCGCGCTGCAGGACACCAACGACCACTTTTTGGCCAACCTGCAGAAGAACGGCACCTACTCGGTGGTCCCGCGGATCCCCGGCGGCGAGATCACCCCCGACAAGCTCATCGTCATCGGCGAGGTCGCCCGCGACTTCGGCCTCTACACCAAGATCACCGGCGGGCAGCGCATCGACCTGTTCGGCGCCCGGGTGGAGCAGCTGCCGCGGATCTGGAAGCGGCTGGTCGACGCGGGGTTCGAGTCCGGGCACGCCTACGGCAAGGCGCTCCGCACCGTCAAATCGTGCGTCGGGTCCACCTGGTGCCGCTACGGCGTGCAGGACTCGGTCGGCATGGCGATCAAGCTGGAGCTGCGCTACCGGGGGCTGCGCGCCCCGCACAAGCTCAAGGCCGCGGTGTCGGGCTGCTCGCGTGAGTGCGCCGAGGCGCAGGGCAAGGACTTCGGGGTGATCGCCACCGACAAAGGCTGGAACCTGTACGTGTGCGGCAACGGCGGGATGCGGCCACGGCACGCCGACCTGCTGGCCACCGACCTGGACGACGAGGGCCTGGTCCGGCTGATCGACCGGTTCCTGATGTTCTACATCCGCACGGCCGACCGGCTGCAGCGCACCGCGAGCTGGCTGGAGTCGCTGGACGGAGGCCTGGACTACCTGCGCGAGGTGATCATCGAGGACCGGCTGGGCATCTGCGCCGAGCTGGAGGAGGCGATGGAGCGGCACGTGGGCTCCTACTCCGACGAGTGGCGCGACACGCTGGAGGACCCCGACAAGCTCAGCCGGTTCGTGTCCTTCGTCAACGCGCCCGACGTGCCCGACCCGAGCATCGTGTTCGAGCCCGAACGCGAGCAGATCAAGCCGGTCCTGGTGACCGGTCCGCGACTGGAGGTGGCGAGCCGATGACCACGACGACCGATCTGCGCCCCACCGGGCCCGCGCCCCGCGGCGACGGCGGGCGCTGGCACCCGGTGTGCTCCTACGACGACCTGATCCCCGAACGCGGCGTGTGCGCGCTCATCGAGGGCGTCCAGGTGGCGGTGTTCCGCACGTTCGACGGGGAACTGTACGCGCTGTCCAACCTCGATCCCTTCTCCGGCGCGCATGTGATCTCCCGCGGCATCCTCGGCACCCGCGGCGGCGTGCCGACGGTGGCCTCGCCGATGTACAAGGAGGTCTTCGACCTGCGCACCGGCGTGTGCCTGGACGACCCGCAGGTGGCGCTGCCCACCTTTCCGATCCGCCGGGATCCGGCGACCGGCCGCGTGGAGGTGGCCCTGACTCATGCGAACCGACAGTGAGCCGCTGGCGGGATTCGCGGTCGGGGTGACGGCCGCGCGGCGCCACGAGGAGCTGGCGACGCTGCTGGAGCGGCGCGGCGCGCGCGTGGTGCACGCCCCGGCGATCCGCCTGATCCCGCTGTCGGACGACACGCGGCTGCTGGAGGCGACCGACGAGTGCCTCCGGGAGCCGGTCCACTACGCCGTGGTCACCACCGGGATCGGGTTCCGCGCGTGGCTGGAGGCCGCCGACGGGTGGGGGATGCGCGACGCGCTGATCGAGCGGCTGGCGGGCGTGCAGATCCTGGCGCGGGGGCCCAAGGCGCGCGGCGCGATCCGTTCGGCGGGGCTGCAGGAGAGCTGGTCGCCGGAGTCGGAGAGCTGCGCCGAGGTGCTCAAGCACCTGCTGCGCAAGGATCTGGCGGGCCGGCGGGTGGCGGTGCAGCTGTACGGGGAGGAGCTGCCGGAGTTCGCCGCGGCGCTGCGCGCCGCCGGCGCCGAGGTGGTGGAGATCCCGGTGTACCGGTGGTCGCGCACCGACGACCCGACGCCGCTGCGGCGGCTGGTGGGGCAGGCGGTGGCGGGCACGGTGGATGCGATCACGTTCACCAGCGCGCCGGCGGTGGCGGCGACGCTGGCGGTGGCGGCCGAGGACGGGCTGGAGGAGCCGCTGCTGGAGGCGCTGCGCGCCAACGTGGTGGCGGCGTGCGTGGGGCCGGTGACCGCGCAGCAGCTCACCGAGCGGGGCGTGCCGACCGTGCAGCCGGAGCGCGCCCGCATCGGGGCGCTGGTGCGGGCGCTGGTGTCGGATCTGCCGGAGCGGCGGGCGCGGCGCGTGCAGGTGCGGGGGTTCTCGCTGGAGCTGCGGGGGCACGCGGTGGTGCTGGACGGCCAGCTGCGTCCGATCGCCCCGGCGCCGATGGCGATCCTGCGGGCGCTGGCGCGGCGTCCGGGGCATGTGGTGTCCCGGGCGGAGCTGTGCGGGGTGCTGCCGGGCCGGCTGGTGGTGGGTGCGGCGGCGGGCGGTCGGGACGCGCGCCCGCAGGCCGACGAGCACGCGGTGGAGATGGCCGTGGCGCGGCTGAGGCGCGGTCTGGGCCGGTCGGGCATCGTGGAGACGGTGGTCAAGCGCGGCTACCGGCTGGCGTGCGACCCGCTGCAGGCGGAGCTGAGCGGGTGATGCGCACGGGCGGCGGCCGCGCCGGCGCGGGCATGGCGGGGGAGGGCCCGGCGGGGCGCGGCCCGGTGGGGCGTGACACGGCGGGTTTCGACGGCGTGCCGACGCTGCTGGCGGTGGCGCACGGCACCCGCGATGCGGCGGGCCCGCGGACGGTACGGGCGCTGCTGGAGCGGGTGCGGGCGCTGCGGCCGTGGCTGCCGGTCGCCGAGGGCTACGCCGAGATCGCCGCGCCGGTGTTGGAGGACGCGGTGGGTCCGCTGCGCGGCCCGGTCGTGGTGGTGCCGCTGATGCTGGCGCGCGGCTACCACGCGCTGATCGACATTCCCGGGCGGGTGGAGCGGGTGTGCCCGCAGGCGGTGATGGCGCGTCCGCTGGGCCCGCACGGCATGCTCGCCGCGGCGCTGGCGGATCGGCTGGGCGAAGCGGCGGTGCCGGGGCGCGGGGACGCTGTGGTGCTGGGGCGCGGGGACGCTGTGGTGCTGGGCGCCGCGGGGTCGTCCGACCCGGCGGGCGTCAGCGATGTGCGGGTGGCGGCCCGGCTGCTGGCGCGCCGGCTGCGGCGGCCGGTGCCCTACGGGTTCGTCGCCGCGGGCGGTCCGGCGTTGGGCGAGGTGGTGGCCGAGCGGCGCGTCCGGGGTGCCGCTCGGGTGGCGGTGGCGTCGTATCTGCTGGCGCCGGGGTTCTTCCACGACCGGATGGCGGCCTCGAGCGCCGACCGGGTGTCGGCGCCGATCGGCGCGCATGACGCGGTGGCGCGGCTGGTGCTGCGCCGCTATGACGAGGCGCGCCTGCGCCTGTGCGGCGCCGTGCCCGTCGCCTGATGCCCGTCGCCTGATGCCCGTCCCGGGGGCGGGCGGGCGTCAGGCGGGGGCGTCGTCGGCGGCGGCGCAGGGCGGGCCGAACTCGGCGAAGCGGGGGTCGTGGCGGGCGAGCACCCGCAGGATCATGTCGGTGAACTGCTCCATCTCCTGCGGGGACAGCGGCGCGAACAGCCGCTGGTTGAGCTTGTGGATGGCTTCGCGGCGGCGGGCCAGGAACAGCCGTCCGTCCTCGGTGATGTCCAGCCGGTAGCGGCGCCGGTCGGCGGGGTCGCGGCGGCGTTCGATGTAGCCGTTGTCCTCCAGCACGTCGACGAGGCTGACCACGTCGGCGGGGTCCATGCGCAGGCGTTCGCTGACCTGCCGCTGGGACATCCCCCCCTCAACCGCCACGCAGGCCAGCACCAGCACGGCCGGTCCGCGGAGTCGCCCGGCGCCGGGCAGGGTGCCGGTCGCCTCGCGGCGGATCAGTTTCATCAGCTCGGCGACCAGGTGGACGGGGCCGCGCAGCAGCGGGTCGTACGGCGTGGGGCTGGAGTGCGCGCGGTCCGGTCGCTCCGCTGGTCTGGGGTCCGCCACGGCGCCTCCTCCGGCATGCCCGTCGATTTCTCTATTGACGGAAATATTAGGGTACTCCTATGGTTGGGCGGGCCAAGTGAACGTGACAAGGGAGGCCCGCATGCCGAGCGGGGAACCGGCCGTCGAGGTCGACGGCCTGGTCAAGAGGTTCGGTGACGTCGAGGCCGTGCGGGGGATCGAGTTCACCGTCCGGCCTGGAGAGATCTTCGGGTTTCTCGGCCCGAACGGTGCCGGCAAGTCCACCACGATCAACATGCTCTGCACGCTGCTGCGGCCCAGCGGCGGCATCGCGCGGGTGGCCGGGCACGACGTGGTGACCGAGCGCGACAAGGTGCGCCGCAACATCGGCCTGGTGTTCCAGGACCCGACCCTGGACGGCTATCTGACCGGAGAGCAGAACCTGCGCTTTCACGCCGAGCTGTACGGGGTGCCGCGGACGGCGGCGCGCGAGCGGATGCGGCAGGTGCTGGAGATGGTGGGGCTGTGGGACCGGCGCGGCGACCTGGCGCGCACCTTCTCGGGCGGGATGAAGCGCCGCCTGGAGATCGCTCGGGGGCTGCTGCACTCGCCGCGGGTGCTGTTCCTGGACGAGCCGACGGTCGGTCTGGACCCGCAGACCCGCGCGTCGATCTGGGACTACATCCGCCGGCTGCGCGACACCGAGCAGATCACGATCTTCCTGACCACCCACTACATGGAAGAGGCCGAATACTGCGACCGCATCGCGATCATGGACGCGGGGCGGATCGTGGCGCTGGACACCCCCGCGCGGCTCAAGGCGGGGGTGGGCAAGGACCGGGTGCGCATCAGCACCGACGACGATGCGGCGGCGATCGCGGCGCTGCGGGAGCGGTTCGGCGTCGAGGCGACGACGTCCGAGGGCGCGGTGACGTTCGCGGTCGCGGCGGGGGAGGCGTTCGTGCCGAAGCTGTTCGAGGACCTGGGCGTGCCGATCCGCTCGGTGAGCGTGTCGCGGCCGTCGCTGGACGATGTGTTCATGTCGTTCACCGGCAAGACGATCCGCGACGCCGAGGCGTCCGGCAACGGCTTCATGCGCATGGTCGCACGGGGGAGGCTGTGACGATGGACACGACGGACGCGACGGGCATCGCGGCGGCGCAGGTGGTGCGGGTGAGCGTGCCCGAACGCAGCATGCGGCACGACCTGCGGGCGGTGAAGATCGTCCTGCACCGGGAGCTGATCCGGTTCTGGCGGGACCGGATGCGGATGGTGGCGAACCTGGTGCAGCCGGTGCTGTGGCTGCTGGTGATGGGCACCGGCCTGTCCAACCTGATGGCCGCCGGGCAGGGCCCGGCCGGGGACGTGGATCTGCGCACGTTCATCTTCCCCGGCGTGTGCGCGATGTCGGTGATGTTCACCGCGCTGTTCTCGGCCGGGTCGATCGTGTGGGACCGCGAGTTCGGGTTCCTGCGGGAGATGCTGGTGGCGCCGGTCGGCCGCGCCGCGATCGTGGTCGGCAAGTGCCTGGGCGGCGCCGCGGTCGCCACCGGGCAGGGCGTGGTGATCCTGGCGCTGGCCGGGCTGGCGGGGGTGCCCTACGACCCCGTCCTGCTCGTCGAGCTGCTGGCGCTGATGTTCCTGACGGCGTTCACGCTGACGGCGTTCGGGGTGGTGCTGGCGGCGCGGATCACCAACATGCAGTCGTTCTTCGGGATCATGCAGTTGGGCATAATGCCGATGATGTTCCTGTCGGGCGCGCTGTACCCGCTCAACGGGCTGCCGGCGTGGCTGAGCGTGCTGACCCGGTTCAACCCGGTGACCTACGTGGTGGACCCGCTGCGGCAGGCGGTGTTCTCCCACCTGGACGTGTCGCCCGAGCTGCAGCGGGCGTTCAACCCGGGCGTCACCTGGAACGGGTGGCAGGTGCCGGTGTGGCTGGAGGTCGTACTGGTCGCGGTGATCGGCGTGGTGATGCTGGCCGGGGCGATCGTGCAGTTCCGCCGCAGCGACTGACCGGCGACTGACCGGCGGCCCGCCGGTTTTCCGGCCGCAGATGGCGAAGGGCCCGCCGCATCGCGGGTGGATCCGGCGGGCCCTTCGCACGGTCGGCTCTGTCGAGCCGCGTGGACGCTGCGGTCGGGGGAGAGGGGTGGCGGCTCAGACGGCGAAGTCGAGCAGCGGGTAGGCGTTGCTGGGGTGCCGCAGCTTGGACAGCGACTCCTTCTCCAGCTGGCGGATCCGCTCGCGGGTCAGCCCGAGCGCCTTGCCGATCTCGTCCAGGGTGCGGGGCGTCCCGTCGTACAGCCCGAACCGCATCGCCATGATCTTGGCTTCGCGGGGGGACAGCACGTCCAGGGTGCGGCGCAGCTGGTCGGCCATGAGCTGCCGGTCGACCAGCTCGGACGCCTCGGGGGTGTCGACGTCCTCGATCAGGTCGCCGATGCGGGTCTCGCCGTCCTCGCCGATGGTGGAGTCCAGGCTGATCGGCTGGCGGCTGGTGCGCAGCAGCTCCAGCACCTGCTCGGGGCTCTTGTCCAGCTCGACGGCCAGTTCCTCGGGGGTGGGCTCGCGGCCGAGGCGCTGGTGCATGTCGCGTTCGACGCGGCTGAGCTTGCTGAGCATCTCCAGTACGTGCACCGGCAGCCGGATGGTGCGGGCCGAGTCGGCGAAGCCGCGCTGGATGGCCTGCCGGATCCACCACATCGCGTAGGTGGAGAACTTGTAGCCCTTGGTGTAGTCGAACTTCTCCACGGCGCGGATCAGGCCGAGGTTGCCCTCCTGCACCACGTCCAGCAGCGACAGCCCGCGGTCGGAGTACTTCTTGGCGACCGAGACCACCAGCCGCAGGTTGGCCTCCAGCATGTGCGCCTTGGCGCGCTGCCCGTCGGCGGCGATCCATTCCAGGTCGGCGCGCAGCTGCGGGTCGTCGATGGTCTCGTGGGCCAGCTTGTGCTCGGCGTACAGCCCGGCCTCGATGCGCTTGGCCAGCTCCACCTCCTGCTCGGCGGTCAGCAGCTGGCGCCGTCCGATCGCCTTGAGGTAGGTGTGCACCGAGTCGCCCATGGTGGTGGACTGGTCGTCCAGGTCGGCGGAGGTGTCCTCCACCTCGACCTCGGTGACTTCGAACGCCTCGTCGTCGGCCGTGTCGGCGCCGACGGTGGTGCTGGTGCCGGCGGTGGTGCTGGTGTCGGCGGCCGGTGCGTCGTCGGAGGCGGCGGGGGCCGTGGCGGCGGTGCGCTTGCGGGCCGCCTTGGCGGTCCCCGTCCTGGTCTTGGTGCCCGCCTTGGTACCCGCCTGGGTGCGTGTCCTGGTGCCCTTGCCGTTCTTGGCGCCCTTGCCGCCGTTCGCACCGGAGGCCGTGTCACCGGCCGTGTCACCCGTCTCGTCGCCGGTGTCGCCGCCGGTCTCGTCGGTGGTGCCGTCGTCGGGCACGGCACGTGCGGTGCCCGCGGTGCGGGCCGGCGGCGCGTCGCCCCGGCGGGCGCGCGGGGCGCGGACCCTGCCGGAGCCCTCGTCCTCGGTGGCCAGGCCGATGCCCGCCTCGGACAGCTCGCGCAGGATCGAGCGGCCCTGCGCGGGGCTGATGCCGGCCGCCTCGAAGGCGCTGCGCACCTCGTCGAGTGAGAGGCGCCCGTGGGCACGGCCACGCTCGATCAGTTCGTCGAGTGCCGGGTTCGCCGACTCCGCGAGCGGGGTCTGTGCTGCGGTTCGTGGCATGGGGACACCCCCCTCCCTTCGGTGGTGTGGTGCGACGCGGAGGCACCCTTGCGCCTTCGACGCGCGCACTAATCCCAAACGCCGGGGGGACGCCGTCTGTTCCCGGAGGTGCGGAACGGGCGTCCCGCGGCGGCAGCAGGCCCCGATGCGGCCCAGGGCCGCACGCGCCCAGGCGGCGACGTGCCGCGTCCGGTGGCCTCCCCCACCACCAACCTTACCTTACTACGTAAAGATTCCTGGTTGTGACACTTCCCTCACCACCGAGCAAAACACGTCTCAATCCGCGGCCACAACACCAACGCCGACCCGGCGGCGCGGAGATCAGGGGACGGGGCGGCGGAGGGCCTGGCGGTCGGGCTTGCCGGACGACAGCAGCGGGATCGCCTCCACCAGCTGCAGCTCGCGGGGCGCGGCGTAGGCGGGCATGGCGGCGCGGACGAACGCGCGCAGGTCGTCCAGGGTGGGCGGGGCGCCGGCGGGCACCACGACGGCGGTGACGCGTTCCCCCCACTCGGCGTCGGGGCGGCCCACCACGACCACGTCCCGCACCGACGGGTGGCGGGACAGCAGCGCGGCGACCTCGCCCGCCACGACCTTCTCCCCGCCGGTGTTGATGACGTCGTCGGCGCGGCCGCGCACCCGCAGCCGCCCGTCGGGCTCCAGGGCGCCCAGGTCGGGGGTGAGGTACCAGTCGCCGTCGCGGGCGGCGGCGGTCAGGTCGCCGCGCAGCCGGTAGCCGGTGAACAGCACCGGCCCGGTCAGGCGGATGCGACCGTCGGCGCCGACCTTCGCGCGGACGCCGTCCAGGGGGACGCCGTCGTAGACGCATCCGCCGCAGGTCTCGCTCATGCCGTAGGTGGTGTGGATGCGCGCGCCGCGCTCGCGGGCCTGGGCGAGCAGGGCGGGGGAGGCGGGCGCGCCGCCCAGCACGATGGCGCCGACCTTGGCAAGGTCGGTTCCGGCGTCGACCAGGCGCCGCAGCTGGGTGGGGACCAGCGCGGTGTGCGGCGGCCGCCCCGACGCCAGGGCGGCGTCGAACGCGGTCGTATCGAAGCGCGGCAGGATGACCGGTTCGGTGCCGGCGACCAGGGACCGCACCAGCACCTGGACGCCGGCGATGTGGCTGGTGGGCAGGCAGCACAGCCAGCGGTCGCCGGGCCGGGCGCCGATGCGGGCCAAGGTGGCGGCGGCCGAGTGCCGCAGCGCCGCCGCGGACAGCTCGACGATCTTGGGGGTGCCGGTGGACCCGGAGGTGGCGATCAGCACGGCCGTGTCGGCGGCCGCCGGCACACCGCCGGGGCGTGCGCGCACCCCGTCGGCGGTGTGCACGGCGTGCGGGGCCAGGGCGTCCAGCAGCGTGCGCAGCGCGGGGGCGGGCAGGTCGGGCGACAGGGGGCAGATGGCCGGGCCGGTGCCGTCCAGCGCGGCGGCCAGCGCCTCGAACAGCCGCCGCCCGGGAGGCAGCACGACGGCGTGCACCCGCCGTTCACCGGTGCGTGCACCCGCGCAAGCGGCGGGGGCGATGCGTGTGCTGTCCATGACTCCGCCAGACTAGACGATCGAGTTGAACGTGTTCGAATCCGCGGGGCCTGCGGAAGCGGTTGAATTGGGGACGCAGGGCACCCGCACGCCGACCGAGGAAGAGGGCACATGCCACACGCGGGCAAGGTCTCCGAACTGTTCGACCCCGACGCCTGGAAGCAGGTCGAGGGGTTCGACTTCACCGACATCACCTACCACCGCGCCGTCGACCACGGGACGGTGCGGATCGCCTTCAACCGCCCCGAGGTGCGCAACGCCTTCCGCCCGCACACCGTCGACGAGCTGTACCGGGCGCTGGACCACGCCCGCATGTCCAGCGACGTGGGATGCGTCCTTTTGACCGGCAACGGGCCCTCGCCCCGCGACGGCGGGTGGGCGTTCTGCTCCGGCGGCGACCAGCGCATCCGCGGCCGCGACGGCTACCGGTACGCCACGGGCGAGACCGCCGACACGATCGATCCGGCGCGGGCGGGGCGGCTGCACATCCTGGAATGCCAGCGGCTGATCCGGTTCATGCCCAAGGTGGTGATCTGCGTGGTGCCCGGCTGGGCCGCCGGCGGCGGGCACAGCCTGCACGTGGTGTGCGACATGACGCTGGCCAGCCGCGAGCACGCCCGGTTCAAGCAGACCGACGCCGACGTGGCCAGCTTCGACGGCGGGTTCGGGTCGGCGTACCTGGCGCGGCAGGTGGGCCAGAAGTTCGCGAGGGAGATCTTCTTCCTGGGGGACACCTACGACGCCGAGGCCGCCCACCGCATGGGCATGGTGAACGCGGTGGTGCCGCACGCCGAGCTGGAGGCGACGGCGCTGGAGTGGGCGCGCAAGGTCAACGGCAAGAGCCCGACGGCGCAGCGGATGCTCAAGTACGCCTTCAACCTGGTCGACGACGGGCTGGTGGGGCAGCAGCTGTTCGCCGGCGAGGCGACGCGGCTGGCCTACGGCACCGACGAGGCGGTCGAGGGCCGCGACGCGTTCCTGGACAAGCGCGCCCCCGATTGGTCGCGTTTCCCGTGGTACTACTAACTTTTCTTCGGGCTTTGTCACGGCAGGGGGTCGGATTCCGGTGCGGGTGTACGCCATCCCGATGCGGACGCGGTTCCGCGGCATCACGCGGCGGGAGGGCGTGCTCGTACGGGGCCCGGCCGGGTGGGGGGAGTTCTCCCCGTTCGCCGAGTACGGCCCCGCCGAGTGCGCCCGCTGGCTGGCCGCCGCGCGGGAGGCGGCGTTCGAAGGGTGGCCGGCGCCGGTGCGCGACCGGATCCCGGTGAACGTGACGGTCCCGGCGGTGGAGCCGGAACGGGCGCGGCAGATCGTCGCCGCGTCCGGATGCCGCACCGCGAAGGTGAAGGTGGCCGAGCCCGGGCAGGACGAACTCGACGACCTGGCCCGGGTGGAGGCGGTGCGCGACGCGCTGGGCCCGTCGGGGCGGCTGCGGGTGGACGTCAACGGCGCGTGGGACGTCGACACCGCGGCGCGGATGATCCGCCGGCTGGACCGGTTCGACCTGGAGTACGTCGAGCAGCCGTGCGCGACGCTGGAGGAGATGGCGCGGGTGCGCCGCCTGGTGGACGTGCCGGTGGCGGCCGACGAGTCGATCCGCCGGGCCGAGGACCCGCTGAAGGTGCGCGCGGCCGAGGCGGCGGACGTGGCGGTGCTGAAGGTGCAGCCGCTGGGCGGGGTCCGCGCGGCGCTGCGCGTGGCCGAGGCGTGCGGGCTGCCGGTGGTGGTGTCCAGCGCGGTGGAGACGTCGGTGGGGCTGGCGGCGGGCGTGGCGCTGGCGGCGGCGCTGCCGGAACTGCGGTACGCGTGCGGGCTGGCGACGCTGTCGCTGCTGCACGGCGATGTGGTGGACGACCCGTTGACGCCGGTCGGCGGCGCGTTGCCCGTGCGCCGCCCGCGGGTGGACCCGGCGGCGCTGGCCCGGCACGAGGCCGACGCCGCGACGGCCGAGCGGTGGCGGACGCGGACCGCCGAGGCGCAGTCGCTGCTGGGCGGTGCGCCGGTGATCGGGGTGGTGCGTTGATGAACCCGGCGACCGCGCTGGCCACGGTGCTGGTGGACGAGTTGCTGCGGTGCGGCATGACCGACGCGGTGCTGGCGCCCGGATCGCGGTCGGCGCCGCTGGCGCTGGCGCTGCACGAGGCGGCGGTGGCGGGCCGGACGCGGCTGCACGTGCGGATCGACGAGCGGTCGGCGTCGTTCCTGGCGCTGGGGCTGGCCAAGCGGTCGGGCCGCCCGGTCGCGGTGGTGTGCACCTCGGGCACGGCCGCGGCCAACTTCCACCCGGCGGTGATCGAGGCGCACCAGGCGGGCGTGCCGCTGGTGGTGCTGACCGCCGACCGTCCCCCCGAGCTGCGCGACACCGGCTCCAACCAGACCATCGACCAGATCAAGCTGTACGGGACGGCGGCGCGGTGGAGCTGCGAGATCGGCGTGCCGGAGAACCGCCCCGGGATGGTGGCGTACTGGCGGTCGGTGACCAGCCGGGCGTGGGGGCTGGCGCAGGCCCCCGACCCGGGCCCGGTGCATCTGAACGTGGCGTTCCGCGAGCCGCTGATCCCCGACGGGGACGTCTCGTGGTGCGAGCCGCTGGACGGTGACGCGACCGGCGCGTGGACCAAGGTGCGGGCGGCCACGCCGGGGTCGGTGCTGCACGTGCCGGCGACGCGGCGCGGCGTGCTGGTGGTCGGGGACGGCGCGGTGAACGTCAAACGGTATGTGGCGGCCGCGTCGATGGCGGGCTGGCCGGTGCTGTCGGAGCCCAGCGGCAACGCCCGCTACGGCGACCATGCGCTGTCGGCGTACCACTTCCTGTTGGGGGTGCCGGAGTTCGTGGAGCGGCACCGCCCGGAGGTGGTGGTGACGCTGGGCAAGCCGGGCCTGTCGCGGCCGCTGCTGTCGCTGCTGCGCCGCGCCGAGGAGCACATCGTGCTGTCACCGGACCTGGCGCGCTGGCCGGATCCGGTGCGGTCGGCCACGCAGGTGGCGCAGGATGTGGAGATTCCGGTGCTGTCGGGCGGCGACGACGGCTGGCTGCGGTCGTGGCGGACGGCCGACCGGGCGGCCGCGGCGGCGGTGGACGCGGTGCTGGACGCCTCGCCGGAGGTGACCGAGCCGCGCCTGGCGCGGGATCTGGCGGCGGCGCTGCCGGCCGGGTCGCTGCTGTTCAGCGCGGCCAGCATGCCGATCCGGGACCTGGAGCAGGTGATGCGGCCGCGTCGCGGCATCCGGGTGATGACCAACCGCGGCGCCAGCGGCATCGACGGGCTGGTGTCGACGGCGGTGGGCGCGGCGCTGGCGCACAGCGGCCGCTCGTACGCGCTGCTGGGCGATCTGGCGTTCCTGCACGACCGCAACGGGCTGGTGCTGGGGCCCGACGAGCGCCGTCCGGACCTGGCGATCGTGGTGGTGAACAACCGCGGCGGCGGGATCTTCTCGCTGCTGCCGCAGGCGGCGCTGGACGGGCCGTTCGAGCGGGTGTTCGGCACCCCGCACCAGGTGGACCTGGAGCATGTGGCGGCGGCGCACGGGCTGCCGTACCGGCGGCTGGAGTCGGCGGACGAGCTGCCCAAGGCGATCACGGGCAGCGGGCTGCGGATCGTGGAGGCCCGCACCGACCGCGACGCCAACGCGGTGCTGCACGCGGCGATGCGCAAGGCCGCGCACAAGGCCGTCCGCGACCTGCTGTAGCCCCCGGATGGGAGGGTTGTCGCGTGCCGGACCGCCCCGTCCGTGGCGGTCCGGCGTGGTGCTCGGCTACCCGGTCGTGTGCGGAAAACCTGTTGGGCGGGTGGCGGCGGGGCTCCTAGGATCGGCGGTATGGGAGCGATGAGCGGCTTCGACGGCGTCCTCGTCCGCGGTGCCGTCGTGTTCTGGCGGCTGCGCGGCGGCGTCCGGCTCTGAACCCGCCGGGCCGCCGCGCCGATGCGTGATCTGACGCCTGTCTGCGTAGAGCGCGTGCGCTGATCCGCGTGTTTGCGGTGCCCGCACCGTTCGCGTTGTCCGCGTGGTGCCGTCGTGCTCCCGAGCTGTTCGTGGTGTCCCGCGTGTTCAGGGCCGTGACCGGTCCCTTGCCCATCCGGACGGGCCTGTGCCCGTCGCGTCCGGCCGGTCGCGCCCCGCCTTCTCGTCCGCGTCGCCGGTGACGGCGTCCTCGCGCGGCCCGGCTGCGGCGTGTCCGGCCGCGGAGGACACCCACGATGACCCGGAATCCCACGTCACGCACCTTCGGCGCGCTTATGCGTCCGGCTTCCCAGCCTTCCCGGTCCGGACGCGACCGCGCCCGCCGTTTCCTGTCGCAGAACTTTCTGGCCGACCCGCGCGCGATCGGGTCGATCGTGCGGTCGGTGGCCGCCCGTCCCGGTGACCTGGTGGTGGAGGTCGGCGCCGGGGACGGGCGGGTCACCGCCGCGCTGGCCGCCGGCGACGCGCACGTCATCGCCTATGAGATCGATCCGGTGCTGGCCGGGCGGGCGCGGCGGCGGTGCGCCGACCTGCCCAACGTGCGCGTCGTGCGCGGTGACTTTCTGCGGGCGCGGCCGCCGCGCGGGCCGTTCGCGGTGGCGGGCAACATCCCGTACTCGCTGACGTCGCCGATCGTCCAGTGGTGCCTGCGTGCGCCTCGGCTGACGTCGGCGACGCTGGTGACCCAGCTGGAGTACGCCCGCAAACGCACCGGTGACTACGGCCGCTGGAGCCTGGTGACGGTGCGGTCGTGGCCGCTGTTGGAGTGGCGGCTGGGGGAGCGGATCGGCCGGGAGCTGTTTCGTCCCGTCCCGCGGGTGGACTCGGCGATCCTGCGGCTGGTGCGCCGTCCGCGGCCGCTGCTGCCCGCCTCGGCGCTGGCGGACTACGAGCGGTGCGTCGCCCTGGGGTTCAGGGGGGAGGGCGGCACTCTGCGGGCGTCGCTGCGGCGCGAGCATCCCCGGGGGAGGGTGGACACGGCGTTGCACGCTGCCGGGGTGGAGCGGGACGCGGTGGTGGCCTTCGTGCATCCGGACCAGTGGGTGCGGCTGTTCCGCGTCCTGTACGGCCTTCCTTCTGCCAGGGCCCGGGCCGGCACATCACGACAACCCTGACCTTACTTTGTCAAGGTGCCGGGTTGGTGACATTCCCACCACTACCAACACACAACCCCAACAACACTCCAATCACCTAGAAAGGTGATCTCACTCAGAGTCACGGCAAACGACTGCCCGTGCTGGTTTGTTGGCAGTAGGGGAGGGCCGTTCGCGAGTCGCTCTGCGCCCGGTCGGCATCGGCCGGGCGCGGAAGGTGCCGGGCGGCTGTGGCCTGCAGGACAAGGCGGCGTGCTGTCGCCACCGGGCCGGCCGCCGGCGTGGGCGGCGCGCCGCCATCCATCGCGGTCAGGATGCTCGCCGGCCGTCTCTTCGTGCGGTCCTGCGCGGATCTGCCGCCACCGCCGCGAGTCGGCCGCCCACACGGGGCGTGCGGCTCGCGGTTCGGCCTTCTGCGGCGCCGGGCCGGAACGGGCTGGCCGGGGGGGGTTGGTGGGAGTGTCTTGCGTTCCGGTGGGAGGCATGGCATGCCTTTTGGCGGGTAGGTGCCGACGTCAGCCACGATCTCCGGACAAATGCCGCAAATCTGACCGGAGACGACCCCATGCCTCGATGAGGCGGAATAGGAGGACGTCATGAGCACCTCTTCACACTCCGGCAAGGACACCGGCGAGGCCGGTAAGGGCGTCGGCGCGGCTGCCGGGAAGGCGGCGGCCGGGGCCAGGGTGATGGCCGGCGAGACCGCGGCCACGGGCAGGGCTGCGGGGAAGACCGCCGACAAGGCGACCGGCGAGACCGCGGGCAAGGCGGCCGGTGCCGTGCGCGGACATGCGGCCACCGCACGCGACACCGCGCACAAGACCACGCAGGTCGCGGCGGCGACGGCCGGGACCGCGGCGGGTGCGGCCCGGCGTGTCGGCGGTCAGGTCGCCGGCACCGCCGAACGCGCCGCGCACGGTGCGGCGGCGCTGCCGGGGCGGCTGGTCCAGGTGCTGTCGCTGCGCCGTCTGCTGCGCGCCGCGTCCGTTGTGGCCGTGGCGGCCGCCGCGGTCGTGATCGGCCGCCGGGTGGCCCGGCGGCGCTGATCGGCGGGAGTTGACCATGTGACAACCGAAGCTCTATGTCCCGTTTAGCCCGGTAAGTGCGGGTAGGGGGGCTGTGAATACAGCGGCATCCCCCCCCGATCCCACGAGGAGTGGATGACATGACTGGGCCGATCGCCCAGCAGACCTCGGGCACCAACTACGTCCAGCGCGGCGGCTCCAGCGGCCTGGCCGACGTCGTCGACCTGATCCTGGACAAGGGACTGGTCATCGACGTGTACGCGCGCGTGTCGCTGGTCGGCATCGAGATCCTCACCGTCGACGTGCGGATCGTCGTCGCCAGCGTCGACACCTACCTGCGGTTCGCCGAGGCGGTCAACCGACTGGACATCGCCCACGACGGCACCGCCAAGGGCATCCCGCAGATGGTCGGCGACATGCAGCAGTCCGGCGCCAAGAGCAAGACCAAGGGCGCCCTGCAGGGCGCGCAGGAACGGCTCCGCGAAAGCCTCGGCACCGCCGACCGCGAAGGCGAACCCGCCGCCCGCACCTCTGGGAGGGAGGAGGAATGACCCGCCCGGACGTCGCCCCCGACACCCGTCCCGCCGGTCAGGACACCCCCCTGTACGTCTACGGTGTCATCCGCGGTGACGCCCAAGTCCCGCCCGGACTGGCCGGGCTGGGCGACCAGCCGGTGACCGTGGTCGCCCGCAACGGCTGCGGCGCGGTCGTCAGCGCCCTGCCGGCGGGCCGTGCGCTCGGTGAACGCGCCGACCTGCTGGCGCACCAGCGGGTGCTGGCCGCCCTGGTGGACGCCGGCCTGGCCGTGCTGCCGTTCCGGTTCGGCGCCGCCATGACCGACCGCAACGCCGTCGCCGAGGAACTGCTGGCCGCCAACGCCGACCGGTTCGCCGACGCCCTCGACCAGGTCGACGGGCGCCTGGAACTGCGGTTGAAGGGCACCTACGTGCAGGACACCGTGCTGCGCGAGGTCATGACCGGCGACCCGCAGGTCGCCGAACTGTCGCAACGCCTGCGCCAGGCCCCCGCCGACGCCGCCGACGCGCTCTACTACGACCGCGTCCGCCTCGGCGAGCTGATCGCCCAGGCGTTGCAGCGCCGCCGCGAGCACGACGCCCGCGTCCTGCTGGAGCGGCTGGCACCGGCCGCCCGCCGGGTCGCTCCCAAGACCCCCGCCCGCGACGAGGACGTCGTCGACGCCGCGTTCCTGATCGACCGCGACCGCCGCGGCGACTTCGAACAGGCCGTGGACGCCCTCGGCGCCGAACACGCCGACCGCATCCGTCTGCGGCTGATCGGACCGCTGCCGCCCTACGACTTCGTCCCGGGCGGATGACACAGGGAAGACACGACATGGGACTGATCACCGGACTGGCGACGCTGCCACTGGCGCCGGTGCGCGGCGTGATCTGGGTCGCCGAGGTCCTCACCGAGCATGCCGAGGCGCAGCTGTACGACCCGGCGCGTATCGCGGCGGAGATGCAGGAGATCGCCGATCTGCTGGCGGCGGGGGAGATCGACGAGGCCGAGGCCGCGGCGCGTGAGGAGGAGCTGCTGGCGCGGCTGCCCCGCTCCGGTCCCGCCGCCGGGAGCACGGCCGGGGCGCCTGGCGGTCCGGCGGCCGACCCCGCCGCTGCGGGCGGGCCGACGGCGCCCGGGGACCTGGACGCCTCTACTCGGCCCGAACATCGTGAACGACATGGTGAGCGCGGCGGGGGTGCGGCCGGTGTGCCGCGCGAGGAACCGCCCGGGGGGTGAGCGATGCCGCCCCGGCCGCCCGGAGCGTCCCCGGACGCGTCCCAGGCGGCGCGCCGCGCGGTCGGTCACGTCACCGGCATGACCGGCCGCGACGCCGAAGGGGTCGTCGGTGTCCAGCGCCGCGACGACGGCGGCTGGCGGGTGACCGTGGAGGTGGTGGAGACCCATCGCATTCCCGATACGGCCGACATCCTCGCCGTCTACGAGGCCGATATGGACGCCGACGGGGAGCTGGTGGCGTTCCACCGCATCCGCCGCTACACCCGCGGCCGCGTCGACCACCCCTGATCCGCTGCACCACCGCCAGGAGAACGTTGGGAGGACGACCCGTTGAGCGAGATGCCCTACACCGGCGCCCGCGGCCCGATCCGCCCGGCGGGTGAGCGGACCGGTACGAGCCTGGCCGACCTGCTGGAGCGCATTCTGGACAAGGGCATCGTGATCGTCGGGGACATCCGGGTCAACCTGCTGGACATCGAGCTGCTCACCGTCAAGCTGCGGCTGCTGGTCGCCTCGGTCGACCGCGCCAAGGAGATGGGCATCGACTGGTGGGAGCACGACCCGTCGCTGTCGTCGCGCGCCCGCGCCGAGGTGGAGGCGGCCGAGCAGCGCGACCGGCTGGAGCACGACCGGCTGGCCGAGGAGAACCGGCTGCTGCGCGAGCGGCTGGCCGCCCTGGAGGCGGCCGCGCCGCCGGCCCGGCAGGTCGGCGACCGGCCCGCCGGCTCGTCGGGTGAGGCGGGTCACGGCGGACAGGAGGGGTAAGGAGGGGGGATGAACCACCACACAGGCCGGCACGAGCCCGGCGGCGTGCAGCAGGGCACCGCCGTCTACCTGTACGGTGTCGCCCGCGGCCTGGATCCGGGTGTGCTGGGCGGTGTCACCGGTGTGTCGTCGGCCGCCGTGCGCGCTGTTCCCGCCGGTGACCTGACCGCCCTGGTCAGCACTGTGGAACTGGCCGATTTCGGTGAGGACGCTTTGCGTGACCACCTGGAGGACCTGGACTGGTTGGAGGCCACCGCCCGCGCCCACCACGAGGTCGTCGACCGCGCCGCGCAGGCCGCGCCGACCGCACCGGTCCGCATCGCCACCCTCTACCGCGACGACGGCCGCGTCCGGCAGGTGCTGCAGGAGCAGCACGCCCAGTTCACCCGCGTCCTCGATCTGATCAGCGGCCGCGCTGAATGGGGCGTGAAGATCTACGCCCACTCCGAGGCGTTCGAGACCTGCGAACCCGAGCCGCGACCGCGGACCGCCGGAGGCAGGACGGGGACGGCGTATCTGCGGCGGCGCCAGGCCGAGCGGCGCAGCCGCCAGGACGCTTCCCGGCGCGTCGGCGACTACGCCCAGTCGGTGCACGAACGCCTCATCCAGTACGCCCGCGCCTCGCGCCGTCATCCTCCGCAGGATCAGCGGTTGTCGGGGCACGCCGGTGTGCCGGTGTTGAACATGGCCTACCTGCTCGATGACGAGCACACCAAGGAGTTCCTGGACACCGCCCGCCGTGCCGATGCCGAGTTGACCGGTGTCGATGTGGAGGTCACCGGGCCTTGGCCCCCTTACTCCTTCATCGACACCACCGACACCGCCGCCGGAGACCGCGGCGGGGGCGGTCGGCCGGGGCGGGGGGAGGCGCCATGACGGGCGTCGTCGTCGACACCGGGCCGTCGGGGCCGCCGCTGGAGCGCGTCGCGCTGGTCGATCTGCTGGACCGGCTGCTGGCCGGGGGTGTCGTCCTCACCGGCGACCTGGTGATCTCCGTCGCCGAGGTCGATCTGGTCGAGGTGTCCCTGCGCGCCCTGATCACCACCGTCCGCGGCGAGCTCGCCCCGCCCGGGCTCGCCGCTTCGAAGGAGCAGCCGTGACCCGCCGTGAGCCGGTCAGCGGGGACGTCCACGTCCACGACCCCGTCCCCGGCGACCTTTTCCCCGACGCCATCCCCGACGGCACCCGCACCCCGCCCGACACCGCCCGCCGCGATGCCCCCACCGGGCGGGCGGCGCCGGTGCGAGCACGGCCGATACGGTCCACACCGGCGTCCTCACGCGTGCGTCAGCGCCTGGAGACCGACGCCGACCAGGTCGAACGCGACCTGGTCAAACTCGTGCTCACCCTGGTGGAGCTGATCCGCCAGCTCATGGAGCGCCAGGCGCTGCGCCGCGTCGACTCCGGCACCCTGGACGACGACCAGATCGAACGGCTCGGCCTGGCGCTCATGCGGCTGGAAGAGGCCATGGAGAAACTCAAGGACCACTTCGACCTCGAAGCCGGCGACCTCAACCTCGACCTGGGCCCCCTGGGCCCCCTCCTGCCCGAGGACTGAACCCGCGCCGCCGACATGCCGCCGACAGGATCCGCCAGGCGCCGGGGTCAGGCGGACAGCCGCTCGGCCTCCCACAGGTCCCGGTAGGCGCCCGGACGCGCCACCAGGTCATCGTGGCGGCCCCGCTGCACCACCCGGCCCCGGTCCACAACCAGCACCTCATCGGCGTCGCCCAGCGCCGCCAGCCGGTGCGTCACCAGCAGCAGCGTGCCACCGCCCGGCCAGGTCAGCAGCTCCCGGGTGATCTCGTCGGCGGTGGCGGTGTCCAACGCCTCGGTCGGCTCGTCCAGCACCAGCACCGGCGGATCGGCCAGCAGCGCCCGCGCCAGCAGCAGCCGCTGCCGCTGCCCGCCCGACAAGGCGCGGCCGCCCTCACCGACCACCGTGTCCCACCCCTCCGGCAGCTCCCGCACCACCTCCAGGAACCGGGCACGCCGCGCCGCCGCCTCCAACTGCCGCTGCGAGGCGTCCGGACGCGCCAGCAGCAGGTTCGCGCGCACCGAACCGGCGAACACATGCGCGTCCTGCGTCAGCCCCCGCACCGCCGCCCGCACGTCGTCCTCGGCGTAGGCGGCCAGGTCGCGGCCCGCCAGCTGCACCGACCCGGCCAGCGGCGTCACCGCACCGGCCACCGCCGCCAGTAACGTGCTCTTACCTGCCCCGCTGGCACCCACGATCGCCACCCGCCGGCCCCGCTCCACCCGCACGTCCACCCTGTCCAGCGCCACACCGTCCCACGCGGCACGGCCGTGAGCAGGCGACACCGCAGCGTCGAACGCGACCGTCACCCCGAGCAGCTCCACACTCAACGGACCCGCAGGCACCGCCGCCCCGCCACGGGACTGCGCCGGCGGGGGAGAGGCCAGCAGCGCCGCCATGCGCCGCGCCGACGCCAGCACGTCCCGCATCCGCTGCGCCGCACCCGCCAGCGGCATCACCGCCTCGACCGCCACCAGTGCCGTGAGCGCCACGACCGCCACCTGCACCTGGTCGGCGCCCGACCGCACCGCCTGCCAGGCCACCACCGCCGCCGTCGCTCCCTGCACCGCCGACCCGGCCGCGCCCACGACGCCTGCGATGCGGGATGCGGCTCGTTCGGCCTGCTCCAGCCGCCGCGCCGCCTCCACCGCCCGCGCATGGAACCGCTCCGCGGCTCCGAACACCGCCAGATCCTCGGCGCCGTCCAGCACGTCCAGCGCGCACACCGCCAGCCGCCGCCGCTGCCGCACCACCCGCGCTGCGGCGCGCGCACCCGCCGTCCACGCCGCCCACGGCAGCACCACACCCGCCACCAGCAGGCCCGCCGTCAGCGGCACGGCCGTCACCGGAACCGCCACCGCGCACACGGCCACGCCCACCGCCCCGCACACCACCGCCGTGACCGCGGGCAGGACGCACCGCAGCAGCAGATCCTGCACCGCCTCCACATCCGACACCAGGCCGCTCAGCGCCTCCCCATCGCGCAGGTCGCGCGGCCCGCGACCGCGTGCGGCCAGCGCGTCGAACACCCTGCCGCGCAGCTGCGCCAGCGCCCGCAACGCCACATCGTGACCGGCCAGCCGCTCCAGGTACCGCAGCGCGCCCTTGCCCAGCGCGAACCCCCGCACCGCCACGATCGCCACCGACAGCGCCGCCATCGTCGGCTGCTGCGCCGCCCGCGCGATCAGCCATGCCGCAGCCGCCACCAGGCCCAGCCCGCACAACTCGGCCGCCACCCCGGCCGCCATCGCCCACACCAGCCGCCCCGCATACGGCCGCACCACACTGGACAGGCCGCGCAGCCCCCGCACACCACCCCTGCCGCCACCGCCCACGCCACCGCCCGGCCCTGTCACACCGGCCACCTGCTCCGCCTTCCTCGTCTTCGACATGCCGGTCACGCCGCCGCCGTCCCCTCCGACGCGCCCGTGCCTGCGGCGGGGGAGGCGTCGGACACCAGACGGCCGTCCACCAGCCGCACCACCCGGTCCGCCGCCCCCAGCAGCGCCGGACGATGCGCCACCATCACCGCCGACCGGCCCTCCAGCAGCCGCCGCACCGCCTGCACCAGCAACCCCTCACTGCGCACATCCAGCCGGGCCGTCGGCTCATCCAAAAGCATCACCGGCGCCCGCGTCACGAACGCCCGCGCGATCGCCAGCCGCTGCCGCTGCCCCGCCGACAACCCCGCACCGCCCTCGCCGAGCACCGTCGCATACCCCTCCGGCAGGGCCTCGATGAACTCCTCGGCGCCCGCCGCGCACGCCGCCGCCCGCACCTGTCCGGCATCGGCGTCCGGCACCCCGAGGCGGATGTTGTCGGCCACCGACGCGGCGAACAGATGCGGCCGTTGCGGCACCCACCCCAGCCGCGACCGCCACTGCGCCACATCCATCTCCTCCAGCGGCACACCGTCCACCAGCACCCGCCCCGACTCCGGTACGACCAGACCGGCCAGTACCGCCAGCAGGGTCGACTTTCCCGCACCCGACGGTCCCGTCACCGCCACCCGCTCACCCGGCGCCACCCGCAGCGACACCCCCGCCAGCGCGGGACGGTCCGCCCCCGGATACCGCACCGTCACCTCCTCCAGCACGATCTCCGGCGCCCCGCCGACCTCGCGCCGCGGCACAGGCCTGCCGCCCTGCGCCGCGGCCGACGCGTCCAGCACACCGAACACCTCACCGGCCACCGCCACACCCTCCGCACTGGCGTGGAACCGCGACCCCAACGCCCGCAACGGCGCATACACCTCCGGCGCCAGCAGCAGCACCAGCAGCCCCTTCGCCAACTCCAACCGCCCCTCCATCAACCGCAACCCCACCGGAACCGCCACCAACGCCACCGACAACGAGCACACCAGCTCCACCACCAGCGACGACAAGAACGCCACCCGCAACGCCCCCATCGTCGCCCGCCGGTGCTCCTCCGCCAGACGCCGCACCACCACCGACTGATGGCCCGCGCGGCCGAACGCCCGCAGCGTCGACAACCCCGCCACCACGTCCCGGAAATGCCCGCCCAACCTCCGCAGCAGCCCCCACTGCCGGCCCGTCCACTGCGCCGTGCGCGCCCCCACCAACGCCCCGAACACCGGCACCAACGGCACCGTCACCGCCACCACCACCGCCGACACCCAATCCGCCGCCCCCAACCGCGCCAGCACCACCGGCGGCACCACGCACGCCGCCACCAGCTGCGGCACATACCCGGCGAAGAACGGATCGACCGCGTCCAACCCCCGCGTCAGCAGCGTCACCCGCGCCCCACCCGCCCCCGCGCTGGGACGCGCCAGCAGCGCCGTGCGCAACCGCGCCTTCACCTGCGCCGCCGCGCGCCCCGCCACATCCGACCCCACCCACGCCAGCACCGCACGACCCGCGACCGCCGCCCCCACAACGATCAGCAAACGAGCATCCAACCCCGCCACCGCACGCGCCAACGCATCGGCCTGCACCACCACCAGCACCGCCTGCGCCACCGCCACCGCCACCAGAACCACCGGCACCCGCCGCGGCAGCCACCCCACCAAGCGACGCTCCACCGCCTTCACCGCCACCACCCCTGTCACAGGTAGCCGGGGGACTCGGCCCGGCCCCGGAACGTCCACCACACCAGCGCCTGGGCCCCCACCAGCAACGGCAGCATCACCGCACACAGCACCGCCGTCAGCCCCAACGCCTCCGGCGACGCCGCCACCTGCGACCACGGCAGCCGCCAACCCGCCGCCACCATCACCGCCACCAGCACAAGCGCCGACACCCAGTACCGGCCCGGCACCCGCCGCGCCCGCTCCACCAGACCACCTGCCAGCCGCAACCGCGCGAACCCCGCCCCATGCACCGCGAACACCAACGCCAACGGCAACCCCAGCACCGTCCCGACGTTCACCCCGTCCTCCACATGGCCCCCGCCGACCAGCACCGTGCCCAGCACCGCACCCCACGCCAACGCCAGCACCCAACTGCCCGCCACCACCGCGCCGTCACACACCGCACGCCACCGGGCCGCGTCCACCCGCCCCCGCAACCACAGCCCCATATCACGCACGATCCACCCCACCAGCAGCGCCACGAACACCGGGTGCAACCCACTCAGCAGCGCATGCTCCAACCCCGGGAACGCACCGGCCACCACACCCGCCGTCGCCACCAGCCACACCTCATCGGCCAAAAACAACGGCGCGAACGACGCGATCACCAGCCGCCGCTGCCGCGCGTCACGGCCCAGCACCGGCAGCAGCATCCCCACCCCGATGTCGGCCCCCGCCAACACCAGGTACCCGGCGGTGAACACCGCCAGCACCAGCAGCGCAACCGTCTGCATACCGACTCCTCACCCCGGTCGGCCCGCCACCGGGCACGACACCGTCCGAAAAAGCCCGACCCGCCCCTGCCCCGGGGGCTCACAGCGACGGCGTCAACACCGGCCGCTCCGGCTCCGGCGCCTCCAAAGCCCCCAGCCGCACCGCCTCCGGCCCCCGCCGCGCATACCGCGCCAGCAGCCACACGTTCACCGCCACCAGCACCGCGAACACCGCCGTGAACACCACGAACGACGCCGTCACCGCACCCGCCGGCACATCCGACAACGCATCCTCGGTGGTCAGCACCCCGTACACCATCCACGGCTGACGGCCCACCTCACGGAACACCCACCCCGAGATCACCGCCACATAGGGCAGCGGCAGCGCCGCCATCACCAGCACGTGGAACACCCGGCCCCGCTCCAGCCACCGCCCGAACGGCAGCTTCACCAGCGCCACCAGCGCCACCAGCGACATCAGCATCCACGCCGACACCATCGCGATCTCACCCACCGACGCCAGGCCCGGCGGCGTGTAGTCACCCGGCCCGAACCGCGCCTGGAACTGCGCCACCTGCGCCGCCGCCTCGTCCGTCCCCGGATGCTTGGTCGGCTGCACATACCGGAACTGCGTCCCCCCGAACATCGCCACCGGGAACACCGACAGCACCACCGCCACCAGCCCGGTGCGCATCGACCGGCGGAACAGATCCGCCTCCGCCGTCCTGCGGAACAGGTGGTAGCCGCTCACCGCCGCCATGAAGAACCCCGCCGTCAGCAACCCGCCGAACACCACGTGCCCGAACGCCAGCAACGCCGTCGGGTTCGTCAGCAGCGCCCCCACGTCCGTGAGCCGCGCCACCCCGTCTTGCATCCGGTAGCCCACCGGCCGCTGCAGGAACCCGTTGGCCACCAGGATGAAGTACGCCGAAAAGTACGCCGTGGCCGCCACCACCCAGATCAACGCCAGGTGCACCCACCGGTTCAGCCGATCCCACCCGAAGATCCACAACCCCAGGAAGGTGGACTCGACGAAGAACGCCACCACCGTCTCCATCGCCAGCGGCGCGCCGAACACCTCGCCCACGACCCGCGACATGCCCGACCAGTTCAACCCGAACTGGAACTCCATCACCAGGCCCGTGACGATGCCCACCGCGTAGTTGATCACATACAGCTGGCCCCAAAACCGTGTCATCCGCTCGGCCACCGCACTGCCCGACAGCGTCGCGATCGTCTGCGTCAGCGCCACCAGCGTCGCCAGACCCAACGTCAACGCCACGAACAAAAAGTGCGAACCCGCCGTCAACGCGAACTGCACCCGCGCCAGCAGCAACGGATCGTCCACCCGCGCCCCTCCACCGCTCACCCGATCGAGACGCCCCCGATCATCGGGCCCGCCGCCCACCCGGCGAATCCGGCCACAGCCGACAACCCGCCTGCACCTTTCGCGCAACCCCCGCCCCTTGCGTACATCTGAAGATGTATGAAGCCCGCCGCGCCCTCCCCACCACGCACGACTCCGCCCCCGACCCCGCCTCAGGGCCGCCCGGCGTTCCCGTGGGGCGGCGTCGTGGCAGGGCGTCCGACGTTGCCGAGGTGCAGGAGACGGCGCACCGGCGGCAGCGCATCCGGTGCCGGACGTGGGGGGTGCCGTGCTGGCCGGGGGAGTACCTCGAGGAGCAACCCGCCGGCGGGGCAGGACTGCGGCAGACGCCGGACGCCGCCGGCGAAGCCGCCGACGCAAAGCACCGGACGGTTCCGGCGCGTCAAAGGTGAACACCGGTGAACACCGCAGTGCAGCCGTGCCCCAGCACCACCACAGAGCCTCCCACGGGACCATCTGACATCAACGCACCCGGGGAACGCGTGCCGGTGGGGGAGCGGGGGCAGCGGCGGCGGACCTCCACACCCGGCATCGCCGCCCCCAGGCCACGAAACCCCAATGCGGGCAAATCGGCCAAAAGTGGGCAACTTTGCCAGGGTGGAGACGTCCTCAGCAGGCCCGGCGGGGGAGCGGCACGGGTGAACGCCGCCATTGGCTGCACGGGAACCGCATGTCCCGACACCGCGCGCACCACCACCGCGCCATCGGCGCATGGGCGACCGCCCGCCTGGCGGAGGCCTCTCCCGCTCGGTGTGCGAGCACCCGCACGCCCGCACACACCAGCCGGGACTGCCGCCGGTGCGCCAACCAGCATCTGCCTCGAAAAGGCGAACGCCTATCCAGCAGCCGCGGGCGGCTGCTGCGCGCCGTGACGGCGCCCACTGCCGCCGCGCCGAAAGCCATCGCCCACCATCCAACCCGGGGGACCGGCGGGCGGAGTGCTCCGGATGGACATCAACACCGGATGGACATCAACACGCCCGCGGACGTCGCCGCCTCGGTTGGAAGCGACAGCACGCCGGTGAGCACGACAACCGAACGAGAAGGCGACGCAAGACGCAGCGTCGCGCGTCGAGGAGCCACAACCGACGGTGACCTCAGCCGGCACGGCACATCGGTGCGCGGACGCGCCATCCCGAGAAGACCGGCGGGTGAAGAGGGCACGAGGGACGGCGGGGCGGGCGCGTGGGAGTGCGGGGCCCCAACCAGCTCACTTGACATAATGTGCATTATCGACCATACATCGAGCCTGGTCGGAAGGGGTGCGTCCGAGCTGTTGGCGCGTTCGGCGGCGGCGTGTCGCCCGGCGTTCCAGCCGTCCGGCGCCTTGCCGTCCGGCGGTCGGCGACACGGGCGCCGAGGGCGGGCCGACGTCGACATCGGCGTCCGGGCGGTGTCCGGCTGCGCCGGGTCCACCCGGGCTCCGCAGTTGCACCGGGTGCAGGGCCGCCGGGCGGCGGCTCGTGTGCGGCGGGTGCCAGGAGGCGGCGCCGTGCGGTTGCAGGGCGCCGTTGCAGCCGACCCCAGTCGGACGCCGATGTCGGACGGCACGTCGGGGCCGCCCAGACCGTCCGGCGACCCTGGGCGCCGATCCCCTGACGGCCTCGCCGACCTGGCCGAACAGTGCCTGATCCGTCATCGCGCCGCGCTTTTGCGTCCCCCGTCCGCAGCGGCGCGGCCTGGGCCGGTGCTGCCGCGGTGCCCCCCTTCCGCGCTCTCTTCCCGACCAGGTGATCAAACCCTACAGAATCCAACTTCTGAGTGGTTTGAGATGTTTTGTCGGATTTGTGGGGGTGGTGGGGTCTGTCGGCGGCGGACGGTAACGTGCCGCGATGTGCGTCCCCGTGATGTCGAACGTGTCACCGTCGCCCAGGCCGTGGACCGGTACGCCGAAATGGTCCGCGCCAAGTCCGTCACCGGCGCGCTGGCGCCCGGCAGCGCCGAGGTGTACGTGCGCGACGTGCACACCTTCGCCGAACTGGCCGGGCCCGACCGGGTGCTGGACGATTTGACCGGCGAGGACATCGACCAGGTGCTGCTGGCGTTCGCCCGCAAACCCGACGGGCGGCGCCGCAGCCCCTCCCCCTCCCCCGGCGGCGGGCGGGCGGCGGGCGAGGGCGCCGCGGTCGCCGCGCAGAGCGCGGCCTCGCAGGCGCGGTTCCGCCGGTCGGTGTCGGCGCTGTTCCGGCACGCCGTGATCGCCGGGTGGGTGCAGCTGGACCCGATGACGGCGGCGACGGTGCGGCCGCGGCAGCGGGGCGGGCTGCGCCCCGAGCGGCGGGCGCTGACCGCCGAGCAGGCCGAGGGGCTGCTGGGCGCGGCGCGTCGGCTGGCCGAGGCGCCGGCCGAGCCGGGGCGGCGCCGCGACCAGCGCGTGGAGCTGCGGGACGGCCTTATTGTGCTGCTGTTGGCGGCGGTGGGGCCGCGGGTGTCGGAGCTGACCCGCGCCGATGTGGAGCATTTCTTCGTCAACGACGGGGTGCGGTACTGGCGGGTGTTCGGCAAGGGCGGCCGCACCCGGGACGTGCCGCTGCCGCGTCCGGTGGCGGAGGTGCTGGAGGCGTATCTGGCCGAGGGGCGTCCCCTGCTGGACCGCGGCCGTGAACCCAGGGCGCTGCTGCTGTCGTGGCGGGGACGCCGGCTGGCGCGCGGTGACGTGCAGGCGGTGATCGACCGGGTGCAGGCGCGGGTGGAACCGGAGCGGCGCCGTGCCGTCACGCCGCACGGGTTGCGGCACACCACCGCGACGCATCTGCTGGCGGCCGCGACCGACATGGACGCGGTGCGGCGGGTGCTGGGGCATGCCGACCTGTCGACGCTGGGCCGCTACCGTGACGAGCTTCCCGGGGAGCTGGAGGCGGCGATGCGGGTGCATCCGCTGCTGGGGCGCGTCGACTCACGGCCCTCCGGCCAGGAGCACTGACGGGCGCAGGCGAGGCGCTGAGGGGTGTCGGGAGCAGCCGCTGTGCGCCGGCTGAGCGGGCCGGTGGTCAAGGAGGGGGCGGGCGAGTTCGCAGGACTCGGCGAGGTTGCTGCCGCGGTAGTCGATGCGGGCCAGGTCGGACAGGTGCCGGTCGGCGTTGACGGCGACGGTGTGGGTGAGGCGGCGGAACAGCGGCGCGTCGGACATCGAGTCGCCGTAGGCGATGCAGCGGTCCCGGGGCAGGCCGTGGCGGCGCAGGTTCTCGATGAGGCGGACCTTGTCGTGGGGGAGTGGGGATGGCGTCGGGGTCGAGCGGGGCGGTGAACGGCGGTGGCGGGAAGCGGGAGGCGAGGACGTCGTCGAGGTCGAGCAGGTGGCGGGCGAAAGAGTCGGGTGACATGGTGATGACGGCGCCGTGCTCGCCGCGGGCGCGGATGTCGGCGCAGACGTCGGCGATGCCGCCGATCCAGGGGGCGGCCGCGTAGGCGGCGGCGACGGCTGTTGTGGTGGGGTCGCCGCGGTAGGGGGCGGTGGTGCGGCGGGCCGGGGATCGGAGGCGGGGCGGGGCCGGACGGCCGCCAGCAAAGCCGGTCTTTAGGTGACTTTCTCGACATAATCGTGAACGTCGGGTGAACTCCAGCAGTCTGGTGCAGGATCACATTCCGATGTGGCACTCACATCGATCGCTCCGAGCGTGAGGGAGAACATGCGCGCGCCTGAGTTCAGCGCTGACTTGTACCGCGAGATCACCGAGTTCGCCCATGGGACGCCGTCGTGGGTGCATTCGTTCGCCGAGATCGGCACGGACGCGGGGCTGCTGGTGTTCGCCGTGTTGTTCGTGGTGGGCTGGTGGCGGGCCCGCGGCGGCGACGCGCGGGCGATGGGGTTGGCGCTGGTGGCGCCGGTGGCGGTGGTGGCCGCGTACCTGGTCAGCGAGGTGTCCAAGAGCGCGTTGCAGGAGGAGCGGCCGTGCCGTGCGGTGGCGGGCGCGATGAACATCGTCGCGTGTCCGGCGCCGGGCGACTGGTCGTTCCCCAGTAACCACGCCACGATCGCGGCGGCGTCGGCCGCGGTGATCGTGGTGGCGTGGCGGGCGATGGCGTGGCTGGTGATGCCGCTGGCGGTGTTGATGGCGTTCTCCCGCGTGTTCGTGGGGGTGCACTACCCGCACGATGTGGCCGCCGGGTTCACGGTGGGCGTGGTGGTGGCGCCGCTGGTGGCGGTCCTGCTGGTGCGTGCGGTGGCGCCGCTGGTGGCGGCGTTGCGGCGTGTGGCCGTCGGTGCGGTGCTGCTGGGTGCGGGGGTGCCGGTCGAGGCCGTTCCTTCCCCGGCCGTGGCGGGCGGGGCGGCGCAGACGCCGCCGGCCGGTGACGCGGGGACGGCGGTCACCAGGCCGGACCTGATGGCCATCCCCGGCCGCAATCTGGAGCCGCCGCGCCGCTGACCTCCCGCCGCCGTGCCCGTGTTCGGGCAGGTCGGCAGTCACCTCGAACCCGCCGCCCGGGGTGGGGCCTGTGTGCAGGACGCCCCCGGTCAGCCCGGTCAGCCCGTGCCCGCCGCCGGCCGGAAGCGGCCGCGTCTCGGCGGGCGGGGCCTGTTTGGTCACCGTCGCCGTCACGCCCGACGCGTCATGCCCCACGCGCACGTGCACGGGTGCGCGTGGGGCGTACTTGGCGGCGTTGGTGAAGGCCTCCTGCACCACCCGGTACACCGCCAGGCGCACCATCGGCGCCGGTTCCGCGCCCCTCTCCCCCGCCGTGTCCCCTGGTATGTCCCCTGGTGTGTCCCGGCGCAGTGCCTCCCGGGGCGTTCGCGGGCGGCGGGGGCTCTTCGACGAGCATGACGGCAATGCCGAAGGCGCGGGCGACCAGCTCCGCCACGGCGCGGCCGTCCGGGCCATTCGGAAGTTGATCACCGGTGGGGGTGCCGCTCAACTACGGTGGTGCCGTGACAGTGACCCGATGGGCGCGGTGCCGTCGGGCGCCGTCGGGACGAGCCGGTACGCGCGGGCGCGTTCACACGGCCGCCTCCGCTCCTCCTCCTGCACGCCCCCGCAACCGACGACCAGACCGAAGACCGGTGACATGAAGGAGAACAGTTGATCCCGGTGCTGCTGGCCGACGACCAGACACTGGTCCGGGCCGGATTCCGGTCCATCCTCGAAGGCGAGGACGACATCGAGGTCGTCGCCGAGGCCGCAGACGGGCAGACCGCCGTCGACCTGGCCGCCCGGCTGCGCCCCCGCGTGGTGCTGATGGACATCCGCATGCCCGTCCTGGACGGCCTGGAGGCCACCCGGCGCATCGTGTCCGACCCGCGCCTGACCGACGTCAAAGTGGTGATCTTGACGACGTTCGACCTGGACGACTACGTCTACGGCGCGATCAAGGCCGGGGCCAGCGGCTTTCTGGTCAAGGACACCGAACCGCCCGAACTGATCCACGGCGTGCGGGTGGTGGCGCGCGGGGACGCGCTGTTGGCGCCCACGGTGACGCGCCGCCTGATCGCCGAGTTCGCCGCCCGCATCACCCAGCCCCCGCCCGCGGTCGAGCTCAACTCGCTCACCGACCGCGAACGCGAGGTGCTGGAACTGGTCGCCGCGGGCCTGTCCAACGAGGAGATCGCCGAACGGCTCGTGCTCAGCCCCGCCACCGCCAAGACCCACGTCAGCCGCATCTTGGCCAAACTCGGCGCGCGCGACCGCGCCCAGCTGGTGGTGCTGGCCTATGAGAGCGGCATGATCCGCCCCGGCTGGCTCAGCTGACCCCACCGGGCCCGCCCCGGCCCGTCGGCGAGCAGGGCCGGGGCGGGAAGGGTTCAGGCGTCCCCGCCGGCGGCCGGGCGGCTGCGGATCTTGCGCCAGGCGGCGCGGACATAGCCGTTGAGGCGTTCGCTGACGCGGCGCGCGGCGGGGAACTCGGTGCCCAGCAGCCCCAGCCCGGCCAGGATCGCCACCACCCCGGGCCCCGGCAGCACCAGCATCGCCACACCCGCCGCGATCAGCGCCACCCCGGCGAGTGCGACCGCCGCCTTGCGCAGCACGCGCCATCCCACCGCGTGGCCCGTTCGCGGCGCCACGGCTCGGCCGTCCGGTCCGGTGCTCCCCGTTTCGGGGTCGGCGGCGGTGGCGATGGGGGTGGCGGCGGTGGGTTGCTGGCGGTGCCGGTGGCGGTCACAGGGCCTCCTCACAAGGGACGGCGGGGCAACACGACTTGCTCCTACAGACGCTCCGAACAGCCCTTGCGGCCGCCGCCGCGCCCTGTCTGTGATCATCCCCACATCGCGCCGCTCCCGGTGCGGCCCGGTCGCGGGCCCCCGGCACGACAGCAGGAACACCGGCCGGCCCGGGCCGGGTCGGCGCAGGCCGGGTCGGCGCAGGCCGGGTCGGCGCAGGCCGGGTCGGCGCAGGTCAGGGGACGGGGACCTCGACGTAGCCTTCGGCGCCGTACCGCACCTCGGCGCGCCCGCCCGTCACCTGCGCCACCCACGCCCGGAAATCGTCCACCTCGGCCACCGCGACCGGCACGTCGGCCTCCACCAGCCGCCCGTACCGCACCTGCGACGGCTCGCGGCCCCGCCCGTGCAGGTCGCCCAGCAGCCGCCCCGCCAGCGCGTGATCGGCGCTCACCGTCACCGTCACCACCGGACGCAGCTCCACCACGCCCACCGCGTCGATCGCCTCGGACACCGCCTGCGCGTAGGCGCGCACCAGCCCGCCGGCGCCCAGCTTCACCCCGCCGAAATACCGGGTGACCACCGCGACGACCCCCGTCAGGCCGCGCCGCACCAGCACCTCCAGCATCGGCACGCCCGCCGTGCCGGACGGCTCCCCGTCGTCGCTGCTCTTGGTGATCTCACCGTGCTCGCCGACCACGTAGGCGGTGCAGTTGTGCGTGGCGTCGCGGTGCGCCCGGCGGTGCTCGGCGATGAACGCCACCGCCTCGGCCTCGGTCTGCACCCGGGCCAGTGTGCAGATGAACCGGGACTTGCGGATCTCCAGCTCGTGGCGGCCCGCCTGCCTGATCATGCGCATGGTGTGCCCCCGGGAGCCGCCGTCAGGACGCCGGGTCGATCATTTCGATCACGTCGGCGATCGACGGCACCACGTGCGAGGGGCGGAACGGGAACCGCTCCACCTCCTCCTTGCGCGTCACCCCGGTCAGCACCAGGATCGTCTCCAGCCCGGCCTCCACCCCGGCCACGATGTCGGTGTCCATCCGGTCGCCGATCATCGCGGTGCTCTCGCTGTGCCCGCCGACCACGTTCAGCGCCGTGCGCATCATCAGCGGGTTGGGCTTGCCGACGAAGTACGGCTGCACCCCCGTCGCCTTGGTGATCATCGCGGCGACCGCGCCGCACGCCGGCAGCGACCCTTCGGCCGACGGCCCGATCGGGTCCGGGTTGGTCGCGATGAACCGCGCGCCCCGTTCGATCAGCCGGATCGCCTTGGTGATCTGGGAGAAGCTGTAGGTGCGGGTCTCCCCCAGCACCACGTAGTCGGGGTCCAGGTCGGTCAGCACGTACCCGACCTCGTGCAGCGCCGTGGTCAGCCCCGCCTCGCCGATCACGTACGCCGAGCCCTCCGGACGCTGGTCCTGCAGGAACCGCGCCGTCGCCACCGCCGAGGTCCAGATCGACTCGGCCGGTACGTTCAGCCCCACCGCCGCCAGTCGCGCCGCCAGGTCCCGGCGGGTGTAGATGGAGTTGTTGGTCAGGATGAGGAAGCGTTTGCCGGAGGCCTCCAGCCGCCGGATGAACTCTTCGGCGCCCGGAACGGGCTGCCCCTCATGCACCAGGACGCCGTCCATGTCCGACAGCCACGACTCGATCGGCTTACGCGCACTCATGCCGTCATTCTCGCAGGCCCAGATCTTCGCCCGCACCCCTCGAGCGCCGCCCTTTGGCGAATGTGCGCCACCGCGCCGTGCCCGGACGCGGCGGCGGCAGCGGCGGCGCAGGCCGGAGCGCGGCGGGAGACCGGTGGCCATGAGGGCGCGGCGGCTTCTACAGTGACCCTCCGTCCATCATGGACGGGTGGTTCGGGTGCGGGCGCCGCCGGTTTCGGCCTGTGCCCGCACCGGCCGCCCGCGTCGGAAGGGAAACAGCCTGTGAACGAGCCGTCCGGTGGAACCGTCCCCGGCGTCCATGCGATCAACCCGCCCACGCTGGCGCCCGGTCCCGGCTACAGCCATGTCATCAGCGTCGATACCCCGGGCCGCCTCGTGGTGATCAGCGGGCAGATCGCCTTGGACGCCGACGGGGCCCTCGTCGGCCCCGGAGACCTGCGCGCCCAGACCCGGCAGGTGTTCACCAACCTGCACACCGCGCTGACCGCCGCCGGCGCCGACTGGCGGCATGTGATCAAACTCGGGTACTTCCTGCGGGACGCGTCCCAGGTCGCCGTCGTCCGCGAGGTCCGCAACGAGATGCTGCCGCCGGGGATCGCCCCCGCCAGCACCCTGGTGGAGGTGTCCCGCCTGGTCCGCGACGATCTGCTCATCGAGGTCGAGGCGCTGGCCGTCGTGCCGTCCTGACACCGCCTTCCTCCCCCCGTGTCCCCTGTGCCGCCGCACGGGGGCCGCGACGAGAAAACGGGGGGTGCGCGGCGTGACCGCCGCGCACCCCCCGCGCGTCCCGTACGCCCCCTTGTGCGGGGGCGTGCAGGTGCAGGATCAGACGTGCACCCCGTAGTCGGCGGCGATGCCCGCCAGGCCCGAGGCGTAGCCCTGCCCGACCGCGCGGAACTTCCACTCGCCGCCGTGACGGTAGAGCTCACCGAACACCATCGCGGTCTCGGTGGAGGCGTCCTCCGACAGGTCGTAGCGGGCGATCTCGCTGTTGTCGGCCTGGTTCACCACCCGGATGAACGCGTTGCGGACCTGGCCGAAGTTCTGCTGGCGGCTGTCGGCCTCGTAGATGGACACCGGGAACACGATCTTGTCGACCTCGGCGGGCACCGCGGCCAGATTGACCCTGATCTGCTCGTCGTCGCCCTCGCCCTCGCCGGTGAGGTTGTCGCCGGTGTGCTCGACCGACCCCTCGGGGCTCTTGAGGTTGTTGAAGAACACGAAGTGCTTGTCCGACAGCACCTTGCCGTCCTGCGAGCACAGCAGGGCGCTGGCGTCGAGGTCGAAGTCCGTACCGGTAGTGGTCCGCACGTCCCAGCCCAGACCCACCACGACCGCGGTCAGTCCAGGAGCCTGCTTGGTCAGCGAGACGTTGCCGCCCTTGCTCAGACTGACTCCCACTGTGTCTCCCTCCATATCGGCGTCCGCCCGGGCCGCCTCGCCCGCGCGGTCTGTGTTGTGTCAAACGGTAGTGACCCGGCCCCGGTTCCCCGGTGCACTTGCCGCATTTCCGCGCGCCGGACGCCACCTGCCGTCCGGCACCGGCGACGGCATTCCCGGACGTCAGGTGCCCGGCGGCGCACCCGTCGTCCAGGACGGACGAGACCGGTGCGGCCCATCCCAGCAGGGTCGGCCGAACGCGTCGGCGTACGTGGCCGCAATCGGCCTCAACTCTTGTCGCGCATCCACCGCCGCCCGCTCCTTGGATTCCCCGCTCCTCGCCCGCCGCGGTCACTGTCGGGTGACGCGATGGGGAGAGCACCACCGGCCGCTTCGCCTCCCCCTTGCGAGCACGCCGCGTCCAGCCCGCGCCCAAGGGGCCCGGGCGGCCCGGCGCCCACCGCAGCGAGGGCCATCGGCTCGGAGCTTTTCGGCACCGCGTCCAGCGCGTCGGCGGCGACCCGGTGCGCGGCGCACCGCTCGCCTCCCCGTCCCCGGGACCGGCCACGCTCCCTCGTCATCCGGCCGCACGTCCAGTAACACACCAAGCCGTGTCCGATCCGATCTCGGCGTCCCGTTGCGGTCGGTCCTCGGTGCGGGGAGGCGGCAGCCGGGGCGTCCGCCGCCTGCTGCGGGCCCGCGGCACCGGCACCCGCCACGCCGAGCCGGCCCACGCCGGCAAGGCCGCGATCACCTGATCACTGCACTGCTACGGACCCACCATGATCCGCCGGACACGTCCAAGGGCGTTTCGAGGTGAGGTGAACGCCGTCATGGCGGCGCCGCCGCGATCCCGGTCCCGGCGGCCGCGGCCGTCCACCCGCCTTCGACCCGACCGGCCGCAAGGTCCGCGATGCCGTGGAGCACGGTGTCGACCGCCTCGACCGCTCGAGCGCCACCGGGCCGCCACCAGCCGCCACGCCATGCTCTCCCGCTCGCAACCAGGCCGTCCTCTCGAAGCCGCCGCCGTCGACCGGGCGACCTATGAAGTGGTTTCATGGCGGGCCGTGCGTCCGCTGGTGAGGGGAAGCGCAGGGAGGTCATGGCGGTCTTCTCGCTTCGGTGCCCCGTCGGCTTCGCTGCGAAAGCGACAGCGCGTACACATGCGTGAAGACGGGCTGCGCCCACCGGTCGCCCGGCGCAGGCAGCCGCCGTCCCCACCGCGGCGGACCCGTGGTGGTGCGGGTCAGGACTGCTCGGGAGGGGTGGTGTAGAAGGCGAGGACCCGGTCGGCCGCCTCGCGGGCCGCCTGCGGGTCCGTGCCCGCCCGCACGCTGGCCTCCCGCCACCGCTCGCTGCTCTCCCGGTGGAAGCGGAGGCCCTCCGGGGAGGTCATCCAGGCGGCGGCCTCCTGCCGGTCGACGGTCCGGCCCGTGGTCAGGTGCAGGGCCAGGCCCAGCAGCGCCCCGTCCCACCCGATGCCGACGGCGCCGGGGCCGTACTGCGCCCACAGCTCGTCGTCGACGTGCGCGACGTGCTCCAGCTCCAGCCGCGTGCCGCCGTCGAAGGCGGGGGTGAGCCGCACCTCGATCCAGCTGACCTCCCCGCCGAACTCCCAGGTGGCGGCGAAGCTCTTGGGCGGGTCGCAGCGCTCGATCGTCCCGCCGGCGTTGCCTTCCAACTGGAAGCGGCCACCGGGCCGCAGGTCGCCGGTGACCGGCAGGAACCAGCGCGGGATGCGCTCGATGTTGGTGCAGGCGTCCCACACGTCCTCCACCGGGGACGGGTAGGTCTGCGCGATCGTCAGCACCCGCGCCTGTCCCGCCTCCAGCGTGCGGGTGCCGATGGTGCGCGTCACCGCGTTGATCTGCTCACTGACCTCGATCATGAGGGCTCTCCTTGCCGACGTCGAAGGTGTCGCGGCCGGTGTCACCGCGACCCCGGTCACCGGGTTCATTGCCACCCGGGTCGCCGGGAACCCGGGTCGTTGCGCTGTGTCACGCGCGCTCGGTGCCGTCACCGTGGCCGGTGCCGTCACCGTGGCCGTCGCCGCGGCCATCGGACCCGCCGGGGCCCGCGGACCGGCGCAGGCGGCGTTCCCGCCGGCCGCGCGCCAGCTCGGTGCCCAGCGCGTCCAGGTGCGGCGTCCAGAACCGGCGGAACCGGTCCAGCCAGGCGTCCACCTCCCGCAGCGGCGCCGAGTCCACCGCGTACAGGCGGCGGGTGCCCTGCGCGCGCACCGTCGCGAACCCCGACTCGCGCAGCACCTTCAGATGCTGCGACACCGCCGGCTGGGAGATGCCGAACTCGGCCCGGATGCGCTCCGAGACCGCACCGGAGGTCATCTCCCCCTCGGCCAGCAGCTCCAGGATCCGGCGGCGCACCGGGTCGCCGAGGACGTCGAACGCGTGCACGCCCCGAAACTATCCACCCCGACTTATTAAAGTCAAGGCTTATATAAGGGGTGCTTCATGCGCTCTATGCGGTGGTGACGCGGCCCGCCAGCAGCTCCAGCGCGCGGTCCACGTCGGCCTCGGTGGTGTAGAGGTGGAACGAGCAGCGCAACCGCCCGGCCCGCACCGACGCCACCACGCCGTGCTCGCGCAGCAGCTCGGCCGTCCCCTCCGGCACCGGCACCGACACGATCGCCGAATCCCCCGGCTCCAAACCCAGGCCCGCGCGGAACCGGTCGGCCATGGCCAGGTTGTGCCGGTGGACGGCGTCCACACCGACCCGCTCCAGCAGCTCCAGCGCCGGGGCGTGCCCCGCCCAGCACGGCCACGCCGGAGAAAGGTCCAGCCGGCGCGCGTCACCGGCCAGCCGCAGCGGCAGCCCGTACAGCGACTCCCACACCTGCGCCCCGGCGTACCAGCCCGCCGCCACCGCCGGCAGCTGCGCCAGCACCTTGGGGTCGCCGGTCAGAAAGCACGTGCCGCGCGGGCCCAGCAGCCACTTGTACCCGCCGGCGACCAGCAGGTCGACGCGGTCGGCGGGCAGCGGCAGCCACCCGGCGGCCTGCGTGGCGTCCAGCAGCACCCGCGCCCCGTGCGCGCGGGCCGTGCCGATCAGATCTTCCACGGGGGCCAGGCGGCCGTCGGCCGACTGCACCGCCGACACCGCCACCAGGTCGACCGTGCCGTCCACCGCCTCGGCGATCGACTCCAGCGGCACCGGCCGCACCCGCAGGCCGGGCCGGGCGGCGAACGGGAACAGCAGCGAGGTGAAGTCCTCCTCGGCGACCAGCACGGTCGCGCCGTCGGGCAGCCAGGACGCCACCAGCCCCACGAAGTACGACACCTGCGGCCCGATCGCCACGTGTTCGGCGGGCACGCCCACCAGGCGGGCGAACGCGCCGCGCGCCCGCGCCACCACCTGGTCCATCCGCCCGGTGGTCAGCAGGCCGCCGGCGCGGTCGCGCTCGGCCGCCAGCATCGCCTCGTGCGCCGCGCGCGGCGGCAGCCCGTAGGAGGCGGTGTTGAGGTAGGTGACCTTGGGGGCGAACTCGCGCCGCGCCCGGTCGATGCCGATCGAAGCAGCCATGCCCCGATCATCGGCCGCTGCGCCGCCGCGGCACAAAACACGGCCGGTTCTTGTGCCGTGCCGCCGCGCCGGCCCGTTCGACCGGCATGTTCGACCGGCATGTTCGATGCGAACCGCGCCCGCTCGAGCGTGCGGGCACCCGGCGGCGGTTACAGGCGGCGCCAGGGACCGGTGACGGCGAACGTGGTGCCCGGCTCGTAGACGTTGACGAACATCGTCCGACCGTCCGGGGAGAACGTCACCCCGGCGAACTCGCCCCACTCCGGGGCGTCCTCGGTGCCGATGTTCTGCCGGTTGCGCGCCATCGGGTACACCCGGCGGCCGCGCGTCACCCCGAACACGTGCTGGGCGCCGCCGCCGTCCTCGCACACCATCAGCCCGCCCTGCGGCGCCAGGCAGATGTTGTCGGGCGACTCGCCCGGCGTCTGCACGTCGGTGCCGGGGCCGAACACCACCACCAGCGTCAGCCGCCGCCGCGCCGGCTCATACGACCACACCTGCCCGAAGTGGTCGCCGCTCGACCCCTCCCGGCTGCGGGCGTAACTGGACACGAAGTACACCCGGTCGCCGCCCCAGTAGCAGCCCTCCAGCTTCTGGGCGTGCGTGATGCCGCGGGGGCCGAAGTCCTGGAGCCGGATCGGCGTGCGGCGCGCCAGCGGGTCGGGCACCTTCACCCATTCGATCCGCTCGAACACCGTGCCCGGCTCGGACACCACCGACAGGTCCGGCACGTCCGGCACCCGCATCGCCTCCAGCCGCCCGCCCGCGCGCAGGCTGCCGAACCCGCCGCGCGGACGGTGCGGCAGGAACCGGTAGAACAGCCCGAACGGCCGCTGGAAGGCGTCCTCGGTCTCGTACACCACCCCGTCGCGCGGGTCGACCGCCACCGCCTCGTGCTGGAAGCGGCCCAGCGCCGTCAGCGGCACCGGCTCGGTGCGGCGGCCCCGCGGATCCACCTCGAACACGAACCCGTGGTCCTTGGTGTAGCCGTTGGTGCCGGCGGTGTCCTCGGTCTCCTCGCACGTCAGCCATGTGCCCCACGGGGTGGGGCCGCCGGCGCAGTTGACCGCGGTCCCGGCGATCGCCACGCGCTCGGCGCGCACCCGCCCGGCGGCGTCCACCTCCAGCGCGGTGCAGCCGCCTTTGCCCTCGGGGTCGTAGGTGAGGTCGTCGACGGCGGGTACGCGGTGCGCGGCGTCGGGGCGGTTCTCGTGGTTGCGCACCAGCAGCACCTCGCCGCCGCGGCGCCCGGCGAAGGCGGCCATGCCGTCGTGGTGGCTGGGCACCGGGCCCTGCCCCGACCGCAGCGGCTCGCCCTCACGCGACAGGATGGTGTAGCGGAACCCGCGCGGCAGGTCCAGCACGCCTTCGGGGTCGGGCACCAGCGGCCCGTATCCGGCCGTGCCGCCGACCTCGGCGGCCTGCGCGCAGCCGGAGAACAGGGCCTCCACCGCGCCGGTGAACGCGATGCCGGCGCCGAGCGTGCCGGAACCTGCCAGAAGCCGCCGTCGGGTGACGGGCACTGCCATGGGTCACTCCGTGTGTGCGTCGCCGACGCGAACCGTTCACCGGGCGGACCCCGGCGGTTCACGATCTGTCGCGGTGTTTGTAACACGGGCCTGCGGCGCGGGCATGGGCGAACATTGCCAAGATCGGTCAAGGCCCGTGCCGCGCGGCGCTGCGGCCCCGATGGGACCTGGCCGTTTCGCGTTTCGACCGTGGGGGCGCGGCGTCGCGGCGTGTCGGATGGGTTCGTCAGAAAGGCGGGGTTGCGGGCGGTCCGCTGTGCTCTGCGATGAGTTCCCTCGATCTGGACGGCCCCTGCGCGCGCTGGGGCGGGGCGGGCGGCGGTGTCCGATAAGGTTCGCAAACAGCCGTTCACTAACACGTTCACCAACCACTGCGGCGGAGGGAACGCACACCGTGGCGCGACCGCGCACCACCAGCGACGAGGCCATCCTGCAGGCCACCGGCCGCGCCCTGCTGCGGCACGGCCCCGGCAGGCTCACCCTCGGCGGCGTCGCCGCCGAGGCCGGCCTGTCGCCCGCCACCCTCGTGCAGCGCTTCGGCTCCAAACGCGGCCTGCTGCTGGCGTTCGCCCGCCGCGCCGCCCTCGGCGCCGGTGACCCCTTCGACCGCGCCCGCCGCGAGCACCCCTCGCCCCTGGCCGCCCTGCGCGCCGCGCTGGCCGCCATGGCCGCCGGCGTCCGCAGCGCGGAGGAGATGGCCAACAGCCTGGGGTTGCTGCAACTGGACCTGACCGACCCCGGCCTGCGCGAACACGCCGCCGCCCACGCCCGCGCCGTCCGCGAGCAGATCACCGACCTGCTCGCCCAGGCCGCCCGCGCCGGTGAACTGGCCCCCGGCGTCGACACCGCCGCCCTGGCACGCGCCGTCCAGGTCGCCTACAACGGCACTCTCATCCTGTGGGCGCTGGATGGCGGGGGTGCTCCGCTCGCCGACACCGTCCACGCCGACCTGGACGCGGTGCTCGCCCCCTACCGCGCGCACTGAACCCTGTCGCGTCCTATGCTCGGCCGGCGGCTCGTAGCAGTCTGCGGCCCAGATCGCCCAGGCGGTCGGCCAACTCCGGCGGCTCCACCAGCCGCCCGCTCCCCGCCCCGGCCGGGCCGTCGGCGCCTGCGTGCTGCTCGGCGCCACCGGCTCCGCCACCGCCGACCACCTGCGCAAAAGCCTCCGCGAATCCGCAGGCGAACCCATCAACGACGCGGCTGTTTCCGCCTGATCCCCCTCGGCGGTCGAACCCTTGCGGCGCGCTGACGCTGCGGCAGCACGCCACCGGCCGCAGCGTCGGCGCGGCCGTCCGGCCGCCGTGCCGCGCCATCGGCCCCGGTCCGCTCGCCCACCGGGGCAACGGGCCGTCCCTGGGCGAAGAACCCCTGGCGGTCGGGCCGTCGGCGCCGAGCGCGGCCAGCCGCACCACCACCGCCGCCCCCTGCGCCGGGGTCAGGTGCCCGGTGCGGTTGCCGCTGCCGGTGGCGACGCAGCCGCAAGCGGCGGCGTAGCCGAGGATCCCGTCCTCGGCTCAGCTCATCGTCGGCGGGGGCCGGTGCTCGGGCAGGCGCCGGACACTCATCCGCCGGCAGGATCCGGCCGCGGCGCGACGGGGCGGGCCGTGGTGCGGAAACGGTCCCGGTACGCGGCGGGCGGAACGCCGACATGCCGCAAGAACGCCCGCCGCATCGTCTCGGCGCTACCGAAACCGCTCAGCCGCGCCACGGTGTCCACCCCATCGTCACCGGACTCCAGCAGGCAGCGGGCCGCCTCCACCCGCACCTCCTCCACATACCGTCCCGGGCTCACCCCCACCTGATCGGCGAACACCCGGCTGAAGTGGCGGGGGCTCATCGACAACCGCGCCGCCATCGCCTCCACCGACAGATCGGCCGCCGGCTCGGCGGCGATGTGATCCAGCAGAGCACGAAGCGCCTCACGCCGTACGGGCCGCGTCCGCGCACGCCGGCTGAACTGCGACTGCCCGCCCGGCCGCTGCATGAACACCACCAGCCAGCGGGCGATCTCCCGGGCCACCGCGGCGCCGTGGTCCTCTTCGACCAGCGCCAACGCCAGATCGACTCCCGCCGTCACACCCGCCGAGGTCACCACCGGGCCGTCCCGCACCCAGATCGCATCCGGCGCCACCGCGACGCCCGGATGCACGGCGGCCAGCCGATCGCAGTACGCCCAGTGCGTCGTCGCGCGGCGCCCCTCCAGCAACCCCGCCGCGGCCAGCACGAACGCGCCCGTGCACACCGAGGTGACCCGGCGGGCGGCCGAGGCCGCCGTGCGCACCCCCGCGACCAGGTCCCCGTCGGACGAGATGTCCGAGGGCGGGCCGCCCGCCACCACCAGCGTGTCCACCGGACCGGCCGCCGCCAGCGCGGTGTGCACGCCCAACCGCAGGCCCGACGACGTCGTCACCGCCCGGCCGTCCGGCGAGGCCAGCCGCACCCGGTACCCGCCGGGCCGCAACCGGGCGGCACCGTCGAACACCTCCGCCGGGCCCGTGACGTCCAGCGACTGGACGCCGTCGTACACCACGATCAGCACCTCCCGCATGCCGACAAGCATGCTCCAGCAGCCCCGGCAGACCCGACACCCGATGTCCTGATCCGTGGGCGATGCGTCATTGCTGACGCGCCGCCGCCCACCGCAAGCTGAAACCGCCTCCGCCCCGGGGTCCACCCCGGTCGAGCAGATGACCACACCGGAAAGGAGCCGCCATGGACGCGGCCTTCGTGCTCTACGACAACATGACCGCACTGGATCTGATCGGCCCGGCCGACGCGATCGCCGCCATGCCCGAGGTCACAGCGCACTTCGTCGCCGCCCGCCCCGGACCGGTCCGCTGCGACTCCGGCCTGGTCATCCAGGCCGACACCGCGTTCGACGACCTGCCCCGCCCCGACCTGGTCGTGGTGCCGGGCAGCTCGACCTGGGACGCCGCCCTGGACAACGAGCCGCTGCTGGCGTGGCTGGCCGCCGCCCATCCCACCGCCGTCCGGACGGCCTCGGTGTGCACCGGCTCGACCCTGCTGGCCAAGGCCGGGATACTGACCGGCCGCCGCGCCACCACGCACTGGCTCGCCCGCGACCTGCTCGCCGACCTCGGCGCCGTGGTCAGCACCGAACGCGTGGTCGTCGACGGCGATGTCATCACGGCGGCGGGCGTATCGGCCGGCATCGACATGGCGCTCACCCTGATCGCCGACCTGTGGGACGCAGACCGCGCCCAGCTCGTCCAGCTGATGTTCGAGTACGCCCCGCGCCCGCCGTTCGACGCCGGATCCCCTGAGACGGCACCGCCGCAGGTCGTCGCCTACGCCCGCGGCATGTTCCCCGACAACTGACCGTCCACGCCACCGCCCACGGGCGCCGCCCGCTCCGGCGAAGGGCACCCTTCCCCGGTGCGTGCGGCGTCGGCGAACCGGCCGCATCCCTGCACTTCGCGTCGCGGCCGCCCACAGCCCTCCGTTCGCCTGGCGCGTCGCCGCCCCCACCGGCATGACACTCGATCGACCTTGGTGGAACCGGCCGTATCCGTGCCGCCCACAGCCTCGCCCCGCCGGCCGTGGCGCCGTCTTTCCAAAACCGGCATGCCCGGCCGGGTCCCGGTGAGATCGCTGTGCCCGGCCGCCGCCCGCGCCGGCATGACGCCCAGGCATGATGCCCATCGGCTCATGACGTTCATCGACTTTGGTCGACGGCGGTCGGACCCATCGGCCGATGCCGTACTCCTCCCGCACCTGGCATGCTGAACCCAGCCGATGCGGGAGGATCAGTGTCCACGACCAAGGGGAGCGTCATGACCGGCGCGGCCGCCGACGGCCGCTGGCGGCTCGACCACGACGGGCATCACCTGCAGGTCGAGACCGCACGCGTCGGGTGGATGCGCGTCGTCCGCCTGTACGTGGACGGCATCCAGCAGGCCGAGACCCGGGCCCTGCACCAGGCCAAGCTGCCCTACGGCGACATGTGCGTGCTGGTCACCTTCGACCCCCTCGGTCTGCTCGACGGCCAGGCCGCCCGCTGCGTCCTGGCCCCGCCCCGCCCCGGCCGCGACACCCCCGACATGAAGGGAGACGACACAAAAGAGGACGACACGGAAGAAGACACCGAAGACGGCGAAGAAAACGACGGCGGCGACGCCGGGCGGCAGATCCACCCGTTCACGGCACCGGAAGGCACCCGCGCCGCACGCCGCGAACGCCTGGCCCGCAAGCACCCCGCCCTGTACGCCTCGCGGCACGTCGTGGCGGCCACCGGCAAGGTGGTGTTCGGCATCCTGGGCGTCAGCGCGCTGATCAGCGCAGTGGTGCGGCTGCTGGTGTCCTACCTGCCGCGCCCTGATGTCGATCTGCCCGACATCGACCCGCCGGACCTGCCGCTGCCCGAGATCCCCTGGCCCGACGTCGACCTGCCCGACATCACCCCGCCCGGCTGGCTCCAGGCGATCCTCGCCACGGCCAAATACTGGACGCCGATCCTGATCGCCGTCGGCGTCGCCGTGCACGAGGTCGATCGGCGCAGGAAACAGGACCGCGCCCCCCGCGGCGCCGCCGCCCCCGGCGACACCGGCGCCGGGCGGAAGAAGGACGAGCAGAGAAAGAAGGACGCCGAGGAGCCGGGCGACCGAAGGGCGTGACGCCGGCGTGGCCGAAAGGTCACGGCCACAGACCGGTCAAGTCCAAGGCCTCGGCGGCGGTCGCCGCCCGCCGCACGGCCTCCAGCGGACGGCCCTGCCCGTCCAGGACCTGCCAGCCGCCCAGCTGCACCACCGGCACCCCGCCGCGCCGCACCGCCAGCGCCACCTCCGACAGCGTCCCCCACGACCCGCCCACCACGATCACCGCGTCCGCCGCGTTGACGATCACGTTGTTGCGGGCCTCGCCGAGCCCCGTCGGCAGCACCACCGTCAGATCCGCGCAGGCCCCCGCCCGGTCGTCGGCCGACAGCACCCCCACGACCACGCCGCCCGCCCGGTACGCGCCGGCGGCCACGGCCGCCATCACGCCGCCGTAGCCGCCGCACACCACCACCGCGCCCCGCTCGGCCAGCAACCGCCCCACCTCGCGGGCCAGCTCCCACTCGGTGCGCGAGCACTCACGCGGCCCGCACACCGCCACCTGCACCGCCACCTGCACCGCCACCGGGGGCGCCTACCGGGCGCCGTGCCGGGCCGCGGCCTGGTCGATCCGCGCCGCCAGCGCGAAGTCCCGCTCGGTCAACCCGCCCGCGCTGTGCGTGGTCAGCGTGAACGTCACCGTCCGCCAGCGGATGTCGATGTCGGGATGGTGGTCGGCCTCCTCGGCCGACCGCGCCACCTCGCCCACCAGGTCGATCCCCGCCATGAACGACGGCGCCGTGACACTCCGGCGGATCCGGTCGCCGTCGCGCGCCCAGTGCGGCAGGTCTTTCAGGCGGGCGGTCACGGCGGAATCGTCGAGCCTGTCGGCCATCGCTTGCCTCCCCCTGTCGCAGGACGCGCCCAGACGCGTCGGTGGGGACGGTGCCGGTCACCGGCACCGTCCCCACCGACGTTAACGGCCGTCCCGGAGGGCGCGCATCACCGGGACGTCAGGTCGTAGACGGTGACGCCGCCGACCGTGCGGGCGGTGAAGTCGGCCTGCACCCACTGGGCGATCTGCTGGGCCGCGTCGCTGCCGCTGGTCGAACCGCCCATGCCCGCGCGTCCCATGGCCATCCCGTCGCCGATGAAGTAGTGGATCTTCTTTTGGGCCACGTAGGCCTGGAACTGCTTCAGCGTCGGGGCGGGGTCGGTGCCGTTGAACCCGCCGACCGCCATCACCGGCGTGCGGGTGGCCAGCTGGTACCCGGCGGCGTTGTTGGACCCGACGGTCGCGGCCGTCCACCGGTAGGAACCGGCGTTCGCCTTCAGCAGCGCCACCAGCTCAGCGCTCGGCGTCGGCGAATTCAGCAGGCCGCCCGGCCCGCCGCCGCGGCCCTGCCCCGGACCGCCGCCGTCGCCGCGGGCACGACCAGTCCAGCTCCCGCCGGGCGTCCCGGCCTGACCGTCCTGCCGGCCGCTTTGCGACCCGTTCTGCCGGCTGCTCTGCCGGCTGTTCTGCCGGCCGCCTTGCGGAAAGCCCTGCATGGCGCCCGGCTGGCCGCCCTGCGGCAAGCGCCGCGCACCACCCGCCATGCCCCCGGGCATGCCCCCGCCCGGACCGCCGCCCGGCCGACCGCCGCGGCCGAAACGCCCCGGCCCGGCCCCGGCCGACGGCCCGGCCGTCACGATCGCCCCGGTGTGCGCAGTGGTGACCGTGTCCCGCGCGTAGGCGGCCGGACCCGCCAGCGACGCCGCCACGGCCACCGCCGCCGCCACCGCGACGACACGCCCCGGCAGATACGCCGCGCCCAGCAGCACCCCGGCGGCCACCAGACCGCCCACCAGCACCACCGGCGCCAGCCACGGAAGCCAATCCGGCGTGCGGTGCAGCAGCGTGTACGACCACACCGCCGTCGCCGCCACCACCGCCGCCAGCGTCGCCGTGGCCGCCGCGTGCCGGCGGCGCGACCACAGCAGCCCCGCCCCCAGACCGGTCAGCGCGGCGACCGCCGGAGCCAACGCCACGGTGTAGTACTCGTGGAAGATGCCCTGCATCAGGCTGAACACCAGGCCGGTGACCAGCAGCCACCCGCCCCACAGCCCCAGCGACGCCCGCACCCGGCCGGTGCGCGGCGCCCGCCGCACCACCCACAGGCCCGCGACCAGCAGGATGAGCGCGGCGGGCAGCAGCCAGGAGATCTGGCCGCCGTTGGCGTAGCCGAACATGCGGCCCCACCCGGCGTCCTGGTTGGTGTTGCCCAGCCCGCCGACCTCGTTGCCGTTGAGCCGCCCCAGCCCGTTGTAGCCCAGGGCCAGCTCCAGCACGCTGTTGTGCTGCGACCCGCCGATGTAGGGGCGGGCCCCCGCGGGGACCAGGGCGACGATCGCCACCCACCACCCCGCGGAGGCCACCATCGCGGCCGCCGCCAGCGCCAGCTGCCAGATGCGGCGACGCAGCGGCGTCGGCGCGGCCAGCAGGTACACCAGGCCGAACGCGGGCAGGACCAGGAACGCCTGCATCATCTTGGCCAAAAACCCCAGGCCGACGCAGACACCGCACACCACCAGCCAGCGGGTGCTCGCCTGCTCCTGCGCCCGCACCAGCGCGTACGCCGCCGCCGTCAAAAGCAGCACCAGCAGCGCGTCGGGGTTGTTGAACCGGAACATCAGCGCGGCCACCGGGGTCAGCGCCAGCGCCGCACCCGCCAGCAGCCCCGCGCCGGCCTCGACGTGCGCGGGGACGGCACCGGCGAGCGCACGCCGCACCGCCGCGTACACGGTGGCGACGGTCGCCACGCCCATCAGCGTCTGCGGCACCAGGATGCTCCAGGAGTTCACCCCGAACACCCGCGCCGCCAACACCATCGGCCACAATGCCAGGGGCGTCTTGTCCACGGTGATGGCGTTGGCCGCGTCGGAGGATCCGAAGAAGAACGCCTTCCAGTTGGACGCGTCGGCTTGCACGGCGGCCGAGTAGAAGGAGTTCGCCCACCCCGAGGCGCCCAAATCCCACAGGTACAGCACGGCCGTGGCCGCCAGCAGCACCAGCAGCGCCGGACGCGCCCATGCCGGGTCGCCTCCCCAGGACCGTTCACGCGTCCGGGGGACGGTCACGGCCTCCAGCACACTCGCCATGGGATGCTCCTCAGCCCAACCGGTACAGCTGGCTGGTGTCGGCGGACGTCGTCGTGCTGCCCGAGGACGAGCCGCCACTCGAGGTCGAGCCGCCGTACTCGCTCGGGTCGACCTTCTTACCGTGCTGCTGTACCCAGGTCGTGATGTCGTCGGTGCTGCTGCCGGAGTTACCGGGGCCGCCGTTGTTGCCGCCGCGGGGGCCGCCGCCGAAGCCGCGCCCGCCGAGCAGGATGTAGCGGAGCTTGCCCTCCTTGACGTACTTCTGCAGCTTCTCGACGGTCATCGCCGGGTCGCTGCCGCTGAAGCCGCCCATGGCGATGACGGGACGGCCGGTCTGCAGGATGATCGAGGACGCCTCCTGCGCGCTCGACACCGCCAGCAGCCACTGGGCCGACCCCTGGTTCTTCACCAGGTAGGAGATCATCTTCTGGTCGACCATGCCGCCGGGGCCGCCGCCGCGTCCACCGCCGGGCGCCCCACCGGGTGCGGCGGACATCCCGCCGGGCGTGCCCTGCGAACCGTAGCCGGCGGCGGGCGGGACGCCCGCGGGGGCGTTGCCAGAGGAAGTGCCGCCCGCGGGGGCGTTGCCGGCGGGCGCGCGGCCTGCAGTCGTGCCGCCCGTGGAGGTGCGGCCCGTGGAGGCGCGGCCCGAGGACGTGCCGCCGGACGTTCCGGCCGTGCCCTGGCCGCCCGTGCCCTGTCCCGGCATGGGCATCTGCTGCTGCGTGCCGCCGCGACCGTCACCGGCAGCGCCGCCCGGCAGACCCTGCCGTGCGCCATCAGCCCGGTACCGGAACCCCTGGCCGCCCGGGAAGCCCCGGCCGCCGCCGGGACCGCCGAACCCGCCAGGCCCCCTCTGCGAGCTGGGACCCGCCAGCGGATTGGAGCCGTTCACCGGCGACGACGCCGCCGACGCCGCGTACGCGCCCGGCCCCGCCAGCACCGCCACCAGACCCAGCGCCAGCCCCGCGACCGTCACCGGACGCCCCGCCTGCCGGCCGAACCGCGCGACCAGCAGGGCGCCCACGGCCAGCACCGTCACCGCCGCCACCAGCCACCGCAGCCACGGATTCCACTGCGGGGTGCGGTTGAGCAGCACGAACGCCCACACGCCGGTGACCGCGACGCCCGCGGGCAGCACAAACGCCCACACCGCCGAACGCCGGTACGCCTCGTACAGCAGCACCGCGCCCGCGCCGGTCAGCGCGCCGATCGCCGGGCCCATCGCCGTGACGTAGTACGGGTGGAAGATGCCCTGGGCGAAGCTGAACACCACGTAGTGCACCGCCAGCCAGCCGCCCCACAGCAGCAGCGCCGCACGCTGCAGGTCGGTGCGCGGCCGCCTGCGCAGCAGCACCAGCCCCGCCACCAGCGCGATCGCCGACAGCGGCAGCAGCCAGGAGATCTGGCCCCCGACGATCTGGTTGAACATGCGGCCCGCGCCCGCGGCGCCACCGAAACCGCCGCCGCCCGGGCCGCCGCCGGGACCGCCGCCACCGCCGGGACCGCCGCCTTCACCGAACACCCGGCCCAGGCCGTTGTAGCCGATGACCAGGTCCCACACGCTGTTGTCCTCGCTGCCGCCGATGTAGGGGCGGTTGTCGGCGGGGATGGAGTCCACGATCGCCATCCACCACCCCGCGGCCACCGCCAGCATGCCGCCGGCCGCCAGCAGGTGCCACAGCCGCCGCAGCAGCCCGGGCCGGCCCGCCACCAGGTACGCCAGCGCCAGCGCGGGCAGCACCACGAACGCCTGCAGCATCTTGGTGTTGAAGCCGCAGCCGACGAACACCGCCGCCAGCGCCAGCCACCGCAGCCGCCCCGACTCGACGGCGCGCTGGCACGCCCAGGCGGCCAGCACCAGGAACAGCACCAGCAGCGTGTCGGGGTTGTTATCGCGGTTGATCGCGACGGTGATCGGCGTGAGCGTCAGCACCCCGGCCGCCACCAGCGCCGCCACGTGCCCGAACGCGCGTCGCACCGTGGCGTGCAGGACGGCGACGGCCGCCACGCCCAGCACCGCCTGCGGCAGCAGGATGCTCCAGGAACTGAATCCGAACACCCGCGCCGGCAGCGCCATCGCCCACAGCGCCATCGGCGGCTTGTCCACGGTGATGAACGACCCGGCGTCCAGCGACCCATAAAAGAACGCCTTCCAGCTCTGCGTCGCGCTCTTGACCGCCGCCGCGTAGTAGTTGTTGGCGTAGCCGTTCTCCGACAGCCCCCACGCGTACAGCGCGAAGGCCACGAGCAGGACGCCCCACAGGGCCGGCCGCGACCAGCGCGGGTCGTCCGGGCCGCCCAGGGCCAGCCGCCTCAGGCGGCCGGAGCCGCGCGGCCTGCCTCCGCCGCCGGCCGCGTGCCTGGGGTGCGGCGCTGCGGGAAAGGTCTGTGTCGAGTGTGCGGGGGAGGTCATCGGGTCTCTTCCGTGTCGGGACGGGTCTGGGACGGATCATGCGCGAACACGGCCGGGGCCGCGGCATGCCCGGCGACGGGCTGGGGCGCCGGCCCGGCGACAGGGCCGGCGACAGGCCCGGCGACAGGGCCGGCGACAGGGCCGGCGACGGGGCCTGCGGCGGGGCCTGCGGCGGGGGCGGTGGAGCGGTCCAGGCGCCGCGGGTGGAAGATCCAGGCGCGCATCAGCAGGAACCGCACCAGTGTCGCCACGCCGTTGGCGCACACCAACGCCACCACCTCCACGATCCGCGACGCGCCGGGCGCCAGCGCGTGCAGCAGCGCCAGGCCGCCGGTGCTCAGTGCCAATCCCAGCAGGAACGCCAGCCCACCCTCCAGCTGGTGGCGCAGCGCCCGCTGCGGCCCGGTCACCCCGAAGGTGAAGCGGCGGTTGGCGGCGGTGTTGCCGATCGTGGTGACCACCAGGGACAGCGCGTTGGCCCACAGCGGCCCCATCACCGTGCGCAGCAGCACGAACAGCACCAGCTGCGCGAGCGTGCTGAACACCCCGATGATCGCGAACGAGGGGAGCTGGTGGGCCATCCCGGCCGGCAGCTGCGGGGCGGGCCGGCCGCCCACCGGTGCGCGGAACGCGCCGGTCATCATGCGGCGTCCCACGCGCGCCATGCCCTTGAGGTCGTCCAGCGCGGTGCGCAGCACGTCCACGCGGCTGTCGGGGTCGTCCACCCAGTCCACCGGCACCTCGTGGATGCGCAGCCCGTTGCGTTCGGCCAGCAGCAGCAGTTCGGTGTCGAAGAACCACTGCTCGTCCTCCACCGACGGCAGCAGCGCCTGCACGATCTGCGTGCGGGCGGCCTTGAAACCGCACTGCGCATCGGTGAACCGCGCCGCCAGCGTCGTGCGCAGCAGCAGGTTGTAGCAGCGGGAGATCACCTCCCGTTTGGGGCCGCGCACCACCGCCGACCCCCGGGTCAGCCGCGACCCGATCGCCAGGTCGCTGTGCCCGGAGATCAGCGGCGCCACCAGCGGCAGGAAGGCGTCCAGGTCGGTGGACAGGTCCACGTCCATATAGGCGACGACGTCGGCGTCACTGGTGCCCCACACGTGCCGCAGTGCGCGGCCGCGGCCCTTCTGCTCCAGCCGCACCGCGCGCACCGCCGGCAGCTCGGCCTCCAGGTCCCGCGCGACGCGCCAGGTGCCATCGGTGCTGGCGTTGTCGGCGATGGTGATGCGGAACCGGTAGGGGAAGGTCTGCTCGAGATAGGTGTGCAGCCGCCGCACGCTGTGCGCCAGCACATGCTCTTCGTTGTAGACGGGCACGGCGATCTCCACCAGGCGTCCCCGCCCGCCCGGTCCGGGCGGGGACGACGACGGCCCGGCGGGTTCGGCCCGATCGGTGACCATGTGACTCATGGGACCTACGTTGACCGGCCGGTGTGGGAAGGCCCTGAGTCCTTCCTTAACCCCGGATGAGAAAGCCCCGCCCGCCCTGAAACGCCGGGCGCGCGGGGCTTTCCGTTGGGGTCAGTCGGGGCGGGACGGGGAGCCGGGCAGGCGGACGCGTGCCAGCGTGCCGCCCCCGTCGGCCGGCTCCAGGCCGACCTGGCCGCCGCTTTCGTGCACCACCCGCGCTACGATCGACAGGCCCAGCCCCGACCCGGGAAGGCTGCGCGCCGACGGCGAACGCCAGAACCGGTCGAACACGTGCGGCAGGTCCTCGGCGGCGATGCCCGGCCCCTGGTCGCGCACGGTCAGCTCGCCCGCGCTCAGCCGCACGCCCACCGTGCCGCCCGGCGGGCTGAACTTCACCGCGTTGTCCAGCAGGTTCACCACGGCCCGCTCCAGCGACCCCGGGTCGCCGCGCACGAACCACGGTTTGACATCGGTGACGATGCGCAGCCCCGGGCCGCGCAGCCGGGCGCGTTCCACCGCGCGCGCCACCACGTCGTGCAGCGCCACGATCTCCTGCGACGGCTCCTGCTCGGCGGGACGGGCCAGCTCCAGCAGGTCCCCGACCAGGCTGGACAGCTCCTGCATCTGCGCCTTGACGTTGACCAGCATCCGCCGCCGCGTGTCCGGCGGCAGCTCCCGCCCGGTCTCGTGCGAGCGCAGCAGCAGGTCGATGTTGGTGCGCAGGCTGGTCAGCGGCGTGCGCAGCTCGTGCCCGGCGTCGGCGATCAGCTGCTGCTGCCGTTCCCGGGACGCGGCCAGCGCCGCGGTCATGGTGTTGAACGACCGGCTCAGCCGGGCGATCTCGTCGCGGCCCTCCTCGGGGATGCGGGTGTCCAGGTCCTCGGTGCGGGCGATGTGCTCGACCACCTGGGTCAGCTCGTCCACCGGACGCAGCGACGCCCGCGCGATCACCAGCCCCGCCCCGGCCGACGCCAGCACCCCCAGCGCCGTCACCGCCACCAGGAACAGCGCCAGCGTGTTCAGCGGCGCGGTGACCTCGTCCAGCGGGATCGCGAACGACACCGCCGCGCGGGTGCCGTCCTCGGCCAGGAACGGGCGGGTGTAGATCCGCACGTCCCGGCGGTTGCCGTCGGCGTCCACGCCGGTGCCGTCGTAGAGCGCCTGCGCCCGCGTTCCGCGTGCGACCTGCATGTCCGCCGCCGTCACCGGCAGCGACCCGGCGCCCGGCACCGTGCACGGGGCGCCCTCCTGGGTCACCACCTGCATGATCGTGTAGGGGCCGGGCAGCGGCCGCACCTCGCCCTCGCTGGTGGCGGTCGGCGTGCAGGTGTCCAGCACGGACTTCAGGTCCCGCCGCATGCGGAACACGATGCCTCCGCTCAGCCCACCGTCGGGGCCGGGCTCGTGTTCGTCCACCATCGGGCCGCCGATCCCCACCAGCCGCTGGTCCAGCTTGGCGTACAGCTGGCCGCGCACCAAAAACCAGCTGGCCGACGCGCACACCGCCACCGCCACGGCCACCGCCAGTGCGATCAGCAGCGCCAGCCGCCCGCGCAGCGGCAGCCGGCGCATCATGACGCCGATCTCAGCACGTACCCCACGCCGCGCACGGTGTGGATGAGCCGCGGCAGGCCGCCGTTCTCGGTTTTGCGGCGCAGGTACATCACGTACACCTCCAGGGAGTTGGAGGCGGGCTCGAAGTCGAAGCCCCACACCGTCTCCAGGATCTGCTCGCGGGTGAGGACCTGCCGGGGGTGCCGCAGGAACATCTCCAGCAGCATGTACTCGGTGCGGGTCAGTTCCAGCGGGTTGCCGGCGCGCGACACCTCGCGGGTCAGCGTGTTCATCCGCAGGTCGTCGAAGACCAGCAGGTCCTGTTCGCCGCCTGCGCCGCCTGCGCCGCCGGTGCCGGCGGCGGCCGCGGCGGCCATGGCGCTGCGGCGCAGCAGGGCGCGCACGCGGGCCAGCAGCTCGTCCAGCTCGAACGGTTTGACCAGGTAGTCGTCGGCGCCGGCGTCCAGCCCGGTGACGCGGTCGCCGACCATGTCGCGGGCGGTCAGCATGAGGACCGGCATCATGGCGCCCTTGGCCCGCAGCCGGCGGCAGGCGGTCAGTCCGTCCATGCGCGGCATCAGCACGTCCAGCACCACCAGGTCGGGAGGGGTGCGCTCGACCTCCTCCAGCGCGGCGACGCCGTCGGCGGCGCCCGCGACCCGGTACCCCTCGAACTCCAGACTGGTGGTCAGTGACTCGCGCACCGCGGGTTCGTCATCCACGACCAGGATGCGCGCACCCGCCGCCTGCTGCGTACCCGGCTCCATGCACACACCGTAACCAGCGGACAGCGGTGCCTGCGCACGTCAGCGGCCATTCTCATGGATCTTTCAGGAAGCCTCAACGGCGCCGTCATCCGGCCGCGTCCGGCGGCAGGTTGGCGAACATGGCGGGGCGGTGCGGCGGGAGGGGGCGCCGCCGCAGTCCGGCGCTGTAGCGCGACGGGTTCCGCAGCGCCCCGACCTTGAGGATCTTGGGTGTGGCGGGTGCTGCGGCGATTGCTGCGGCGGGCGGCGCGGCGGGTGCCGGGGCGTCGATGGCCGCACCGGCCACCGTGCGGGACGTCTCTCCGGACCTTTCGCCGGACGTCTCGCCGGACGTCTCGCCGGACGTCTCGCCGGACGGTTGGAGGGTCGCGGGTCCGGCGAGGGAGGCGGTGGCGCGGGCGGCGCGGGTCAGCAGGTCGGCGACCGACACCCGGCCGTCGCGCCGGGACGCGGGCTCGGGCGCCGGACGGGTCGCCGCCTGCCAGCCGCCGCGCACGGCGTCGACGACCACCTCCCGCGCCACCTCGCGCATCAGCCCGCGCAACGCGGCCTTCATCGCCTCGCGCAGCGCGTCGCGCAGCAGTTCGTCCATGACCGCCTCGATCGCGGCGGTCGCGGCGCGCGTGGCGGCCTGCGCCGCCAGGTCGCGGGCGGTGCGGGCCACGGCGCTGCCGGCCACGGCGGCGACCAGGTCGCCCGCCGAGCGGATCCGGGTGTTGCCGGACGCCCGGCCCGCGGCCTCGGCGGCGGCGTCGGCCACCTCGACCGCCATGTCCGCCACGGCCGAGGTCACCGGGGTGATGCCGGCCCAGTCGGCCGCCTCCCGCGCCCGGGCACGGGCGGTTCCGGCCAGTTCGCGGGCGGCCTCGCGTGCGGTCTGCCGGACGACCTGCACGACGATGTCGCGGCCGGCGTCCAGCGCCACGTCCACGGCCACGTCGGCGACCGCGTCGAGCGCCGAGTCGACGATCTGGCGGGTGGCGGCCTGCACGACCGGCGAGGAGACGGTGCGTTCGGCCATCTCCAGCGCGGTGGCGGTGGCGGCGCGGGCCAGCGGGCTGCGCGCGGCCAGCCGCCGCGCCGCCTCGGCCACCGGATGGGACGCGGCCTGCTCGACGAGCTCCACCGCGGCGGTGCCGACCTCCAGCGCGGTGCCGGTCAGCACGTGCGACTCGGCCGCCGCGCGGGCCTGCGCCACGGCCCGGTCGGCCGCCTCGCGCGCCAGCCGCGTCGCGGCCTGGCGGGCCGCCTGCTCGACGGCCTCCATCGCGGGGCTGCGCGACAGCTGCTCCACGATGCGGGCCGCCGCGCGGTCGGCCGCCTGGCGTCCCAACCGCCGCACGGGTCCGGACACGGTGGCCGCCAGGCGGGCGGCGTCGGCGGCCGCCGGCACCAGCGCGTCTTCGATCCGGTCGGGCGCCGTGCGGTCCGGCCGCGCCGGCAGCGCCACGGCGTGCGGGTCGGGACGGCCCTGCCCGGACGGACGGCCGGGCACCACCGCTTGGGGCACCGCTTCGGGCACGGGCTCGGGCACCGCCGCGGCCCTGCCCGTCCCGGTGCCGGTGTTCTGGTCGGCGGCGTCCTCGACCTGCTCGTCCACGGCCCATGCCCCCTATGGCGTCCTGGTCTTCACTTTCACCATAACGTTCATTGACCCGAAGTCGAGATCGATCGCGAGTTCGCCCGGCCGGTGCCGCCGGCGCGTCGCCGCTGGACATGCCCCGGAATCCGGCCTGCTCTCACCCCGCGTCCCCAGCATCCGCGGCGGCGAAGGCGCGGCGGGCGTGGGACAGGAAGGCGCGGACGGCCGGGACGTGGGTGCTCTTCCAGACCAGGGCCAGCAGGGCGGGCGCGTCCACGTCGTCGATGAGCCGCGCGGTCAGCCGGTCGCGGTAGGCGGCGGCCATCGAGCTGGACAGCACGCCCACGCCCAACCCGCGGGCCGCCAGGTCGGCGACGGCGTCGGCGGCGCTGGCCTCCAACGCGATCACCGGGTGGATGTCGAGGGCTGCGCACGCCCGGTCGAACACCGTGCGCAGCCCCGTTCCGGGCGGCATGCACACGACCGGCCGGCCGCTCAGGTCCGCCAGCGTGACGCGGGGCCGGTCGGCCAGGGGGTGCGTGGGGGGCACCATCGCGACCAGCCGGTCGCTGGTGACCGTCAGCGCCGGCAGCCCGCCCGGGGCGGCGGTCGCGGTGCCGACCAGGGCCAGGTCCAGCGCGCCGTCGCGCACGGCCTCCACCAGCCGGTCCGAGCCGTCCTCCAGCAGCGCGATCTCCACCCCGGGATGGGCCCGGTGGAAGGCGGCCAGGGCGTCGAACAGCGGCGTGACCGTGCAGCCGACCACCATGCCGACGGCCAGGCGGCCGCGGATCAGGTCGCTGACCTCGCCGACGGCCTGCTCGAGCGCCCGGGCGGCGGCCAGCGCGGCCCGGGCGTGCTCCAGGGCGGCCTTGCCCGCGACGGTCAGCGTGGCGGTGCGGCCGGAGCGGTCGAACAGCTCGGCGCCCAGTTCCCGCTCCAGCTGCCGGATCTGGGCGCTGACCCCCGACTGGCTGATGCGCACCCGCTCGGCCGCCCGCGTGAAGTTGCGTTCCTCGGCCACGGCCACGAAGTACTCCAGCTGCCGCAATTCCATAACTGTTGATTCTAGCTTTCATGAAAACAATCTGTTGGACTTCTAGTGGCCGGGTGGGCAGGCTGAAGCACGTCACACCGATCACACGTCTCGACGAGGAGATGTCATGGCCGAATACGAGAAGGCGATGCGCCCCGAAGACCTCACCCGCCTGTTCGTCGAACGCGCCAACGCCGGGGACGCCGAGGGGATCGCCGCGCTGTACGAGGAGGACGCGGTGATGGCCTACCCGCCCGGCAGCCGGACCGTGGGCCGCCAGGCCATCCGCGAGCTGTGGGAGAAGGTGCTGGCGTCCCGCCCCCGCTTCGAGCCCGAGGAGCCGCTGCCCACCCTGATCTGCGGTGACATCGCCCTGACCGGCACGCCGCCCAAGGACGGGGCGGGCGCCCGCGCCCAGGTGGTCCGCCGCCAGCCGGACGGCAGCTGGCTGCGCCTGCTCGACCGGCCCGAGTTCGTCCCCGTCACGGGCGGACCCGTCACCGGCGGACCCGTCGCGGATTGACGGCCGGCGCTTGGCGGCAGGCCCCGGCGGTCGGCTTGCGGGGGCGGTCGGCAAAGTTTTCACACAAAGAGTGTTAACAAGGGGCGGTTTGTCTGATAAGTGGTGAGGGTGACGGCAGTCACACCAGGGAGTGTCCATGGCCGTTCACCGTCCGTCCCCCGCCGACCCCCCGCCTCACCCGACCGCCCCCGCCCACGGTACCCGCACCCCCGCCACGCCCCTGCCCCGGCGGACCGTGCTGCGCGCCGCGGCCGCCGCCAGCGGCCCGCTGCTGCTGGGCGCCTGCGGCACCCGCAAGGACGCCCCCCGCCGCAACACCGGCGACCCCTGGCGGCAGTTCGCCGGAACCACCCTCAACTTCATCTCCGAGAACACCGCGCCCACCGCCGCCATCGCCGCCGACCTGCGGCCCTTCACCCGCCTCACCGGCATCCGCGTCAACATCGTCACGCTGGAACTGTCGGCCCTGGTGCAGAAGGTCGCCCTCGACCTGGCCTCCGGGCAGGCCCAGTACCAGGTCATCTACGCCGACCCCTACCAGGTGCTCGCCCCCTACTCCAAAGGCCTGGTCGACCTGCGGGAACTGGCCGCCGACCCGACCCTGCCGCCCCTGCCCGGCGGATTCGGCGACTTCATCCCCACCCAACTGGACGCCGCCGGACGCTTCGCCGCCTCCGACAAGGTGTTCGCCCTGCCCTACGACTGCCCCACCATGATCTGGCAGTACCGGCGCGACCTGTTCGACAAATACCGCGACCGCATGGCCGCCGACCTGGGCTTCGACCCCACCCCCGGGGAGGACTCCACCTGGGAGCAGTACTACGCCATCGCCAAGTGGTTCACCGACAACGCCGACGACGTCCCCTACGGCACCGGCCACCAGGCCAAACAGCACGACTCGCTGATGAACGACTTCTCCAACGCGCTGTGGGCCCACGGCGGCAGCTACTTCGACGACGACACCGCCGTCGGACGGCTCGGCACCATCGACCCCGGACCGTGCCGCCTGGACGCCGACGCCGCCATCGCCGCCGCCGAGTTCTACCGCAGACTGCTGTCGGTCGCCGACCCCGCCTCACGCACCTGGGACTGGGACGGCGTCGGCGCCGCGTTCCGCGCCGGACGCCTGGCCATGTGCCCCAACTGGCACGAGTTCGCCGCCGGCAACGAAGCCGCCATGCCCGGCAAGGTCGGCTATGCGCCCCTGCCCAAAGGACCGGCCCGCCGCGCCGGCATGTACGGCGGCACCGGCATCGCCATCAGCGCCAACACCCTGCCCAACGAACGCCGCGCCGCCTGGCTGTTCTTGCTGTGGGCCACCTCCCCCGACACCCAGCTGCGCGGCCTGGCCAGCAAGGTCGGCGGCGGCACCCCCACCCGCCGGTCGGTGTACGAGCGCGGCGACGTCAAGGCCGCCGCCCGCCGCCCGTCACCGATGCCCAACCTGCTGACCACCGACGCCGTCGAGCGGACCTGGCGAAGCGAGAACATCGGCCTGCGCCCCAAGATCCCCATGTGGAACGAGTGCGACACCGCCATCTACACCGAGGTGTCGCGGATGCTGGCCGGTGACGCCTCGCCCGCCGAGGCGATGCGCTCGGCCCGCAAACGCTTCGACCGCATCATCGCCAGGGGGTGGGCGGCATGACCGCCCCCGCCGCCCCCGCAGGCGCCGCCGCCGGCCCCACCCGCACCGCACCGCGCCCGCGCCGCCCCGGACGGCTGCCCGGCTTCGAGGGCCGCATGATGACGCCCGGTCTGCTGCTGCTGGCCGCCCTGTCGATCGTGCCGTTCCTGGCCATCATCGTCATGAGCCTGGCCCGGGTGCGGCTGCTGGGCGGCGTCGGCCTGCACTGGGTCGGCGCCGACAACTGGACGCGGTTCTTCACCGACCCCGACCTGGGCTGGGCCTGGATCCGCACCGCCGTCTACTTCACCCTCACCGTCGGGCTGGAGATGCTGGCGGGCGTCGGCCTGGCGCTGGCGGTGTGGCGGCTGGCACGCGGCCGCAACGCGGCGCTGACACTGCTTCTGCTGCCGATGTTCGTCGCGCCCGTCATCGTCGGGCTGCTCGGCCGGTTCCTCACCGACTCCACCTTCGGCCTCTACACCTGGATGCTGCGGCAGATCGGCTACCACGGCGACATCATGGGCTCCAAGACGTCGGCGTTCACCGCCGTGGTGCTGATGGACGTGTGGGAGTGGACCCCGCTCATCACCCTCATCACCCTGGCGGGCCTGACGTCCATCCCCGCGAGCCTGCGCGAGGCCGCCGCCATCGACGGCGCCGGCGGCTGGAGCATGCTCGCCCACATCATCCTGCCGTCCATCTCCAACGTGCTGCTGGTGGCGCTGCTGATCCGCTCGATGGACGCCATCCGCTACTTCGACGTGATCTGGGTCACCACCGGCGGCGGACCCGCCGACGCCACCAAGACCGTGCCGGTCCGGCTGTACGAGACCGCGTTCCGATTCTTCGACCTGGGTTATGCCGCCGCGATCGGGCTGGCCATGCTCGCCGCGTCCATCGTCGTCGCCCGCGCGTTCATCCGCGTCCTGGACCGGGAGGGACTGACCCGATGACCCGCCCAACGCCCCTGGAGCGCGGCAGCCTCCGGTCCCGCGTCGCCGCCGCCGTCACCGTCGCCGTCGCCCTGGTGTGGACATTGGTCCCGCTGGCCTGGATGGCGCTGTCGTCGGTGAAACCGTCCGAGCAGGTCACCGCCGCCACCCCCGACCTGCTGTTCCGCCCCACCCTCGGCAACTACCGCGCACTGTTCACCGGCGCCAACGACCTGGCCCCCTACATCTGGCACAGCATGCTGGCGGCCGGGGCGGCCGCGGTGCTGGCGGTCGTACTCGGCGCACCCGCCGGGTACGGGCTGGCCCGCACCCGCACGCGCGGCAAACGGCACCTGTCGTTCTGGATCATCTCCACCCGCATGGCGCCGATCGCCGCCGTCGTGCTGCCGCTGTTCCTCATCTACCGGCGGCTCGGCCTGCTGGACTCGGTCCCCGGCCTGGTGCTGGCCTACCTGACCTTCAGCCTGCCGTTCGCGATCTGGCTGATGAGCGCGTTCTTCGCCCAGGTGCCCCCCGCCCTGGAGGAGTCGGCGCTGGTCGCCGGCTGCTCGCGGTGGCAGGCGTTCCGGTACGTGGTGCTGCCGCTGACCAAACCCGGGCTGGTCACCACGTTCGTGCTGTGCCTGGTGTTCTCCTGGAACGACTACGCCTTCGCGCTGGTGTTCAGCGGCCCCGACTCCCAGACCCTGCCGATCGCCGCCAGCCAGCTGGTCACCCAGACCGGCATCGACTGGGGGCAGCTCACCGCGATCGGCACCATCGTCGTCGTCCCGATGATGCTCGTAGGAATCGCCGTCCGCCGGTGGCTGGTCACCGGCCTCACGCTAGGAGCGGTCACAGGTGAGTGAGACCACCCTCGGCGCCACCGCCGCCGCGATCCCCGCCACCATGCGGGTGTCGCTGCTGCGCGGGGTGCGCGACCTGGTGCTGGACGAACGTCCCGTGCCCGAACCCGGACCCGGCCAGGTGCTGGTGCGCGTCAACGCCGTCGGCACCTGCGGCTCCGACGTCCATTACTACGAGGAGGGCCGCATCGGGAACTTCGTGGTGCGCCGGCCCCTGGTGCTGGGGCACGAGTCCGGCGGCGTGGTCGCCGCGGTCGGGCCGGACGTCACCCGCAACCACCCCGGGCAGCGCGTGTCCATCGAACCGGGCGTGCCGTGCTTCACCTGCGACCAGTGCCGCACCGGCCACTACAACCTGTGCCCGGACATGCGGTTCTTCGGCACCCCGCCGATCGACGGCGCGTTCAGCGAATACGTCGTCGTGCACGAGGCCATGGCGCACCCGGTGCCCGACACCCTGTCGGATGAGGCCGCCGCGCTGCTGGAACCCCTGTCGGTCGGGGTGTGGGCGTGCCGGAAGGGGGGCGTCGGGCCCGGGTCGCGCGTCCTGGTCACCGGCGCCGGACCGATCGGGCTGATCGCGGCGCAGACGGCGCGTGCGTTCGGCGCCGGCGAGGTCGTGGTCACCGACGTGCGGCCGCACCGCCTGGAAGTGGCCGCCGACCTGGGCGCCGACGCCACCGTCAACGTCGCCGAACGTCCCGTGACCGGCTTCGAGCCCGACGTGCTGCTGGAATGCTCGGGCGTGCCCGCCGCGATCGGCGCGGCCATCCGCCTGGTCGGCCGCGGCGGCCGCGTCGTGCTGATCGGCATGGGCGGCGATGAGATCCCGCTGCCGCTGGACCACGTCCAGCGGCACGAGATCCAGGTCACCGGCACCTTCCGCTACGCCAACACCTGGCCGACCGCGATCGCGCTGGCCGCGTCCGGCAAGGTCGACCTCGACCGGCTCGTCACCCACCGCTTCGATCTGGCCGAGGCCGAACGCGCGCTCACCGTCGCGGCCCGCGACGACACCGCGATCAAACCCGTCGTGCACCCCTGAAAGGAACGGGGGTGAACCGCAGGGGGCGTCCCTCCGAGGCCGCCGTGGAACGACGCCGCCAGGACATCCTGCGCCACGTCATGCAACACGGCGAGGCGCGCATCGACGACCTGGCCGCCCGGTTCGGGGTCAGCCTGATGACCGTGCACCGCGACCTGGACGACCTGGTCGAACGGCGGCTGCTGCGCAAACTGCGCGGCCGGGTCGCCGCGCTGCCGTCGCTGACCGTCGAGAGCGCCGAACGGTTCCGCGAACGCCGGCACGCCGCGGAGAAGGACGCCCTGTGCGCGGCGGTCGCCGACCTGGTCCGCCCCGGCACCACCGTGCTGCTGGACGACTCCACCACCCTGCACCCGCTGGCCCGCCGCCTCACCGCCGTGGAAGGGCTCACCGTGGTCACCAACTCGCTGGCGATCGCGATGATCCTCGGGCACGCCGACGGCGTGGAGGTGGTGCTGCTCGGCGGCCGCTACCGGGGCGACTTCAACTCCTGCTCGGGCCCCGACGTGACCGCTGCGCTCGCCCGCATCACCGCCGAGCAGGCGTTCGTGTCGGCCGCCGCCGTGCTCGAGGGCCGCCTGTTCCACCCCAGCCGCGACTCGGCCGAGGTCAAGGAGGCCATGCTCGCCGCGGCGCGCCGCAACATCCTGCTGGCCGACCACTCCAAGTTCGGTAAGACCGCCACCTACGCCTACGGCGACGCCGCCCGCTACGACCTGGTCGTGACCGACGCCGCCACCCCCGCCGAGGAGATCGACGCGCTGCGCGGCCTCGGCGTCGGTGTCCAGATCGTCCACCCGCCCGACAACCCGCCCCGCTGACCAAGGAGCACACCGGCATGCGAGCAGCGCTGATCGAAACCCCCGGAACCGTGGCCGTCACCACCCTGCCCGACCCCTCGCCCGGGCCCGGCCAAGTGGTCGTCGCCGTCGCCGCCTGCGGGATCTGCGGCACCGACCTGCACATCCTCGACGGCGACTTCGCCCCCACCCCGTACCCGATCGTGCCCGGCCACGAGTTCGCCGGTGAGATCGTCGCCGTCGGCGCGGGCGTGACGGGCCTGCGCACCGGCGACCGCGTGGCCGTCGACCCGTCGCTGTTCTGCGGCGCCTGCCACTACTGCGAACGCGGCCAGGGCAACCTGTGCGAGAACTGGAACGCCATCGGCGTGACCCGCAACGGCGCCTGCGCCGAGTACGCGCTCGCCCCGGCCGCCAACTGCCACCGGCTCCCCGACCATGTGGACGTCTCGCATGCCGCGCTCATCGAACCGCTGTCGTGCGCGGTGCGCGGGTTCGACCTGCTGCCGCGCCGCATGGGCGACCACTACCTCATCTACGGCGCCGGGACGATGGGCCTGATGATGCTGCAACTGGCCCGCCGCGCCGGTGCCGCCTCCGTCTCGGTGGTCGATGTGAACGCCGCGCGGCTGCCGGTCGCGACCCGGCTCGGCGCCGACGCGGTGGCCGCTTCGGCCGACGAGTTCGACCGCCCGCAGGGCTGGGAGGTCGTCATCGACTGCACCGGCGCGGTCGCCGCCATCGAGGACGGCCTGACCCGCGTGCGCCGCGGTGGCACGTTCCAGCAGTTCGGTGTCGCGCCCGCCGACGCCACGGCCCGCTTCTCCCCGTTCCGCGTCTACAACGACGAGATCACCATCGTCGGCAGCATGGCCGTCCTGCACAGCTTCGGCCGCGCCGTGGACCTGATGGGCCGCGGCGTCATCGACCCCGACATCATGATCAGCGACCGGTTCGCCCTGGAGCGCTACCCCGAGGCCCTGGACGCCTTCCGCGACGGCACCGGCCGCAAACTGCAGATCAGCGCCGGCTGACCCCCGGACGCTCCCGCGCCGGTGCCCGCCCGATCCGGCGGTGGTGACGGCGCATCGCGGCGGTCGCGCCTGGCGGCCCCGGCACCGGCCGTCGGACGGCACATGCACGAAAGGGGGCCCCGCGCCCGCCGGCCTGACCCGAGTCACCCGGCCATGCAGGGCGACAGGCAATCGAACACGTGTTTGACCTGGTGGGTAGCATGACGACATGGAGAGCGCCCTGCAAGGCTCGATCTTCGACTCCTGGGACGAGGCGGGCCCGCGCGAACTCGGACGTTGCGTCCGGCGCGTCCCGCTCGCCCACGGAGCGTGGATCGACCTGCGCCCCAACTGGATCGCCGGAGCCGACGCGCTCTTCGAACGCCTGCTCACCGCGGTTCCCTGGCGGGCCGAGCGCCGCCACATGTACGACCGCGTGGTGGACGTGCCACGCCTTCTCGCCTTCTACGACGAGGACGCGCCACTCCCCGACCCGCTTCTCGACCAGGCCAAGCGGGCCCTCAACGCCCACTATGCCGAGGAACTCGGCGAGCCCTTCAGCACCGCGGGCCTGTGCCTGTACCGCGACGGCCGCGACAGCGTGGCATGGCACGGCGACACCATCGGACGCGGCAGCACGCAAGACACGATGGTCGCCATCGTCTCCGTCGGCGCGCCGCGCTCCCTTCTGCTGCGCCCTCGCTCCGGCGGTTCCGCCCTCCGCTACGACCTGGGCCACGGCGACCTGATCGTCATGGGCGGTAGCTGCCAGCGCACATGGGAGCACAGCATCCCCAAGACCGCCAAGGACTGCGGCCCCCGGATCAGCATCCAGTACCGCCCCCGAGGCGTCCGCTGACCGAGCGCGCGCAGAAATCCAGCGCCGCTTTTCGCGAACGCTACGGTGATCGTAGGAACGGGGCGGGGCCTTGCGGGCCGCTGTCATGGGGTCTCGGCGGTGAGGCGCCCGACGGCACGGATGACCTGGCGGCGGGTCAGCAGACGGCGCGCGACGAAGGCCAGCGCGCGGTTGCTGCGGCCTGCGATGACACTGGGCGGCGGGTTCCTGCGGTCGAGGGCGTCCAGCGCGGTGCGCACGACGTCGGCGGGGGCGGCCAGTCGCCGTGCTCCGGCGACCTGCGTGCTGCCCGAGACGTCGAAGAACTCGGTCTGGGTGGCGCCCGGCGACAGGGCCAGCACCCGCAGACCGGTGCCGCGCGACTCCGCCCACAGCGCCTCGGTGAGGCTCAGCACGAACGCCTTGGCCGCCCCGTAGAGCGCCAGGCGCGGGTTGGCCTGGTAGGCGGCCATGCTGGCCACGTTGATCAGCACGCCGCGGCCGGCCGTCCGCAGCTGCTCGATGAAGGCGCGGCTGATGTCGGCGACCGCTGTCACGTCGACGGCGATCTCCTGCTGCAGCCGCTGCGGATCGGCCTCGTGGAAGGGACCGTAGTTCGCGAACCCGGCGTTGTTGACGACGCCGGTGACGTGCAGGCCGAGCCGCTGCATCTCGGCGGCCAGCGCCTGCCCGGGGCGGTCGGCGGCCAGGTCCATCTCCACCACGTGCACCTTGATCTGGTGCTGTGCGCGCAGCCGCTCGGCGAGTTCCTCCAGGCGCTGCCTGCGGCGGGCGACCAGTACCAGGTCCGAGCCGCGCTCGGCGAGCTGGCGGGCGAACTCGGCGCCGAGCCCCGCACTGGCACCGGTGACCAGCGTGGTCTGTCCCCGGTAGTCGACGGCGGTCATGATGATTCCCCTTTCAGCGACTGTCTGGCTGACAGTAAATGCCAGAAAGGCGGCTGCTGTCCAGTCGGGGTAGTCTGTCGGCATGACGACCTTGTGGGACCGGTCGCGGCAGGTCGCCGTCCAGGCGATCCTGGACACGGCGCTGCGCCTGTTCGCCGAGCAGGGCTACGAGCGGACGACGATCGCGCAGATCGCGCGGGAGTCGGGCATCTCCCAGCGCTCCCTGTTCCGCTACTTCGGCACCAAGGAGGACCTGGTCTGCGGCGACCAGCAGGGGCTGGGCGAACTGCTGAAACGGGTCGTCCGGGAGCAGCCGGCCGAGGTGTCGGCCTGGGACGCCCTGCGGGCCGGGTTCGAGGCCGTCCTGGCCGAGGGGAACTCCACCGGCCGGGCACTGGAGCTGTCCCGCCTGATCTTCGACACGCCCTCGCTGCGCTCCCGCTACGTCGAGAAGCGGTTGCGCTGGCAGGCCGAACTCCTGCCGATCATCACCGAGCGGCTGGAGGCCGACGCCGGCCCGGACGCCGAGCTGCACGCCAGGGCGATCATCGCCACGGTCTTCGCCTGCGTCGACACGGCGACCGAGCTGTGGGTCAGAAGCGACGGACGGCTCGCCCCGGGCGACCTCTACGACCAGTGCCTGGCGGCGGTGCGCGGCCGCGACTGAGCCGTCGCCCACCGGTCGCCGGCGGCCTTCCCGCCGTCGCCCGCGCGGCGGCGGCCTGACCCCGCGCCCGGCGCCGGCCGCCTTTCGCGGGCCGCCCGCTCGCCCCGCGCGCTGCGGCCCATCCCCCAGCCGGCGGGCATGGACGCGCAGATGGCGGGCAAGCAGGAGGAGCACCGGCAGGAGGGGGCGACATGATCGATCCGACCGGCGCGGGGCCTCGCATCGCCATCGTCACGGGAGGCTCCGGCGGCATCGGCCGGGCGGTCGCCGAACGGCTGGCCGCCGACGGGATGAGGGTGGTGGTCGGCTACTCCGGCAACCCGGCGCGCGCGAAGGAGGTCGTGAACGCCATCGCGGCCGCCGGCGGCACCGCAACCGGCGTCGCGGCGGACGTGGCGGACCAAGCGCAGGTCGCGGCGATGTTCGACCAGGCCGAACGGCTGTACGGCGGCGTCGACGTGGTCGTGCACGCCGCGGGGATCATGCTGCTGTCGCCGCTGGCCGAACTCGCCCTCGCCGACCTGGACCGGATGCACCGCGTCAACATCCGCGGCACCTTCGTCGTCGACCAGCAGGCCGCCCGCCGGGTCCGCCGCGGCGGCGCGATCATCAACTTCTCGTCGTCGGTGGTGAGGCTCGGGCTGCCGTCCTACTCCGCCTACGCCGCCAGCAAGGGCGCGGTCGACGCGATCACCTGGATTCTCGCCAAGGAGCTGCGGGGCCGGGACGTCACGGTCAACGCGGTGGCGCCGGGGCCCACCGCCACGCCGCTGTTCCTGGACGGCAAGGACCATGCCGCCGTCGAGGAGCTGGCCAGAATGGCCCCGCTGGAGCGGCTCGGCCTGCCCGTGGACATCGCCGAGGCGGTCGCCTTCCTCGCAGGCCCCGCCCGCTGGGTCAACGGCCAGGTCATCTACGTCAACGGCGGCATCGCCTGACCGGCATGGCGCCACAGCAGCCGCCCATCGGCACCGTCGACTGCCGGTCCCCCAGCCCGCGATCGGCGTCATCGGCCCGGTGGCCCGCTCCTACTATGATCACCGAGGTGGATCTCCAGCGACTGATCAGCGACCTGTCGGCGCCGGAGGAGGAGACCTGGAGACCGGCCTGGAACGCCTGCAAAGAGCTCGGTGGCGTCGGGGGCGACGCGCTGGTGGCGGAGCTGCTCGATGAGAATTCGCCGCTGGACTGGGCCCGGGCCGGCACGCTGCTGAGGCAGCTGGGCGATCCCGCGTTCTGCGCGGTCCGCGACGCCGTCGCCGCTGACCTGCCGCAAGAGCCGGCCCGCCGGGCACGCTGGACGTTCGGCGGCTTCTCCGGCGAGCATTGGGACCGGCTCCTGGAGTCGCTCGACCATCCCTCGCCCGCCGTCCGAGCGGGTGCGGCCCTGTGCCTGCAGAGGATGGGACAGGAGGCACTGCCCGCCTCCGGTGCCCTGATCCGGCTGCTCGGTGACCCGGACGCGGACGTGCGCAAGCGCGCCGCGTGGGCGTTGGAGGAGTTCGGCCCCGGAGTGCTGGACGAGCTGCGGGAGGTCCGCCGGTCCGGTCCGGCCGCGTATCGTCCCGCCGCCTTCGAGGTGATCATGAACATCGCCGGACCCGGTGCCCTGTCCCCCGAGGACCAGAAGCTGTGGCGGCGTTACCTGCGGGCCAAGGCCGCCGCCGACCGGCCGCAGGGAATCTGGGAGAACAGCTGCTTCGCCGTCCCCGGTGGTGATCAGGAAGGCATTCTGGCGGCCCTGGAGTTCTCCGACCCCGGCCCGATGTACTTCGAGCTGGGGCTGGCCGTCGCGGCCGGGGCGTGGTGGACGGCGCCGCCGGTCGAGCATCCGGACCGGGCGGAGGCGTTCATCACTCCCGAACTCGACGGCTGGACGCTCATCGTCAGCGGCTGGTGCTATCCGGCTTGGGACGAGCAGTGGTACGCGCAGACACGTGACGCGCTGCGGCGGCTGAGCGCCCGGTTCGGCGTCGCCTGGGGATTCGCAGGCCGCGGTTATGCCGGTACGGCGGCGTGGGCCTGCGCTAAAGACGGTGACATCGTATGGGAGCGCGAGGTCACCGACGACGACGAATGGGGCGAGGACGACCCCGCCGAGGGCATCGACACGGACGAACCACTCGGCATCGATCCGACCGAACTGACCGAGGCGACCCCCATGCGCGGCACGGGACTGCGCGCGCTGACCCCCTACGGGCGCGACGCCCCGCGCCGTGAAGGCCTCGAACCCGCCGCGAACTGACCCCGCACGTCGGCCGCAGGCTTGGACGGTTCCCCGTCGGCGGCGTCGCGCGCGGGGGCTTGACGTGCAGGCGTGTTCGGCGTCGAGGGCGTCCACGGCCTGTTCGACGTCGCCGCAGTGGCCGCGGTCGATAAAGGCCGCCCGCCCCTGCCCGGTCGCCCCGCCGGCCCGGCGGCTGGCCTGATTGCGGGACGAGCCGGTGCGCCACCGGGGCCGTCGCAGTTGCGCGGCCCCCTGGCGGCGGTTTCCGTTGCGGTTCACTGCCCCGGTGCGGTGCTTGTCGTCTTCGCTTGGGCGGTGTCCGGGGGCAAGGAGGTGATCTCAGGCAGAGGGGCTTCCCATAGGGGGACGCTTTCCACCCGGGAGATCCGCCATCCGTGCGGGGTGCGGGCGGCGGTCAGGTGGTAGCGCTCGCCGAAGAGCCGCCCTCCCCCTTCGGGGCGGCCGACGAAGACGGCGAGCAGGTTCGCGGTGATCGTGGCGGTGTCGCCGTCCACCTTGATGAGGGGATGGGTGATGAAGCTCTGCGTGGACACGCCGTCGGGGCGGATCCTTCCCGCCTTCTCCACGATGGCATCGATGCCGTGGGCCGCGCCGCTGGCAGTGCCGACCGAGGCGTCTTCGGTGAAGACGGTCCGCATGGCTGCAAAGCGCTTTTCGTCCAGGCAGCGTCCGAGGCGGGCCACGAGGTCGGTGAGCTCATGACGGTCGAGGTGATCCATCACCCGCTCCATATCGTTGGTGTCACCAATGTTGGCCTGACCAATCATAGCTGGTCGTGGGTGCCGCCAACGAGTTGGGGTTGACGGCCGGAACACGGGCCGCGTCTTGCGAGCGGCCGGACGCAGACGTGGCCGCGCAGCTGGAAGGCCGCCACGCGGGACAGCCGCCGACGACGGCGCCGCCGTGTGCAAGGCACCCGGCCCCGGCGGAACTTGGGGCCCTAGGCCATCCAGGCGGGAAGAAGGCGCCCACGAACCCGGCCGCCGGACCCCGGGAGCTGCTGCTGCACCCGCTCAGAAGGCAGATGTCAAGCCCCTCGTCAGCGCGGTCGGTGCGTGTGCCGTGTGGCGGCGGCCCTGCCTGGATCGCAGAGGGAAGGCGTGGTGTTGGGGGAATGGGGAGGCGTTGGGCGGGGCGGAGGGCTACAGTAGGCGCTGGAACCGAAGGGAGGTGTGGTCTATGGCCGTCGCGGTGGTTGTCGCTGCGCGCGACTTCGAGGCCGACCACATTTCCCGGGTCGCCGGCTGACGCTCTTCCGCGCGCCGGGCGGCCCCCTCACACATGAGGTTCCATTCCATTGCTCGAGTCTTCTGACGTCCTGGCCGTCTACGGCTGGGACGAGTACTTCGATGACGCCTTCGCGGCGTACCGTGCCGAAGGGCTGGTGCCCGCCCGTATCGTCCGCGTCGATCGCGGGCGTTGCGACCTCGTCACCGAGCACGGGCCCGTGCGCGCCGACACCTCGCGGGTGGACGGGCCGTGCACGGGTGACTGGGCCGTGCTGCGGCCCGGTGACCGTCCGGTGGTCACGCATCTGCTGCCGCGCCGTACGGCGCTCGTGCGGTCGTCGGCGTCCGGCCGTTCGCAAGGGCAGGTGCTCGCCGCCAACGTCGACACGATCGCGGTGACCGTGTCGCTGGCCGTCCCGGTGGACCTGGGACGGCTGGAGCGGATGCTGGCACTGGCCTGGGAGAGCGGCGCCCGTCCCGTCGTCGCGCTCACCAAGGCCGACCGGGTCGGCGACACGGCCGAGATCGAGGCAGAGGTCGCGGCGGCCGCGCCCGGCGTGGACGTGGTGGCCGTCAGCGCCGCCACCGGGTTCGGCGTGGACGCGTTCGCCGCGCTGCTCACCGGCACGGTGGTGCTGATCGGGCCGTCCGGTGCGGGCAAGTCCACGCTCGGCAATGCCCTGCTCGGTGAGGAGCGGCTGGCCACCGGTGCCGTGCGCGCCTCGGACGGCAAGGGGCGGCACACCACCGTGCACCGCGAGTTGCTGCCGCTGCCCGGAGGCGGTGTGCTCATCGACACGCCCGGGCTGCGCGGCGTCGGCCTGTGGGACGCGGCGGACGGGCTGGAGCAGACGTTCGCCGACATCGAGGAACTGGCCGACAACTGCCGGTTCGCCGACTGCGGGCACCGCGCCGAACCGGGGTGCGCCGTGCTGGCGGCCGTCGAGGACGGTGTGCTGACGCGCCGCCGCCTCGACAGCTACCGCAAGCTGGTCCGCGAGAACGAGTGGATCGCCTCGCGCAGCGATGCGCGTCTGCGCGCCGAACGCGAGAACCGGTACAAGGCGATCAGCAGGTCGCTGCGGCAGAAGTACAAGCACGAGGGGAGGAAGCGGTGAGCGCCTGGACGACGCGGCCCGAGACCTTTCGGGACGTCGCCGACGTGCGGCGGGTGCTGCAAGCGGCGTTTCCCACCGCGCAGGAGGCCGAGCTGGTCGACGCGTTGCGGCGGGACGCGGCGTGGCTGCCCGGTCTGGCGTGGGTGGCCGAGGAACCCGGCGGCCGGGTCGTCGGGTATGCGCTGCTGACGCGGTGCCACGTGGGCGAGCCGCCCGCGCCCGCACTGGCGTTGGCGCCGGTCGCCGTGCTGCCCGCGTTCCAGCGCAGGGGCGTGGGCGAGGCGGTCACGGCCGCCGCGTTGCACGCCGCCGAGCAGGCGGGCGAACGGCTGGTGATCGTGCTGGGGCATCCGGAGTACTACCCGAGGTTCGGGTTCACGCGGGCGTCCCGGTTCGGCATCGGGGTGTCGTTCGAGGTGCCGGACGAGGCGCTGATGGCGCTGGTCCTGGACGTGGGAGCCGACGTGCCGCGAGGCGTCGTCCGGTATCCGGCGCCGTTCGGGGTGTGAGTCGAGACGGCCCGGCCGGCGTTCGGCCGGGCCGTCGCCCTGCCCGCCCTACGGGGTGGGAAGGGGCATGGCGGCCAGTTCGGCGCGTGCGCGGCTCGGCGGCAGCCGGTCCAGGGCTTGGCGGGCCCGGATCCAGTACTGGTCGGCCATGTGGCGGGCGCGGGCCAGGGCGCCGGTGTCGTGCAGGATCTGATGCACCTGCTGCAGGGACGGGGCGCGCCGGGTCAGCGCGCGTCGCAGTGTGCGGCGCTGCTGGCCGTCGCCGCGCTGGTAGGCCAGCAGGAGCGGGAGGGTGGGGCGCCGGTTGCGCAGGTCGCTGTCGGCGGGCTTGCCGTTTTTGGACGTGGCGTCGCCGGTGCGGTAGGCGAGCATGTCGTCGCGGATCTGGAAGGCCATGCCGTACCGCTCGCCGAAGGCGGCCAGGGCGGCGGCCTGCTCGGGGTCGGCGCCGCCGAGCACGGCCCCGGACTCGCATGCGGCTCGGGTGAACACGGCGGTCTTGCCATGCGCCATGGTCAGGTACGTCTCGACCGGGCAGTCGAGGCGGCCGGCCAGTGCGAGTTCGTCGTAGGCGCCTCGGCAGGCGGCGGCGCCGGCTTCGGCGGCGATCCGCATCGTCTCCAGCACGGCCTGCGGCGGCACGCCGCGGTCGGCGACGCGGACGAGCGCCCCGAGGAACTCGATGAGCAGCGAGTTGCCCGCGATGATGGCCGGTTCGGCGCCGAAGGCGATGTGGACGGCGGGACGGGAGCGGCGGATGGCGTCGCCGTCGATGATGTCGTCGTGCACGAGGCTGGCGGTGTGCGCGGCCTCGCTGCCCACGGCCACGGGCAGCACGTGCTCCAGGCGGCCGCCGACCGCCAGGGCCGACCAGACCGTCAGCAGCGGACGCACCAGCTTTCCGGGCGGGATCAGGGCATAGCGCTGGACGCGGCCGAGGCCGTCGAGCGTGGCGGGCCAGCGTTCGGCGAAGGCGTCCCGCAGCGCCGCGTCGACCTCCTCCGGACTCCACTGGTGGGGCTCCCGGGCCGCCGGCCCGGCCGATAGCACGACATGGTTGTTCACGATGGTCTCCAAGGGGAAAGGGCAGCCAGCGGGCATCGGGCTGCTGGGGGCACGAGGCTGGCGATACCCGTCTGGTCCGCTGGTCAGCCCTTCCGTTCACTGGCCGTGTCACTGTCGGCTTGTCGACGCCGATACCGCCGTCGGGATACATGGCGGGTGCCGGGGCGGCCCCTAGGCTGCGTTAGGCAATCGAGTCACCACGGTTCGCGGCAACTGGAGAGCGCATGACGCAGCGGCCCGCGAGGCATGTCGCCTGCATCATGGACGGCGGTGCCGCCTGGCCCGGAGGCGACGCGAGCGACCGTGTTCCCGCTGCCGAGACGGGGGTCGCCGCAGCGGTGGACGCCGCGGTCGAGGCGGGTGTGCGGTGGCTGACGCTGCTGCCCGCTGCCGGTTCGGGCGGGCCGCGAAAGGTGCTGGAACCGGTTCTGGACGCAGGCGGTGAGCGTCTGCACGGCCGCGGTGTGCGGGTCGGCCTGCTCGGCGGTGCGACGTCCGCGCTCACCGGCGATGCGGCGCAGCGGTTGCGCCGCGTCCGGGAACTGACCGTCGGCAACACCGGCCTGCGTCTGACGTTGGCTTTGACCCATGACGGCCGCGAGGCGCTTCCGGCCACCCTCCACGCCCTGATCGCCGGTGGCGAGGCGGGCGACATGGCCGAGCGGCTGCAAAAGGAGACCGGGCTGCCCCCGGTCGATCTGCTGATCCGCACCGGTGGCCGCCACCGCCTGTCGGGCGCGCTGCCCTGGCACTGCGCCGACGCCGAACTGGTCTTCCTGGACGTGCCGTGGGCCGGCTTCACCGCCGAGCACTTCCGCCAGGCGCTGGAGCTCTACCGGCTGCGCCGCGGCCTGGACGGGCCGCCGCCCTCGGGCGACGCGGCCGTCCCCGCGGTCGGCGCCGCTGCCCCCCGTTCGCCGGTGCTGGAGGCGGCGGCCAAGGCCACCGGCCTGTTGCGGGCCGCCGTCTCCGTCCCGGCGCGCGTGCCCCGGCCGCCCGCCGGTTCCTCGGACCTGGCGGCCCTGCCCGCCGAGGTCACCGCGCACCTGGTGAGCGGGCTGCGGGAAACCGTCCGGTTCACCAGAGCCCGCCTCGCCGAGATCCTCGCCGAGCAGGTGGCCGGACCGGAGCGGTGCGGCGACGCGGCGGACACGCTCTTCGACCGAGGCGAGCCGTGAGCCTGGCGCCCGGCTGGGAGCGTTCACTGACCGCCGCGCACATCATCGGCGACCGGTTGCGCGCCGACTACACCGGCGCGGCCGCCATGGTGCGGCGCAGGTATCCCGACATGTACCTGCTGATGCGGCTGGGGCTTCCGGCGCAGATCCAGCCGCATCTGGTGGCGATCGCGTCCTTCTGCGTCCAGGGCGACGCACTGGTGGACCGGCCCGTCGGCGAACGCGACCCCGCGCGCTTTCACGCCTGGGCCGACCAGGTCAGGTCGGCGCTGGCCACGGGCACGGCCGGGCAACCGTACCTGCGGGCGTTCCTGCACACCTTCGCCGTGCGCGGCGTCTCCCACGATGACGTGCTGGCCCACTTGAGGGGGCAGGCCGCCCACCTCTACGTCACCGGCTACGCCACCGAACAGGAGTACTACGACGATCTGGAGCGGGTCGTCATGACCACCGCCCGGTTCGTCGCGGCCATCTGGGGCACGGACGTCACCCCCGCCGAGGAGCAGCTGATGCGGCTGGTCGCCGATGCCGCGCAACGCGTCGACGACCTGGTCGACCTCGCCGAGGACCTCCGCGACGGGCGGCTGACCGTCCCCGAGACCGAGCTGCTGCGCTTCGGTGCCACCCGCGCCGACCTGGAGGCCGCCCGCGACACCCCCGCGGTGCGGGCCTTGATCGCCCACCGGGCCGCCAGGGCCCGCGAGCTGCTGCGGGAGGTCAGGGCCCGGCTCGACCAGACCCGCCAGCCGATGAAGCTGTGGTGCCAGTGCATGGCCCTGTACTACGTCCACCACCTGGACGCCGCCGAACGCCGCGGCGCCGCGACCGACCGCGGCCTGCTGCGGTATCTGCGTCCCCGCCCGGCCGACCTGGGCAGGGGTCTGACGGGCATCCTGCTCAGCCGCCTCGTCGTCGGAGCGATGGCCGCCGCGGCCGACCGCACGTGAGCGACCCGGGCGGGCCGTTCAGCGGCCGCGGCGCCGGTAGGTGCGGATCGACAGCGGCGCGAACACCGCCAGCAGCACGGCCGACCACACCAGCACCGCCGCGACCGGATGGGCCAGCGGCAACGACAGGTCGTCCCCGGTGGGCGCGCCGGGGTTGCCGAACAGCTCGCGGGAGGCCGCGGTCATCGCGCTGACGGGGTTCCACTCGGCCACCACGCGCAGCCAGGCGGGCATCCCGTCGGTCGGGACGAACGAGTTGGACAGCATCGACACCGGCAGCGACAGCGGCACGAAATGGTCTGCGGTCCGCTCGTCGCCCACCAGCAGGCCCAGGTAGCAGCCCACCCAGCTCAGCGCGAACCGGATCAGCAGCAGCAGCGCGAACGCCTCGGCGGTGGCCACCGGTCCGTTGTGCGGGCGCCAGCCGACCAGCAGCCCGGCACCCACCATGATCACCAGGGCGAGCGGCCCGCTCACCAGCGTGTCCGCGCCGACCTGCCCGAGCGGCACCGCGGAACGCGCCATCGGCATGGCGCGGAACCGGTCCATGACGCCGAGGGAGGCGTCGGTGGCGACCCGCATCATCAGGGCCATCACCGCACTGAAGGTGATCATGGAGAACAGGCCGGGCATCAGGTACTCGCGGTAGTTGCCGCCGCCGGGCACCTGGATGGCGCTGCCGAACACGTAGCCGAACAGCAGCACCATGATCCCCGGGAAGATCAGCGCGGCGACGAGCTGGCCGGGCTCCTGACGCAGCCTGCTCAGCTCCCGGCCGACCAGCACGGAGGCGTCGGCGGCGGTCCAGCGCAGCCGCCCGGCCAGCGACGCGGGCGGGGCGGGCATGGGCGGAGCGGTCGTCACACTGCCTCCTTCACGGGTGCGGTCTCGTCGGCGCCGTCGGCCTGCTCGGCGGCGGAGCGGCCGGTGAGGCTGAGGAACACCTCGTCCAATGTCGGGCGGCGCAGGCTGACATCGGCGGCGGCGACGCCGGCGCGGTCGAGTTCGCGCACCACGTCGGCCAGGCGCACGGTGTCGCCGGGCAGGGCGATGCCGAGGCGCGCGTGTTCGGCGTCGACGGCGGGTTCCGCTCCGGTGAGCCCGGCCAGCACGGACGCGCCGCGTTCCAGTTGCGCCCGGTCCTGCAGGACGACGTCGAGCCGGTCGCCGAGCCGGGCCTTGAGGGCGTCGGGTGTGCCGGTGGCGATGACACGGCCGTGGTCGACGACGGCGATGTCGTCGGCGAGCTGGTCGGCCTCGTCCAGGTACTGCGTGGTCAGCAGGACGGTGGTGCCGTCGGCGACCAGTTGCCGGATGCCGTCCCAGATCTCGCCGCGGCTGCGCGGGTCCAGGCCGGTGGTCGGCTCGTCCAGGAACAGCACCGCCGGGCGCAGGATCAGGCAGGTGATCAGGTCCAGCCGGCGCCGCATGCCGCCGGAGTAGCCGCCGACCTGCCGGTCGGCGGCCTCGGCCAGGCCGAACCGCTCCAGCAGTTCGTCGGCCCGCCGGTGCGCCTCGCGGCGCGGCAGGTGGTACAGGCGGGCGAACATGCGCAGGTTGCCGCGGCCGGTCAGCTTCTCGTCGACGGCGGCGTACTGCCCGGCCAGCCCGATGCGCGCCCGCACCCGCTCGGTCTCGCGCACGACGTCGTACCCGGCGATGCGGGCCCGGCCCGCGTCCGGGTCCGCCAGCGTCGCCAGAATCCTGATCAGCGTCGTCTTGCCCGCCCCGTTGGGGCCGAGCACCCCGCACACTGTGCCCGCCGGGACGGTCAGGTCCAGGCCGCGCAGCGCGTGCGTCGTGCCGAAGCGTTTGTGCAGCCCTTCGGCCACGACGATCGGCTCCTCCATCACCCCTCCAACTGAGTACACCGTACGCATCAATCTCTATGAGAGTAGGTAAACGGGTACAGCGTACGCAACTCGGCGCCTCGGTCGGCGCGCACCGCTCGTACGAATCCCGCCGGCGCCCCCGGTAGCGGCGTCGCCACCGCCGGCGGGCGAGCGTAGTCTGTCGGACTCACCGAATCCGACAGCGATCGCGTCCCGGGGGCGGGGCGAAGGCAGGGGCGGCATGGACGACGGCCTGGCGGCACTGGACGCGACGGCGGTGGCGGACATGGTGACGCGGCGCGAGGCGTCGGCGGTCGACATGGTGACCGCCGCGTTGGCGCGGGTGGATGACATCGATCCGCGGTTGCGTGCGTTCCGTGATGTCTGGCCGGAGCAGGCGCTGGCGGCGGCGCGGGCGGTGGACCGGGCGGTGGCGCGCGGGGAGCGGCCGCGGCTGGCGGGGGTGCCGATCGCGGTCAAGGCCTGGCAGCGGATCCAGGCGCCGCAGACCCGGCGGCTGCGCCGCGAAGGCTGCGTGGTGGTGGGGTCGACGTCGGTGCCCCGGCCGAGCACCGACTGGCAGACCTGGGGGCACACCGACCGCGGCCCCACCCTCAACCCCTGGCGGCCCGACCGCACCCCCGGCGGCTCGTCGGCCGGCTCCGCCGCGGCGGTGGCCGCCGGGATCGTGCCGCTGGCCACCGGCAGCGACGGCGCCGGCTCCCTGCGCATCCCCGCCGCCTGGTGCGGGATGCTCGCCCTCAAACCGACCAACGGGCGCCTGCCCACCCGCGACCCCTCGGGCCTGGCCGCACTCGGCGCCGTGGTCCGCACCGCACGCGACGCCGCCCTGCACCTGTCGGTCCTGCTCGACGAACCCTTCACCGTTGACCACGACCTTCCGGCCGGGCTGCGCGCCACCTGGTCCACGACCCTGGGATTCGCCGCCGTCGACCCGCAGCAGGCCGCCATCGCCCGCGCCGCCGCCGACCGGCTGAACGAGGCGGGCGTGATCACCTGGCGGCCCGGGCCCGTCCGGCTGCTGGACCCCGAACCGGCGTGGCGGCAGATGCGGGAGCGGGCGTCCCCCTCGGCGGCCGCGCGGCTGCGGTCGGCCAACGACGCCCGCCTGCGCGAGGTGTTCGAACGCGCCGACGTGCTGCTGACCCCGACCACACCCATCCCCGCCCACGGGCACGCCGGCCCCGGCACGGCCTTGAGCGTCAGCCTCACCTGGGGATTCAACGTCACCGGCCACCCGGCGATCAGCATTCCCGCCGGGTTCGGCCGTGACGGCACGCCCGTGGGACTGCAGGCCGTCGCGCCGCACGGTCATGAGGCGACCCTGCTGCGGCTGGCCGCCGCGGTGGAGCGGCACGCGCCGTGGCCCGTCCTGGCCTCCGGCGCGCCGCCCGCACCGGCCCGCTCCCCCGCCCGCCCTCAGACGGCGCCCGAGCCGTAGGGGCGGCGCCCTCCCCTCACGGGTTGACGGCGACGCCCTTGAAGAACGTGTAGTGGAACGTGCCGTTGGGGTCGGCGGTGCGGCGCAGGTCGGCGATGCCGCGGTCCCATTCGGGCGCGGTGATCAGCCCGGCGGCCAGCGCGTCGTCCCGCACCGACTCGACCATCGCGATGAAGGTGCCGCGGGTGAAGCCCTCCACCAGCGCGGGACGGGTCCGGTCGGCGTAGACGGTGCGCGGGCCGACCGCGACCCCGGTGTACCCGGCCTCGAACAGCAGCGGCTGCAACCGCCGTCCCACCAGGGCGTCCCCGCCCGCGGCGGCCTGCAGGCGGACCAGGCACTCGATCACCGCCTGCGCGTAGCGGCTGTCGGGGTGGAAGATCGCCGAACCGTGGTCCCCCTCGATCACCGTGATCGTGCCGCCCGGTGCCAGCACGCGGCGCAACCCGGCCAGCGCCCGGGCCGGATCCCGCAGGTGCTCCAGGACGAAGCACACGAAAACGTGGTCGAACGCCGCGTCGGGGAACGGCAGGTCGAACAGGTCGGCGCGATGCCACTCGACGCGGGCGCCGGGCCGCTCGGCGGCGACGCGGGCGCGCGCCCGCTCCAGCGAATCCTCCGACACGTCGACCGCCACGAAATGCGCGCCCGGGCTGTTGGCCACCAGGTGCACCGTCTGCGCGCCGACACCGCACCCAGCCTCGAGCACCCGGCTGCCGTCCGGGTAGGCGGTGCCGGAGTGCAGCAACGCCGCCAACGTGTCGGCCTGGTCGCCGAGCCTGCGCGTCTCGTGCTCGGAGTATCCGTGAACGTAGCTTCTGCCCGGGAGGATGTCAGTCTTCATGCCTGCCACCCTGCTGGCATTATGGCCCAATGCCCAGGTCCAATAGCGACCATGATGACCGGTCCATAACGTCCGGTGCCGATTTTCTGCAACTGGACGTGCGGGACGCGCCACCGGGCGGGCTGTCGGACTGGCTGGCCCGCCGGCTGCGGCACGCCATCGCCGACGGACGGCTGCCGATCGGCAGCAGGCTCCCCGCCACCCGCGTGCTCGCCGCGCAACTGGGCGTGTCGCGCGGCGTCGTCACCGAGGCCTACCGGCGGCTCGGCGAGGACGGCCACGTCGCCGGACGCGGCCGCGCGGGCACGATCGTCGTCGCCGCCCCCGTGTCGACGTCGCAGCCGGCCCCACCGCGCCCGGCCGCCGCCCCGCGCAGGACCGCCGTGTTCGACTCCGCACCCGGCGCCGGCGTCTTCGACGCGCTGCGCACCTCCCCCGCCCGCATCGACCTGTCCCCCGGCCTGCCCGACCTGGCCGCGTTCCCCCGGTCGGCGTGGCTGCGCGCCGAACGCGCCGTCATCGGCGAACTCCCCGCGGCCGGCTTCGGCTACGGCGACCCGCGCGGAACGCCCGCGCTGCGCCGCGCCGTCGCCGCCTGGCTGGCCCCCAACCGCGGCATCAAGGCCGACCCGGACGAGGTCATCATCGTCGCGGGCACCGCCCAGGCGATGGGGCTCATCGCCCAGGTGCTGCGCGACGACGGCATCACCGCCATGGCCGTCGAAGACCCCGGGTCGCTGGGGGCGCGCATGCACCTGCAGCACTGGGGCATGGAAACGCCGCCCGTCCCCGTCGACTCCGAGGGCCTGCGGGTGGACGCCCTGGGCGACGCGCCGTCCGTCCTGCTCACCCCGGCGCACCAGTTCCCGATGGGCATGGTGCTCGGCGGGCAACGGCGGCGCGCGCTGATGCGGTGGGCCGCCGACGGAGGGCTGATCGTCGAGGACGACTACGACGCCGAGCACCGCTACGACCACCCGCCCGTCGCCGCCGTGCGCGCCATGCTGCCCGAGCGGGTGTTCTACGCCGGGACCGTGTCCAAGCTGCTGGCGCCGGCGCTGCGCATCGGCTGGCTGCTCGCGCCGCCCCGATACCGGGACGCCATCGTCGACGCCAAACGCTTCACCGACCTGGGCAACGCCGCACTGCCGCAGCTGGTGCTGGCGCGGCTCATGCAGTCCGGCGACATGGAACGCCAGCTGCGCTACCTGCGCCGACGCCACCGCAAGCGCCGCGACGCCATGATCCGGGCGATCGGCGCGCACCTGCCGGACGCGTCCGTGCACGGCGCCGCCGCGGGCCTGCACCTGACGATGACCTTCGACGGCGGGTTCTCCGACGTGGCCCTGGCCGCGGCGGCGCTGGCCCGCGGTGTGAAGACCCAGCCGCTGTCCTGGCATGCCCAGCGGCCGCACCGGCCCGGGCTCGTCCTCGGCCACGCCGCCAGCACCCCGACCGACATCGCCGAGGGCATCGCCGTCATCGGCGAGGAGCTGCGCCGGCTATGACACGGCGGCCGGGAAGACCAGCCGGTCGACCGCGCTGCGCCGCCGCCGCTCGGGCCTGCGGTCGTAGCGGGCCGTCGTCGCCGGGGACGCGTGCCCGACCAGCTGCTGCACGGTCGCCAGGTCCACGCCCCGGTCCAGCAGGTCGCCGATGAACGTGCGCCGGAAATCGTGCGGCGTCATCGGCGGCAGCCCCGCCTCCCGCCGCCGCTTGACGACCGCGTTGCGCACCGCCGCATCCGTCATCGCCCGGTACTGGATCGCCCCCGACTTGTGCACCGGCATGAACAACGGCCCCTTCGGACGATCGCTGAGCGCCAGCCACGCACCGAGCAGCACCGCCGCGCCCTCGTGCACGTACTCCATGCGCTCCTTGTCGCCCTTGCCGACGATGCGCAGCGACCGCTCGCCGGGGTCGTAGTGCTCGCGGCGCATCGCCGCCACCTCGGCGCGCCGCGCACCCGTGGTGTAGAGGACGGCCAGCAACGCCGCGTCCCGCCGCCCCGCCGGAGACGGGTCGTCGGCGCAGACCTTCAGCAGGGCGGCGAACTCGGCGGCGTGCACGCTGCGCCCGGCGGGCAGCCGCGACCCCCTGAAGTTCTTGACGGCCTTGGCCCGCTGGTAGTCGTCGGTCGACATCTCCCCCAGCCGCCACGCCGTCTGCAGCACGCCGCGCAGCGCCGACAGGTGCTGGTTGCGGTAGGCCGGCGACCACGGACGCTCCTCGCCGTCCGGCCCGGGCGTGGTCTGCGCGGCGATCAGCGACCGCAGCGCCGCGGTGTGCTCGGCCCGCAGCATCGCCCACGGGAACGTCTCGGCGGGCGAGGGGCCGGGATCGCGTCCCGAGGCGGTGTGGAACAGCGCCGCCAGCCTGTGCAGGCACGCGCTCATCGCCCGCCGCGACCGCGGACTCTCCAAAGACGCCACGTACACCAGGAACGGATTGCGTCCCGCGTCCACCACGGCGGGCTCCCGGGCCCCCGCAACGGTGATCGCAAGCTCCTCCACGGACGCCCACCCTAACGCCGTCCCCTTCCCGGCGCCGCGGATCACCTGCCGGGTCCGGGAGAGTGGCCTACAGCACACCGGAATCGCACCACAAGATCACGACTTTCGACCGGACGGAGTACCGTCTCTGGCAGACATTCATGGCCCGCGATGCCCGATACGGAGTGTGCAGTGGCTGAAGAGCGGATTCCGCCCGGCATCCCGAGCGACGTGCCGACCTCGGCGCGGGCGTACGGGTGGCTGCTCGGCGGCAAGGACAACTACGAAGTCGACCGGCAGTTCATCAAGGCTCAACTGGAGCAATTTCCGGCCGGCCTCGACATCACCCGGCAGAACCGGCTCTTCCTGTACCGCGCCGTCCGCTACCTGACCCTCGAGGCCGGGATCCGGCAGTTCATCGACATGGGCTGCGGGCTTCCCACCGACAACAACGTCCACCAGGTCGCGCAGGGCATCGCCCCCGAGTCCCGCGTCGTGTACGTGGACATCGACCCGATCGTGCTGGTGCACGGCCGCGCCCTGCTGGCCGACAACGACCTCACCACCGTGATCACCGCCGACATGCGCGACCAGGAGGAGATCCTCAAGCACCCGGACGTGCAGCGGCTCATCGACTTCGACGAGCCCGTCGGGGTGCTGTTCTTGTCGGTCGGGCACCACCTGCCGGACGAGTACGACCCGCGCCGCATCCTGACCACGATCATCGACCGGGCCGTGCCCGGCAGCCACCTCACGTTCTCGCAGGTGGTGTGCGAGGACCCGGCGGAGGGCACGCTGATGACCGAACGCGTCACCGCCGCGGGCATCCCCTGGCAGACCCGCACGCCCGAGGAGGTGGACCGGTTGCTGTCCGACCTGGACCCGGTGGAGCCGGGCCTGGTGAACCTGGCGCAGTGGCGCCCCATGGACGTGCAGCCTCCCCTGCCCCCGGTGCCCGCCGAGATCGCCCACTACGAAGGCGCGTCCAAGCTCAACCCGAAGGTGTACGAATACGGGGGCGTCCTGCGCAAGCGGGCCTGAGCAGGTGTCTTCCGTGCTGATCGCCGAGGCGGTCGGCGCCGCACAGGCTCGCGGCCATGGCGAGGAACCGAAGTGATCTTCACTGCCGTCCCGCTGGCGCTCGACGTTATCTGAGTGGCCGGGTCAACAGCAGTGAGTTTCGGAGTAGCCGCCTTCCCCCCTGGTTTTCACCGAGAAACTCCGCGCGGTCGCGTTCAGCTGTGAGTGACATCGCGACTGCGCGGGGTTCGCGCGCTTTTCGAGAGGGGCGGACTTCGAGGCTTCGGTGAAGGCACACGGTATTCGAACGCGCACCGGGAATGCACAGGAAGCAGGCTCACCGAATACCGCGGAGGGAACACGTGCACGAGGGTGCAGCGGTGCTGCTCAGTACGTGGCCGGTGCTGCCGAACGGCCCGAAGTCTCACGCGTGCACAAGTCGGGGCGATCCGGCATCGGCCGATGACGGCCGTGCGGTGCGACGGCTCGCAGGCCGACGGGTGTGCTGTCGCGCGCGAGTCCGGCGGGGATGGCTACAAAGCGCGCAGCCGAAGCGACCGCCTCGGGTGGGGTGTCAGGCCGGGGTGCGGCGCATCAGCAGAAGCGCGACGTCGTCTTCGGCCGTCTCACGGCCGATGAGCGCTGACATGACCGCGGTGCAGACCGCTTCGGGGGGACCGGCGTACACCGCGTCGCGCAGCCGGGAGAGGTCATGGACGATCTCACTGTTCCGCCGCTCCACCAGCCCGTCGGTGTAGAGGCACAGCAGGGCGCCCGGCGGCAGCGTCACGGTGGTGGTCTGGTGGGGCATGTCGTCCCCCAGACCGATCAGGATGTCGGTCTTCAGGTCGAGGAACTTGACGTCGCCGTCCGGCAGGGCGAGGACCGGAGGCCAGTGGCCGGCCGATGACACCCGGACCCGGCCCCGCTCGAGGTCGCACCTGGCGTACAGCACCGTTGCCGTCGCCTCGGGCTCGAAGTGCTGCATCTTGCGGTCGAGTTTGCGCAGTACCTCCGCCGGATCGTCGGCCTCCAGGGCATAGGCCCGCAGGGCACTGCGCATCCGCCCCATCACCACCGCGGCCGGAAGCCCGTGCCCCGCCACGTCGCCCATGACGATGCCGATCTCGCCGGAGGGAAGGGGGAAGATGTCGTACCAGTCGCCCCCGACGCTCGCCTTGCCGGGGAGGTAGCGGGCGGCGAACTCGACGCCGGGGATGCTCGGCAGCGCGTCCGGCACCAGGCTGCGCTGCAGTTCCAGCACTCCGGCGCGTTCCGCCCTGCTGATCAGGGAATGCACCGCCATCGCGATACGCGCGGCTGCGAGCTGCAGGAACTCGGTCTCGTCTTCGGTGAACCGGCGTTCGGTGAGCGACCCGACGTGCAGGATGCCCACCAGTGTGCCGCCCGCGACGAGGGGGACGCCGAGCAGGGCGCGCAGGCCCCGCTGGACCAGCAGCGGGTTGTACACGTTGGCGTTGGTGATGTCGTCGGTGTAGACCGGTCTGCGCTCGGCGGTGACACGCCCGGCGAAGCCTTCGCCGACCGGGACGCGGATGCCCTGGCTGACCTCCTCCTCAAGACCTTTCGCCGCAACCGCCACCAGGGAGCGCGCCTGACGCTCCAGCAGCAGCACGACGGCGGTGTCGACCTCCAGGATCTGGCGGACGCGGTCCAGCAGGGTGTTCAGGAAGTCGTCGACGTCCATGTGGGCGAACACCTCGTCGGTGATCGCCTGGATGCTCTCGAGCTTGCGGGCGGCGCCCCGCAGGGCGCTTGCCGAGTTCTCCACCTTGACCACTGTATGTGACCCTTGTGGGGGTTTCCTCCCATCACCGCAGGTCGCGGGGTTGGGGGCACGGCGTGGCGGCCCCTGCGGCGCCGGTTCTGCGGCCCGCGCAAAGCCCGGTCTCGGCGACCCGCCGGGCTGTGGAGCGGCCGTGCCCGTCCGGCGGGTCGCCGGGGCGTCAGATCTTTGGGACGGGCGTGATCAGCGTGCCCTTCTCCATGAAGTTCCGCAGGTTGCGGAAGGCAAGGTCGCCCATGGTGCGCCGCGTCTCGTGGGTGGCGCTGCCGATGTGCGGGAGCAGGACGACCGAATCCAGGGTTGAAAGCTCGGCGGGCACGTTCGGTTCGCCGGTGAACACGTCGAGTGCGGCGCCCGCGATGCGTCCGCCGGTCAGGGCGGCGACCAGCGCGGGTTCCCAGCGTCAGGAGCAGGGCATCTGAGCGGTCGGGACCATCACCGGACGGCGTTCAGCCTGCTCCCCGCCCGGCCCGCCGCCTGCGCCCGGCACACGGGGCCGCCACCGGACCCGATCACGCGGGTTCGGCCTGCCTGAAACGCTCCTGGCGGCGTCCGGCCGGTGTCGGCGCCGACTTGATCGGACGGCACCGGGCCGCGGAGGTCCGGCTGCACCGGGCGCCGCCGCGGTCGGTTCATGGCAGGGCGTCGATGCAGCGCAAGGCGCGTAGGGGCGCACCATCGCGCGGCCGAGCTGCGCTTTTTGCGCGTTGCCCGGGAGGTCGGCCGGACGAGGTGCTCAGCAGCGTGCAGCGGTCCGAAATGGTGTCGATGGCGTGTCGAGCCACACCTGTTGCCGCCCGCCGGGCAGGACCGTCATACCGAAGCGGGTGAGGGCCGGTCGGCCGTGGCTTCAGCCATGTCCGGTATGCGGCGGCGACCTCGTCCCAGAGGCGGCGCGGGCCGTGCTGCTGGACCCGGTGGGCGGAGTTGCCCTCGAAGGTCACCGAGGCCCACGATCGGTCGCCGGGTCGACGTCGATGAGCCAGACGGTGAACGCACCGCACCTGTCGTCGGCGTCGAACCGGTGCCAGGACACACCGGGCACCTGTACGCCGATCGCGAAGTCGACGTCCAGGTGACCGAACATGCCGCGCAGGTCCAGGTCGGTGGTGGACACGTCGGGGACGTCGCCGTCGTGCACCTCGTCGCCCAGCGTGCCGAGCAGCACGCGGGCATCCCTCATCCACATGAACGGGGCTCGACCGGTGAACGGGCCCGACGCGGTGCCGTCCTCGTGCACGGTGAGCCGCAGCAGGGCGTCGTTGTGATAGGCGTTGCCCCACGGGGTGAGGATGATCCCGCCCGGCCTGGTCTGCTCGATCCACGCCGTGGGGACGCGCTGCACCGACGCGGTGGCGATGATCCGGTCGTAGGGGGCGTGCGGCGGGTGCCCAGCGATGCCGTCCGCGGTGACGACCCGTACGGGGCGGCCGACGCGGGCCAGGGTTCGGCGGGTGCGGTCGGCCAACTGCGGATCGACCTCCACGGTGGTCACGTTTTCCGGGCCGAGCCGCGCGGCCAGGAGCGCGGCGTTGTACCCGGTGCCGGTTCCGATCTCCAGCACCCGCATGCCCGGCTCGGCGTTCAGCTCGTCGAGCATGCGCAGGACGAGGCTGGGCTGGGTGGCGCTGCTGGTGGAGTACTCGCCGTGGTCGGGGGCGGCGGGCCGGCCGTCATCGACCTGGGTGACGATGTACCCGTCCCGGTTGACCATCTCCCACCAGACATCGGGCTCCGTCAGCCGGGACAGCCGCCGCCAGCCGTCGGACGCCTCGCTCCAGACCTCGTCGGGAATGAACAGGTGCCGCGGTGTGGCGCGGAACGCGTCCCGCCACGCCTCGGGCAGCGCGCCGGCCGATTCGAGTTCGGTTTCCAGTCGTTTGGAGCCGAGGGCGGGATCGGCGGTCACTTCTCTTTGCCGGACCCGTGCTTGGTGCCGGTGGTGCCGTCCGACTGCTGCTTGGTCAGCTTCCCGTCTTCGGGGTTGTTGCTGTCGCCGCGGTTGCCCATCTGCGCCTCCCAGGGGTGAGCACACGCGAAGCTACCCGCGCCTCAAGATCGATGCGGACTGTGACGCGACAGTCACACCTACAGGTAAGGCGTAGGTGACGTAGCCCCTGCGCGGCGGGCTCGAGGGGCGGCATGTCAGCGAGCGTGCTCGCTTCCCATGGCCGTTGACCTGTGTGTTTACCGACCTTCGCCCCTTGTGGCCCCCTCCTGCCCGCACCACGATGGAGTTCTGGACGGCCTGTCAGGAGGACACCATGCGAGCGAGCACAGGCGACCGGCTGGTGGTCCACGGACACCATGTGGGCGAACCGGACCGCGAGGCAGAGATCTTGGAGGTGCACGGCCGGGACGGAGAGCCTCCCTATGTCGTCCGGTGGGACGACGGCCACGAGAGCACGTACTTCCCCTCCTCCGATGCCACCATCCAACGTTTCCCGCCCGATTCGGCCAAGGAGCGGTAGGCGGCGCACCAAAGGCACTCGCTTCCGGTGACGGCGGGCGTCTCGCGCGCCTGCTGACCGGGCGCTTACGGGAGCAGGGCCGATGCTCTTGCAGCACCTTTGCGGGCGGCCTTTCCGGCGGGTGACGCCCGGCGGGATCCCGGCCGTGGAGGGACGGCCGATGCAGGATCACCGCAGTAGACGCCCCGTCCTGGGGGATGAGGACGGAACCGGCCCGATGAGGTGAGGGGATGGCGCATGGACACACCCGTTGTCGCAGGGCTGGACGGTTCAGCCGCGTCACCGCGGTGCGTGGCGTGGGCGGCCAACGAGGCGCGCCTTCGGGGCCGTCCGCTGGAGCTGGTGCACGCCTCGATGCTGCTGTACCGGGACGGATCACTGAGCGAGGCAGCCTACGAGGGCCTGGAGGAGGAACGGACGCGCCTGCTCGTCGAGGCCAAGGCGTACGCGCTGGGGCTGCAACCGGGGCTGGAGGTCCGCACCCGGCTGCTGGCCCAGGAGCCGGGCAAGGCCCTGGTGTTCGAGAGCGAGCGCGCGGAACTGATCGTTGTCGGTACCAGCAGGCTTGAGGCCTTCGGCGGTCCCATCCTCGGGGCGGTGGCCCTGCGCCTGGTGACGGGTGCCCGCTGCCCGGTGCTGGCGGTCACCGACAGCGCCCCCGATGCCGACGCGGCGCCCGCCGAGATCGTCGTGGGGGTCGCCGAACGGGGGCGCGAGTCCCGCGCGATCGGCTGGGCCTTCGAGGAGGCCGCCCTGCGGGGTGCGCATCTGAACGCCGTCCACGCGCTCGGCGGCGAGTTCGCAGGCCGGGCGAAGGCGGAGGAGGACGCGCTGCTGGCCGAGGCACTGGCGGGATGGCGGTCGAAGTATCCGGACGTGGAGGTTTCACGGACCATCTCCGATCAGCACCCGGCGCGGGCGCTGGTGACCGCGTCCGATGAGGCCGCCCTGGTCGTCGTCGGTGCGACGCACCGCCCCGGTATCACCGAGCACGCCCTGGGCACCGTCGGGCATGCGTTGCTGCATCAGGCGCTGTCCGCCGTGGTGATCGTCCCGGAAACCTGACGACACAGGATCGGCTCAGCGGGGAGGGAACGTGCAGTAGTGCCCGCGTGTCCGCCGGGATGTCGCAGCTCCCCGGATAGGGTGTCGAGAACCTCCAGGAGGGTGCACCGGAGTCTCCGCAGAGGACGTGGTGGTAGCGGCCCGGTCAAACAGCAGACGCCCCTGGGTTTGAAGGTTCCTCCGCTTCAGTGCTGAAATGCGCGCTCAGCTTCACACCGAGGGTCCAACGATACGGTGAACGTGCCTTTCGGTTCCTATGCAGAAGGGTGACGTATGGCGGACGACTCCGCGGCGATCGGACTCAGCACGTCCGAACTTCGCGAGGTCACCGGCTTCGCCGTGGCCTGTGCGCGGCCCGCTTTGGCGATCTTCGAGCGTGACCGTCCTGACGATCGGCGTCCGCGAGCCGCGATCGACACCGCGCAGGCGTTCGCGGATGGGGCCGAGCGGACCAAGGCGCTCCGTGACAGCGCGTGGGCGGCGCACCGGGCGGCCCAGGACACCCGCGACGCGGGGCAGGCCGCGGCGAGCGACGCCGCACGTGCGGCCATGGCCGCGGCAGGGGCGGCCTTCCTCCACCCCCTGGCGAAGGCCACGCAGGTCAAGCACATCCTCGGTTCGGCCGCTCATGCCGCACGAGCGTTCGAACTGTCCGCCGGAGACGATCCCGCCGTCGGAGCCGACCACATCGCGCGGTTGCGGATGCTTGCTCGTCCCGTCGTGGTGGACGTCCTGAGGCGCTATCCGCTTGCCCCGTCCGGCGGTGGGCGGGTCGGAGAGCTCATGCGTCAACTGGACGCGTCGCTCCGATGATCCCGGGCGGAACGCCACGCGGGCACGGTCTAGCGGACCTTTTGCACGCGGGCTGCCGGTGCGGAGGGAGGTGCCGTCGGCGCTGGTCGGCGTGAGTTCACGGCACGGGGTCGCCGTGCTGGTCGACAAGGACGGAGTGGGGCTCGCCGGGGGGCGAAGGCGTGGCGTTCTCCCCACCAGCGCAGGGTGAGGACCGGGATGAGGTCGCGGCCCGCGTCGGTGAGCAGGTATTCCTGGCGGCGGCCCGATGGTGCGGTGCGCTTGGTGCGGAGCCAGGCACTGCCCACGCTGCCTAAGATCGGGGCCGGCGGGCGTGGCCGGCGATCACCCGGGCGCTGCTGACCGACGCCGACGACGAGGGGGCGCGCAGCGCGTGGCGAGCGGCGGTCGTGCTGGTGCTGCGAAGGGAGCCCGCGTTGGCGGAGCGGATCGCCGCCGGGCTCGCCGACCGCCTCGCCCACGGCGGTCCCGATTCGACTGCACGTCGTCGGCTGACCGAGGCGCTCGCGGACATTCCGGGGGCGACGACGTCACGTGCCCTCGCAGAGCTGTCACTTGGCGAGGACCGCGCCGTCGCGCTCACGGCGACCCACCTCCTCAAGCTGCTGCGCAGCGCACGAGGAAAGGCAGCTGCGCGCCGGTCCCGGAGGGCGCGGGTGCGGCGGCGAATTCTGGACATGTATGATCCAGGACATGCGGATGAGCGAGGGCGTGGAGTGGGCGCTGCACACATGCCTGAACCTGGCATGGGTGGAGCGGGATCGCGCGGTCCCCACCTCGACGCTGGCCGCGTTCTACGAACTGCCGCCCGCCTACCTCAACAAGCAGCTGCAGGCGCTGGTGCGAGCGGGCATCCTCGCCTCCACGCCCGGGCCGCGGGGCGGTTTCCGGCTGGCGCGCGCCCCCGAGAAGATCACGGTGCTGGACGTGGTGGTGGCGATCGAGGGTCCGCAGGAGGCGTTCGAGTGCGCCGAGATCCTGCGGCGGGGCCCCGGCGGCGAGCCCGGGGTCGACTACCGGACGACCTGCGTGATCTCCCAGTTCATGCGCCGGGCGGAGCTGAACTGGCGGCGGGAGCTGGCCGGGCGGACCCTCGCCGACCTCAAATCGACGGTGGAGGAGCGCTTCCCCGCCGTCCCCGGGGAGATCCGCCACGGGCTGACCGGCACGCGCACCTGAACACCCCCTCTCCACCGAGAGGGTTTTTCGCGGGAGAAATTCTGGATGTTTCCTAGTCAGATTAGGTATAGGTCGCGGTCGCTCGACCGGACGTGGCCGGCGGTCCTGGCGGTGGCGCTCGGCATCTTCGCGCTGATGACGTCCGAACTGCTGCCCGTCGGCCTGCTCACACCGGTCGGCTCGGACCTCGCCGTCTCCGACGGCACAGCGGGGCTGATGCTGACCGCGCCCGGCCTGGTCGCAGCCGCGTCCGCGCCGGTCGTCACCGTCGTCGCCGCCGGGGTGGACCGGCGGGTCCTGCTGGCGGCGCTCATCGGTGTCATGGCGGCCGCCAACCTGGTGTGCGCCGCGGCGCCGCACTTCGCGGTCCTGCTGGCGGCGCGGCTGGCGATCGGCGTGAGCATCGGCGGGTTCTGGGCCATCGCGGGCGGTCTCGCGGTGCGGCTGGTGCCCGCCGAACACGTGCCCCTCGCCACATCGATCGTGTTCGGCGGGGTCTCCACCGCCTCCCTCGTCGGCGTCCCGGCGGGAACGCTGATCGGCGACCTGGGCGGATGGCGCGCCGCGTTCGCCGCGGTCGGGGTGCTGGGACTCGCCGCGCTGGCCGCCCTGCTCGTCCTCGTGCCGCCGCTGCCGTCCCGGGGCGCCCTGTCCTTCCGGGAACTGCCGGGGCTGCTGCGGCGCAACACCGGCGTGCGGGTCGGCGTGATCATCACGTTCCTGCTGATCACCGGGCACTTCGCCGCGTACACCTTCGTCCGTCCGGTGCCGCGCGAGGCGGCCGGGGTGGACGACGACGCCCTCATCGGCGGCCTGCTGATGGCGTACGGGGCCGCGGGCATCGCGGGCAACTTCGTGGCCGGGTCGCGGTTGGCGGCGCACCTGCGCGGCACCCTCGCGGCCATCTGCACCGGCCTTGCGGCCGTGACGGCGCTGTTCGCCCTGCTCGGCACCGCGCCCGTGACCGCGCCCGTCACCGCGTCCGCGCTGCTGGTCGCCTGGGGGCTGGTCTACGGCGGGGTGTCGGTGAGCCTGCAGACGTGGATGCTGAAAGCCGCTCGTGATGCGAGCGAAGCCGCCTCGTCCCTGTTCGTCGCCGCTTTCAACCTGTCCATCGCCCTGGGGGCCCTCGTGGGCGGCGCCACGGTCGACGGCCTCGCTGCCACCGATGTCCTGTGGGTCGCCGGTTCCCTCGCGCTGGTCGCCGCCGCGACCGTCGCAACGTTCCGCACACCCCTTTGATCACACGAGAGAGGTATCGCCATGACACACCGCATCGTCAACCCCGCCGGACTGCACGACCCGGTCGGCTTCGGTTACAGCCACGTCGTCCGCGCACCGGGAGGCCTGGTGTTCATCGCGGGTCAGTACGCCTCCGACGGACAGGGGAACGTCACCTCCCCCGACTTCGGCGAGCAGGTCGAACGGTCCCTGGCCAACCTCGGCACCGCCCTGGCCTCCGTGGGCCTCGGTTTCGCCGACGTCGTGCAGATCCGCACCCACATCGTCGACCACGACGCGGACAAGCTGGCCGTGCTCGTGAAGCACCTCGACCGCATCTGGGGTTCCCGGCCGCCCGCGCAGACCCTCACCGGCGTGGCCGCGCTCGCCCTCCCCGGCATGCTCTTCGAGATCGACGCCGTCGCGGTCGCCCCGTCCGCCCGGCCGTAACGCGATGCCCCGCCCTGCCGCCCCGGAAACTCCTGCGGGCGGCAGGGCCCCTCACCGCTGCAGCCGCGACGGCGCGTTCGCGAACGTGATCGGCGATCTTCCGGGCGGGGTCTCCGGTGCCGCGCCGACGATCGTGCCCGCACGGCCGCAGCCGGCGACGTGGCCGCCCTCACTCGACAGGTCCACGTCCGCGCCGATGCGGCCCTTCTCGTCAACCCCGCCCAGTTCCGTCAGCGCGCCGGGGACGGGCGTCCGCCACAGCTGACTTTCGTCAACGGACATTGTCGTCAGTTAGAGCCTCCGGTTTTCCGTTGGTTGTTATTTTCTGGAAACAGAAAATCAAAAAATGTAGGATGAGAGCCGTGAGTGAGGTGACAGCGCAGGAGCGGCCGTGCCGGTACTGCGGGCGGCCCGTGCCGCAGAGGGGTGGGCGGGGGCGTCCCCGCGAGTACTGCATGGACAGCGACTGCCAGGCTCGGGCCAAGCGGGAGCGGGAGCTGAGGCGTGCGACGCCGGGACTGGAGGGAGCGCTCGCCCGGGCGGAGGATCTCTACGAGCGCATGGAGCAGGGCCTGGCCGCGGTCCTGGCTCCCCTGGCTCAAGCACTCGACGCGGAACTGTCGCCCCGGGGCGTCGAGGCGCGGATCAGTGCGGTCAGGGCCGAGGCCGAGGCCACGGTGGCGGCGGCGTTGGCCGAGCGGCAGGACGCCGAAGACCGGGCCGTCCGGGCGGAGAAGCTGGCGGAGAAGACCCAGGAGCGGGCCCGGGCCGCCCGCGACCGCGCGCAGCAGGCCGAGCAGGAGCGCGACGAGGCCGTCGAAGCGGCGGAGCGGACACGTGCGGAGGCCGAGGCGGCGGTCAAGGCGGCGCAGGAGGAGGCGCAGCGCGTCAGCGAAGCCGCACGGGCCGAGGCCGCGGAGGCCAGAACGGAGGCCGACGAGGCGCGTGCCCGGGCCGACCGCGACCGCGCCGAGAAACAGGAGGCGCTGCGGCAGGCCGAGCAAGCCCGTCGTGCGGCCGAGTCCGCGGCCGACGAGGCGGCGAAGGCGCGCGACGCCGCGCAGCAGGCGCGTGACTCGCAGGTGCGCGCCGAGCGGGAACGCGCCGCCGCGCTCGCCCGGGCCGAGGCGGCCGAAGAGGCCCGCGAACGCGCCGAACAGCACGCACACCAAGCCGAGGCGCAGCGGGTCGAGGCCGTCTCCGGACGCGACGCGGCCCGGGCGCAGGCCCAGCAGGCCGCGGCGGCCGCCCAGCACGCGCGCGAGCAGGCCGACGCTCTACGCGCCGAGGTCGCCGAACTGCGCGCCCTCCTTGACCGGGCTCGGGAGGACCTCGCCACCGTCCGTGCGGAACTGCGCGCCGAGCAGGCACGCAACGACGAACTCACCCGTGAGCGCGACTTCGCACGGGCCGAGGCCACCGCCCAGCGCGAACGCGCAGTCGCCGCCGAGCTGCGACGCGAGGAACGCCCGCGTGACACATGAGCCGGAGGTCGGCGAGCGGCCCGTCCGTCCCCCACCAATGACTCAGCTGCCGCAGGTTCCTGCCCGCGAGGCGAGACGCAGGGCCACGCGCTTGGCGCCTCAACCTGGATGTGGACCCGGAAGCAGCGCGAACGCCGGCCCGGTACGTGCGTGTACGGTCGCGGCCGCGGCGATCGGCTGTTGCGAGGCCCAGCGGCGTCAAGGCTTGCGCCGGGTCCTTCACGACATCGGGTGGCCGAACCACGCCCCCTGAACCGCACGTCCGCTCCGAGAGCCGTCGCGGGCGCGAAGACAGGGGCGCGACGGGCGAGCGGCCGCGGCCGAACCACGGGCCCAACGGGGCCGGCGATTCGGCCGCGCAGCGGGGCTGAACCACTCGCCTGCCGCGCGTCCGCGGTCAGGCGGGCCGCACCGAGAGGGTGTGGCGGAAGACGTTGCGCGGGTCCCACTTGGCCTTGACCTGCTGGAGCCGGGCGTAGTTGTCCCCGTAGTAGAGGGTGTGCCAGGGCGCTCCCCTGTTCCAGGCGGGGTCGGCCAGGTCGGCGTCGGGATAGTTGATGAACGCGCCGTCGGCGGGCGCCGGGACGCCGCCGGTGTCGGCGTACAGGTCGCGGTACAGCTCCCGCAGCCAGGCGATGTGCCGGTGGTCGTCGGCGGCGGCCTCCCACCCGTTGATCAGGAGCATCTTCATGACGGTGTCGCGGTGCGGCGTCGCCGTCGCCTGCGGGGCGACGGTGTTGACCCGGCCGCCGAAGGTGCAGAGGTTGACCAGGCCGCCCGGGTAGTCGTAGTCGGTCCGGGTCAGGTGGTGGTACAGGACGTCGGTCTGCCGGTCGCTCAAACGGCGGCGCAGGTATGCCGACTTGGCCTTCAGCCGCCAGTAGGGGCCGGGTTCGCCCGGCGGTCCGGCCAGGGCGGCGGCCAGCCAGGGCTCGTTTCTCACCTGGCGGACCGGGGTGACCGCAACGCCGCGGTTGATGGCGGCCAGATAGTCGTCCAGCATCCGTTCGGCGCCGGACGCGGCGGCCACCTGGCCGATCATGCCGATCGTCCCGGACGCCCGGCGGTTGAGCTGGAACTCGCTGTAGAGCCGGGCGGACGGGGAGTCCGGTGCGCTGTTGCGCTCGGCCCATTCACCGTAGTTGCGGACCAGGCGGGCGAAAGATGCCTTGTCGAACTTGTTCCAATCCCAGGTGATGGTGAAGCTCAGCACGGCCGGCGGCGGCGCGGGCAGCAACCGGGCGGGGTCGTCGCCGCGCGCGCCGGGCGTGCGGAACCAGTAGCGGGTGACGATGCCGAAGTTTCCGCCTCCGCCGCCGGTGTGCGCCCACCACAGGTCCCGGTTCGGGTCCGTGGCCTCGCGGGTGGCGACGACGCTGCGGGCCCGGCCCGCCCGGTCCACCACGACGACCTCGACCGCCTGGAGGTGGTCGACGACCAGGCCCATCAACCGCGCCAGCGGGCCGTAGCCGCCGCCCAGGACGTGCCCGCCGGCGCCCACGTCGGGGCACCATCCGGCGGGTATCGTCACGCCCCAGCCCAGGTAGAGCCTGCGGTACACCTCGCCCAGCGGGGCGCCCGCCTCCACGGCGAACGCGCGGCGGGCCGGGTCGTAGTAGACGGCGTTCATGGCGGAGGTGTCGATGACGACCTGCACGGCGGGGTCGGCGGCGAAGTCCTCGAAGCAGTGGCCGCCGCTTCGGACGGTGACCCTCTTGCCGCCGTCGACCGCCTCCTGGACGGCGCGGACGACGTGCTCGGTCGTGCCGACCACCCACACGTGCTCGGGCCGCCCCGCGAACCGCCGGTTGTAGCCGCGGGAGGCCAGGGACCGGTGGCGGGGGTCGTTGCGGCCGACCTTGGCGGGTCCGGGCGGGGGCGGGCAGCCGGCGTCGCCGGAGTCCGCTGCGGCGGGGACGGCTCCCACGGCCGGGACGGCGATGCCCGCCGCCGTCGCAGCCAGGCCGCCCCACAAAACGTTCCTTCTGGTGTGCTCGGGCCTTCCGGTCCGCTCGGTCATCAGGGCTCCTTTTAGTCAGGTTGCCCTCAACCTAGGAACGCGGCCACCACGCGTCAGTGGGCCTGACTCCACCAGGGCGGTAGGCATAGCTCCCCGATCCGGGAAGCCGCGCCCCCGAGGGCCAGGTCCTGGACGAACCGAGGTTTCACTGCTCGAGGGGGTGGCACGCGCGGTGCCGACCTGCAGCCCCATGCCGTCGCCCTGGCGGGGGCTGCCGGGGACTGCGGGTACTCCAGCAGCAGGTGCGGCCCCTTATGCGGCCGCCCCGCACTCGGCGCGAAGAAGCCGTTCGATCGTGGGGACGGTCAGGCACCAGGCGGCGATCCCGGTCATCTCCCCCCGGGCGTGCTCGCCGAAACGCGAGGTGGCGTCTTCGGCGGGCACCAGCCGGTAGTCGCGGGCGCTGGCGTCGTAGATCGTCGCCCGCGGGCAGTTGGGGTAGTTGCAACCGGCCACGACCAGCGTGTCCACGCCGAGATCGGCGAGATGCCGCTGCAGCGGGGTGCGGTAGAAGGCGCTCCACCTCGGCTTGTAGATGACGTGCTCGCCGTCGGCGAGCCGTTGCGCCGCGCCCGACAGCAGCCGCTCGGGGTCGAGGGGCGCGGCGTCCGCCGGGGTCAGACCGTCGGCCAGGCGGGAGCCCGGCGAATGCGGGACGACCAGGCGGGTTCCGGAGGCGATGAGCGAGCGGCGGCAGAGGTCGGCGTTGCCGCCGTCGGGCAGGTAGAGCCGGACGAGATGCACGATGGGCCGTCCGGCGTCCCGGAACGCGCGCGCCAGCCTGGCCACCGCCGGAGCGATCCGTTCGGTGCCGGGCACCGCGTGCGGGCCGGACACGAAGTCGGCCTGCATGTCGATCGTCAGCAGGGCGGCGCGGGTGAAATGCGGTCGGGTGTGCTCGTCGCCGGGGACCGGCCCGGCAGCAGTCTCCTTGATCACCCTGCGCACGTTACGGCTCGTCGGCCAGGCGTTCTTGTACGTCGTTGCACGCCCGTCGCGCACGGGCGAACTGCCCGGGCGGTGCGGCGAACGTCCGGCGGAAGTGGCGGTGCAGGTGGGCCTGGTCGTGACCACGCCCGGCGGCGGGCCCGCGCCGAACGGGTCCGACGTCGGCTGCGGCGTGCCCGCCGACGGCGACGCCGCCCGCCGCAAGGCCCCCGGTCATGGTCCTTCCTCCCCTCGTGGCCGGTGACGCGCAGCGGCGTCATGGACACGCATGGGAACGTGTCCGGCATTGATCCCCTTTGCTGTGCGCCGCAGTCGTGTCATTGCCGGCATTCCGCACGGCGGCGGGCTGGTGGAGGGGGAATCGACCGGGAACGGAAGAGTCCTGGCACGGCTCCGGCGGCGGCCGCCAAGGCGCAGCCGGAAGATGAGTGTGCTCCGGGCGCGCGGCCGGGCGCGCTCGGCTGGGGCGAGCCGTGCCGCGGCGGCCGCCCGAGCAGGCGTTCACGCAGTGCCTGCACGCCGGACGGGTGGTCACGGGGCTGGGGCGGCATCGGCGGCCTCCGTTGGGTCGGTCGGTTCCGGTGATCTGTCCACGGTGGGTGCGACCAGTGCCCTCGCGGCGGCGAGGCCGGGCCGCGGATGGTGGCGCGGGCCGGGGCGGGGACGACGGTGATGGGGCCGGTCCGGTGACGAGCCGACCCGGCACGGATGGCAGCAGCCCGCCTCTGGCCAGCGACTTTTCCCGAGGACGGGCCTGGGCACACGGCCGGGCCGGTAGATCCTCCATCATGTGGTCCGGCCCGGTGGCCGGTGGCCCTGCGGGATGACGGCCGTCCCCACGATGCCGCCGCCGTCCCGCGGACCTGCCGGGCGGCCGCGCCGTCTGGCTCACAGCCGCCGGCCGTGCCGTGCGGGGCGCCGCTCACCGTCACCGTGCGAGCCTCCCTTCGGGCCCGGGGCGGGTGGCATCACCGGCGGTCGGCCGCAGGATTCGGGCCGCGGACCCGACCGCCGGTGACGCGGGTCGGACAGGAGATGGGCTCTGCCGGGCTCTGTTCCACCATGGGCGATCGATGCGGCGGCCACCATTGGGGGCAACACCCATTCACCAGCGAAAAGATCCTGATGTTGCCGACCGCTCCCGGCCCCGGGCCCGAGGCGGCGGGGTGCTCAGTCGCTGTTGAGCAGCCGCCATGTGGTGAGGGCGAGCCTGGCTCGTGTCAGTCCGGCCGGTTGGGTGAGTTCGATGCCGAGGGCCTTGCCGATCTGTTCGAGGCGGCGGGCGATGCTGCTGTGGTGGAGGTGCAGGAGGTCGGCGGCCTGGCGCAGGGAGCCGGTGGCGCAGTAGGCGTCAAGGGTCTGCAGGTCGTCGGGGTCGGCGGCGAGGCGGCTGATCGCGGCGACGTCGGCGTTGGCCCGTGCGGTGTCGGGAGGTATCTCGGCCAGGAGCGCCAGTGCCCCCAGGGCGTCGTAGCGGACGACGGGCCGGCGCGGGGTGGTGAAGCGGAGGGCGGTACGGGCCTGCTGCCAGGACCGGTCAGGGGCACCGGCGGTGCCGATGCCGGCGCGTGCGTCCGCGGGGAACCGGGAGGGGTCCAGGGCGGTGGTCAAAAGGACGCCGACGTCGGCGAGCGGGGCCGCCTTCACCGGCCGGTTCGGGGAGATCAGGCCGCCGATCCGGTCGAGCGGGACGGACGAGCGTACGGCGACGACGCGCACCGGCAGATCGGCGGCGAAACCCAGCAGGCGCAGCGCCCGGGCCCGGGCGGCCTCGTCGGCGTCCGCGCTGATCGCCAGTTCGACCAGGGCGGGGTCGGCCATGGTGGTGCGGGCCGGGCCGTACCGTTCGACGACCGCCGCGGCGGCGATGGCGAGCCGGTCCAGCAGCAACTGGTCGAGCGCGCCGGGCGGGGCGGGACGCTCCAGCCACACCGCGCCGATCTCTTCGTCGTCGAGGGTGATCGTTGCCGTGGTGGACGCCGGTGCCGCCGGGGCGGCGGCCTGAGTGCCGTCGGGCGACATGCGGATCACCTGGCCGGTGCCGTGGAGCCGGATCCCGGCCACGCACTCGGCCAGGACCGCCGAGGCCCGGGCGAGGGCCGGCAGGTCCACCCGCCGGCGCATCAGGGTGTCGTAGAACATGACGACGCGGATCGCGCCTTCGGCGTGCGCGTCCAGTTGGGACAACCGTAGGGCCAGTGCCTCCATGGCGACGAGGATAGGCGCCGATCGGTGCGCGATCCGGGCGGGATGCCCGACATGTGGCGGATGATCTCCGGTGCGGCGGCGGCGAGGATGGCAGGCATGGATCCCGAACTGGAAGCGTTCATCCCGCTGTTCCCCCCGGCCGACCTGACCGACCCGGTCGCCGCACGCAAGAACCTGGCCGAACTGTCCGGTGCGGCGCCGCCGGCGGACACCTCGGACATGCGGATCGAGGACCGCACGGTGCCCGCCGCGCCGGACGTGCCGGTGCGGATCTACCGGCCGCACCAGGCCCGGGGCGCCATCGTCTGGCTGCACGGCGGCGGGTTCGTCATGGGCGATCTGGACACCGAGCACCCGTGGGCCACCCGGGTGGCGCACGGCGCCGGCACGGTGGTGGTCTCGGTGGACTACCGCCGCGCCCCCGAGAACCGGTTCCCGGCCGCCCTCGACGACGCCTACGCCGCGCTGACCTGGACGGCCGAGCACGCGGCCGAGCTGGGCGTCGACCCGGAGCGCATCGCGGTCGGAGGCCACAGCGCCGGCGCGGGCCTGGCGGCGGCGGTGGCGCTGCGGGCGCGCGACGAGCAGGGCCCGCCGATCTGCTTCCAGCTGCTCAACCAGCCCGAGCTGGACGACCGGCAGGAGACGTGGTCGGCGCGCAACTTCACCGACACGCCCTGGATGACCCGCGACAAGCTCGCCACCACATGGCGGCACTACCTGGGGTCCGAGCCCGCCACGCCCTACGCCGCCCCGGCGCGGGCCGCGGACCTGTCCGGGCTGCCGCCCGCCTACATCGCCACCGCGGAGTTCGACCCGCTCCGCGACGAGGGCATCGACTACGCCCTGCGCCTGCTGCAGGCGGGCGTCTCGGTCGAGCTGCACCAGTGGCCCGGCACCTTCCACGGATCGCAGGCGATCCTGTCGGCGGAGGTGTCGCAGCGGCAGATCAGCGAACTCGCCGGGGCCCTGCGCCGCGCTCTCAGCAGGTGAGGACTCCCAGTCCGGCCAGGCCGCTGTTGTCCGGCCGTCCGCAAGGCCCGTGCCGACCGGACGGCCGGAGGCACGGCCCTGGCCGGCTCCGCCCGGCGGGCGACGCCGCCCGCCGGGCGGCACCGCTCGCAAGGGCGACCATCGGCCCGGCCACGGGCCCGGCCGCAACGAGATCGACGAAGACGGGAGGGCGATGACCGCCACCGACCTCACCGAGGCGAGGCAGTTGCACGCACCGCCGCCGGATGCCGAGTCCGCGGCGGGACCGAGCCCGGCCGGGCTGCTGCGGCCGTATGTCCGCAGCTTCACCGCCATCATGATCCTGCAGGTGATCGGCGCCGTCGCGGGTCTGGCGCCGCTGCTGGCGGTCGTCGAACTGGGACGCGCCCTGCTGTCGCCCGGCCCGATCGATCACGGCCATGTGCGGCTGGTCGTGCTCGCGGGTGCGGCCGGCCTGCTGGTCCGGCTGCTGTTCACGGCCGCATCGTCGGGCCTGGGGCACATGCTCGACGGCCGGGTGCAACTGTCGTTCCGCCGGCGGCTGGCCGAGCGGCTGGGGCGCGTACCGATCGGCTGGTTGTTCCACCGCCGGACGGGCGAGCTGGCGAAAATCGTGGGTGAGGACGTGAGCGCCGTGCACCCGTTCATCGCCCACTCTCCCAGCGAACTGGTGTCGGCGTTCGTGGTGCCGCTGGTGTCGCTGGCCTACCTGTTCACCGTCGACTGGCGGCTCACGCTGATCACGCTGGTGCCGGTGGTGCTGGCATTGGCGCTGGTCCCGCTGATGATGACCCCGGCCCGGCTGCGTGAGCAGCAGGAGTTCGACCGGGCCCTCGGGCGGATCTCGAATGCGGCCGTCGAGTTCGTGGAAGGCATCGCGGTGGTCAAGGCGTTCGGCGGAGCGCAGCGCGCCCACCGCAGGTTCCGCACGGCCGTGGACGACTTCGTCGCGGTGTTCTCCCGGTGGGTGCGCGGTGTCTCCGCCATCGCCGCGGGCATGCAACTGGCGCTGTCACCGCCGTTCGTGCTGCTGGTCGTGCTCATCGGCGGCGCCAGCCTGATCACCGCCGGGGGCATGGCCCCCGCCGACCTGCTGCCGTTCCTGCTGCTCGGGCTGGGACTGACCGCCCCGGTGGCGGCCTGGGCCACGGCTTCGACGACCTGCAGGCCGCACGGCGCGCCGTCGGCCGGATCCGCGACGTGCTCGCCGTGCCGTCGCTGCCCGAGCCCGCGCACCCGGTCGCGCCACAGGGGCACCGGGTGGAGCTGCGCGGCGTCCACTTCGGCTACGACCCCGGACGCGAGGTGCTGCGCGGCATCGACCTGGTGCTCGAACCGGGCACGGTCACCGCGGTCGTCGGCCCGTCGGGAAGCGGCAAATCCACACTGGTGCAACTGCTGCCGCGGTTCTTCGACCCGACCCGCGGTTCGGTGCTGCTCGGCGGTGTCGATCTGCGCGAGATCGCCACCCGGGACCTGTACCGGACGGTCTCCTTCGTGTTCCAGGACGTTCGTCTGCTGCGCGCGTCGGTCGCCGACAACATCGCGCTGGCGGTACCGCACGCCGGCCTCGACGAGGTGGTCCGCGCCGCCCGGCTGGCGAACATCCACGACCGGATCCTTAAGCTGCCGCGCGGATACGACACGGTGATCGGTCAGGAGGCCGGGCTGTCGGGCGGCGAGGCGCAGCGCATCGCGATCGCCCGCGCGCTGCTCACCGACGCGCCCGTCCTGGTGCTGGACGAGGCCACCGCATTCGCCGACCCGCACACCGAACAGGCGGTGCGCCGGGTCCTGGCGACGCTCAAGGGCGAGCGCACGATCCTGGTCATCGCGCACCGCCTGGAGACGGTCGCCGCCGCCGACACCGTCGTGATGCTGGAGAACGGGTCGATCGTCGAGCGCGGCGGACCCGCCGAACTGCCGGCACGCAACGGCAGGTTCGCCGCGTTCTGGCGATCCCACTGGTCGGCGGCCGCCGACGCGGGCGGACCCGCCGGCGGCGCACTGCGAGGAGACGAGTCCCGATGATCCGAATGCTGCTGCGGGTGCTGGGACACCAGTACGCCCGGCCGGTCCGCCGCACCGTGGCGTTGATGACGGTGACCGCGGTGGCCGAGGGGGCGTCCTACGCCCTGCTGGTCCCCATGCTGCGGGAACTGTTCGGCGGCACCCCCGGCGACGCCCGGCCCTGGCTGGTCGCGTTCGGCGCCGCGGTCGCGGTGTACGCGGTGCTGCGCTACGTCAGCAACCTATCCGGTTTCCGCGTCGGCACGACCCTCCTGCGGGGCATGTACCACCGGCTCGGCGACCACCTGGCCCGCCTGCCCCTCGGCTGGTACGCCGCGGGCCGCGTCGGAGAGGTGTCGGTCCTGGCCGGCCGCGGCGTCCTGCAGGCGATGAGCGTGATCGCGCATCTGCTGTCGCCGTTCATCTCCGCCAGCGTGACCCCCCTGACGGTCGTCGCCGTCATGCTCGTCTACGACTGGCGCATGGGGCTGTCGGCGTCGGCCGCCGCACCGGTCGTGGCGGCGATCCACGTCTGGACGGGACGCTCGATGGCCGCAGCCGACGCCGAACGCGCCGAACGCGACCGGGAGGCCACCGCGCGGGTCGTCGAGTATCTCCAGGCGCAGCCGGTGCTGCGGGCAGGCGGCCGGACCGTCGAACGCTTCCGGTTGCTCGACGACTCGCTGCGGGAACTGCACCGCGCGTCCCGCCGGAGCCTGCTGTCGGCGCTGCCGGGCGTTGTGGGCCTGACGCTCACGGTGCAGGCGGTGTTCACCGTGCTGCTGGTCCTGGGCGCCCATCTCGCGCTGGGCGGGGACATCGGAGCGGCGGAACTGCTGGCGGTCCTGGTGCTGGCGGCCCGCTGCGCCGATCCGCTGCTGTCGCTGGCGGAGATCGGCGGCAAACTGCGCGTCGTCCGCGCCGAGCTGGCCAGACTCGACGCTGTGCTGCGCACCGAGCCGCTGCCGGAGGCTGCCGAACCGGTCCGGCCGGTAGGCCATGGCCTGGAGCTGGAGTCGGTCACCTTCCGGCACGGCGGCCGCACCGTGCTCGAGGACGTGTCGCTTTCCGTGCCGCAGGGGCAGCGGCTCGCCGTCGTCGGACCGTCGGGCGCGGGCAAGAGCACCCTGCTGCAGCTGCTGGCGCGGTTCTACGACGTGGACGCGGGCGCGGTGCGCGTGGGCGGCGTGGATGTGCGCTCCATCGGCACCGAGGTGCTGATGGAGCAGATCGCCGTCGTCTTCCAGGACGTCTACCTGTTCGACGGCACGATCGAGGAGAACGTGCGGCTCGGCCGTCCCGACGCCGACCAGGCCGAGGTGCGGGCGGCGGCGGCCGCGGCGCGGCTGGACGAAGTGGTCGAGCGGCTGCCCGGAGGATGGGCGGCGAACGTCGGCGAGGGCGGTGCGCGGCTGTCGGGCGGTGAGCGCCAGCGCGTCTCGATCGCCCGCGCGCTGCTGAAGGACGCGCCGATCGTGCTGCTGGACGAGGTGACCTCCGCGCTCGACCCGGTGAACGAGGCGGCCGTGCACGAGGGCATCGAGCGGCTGATGGCGGGCCGGACGGTGGTGATGGTGGCGCATCGGCTGCGCACCGTCCAGCGTGCCGACCGCATCGTCTTTTTGGACGGCGGCCGGATCGCGGAGGAAGGCACCCACGAGGAACTGCTGCGCCGCGGCGGCCGTTACGCCGATTTCTGGCAGGTCTCCCTGACATCGGCGGCGGTCGGGCCGGGCACCGCCGGCTGATACCGGCCGGGACGCGACCGCGGTGCGTGATCCCGACCGGTCGCGGCCCCGGCCGGACCGTCGGCATGCCGGCGGCGCCTGCCGTCATCCGCGTTCGCGGAGGTAGGCCTCCAGTGCGGCGGCCCCGGTCGGCATCGCGCGCCCGTGGGCCGACAGCCGGGCGTGCCAGTCGCGCAGGGCGGCCTCCAGCGGCTCCAGCCCACCGGCCGCCCGCACCTCGCACGATCAGCGAGGCGATGACAGGCCGTGCTCGTGTGCCGGGTCAACCGGACTGAGTCGCTTAGTGCCGTGGGGGCTCGTCCCGTGCTCCTGCCAATATCGCATCGAACTCTCAAAACCCACCCGGACACTACCCCCGAAGCACGCCTCTCCGGGCGCCGCCGGGAGCATGCTCTCCCGCGCTCCACTCGGCTGGCAGCACGGCGGGACGGTTCCGACTCTTCGGCCTCCGCACCGCCCGCACCCGACGACCGGCTGCACGGTGGCGGCCACCACTGCCCTGCGCGTCCGGGTGCGTCCGGTGACGTGGTCGGTGTCCAGGTGCCGTCGCCGTCTAGATCGCTGGCCGTGAGACTGCTTTGATCAATAGCATCGGCCGGTGGCCTCACTGACGTTCGATCGTTACTGCGAGGAGATCGTCGCCCAGACCGATCTGCTGAGAGCGCACGTCGAAGGCGCGGACATGACCGCTCCCGTGCGCACCTGCCCGGGATGGAACCTCGGCCAGTTGCTGCGGCACGTCGGTGGTGACCACCGGTGGGCCGACACGGTCGTGCGGACCAGGGCCACCGACCCCGTTTCCGACGAGCAGGCCAACGACCTCGCCGGCTATACCGCCGAGGACGGAGCCGTGCTGGACGTCTGGCTCGCCGAGGGCGCCTCCCGGCTGGCCGCGGCCCTGCGCGCAGCCGGACCCGACGTCACCGTGTGGAACCCGTCCGACACCGACTGCCGGACCACCTTGTTCTGGGCGCGCCGCATGACGCACGAGACCGCCGTGCACCGGGCCGACGCTGCGCTGACCGCCGGGGCGGAGTACGAACTCGACGACGACGTCGCGCTCGACGGCGTGGCGGAATGGATGGAGTTCTCCACGGTCCCCGAGGCGTACGAGCCCGCGCCGGACGCACCGGGCCTGCTCGGCCCCGGCCGCACGCTGCGTTTCGAGGCGGACGCGGCGACACGGTGGCTGGTCGACCTCAGCGGTGCCCGGCCGACGTGGCAACGCGACGGCGACGGCTCGTCCGTCGAGCCCGCGGTGGTGGTGCGCGGACCGGTGAAGGAGCTGCTGCTGTTCCTCTACCGGCGGCCTGCCCCTCACGTCGAGGTAAGCGGCGACTCGGACCTGCTCGACCTGTGGCTGACGCGCACCGGTTTCTGGCTGGAGGCATGAGGTGAACGCGGCGGCGTCCCCGGCGAGGGTGTGACGTTCGCACGGCGTGTCCGACCGGCCCGTTCCCCGCGGGCGTCGGCCTGCTGCGTCGGCCTGCTGCGGCCGCCGTCTGCGTGAGCCGGCGGCCTTCGGCGGCGAAGCCCACCGCGGTGCCGGGGCCCGCTGTGGATCTTGGTACGCTCCTGGGTTCTGCACGAGCTTTCACCAGGGGCTGAGGGATGACGGGGCGCATGGCCATCGGCTGGGACGCTGTCACGGACGTCGACTGGGGGCGTCTGTTCCACGCCTACGGCGCGGCGAACGACACGCCGGACCAGTTGCGGGCGCTGACCGGCGAAGACGCGGCGGCGCGCAGTGAGGCGGTGGACCACCTGTGGGGCGCGGTGCTCCACCAGGGCACGCCCTGGGCGGTGACGGCGCCGACGGCGCTGGTGGTGGCCGGTGTGCTGGCCGATCCTGCGGCCGACGCGCCGATCGCCGACGGCCAGCCGCTGCGGGCCATGCTGCTGCGGTTCCTCGGACGGGTCGCCGAGGCGGGGCGGCCCGAGATCGGCGACGACGAACTGCACGCGGCGGCCTTCCCTCCGGGCGTCGATGAGGAGGCCGTCCGGGTGGCCTGGGACGCGATGCTCGACGGCGACTGCGACTGCGCCTACGACGAGGACTGCACCTGCGACGACTCCGCAGGTGACCAGGACGTCCCCGAGCTCGACCCGGAGCTGATCGCCGACGCCACCGACGCGATCATGGCGCGGGTGGTGCTGGAGATCCGGTCCGCGGCCGAGGCCCTGCTGCCGCCGGTCGAGGCCGCGTTCACCGACGGCGATGCGCGGGTGCGGGTCAACGCGGTCGACGCGGCCTCGTCCCTGCTGGCGCTGCCGGGGCTGCGCGGCCGCCGCGGCGCGGTCGCCGCGAAGGTGGAGCAGGCCGCGCGGCGCGCCGTCCACCGGGACGAGCGGGCCGCGCTCGTGCTGTCGCTGGGATACCTGGGCGAGGAGCCGCGCGGCTACCTGGCCGATCCCGACCCGGCGGTGCGGGCGTGCGCGGCGCTCGCGCCGACGCTGGCCCAGGACGAGGCGGCGGTAGAGGAGCTGCTGAGCGCGCTGCGCCGTCCGGCCGAGGCGGACGAGTGGTTCACCGACCGGCCGCCGCAGATCCGGGCGCGGGTGCGGTTCGCCCTGCTGGACGCGGCGCTGCGCCGCGTCGCCGACTTCGAGCGGCTGCTGCCGGCCGCCGTCGCGATCGCCAAGGTCACCAGCCCGATGTGCGCCGACTGGGACTGGGGGCGTCTGCTCGCCGCGGCGTTCCCCTCCCCCGGGGACCCGCCCGCGCCGCCCGCTCGCCTCACCGACGCGCAGCGCGCCTACCTGCGCGCGCTGGTGGACAACGAACAGCTGTGGGACGCCGGGAACGGCAACGCCCGCCTTGCGTTCGAGCAGGTCGGGCTGCCGCACGACCGCGACGCTTGCCGCCGTCTGGCCGAATCGCCGTCGTGAACGCGCCGCCCCGGTCACCTCGACGCGCGGCCGCCCGTTCCCGGTAAGTTGCACGGTCCGCGACGGGCGGATCGTCGCGCTGGACGTCCTGGCCGCCCCCGAGCGGCTGTCGGCGCTCGGCCTGACCGCCCCGGGCGCGACGTGCCCCGCCGCCCGGATCGCGAACCTTTCCACGCGGCGCGGGTGCCGCAGCCGCTGACGTGCAAGCGGGCCGACCGGGCAGCGCTGCCTACGGCCCGGCCGCCGGTGCCGCGGCGGCGGTCTGCGCCGCCCGCAGCGAGGCGCGGACGGCGTCGGGCAGCGCGCGCAGGCGGTGCGCCGGCAGCTCCAGCGGCGTGACGTCGCGGGCCCACGGCGCGGTGTCGGCGACCACGGTACGGGCCTGCCGTTTGGTGAGGCCGTGCAGGGCGGTCAGCTGGTCGCGCCAGGCGTTGGCGATCTTCCCGTGCGCCCGGTCCATGATCGCGCGCAGGATGCGGGCGGTGTCGTCGCCGGCGGCGGGCGGCGTGCGCACCGCGTCCACCACCGGGCCGCGGGCGGTCAGCTCGTACACCGGTCGCAGCAGCGCGGCGGCGTCCGGCAGGTCGTCCGGCGGTTCGGCCAGGAACACCCGCACGTGCTCGGCTCGCGTGGCCAGCAGCGTGCGCACCAGCGCCGGTTCCAGGCCCGGGGGCAGCGCGACGGCGGCGTGCCGGACGGCCGCCGCGTACGGTTTGGCCAGCCAGGTCGTCAGCCGGGCCCTGGGCACGCGTGGAAGGATCTGCTTGGGCCAGTCCCCCACCAGCACGCCGGGCTGCAGGTCGGCCAGGTCGTCGGTGGTGAGCCGCAGCGCCGCCCGGGATTCGACGGCCTGCGGGCCCTGGGTGTAGATCGCGGTGCTGAACCGTTCGGCGCGGGCGGTGGCGGCGGGCAGGCTCTTGCCGGTGGGGCGCAGCAGGTACAGGTCGGCGGCCGAGCCGATGGCCTCGGCGCCGAAGTACCGGTTGAAGTCGGGGTAGACGGCCTCGGTGACGAGATTGAGGTCGCGCAGGGCGTTCTGCACCTTCAACGCGAGCATGGGGGTGCGGTCGCTGGCCCCGTAGGCCAGCAGCACCCGGCCGCGTGCGTGGTCGCGCAGCCCCTCCAGCGCGCGGGCCACGAACAGCCCGACGCCCTCGGGCGTGTAGGGCGGGTCGGTGACGGCCAGGTCGGCGTGCGCGGCGGCCGACGGCGGCAGGCCCAGCCGCAGGTCGGCCCAGCGGGTCCGCACGTTGACGCCCAGGTCGGCGGCGCACGCGTCGATGTAGGCCAGGATGCGCTCGTCGACGTCCACGACGGTGCTCTCCACGCCGGGGTGGATCATGCCGACGGCCAGCGAGGTCAGGTCGTGGTCGCCCACGCACAGCAGCCGCGTGCCCGGCAGCCAGAACCGGGCGCCCAGCAGCAGCGCCCGCCGCACGACGGTGTCGGGTGTGGCGGCGACGTGGTCGAGGACGTGCCGGCCGCGCGGCGCCCGCCTGATGAGCGCGTCCATCCGCTCCACCACGGCGGCGTGCTCGGACAGCAGGTGCGCCACCGGGTCGGCGGGTTCGAGGGGGCGGTGCCCGGTACGCAGGGCCCCGGTGATCTGTTCGGCCTGCTCGGGGGTGAGGCGGAACCGGCCGTCGCCGGCGTGTTCCAGGGACAGCGCCGCCAGCAGGGACTCCACCGACCGCCTGGGCGCGGCCGTCGCGCGGATCAGATCGGCCAGTGTCCACCATCGCCGGTCGGCCAGCAGGCTCAGCGCGGTGTGCGCACGCCTGGGGTCGATGTCGGCGGCGACCGGCAGCCCCGGTGCTCCCCCTTCGCCCACCCGCAAATGCTACCGGCACCGTCCGGACGGTCGCGCAGGTGCGTTGTACGAGCCCTGCAGAGGGGGAAATTCGGTTGGGCGGCCGTCGGGGGTCCGGTAGAACGGTCGCCGTGATCCGCAAGTATCCCCGTACTCCTCATATCGAAGGGTCCCGGTTGCAGCCCGGCGACCACGACGTGGCCGCCGTCCCGTTCGGCGAGATCGCCGGGCGGTACCTGGTGGTGGAGGAGAAGCTGGACGGGGCGAACGCGGGCATCAGCTTCACTCCCGGCGGGGAGCTGCGGTTGCAGAGCCGGGGGCATTTTTTGACCGGCGGGCCGCGCGAACGGCAGTTCGGGCCGCTCAAGGCGTGGGCGGCGTCGGTGCAGCAGGTGCTGTGGCCGCGCCTGCGCGACCGTTACGTGCTGTACGGGGAGTGGCTGTACGCCAAGCACACCATGTTCTACGACGCGCTCCCCCACTACTTCTGCGAGTTCGACGTCCTGGACACGCGCGACGGGACATTCCTGTCCACGCAGCGCCGCCGTGAACTGCTCGACGGCGCGCCCGTCGTGCCGGTGCCCGTCCTGCACACCGGGCCGTTGCAGCACCTGTCGGCGCTGACGGCGCTGCTGGGGCCGTCCACGTGCCGTACGCCGCGTTGGAGGGACGCCCTGCGCGAGGCGGCGCTGGCGTGCGGAGCCGACCCGGCGCGGGTCGAGGCCGAGACCGACGGCTCCGAGCACATGGAGGGCCTCTACATCAAGGTGGAGGAGGACGGCCGCACGGTGGGCCGCTTCAAGTGGGTGCGGGCCAGTTTCCTGACGACCATCCTGGACTCCGGTTCGCACTGGCAGGACCGCCCGATCGTCGCCAACGGCCTGGCCGACCCGGAGGTGATGCATGCGGGTCTTTGAGGAGCTGTGCCCGGCGCCGCCGCACTGGACGGTGCCGTGGCCTCGCATCCGCGAGGCGTTCGACTGGGTGCGCCGCATGGCGGGCGTCCCACAGGACACGGTGCACCACGGCGAGGGTGACGTGGAGACGCACACGCGGATGGCGTGCGAGGCGCTGGCCGGCCTGCCGCGTTGGCGCGCCCGCCCGGCCGATGAGCGGGTCCGGCTGTTTGCGGCCGTGCTGCTGCACGACGTGGCCAAGCCGCACTGCACGCAGGTCGGCGCCGACGGCCGCATCACCGCGCACGGGCATTCGCGGCGCGGCGATGTGATGGTGCGGCGGATTCTGTGGGAGCTGGGCGCGCCGATCGCCTGGCGCGAGCACGTGGCGGCGCTGGTGCGTCACCACCAGGCCCCGTTCTGGGCGTTGGAGCGTCCCGACCTGCAGCCGATCGCCTTCCGGGCGAGCCTGCTGGCGCGCAACGACGACCTGGTGCTGCTGGCCACCGCCGACATCCTCGGCCGCGTCTGCGGCGACACCCGGGAGGTGCTGGACAACATCGCGCTGTACGAGGAGTACTGCGCCGAGCAGCGCTGCCTGGACCGGCCGCGCCTCTTCCCCTCCGACCACGCCCGGTTCTGGTATTTCCGCAAGCCCGGCCGCGACCCCGACTACGCCGCCTACGACGACACGCGCGTGGACGTCACGGTGCTGTCGGGCCTGCCCGGGGTCGGCAAGGACCACTGGATCGAGCGGCACCGTCCCGGCCTGCCGGTGGTGAGCCTGGACCGGTTGCGCGTGGAGCTGGGCGTGGACCCGGCCGGGGACCAGCGCCGGGTGGTGGCCGCGGCGCACGAGCAGGCCCGCGAGCATCTGCGGGCGGGCCGGTCGTTCGTGTGGAACGCCACCAACGTCTCGCGCATGCTCCGCGAGCAGTGCACCGGCCTGATCGCGCGGTACGGGGGCCGGATCGAGCTGGTGGCGCTGGAGGCGCCGCCGGACGTGCTGCGCGCACGCAACCGGGGCCGTCCCGTCCCGGTTCCCGACGCGGTGATCTCCCGGCTGGTGGACCGGTGGGAGACGCCCGACCCCACCGAGGCCCACCGGGTGCGCTGGCTGTCGACGGCGTAGAGCGGGTTTGAGCATGCCGAAGCCGTGGCGCGGCGACGGCGTCGGGGGCGTCGGCCGCGGCGTGATGTGACGCCGACGGCCCGATCCCCGGCGGCCTGCGGCGTGCCGGGGGTCAGCGCAGCAGGGAGTAGGCCAGGGCCGCGGCGATCGCGAGGGCGTAGGCGGCCGACGCGGCCGCGACCGCGCGTGTGCGGCGCGCCTCGTTGCAGCCGGTCGGCGACAGCAGGGCGGCAAGGGCGGGCAGCACCAGCACGCCGTGCAGGCTGACGGCGTGGACGGGCTTGAGGAAGCCGGCCACCCGGTAGGCCTCCTGCTGGTGGCCCGCCGACGCCTCGATCACCGCGCGGGCGATCATGGCGGCGCCGGGGCGAGCCCGGCCATCAGCGTCGCGAACCCGGCGCGCATCGCCAGCAGCATGCTGGGGGTGACGCGCGGGTTGGGCCGCAAGGCGGCGACGGCCATGGCGGTCAGCACCACGATGAGCACGCCGCCTCCGGCCGCCGGCACCGTCGACACCGCCGAGTCGAACGGCGTCTCCCGGTTGAGGTGGGGCGGCACGCCCCGCCAGGCCTGCAGGGTGATCCCGCCGACCTCGACGACGCAGTCGGCCGTCAGCACGCCCAGCAGCACGGCGCGGGCGCGTTCGCCCAGCGGCAGGTGGGTGGCGACCCAGGTCACCGTGATCAGCGTCAGGCCGAACGACAGCCCGAAGGTGACCGGTTTGCGCCAGGACACCGGCCCGTCCCACGGTCCGCCGTCCACCGCGAAGACGACCAGGTGGAACAGGCCCGAGACGATGAGCACGGCGCCCACCGCCACAGCGGCGCGTTCGACGCGTCGCCGGAACGGCGCCACCGCCGCGTGCAGTCTCGGTCGGGGCGGGCGGGCTGGACTCGTCGTCGGAGCAGGCATCAAACCGTTCCTTCGGGGCGTGGGGGGCTGACCCGTTCATGGTGGTGTCCGGTTGCTGCGCGGGCGTCGTCCGTGGGGCTACATCCGCACTACGCGACTTCGCGTACGCCGGGGCCCGCGCGTACGCCGCCGCGGCGACGGGCGAGGTCACACGGCTTGGGCGAGGGCCATGCCGCAGTAGGCGGCGCCCAGTCCGGCGGCGATAGAGGCGGCGGCGTTGAGCACCGCGTAGGTGCGGGCGCCGTCCTCGGCCAGCCGCAGCGTCTCGTAGCCGAGGGTGGAGTAGGTGGTGAGCGCGCCGCACAGGCCGGTGCCGGCCAGGGCCATCGTCCCGTGCCCGGCGGGCAGGGCGGCCAGGAAGCCCAGCAGCGCCGACCCGGTGATGTTGACGGTGAAGGTGCCCCAGGGGAAGACGCCGTCGTGGCGGTCCTGCACGAAGCGGTCGGCCAGGTACCGCAGCGGCGCGCCCAACGCGGCGCCGAGTGCGACCAGCAGTACGGCGGGGACGCTCACCGCGCCTCCCCGCGGCGGCGGGCGGACGCGCGGGCCAGGGCGCGCGTCAGGTGCACCCCGGTGAACACCGCGGCCAGCGCGGCGGCGGGGGTGGCGGCCAGGTCGAGCAGCGCGGTGCGGGGCGCGCCGGCCTGCAGAGCCTGCTGGACGTCGACGACGTAGGTGGAGAAGGTGGTGAATCCGCCGAGCACGCCCACGCCCAGGAACGGCCGTACCAGCCGGTGCGCCTGCCGGATTTCGGTGATGGCGACCATGAGCACCCCGATCAGCAGGCATCCGGCGGTGTTGACGGCGAAGGTCGCCCAGGCGAAGCCGCCGGGCGCGTGGGGGAAGGCCGCGGTGACGCCGTGGCGGGCGAGCGCGCCCGCCGCCCCGCCGGCGGAGATGGCCGCCAGGGTCGTCCACGGCACGCGGCGCCGTGCGGGGGGCCGGTCGGTGCGCGGGCCGGGTCGCGCGGCGGTGCGGATGTCGGGCATGCGGGATCTCCTACCGGTGCGGCGATCTCATCGGTAGGGACCGTTGGCGTCCTTGTGCGCATGGACGCGGTTGCCCCGCACGTGGGCGGGGGCGGTGGGCCCCACCACCGCTGGCCCGGGGGCGCCCCGGGGGCCGGCCCCAGCATAGCGGCCCGCGGGGCGGGTCAGGGGAGTGAAGGTGCAGGGCAGGAGTCTGATGCCGTTAATGAAGGGAGATCGGAAATCGGCTCCGCCGGCGGGCGCGACGGCGTAGTGACGTATTCAGCAAAGTCCCTAAGTGCCATGAGGGAACGTGTCCGACCCGCGGACCGACGACCGCGACGCCGCCGCGCCCGACGGCGAGGGAAGCGGTTCGGCCTACGACCGGCTGATCGGCCTGCTGGAGGCGGGTGGCTCGGCATACGGCTCGGCGGGCGGTTCGCGGGGCGGTCAGCGGGTGTAGCCGAGTCCGTGGCCGAACGGGTAGAGGGTCTGGCCGGAGTCGCCGGCCGCCGGGATCGTCACCGGCAGCCTGCCCGACGGCGCCAGCTCGCCGAACAGCACCTTGACCGCCGACCGCAGCGCCTCGGCGGTGTAGGAGTAGGTGGCCAGGTAGGTCGGCGCCTCGGTGAAGTAGGCGATGTCGTACGGGTCGCGCACGGCGATGACCACCACGGGTTTGCCGGTGGCGACCAGCGCCTTGACCAGGTCGGCCTGCCCGGGCCCGTTGTGGGGTTCGGTGGGCGTGGACGGTTCGACGTCCCATGCGCGGTTGGTGACGGCGACGACCAGGTCGGCGTCGCGGGCCGCGGCGGCGGTGTCGTCGATGCTCTGCCGGGTGGGGCTCAGCCCCGTTTCGCGCACGGTGGCGGCGGCGCCGCGGCGGGCGAGTTCGTCGGCGAGGGTGCGGGTCGTGGCGGCGCCCCATCCGGCGACCAGCACGTTGCGGGGACGGGGGCGCAGCGGCAGCAGCCCGGCGTCGTTCTTGACCAGGGTGGTGGTGCGGTCGGTGGCGCGCTGGGCGGCGGCAAGGTGCGCGGGGGCGCCGACGATGCGGTCGACCTTGGATTCGTCGGCGAACGGGTCGCGGAACAGGCCGCGCTTGCGTTTGAGTTCCAGGACGCGGTAGACGGACTCGTCGAGGCGGCGTTCGGTCAGCTCGCCGCTGCGGACGGCCTCGACCACGGCGCGCAGCTGGGTGGGGAACAGTCCGGCCCCGGTGCTGTCGGCGGGCGGTTTGAGCAGCATGTCGGCGCCGGCTTTGAGCGCCAGCACGGGGATGCGGTCGTCGCCGTACTTGTCGCGCACGCCCTGCATGTCGAGGGCGTCGGTGACGATGACGCCGCGGTAGCCGAGCCGCCGGCGCAGGATGCCGGTCAGGATGGGCCGCGACAGGGTGGCCGGGTCGCCGGACGGGTCGAGGGCGGGCACGACCAGGTGCCCGGTCATGATGGCGTCGGCGCCGCGTGCGACGGCCGCGCGGAACGGCGGCAGGTCCAGCCGCTCCCACTGCTCGCGGGTGTGCTCGATCTGCGGCACGCCGGTGTGGCTGTCGGTGCGGGTGTCCCCGTGGCCGGGGAAGTGCTTGACGGTGGGCGCCACGCCGCCGGCGCTGTACCCGTCGATCTGCGCGGTGACCATGCGCGACACCAGGGCCGGGTCGGATCCGAACGACCGCACGCCGATGACGGGGTTGGCGGGGTTGACGTTGACGTCGGCGACCGGGGCGTAGTCGGCGTTGACGCCCATGGCGCGCAGCTCGCGTGCGGTGACGGCGGCCAGGGTGCGGGCGTCGGCGGGGCGGCGTCCGGCGGCCAGTGCCATGGCGCCCGGCGACTGGGTGGCGGGCGGCTGGACGCGGGCGACGATGCCGCCCTCCTGGTCGATGGAGATCAGGGCGGGGACGGGGACGCGCTGGGCCAGGGCGGCGCGCTGGATGCCGTTGGAGAAGGCGGCCAGCTGGCGGGGGTTGTCGACGTTGGCGGGGTCGGCGCCGTAGTAGATGATGCCGCCGGGCTTGTAGCGGGCGATGAGCTGGGCGGCGTTGTCGACGCCGTACAGGCGGCGGTTGCGGGCCACGTCCGCGGGGTCGGCGGTGTCGGCGCTCTTGCCGTACACCTGCAGCACGAACAGCTGGGCGGCCTTCTCCTCCAGGGTCATCGCCTTGATGATCCGCGTAAGCTGCGGGTCTGGGCCCGGGGCGGCGAGGGCGGGGGCCGCCGGCGTGGCGCCCAGGGCGGCGGCCAGGGTGGCGGCGGCCAGGAGGGACAGGCGTCGGCGACGGTGCATGACGGCTCCCTGCGGTGGCTGCGTGGCCGCCCCCCGACGACCATGATCATGTGCTCCCTTGGGGACGCTAGACAGCCGTGCGGGGCCCGTCAACGGCAGACGTTCACGATGTTCGCCCGCCGTGTCAGCATGTCGCCGTCACCCGGGCCGCGGTCGCGCGGCGCCCGAAGGGGCGCGCAGGGCGGGGGGAAGGCGGGACGGGCGGCCGGCGCGTGCACCAGAGTTGTGACCGTTCTTCAAACGGTTGCCTTGCCAGACCTGGAATCTGGGGTCCATCTGGTGCGCCCGGCTCAGTTCCCATCCGCCATTCAAGTGGGCGCGGGGCCGCGAGGCAACCGGTTTACGCCGTGGCCCCCGACACGCCGTTGGGCGCCGCCGGTGCCGGGGGCTCGGCTCGTCCCCGGGTCACCGGGGGGTGTCGACGGGCCAGGGGGCGAACAGGGACGCGTACACGGCGCGGTCGCCGTCGGTGACGACCTGCCCGGACAGGTGGTCGCCGGTGACCGTGGACAGCCGCAGGCCGAGGTAGCGCTCCTCCTCGGTGAACTCGACGGGGCCGGTGGGGACGTCGGCCAGCCATTGGGCGATCTGCGCGATGCGGGCGGCGCGGTCGCGGTCGAGCGCGGCGCGCAGTTCGGACAGGCTGGTGGCCGGGAACGGCCGCGCCCCCGCAGCCGCCCCCGCAGGCGCCCCGCTGGGCGGCTGGGTCTGGGCGTGCCGCTGTTCGGCGTGCCAGGCGGCGACGCCGTAGGCGAAGCAGACCAGCGCGGCCCACACGTCGGCGAAGTAGCCGGGGTCGGGCGCCAGCTCCAGCCCGGCCAGGCGCCCGTCGATGAAGAACAGCGCGCCCAGCTGCCCGGGCTGCAGTTCCAGGCGGCTTTGGAACTGGGTGAGCACGGGGCGTTTGCGCGACAGGATCTGCTCCAGGTGCCCGCGCCCCGGCAGGCCGTAGCCGCGGTTGAGGGCGGCGATGTCGGGCCACAGCTTGGAGAAGTCGTGCACGCCGCGCCGCTGCAGGGCGCGGGTGCGCAGTTCGACGGGCAGGATGAAGAACCACTGGTCGCGTCCGGTGAGGTAGCCGGTCTGGGAGGCCTGGACGCAGGCGGCGTCCTCGAACATCAGGGTCTGCCCGGCGGCGATGAACGCCGAGCGGCACAGGGCGTGGTTCTGCGCGGCGTCCTGGATGTAGCCCATGTGCAGCGGGACGATCGCCACGCCGTCGGCGGCGCCGTTGCGCAGTTCGACGCGGCCGTAGCCGTCGACGCGCACGAGTTTGAGGGCGCGGCGGGGCGGGGCGATGCCGGGGTAGGCGGGCCCGGAGATGGGGACCATGGTCAGCGCCCCGGCGCGTTGCGGGGTGCCCAGGCGGTGCCCGGCCAGGCTGAGCGGGCCGGGCATGAGGGTGTCCAGCGTGGCGGGTGCGGCGCCGGGGGTGTCGCTGATCGTCATGCGGCGATCCCTCCGATCTGTGCGGCCTGCCGGTCCAGGGCGTCCAGGCGGGCGTGCAGGGCGGCGCGCAGCCACGGCTCGCCGGCGGTGCAGTGCCCGAACATCCACGGCAGCAGTTCGTCGAAGTCGTCCTGGTGCCAGAAGCCGCGTTGCGGCAGCGCGGGGGCGGGACGGCGCAGGGTCAGGTCGTCGGTCCGGGTGAACATGGCGTGGCAGAACAGGACGGGGGTGGTGACGCCCGCGTGCGGCAGGGTGGCGGCGACGCGGGCCAGGTCGCCGGGGAACACGTTCTCGTAGCCGTCGGACACCACGGCGACCAGGTCGGGGCCGACGGCCAGCGCGTCCAGCACCCCGGTGGCCAGGTCGGTGGCGCCGCGCGGGACGCGTTCGTCGCCGCCGACCTCCACGACCTCCAACCGGTCGCAGACGCGCGACAGCACCATGCGCAGCGCGGCGGCCTGCGACATCAGCGCCCACTGGCGTTCGCCGTAACCGCGCATGGACGCCGAGGCGTCCAGTACGAGCCCGACGGCGCCGGGGAAGCGGGGGTAGCCGGCGACGGCGTCGGCCAGGTAGCGGTCGAGCGCGACGTACAGCTCCTCGGCGGGGCCGCCCCGGTACAGGTGGACGAGGGTGGCGGCGATGTCGCCGCGGTTGGTGGCGGTGACGGTGCCGGGGTGGGGCGGTGTGCGTTCGACGGCGAGGACGGGTTCGCGGGGGGCGGCGGCCTGCTGTTGCGGGTTCGCCTGCGGGTCCGCCGCGTACAGCGCGGGGACGCGGCGGAGGGCATGGTGGGGTGCGGTCAGGAACCGCAGCAGCCGCCGCTGCAGGTAGTCCGAGCCGGTGTCGCCGTCGGCGATGCGGCGGGCGCAGCCGCGTGCGGTGGCCTTGCCGAGGGCGTGTTCGAAGCAGTCCCGCAGGGCGGGGCGGCGTTCGGCGATGAGGGCGTCGGCGTCGGGGTGCTCGAGGACGAACCGCAGTGCGGCGCGGGTGGTGTGCTTGTGGTTGGCGCGCAGGCGGCGCAGGCCCAGCAGCACGGTGATGACGTGGGCGGGCGGCAGCGCCAGGGTGAGCACGCGGGCGAGGCGGGCCAGGGTGGTGCGGGTGGCGTCGTCGAGTCCGGCCTGGGAGGCGGCCAGCACCTGCAGCAGGACGCGGGCGCGCTGCCAGGGCCGCACGCCGGGGGCCAGGCCGAGCAGCGCGTAGCCCTCGGGGTCGGCGGTGTAGGCGGCCTTGTGCAGGTCGGCGTCGTCCCAGCGCAGGGTGCCGCCTCGGGGCAGCGTGAGCGGGACGGCGTGCGTCTCCAGGTGGGTGAGGAGTGTGGGGGTGTCCATGATTGCCTCCGCAACCACGGAGTTTAGGAAGGCCGACGATCAGCTTGATACCGATTTTCCGGTGCCGGGCCGCGGTCGGGATGTCTGCGATGCCGCGTGCGGCGGGGCCTGCGCCGGGGTGCCGCCCTCGTCGGCGGGCCGGGCGGCGGGCTGGTCGGCGGGTTTGGTTGCGTAGCCGCCGATGCCGCGTTCCAGCAGGTCGTAGGCGCGTTCGGCGGCGGCGTAGACGTCGCGGCGCATCTCCTCCAGCGACTGGCCGGCCATCTTGCGCTGCAGGATCTGCTCGACGAGCGTCTGCTGCACGGCGAAGATCATCGCGGCGGCGGCGCGGGCGGTGATGTCGTCGGGGTCGGCGTCGGTCTCGTCGGCGAAGGCGGCGGCCAGCCGGCGCTGGGCGCGATGGCCGATCTCCAGCTGCTTGGCGATCAGGGCGGGGCTCTCCCGGACGGTGCGGGCCCAGGTCTCCGAGCCCTCGTGGAACCCGGTCCGGTAGGCGTTGCGGTCCAGGCCCTCCAGGAACCTGCGGCGGAACACCGCGACGGCCGACTCGCCGGGGGCGCGGTCGGCGAACGCGCGCGCCGCGTCCTCGATGACCTCATCCTGCCGGTCGAAGAACAGGTCTTCCTTGGTGCCGAAGTAGTTGAAGACGGTGTTGACCGACACGTCGGCGGCGCGGGCCACGTCGGCGATGGTGACGTTGTCGTAGCCGCGCGTCAGGAACAGGCCGGTGGCGATGTCGGCGATGCGCCGCCTGGTCTGGCGCTTCTTGCGTTCGCGCAGGCCGCGGCGTTCGGCGTCGGGCGCGCCCCCTCCCCCGGTCCCGTGATCGTCCGCCATGCCGGAGATTCTAGCCGCGCTGGTGTCGCCGAAAACTTGGTGCGACTCCAAAATTGTGGTTACTCTACCGGCGTTTCCCCTCATCCGATCCTGGAGGACGACGTGATCGAGGCGAGCGGGCTGGCCCGCACCTTCACCACCAGGCGCGGCACCGTGGAGGCGGTGCGCGGCGTCGACCTGTCCGTGGCGCCCGGCGAGATCGTGGGGTTCCTGGGCCCCAACGGCGCGGGCAAGACCACCACGCTGCGGATGCTGACCACGCTGCTGGCGCCCACCGCCGGCACCGCCACGGTCGCCGGGCACGACCTGCGCACCGACGCGGCGGGCGTGCGGCGCCGCATCGGCTATGTGGCGCAGGGCGGCGGCGCCGCCCCGGCCGTCCCGGTCGGCGAGGAGCTGGACCTGCAGGCCCGCCTGTACGGCGTGCCCGACCGCGCCGCGCGCATCGCCGACCTGTGCGCCCGGCTGGAGCTGGAGGGCCTGCTGGACCGCCCGGCGCAGGCGCTGTCGGGCGGGCAGCGCCGCCGCCTGGACATCGCGCTGGGGCTGGTGCACCGGCCGCCGCTGGTGTTCCTGGACGAGCCGACCACCGGCCTGGACCCGCACAGCCGCGGCAACCTGTGGGAGCACATCCGCCGCATGCGCGACGAGGACGGCACGACGGTGTTCTTGACCACGCACTACCTGGAGGAGGCCGACGCGTTGTGCGACCGGATCCTCATCATCGACCACGGGCGGATCGTGGCCGAGGGCACGCCGGACGAGCTCAAGCGCCGCGTCTCCGGGGACGTGGTGACCCTGGAGCTGGCCGACGCGCGTCCCGCCGCCCGGCCCGGCGCACCCACCGCCGCCGAGGCGGGCGAAGGGCCGCACGGGCAGGTCGGCGGGGTCGTCCGTGCGCGTGCCGCGCTGGCGGAACTGCCGCAGGTGCGCGAGGCGGTGGTGACCGGCTCGTCGGTGCGGCTGACCGTCGACCAGGGCGACCTGGCGCTGCCGCAGGTGGTGCGGGCGCTGGACGCGGCGGGGGTGGAGCTGACGGCGCTGCGGATGGCGCGCCCCACCCTCGACGACGTGTTCCTCACCATCACCGGCCGGTCGCTGCGCGACGCCGCCGCCTGAAACCCCATGACACCGGAGATGAGCCCGCCGACGGGCACGACGATGGACACGACGATGGACATGACACCGACGAGGAGGAGTTCCCGTGGATGTGCGACGCACCGCGCGTGAAACGCGCCTGCTGTACACGCGTCATCTGCGCACGACGCTGCGCTCCAAGGTGGGCGTGGTGTTCGGCGTGTTGCAGCCGCTGCTGTACCTGCTGCTGTTCGGTCCGCTGCTGACGCGGCTGAGCGGTGTGCGCGGGTTCGGCGACCATGACGCCTGGCAGGTGTTCGTGCCGGGCGTGCTGGTGCAGCTGGTGCTGTTCAGCGCGGCCTACGTGGGGTTCGGTCTGATCGCCGACCTGCGCGCGGGCGTGGTGGACCGGCTGCGCGTCACACCGGTCAGCCGGGTGGCGCTGCTGCTGGGCCTGGTGCTGCGCGACACCACGGTGCTGGCCGTGCAGGCGGTGCTGCTGCTGGCCGCCGGGGTGGCGATGGGGCTGCGCGCACCGGCGGCCGGGCTGGCGGTGGGCGTGGCGCTGGTGGTGCTGCTGGCGGTCGGTGTCGCCTCGCTGTCGTACCTGCTGGCGCTGGTGACGCGGCGGGAGGACGGATTCGCGCCGCTGCTGGGGGCGGTGGTGCTGCCGCTGATGCTGCTGTCGGGGATGCTGCTGCCGATGAGCATGGCGCCGGGATGGCTGGACGTGGCGTCGCACTTCACGCCGTTCAGGTACGTGGTGGACGCGGTGCGCGCCGCGTTCGTCGGCGACTACGCCTCGGTGACCGTCGCCGAGGGCGCGGCGGTGACGGCCGTGCTGGTGGTGGTGTCGGTGGCGTTGGGCACCCGGCGGTTCCTGCGCGAGAACGCCTGACGCCGGCGCCCGGACCCGGGGGTCAGCGGCTGAGGGCGTGCGCGGCGGCCGCGTCCCCCGGGTCTTCTGGGCCGCCTTCGGGGACGTGGCCGCCCGCGGTGGCGGATGCGCTCGCGGTGGCGGGGCCGCCGACCGCGGGCACGGGACCGGGAGACACGGCGTCAGCCGGCATGGTGTCGGCGGCGGCGCGCTGGGCGAGGAACGCGCCGACCAGCACGATCGCGCCGCCCGCCAGCTGCACCGGCGCGAGCCGTTCGCCCAGCGCGGCCCAGGCCAGCAGGGTGGCGGCCACCGCCTCGGTGTAGCAGATGGCGCCGGCGACCTGCGCCGACAGCCGCTGCACCGCGGCCACGCCGGTCAGGTAGGCCAGCACGGTGCTGACGACGATGATCCAGGCGGCCAGCAGCCAGGCGGGGGCGGAGTGGCCGCCGACGGGCACGGCGGCGGGCAGCACGTCCCACGGAAGCGCCCAGGGCGCGGCGGGCACGACCAGCACGGCCGCGGAGACCACCGTGCCCGCCGTGGTCATCACCAGCGGGTCGACCTGGCCGGTGAGGCGGTCGATGAGCAGGAAGTACCCGGCCTGGCAGGCGGCGGCGCCCAGCCCGGCGGCCAGGCCCAGCGAGTCCAGCCGCAGGCCGTCCCACACCTGCACCACCATGGTCAGCCCGACCATCGCGACGGCGACGCCGGCGGCGGCCGAGCGGTGCACCGGCGCGCGCCGCACCAGCCGGGTCCAGCCCAGCACCAGGATCGGGCCGCAGAACTCCAGCAGGATGGCCACGCCGACGGGCAGCCGCGAGGCGGCCACGAAGTAGAACGCCTGCGCCCCGGCCACCCCGGTCAGCCCGTACCCGGCCACGTACGCAAGGTGGGGCCGCACCGAGCGCACCGCGCCGCGGCCACGCAGCAGCAGCGCCAGCGGCACCAGCACCAGCGCCGCCCCGGTGATGCGCAGCCACACCGCCTGCCAGGGGGTGAGCCCGGCGTGGATGAGGGCCTTGCCGAACGGCCCGGACGCGCCGAAGCACACCGACGACAGCACCGCCAGCGCCAGCCCGACGGTGCGCGTGCGCGCGGCGTCCCGCATGGTCCTCCCCCTCTTCCGAAGACATGAGCATCCTGCCATAACGCTCCTTACACCGTCGATGCGGGGTTTCGCCCGCCTCGTCCCGGCCGGGGCGGCGTTCACCGGAACCGCCGGGCGCGTCATCGGGGAGGACTACTATTCGCGGGGTGAACTGGCACGCGGCCGGGTCGGGACTCGGCGGAACTGGGGGCGGAACGGCCGGCGACCTCTTCACCGCGGTGGAGGCCAACGTACGGGAGCTGGTCGCCTCGCCCTGGTGGCGCACGGCCCCGCCGCAGCAGCGCGCCGAGCAGGTCGTGGCGCGGATGCTGTGGGGCTCGGGCGAGTGGTGGCTGTTCGGCGCGTGGGGGCGCTGGTACCGCTGCGGCCTGGACGGCGTCTGGCACCCCTGCCCTCCCCCCGCCGACCCGGCGGAACGGCGCGTCGCCCAGCCCGCGCCGCGCGGCGCCGGCGCTCCCCCGGTGCCGCCGCAGCTGTTCCCCACCGGCCCCGACCTGACCGCCGGACGCGTCGCCTCGCTCGGCTTCCTCGGGGCTGCGCCGGAGACCGCGGTGGTCGCCCGCATCCAGCAGGCGCTGACCACGGCGTGGGCGGTCAACCCCGCGCAGTTCGCCCAGCAGGACCCCATGTTCCAGCCCGGCACCCCCAGCACCGTGGTGGCGGCCTGGAGTTCGCTTTTGTGGTGCGCGGGCGCCCCGGTGGTGCTGACGGAGAACCCGCTGATCGAGTCGTTCATCCCGTTTCTGACCACGCCCGCCGAGCGGCTGCACTGGATGATGCCGCCCGACTTCGGCACCCTGGCCGGGTACTACACCAACCGGCTGCAGGCCGGCGACGGCGCCGGCGCCGCGCACATCGCGCGGGTCATGTACGAGGTGGCGGCGGGGCTGCAGGCCGACGCGCGGTTCCGGCCCGGCGCCGACGCGCTGGCGGCGGTGACGGCCGCGTCGCTGCGGCTGGTGCACCAGGACATGGCCACCGCCCGGTACGGGCCCGCGGCGATGCTGCAGGAGTGGCGGCGCCGCTGCCCCGCCGAGTTCTCCACGCCCATGGTGCGCGACGCGGCGCCCGGCGAGTACCTGCGGCTGGCGCTGTACGACCTGCAGCAGGTGGTGGCCGCGCTGACGGGGGCGCGTCCGCCGGTGCCGACGGGGGGCCGCCCGCACGACGACGTGCGCCGCGCCGGGATCGCGCTGCTGGCCGCCGACCTGCAGGCCGCGCCCAATGCGGTGCCCGCGCTGGGCCGCTGGCTGGACCCCGACAGCGCCCGCACGCTGCACGCGGTGCTGACCGACCCGGCCAACCCGCTGCGGCAGCTGTGGCCGCGCGACGGCCGCCTGCCCGAGGCGCTGCGCAGCACCGACGCCGACGCGCTGTCGTGGCTGCTGGCCACCACCTACACCATCGGGCTGACCTGGTGCCGTCTGGCGCAGGTGCCGCCCCCGGCCACCGGGTTCGCGGTGCCGCAGGCCGTGGCGGCCGAGCTGACCAGCCCGGCGCTGCACTCGCCGCCGTCCACCGACGAGCTGAGCGCCTGGGACATCATCAAGGCGGCGCGTGCGCACCTGGCCGCCGAGCGGCAGGCCGCCGGGGAGTCGGCCGACCGGCCCGTCGCGCCGCCCTCCCCGCAGCCGCCGCCCTCCCCGCAGCCGCCGCCCGCCCCTGCCGCCGAGCCGCCTGCGGCGGAGCCGCCGGGCGCCTGGGAGCCGTCCGCCGCGCCGGGCGGGTCGAGCACGCCGGGCGGGTCGAGCACGCCGGGCGGGTCGGGTGCGGCGGCTCCACCGCAGCCCGAGGCGCCGCAGGTGCACTCGGCCCCCGTGCCCCCGGCGGCCCCGGGCGTGCCGCCCGCGCCGCCGACCGCGCCGGTGTGGCCGGACGCCGCGTCGAGCGCCGCCGGGGACGTGCAGCAGGGCGCGGGCGGCGCCGAGGTGGAGGCCACCCAGCTCGACCCGGCGCCGTACGCCGCGCAGGCCGACCCGGAGGCCACCTCGCGTGATCCGCTGCCTCCCCCGCCCGCACCGGTGTCGGAACCGCCGCCGCCGGTGCCGCCCGCGCCGTCGCTGGAGTCCGGCCCGCAGATCGCCGAGGCCTACGGCATCCGGTTCCTGTGCGGCGCCGACGACATCGAACGCGTCGTGACCGAGGTGCGGCGCCGCGGCAAGTGGGCGCAGCGGCTGCGCGGCCAGGAGGTGTCCACCGCGTCCATGCCGGCGCTGCTGCTGATCGGCGCGCCGTCCACCGGGCAGCGGCGGCTGGCGCGCATGGTGTCGCGCGCGCTCGCCGATGTGGGCGCGGCCGGCGGGCAGGTGCACGGCGTGCATGCCGAGGAGGTCCGCGGCCGCGGTCCCGCCGGGCTGCGCGGGGTGCTGGACGAGCACGCCGGGCACACGCTGCTGCTGGACGGCCTGGACGCGCTGGTCCTCGACGATCCGCAGGGCGCCGCCTACGCCGAGCGCCTGTACGAGGCGCGGCTGGAGGGCGTCAGCGACACCACGCTTTTGGCCACGTGCGAGCCGGCGCGGGTGGCCGAGCTGTCGGCGGCGGCGCCGGAGCTGATGGCCGACCTGCGCGCGGTGCGGCTGCCGGACATGGGCGACCCGCGGGTGCGGGCGGGCCTGCTGGCGCTGCTGGCCGAGGAGCGGCGGCTGCGGCTGGGCCCGGACGCCTGGGAGGTCGTGCACCGCGAGTTGGGCGGGCTGCGCGGCCGGGGGCGGCTGACCGGGGCGCGGCTGGTGGAGACCTATCTGGACCGCGCCGTCACCCGCCACCTCGGCCGGGCCGACGCCACGCAGGCGCTCGACAGCGCCGACGTGCTGACGTTGACCGCGGCCGACCTGGAGGGCCTGGCCGCCGAGCTGTCGCACTGACCCTCCGGGGCGCGGCCGACGCGCGTGCGGTGCGGACGCGGCGGCTCTCAGGCCGCGTCCGTGTACAGGGCGGGACGCCGCCCGGACCGGGCGGGTGCCCGGCGCCTCGCATGCCCCTTTGCCGCCGTGCGGCGCACCCCGGCGGGAGTGAGCACTCCTGCGGTGCCGTTATCGTGGGTGGTGTCGGTGTGGCATGTGTCCCCCGGGCTCTACCCTTTGCCTTCGAGGAATACCGCCGGGCCCTACGGCTCGGGCAGGAGCCTCGTTGTGCCTTTCGCCGCGAGGCGACCACCACACCGGCCTGAACGTCCGGGCCCCGGCGGGCATGCCGCCCGCCGGGGCCTCCCATAGCAGGGCGGGTGTGACGGGCGGAACCTGCTGGGGCGGAACCGGCCGCAACACCCGTCCTGCTATGAGACCGCGGTGAGCACCGCCGCGGCCACCGCCGTCAGCACCGCGAGCACCGCGACCGCCGCGGCCGCGACCAGGCGGATCCGGCGGCGCCGCCGCGCCCGGCCCACCTTCGCGCCGGCTTTCGACAGGCGATGGGCCAGCCGCGGGTCGTCCTCGCTGAGGCGGGTCTCGATCTCGGCGAGGATCCGCTGCTCCTCCATCGACAGCGCCATGCCACATACCTCCGGGGGCGGATAGAAGTGCCTTGTTCTTGCCCCGGCATCAAGATCATTATCCCCGTCGGGCGGTAACCGTCGCGCCCCGTGCGGGAGCGCTCTCACGCTGCATGCGGTCCAGCGCCGTGACGTAGTAGGTGTAGGTGCGGCCGGCCTTGGCGGTCGGGTCGAGGATGCCGCCGCCGCGCACCGCCGTCAGCAGCGCCCCGGAGGTGACGCGGGCGCACCCGGGACGCTCGCCCTCCACCCGGTACACCGCGTAGCCGACGGCGTCCTCGGAGGCGCCCCACGTGACCCGCACACCGCCGTCGGTGCCCTCGGCCCGCACGCTGTGGGCGGGGGCGGGCGCGTCCCCGGCCTTGCTCTTGTCGGCGGCCGCGGGCGCCACGGGCGGCAGCGCGGGGGTGCGGTAGTGGTCGTTGCGCAGCCGGGTGGCGAACCCGTTGCGGTTTGCCACCAGGTCCGAGGCGCTGAAGAACACGTCGCCGCGCACCTGCGGGTAGCGGGCGTTGAGCTTCAGGTGCCGCGACAGCTCGTCGGCCCTGCGCCAGGCGGCGTCCTTGCCGACGCGGTAGGCGGCCTGCCCGATCGTCAGCTGCACCTTGGTGCCCTGCACCTGGCGGGCCCACCACTCCACCAGCTTGGCGTAGTCCGCGCGCGAGTCGCCGATGGTCCAGTACAGCTGGGGTGTGATGTAGTCGATCCACCCCTCGCGGATCCATTTGCGGGTGTCGGCGTGGATGTCGTCGTAGCTCTGCAGCGCGCGGGTGGGCGACCCGGCGGGGTCGCTGCTGTCGTTGCGCCACACCCCGAACGGGCTGATGCCGAAACGCACCCACGGCTTGGCCTGGTGGACGCGCTGGGACACGGTCTTGACGAGGGTGTCGACGTTCTGGCGGCGCCAGGCGTCCTTGCCCATGCCCTTGCCGTAGGTCTTGTAGGTGGCCTGGTCGGGGAACTCCCCCGCACCTGCCTCGGGGTAGGGGTAGAAGTAGTCGTCGAAGTGGACCGCGTCGATGTCGTACTTGCGGACCACGTCCATCACGGCCTTGACCACCAGGTCCCGCACTTCGGGCAGGCCCGGGTCGTACCACAGGCCCTTGCCGTACTTGCGCACCCAGTCGGGGTGGCGGCGGGCGGGGCTGTCGGGGGCGAGCTTGTCGAGGTCGCCCTGGCGGCTGACCCGGTAGGGGTTGAACCAGGCGTGGAATTCCAGGCCGCGGGCGTGCGCCTCGTCCAGCATGAACTTCAGCACGTCGTAGCCGGGGTCCTTGCCGGGCGTGCCGGTGATCCACTGCGACCACGGCTCGTAGGGAGAGTCGTAGAAGGCGTCGGAGTTGGGGCGGATCTGCACGAACACCGCGTTGAGGTTCATCGCGCGGGCGTGGTCGAGCAGCTTGCGGTAGTCGGCCTTCTGCTGGTCGGCGGCGCGGCGGCCGTCCTTGGGCCAGTCGATGTTGCCGACGGTGGCGATCCACATGCCGCGCAGCCGGCGTCCGGTGGATGCGTCGGGCGGCGGCACGTCGGGGCATTCGGCGGCCGCGACGCCGGGCGCTCTGTCGCCGGCCTTGCGTTCGTCGGCGCCGCCCAGTGCCGGCACGCACCCGGCGGACGCGGTCAGCGTTCCCGTGGCCAGTGCGCCCGCGGTCAGCGCCCGCGCGACGGCACCCGGCGTCCCCTTGTTCGTCCAGACCATGACGAGCCATTGTTACGCACCTGTTGCCGTGCTCGGCGCCAAACGCCGATGCGCGTGTGATGCCTGGACGTCCGGAATCTCCCCCGTTCGCCCCTCCGCGCGGTGCGGGTGCCGTCGGCGGGCGGTCACGCAGGGTTGCAGAATTCGAACGCTTGTTCTATCGTCCGGGTGTTCGCTGGAACGGGGGTGTGGGGCCGATGCGCTGGGACAATCTGCGGCTCGACGACGGTGCGGAGCCCGGCCCGGCGGCGCCGCTGATCGAACGCCGCGCGGTCGCCCGCACGTTCGACACGCCCGGTTTCCGCGGCATGACCTTCTACGAGGTGCAGGCCCGTTCGATCATCAACCGCGTGCCGGCCGCCTCGCGCATGCCGTTCCACTGGACCATCAACCCCTACCGCGGCTGCTCGCACGCGTGCGTCTACTGCTGTTCCGGTGACACCCCGATCCTGATGGCCGACGGCCGCACCAAGCCCCTTCGCCAGGTGCGCGTCGGTGACCGCGTCTACGGCACGCGCCGTGTGGGGAGCCACCGCCGTTACGTGGTGACGCAGGTCCTCGACCACTGGCAGACGGTCAAGCCCGCCCACCGGGTCACGCTGCGGGACGGCACCCGGCTCGTCGCCAGCGGCGACCACCGGTTCCTGACCGGCCGCGGCTGGAGGCACGTCACCGGCGGCGAGTCCGGGGGCGAGTCCGGGGGCAGGCGGCGTCCGCACCTGGTGCCGGGCGACGTCCTGGTCGGCACCGGACGTTTCGCCGCGCCGCCGAAGGTCGACGACGACTACCGCCGCGGCTACCTGTACGCGGTGCTGCACGGTCACGGGCTCACCGGCCCGCGCGGTGTGCGCCTGCCCTCCGGCGATGCCGAGGTGCTCGCCAGGGTGCGCCGCTACCTGGAGCATTTCGGTGTCCCCTGCGAGCGGGTTCCGCGTGGGCCGGCGGAGCGCGGCGGTGAGCAGGTCGGCGGTGAGGGGGTCGGTGTCGGCGGTGCGGTGGCGGTGGCCGCCGTGCAGCGGCTGGCCCGGTGTCCGCGCCGGCCGTCGCGGGCGTGGCGGACGGGTCTGCTCGCCGGGTTGTTCGACACCGGCGCCGACGGCGGTCACGCGGTGTCGCGGATCGCGGTCGCCGACGCGCAGCTGTCCGGCAGGCTCCAAGACGCGCTGGCCGAGCTGGGGTTCGCCTTCACCGTCGACGCCGGCGCCGGGGCGGCGCCGTGCGGTGTGCGCCTGACCGGCGGGGTGCGGGAGCGGCTGCGGTTCCTGCACGCGGTCGGCCCGGCGGCCGCGCGCAGGTGGCCGCTCGAGGGCGCGGCGGTGGCGGGGGATGCGTCGCTGGAGGTGGTGTCGGTCGAGCCGCTCAGCCTGCAGGCGCCGCTGTACGACATCACCACCGGCACGGGGGACTTCATCGCCGACGGGGTGGTGTCGCACAACTGTTTCGCGCGCCGTTCGCACGAGTTTTTGGACTTGGACGCGGGCGCCGACTTCGACTTCAAGGTCGTGGTGAAGGTGAACGCGGGCGAGCTGGTGCGCCGTGAGCTGGCCTCGCCGCGGTGGCGGGGCGAGCACATCGCGTTGGGCGCCAACGTCGACTGCTACCAGCGCGCCGAGGGCCGCTACCGGCTGATGCCGCCGATCCTGGAGGCGCTGCGGGACGCCGCCAACCCGTTCTCCATCCTGACCAAGGGGTCGCTGATCCTGCGGGATGTGCCGTTGCTGGTGGAGGCGGCCCGGCGCACCGAGGTCGGTACGGCGGTGTCGGTGGGGTCGGTGGACCGGGAGCTGTGGCGGCTGGTGGAGCCGGGCACTCCCGCGCCGGACAAGCGGTTGGAGGTGTGCGCGGCGCTCAACGACGCGGGCGTGCGCTGCGGGGTGGTGATGGGGCCGGTGCTGCCGTATCTGAGCGACTCCCCCGCGCAGTTGGAGGAGACGGTGCGCCGGATCGCCGAGGCGGGCGCCACGTCGGTGACGGCTATCACGCTGCATCTGCGGCCGGGGGCGCGCGAGTGGTATCTGGCGTGGCTGCGGGAGCACCGCCCCGACCTGGTGGTGCCGTATGCGCGGCTGTATCGGGGCGGCGCGTACGCGCCGCGCGAGTTCCAGCAGCGGATTGCGCAGCGGGTGCGGGAGTTGGCGGTCAAGTACGGCATCGACCGCCGTTCCTCCGGGCACCGCGGCCAGGCCCCGCCCGGGCCCCGCACCGCCGGCGCGCCGCCGCCCGGCGGTCCGCAGCAGCTGTCCCTGCTGTGACCAGGGGCCGCAGCCCCGGGGGGCATGCCTTTATGGGCGAATGCCCCCCGGGGGCTGCGGCCGGGGCGCGGGGGGATCATCGGTCGGGGCAGGCGCCGACCAGTTCCACGCCGCCGCGCGTTCCGGACGCGGCGTCCGCGGTGCCGCGGCCGGTCTCGGCCCAGTTCAGCAGGGCGGTGCGGCAGGCGTGGTCCAGGTGCCGCAGGCCCGACAGGTGCAGTTCGATCCGCCGGTCGCGCGGCAGGCTCTCGAGGGTGTCGAGCAGCTTCGGCAGCCGCAGGAAGGTCGCGTTGCCGGTGAGGCGGACGCGGATGGGGCCGGTGCCGGCGTCGTCGACGTCCAGGTGCACGTGGGAGGTCTCCCACGCGGTTTTGAGCACGGCCAGCAGCAGTCCCAGCAGCACGCCCTCGAACAGGTTGAGGGCGATCACGGCGGCGGCGGTGCAGGCCAGGATGACCGCTTCGCCGCGGTGCTCGCGCCACAGCCTTGGCAACTGCGCCAGCGGGATGAGCTTCCAGCCGGCGTGCACCAGCACCCCGGCCAGCGCGGCCAGGGGGATGGCCTGCAGGACGGCGGGGAAGGCGGCGGCGAACACCAGCAGCCACACGCCGTGCAGGACGCGGGAGGCCTTGGTGCGGGCTCCGGCCTGGACGTTGGCGGCGCTGCGCACGATCACCGCGGTCATCGGCAGGGCGCCCAGCGCGCCGCACACGGCGTTGCCGGTTCCCTGGGCGACCAGTTCCCGGTCGTAGCCGGTGCGGGGGCCGTCGTGCATGCGGTCGACGGCGGCGGCGCTGAACAGGCTTTCGGCCGAGCAGATCAGCGTGAACGCCGCGACGGTGCCCAGCACGGTCACGTCGGCCAGCAGGGCCAGCTCGGTCGGGCCGGGCGGCTGGATCGCCTCGGCCAGTCCCTGCACGTGCAGCCGGTCGACCGGCAGGTCGAACGCGGCCGCGGCGGCGGTGGCCAGCGCGACGGCCGCCAGCGGTCCGGGCACGGCGCGCACGGGGCCGGGCAGCCGGTGCCAGCAGGCCAGGACGGCGATGGTGCCGGCGCCGACGCCGAGCGCGGCGGGCACGCCGGGTGTGGTGAGGGCGTCGGCGGCCAGCCTCGGCAGTCCGGCGATCTTGGCGGGGCCGGAGTCGGGGGCGGGGGTGCCGGCCATCGCGTACAGCTGTCCGGCGATGAGGGTCAGGCCGATGCCGGCGAGCATGCCCTCGACGACGGCGATGGAGGTGGCGCGGAACCAGCGGCCCAGGCGCAGGGCGCCCAGCAGGATCTGCAGCAGCCCGGCGGCCAGCACGAGCACGCCGAGGGCGCGCAGCCCTAACTGCTGGACGGCCTCGTTCACCAGGACGGTGAGTCCGGCGGCGGGGCCGGAGACCTGCAGGCTGCTGCCGGGCAGCGGGCCGGCGACCAGGCCGCCGACGATGCCGGTGATCAGGCCGAGTTCGGCGGGGACGCCGGAGGCGACGGCGATACCGACGCACAGCGGAACGGCGACCAGGAACACCACCAGGGAGGCGGGCAGGTCGTGGCGCAGCACGGCGGCGGGGACTGCGCGTCGCCCGCCGCCGCGGTGCTGTCGGGTGCCGCGGCCGGTGGGGGCGGCGGTCGCGGCGGTGTTGTCATGGGCACCGGCTTGGGTGTCGGCGCGGGTGCCGGGGGTCACGTTGCGCTTGCCGGTCACTGTTCGTCCTTTACAGGGGCGTGAAGGTGTCGTCGCAGGGGCGGTGGGCGTACACGGTTCCGGTGTGGACCTGGTAGTACCAGCCGTGCAGGGTGAGGGTGCCGTCGGCGAGGCGTGTGCGGACGGCGGGGTAGCCGCGCAGGCGGTCCAGTTGGGTGAGGACGTGGCGTTGCACGGCGGCGGTGAGGGCGGTCTCATCGTCGGCTGTTGCGTCGGCTGTTTCGGCGGTTGTTTCGGCAGTTGTTTCGGCGGTTGTCTCGTGGGCTGTCTGCTGCGGGATGCCGGGTGCGCGGCGGCCGGTGTCCGCTCTGTCGGTGTCGGGTCTGTCGGTGTTCTGGCTGTCGGTGTCCGGTCGGCCGGTGTTTTCGCTGGCGGTGTGGTGGGCGGTGGTGTCGGCGAGCCAGCGGGCCAGGGCCGGCACGGTGGTCAGGTCGTCGCCGCGGACCAGGGCTCCGACGGCGCCGCAGTGGGAGTGCCCGCACACCACGATGTCGTTGACCCGCAGGACCTGGACGGCGAATTCGATGGTGGCGGCCTCGCCGCTGGGCCGGTCCAGGCTGTAGGCGGGGACGATGTTGCCGGCGGTGCGCAGTTCGAACAGTTCGCCGGGCAGGGCGCGGCAGATCAGCGACGGGATGACCCGCGAGTCCGAGCAGGAGATGAACAGCACCTGCGGGGACTGGCCGGCGGCCAGGGGCGCCAGTTGCCAGCCGTCGGCGTCGGCGCGGGCGGGGAAGGCGCGGGCGTGTTCGATCAGTGAGTGCATGCTGGATCCCTCCAAGGGCGCCGCCGTCTGCGGGCGTGCGCGATCGATGGAGCAACGGTCGGTCGGGGTCGGCGGTGTGGGATGGTGCGCGTGCCGCGGCGCCGGCCGGCGGCGCTCACCTTGGTGCGCGTCGTGTGCCGGGTCGCCGGTGCACGGCGGGCCGCGCCGCGCGGGCGGTGCCCGGTCGCGGGTGCCGGCGGGTGGGGGTGCCGACGGCGACGGGCGGTGTCACCGCCGCGTGGCGGGCGGAGACGCCCCCGGCGGTCGGGTGCCGGTGGAGGGTCTTGTCAGCAGCGGAACACCTGCAGCAGCGCGGAGGTCTGCGCGGCTGTTCTGCGGGTCAGGCAGCGGGGCCGGGCGTCGAAGCCGTGCGGCCGGTGGTCGGTGGGTGTGAGGGTGCCGTCCAGGTGGGGTGCCAGGACATAGTCGGGGCCGTGCAGCGGCCGGTTGTCGGTGGCGATGCCGCGCAGTCTCAGATGGGAGACGTGCAGCGGGACCTGGACGGGTTCGTGGTTCCGGCAGGACTGCCCCGCGTCGGCCCGATCGGCGCCGATGGCGGCGTTGCCGGGTGCGGCGGTGCGGGGGGTGTCGTGGACCGCGGCGGATACCGCGGTGGACATTGCGTTGGATACTGCGGCGGATACCGCGGTGGATGCGGTGGCGCGTCCGTGGGGCCGCGTGCCGTCCGCGAGGGTGCCGATCGCGCGCGGGGCGGCGTGGGCGGTGTCGGCGCGGGCGTGGGCGTCGGGGTGCGCGGAGGCGGTGGCGTGCGGGGACAGTCCCGCGATGAGCACCACCAGCCCGGCCAGCAGGCACGACAGCACGGCCGACGCCCGCGTGAGCGTTCGCGCCAGTGTCACCGCCGGCCCCCTCATCGTGTCGGCCCCGGGGGGTTTGGTCCCCGGATGTCGGCATGGTGCGTCCGGTCGCACGGACCGGTTCCGAACAGTGATCTGATGGCTACAATAAGGCAGCCTCGGCACCGCAAGGTTATCGCCGCGTTAAACATGTCGAAGATCACATTGCGGATTCCCGGTGGCCGTCGCGGTCCGACGTGGCGCAACACGCAGGTCACGCCGCACGTGCGGTCCGGCGGGCGCCGGGTCGGCGCGGCGGCGCGGCCGGTGCGGGGCGTGTCGGCGAAGTCAGCGAATACAGGCCGGCGGGTCAGGTCGCCGGAGATCACGTGCAGTGGATCGCCTATAGGCTCGGGGCATGCCGGGGTTGGCGCGTGAGCAGGAGCGGCCCGTCGTCGTCGAACGCGCGCGGGGCGGGGACGGCGAGCTGGTGCTGCGCAGGTGCGGAGAGCACCACGAGATCATCAGCAACGGGGTCTTCCTCATGGACACCCGGGACGGGCGGTCCGAGCGGCTGCTGGTGCGCGCCGCGGTGGCGGACCTCAAGGCGCCGGTGCGGGTGCTGGTGGGCGGGCTGGGCGTGGGGTTCTCCCTGGCCGAGGCGGTGACGCTGCCGCAGGTGGCCGCGGTGACGGTGGTGGAGAAGGAGCCCGCGGTCATCGCCTGGCACCGCACGCATCTGCGTCACTGCTCGGCGGGGGCGCTGGAGGATCCGCGGGTGCGGGTGCACTGCGCCGACCTGCTGGAGTGGCTGGCCGGCTCCCCCGGCCGCGGGCCCGGCGCGGCGGGTGACGCCACCGACGGCGGGGCGGGCGGCGGGGTGTTCGACGCGGTGTGCCTGGACATCGACAACGGGCCGGACTGGACGGTCACCGCCTCCAACGCGCGCCTGTACGGGGCGGCGGGGCTGGATCTGGTGGCCGCGCGGATGTCGCGGCGCGGGGTGCTGGCGGTGTGGAGCGCGGCCGCGGCTCCGGCGTTCGAGGAGCTGCTGCGGGGGCGGTTCGCCGAGGTGCGGGTGCGGCGGGTGCCGGTGCCGCGCGGTGAACCCGACGTGGTCTACCTCGCGCGCGGCCTGCGGGACGCCGCCGGCGCCTGACCGGCGCAGCCCCGGGATCGGAGGCGGCCCGCAGGCGGCGCCGCATGTGGCACGGCGGATGGCACGGCGGGCGGCGTAGTGCGGAGGCGACAAGAAACCGGGGCCGGATTCTGTAGGGATGCCGGATCCTCCGCCTCGTGCCCGGTTCGCTAGTTTCGGGCTGTCGTTAAGCGAGGGAGGTTCTGTGGCTACCGCTCATGTGGCCCGGCGGCGTGCGGCCGTCCTGGGTGATCTGCTGCCCGGTGCGCTGGCACGCGACGCCGCGCTGGTGGTCGGCTCGGCCGCGCTGGTCGGAGTCGCCGCCCAGGTCGCCGTGCCGATCCCGGGGACGCCGGTGCCGGTCAGCGGGCAGACGTTCGCCGTACTGCTGGCCGGTGCGGCGCTGGGCTGGGGGCGCGCGGCGCTGGGGATGGCGGTGTACCTGGCGGCGGGGCTGGCCGGGGTGCCGTGGTTCGCCGAGGGCGCCTCGGGGACCGGGTCGCCGTCGCTGGGCTACGTGCTGGGGTTCGTGGTGGCGGCGGCCGCGGTGGGCCGGCTGGCCGAGCGGGGCGGCGACCGCACCCCGGTCCGCACGGTCGGCACCATGCTGGTCGGCACCGCGATCATGTACGCGGCGGGCGTGCCGTACCTGATGGCCGCGCTGGGCGTGGACCTGGGCCGGGCCCTGGAGCTGGGCGTCACGCCGTTCCTGGTCGGGGACGCGCTGAAGGTGCTGCTGGCGGCGGGGCTGCTGCCGGCGGCATGGCGGCTGGTGGGCACCCGCCGCGACGGCGCCGCCTGACCGCTCCCCTGTCTGCCGATCCGCCCGCCCCGGGTGCCGCCCCGGGGCGGGCGGTCGCCTGTCCGGGGCCGATCAAGGCCCGGCGGCGGCCCGCCCCGGGGCTGCCGGAGTGTGGCGCACGCCTCAGAACGACCACCGGCCACCCCCGTTTGAACGGGTTCAAATCTGCCGTACAGTGGGCGCGTGAGGCTCGCCGTGACCGCGCCGGACCGTCTCGACGTGCGCACCGTCGAGATCGACGATCCAGGCGACTTGATCAGTTGTCTTCCGCATCCGTCCGCGCTGGCGTGGGTCCGCCACGGCGAGGGCCTGGTGGGCTGGGGGGAGGCGGCGCGGTTGACGGTCCCGGCGGGTCCGGGCCGGTTCACCGCGGTGCAGGACCTTCTGGCCGAGCTGTTCGGCGGGGCGCGGGTGGACGACCCGCTGGGCGTGCCCGGGTCGGGCCCGGTGGCGTTCGGCAGTTTCGCGTTCGACCCGGCCTCGGGCGGCTCGGTGGTGATCGTGCCGCGGCGCGTGCTGGGCCGGCGCGGCGGCCGGGCCTGGCTGACCACGATCGGCGAGGCGTCCGGCCCGGTGGCGCGCCCGGTGGAATCCGCCGACCCGCTCACCGCACCCTCCCAGCTGACCTGGAGCGACGGCGCGCTCAGCGCCCCGCGGTGGCAGCGCGCCGTGGCCGCGGCGGTGCAGCACATCCGAGCCGGGCGGCTGGGCAAGGTGGTGCTGGCCCGCGACCTGTTCGCCCAGGCGGCCGAGCCGATCGACGCGCGCGTGCTGCTGGCGCGGCTGGCCCACCGGTTCCCCGCCTGCTACACCTTCGCCTGCGGGGGGCTGGTCGGCGCGACCCCCGAACTGCTGATCCGCCGGACCGGTGACGAGGTGGAGTCGCTGGTGCTGGCGGGCACCACGGCGCGCGGCACGGACCCGGCCGACGACACCGAACGCGCGGCACGCCTGACGGCCTCGGCCAAAGACCGCCAAGAGCACGCCTACGCGGCGCGGATGGTGCGGGAGGCGCTGGCGCCGCTGTGCGCCGAGCTGAGCGTGCCCGACGACCCGCAGGTGCTGACGCTGCCGAACGTGATGCACCTGGCGTCGCCGGTGCGGGGACGCCTGCACGGCGAGCGGTCGGTGCTGGACGTGGTGGAGGCCCTGCACCCCACGCCCGCGGTGTGCGGAACGCCCACCGACCAGGCCCTGGAGCTGATCAGGCGGCTGGAAGGCATGGACCGGGGCCGGTATGCGGGCCCGGTGGGCTGGGTGGACGCCCGCGGCGACGGCGAGTGGGGCATCGCACTGCGGTGCGCCGAACTGGACGGCGCCCGGGCCCGGCTGTTCGCCGGATGCGGCATCGTGGCCGACTCGGACCCGGCGGCGGAACTGGCCGAGGCGCACAACAAGTTCCGCGCCATGCGCTACGCCCTGCAGGGCTGACGGCCGGCGGCTCACTCGGGCTGGCAGGTGGGGCACCAGAACAGGTTGCGTCCGGCCAGGGTGCGGGCGCGCACGGCCGTGCCGCACACCAGGCAGGGCTGCCCGGTGCGCCGGTACACGTAGACCTCGCCGCCGTGGTCGTCGACACGCGGGGGCCGGCCCATCGCCTCGGGGGTGTGTTCGGGGCGGACGGTGTCGATCCGCCCGGTGCGCACCCCCTCGTTCATCAACGCCACCAGGTCGTCCCACAACGCCTGCCACTGCGGCCGGGACAGGGCGCGCCCGGGCAGGTCGGGGTGGATGTTGCCGCGGAACAGCACCTCGGCGCGGTAGATGTTCCCCGGGCCGGCGATCACCGACTGGTCCATCAGCAGCTGGGCGATGGGGGCGCGGCTGCGGCTGATGCGGCGCCAGGCCCGGTCGGCGTCGGCGTCGGCGCGCAGCGGGTCGGGCCCCAGCCGGTCGCGCAGCAGCTTCACCTGGGGCGTGTCGAGCAGCTCGCAGGTGTTGGGGCCGCGCAGATCCGCATAGTCGCCGGTTCCGGTCAGGCGCAGCCGGACCTGCCCGACGGGACCGGGGGCGGGCAGCGCCCCGAAGGCGTACTTGCCGTAGATGCCCAGGTGCACGTGCAAGACGCGGTCGTTGGCGAAATACAGCAGCAGGTGCTTGCCGTGGGCGTCGGCGCGGTCGAGCACCTGCCCGTCGATGAGGCGGGCGCCGTCGGCGAAACGCCCCTGGGGGCTGAGGGCGCGCACGGGCCGGCCGCCGAACCGGGCACGGTGTTCGGCGGCCAGGCGGTGGATGGTGTGTCCTTCGGGCATAGCGCGCCCAGCATAGGCGGACGGTGATCTCCACCGCGCCCGAAACCAGGCGGGTCAGCCGCGGGCGGCGGCGCCGACATCGCGCATGTGCCGCAGCGCCTGCCGGTAGGAGTCGACCAGGCCGGTCTCGGTGTAGGGCAGGCCGACCCGGGCGCAGTGCGCTCGGACCAGCGGCTGCAGCCGGCGCAGGCTGGGCCGCGGGGCACTGGGGAACAGGTGGTGCTCGATCTGGTAGTTCAGGCCGCCCATCAGCCAGTCGGTGAGCAGCCCGCCGCGCACGTTGCGGGAGGTGAGCACCTGGCGGCGCAGATGCCCCCAGCGCTCACCGGGGCCGGGCATGGCCATGCCCTTGTGGTTGGGGGCGAACACGCACCCCAGGTGCAGGCCGAACAGGGCATGGTGGACCAGCGCGAACACCACCGCCTTGCCCGGCGACATCAGCGTGAACACCAGCACCAGATACCCGACCGCGTGCGCGGCCAGCGCCAACGCCTCCACAAGCAGCCCGCCGCGCCCGTCCCGCCAACCGCTCCGCCCGCCGCGCCGGTCACCGGCACGGGACCGCAGATGCAGAACACTGCCGGCCTTCAGATTGAACCCCTCCAGCAGCAGCAAGGGAAAGAACGCGGCCGCCTGATGCCGCGCCAGCCACGCCCAGACGCCGCGGCGCCGCCCGGCCTGCTCGGCCGTCCACACCAGGACGCCCTCCCCGACGTCGGGGTCCTTGCCGACATGGTTGGGATTGGCGTGGTGGCGGTTGTGCTTGTCGTTCCACCACGACTGCCCCATACCCAGCAGCAGGTTGCCCAGCAGCAGCCCCAGCCACCAGCCGGAACGGGCGGTGCGGGTGATCTGATGGTGCCCGGCGTCGTGGCCGAGGAAGGCGGTGCGCGCCGACAGCACCGCCAGCGGCACCGCCAACGCCGCCACCCACCACGACGACCCCGCCCACGCCACCGCCGCCCAGGTCAGGGCGGTACCGCCGAGGGTGATCACGAAGTCGCGGACGTAGTAGCCGGTGCGGCGGTCCAGCAGGCCGCGGGCGCGGACCTCGCGCGCCAGCGGCGCGAAGTCGCTACCGGACGGACCACCGGACGGACCACCGGACGGACCACCGGACGGGCCGCCGGCCGGTTCGGCGGCGGTGGCGGGCAGGGCAGCGGGCATCGGTCCTCCGTGGATCGCGGGATGGAAAAGCAGGGTGCGCGGCGTCCTCCGCCGTCGTGATCACCTGCTGGCGACGCTATGCGCACCGCAACCGCACGGTCGCCCCGCCACAGAGCCAACCGCGGCCTGGCTCCCAGGTCTGGGGTGAGGCGACCGTCCGGCACCTGCGGTACCGGGTGATCACCGGCACCCGCCAGCCTGCCGCCGCCCGCCACCGCACGCACGGGTGCCCGCTCCCCCACCGAGGTGGGGCCAACCCCCCGAAGGAGGGGGGCAATACTCCCCTCAAGGTCTCCCCGAACTACCCCCGGGCCGCCTCCCCCGCCCCGCCGGCACCACGCCGCGTCACGGAGCGGGGGCGTAGCAACCCTGCCCACCACCGCGCCCACAAACGGCATATAGGGTCGTAAGTCATGAATGCGAGCAGTCGGTGGATCGAACTGGACGGTGCGGTCAACGTCCGCGACCTGGGCGGACTCCCCACACTTGACGGACGCGCGACACGCCGCGGACGAGTGCTCCGCGCCGACAACCTGCAGAACCTCTCAGTAGCCGACGTTCGCGTACTCCTCGACGAACACGCCCTCAAAAACGTCATCGACCTGCGCAGCGAAGCCGAAGTACGCCTCGAAGGCCCCGGCCCGCTCACCCGCATCCCCTCAGTACGCCTGCACCACCTGTCGCTCTTCGCCGAAGGCGGCGCACACACCGACGTCACCGCCGACACCGTCGACGTCGACAAAGTCCTGCCCTGGCACTACCGCGAACACCACGGCCCCGAACACGAACGCCCCATCGCCCACTACCTCGGCTACCTGCACAACCGGGCCGACTCCATCGTGACCGCCCTGCGCGTCATGGCCCGCACCGACGGCGCCGCACTCGTCCACTGCGCCGCAGGCAAAGACCGCACCGGCGTCGTCTGCGCACTCGCCCTCGAAGTGGCCCAGGTGACACGCGAAGCCATCGTCGCCGACTACGCCATGACCGGCGAACGCCTGGAAGCGATCCTGGCCCGACTGCGAGCCAGCGACACCTACGCCGCCGACCTCGACTCCCGCCCCGCCCACACCCACCAACCCCACGCCGCCATCATGGAGAAATTCCTGGCACGCGTGGACGAGGAATTCGGCGGCACGCTGGAATGGCTCGCCCAACACGGCTGGACCAGCGACGACACCGCCGCCCTGCGCAACCGCCTCCTCACCTGACCACCGCCGGGACCACCACCCCGCTCACACCGGGCCGCCGTCCTCCCCCTCACCACCGTCCGACGGCCCCGGCGACGGCGAAGACGGCGACGGAGACGTCGCACTCGGCGACGGGCGCGGCGCCTCCGTCGGCGGCGGCACCAGCGAAGGCGACACCGACGGCGACGGCGGATCCTGCGGCGCCACCGGCGGCTCACTCACCCGCGGCTGACACGCAAACAACACCACCAGCAACAACCCCAACAACCCCAAAACCGCCACCAACGTCACAATCGCCGCAACCAACGGCCGATCCGAACGCCGCCCCGGCACCACCCCCACCGGACCAGCCGACACCTGCCCCAACGCAGGCTCCCCCGCCCCCAACCAATACGGCTGAAACTGCGGACCCCGACGCCGCCCATTCCACCGCCCCCCGAAAGACCCCCGCAACAACACAGAATCCAAAAACCGCTCTGCCCCCACACGATCAGGACGGTCCGCGTCATACCGCGTCGCCACCCACGGCGCCACCCCATCCGGCTGCGCCGCCACCACCGGCGCCGCATCCCCATCCCCCTCACCGGCCTGCGCCCCCGACCCCGGCCACGCAGCCTCGATCGCCGCACGAAAACGATCCCGCGCCGCCGCATCCCCCGCAGCCCCGCGGTTCAACACCGCCACACTCGCCTGCCGCCCCTCGGCATCCACCCCCAGATACACCACCCCGGCAGACGTCTCCGCCAACCGCGCCGACAACCGATACGGCCCAAGCTGAACAGGATCACCCGATGGCAGCGGCCTCGACATGGCCGCCAGACTAACAACCCACACCCACCACCAGACCCCACCACACCCGCATGTCCCGCACACCCCCGCAAACGTGATCGCGTAGGGTCGAAAGGAGCGCCCGGCCGCTCCCCGCGGAACCACTCCGAGGACAGTGAGGACGCCCAATGACCACCGCCGCCCACGATGTCGACCAGGCCGCGACCCTCCTCCAGCAGACCGTGAGCGAGGTCAAAAAGGTCATCGTCGGCCAAGACCACATGGTCGAGCGTATGGTCGTCGCCCTCCTCGCCAAAGGCCACTGCCTCCTCGAAGGCGTCCCCGGCGTCGCCAAGACCCTCGCCGTCTCCACCCTCGCCCGCGTCGTCGGCGGCACCTTCGCCCGCCTCCAATTCACCCCCGACCTCGTCCCCTCCGACATCGTCGGCACCCGCATCTACCACCCCTCCACCGAACAGTTCGACGTCGAACTCGGCCCCGTCTTCGCCAACTTCGTCCTCGCCGACGAAATCAACCGCGCCCCCGCCAAAGTCCAATCCGCCCTCCTGGAAGTCATGGCCGAACGCCAGGTCTCCCTCGGCGGCAACACCTACCCCCTCCCCCAGCCGTTCATCGTCCTGGCCACCCAGAACCCCATCGAATCCGAAGGCGTCTACCCCCTCCCCGAAGCCCAGCGCGACCGCTTCCTCATGAAGATCGACGTCCGCTACCCCGGCGCCCACGAAGAACTGCAGATCCTGCAACGCATGAGCGTCGACCCACCCGAAGCCACCCCCGTCCTCGCCCCCGACCGCCTCACCGCCCTCCAACGCGCCGCCGCAGAAGTCTCCGTCCACGAACTGGTCGCCGACTACATCGTCCGCCTCGTCATGGCCACCCGCGAACCCGACCAGTACCGCCTCCCCGACCTCCGCCAGGTCATCGAAATCGGCGCCAGCCCCCGCGCCACCCTCGGCCTCGTCGCCGCCGCCCGCGCCCTCGCCCTCATCAACGGACGCGACTACGTCCTCCCCGACGACGTCCGCGCCGTCGCCCGCGACGTCATGGCCCACCGCATCGTCCTCACCTTCGACGCCCTCGCCGACGGCGTCGACACCAACGAAGTCGTCGCACAGATCCTCGCCGCCGTCCCCCCACCCCGCGTCGTCTGGAACCACGGCGCCGCGGTGAGCGCATGACCGCACCCGCACCCCACCCCCACCGGGGCACCCCGCACAAAGCCTCCCCGGCGCCCCAGCCTGCCTTCCACCCGCCCGCCGACACCCCCGCCCGCCCACGCCGCACCGACAAACTCGCCGCCCTCGCCCCCGAACGCACCCTCCGCCGCCTCGAACTCGCCGTCACCCGACGCCTCGACGGCCTCCTGCACGGCGAACACATGGGCCTGCTCCCCGGCCCCGGCACCGAACTCGCCGAAGCCCGCCTCTACCAACCCGGCGAAGACGACGTCCGCCACATGGACTGGGCCGTCACCGCCCGCACCACCACCCCCCACGTCCGCGACCTCATCGCCGACCACGAACTGCACCTCTGGGCCCTCACCGACCTCAGCCCCAGCATGCAGTTCGGCACCACCACCCTCCTCAAACGCGACCTCGCCGTCGCCGCCCTCGCCGCCGTCGGCTTCCTCACCGTCCGCCTCGGCGACCGCGTCGGCGCCTACCTCCTCGGCCCCGGCGGCCTGCGCCGCTGGCCCGCCCGCACCGGCAAAGCCGCCATGTACACCCTCCTGCAAGGCATCCTCGACACACCCACCCCCACCGCCGACACCCACCCCCACACCCCAACCCCCGACCTCGCCCAGGCCATCACCGCCCTGCACCGCGGCCAGACCCGCCGCGGCCTGCGCGTCATCGTCTCCGACTTCCTCGACCCCACCGACCCCGCACTTCACAACCCCCACCCCGCCTGGGAACGCCCTCTCCGCCGCCTCGCCGCCCGCCACCAGGTCCTCGCCGTCGAGATCATCGACCCCCGCGAACTCGACCTCCCCGACGTCGGCCTGGTCGAAATGACCGACCCGGAAACCGGAACCGTCCACGAGATCGTGCTCAACCGACGCACCCGCCAACGCTACGCACAGGCCGCCGCAGCCCAACGCCGACGCACCCGCGACGCCCTCCGCCGCTGCGGCGCCCACCACCTCATCCTCCGCACCGACCGCGACTGGATCACCGACATCGCCCGCTTCGCGCTGCGCCAACGCCGCGCCGCCGGACGCGCCGTCGCCGCCCAGGGGGTGCGCCCATGACCTTCCTGTCACCCGAACGCCTCTGGCTGCTGGCGCTGCTCCCGGTGCTCGCCGCCGCCTACGTGCTCGTACAGCTGCGCCGCCGCCGGCACACCGTCCGCTTCACCAACCTGGCCCTGCTCAGCCAGGTCGCCCCCCGCCGCCCCGGCTGGCGCCGCCACGTCGCCGCCGGCCTGTTCCTCAGCATGATCCTGCTGATGATGATCGGCTTCGCCCGCCCCGCCACCGGCGTCAAGGTCCCCCGCGACCGCGCCACCGTCCTGGTCGCCGTCGACGTCTCCCTGTCGATGATGGCCCGCGACGTCGCCCCCACCCGCTTCGAGGCCGCCAAGGCCGCCGCCAAGAAGTTCATCCGCGACCTGCCCAGCCGTTTCAACGTCGGCGTCGTCTCCTTCGCCGGCAGCGCCAACCTCGTCGCCGCCCCCTCCACCGACCGCGAGGCCGCCATCGCCTCCATCGACCAGCTCGTCCTGGCCAAGCGCACCGCCATCGGCGAGGCCGTCTTCACCTCCCTGCAGGCCGTCCGCTCCTTCGACGCCCAGGCCAGCCAGGGCGACCCGCCGCCCGCCCACATCGTGCTGCTGTCCGACGGCGACAACACCACCGGCCGCACCGTTCCCGAGGCCATCGACGCCTCCCGCGCCGCGAACGTCCCGGTTTCCACCATCGCCTTCGGCACCCCCTACGGCACCGTCGACATCGAAGGCGAGACCACCAGCGTCTCGGTCAACAAGGAGACCCTGCGCATGCTCGCCGAGAACACCCAGGGCAAGGCCTACGAGGCCGCCGACGCCGACCAGCTGTCGGAGGTCTACGCCAACATCGGCAGCTCGCTCGGCTGGAAGATCGAGCACCGCGACGTCTCGGCCCGATTCACCGGCATCGCCCTGCTGTTCGCCCTCGCCGCCGGCGGCACATCCCTGCTCTGGTTCTCCCGCCTGCCCTGACGGCCCCGCCCCGTCCGGCACGGCGGTCCCGTGCGCTCCGGCGGGACGCCCGCCGTGCGCGGCCGTCCCGCAACGCTGGTACGGTCGGCCGACGTGGGGGAACACTACTTCGCCTCGCGGCCCGAGGCGCCCAGCCGCCGCCGCACCGTCGATCTCGTCCTGCCCGACCTGCACCTGCGGCTCGCAACCGACAGCGGCATGTTCTCGCCCGACCGCATCGACCCCGGTACGCGCATCCTGCTGGAGACCGCGCCGCCTCCCCCGGCTGCCGGCACCCTCCTGGACCTGGGCTGCGGCTACGGCCCCATCGCGCTCACCCTGGCGACCCGTTCGCCCCAGGCGATCGTGTGGGGGGTGGATGTGAATCGCAGGGCTTTGGAGCTGGCTGAGCAGAATGCCACAACCGCGGGCCTTGACAATGTAAGGTTCTGCTTGGCGGACGAGACCGATCCCGGGCTCCGCTTCGACGCGATCTGGTCCAACCCGCCGATCCGCATCGGCAAGAAGGCCCTGCACGACCTGCTGCTCGCCTGGCTGCCCCGCCTCACCCCCGGCGGCCGCGCCCACCTGGTCGTCCAAAAGCACCTCGGCTCGGACTCCCTGCAGCGCTGGCTGAACGACCAGGGCTTCCCCACCGAGCGGATCGCCTCCCGCTCCGCCTACCGGGTCCTCGCCGTGTCCGCCCGAACGCAGGAAGGCCGAACGCCATGAGCAAGCCGCGCACCGCCGCACCGGCCCGCCGGCAGCTGCGCCCCACCGACGTCAAGCGCCTCAACCGCGACTGGCGCCGCCGCACCGACGCGCGCCTGGGGCTGCTGGTCGAGTCGGTCACCCAGCCGTTCAACATCGGCTCCATCCTGCGCAGCGCCGCAGCCTTCGGCGTCGAGCACCTCTGGCTGGCCGGCAACGCCACCACCCCCGACCACCGCGGCGTCGGCAAGACCGCCCTGGGCAGCGAACGGTTCGTCCCCTGGGAGCACGCGGGAACCGCCGCCCAGGCCGCCGCCGCCGTGCGCGAGGCCGGCCTGCGCCTGGTCGCGATCGAACTCACCGGCGACGCCCAGCCCCTGCACGAGGCCCCGCTCGACGGAGACGTGTGCCTGGCCGTGGGCGGCGAGGACCACGGCTGCTCCCCCGCCCTGCTGGCCGCCGCCGACGCCGTCGCCTACATCCCCCAGATCGGCCGCGTCGGCTCCCTCAACGTCGCCGTCGCCACGGCCATCGCCCTGGCCGAGGCGCGCCGCCGCGAATGGGCTCACGACCCCACGCCTTGACAAAGTAAGGCGACACCCCGGGACGGTGAAGATCGCCTGCGGCCGCGCCGCACGGCGATAATCGGGACGTGCGGCGCAGCTACGCATTCCTCGACCACGACGGCCCCATCGCCTTCGCCCACCGCGGCGGGGCCGCCGGCCGTCCCGAGAACTCCATGGCCGCCTTCCAGCGCGCCGTCGACCTCGGCTACCGCTACCTGGAGACCGACGCGCACGCCACCGCCGACGGCGTCGTCGTCGCCTTCCACGACCGCACCCTCGACCGCGTCACCGACCGCCGCGGCGCCATCGCCCGCCTCCCCTACGCCGAGGTCGCCAAGGCCCGCATCCACGGCACCGAGCCCATCCCCCGCCTGGACGACCTGCTCGGCTCCTTCCCCGACGCCCGCTTCAACATCGACCTCAAGGACGCCCCCGTCATCGGCCCCCTCGCCCGCGTCCTGCACCGCACCAAGGCCTGGGACCGGGTGTGCATCACCTCCTTCTCCACGCGCAGGCTCGCGCAGATGCGCGCCCGCCTGCCGCTGTTCACCGACAAGGAGGTGTGCATGGCGCTCGGCCCCCGCGGCGTCATGGCGCTGCGCGCCAAGTCCTACGGCGGCCCCGCCGCCAAGCTCGTGCGCCTGGCCGCCACCGGTGTCGCCTGCGCCCAGGTCCCCTACGGGCTGGGGCCCGTCCCGTTCGTCACCGAGTCGTTCGTCGCCCAGGCCCACGAACTGGGCCTGCAGGTGCACGCCTGGACCGTCAACCGCCGCGCCGAGATGGAACGCCTCCTCGACCTGGGCGTCGACGGCATCATGACCGACGACCTGATCGCCCTGCGCGACGTCATGGCCGCCCGCGGCCTGTGGCGGCCCGTCCCCGCCTCGCCCGACGGCCGCTGAAAGCCCGCCGGCCCCCGGTCAGCCGGTGGCGGCGGCGTCCGCGGCCCGGTCGGCCAGCAGCCGCAGGCTCTCCACCGCCGCCGACCCGGCGGGGGCGTGGTAGACGGTCAGGACCTGCTCGTCGTCGTCGGGCAGCCGGAACGACTCGAACGACAGGGCGAGGTCGCCCGCCAGCGGATGGCGCAGCCGCCGCACGCCGTGGCTGCTCTTCCTGACGTCGTGGCGGGCCCACAGGCCGCAAAACTCCGCGCTGCGCGCCGACAGATCGCCCACCAGCGCCGCGAGCCGGGGATCGTCCGGCCGGCACCCCGCGTACAGGCGCAGCGCGCCGACGACGTCCGCCGCCACCGCCTCCCAGTCCACGAACAGGCGCCGATGGCCGGGCCGCAGGAACACCAGCCGGGCCCAGTTGCGCTCGCAGAGGGGCAGCCGGCCCCAGTCGCCGAACACGGCCGCCGCCATCGGGTTCCAGGCGAGGATGTCGGTGCGGCGCCCGGTCACGTAGGCGGGCACCGTCTCCAGGGAGGCCAGCATGTCCCGCAGTGCGGGGCGCACCCGGTCCCGCTGGGGCGGCGCGTCCCCGTGCCGGCGCCGGCACTTCACCAGATGCGTCAGGTGCGCGTGTTCGGCGTCCGTCAGCCGCAGGGCCCGGGCGATGGCGTCGAGCACCTCGAAGGACACGTCGTTGCCCCGGCCCTGCTCCAGACGCGTCAGGTAGGCGACCGACACCCCGGCGAGCTGCGCCAGCTCCTCGCGGCGCAGCCCCGGCACCCGCCGGTGCCGCCCGCCGGACGGCAGCCCGACGTCGGCCGGCTTCACCCGGGCCCGGCGGCTGCGCAGGAACGCGCCGAGCTCGCCGCGCGGATCGACCGCCGGCTCACCGGCGTCCGCCGCGTCGTCCGCTTCAGCCCGATGGTCCATGGGTGCATTATCCCGGTTGCTCCCCACCCGGCGGAGCCCGCTCGCCCGGCGGGCGCCGCCGGGCCGTTTCCCAGCCGGCTCGCTGCGCGTCGCGGGACCGCACGGCGGCGCGGGCCGCAGCGGGACGCATCCGGGAGGCGACGGCCAGCGCGAGGGCGACGACCGCGGCCATGGTCAGAAAGGCGCCGGAGAAGGCGGCGCCGGCCTGACCGGAGTGCACGGGGTTGACCGCGCCGCCGGCGTGCCGCCCGGCGGTCACCGGCACCCCGAACAGGGCCGGGCCCGCGCCGGCGCCGAGGAACCGGGCGCCCTGCAGAATCTCCGGGCCGGCGCCGACCTGGTCGGGCGGCAGCGCGCCGGCCGCGGCGCTGATGACCGGTGTCAGCACGAAGATGAAGCCGACGCCGAGACCGAGCATCCCGGCCGCGGCGGGGACCGGCGACCCGGTGCCCGCGAACACCGACAGGAGCAGGGCGAACAGCCCCATGGCCGCAAGGCCCGCCGGCACCGGGGACCGGGTGCCGGCGACGGTCGGCGATGCGCCCGGCCGGCGGCGACAGAACGGCGGCGCCAGGACGGCGGCGCCAGGACGGCGACGGCGATCCCCGCCGGGATCATGACCAGGGCGCCCGCTCCCGGTGTGAGACCGTTGACATCGACCACCGGCAGCGGGACGGACACCAGGCCGCCCGGATCGACGGTCGTGGCGAGGAACGGCTCAGGGGGTGAAGCCGGGGCGCTGAGGGCCGCCGGGGCCGGGAGGGCGGTACTGGGCGGCGATGCGCAGCGGGGCCTGGTGGGGCGGGGGCGCGGGCTGCGGCTCCGGGCGCTCCTCCACGCCGGACGAGCCGGTCTGGATGAGGTGGAGGCGCCCTTCCCGCAGGCTCTCCAGCAGTTCGAGGTCCTCGGCCGACACCAGGGCCGCCATGACCTTCCCCCGCCGGGTGAGCGCGATTCGCTCCCCGGAGTAGGCGACCCGGTTCACCAGGTCGGCGAACTCCGCGCGTGCCTCCGTCACCGGCTTCTCCACGTGTTCATCTTACGGCGAACTCCCCTGTCATCCCGGGCGCCGCCGACGTAGGCTCCCGGGTTGAAATGTACAGTACGTACCGAACGTACAGATGATGTCGGGAGGGTTCATGCGCGAAGGGCTCCGGCAGGGCTTCGGCGAGGAGCGGTCCGGCCCGGCGACGTACGTGGGCAGGAGCGAAGCGGCGGTGGACGTGCCGGCGCGGCTGGGGCAGGAGCAGCTGATGCACCGGCTGCTCGACCAGCGGATCGTGCTCCTCGACAAGGAGATCGACGACGACCTGGCCAACCGGGTCTGCGCCCAACTGCTGCTGCTGGCGGCGCAGGACCCGCACCGCGACATCACCGTCTACATCAACTCCCCCGGCGGCGTGGTCGACGCCGGGATGGCGATCTACGACATGATGCAGTTCGTGCCCAACGACGTGGCCACCGTCGCGCTGGGCCTGGCGGCGTCCATGGCGCAGACGCTGCTGTGCGCGGGCGCCCCGGGCAAGCGGTACGCGCTGCGGCACGCGCGGGTGATGATGCACCAGCCGCACGGCGGCATCGGCGGCACCGCGTCCGACATCAAGATCCAGGCCGAGCAGTCGGTCTACCTCAAGCGCGTGCTGGCCGAACTGCACGCCCGGCACACCGGGCAGCCGCTGGAGCGCATCGAGGCCGACTCCGACCGGGACCGCTGGTTCACCGCCGAGCAGGCGTTGGAGTACGGGTTCGTCGACCGCGTCGTCGACAGCACCGACCGGGTGGACGCGTGATGGGGCGCCTGCCGCGGGCCGAGGGCCGGTACGTGGTCCCCTCGTTCGTCGAGCGCACCGCGTACGGCCACAAGGAGATGAGCCCGTACAACAAGCTGTTCGAGGACCGGATCGTGTTCCTGGGCGCACCGGTCGACGACACCGCCGCCAACGACGTCACCGCGCAGCTGCTGGCGCTGGAGGGCATGGACCCCGACCGTCCCATCAGCCTGTACATCAACTCGCCCGGCGGTTCCCTGACGGCGATGATGGCGGTGCTGGACACCATGCGCTACATCCGCCCGCAGGTGGAGACCACCTGTGTGGGGCAGGCGGGGGCAGCGGCGGCGGTGCTGCTGGCCGCCGGGGCCCCGGGACGGCGGGCGGCGCTGGTCAGCTCGCGGATCCTGCTGCACCAGCCGGCGGTCGAGGTGTCCCGCGGGCCGTCCGCCGACCTGGAGGTCCAGGCGCGGGAGATCAACCGGCTGTGGGAGCGGATGGCGGAGATCCTGGGCGAGGCCACCGGCCGGGACCCGGCGCGGGTGAGCGAGGACATCGCGCGCGAGCGGTACTTCACCGCCGCCGAGGCGCTGGAGTACGGGCTGGTCGATCATGTGCTGACCACGCGCGGCCGGCCGGGTGCGGGGGCGCCCGCCGGGCCGAACGTTTCTGCCGGGCGGCCCGGCTGACCGGATAGAGCAGGGTTGGAACGGCCCCGCGACGGGAATCTTGTCACGGTCAGCAGCGTTGGCTAGGACGAGACCGCAAGCCGTCTGGGAGGCACGTGACGATGGCCGAGCGCGCACTTCGCGGCACTCGACTCGGAGCGACGAGCTACGAGAACGATCGCAATACCGATCTTGCTCCCCGTCAGGAGGTGGACTACACCTGCTCCCGGGGGCACCGGTTCACCGTGACGCTCGCCGCCGAGGCCGAAGTGCCGATGACCTGGGAATGCCGCAACTGCGGCGTGACGGCGCTGCGGGTCGACGGTGAGGCGCCGCAGGCGAAGAAGGGCAAGCCGCCGCGCACCCACTGGGACATGCTGATGGAGCGCCGCACGGTCGAGGACCTTGAGGAGGTCCTGGCCGAGCGGCTGGCTATCCTGCGGGCGGGCCGCAGAAAGACGGCCTGACCCCGTTCCGGCTCGGATGCGGTCCGTGCCGTCACACCGGCGACGGCACGGATCCGCGGCCGCGTCCCCCGACCGCGCTTGCAGACCTGGTCTCGCCTCTGCCGGCGGCACATCGGCGCTCCCCTCGGTCGTCCCTCGGATGCTCGCCTCAGAGCCGTCAGCGCCCGCCGCGAACGTTGATCTCGCCGCTGCCGCCGTCGTCCTTGATGACCTCCCCCGGCACCACCGTTCCCGTCGGCGTGCCGCCGGTGCCACCGCTGCCGAACGGGTCGCGGATGCCGAAGGGGCCGAACGCCTCGTCCATCCCCGGCGGGGGGACGGTCCGGACGCCGGCGGCCCGGACGCCGGCGGCCCGGACGCGGCGGGCGACGCGGGCGGCGAGCAGCCGCCGCAGCAGCGGCCGGGTGACCGGCAGCACGAACGCCAGGCCGAGCACGTCGGTGAGGAATCCGGGGACGAGCAGCAGCATGCCGCCGATGAGGATCAGCGCGGTGTCGGCGGGTTCGCGGCCCGGCGCGCGGCCGCGGCCCAGGGTCTCCTGCAGGTCCCGCCAGGCGCGCCGTCCCTCGCGGCGGACGATCCAGCCGCCGAGCAGGCTGCCGGCCGCCAGCAGCGCGACCGCCCACCAGGGGCCGATCGCCTGCACCGCCTGGACGATCAGGTAGATCTCCAGGATCGGCAGCAGCAGGAACGCCAGAACCAGTACGAGCGGCAGCATGGCTCCATCTTCAGCTAGGCGGTCGGCCCTTCACCTGTGTCAACGCCGGGGCGGCGGCGAACGTTTCCACGCGGCGGCCGCACCCGCCGGCCGGGTCTCCCCGAGGCGGGCCGGATGCGGCCGTGATGGGCGGGGGTGCGGGTCAGCGGGGCGGGCGGCGCTTGCGCAGGCGCGTGCTGGTGCCCCACTGGGTGATCCGCCACATGGCCTCGACCATGATGTCGCGGTTCATCTTGCTGGCGCCGTGGGTGCGTTCGACGAAGGTGATGGGGACCTCCACGACCCGCAGCCCCTCGCGCAGCGCGCGCAGCGCCAGGTCGATCTGGAAGACGTAGCCGCGGGAGTCGACGCCGTCCAGGCCGATCTTCTCCAGGGTGGCGGCGCGGAAGGCGCGGTACCCGCCGGTGGAGTCGTGCAGCGGCAGGCCGAGCATGAGCCGGGCGTAGGTGTTGGCGCCGCGGGAGAGCACCTCGCGGCGCAGCGGCCAGTTGCGGACCTGGCCGCCGGGCACCCAGCGGGCGCCGATCACCAGGTCGGCGTCGGTCAGGGCGCCGAGCAGCCGGGGCAGCTCCTCGGGCTGGTGGGAGCCGTCGGCGTCCATCTCGACCATGACGTCGTAGCCGTGGTCCAGGGCCCAGCGGAACCCGGCGATGTAGGCGGCGCCCAGACCGTTCTTGGCGGTGCGGTGCAGCACCTTGATCTGGTCGTCGGCCGCGGCCATGGCGTCGGCGACCTCGCCGGTGCCGTCCGGGCTGTTGTCGTCGACCACCAGCACGTCCACCGACGGCACGGCCTTGCGCACCCGGCCGACCAGCCGCTCGATGTTGTCGCGCTCGTTGTAGGTGGGCACGATGACCAGCACCCGACCGAGCTCGGCTGGGATCTCCATCGGCGTCAATTCCCCTCGTCTTGTCCGGCGGTTGCCCTCGCGGCCGCCGCGACCGCCCCCGCGGCCAGGAGCACAAGCGCCCATTCGGGCGCCGCGCCCAGTCGGTCGGCCACCGTCCGCGACGTGCGCGCCGGCACGGCGGCGACATGCATGTCGGGGACGAACTCCCGCGACCGGTAGATCATCCGGCCGTCCGGGGCGACGACCGCGCTGATGCCGCTGGTCGCCGCAACCAAGATCGTACGGCCATGTTCGACCGCCCGCAGCCGGGACATCGCGATCTGCTGCGGGGGCAGGCTGGTGCGCCCGTAGGTGGCGTTGTTGGTCTGCACGACCAGCAGGGAGCCCGCGGACACGTCGCGGACCTCCTTGTCGTAGGCGACCTCGAAGCAGATGACGTCGCCGATCGTGGTCGGCCCGAGGCGCAGCACGCCCGAGCGGGTGCCCTTGGCGAAGTCGCGGGGGATGCGCTCGAACCGGGTGATCAGCTTGGTGAGCAGGGAGCGGAACGGCAGGTACTCGCCGAACGGGACGGGGTGCCGCTTGACGTAGTAGTCGCCGGGGCCGGCGCGGGGGTCCCAGACGATGCCGCGGTTCTCCACCTTCTGCCCGTCGGGGGTGTCGACCAGGGCGCCGACGAGCACGGGCACGCCGATGTCCTTGACGGCGCCGTCGATGGCGGCGTAGGCGTCGGGTTCGGCGAAGGGGTCCAGGTCGCTGGCGTTCTCGGGCCACACCACCAGTTCGGGGCGGGGCAGCTGCCCGGCGCGCACGCGGGCGGCCAGCTCGTGGGTGCGGCGCACATGGTTGTCCAGGACGGCCCTGCGCTGCCCCAGGAAGTCCAGGCCGAGCCGGGGGACGTTGCCCTGGATGACGGCGACGGTGACCGGTTTTCCGTCTGTGGGCGTCGGGATGAGGAACGCGCCGCCCACGACGGCGGCCGACACGGCCAGGGCGACGGCCAGGGGCCGGGCCGCGGCGCGGTGCAGGCGCAGGCCGCGGCGCGCCCGGGCGGCCGCGACGACGGCGTAGGCGGCCAGCGCGCCGACCAGGGCGGTCAGGAAGGTCACCAGCGGCGCGCCGCCGACCGCCGCCCACGGCGTGAAGGGGGAGGCGGTCTGGCTGAACGCCAGCCGCGCCCAGGGGAAGCCGCCGAACGGGACGCGTCCGCGGACCGCCTCCTGGGCCACCCACAGCGCGGCGGTCCAGACCGGCCAGCCGGGCAGGCGGGTGACCAGGGCGATTCCCGCGCCCATGGGCGCCCAGTACAGCGCCTCGATCAGGCTGAGCGCGATCCACGCGTCCGGGCCGACGGGCCGGACGCCCTCCAGCACCGGGACGAAGAACGCCACGCCGCCGACGAACCCCAGCCAGGCGCCGGTGCGGGCGGGCAGGCCGCGCAGCGCCAGGGTCAGCAGGGCGACGCCGACGAGCGCCAGCGGGGGCAGGTCGGCGGACGGGAACGCAAGCCACAGGATCAGGCCGCCGGCCGGCGCCAGCAGGATGCGGGGCCAGCCGGCCCGCCCGCCGCGGCGCAGCCGGACCGACCAGGCCGGGCGTGCCGTGCGCGCGGCGTCCGCCTCGGCCGTCCCGGCCGTGCCCGCCGCGTCGGCCGCTGCGGGCTGTTCCGGGAGAGTCTCCTGCGCCACCGGCACGCTCCTCCGCTCGTGCTGTTCCCCTGGCCGAACGGTACCGGGCCGCCGGGGCGGTGGCGACCGGGCGCGATCCCCTTTATGCCGGAAACGCACCGAGTGAGGGAAGCCGTAGTGTTCATCCGCCCGCTGGCGGGGGTGCGGGGGAGCGTGCGCAGGCGGGTCGGAAGGCGAGAGGGCGGGGGCACGGAGGAGGGCCCGCGACATCCCTCGGGCCGGAGTCGTCCCACAGGCGGTGAGAACGAAAGCTCCGTTTTCTACTGGATGTCCGGGCCCTTCCCGGGTCCAAGCCCCCGACCGATCGGGCGGCCCCGCCGGGCGCGGCACCCGGGCAACGCACCTGGCTCGGGACGGAGGCGAGGAGCGATCGGTGTGCGATCCGCGCTCGTCCCCGTCGTGGCGCGGTGTCCGGTGGCGCCATCGAGCGGCCGATCGGTGAGTCCCGTGCTGGACTGGTGCCAAACTACCGGCTTCGCGAGCTGTGTCAACCGCCGCATGCGCTGCGGTGTTTCCGTGTCATCCCAGCTCAGCGCCATGATCGACGGTGCGGGGAGATCGCGCCGCCCGTCCGTTCCGCCGCCGGTGCCCGATTCGGGGCGCCCCGCGCCGCGCCCCGGCCGCCGCGAACCGGCCGTCACGCGCCCGCCGGAGGCACCACGACGGTGCCGGTCGCGGTGACCGCGACGATCGGCTCCGCGAGCACCTCGGCGGCCGACGGACCCTGGTCGGGACGGCCCCGGCACACCACGCGCGCCTCGAAGTCCAGGGTGCGGCTGCGGGTGCCGACACGGGTGACGGTGGCGGTGGCCTCCAGCACGTCGCCGGCCCGCACGGGCGCGCGGAACTGCACGTCGGAGTAGGAGGCGAACAGGCCCTCGTCGCCGTCGGTGCGGATGCACACCTCGGTGGCCACGTCCCCGAACATCGCCAGCACGTACGCCCCGTCCACCAGGTTCCCGGCGTAGTGGGCGTGCCCGTAGGGGACGTAGCGGCGGTGGGTGACGGTGAGCCCCAGACGCGGGTCGCTCACGGGGCGGCCTCCCGGGGGAGCAGGGCGTGGACGAGGTAGCTGGCGACCTCCGACGGAGTGGTGCCCTTGCCGAAGATGCGGTCCACCCCCAGCTCCTCGGCGGTGACGGTGTCGAAGCGGGGGCCGCCCACCACCAGCAGCGGACGCCCCATGCCCGCGGCCACGGCGGTGGGGTACTCGGCGTGGAACGCGGCGGCCATCTGCTTGGTGTTGTGCAGGTGCGCGTTGCGCTGGGTGACGACCTGGGACACCAGCACCGCGTCGGCGTTCTCGGCCTTGGCGCGCGCCACCAGTTCCTCCACGGTGACCTGGGCGCCCATGTTGACCACGTGGATCTCGCGGTAGTACTCCAGGCCCTTCTCCCCCGCGTAGCCCTTGACGTTGAGGATGGCGTCGATGCCGACGGTGTGGGCGTCGGTGCCGATGCACGCGCCCACCACCACCAGGCGGCGGCCCAGCGCCGACCGGATCGCCAGGTTGACCTCCTGGGCGCTCAGCAGCGGGTACTCGCGTTCGGGCGGGGCGGGGATGGCCGCGTAGTCGATGAGGTGGCTGACCCGTCCATAGACGATGAAGAACGTGAAGTGGGGGCCCATCGCCTTGGCGTGCACCACGCTGGCCGGGTCCAGCCCCATCTTGGCGGCCAGTTGCAGCGCGGCGGCCTCGGCGCGTTCGCCCGCCGGCACGGGAAGGGTGAACGACAGCTGCACCATGCCGTCGCCGGTGGTGTCGCCGTAGGGGCGGATGACCTGCCGGGTTCCGGCCTCGGCGGGGGTGCGGGCGGCGGTGGAGCCGGGGGTCGCGGCCGTCATGCGGGCACCTCCTCCTGCGCGCGCGCCGCGGCGTGGGGGTCCTCGGTGTCGAGGATCTCGATGGCGGGGTTGAAGTAGCCGTCGGCGCGTTCCACGACGCCGTCCAGGCCCTTGCCGCCGTCGGGGGGACGGCGGGTGACGCCGAACGTGCCGTCGGCGATGGCGTTGAGCAGCCCGTCGTCGGCGATGCGGGCCAGCAGGTCCACCGCCTCGGCCAGCACGCGCCGCGCCCGCTGCACGATGAACCCGTCGGGGCGCGGGGCGAAGTCCTCGGCCAGGTCGCCGCAGGCGTCGCGGACGTAGCGCACGTTCTCCAGCGCCAGGTCGCGGTCCGACAGCCAGGGGGTGTGGATGCCCTCGGTCATCATGCCGATGAGGATGATGGACTGGCCGGTCATCACCCCGGCCAGGTTGAAGAAGGCGTCCAGCAGGTACCCGGCGAAGATGTTGCCGGTCATGTGCTTGGTGGGCGGCATGTACTTCAGCGGCGCGTCGGGGAACAGCTCGCGCACCAGCTGGGCGTGCGCCAGTTCCAGGCGGAACGAGCCCGGCAGCGACGGGTCGATCTCGAAGGCGTGGCCGAGGCCGAGCTGGGCGTCGGCCAGACCCGCCTCGTGCCCGAACCGCTCGTTGAGCAGCTGGCTGACGATCACCGTGTGCGCGGCGTCGACCGCGTCGGCGGTGGTGAGGTAGTTGTCCTCCCCGGTGTTGACCACGATGCCGGCGCGGGCGTGGATCTGCCGGGAGAACCGCTGGTCGATGAAGGTGCGGCGGGGGTTGATGTCGCGGAAGATGATGCCGTACATGCAGTCGTTGAGCATCATGTCCAGGCGTTCCAGCCCGGCCAGCGTCGCGATCTCCGGCATGCACAGGCCCGAGGCGTAGTTGGTCAGCCGCACGTACCGGCCCAGCTCGCGGGACACCTCGTCGAGCGCGGCCCGCATCAGCCGGAAGTTCTCCTGCGTGGCGTAGGTCCCGGCGTAGCCCTCGCGGGTGGCGCCCTCGGGCACGTAGTCCAGCAGCGACTGCCCGGTGGAGCGGATCACCGCGACCACGTCGGCGCCCTCCCGGGCGGCGGCCTGCGCCTGGGGGATGTCCTCGTAGATGTCGCCGGTGGCGACGATCAGGTAGATCCACGGGTGCGGCGGGTCGCCGACCTGCCCGAGCAGCCGGTCGCGTTCGGCGCGGCGGGCGTCGATGCGGTCGATGCCGGCGCGGGCGGCGGCGCGGGCCGCGTCACGCGCCGCCCGCGCCGCGTCCCCGGCGGGCAGCCGGAACCGGACCCGGCCTCGGGCGGCGGCCCGCGCCAGCTCGGCCAGCGACTCATGCGGGCCGGTCAGCAGCGCGTCCCACACCGGCAGCGCCACGCCGTGCTCGAGGCCGACCTGGCCGCGCACGGCGTCGGCGAGGTGGTTGACCCAGGGACGGCCGTCGGCGTCGGCGCCCGCCAGCCCGGCCAGGCGCAGCAGCGCCCGCTCCACCGACACCGTGGTATGGGTCCGGGCCATCTCGATGATGGGTTCGGCGGCGCGCGCGGCCAGCCGCCGGGCCGTGCGCACCGCCTCCGGATCGAGATCCAGCTTGGGCTGCGGCGTCATCGCCGTCCTCCGATCCACCGGCAATCATCCGTCTCAACGGAACATCTACGGAAGATCCTCCGGTATCAGACCCTGATTGCGCAAGAACCTCTATGGCCGGCTCCGCTCGCAGCCCGCCGCCCGCGCCCGGCGCCGCCCCGGCGGCAAGGCCGGACGCCGGACGCGGGGGCCGGTCACAGCCCCGGGATCTGGTGGTTGCGGAACGCGTCGACGAAGAGCCGGTGGTCGTCGCGCACCACCGCCGCGTACTCCATCCCGAACTCGATCATCGCCGCCACGAACGCCGACTCGTCCGGGCCGATCACCTTGGCGATGGCCTCCTCCACCTGGAAGTCGACCAGCGTGTGGTCGGAGTCGGTGTCGGACACGCAGTGGATCTTGGCGGTGGCGCGGCCCAGGTCGTCCAGCAGCGGCAGCATCTCCTCCGGCTCGGTCAGCCCCGACCAGTCCAGGTCCTCCTCATAGGGCGACAGCTCCTGCACCACGAAGCCCACGCCGTCGATCTGCGTGTACCCCAGCCACGGGTCGGTGTTGGCCTGCAGCGCCCGCCGCGACACCGCCGTGCGGTGGCCGTGGTGCAGGAAGTAGCCGCGGATGCGCTCGTCGTCCACCACCCGGCTGGGCGCGGCCACGTTCCCCTGCTTCACCGACAGGATGACGTCGTTCTCCAGCGCCTGCGTGTGCCCCTCCACCAGCACGTTGTAGGCCGACAGCCCGGCCGACCCGATGCCGAAGCCCGACGCGCCCACGATGTCCTTGACCCGGTAGGTCAGGCTGCCGAACCGCTTGTCCTCGGGGATGGTGCGCAGGTACTCCTCGTAGGCCCGCTCGACCTTGGCGCGTTCCGCCTCGTCCAGCCGCCGCACCCCCGGCCCCTCGCGGAAGCGCCGCTCGTGCCGCTCGACGACCGTCTTCTCCTCCAGCAGCCCGATGCGGGTCGACGACAGCGCCGAGACCAGCACCTGGCGCACGTGCCCGTCGGTGTTGTCCAGGGTCAGCGCGAAGCCCTGGTCGTCGCCGTGCTCGGCGAAGGACCGCACCTGGTCGACGTAGGCGCGCACATACGTCTCGATCATCCGCTGGATGTCGGCGTCGGAGATCGCCTTGCTCCACGCCAGCAGCGCCACGCTGGCCACCAGCCGCTTGACGTCCCAGGTGAAGTGCCCGACGTAGGCCTCGTCGAAGTCGTTGACGTCGAAGACGAACACCCCGTCGTCGCTCATGTAGGTGCCGAAGTTCTGCGCGTGCAGGTCGCCCTGGATCCACACCCGGCTGGTGCGCTCGTCGGCCCACGGGTCGTCGTCGTGCACGATGTCGGCGTAGAACAGGCAGGCGCTGCCCCGGTAGAACGCGAACGGGTCGGCGGCCATCTTCCGGAACCGGCGGCGGAAATCGGCGGGACTGCGCTCCATCAGATCCGCGAAGGCCTCGACCAGCACGTCGACGATCTGCCGCTGCCGCTCCTGCGGGGCCTTCTCCCGCAGGGACCGGGTGATGCTCGCCATCTACTGTTCTCTTTTCTGCTCTCGAACGCCGGGGCGCGCTCCTCCCCGGAGTCCGGGCCCGGGCGCCCCCCGCCGCTACCGGACGTACCCGAGTCATTGTGCCGAATCACCCCCCGTCCGGGCGGTGAACAACGCGCGAACCCCGGGCACCGACCGCACCAGTTCCAGCGCCATCCGCGCGTGCCCGGGCACGAATCCGTTGCCGATCAGCATCGTGACGTCCGCGGCCAGCCCCTCGGCGCCCAGCGCCGCCGCCGGGAACGAGGTCGCCATCGAGAAGAACACCACCGTCCCGCCCGGCGCGGTGCCCAGGATCGCCCCGTGCTCGCAGCCGGGCACGTCCACGCACACCACCGTCACGTCGGCGGGCTCCCCCAGCGCCTGCGCCACCGCCACGGGGTCGCGCGCGTCCGCCACCACCACCGCGTCGGCCAGCCCGGAGGACTCCAGCCGCCGCCGCTCATCCTCATCGGGCACCAGTCCCACCGTGCGCGCCGCCCCCGCCCGCCGCGCCGCCGCCAGCGACAGCGACCCGCTCTTGCCCGCCCCGCCCAGCACCGCCACCGCCGGGGGCGCGCCCCTGCCGACCCGCTCGGCCACCACGCGATGGGTGAGCGCGGGCGCGCCGCACACGTCCATCACCGCCAGCGCCAGCGGCATCGGCAGGTCGTCGGGCAGCACCGCGGCGGCGGATCGGGCGAACAGGATGGCGTGCCCCTCGGCCGGCACCTGCTCGGACCGGCCGTCCCACCGGGCCAGCCCGTCGGTGATCGCCAGCGGGGTGAGCGTCAGCGACACCAGCGTGGCGATGCGCTCCCCCGGCCGCAGACCGAGCGGCGAGGCGGGGCCGGCCTCGTCGACGACGCCGACGAGCATGCCGCCCGAGCCGGTCACCGGGTTGTGCATCTTGCCGCGCTCGGCCACGATCTCCAGCACGGCCCGGCGCAGCGCCTCGGCATCGTCCCCGTGCTCGGTGCGCAACTGCCGGTAGGACGCGGCGTCCAGGTTCAGCCGCTCCACCCGCACCCGCACCTCGTCCGGCCGGATGCGCGGATCGGTGTCCAGGCGGCGGGCGGCCTGCGGCAGCACGCCGCGCGGCTCCAGCACCCGGTGCAACCCCACCGCCGTCCCCGCCACGGCCGTGCCCTGGGCGCTCAACGCGGCGCGAGAGTTTTCGGGCCCGCTGCGAAGATCGTTCATCTCTGTCCCGCCTCGCCTTCCCTGTCCGAATGCGAATCTGTAGATTATCCCGGGCAGCACTGGTTTATCCGGAAGTCTTCCCGTAACGTCCGTCTTATACAAGATTTTGTCCGCAGCACGTCGCGAGAGGTCAACGATGACCACTGCCCTGCACTCCCAGCCGGACACCGCCCGCAGCGCCGGCGGGCCGGCCGAGCAGCCCTACGCCTACCGGCGCCGCCCCCTGGTCGAACCCGACTGGCGCCGCCTCCCGGGCTGGCGGCACGTCACCACGGCCGAATGGGAGTCGGCCCAGTGGCAGCGCGCGCACTGCGTCAAGAACATCCGCCAGCTGCGGCAGGTGATGGGCGGCCTGCTCGACGAGTCCTTCTACGCCGACCTGCAACGCGACCAGGACGAACGCGCCACCATGTCGATGCTCGTCACGCCGCAGATGCTCAACACCATGGACACCGCCTCCACCGAGGCGTTCTACGCCGACCCGGTCCGCCGCTACATGATCCCGGTGTTCAGCGACCGCCGCACCGACTGGCCGTCCCACCCCCGGGCCACCCGCGACTCCCTGCACGAGGCCGACATGTGGGCCGTCGAGGGCCTCACGCACCGCTACCCCACCAAGGTCCTGGCCGAACTGCTGCCCACCTGCCCGCAGTACTGCGGCCACTGCACGCGCATGGACCTGGTCGGCAACTCCACCCCGGCCGTCGACAAGCACCGCTTCACCGTCCGGCCGCCCGACCGGCACCGGGCCATGCTGGACTACCTGCGCCGCACCCCCGGCGTCCGCGACGTCGTCGTCTCCGGCGGCGACGTGGCCAACCTCCCCTGGCCGCGCCTGGAAGCCTTCGTCGACGCCCTGCTGGACATCGACAGCATCCGCGACATCCGCCTGGCCACCAAGGCGCTCATGGGCCTGCCCCAGCACTGGCTGCAGGACGACGTCCGCGCGGGCATGGAACGCCTCGCCGCCAAGGCGCACCGGCGCGGCGTGCAGATCGCCGTCCACACCCATGTCAACGCCGCCCGGTCCGTCACACCGCTGGTCGCCAGGGCGGCGCGCGGGCTGCTCGACACCGGCATCCGCGACGTCCGCAACCAGGGGGTGCTGCTGCGCGGTGTCAACGACTCCCCCGCCGCACTGCTCGACCTGTCGTTCGCCCTGCTCGACGAGGCCGGGATCATGCCCTACTACCTCTACATGTGCGACATGATCCCGTTCAGCGAGCACTGGCGGCTGGCGGTCTGGGAGGCCCAGCGGCTGCAGCACGCCATCATGGGCTACCTGCCCGGCTTCGCCACCCCCCGCATCGTGTGCGACGTGCCGTACGTGGGCAAGCGCTGGGTGCACCAGCTCGCCGACTACGACCGCGAACGCGGCATCTCCTACTGGACCAAGAACTACCGCACCGGCCTGGAGGCCGCCGACCCTGACGCCCTCACCCGCCGCTACGAGTACTACGACCCCATCTACACCCTCCCCGAGTCCGGCCAGAACTGGTGGCGCGACCACTGACCCCGAACGACACCGCCGAACGGGAGACCGCCCCGCACCCCTGCCGGCACACCTGCTCGCACAAGCCGCCCTCTGGCAGCCCGCCCTCGACGGCCGGCCGGTCCGCCTCGCCGGTCGCCGCCCTCGCGCCGCTGGGGAGGTTGCGGCGAGACAGGTGGCCGCGCTGCCACACCGGCGCGCCTCCGCGAGGCGCCCGGCAGGCCGGACCGGACGCCTACAGGCCCGGCATCGACGCAGCCCGCCCCTGAAGCCGGCGGCCACCGGGGCGGAGACGCCCCCGGCACTGCGCCACGTCGTGCCGCGCCCCCGCCGGCCATCCGGCCCCTCTACCACCTGACCGGCCGCGTCATGGTTTGCGCCGCCGCCTTCACCGCGCGACCCTTCGGGCTCAGCATGCCGTGGCCGCTCACGACCGCAACCGCCGTGTCGCGCCCCCGCGCCGGCCGCGCCTACACCCGCACGGCGCTTGCCGTCCTGCTCGAGCGCCCGCGCCTCGCCGTGGTCCGTTTCACGTCGTTGTGGGGTTGGTTGTTCGTGGGTTTGTGCGCTTGTGTGTGGTGGGTCGCTGAAACCGAACGTCTTTACATTGTAGATTTTTTTGGGCGGTGTGGGGCGTCACACCGGCGGCGGGCCGGGAAACCAGGGGCGGCACGGCGGCGTCGGAGAGAGATCACTCGGGACGGGGTCCCGGGCGATAACGTCACAACGGATGAGTGGGGGCATCTGCGCATGGTCGTGGAACGCCAGGTCGAGCTTGTCTTCGGGCGGGAGAGCCGGGACGCCGGGACGCATACCAACCTGTCCGCCGTCCGCCAGGACGGCCGCTGCCTGTGGGTGGCCGGGGACGAGACCGCCACCGTCGAGCGGCTGACGGCGACGGTGGCCGGCGACGGGCGGGTGACCGGCTACGACGGCCAGCTCACCGTCCCCCTGGCCGACCTGGTCCCGCTGCCCGCCGGACGCGGCGAGGAGGCCGACATCGAGGGCCTGGCCCGCGCCGACGGCTGGCTGTGGGCGATCGGCTCGCACAGCCTCAAGCGCAAGAAGATCAAGGACGGGCAGAAGGCCGCCAAGGCCCGCAGGCGGCTGGCCACCGTCGTCCGCGAGGACAACCGCTTCATCCTGGCCCGCATCCCCCTGGCCGCCGGCGCCGACGGGCTGCCCGAGCCCGTCCGGCGCGACGGCGGGCGCACCGCCGCCGTCCTCGGCGGACACGGCGACTCCATCACCGACCTGCTGGCCGACGACCCGCACCTGGCGCCGTTCCTGCACCTGCCGGGCAAGGACAACGGCGTCGACATCGAGGGCGTCGCCGCCCACCGCGACCGCCTGTACGTGGGGCTGCGCGGCCCGGTGCTGCGCGGCTGGGCCGCGGTCATCGAGATCAGCCCGCAGACGCATCCCGACGACCCGCACCGGCTGCGCCCGCGCCCGCTCGACGGCGGCGAGCCGTACCGCACCCACTTCCTCGAACTGGACGGGCTCGGGGTGCGCGACATGTGCCCGCACGGCGACGACCTGCTCCTGCTCACCGGGCCGAGCATGGACCTGGACGGGCCGGTGCGCGTGGTGCGCTGGCCCGGCGCGGCCCTCGCCGACTCCCCCGGCGTGGTGCCCGCGTCCGACCTGGAAGTGCTGGGCGAACTGCCGCACGGGCAGGGGGACGACCACGCCGAGGGCATCGCCGTCCTGGACGAGTCCGACGCGTCCGAGCTGCGGCTGCTCGTCGTCTACGACAGCCCGTCGCCGGCGCGCCTGACCGAGCGCGGCGGCGTCCTGGCCGACGTGGTCGCCTTCGAACGCCGACCCCCGCGCGGCACGTCGGCCTCCGGGTGATCCGCGATCCTCACATCCCTTAACCGGCATACGCACCCGCCCGTATACGGGTCGTCCGTAGGTGGAAACACGCAGGCGTCGGGTCACGTGGCTCCGCCACCTCCGGAGAGTCGCGGATGACCTGTCCAGAAGGTTGACCCATTGTCACCTTGGAGATGCATGCTGTTACTTCATGTAACCGGTTCCGGACGCTGCGTACTGCTAGGTTTTCGACCGGTCGCCCAGCCGCCGCCCCTCACCCCGGCGGGCGGCCTCGCGGCGTTCACAGTGGGCCGGCCGGTCCGTTGCGCGACCGGAACCTGCTCCGGGGGCGATCGACCGCGTCGCAACCACCGGCGCCTCGATCACCCCGCGACGATGTGGACCGCCGCAAGGCCGTGCCGGACGCCGCGCCCTCCCCCGGCATCCGGCACGGCCGTCCCGACGCCCGCTCCCGACGGCCGGGATGCGCCGTGCGGCGGCCCCGCGAAGGCGCGAACCCGAGCGCCGGAGACGTCGTCCTACAGGCCGAGGAGGGGCGAAAGTGATCTTTCTTCCCTCGCTTGCGGGCTTTTCTGGACAGGCGACGACGGGATCTGGATACTCACAGCTATGGACGGTCAGCCCTCATATCCGGTGAGAGCGTCCGATATGGAGCGCGACCGGGTGCTGCGTGTGCTCAGCGATCGCGTGGCCGAGGGCCGGATGTCCCAGGAGACGTTCGAACGCCGCGTCGACCAGGTGCTGCGCGCCCGCAGCCAGGCGGAGCTCGCCGACATCGTGCACGACCTGCCCACCGGCAACCGGATGGTGGACCGGCTGACCGGGCTGGTGTCCCAGGTGTCGCAGGTGACCGCGCGGCTCGAGGCGGCCTGGCGGACGCCCCGGCTGCCCCGGTTCGTCCTGCCGGGCAACGGGCTCACCCGGGTGCTCATCGGCCGCGCCCCGGGGTGCCAGTTCATCCTCACCGACCTGACCGTCTCCCGGTTCCACGCCGAGATCTACCGCGCCGACGACGGCTGGATGGTCTCCGATCTGGGCTCGATGAACGGCACCCGGGTCAACGGCTGGCGGCTGACCGGCCCCGCGCGGGTGCGGCCCGGCGACGAGATCGGCTTCGGCAATTCCAGCTTCATCGTGGCCGCCCCGACCGCCTAGCCGCGGGCGGCCCGACCGCTCAGCCGAACACCTCGGCGGCCTGCGGCGCTAGACCGTGCCGGCGCGGTAGACGACGAACGACACCGCGATGTACTGCAGGACGTAGGCGGCCACGGTGAGGGCGTGGAACACCTCGTGGAAGCCGAACCAGCGCGGGGACGGGTCGGGGCGGCGCAGGCCGTAGACGAGGCCGCCGATGCTGTACAGCACACCGCCCAGCGCCACCAGTATCGCGACGGTGACGCCCGTGCCCTCCAGGAACTGCGGGACGAAGAAGGCCGCCACCCAGCCCAGGCCGATGTAGAGGGCGGTGTAGAGCCAGCGCGGGGCGCGGATCCACAGCACGCGGAACAGGACCCCGGCGATGGCGCCCGCCCACACCACCGACAGCACGATCGCCCGTACCGCGCCCTCCAGGATCAGGTAGGCGAACGGCGTGTAGGTACCGGCGATGATCAGGTAGATGTTGGCGTGGTCGAAGCGGCGCAGCCAGTCCGCGACGCGTGCGGACCAGCGGCCGCGGTGGTAGGCCGCGGACACCCCGAACAGCAGCGTCGAGGTCAGCGCGTACACCGCCGCGCACAGCCGCGAGCCCACGGTGGGGCCGAGCGCGACCAGCAGCAGCCCCGCCACCAGCACCAGAGGGAACGTCCCCGCGTGCAGCCAGCCGCGCAGTTTCGGCTTGACCGCCTGCGCGAGGTCCGCCGCCGCCTGCCTCACCGCGCACCTCCCTTGCCGCTCGGGTTTCAGCGTAGCCCGGTCCCCGGTCCCTTGATCACAGGAATGCCGGGGTGATTCCCGGCACGTTCCCACGGAATGGTTACGCGGTGCACAAGGCCGCGTGCCTTGACAAAGTAAGGTGCATTTCGGCACCCGGTAGGGTCGCCCTGTCCGGGCACGCGGAACGCGTCCGGAACACCGGAGACGGGAAGCGAGCGGGAGGGAGCAGCCTGTGCGGATCGGGTTCGCGGTGCCGGCGTCGGGAGGATGGGCGACGCCGCACAACCAGGTCGAGGTCGCGCGGCGGGCCGAGGAGCTCGGCTACCACTCGGTCTGGACGCTGCAGCGGCTGCTCAACCCGGCGGACTCCGCCGACCTCACCTACCGCAACGTGCCCGACCCGCTGCTGACGCTGGCGTACCTGGCGGGGCAGACCGATCGCGTCCGCCTGGGCGTGGCGGTGGTCAACATGCCGTTCCTCTCCCCCGTCCTGCTCGCCAAGCAGGCCGCCACGCTCGACCGCCTGTCGGGCGGGCGGCTCGACCTGGGGCTGGGCCTGGGGTGGATGCCGGAGGAGTTCGCCGCCGTGGGCGCGCCCATGGAGCGGCGCGGGGCGCGCGCCGAGGAGTTCCTGACCGTGCTGCGCACGCTGTGGAGCGACGAGGTCAGCCGGTTCGACGGCGAGTTCTACCGGCTCCCGCCCGTGCGGATGGAGCCCAAGCCGGTGCAGACCCCCGGGCCGCCGGTGCTGCTCGGCGGGGCGTCCGAGCCCGCGCTGCGCCGCGCCGGACGGCTGGCCGCGGGCTGGGTCAGCTCCAGCCGCGCCGACCTGACCGCCATCGGAGCGTCCATCCGGGTCGTGCGCGAGGCCGCCGAGCAGGCGGGGCGCGATCCGGACGCGCTGCGCATCGTGTGCCGGGGCGCCGTCCGGCTGCGCGAGCCGGGCCTGCCGGACCGCCGTCCGCTGACCGGTTCGCCGGAGGAGGTGCGCGGCGACATGGCCGAGCTGGCCGCGCACGGCGTCACCGAGCTGTTCGTGGACCTGAACTTCGACCGGGATCTGACCGGCCCGGACGCCGATCCCGCGCGGTCGATGTCCGTCGCCCGGGAGGCGCTGGAGGCGTTCGCCCCCCGCGGCTGAGCGGGGCACGCCCGGTCTCACCGGGCCGGGCGGGGTCCGGGCGGCCGCCGGTCGTGTCCGGGGGGAATACCGGCGGCCGCGGAAACGAGGGCCGGGTGCCGTCACAGCTTGGGACGGCGGCCCTCCCAGGGGGTGCTGAGGACGACCGTGGTGCGGGTGGCCACGTTGGCCGCGGCGCGGATCTTCTGGAGCAGATCCTCCAGCTCGTTCGGCGACCCGACGCGGACCTTGAGGATGTAGCTCTCGTCGCCCGCGACCGAGTGGCACGCCTCGATGGCCGACAGGTGGGCCAGCCGTTCGGGCGCGTCGTCGGGCGCCGACGGGTCGATCGGTTTGATCGACACGAACGCGGTCATCGGCAGCCCGATCCGCTCGTGGTCGAGCACCGCGGTGAACCCCTTGATCACACCGCGCTTCTGCAGCCGGCGCACCCGCTGGTGCACCGCCGACACCGAAAGGCCGGTCTCCTTGGCCAGGTCGGTGAAGCTCATCCGGCCGTCGTCGGCCAGCAACCCCATGATCTGGCGATCGATCTCCTCCACCCCGAAAATCTAGCGTGTCCGCGCGACACGCCGCAGAATCTTCGGCGAGCGGACCGCACCGGAATCGGCCCGCGGCCCCGTGCCGCAGGGCGGTTCAGCGCCCCGCCGCGCGGGACGAGGCGGTCCGCGGGGAGCGGGGCGGGCCGCAGCTGCCCCGGATCACCAGTTCGGTCGGCAGCAGGACGGGCCGGGCCGCGCGCAGCGGGCGGTCGCGCAGCAGCATCTCGCACGCGCGGTAGCCGATGTCGCGGGCCGGACGCGCCACCACGGTCAGCGGCGGGTCGCACAGCTCCGCCCACGGCACGTCGTCCACCATCGCGATCGACACGTCGGCGGGGACCCGCAGGTCCAGTTCGCGGGCCACCAGCACGGCCGCCTCGCCGAGCAGGTGCCCGGCGGCCAGCACGGCGGTGACGTCGGTGCGCCGCTGCAGCAGGCCGGCCGCGGCGGCGTAGGCGGAGTCGCGGGCGGGCCGCGCGGACACGATGAGGTCCTCGTCGGCGGCGACGCCCAGCTCGGCCAAAGTGTCGCGGAACGCGCGCTCGCGCACGCCGGCGGCGGCGCCGGGCGCGGCCGCGCCGAGGAAGGCGATGCGCCGGTGCCCGAGCCCCACCAGGTACTCCACCAGCGTCCGGACGCCGGAGCGGTCGTCGGCCAGGACGGCGGGGAGCTCGTGCAGGCCGGGCAGCGCCCGGTCGGCGAACACCACGCGGGCGCCCGAGCGCACCGCGGCCCGCCAGGCCGCACCGGACCCGGACGCGGCGGGCAGGGCGATGACGCCGGCCAGCCGCTGCTCGACCAGCCGGTCGACGATCTCGGCCTCGCGGGCGGGGTCGCCGTGCGCGGCGTCCAGCACCAGGTGCTCGCCGAGGGAGCGGGCGCAGGCCAGCACGCCGTCGATGAGCCCGGCGCAGAACGGGTCGGTGACGTCGGGCACCACCAGCCCGATGCCGCCGCTGCGCCGCAGCCGCAGCCCGCGCCCGAGGGCGCTCGGCCGGTAGTCCAGCTCGCGGGCGGCGGCCAGCACCCGCTCGCGGGTGCGCTCGCTGACCGCCCCGGTGCCGGAGAACACCCGCGAGACGGTGGCGATGCCGACGCCGGCCGCCGCCGCCACGTCCTTGATGGTCGCTGATCCGCGTTCGCTGGTCACCGTCCGATTTTTCCACGAGCACCCTTGCCTTGGAAACGTTTCCATGAGTTTTAATCCTCCTCATGGAAATGGGCCCACATCGAGAGCATGGGCTGGAAACGTTTCCATCGGAGGGATGAGATGGCCAAGATCGTGCTGGACCGGGTCGACAAGGTGTACGCCGGCGGTGTCAAGGCGGTGAACGGGCTGAACCTGGAGATCCGCGACGGCGAGTTCATGGTGCTGGTCGGCCCGTCGGGCTGCGGCAAGTCCACCGCGCTGCGGATGATCGCCGGGCTGGAGGAGATCAGCAGCGGCAAGATCTCCATCGGCGACCAGGTGGTCAACGACCTGGCGCCCAAGGACCGCGACATCGCGATGGTGTTCCAGAACTACGCGCTGTACCCGCACATGACCGTCGCGCAGAACCTGGAGTTCGGCCTGAAGCTGCGCGGCGTGAGCAAGGAGGAGCGGCGCAAGAAGGTCGAGGAGGCCGCCAAGATGCTCGGCCTCGAGCAGTACCTGTCGCGCAAGCCCGCGGCGCTGTCCGGCGGTCAGCGGCAGCGGGTCGCGATGGGCCGCGCGATCGTCCGCGAGCCGCAGGCGTTCCTGATGGACGAGCCGCTGTCCAACCTGGACGCCAAGCTGCGCGTGTCGATGCGCGCGTCGCTGAGCCAGCTGCACGAGCGGCTCGGTGTCACCACGGTGTACGTCACCCACGACCAGATCGAGGCCATGACCCTCGGCGACCGGGTGTGCGTGCTGCGGGAGGGCAGGCTGCAGCAGGTCGACACGCCGCAGCGGCTGTTCGACAGCCCGGTCAACCTGTTCGTCGCCGGCTTCATCGGCTCGCCCGCCATGAACTTCGTGTCCGCCGAGCTGACGCGCGGCGACGGCGGCGCGCAGGTGGCGTTCGCCGGGTACACCCTGCCGGTGCCCGACGAGGTGCTGGACGGCAAGCCCGGGCTGGACGGCTACCTCGGCAAGAAGGTCATCCTGGGCGTGCGGCCGTCGGACTTCGAGGACGCCGCGCACGCCAAGCCCGACTGGGCGCCGCTCACCGTGACCAGCACCGTCACCGAGGAGCTGGGCAGCGAGATCAACGTGATCTTCACGATCGACGCGCCGCCGGTGGAGCACAAGGACACCGCCGACCTGGCCGAGGACGCCGCCGAGGGCGACGGCGACGGCGCCATCCCGCTCACCGACAACAAGGCGCTGTGGACCGCCCGGGTCAACGCCCGCTCGCACGCGCGGCCCGGCCAGCAGATCGAGCTGGCCGTCGACACCCGCCGCCTGCACTTCTTCGACCCGGCCACCGGCCTGGCGATCGGCCACCCGGACGCCGCCGGCGCGGCCGGCTGACGTGCCGCCGCGGGAGCCGCCCGCCGACCGGCGCCGGACGGCCGCCGCCCCCGGGAGCAGACGGGCGCGGGCGGCGGCGAACGCGCCGGCGCGCCGGCACGGCCGTCGGCGACCCGCGCCGTGCTTCAGCGCCGCGCAGCGGGACCCGCGCGATGCGGTCGCCGGTGTGCGGCGGCCCGCGCATGGCGCCGGTCCCGCTGAACCGCGCCGGACGGCATGACCCGCGACGGGGCACACGACCGATCACAGACGGCGCGGCTCACGGATGAGGCCCACGGGACACCGCGTCCCGGGGGCCTCGTCCGTGGCGCCGGGGGCGTCCCCGGCTTCATCCACAGGTTGTCCACAGACTGTGGGTTGTGTGACTCTCCGTAACCGCCAGGCCGCCCGCCGGCCGCCTGACGGACGGCCTCCGTTCATCCGGCGTGCTCGCTCAGCGGAAACCCGCCCGGGCGGCGCATCACTTGACCGATCCCGCGAGGACGCCCTGCACGAAGTAGCGCTGGAAGGCGAAGAAGACGGCCAGCGGGACGACCAGCGACAGGAACGCGCCCGGCGCCAGGATGTCGATGTTGCCGGTGAACTGCCGCATCTGCGACTGCAGCCACTTGGTCATCGGCTGCGACTCGGTGTCGGCGAACACCAGCGCGACCAGCAGGTCGTTCCACACCCACAGGAACTGGAAGATGCCCAGGGACGCGATGGCCGGGCCGCCCAGCGGGAACACCACCCGCCGGAAGATCGTCCACTCCGTCCCACCGTCCATCCGCGCCGCCTCCAGCAGGTCGCGCGGGATCCCGGCGAAGAAGTTGCGCAGCAGGAAGATCGCGAACGGCAGGCCGAACGCCACGTGGAACAGCACCACGCCGGTGATCGAGCCGAACATCTGGAACCCGCCGAACTCGATCTTGCCGTACAGCTTGGCCACCGGGATCAGCGCCACCTGGACCGGCACCACCAGCAACGCCACCACCAGCAGGAACAGCCAGTCGCGGCCGGGGAACTCCAGCCAGGCGAAGGCGTAGGCGGCCAGTGCCGCGATCACCACCACCAGCAGCGTGGACGGCACCGTGATCAGCACCGTGTTCCAGAACGAGTCGACGAAGTCGGGCTTGTCGAGCAGCGCCGAGTACGACTCGACGGTCAGCTGGGACGGCTCGGTGAACACCTGCCACCAGCCGCCGGCGGCGTTGTCCTCGTTGGACCGCAGCGACGCCACCAGCAGCCCGAACGTCGGCACCAGCCAGAACAGCGCCACCAGGACCAGGACGACCTGGACCGCTCCCCCGCCGACCCGGGACACCACCCGGGACGCGATGCTCCGCCGCGGGGCTCCCGCGGCCCCGTTTCCCGCGTCCGCGCCGACCGCGCCCGGCCCGGGCCGCTCCGCTGCGCTCGCCGTGCTCATCTGCGCTCCTGCCGTAGCCGCCGGATGTTGAACAGCATGGCGGGCATGACCAGCAGGAACAGCAGCACCGCGATGGCGCTGCCCGCCCCCTGGTCATTGCCGCCGCCGAAGGACTCGGTCCACATCCGCAACGCCAGCACGCTGGCGTTGGGATCGCCGCCGCCGATGATGAACACCAGGTCGAACACCTTCAGCACGTTGATCACCAGGGTGACCAGCACGACCATCAGCACCGGCGCGAGCAGCGGGATCGTCACCCGGCGGAACACCTGCCACTCGGTGGCGCCGTCCACCCGGGCCGCCTCCAGCGCGTCGCGCGGGATGGCGGCCAGCCCGGCGGCGATCAGCACCATCGCGAAGCCCGCCCACACCCACAGGTAGGACCCGATGATCGCGGGCGTGATCAGCGTGCTGCCCAGCCACTCGGCGCCGCGGTAGGACGCGGTGAAGGTGTCCTTGGGCACCCGCACCGTGAACGTCCCGGACGGCAGGTCCTTGATCGTGAACGTGCCGTCGGCGGCGGTGGTGGCCTTGCCGACGACCTTGCCGTCCCGCACCGCCTCCACCGTGACGCCGGGCAGGCCGGACTCGCCCGGGTCGGGGGCGTTGGGCGTGCCGCCGCCTCCGCGGGTGAAGTCGAACCAGACCGTGCCGGTGAGCTCACCGGCGCGGGCGGCGGGCGGACGCGCGGCGGGCCGCACCTTCTCCGGCAGGTCCTCGGCCTTGACGCGCAGCAGCGGCACCAGCGCGCTCTGCCCGGCGGCGACCGGCTGCGCGCTCACCACGGCCCCGCCCTCGGCCCGCACCGGCGAGCCGTTCGTGGTGCGGGGCGCGGCGCCCGGATAGGTGACCTGGTCGCGGAAGACGTCGTGCACCGCGACCATCGCGGCGTTGGCCACGCCCTTGTCGGGGTCCTGCTCGTACACCAGCCGGAAGATCACGCCGGAGGCGAGGAACGAGATCGCCATCGGCATGAACACCACCATCTTGAACACGGTGGCCCAGCGGACCCGCTCGGTGAGCACGGCGAACAGCAGGCCGACGATGGTGACCAGCGTCGGCGCCAGCACGACCCAGATCGCGGTGTTGCGGACGGCGACCAGGTTGTCATGCCCCTGGAACACTCCGACGTAGTTGTCCAGCCCGACGAACGAGTCGCCGGACGCGTCGAAGAAGCTCCGCACGACCGAGTAGACGATCGGGTAGACCACCAGGAAGCCGAGCAGCAGCAGCGCCGGCAGCAGGAACACCAGCGCCAGCCAGGACGGCGGGGCGATGCCCTCGCCCCGCCCTCGGGGTTGCCTCATCGACGAACGTCCCAGTCCCTCAGTCCTTGTACGCCTTGGCGGCCGCGGACTCCAGCCGCTCCTGCGTGCCCTTGACGTCGGACGGCTTCTGCACGAAGGCGCGCAGCGCCTCCCACATGCCCTCGCCGGGGGTGGCGCCGAACGCGGCGGGCGTCAGGTCCGACAGGTCGTAGCGGGCGGCGTCGCCGGCCTGCTGCAGCTGCTGGATGAGCTGCTTGGCGACCGGGTCGGAGTAGGCGTCGGGCGCGACGTTCTTGTTGGGCGACAGGTAGCCGCCCAGCTTGGCCCAGGTGCGGCCGGACTCCGGCGAGGCCAGGAACTTCATCAGCTCCATCGCGCCCTTGGAGTCCTTGAGCGCCACGGCGATGTCGCCGCCGAGCATGGCCGGGGCGGTGTTGCCGGCCTTGGGGAAGGCGAACACCTGCGCGTCGGTGCCGACCTTGGCCTTGGTGGTGGCGATGTTGGCCGCGGCGAAGTCGCCGCCGTAGACCATGGCGGCCTTCTCCTGGCCGAACACCTGGGTGACCGACTCGTCGAACTTGGTCTTGGTGGCCTGCGCGACGCCGCCGGAGATCAGGTCGGGCTTGCCCCAGATCTCGGCGAGGGTCTGCAGCGCCTTGCCGACGGACGGGTCGGTCCACTTGATCTTGTGCTCGGCCAGCTTGTCGTACATCTCCGGGCCGGCCTGCGACAGGTAGACGTTCTCGAACCAGTCGGTCAGCGTCCAGGAGTCCTGCGGGCCGGCGGCCAGCGCCAGCGGGGTGGTGCCCGAGTCCTGCAGCGTGCCGGCGGCCTTCACCAGGTCGGCCCAGGTCTGCGGGGGCTGCACGCCCGCGTCGGAGAACACCTGCGGCCGGTACCACATGATCGACTTGTAGGCGGCCTTGACCAGCACGCCGTAGGTCTTGCCGTCGGCGGAGGCCAGGTTCTTCCAGTACGGGGAGAAGTTCTGGTCGACCTGCGCGACCACGTCCTGCGCCAGCGGCTTGAGCGCGCCGTCGGCCGCGTACTGCTTGAGCAGGCCGGGCTGCGGCAGGATCGCCACGTCCGGCGGGTTCTTGGCCTGGATCCGCGGCCCGAGGTAGGCGTCGGTGTTCTCACCGGTGGAGGCGTAGGAGACCGTGGCGCCGGTCTTCTTCTCGAACTCCTTGAGGACTTCGCGGAAGTTCTTCTCCTCCTGGCCGGTCCACTTGGCCGCCACCTCGACCTTGACGCCCTTGAGCGCGCCGCCGCCGGCGGGGGTGTCCTCGCCGCCGTCGTCACCGCCGCCGCAGCAGGAGGCCGCGACCAGCAGCCCCGCCGCCAGGACGGCGCCCGTCACACGCCTGCTGACCCTCATCTGTCATCCTTCCTGGTCGCCGGACGCGGCCGGTGCCTCCCACAGCGCCGCGCCGGTGTCGATGTCGAAGAAGTGCAGCCGCCCCGTGTCGACGTGGACGACGACGGGGTCGCCGACCTTGACACGGGTGCGGGGGCTGAACCGCGCGACGAGGTCGGTGCGCGGGGCCTCCAGGGCGCCGAGCACGTCGGTGCCCGCGTCGCGGGCGAGCTCCTTGGTGTCCTCGGTGACGACCTGCGCGGCCTCGACCGCGAAGTGCACCAGCACGTCCGAGCCCATCGCCTCCACCAGGTCGGCGGTGGAGCGCAGGGTGCCGCCGGCCTCGCCGCCGCCGGATCCGGCCAGTTCGGCGTCCTCCATGTCCTCGGGGCGGATCCCGACGACGACGTCGCGGCCGAGGTGGGCGCGCAGGGCGGGCCGCTCGTCCAGCACCCGGGCCGGCACCGGCAGGGTCTGCCCGCCGACCTCCAGCCGCAGCCCGCCGTCGTCGCCGTCGCGGTCGAGCCTGGCCTGCAGCAGGTTCATGGCCGGGGAGCCGATGAAACCGGCGACGAACAGGTTGGCGGGCCGGTCGTACAGCTCCTGCGGCGGCGCGACCTGCTGCAGCACGCCCTTCTTCATGACCGCCACGCGGTCGCCGAGGGTCATCGCCTCGGTCTGGTCGTGCGTGACGTAGATCGTGGTGACACCGAGGTCGCGCTGGATGCGGGCGATCTCGGCGCGCATCTGGACGCGGAGCTTGGCGTCCAGGTTGGACAGCGGCTCGTCCATCAGGAACGCCTGCGGCTCGCGGACGATCGCGCGGCCCATCGCGACCCGCTGCCGCTGGCCGCCGGACAGGTTGCGGGGCTTGCGGTCCAGGTACTCGGTGAGGCCGAGGATCTGCGCGGCGTGTTCGACCTTGGCGCGGATCTGGTCCTTGGGCAGCTTGCGCAGGGACAGCCCGAAGCCGATGTTGTCGCGCACCGACAGGTGCGGGTAGAGGGCGTAGCTCTGGAACACCATCGCCACGTCGCGGTCGCGGGCGGGGACCCGGTTGACGACGCGGTCGCCGATGAGCACGCGTCCCTCGGAGATGTCCTCCAGCCCGGCCACCATGCGCAGCGCGGTGGTCTTGCCGCATCCCGACGGCCCCACCAGCACCAGGAACTCGCCGTCGGCGATGGAGAGGTTGAGATCTCGCACGGCGCGGGTCCCGTCGGAATAGACCTTGCCCACGCCTTCCAGGACGACCTCTGCCACGACGTCTCCTCTTCTACCGCCCCTGGGGCGGACACCCCTCCCACCGCCGGGGACCGCACCCGGCCGGACGCCCGTTCCGCCGAGCGCGTCACCTGGCGGTCACACGTTCGTAATATCGTCGGAACGGTGCCCCACGGTCGTACCGCCATCGGCACCGCCCGGGCAACACGCAGAGCACGTCGTAACAAAGATCGTTATGCGGTCGAATTCAAACGTTGTCCGCTGTGACCCTTTATCTGCCGTAATCCAATCCCACTGTGACATTCCTGGCATTGGGCTGGACCGGCCGGCGGTGGTCCGCCAGGGTGGAAAGCGGAGCCGCCGGGCGGCCCCGCGGGGCCGCCCGGCGGCGGGTCATGGGCGGCGGATCGCGGATCGCCGTGCCGGCGGACCGCCGGGCGCCGCCGAAAGCGGGCGAGATCATCGCGGCGGCTCCGCCGGGCGCGCGGCGGCCGCCCGCCGGCCCGCCGCGGAGAAATCGCTTTCCCTGACGTCGGCGCTGTGGGCGGTGTCGCCGTGACATCAGGCCCGTCCGCCTGCGGGCCCGAGGTCCGGGGTGGATGCGCAGCGTGCCGCTACGGCTTGCGGCCGACGCCGCAGAAGTGGGCGTACTCGGGCGGCTCGCCCCAGGGGGTGGCCTCGGGCCGCCACCTGGAGCACGACACCACGCCGGGCTCCAGCAGCTCCACGTCCTCGAAGAACGTTCGCAGCTGCGCCGCCGAGCGGGCCACCACGGGCGTGCCGCCGCTCTCGGTCACCCCGCGGGTGGCCTCGTGCATGGCCTCGCCGTCGACCTCGTCGGTGGTGTGCGAGATCGCCATGTAGCTGCCCGAGGGCAGCACCTCCACCAGCCGCCGCACGATGTCGCGCGCCTCGTCGTCGTCCACGATGTGGTTGAGGATGCCGAGCAGCAGCAGCGCGATGGGCCGGGAGAAGTCCAGCGTCCGCGCCGCGGCCTCCAGCAGGGCGGCGGTGTCGCGGATGTCGGCGTCGATGTAGTCGGTGACGCCCTGGGGGCTGATGTTGGTGAGCAGGGCGCGCGCGTGCACCAGCACCAGCGGGTCGTTGTCGACGTAGACCACGCGGGCGTCGGGCACCGCGCGCTGCGCCACCTCGTGGGTGTTGTCGGCGGTCGGCAGGCCGGTGCCGATGTCGAGGAACTGGCGGATGCCCTCCCCCGCCGCGAACCGCACGAACCGGCCCAGGAACGCCCGGTCGTGGCGGGCGGAGACGGCGATGTCGGGCAGCAGCTGCTTCACCATGTCCCCGGCCTCCCGGTCGACCGGGTAGTTCTCCTTGCCGCCCAGCCAGTAGTCCCAGATGCGGGCCGAGTGCGGGACGCTGGTGTCGATCACCGGCGGCGCGGAGCCGCCGTCGTGGGCGCCGGGGATGTCCTCTGCCATGGCACGGCCTCCTGTGCGACGTTCTACGACAATTCTGACGAATGCTGACGAATCAAGTGATCACAGACTAGGGCGTCGGCGCCTCGTCCGGCTCTGCGATGCCGGCTCTTCCGATAGCGTCTGGCGCCATGCGGCTTCACGTGGGATGCGCGATGTGGTCTCATGCGCCATGGCAGGGGCGCTTCCTGCCCCATCCGCTCCCCCCGGCCGAGCGCCTGCGCGCGTACGCGAGCTGGTGCAACGCGGTCGAGGGCAACACGACGTTCTACGCGACGCCCTCCCGGAGCACCGTGGAGACGTGGGCACGGCAGACCGGCCCGGACTTCCGCTTCCTGGTCAAGCTGCCCAGGACCATCACGCACGAGCGCCGTCTCGGCGGCGGCGGGGAGGAGCTGCGGGCCTTCCTGCACGCGATCGAACCGCTGGGGCCCCGGGCGCACGCGCTGTGGGTGCAGCTGCCGGGGTCGTTCGGCCCGTCCGACCTCGGCGCGCTGGCGAGGTTCCTGCGCGGGCTGCCCCGCTCGTACGGGTGCGCCGTGGAGGTCCGGCACCGCGCGTTCTTCGAGGACCCGCGGTCCGAGCAGCAGCTGGAGCGCATGCTCGGCGGCGTCGGCGCCGAGTGGGTGCCGTTCGACACCACCGCGTTCTTCCAGAGCCCGCCGACCAGCGACGCCGAACGGGACGCGTGGGTGAAGAAGCCGCGCCTGCCGTACCGGGCGCGCGCCCTCACCGCAAGCCCGGTCGTCCGGTACCTGGGCCGCGACGACACCGCCCGCACCGTCGAGGGCTGGCGGCGCTGGGTCGGGACGGTCGCCGGGTGGCTGCGCGAGGGGCGCTCGCCGACGGTGTTCGTGCATACCCCCGACAACGCCGACGCCCTGGAGCTCGCGCGGCGCTTCCACGAGGAGGTCCGGGCCGTCGTGCCGGGACTGCAACCGCTGCCCGAGCCGGTGCCCGCCGAGCCGCCGACGCTGTTTTGAGCCGCCGCGCCGCAGGTGCCGTGCGGCGCCGCCGGGATAGGGTGCGGACCATGCGCGACGTCCCGCCGGAGCTGGCCGAACACCCCGACCGGCTGCGCTGGAACGCCAAGTACGCGCAGGCCGCCGAGACGTTCCCGGTGCATCCGCTGGCCGAGCGCGCCCTGGCGATGCCGCTCCCGGACGGCCCGGTGCTCGACCTGGCCTGCGGCACGTCCGGCAGCGCGCTGCTGGCGGCGGCGTCCGGGCGCGCGGTGACGGCGGTGGACGTGTCGGAGGTGGCGCTCGACCGGCTCGGCCGGGAGGCGCGGCGGCGCGGCCTGGTCGGCCTGGTCGCGCTCGTCCAGGCCGACCTGGGGACGTGGCGGCCGCCGCCGGGGCGGTACGCGTTCGTCTTGTGCGCCGGGTTCTGGGACCGGGCGGTGTTCGGTCCCGCGGCGGCGGCCGTGGCGCCCGGCGGGCTGCTCGGCTGGGAGGCGTTCACGGCCGAGGCGCGGCGCGTGCGGTCCGGGCTGCCCGCCGAGTGGTGCCTGGCCCCGGGGGAGCCCGCCGCGCTGCTGCCCGGCGATTTCACGGTTGTCGATCAGAAGGACGCGCCGGATCCCAGGCACGGGGCCAAGCGGTGGATGCTCGCGCGGCGGGAGACCGGCCCGCGCCCGTGATCCGTCACCGCCGGGGATGTCACGGACAGACCGAAGCCAGGTTTTCGGATCAGCCGACTCGCACGGCGACACTGACAGATGATCAAGACATGGTTAGGGTGCGTGGGGTGCCCGCAGCGGCCCGGTGCCGAGGCCGCGCGCTCCCTTCCCCCCACGCGTTCAGGAGAGGACGATGCAGCCTTCCGCAGTCGCCCCCCTTGTCATCGATCCCACCGGCAGCGACCTGCACGGCGAGGCCGCCCGCATCCGCGAGCGCGGACCGGTCGCGCGGGTCGAGCTCCCCGGCGGCATCGAGGCGTGGGCGGTCAGCGACCCGCAGCTGATCCGGACGCTGTTCACCGACCCGCTCGTGTCCAAGGACCCGTACCAGCACTGGCCGACCTGGATCAACGGGGGCATCGGCCCGGACTGGCCGCTGTTCGCCTGGGTGGTCGTGCGCAACATGCTCACCGCCTACGGCGAGGACCACCGCCGCCTGCGCCGCCTGGTCTCCAGCGCGTTCACCGCGCGCCGCACCGCCGCGATGCGGCCCCGGATCGAGGCCATCGCCGCCGGGCTGCTCGACGAGTTGGACGCCCGGGCGCCCGGCGAGGTGGTCGACCTGCGCGAGGGCTACGCCTACCCGCTGCCGATCCAGGTCATCTGCGAGCTGTTCGGCATCGAGGACCGCGCCGCCCGCGAGGAGATGCGCCGCTGCACCGACTCGTTCTTCCACACCTCCGCCGGACCGGAGGAGGTCGACCACGCCTACACCCGGATGCAGGAGCTGCTGCGCGACCTGGTCGCCGCCAAGCGCAAGACGCCCGGCGACGACCTGTCCTCGGCCCTGATCGCCGCCCGCGACGACCAGTCGCGGCTGTCGGAGCAGGAGCTGGTCGACACCCTGCTGCTGCTGATCAGCGCGGGCCACGAGACGACCGTCAACCTGCTCGGCAACGCGGTGCACGCGCTGCTCACCCACCCGGATCAGCTGGCGCTGGTCCGGGACGGCCGGGCGAGCTGGGACGACGTGATCGAGGAGACGCTGCGCGCCGAGGGCCCGATCGCCAACATCCCGCTGCGGTTCGCGGTCGAGGACATCGAGCTGGACTGCGGTGTCACGCTGGCCAAGGGGGAGCCGATCATCGCCTGCCTGGACGCGGCCGGGCGCGACCCGAACGTCAACGGGCCGGACGCCGACGAGTTCGACATCACCCGTTCGGTCAAGGAGCACCTGGCGTTCGGCCACGGCGTCCACTACTGCCTGGGCGCGCCCCTGGCCCGGCTGGAGGCGTCGATCGCGCTGCCCGCCCTGTTCGACCGCTTCCCCGGCATGGCGCTCGCCGCCGGTCCGGGAGAGCCCGCTCCGCAGGAGTCGTTCATCTCCAACGGGCGCCGCACGCTGCCCGTCCGGCTCAAAGGCTGACAGCGCGACAGCACTCTGACGCCATATGTGACATCACAAATGACGTCATGATGACGTCACTCTGTTGACGGTGACGTCATCATGACGTCATAGTGGTGTCATGGACCTCACGCCGTACGTCGACACCCTCCGCCGCGAACTCGCCGTCGCCGCCGAGGCCGGTGGCGAGGACGCCCGCGCGCTCGCCGAACGGCTCGTCGCGCCGCTGGACTCGGCCGCCCGGCTCGCCCTGCTGGAGGCGCTGTCGGCGGCCGCGGACGAGATCACCCGCGAACTGGCGCCCGGCTCGGTCGAGGTGCGCCTGCGCGGCCGCGACCCCGACTTCGTGGTGACGCCGCCCCCCGCCGACCCGCCGCCCGAGGCACCGCCCGCCAGGAGCCTGAAGGATGCGCTGGTCGGCGCCTTCGAGGTCTCGATGGGCGTACGGCCGGCCGCCGTGTCCCCCGAGGACGCCGACGAGGGCGGCGAGGGCGGCGAGGGCGGCGGCACCGCGCGTCTCACCCTGCGCCTGCCCGCCCATCTCAAGCCGCGCATCGAGGAGTCCGCCGCCGCGATGGGCCTGTCGGTCAACGCCTGGCTCGTCCGCGCCGTGACCGCCGCCCTCGACCCGTCCGGCCCCGGCGGCCCGGCCGGCCCCGCGCAGGGCCGTCCCATCGGCCGCCACTACACCGGCTGGGCGCGCTAGCGCCCCCAGCGCATCACCGCTCTTCACCCACTGGGTCCAACGCCCGTCCGCGGTGACGGGACATCTGCTCGCGCCATGAGGAAGGCCTCGCCATGCCCGCATTCGACACCCCGGAACCGATCGCCGCGACCATCGAGATGGCCGCCGGCCACCTGTACATCCGCGCGGGCGACCGCGCCGACACCGTCGTGGAGGTGCGTCCCACCGACGAGTCCAGCGAGGCCGACGCCAACGCCGCCCGGCAGACCACCGTCGAGTACGCCGACGGCCGGCTGACCGTCACCGGGTACAAGAACCGGCTGCGCTCGCTCGTCGGCCGCGGCCCGTCCATCGACGTGACGGTGGAGCTGCCCGCCGGCTCGGCCGTCGACGCCGACTCCTGGTCGGAGATCCGCACCGAGGGGCCCCTGGGCGACTGCACGTTCGCCACCGCCGCGGGCGCCCTGCGCATCGACCGCACCGGACGGCTGCGGGCCCGCACCGCCGCGGGGGAGGTGACGCTCGGCCGGGCCGACGGGCCCGCCGAGGTCACCAGCTCCACCGGCAGGATCCGCGTCGGCGAGGTCGACGGCACGGCCGTGCTGAAGACCTCCAGCGGCGACATCGGCGTCGGAGAGGTCACCGGCGAGGCCCGGCTCAAGACCGCCCACGGCGACATCACCGTCGGAAGGGCGCTGGCCGGCCTGTCGGCCAAGACCGCCTTCGGCGCCGTCCGCGTCGGCGAGGTGGTGCGCGGCTCGGTCGTGCTGGAGACCCGGTTCGGCGAGGTGGAGATCGGGGTCCGCCAGGGCACCGCCGCCTGGCTGGACGTCGCGTCCCAGAACGGCAGCGTGCGCAGCGACCTGGAGACGGCCGAGGGTCCCGGCTCCGCCGAGGAGACCGTCGAGGTGCGCGCCCGCACCGGCTTCGGCGACATCGTCATCCGCCGCTCCTGACCCCGTGCCCCGTCCCCCCGAGAGAACCTGCCGAGAAAGAGGAACATCATGGAAGGCCCCCCGAACCGGCCCGCGATCAGTGTGTCCGGGCTGCGCAAGTCCTACGGCGACAAGGTGGTGCTCGACGGCGTCGACCTGACCGTGGCCGAGGGCACGATCTTCTCGCTGCTCGGCCCCAACGGCGCCGGCAAGACCACCATCGTCAAGATCCTGTCCACGCTGATCCCCGCCGACGCGGGCGAGCTGCGGGTGGCCGGGCACGACGTGGTCCGCTCCCCCGACGCGGTGCGCGCCGCCATCGGCGTCACCGGCCAGTTCTCCGCCGTCGACGACCTGCTCACCGGCGAGGAGAACCTGGTCCTCATGGCCGACCTGCACCGCCTGGGCCGGGCCGAGGGACGGCGCCGCGTCGCCGCGCTGCTGGAGCGGTTCGACCTGGTGGACGCGGCGAAGAAGACGGCCGGCACCTACTCGGGCGGCATGAAGCGCCGCCTGGACCTGGCGATGACCCTGGTCGGCGACCCCCGCGTCATCTTCCTGGACGAGCCCACCACCGGGCTGGATCCGCGCAGCCGCCGCGCCATGTGGCAGATCATCCGCGAGCTGGTCGCGGGCGGCGTCACCATCTTCCTGACCACCCAGTACCTGGAGGAGGCCGACGAGCTGGCCGACCGGATCGCCGTGCTGGACGGCGGCCGCATCGTCGCCGAGGGCACCGCCGACGAGCTCAAGCGCCGCGTGCCCGGCGCCCACGTGCGGCTGCGGTTCGCCGACCCGGCCGCGCTGGAGTCGGCCGCGCGCCTGATCGGCACGGCGGCCCGCGGCGACGAGCCGCTCACCCTGCGGGTGCCCAGCGACGGCGCCGTGCGGTCGCTGCGGGTGCTGCTCAGCCTGCTCGACCAGCAGTCGATCGACGTGGACGAGCTGACCGTCCACACGCCCGACCTGGACGAGGTGTTCCTCGCCCTCACCGGCCACCACACCACGGAGGTCTCCCGATGACCGCGCTGTCGCTCGCCGTGACCGACTCGGCGACCATGCTGCGCCGCCAGCTGCGGCACATGCTGCGCTACCCGTCCCTGACCGTGCAGCTCATCGGCATGCCCGTCATCTTCCTGCTGCTGTTCGTCTACGTGTTCGGCGGAACCCTCGGCGCCGGGCTCGGCGGCGCCGCCGGCGCGGCCGTCGGCGGCGACGGTCGCGACGAGTACCTCGCCTACGTCACCCCCGGGATCCTGCTGATGACCGTGGGCCTGTGCGCCACCGGAACGGCGGTCGCGGTGGCCATGGACATGACGGCGGGGATCGTCGCGCGGTTCCGCACCATGGCGATCTCCCGGTCGTCGGTGCTGACCGGGCACGTGCTGGGCAGCATGGTGCAGATGGTGCTGGCCGTCGCGGTGCTGCTCGGGGTGGCCGTGGCGATCGGGTTCCGTCCCGACGCAACCCCGCTCGAATGGCTGGCCGCGTTCGGCATGCTGCTGCTGATCAGCCTGGCGCTGACCTGGCTGTCGGTGGCACTGGGCGCCCGGTCCAAGAGCGTCGAGAGCGCCAGCAACGCGCCCATGCCGCTGACACTCCTGCCGTTCCTGGGCAGCGGTTTCGTCCCCACCGACTCGATGCCGGACTGGCTGCGCTGGTTCGCCGACTACCAGCCCTTCACCCCTGTCATCGAGACCCTGCGGGGCCTGCTGCTCGGCACCGAGATCGGTCACGACGGCGCGCTGGCCGTGGCCTGGTGCGCAGGCGGGACGGTGGCGTGCTTTGTGTGGGCGCGGCGGCTCTACGAGCGCGCCCCCGTCCGCTGACCCGCGCCACGAGCCGGACGGGCGGCGCGGCCGCGCGACATCGTGCGCCTCGGCGCATGGAGCGCGGCCGCTCCGCCGTTCCGGTGGTCCTCCCTGTGATCCCGCTAGTCGGCCGATCCTGCAAAGGCGGCGTCGAACGAGGCGGCGGGCGGCTCGATCTCGGCCAGCCGCCGGACGATCCGCAGGGCCTCAGGCGCGCCCGCCAGCCGGTCCATCCCCGCGTCCTCCCACTCGATGGACACGGGCCCGTCGTAGCCGATGGTGTTGAGGGCGCGGAAGCAGTCCTCCCACGGCACGTCCCCGCGGCCGGTGGAGATGAAGTCCCAGCCGCGCCGCGGGTCGCCCCACGGCAGGTGGGAGCCGAGCCGGCCGCGGCGCCCGTCGGCCCGCCGCACCTTGGTGTCCTTGCAGTCCACGTGGTAGATGCGGTCGGCGAAGTCGAGCAGGAAGTTCACCGGGTCGATGTCCTGCCAGACCATGTGCGAGGGGTCCCAGTTGAGGCCGAACGCGGGCCGGCGCCCGACCGCCTCCAGCGTCCGCACCGCGGACCAGTGGTCGTAGGCGATCTCGCTGGGGTGCACCTCCAGCGCGAACCGCACCCCGACCTCGTCGAACACGTCCAAAATCGGGTTCCACCGCTCGGCGAAGTCGGCGTATCCGCGTTCGATCATCGCGGGCGGCACCGGCGGGAACATCGCCACGGTGTGCCAGATCGACGAGCCGGTGAACCCGACCACCGTGCGCACGCCCAGCTTCGCCGCGGCGCGGGCGGTGTCCTTGATCTCCTCGGCGGCGCGCCGCCGCACCCCCTCCGGCTCCCCGTCGCCCCAGATCCGCGCGGGCAGGATGGCCTGGTGCCGCTCGTCGATCGGATGGTCGCACACCGCCTGCCCGACCAGGTGGTTGGAGATCGCCCAGACCTTCAGGTCGTACTTGGCGAGCGTCTCCAGCTTGCGCGGGACGTAGGAGTCGTCGGCCAGGGCCTTGTCGACCTCGAAGTGGTCGCCCCAGCAGGCGATCTCCAGGCCGTCGTACCCCCACTGGGAGGCCAGCCGGCAGACCTCCTCGAACGGCAGGTCCGCCCACTGGCCGGTGAACAGGGTGATCGGTCGTGCCATGTCGCTCCTCGGTTCGTGCAACGGGTCAGGTGCGCGAGGCCGCGTCCGGTGTGTCCAGGGTCACACGCGCCGGGGCGCGTCCCAAGGGGGTCACCGCCTCGGGAACCGGACGGCGCGCAGGTACTCGTAGCCGACCTCGGCCGTGGTGAGCGGCGCGGTCGGCTGGTCGTGCTCGACGATGTACTCGACGACCCCCGCCTCCCGGGAGTGGGAGAAGATCCGCGGGAAGTCGATGGTGCCGGTGCCCAGGTCGGCGAACGAGCCGTCGGCCGCCCGGTCCTTGACGTGGAACTGCAGGACGCGGTGCCGGTGGGCGCGGATCAGCTCCACCGGGTCGCGACCGCCCGCGACCGCCCAGTACAGGTCCAGCTCCAGGTGGACGTACCTGGGGTCGGTGCGGGAGGTGATGATGTCGTACGGCACCTCGCCGGTGGGCAGCCGCTGGAACTCCTGCGAGTGGTTGTGGTAGCCGAACCGCAGCCCGTACCGGCGGGCCAGCCGTCCCGCCGCGTTCAGGTCGTCGGCCAGCTTCTTCCATTCGTCGGCGGTACTGAACGACGCCCACGGCACCACCGCGAAACGGTGTCCGAGGGTGACGCAGTCCTCGAACATCGGGGCCATGTCCTCCGCGAGCGAGATGTGCCCGGAGGTGGCGTGCAGGCCGTGGCGGTCGAGGACCCGCCGGAACTGCGCGGCGGTGAGGCCGTAGGTGCCCGCCAGCTCGACCTTGCGGTAGCCGATGGCGGCCAGGCTGCGGAGCGTGCCCTCGACGTCCTGGGAGAGCAGGTCGCGCAGGGTGTACAGCTGGATGCTGATGGCGCCGCGCGGCACCCGGCCGGTGGGGCGGCGCCCGCCGGCGGCGTGCGCGGTGCCGGGGAGCGCGGCGAGGCCGAGCCCGAGCGCGGTGGCGGCGGTGCCGCCCAGCAGGGTACGGCGGTTGATCTCGTGCACCGTGGGTCCCCTTTCGGAGGGTGGGATCCGTCCCGCCGCGTGCGCGCCGCGGCGGGACGGAGGGTCGAGGGGGAGGTCAGGACGAGGTGGTGTCAGGGTGAGGTGGTGTCAGGGTGAGGTGGTGTCAGGGTGAGGTGGTGAAGGTGATCTCGTCGATCTCGAACAGGTCGCCGGAGCCGCCGGTGAAGACGAAGTAGATCTTCCCGGCCTGGGCGGGGGCGCGGGAGATCGCGCCGGTCACGGTGGTGAACGTGGCGCCGTCCCAGGCGCCTTTGCCGGTCACCCGCGCCGAGCCGAGCAGCCTGCCGTCGGGCGCCCCGGCCCGCAGCTCGATCGTGCCGCCCGCGCCGCCGGCGGAGACCCGCGCGGTGAACGCGGAGGCGTCGCCGAGCCAGTACGGCTCGAACATGATCCAGTCGCCGTTCTGCACGTCGCCGGCGGTGGCGCCGCCGTGCGCGGCGGGGCGGTCGACCCGCGACACGCCCGACTGCTCCTTGTGGTGCTCGGCCTGGCGCGTCCTGGGCTGGGTGACGTTGACGTCGGTTCCGCGCAGCGGCACCACGCCCTTGCGGCCGCCGCTGTCGGTGTACTCGGCCGCCCACACCCCGTAGGTGTTCTCGGAGGGGCCGTGGTCGCCGTCGGCCGGGGTCTGGAGCGTGCCGGAGCAGCCGGTGGCCTCGGCCAGCGCATGCGAGTGCGTGGCGTGGCCCAGCAGGTAGGTCAGCTTGACCCTGTCGCAGTCGATGCGCTCGTCGGGGTCCTTCACCCGGATCCGGTACGGGACGGCGTCGCCGAAGTCGGCCAGCTGGCCCTCCCTCGGCAGCTCGATGGTCACCGTGGGCGCGGTGTTGCCGACCGTGACCAGCAGGCTGTCGGTCGCGGTCTTGCCGCTCTCGTCGGTCACCGTCAGCGTGGCGGAGAACTGCCCGCGCTTGGTGTACCGGTGGGTGGGGTCGGGCCGGGTGGACGTGGCGCCGTCGCCGAAGTCCCACCGGTAGGTCAGCGCGGTGCCGTCGGGGTCGTGGGTGCCGGCGGAGGAGAACCGCACCGTCAGCGGTTTGCCTCCGGAGGTGCGGTCGGCGCTGATGCCGACCTCGGGGCGGCGCCCGGTCGTGCCGATGTGCTCGATGCGGAACAGGCCGGCGTGGTCGTCGGTGCCGAAGTAGGACTCCCCGTAGGTCAGGACGTACAGGGCTCCGTCGGGGCCGAACTCCAGGTCCATCACCTTGTAGCCGAGCGGCCAGGGGAACGGCGACACCGTCCCCTTGAAGCCGTCCTCGCCGACCTGGACGGTTTTGATCCAGCGCCGTTCGTACTCGCCCAGGAACAGCAGCCCGTCGTACTCCTGCGGGAACTTGACCTGGGAGGCGGACTCGGGGTCGTAGTGGTAGACGGGGCCCGCCATCGGGGACTCCGACTGCGAGCACCCGTCCGGCGGGTTCATCTCGGCGTTGTCGCAGCCGCTGTAGCGGATCCATGCGGGGACGGGCTTGGGCAGCCGCGTGATGCCGGTGTTGTTCGGCGATGTGTTCTCCGGGCCGTTCTGGCAGTCGAATTTGGGCCCGACGGTCCCGGTGGCGAAGTCGTAGTCGGCGTAGGTGTCGTCGGGGGTGTTGGCGCCGGTGCAGTACGGCCAGCCGTAGAAGCCGGGGCCGGTGACCCGGTTGAACTCGACCTGGCCTTTCGGCCCGCGGGCGGGGTCGTTGTCGTCGCCCTTGTCGGGGCCGTACTCGCCCAGGTAGACCGCGCCGCTCGCCGGATCGACGGAGATCTTGAACGGGTTGCGGAAGCCCATGGCGTAGATCTCCGGGCGGGTCCGGTCGGTGCCCGGCGGGAACATGTTGCCGTCCGGGATCGAATACGTGCCGTCCTCGTTGACCTTGATGCGCAGCAGTTTGCCGCGCAGGTCGTCGGAGTTGGCCGAGGTGCGCTGCGCGTCGAACACCGGGTTGCGGTCCGGCCGCTCGTCGATCGGCGCGTAGCCGTCGGACTGGAACGGGTTGCTGTCGTCGCCGGTGGCCAGCAGCAGGTTGCCCTGGGCGTCGAACTCGATGTCGCCGCCGACGTGGCAGCACATGCCGCGGTCGGTGGGCACCTGCAGGATCTTCTGCTCGCTGGCCAGGTCGAGCTCGCCGGACTCGCTCAGCTTGAAGCGCGACAGCTGGTTGTAGCCCTTGAACGGCTCGAAGTCGGCGGGCGTGCCGGTCTCGGGGGCGTCGCCGAGCGGGGTGTCCAGCCGCGGCGCGTAGTAGAGGTAGACCCACCGGTTCTCGGTGAAGCCTGGGTCGACCGCGACGCCCTGCAGGCCGTCCTCGTCGTGGGTGTAGACGTTCAGCTGGCCCGCGACGGAGGTGCGGCCGTTGGCGTCGGTGAGGCGCAGCACGCCGTCGCGCGAGGTGTGCAGCACCGAGCCGTCCGGCAGGGGCTCGAAGGAGATCGGCTCGCCAACCTCGTCGGGGCCCTTCGCCAGCGTGTACGGGTAGAAGTGGTCGTCGGGCACCGCCGCGGCCGGGGCCGCCGCCGCGACGGGGACGGCCAGTGCCGCGGCGGTCGCGACGGCGGTCGCGACCGCGGTGGCGATGCGTCGCCCGCGCCGGGTGCGGTCACGGTGGGAACGGGGGGAATGGGGGTTCGTGCGGCCTGGAGGGGTGGGGGTCTCCATGCCTTTCCTCCTCGCCGGGGGGAGCAACGGATCGGCAGAAGGTCGGGTACTGGGTCGGTGTCTTCCTCTCGGTGATCCCGGGGACCGGCGCGCCGGTCCCGGACGCACGCGGGACCCGGGGTGTCCGAACCCCGTCCGCGCGTGGGTTCGCAGGGTGAGCGGGGTCTCGGGTGCGGTGTCCGCGTGGCGCGGGTCAGGTCGCGGCGGGCTGGGGCTGCTCGACGGGGGTCCAGCCGCTGCCGGACGCGGCGCTGCGCGCGACGGCCTCCAGCACCCGCTGCACCTGCAGCCCGTCCTCGAACGACGGCGCCGGGTCGGTGCCGTCGGCGATGGCGGTGAGCAGGTCGGCGACCTGGTGGGTGAAGGTGTGCTCGTAGCCCAGGCCGTGCCCGGCGGGCCACCACGCGCCCGCGTAGGGGTGCTCGGGCTCGGTGACCAGGATCCGGCGGAAACCGGCGGTGGCCGGCTCGGCGGTCCGGTCGTGGAACCACAGTTCGTTCATCGCCTCGAAGTCGAACGCCAGGCTGCCGGCCGAGCCGTTGACCTCGATCCGCAACGCGTTCTTGCGCCCGGTGGCGAAGCGGGTGGCCTCGAAGGACGCCAGCGCTCCCCCGGCGGTGCGGCCGATGAACAGCGCCGCGTCGTCGACCGTGACCGGGCCGCGCGCCGCGCCGTCCGCCGCGGCCGCCAGGCCCGCCGCGCCCGCCGCCAGCGGCCGCTCCCTGACGAACGTCTCGGTGAGCGCGCTGACACCGACGAGCAGGTCTCCGGTGATGTACTGCGCGGTGTCGATGATGTGCGCGCCGATGTCGCCGAGCGCGCCGGACCCGGCCCTGCTCCCGTCCAGCCGCCACACCAGCGGGTACTCCGGGTCGACGAGCCAGTCCTGCAGGTACTGGGCGCGCACGTGGCGGATGCGGCCGAGGCGGCCGTCGGCCACCAGCCGCCGCGCGAGCGCGACGGCGGGCACCCGCCGGTAGTTGAACCCGACCATGGCGCGCACGCCGCGGGCCCGGGCGGCCCGTGCCGCCGCCGCCATGGTCTCGGCCTCGGCGACGCTGTTGGCCAGCGGCTTCTCGCACAGGACGTGCTTGCCCGCCGCCAGCGCCGCCACCGCGATCTCGGCGTGCGAGTCGCCGGGGGTGCAGATGTCGACGAGCTGGACGTCGTCGCGGCGCAGCAGGTCCTTCCAGTCGGTCTCCACCGCCGCCCAGCCCAGCGCGGCCGCCGCCGCGGCGGCCCGCTCCCGGGATCGGCCGGCCAGCGCCGCCATCACCGGCGTGTACGGCGGGTCGAAGAACGCCGCGACGCTGCGCCAGGCCTGCGAGTGGGCGCGCCCCATGAAGGCGTGGCCCACCAGGCCGATCCCGAGGACGGGCTTGCGGTCTTCAGTCATCTGTCTTCCCCCTGTCGAAGCGCTGCGGGCGGGCCTGCCCGCCGGTCAGGACTCGAATCCGAGCGGCAGGTACTGGTCGACGTTCTGCCTGGTGATCGTCTCGGAGGCCAGTGTGATGGACTGCGGGACCTGCCGTTCCACCAGGTCGGACATGCCCTTGCCCTGCGCGATCAGCCGTGCGATCCGGATCGCCGAGGACGCCATGGTGGGGCTGTAGGTGACGGTGGCCTCCAGCACCCCGCCGCTTTTGATCTCGCGCATGGCGTTGGCCGAGCCGGCGCCGCCGACCATGAAGAACTCGTTGCGGCCGGCCTGCTTGATGGCGGCGAGCACGCCCACGCCCTGGTCGTCGTCGTGGTTCCACAGCGCGTCGATCTTCTTGTGCGCCTGCAGCAGGTTGCTGGCGACCTGGTTGCCGGTCTCCACGGTGAACTTGGCGTCCTGCTTGGCGGTGACCGTGAAACCGTAGGTCTTCAGCGCGTCGGCGAAGCCCTTGCTGCGCTCCTGGGTGAGGGGCAGGGTGGCGATGCCCTGGATCTCCACGATCACCGGGTTGGCGACGTTCTTCGACTTCAGCTTGCCGCCGATGTAGTGGCCGGCGGCCACGCCCATGCCGTAGTTGTCGCCGCCGATCCAGGTGCGGTACGAGAGCTTGTCGGGGAAGACCCGGTCCAGGTTGATGACGGGGATGCCCGCGTCCATGGCCTTGCGGGCGACCTGGTTGAGCTGCTCGCCGTCGTTGGGCAGCAGCACCAGCGCGTCGACCTTGCGGGAGATCAGCGACTCGACCGCCGAGATCTGCTGGTTGATGTCGTTGGTGGGCTCCACGGGCTGGAAGTCGACGTCGGAGTAGCGCTTGGCCTGCGCCTCGGCGTTCTTGGCGATGGCGGCGATCCAGCCGTGGTCGGCCTGCGGCGCGGAGAACCCGATGGTGACGCGCTTGCCCGGCTTGTCGTTGTCGCCCCCGGCGGCGGCGACGTTCTGCCCGGCGGCGCCCTCGTCGGCCTCGGGGTCGTTGCTGGTGCACGCGGCGGCGAGCGCTCCCGCGCCGACCACCGCTCCGCCGACGAGGAATCCCCTGCGGTCGAGGCGGCTGCTGTCTGCCATTGGTCGCTCCTGGAATGCGGGGAGGTGGGATGGGATGGGGGTGTGCGCGGGGCGCCGGCCCGGTGCGCTCGGCGGACGGCGCTAGGTGCGCGCCTCGAGGCCGCGCCGCTGCAGCAGCACGGCGGCGACGATGATCGCGCCCTTGGCGATGAGCTGGTCGCTGGTGTCCAGCCCGTTGAGGATGAACAGGTTCGTGATCAGGGTGAAGACGAACAGGCCGAGGATCGACCCGACCAGGGTGCCGCGGCCGCCGGTCAGCAGCGTCCCGCCGATGATGACCGCGGCGATGGCGTCCAGCTCGTACAGGTCGCCGTGGGTGCTGGAGCCGGTGGTGGTGCGGGCCATGATGATGATCGCGGCGATGCCGCAGCACAGTCCGGACAGCGCGTACAGCAGCAGGGTGTGCCGCCGGACGTCGATGCCGGCCAGCCGCGCCGCCTCGGGGTTGCCGCCGACGGCGAAGGTGCGCCGGCCGAAGGTGGTGCGGTTGAGCAGCACCCATCCGGCGGCGGCCACCGCGGCGAAGATGAACACCACCAGCGGCAGGCCGAGCACGCGGGTGGTGGACAGCGCCTCGATGGCGTCGTTCTCCGGCCGGACCAGCTGGGTCCTGCGGTCCGACATCCGCTGGGCCAGGCCGCGCGCGGCCACCAGCATGGCCAGGGTGGCGATGAACGGCACCATCCGGCCGTAGGCGATCAGCAGCCCGTTGACCAGGCCGGCGCCGGTGCCGACCAGCACCGCGCACAGCGCCATGACACCGGGTCCGTAGGACTGGGTGGCCACGGTGGTCGCCCACACCGAGGCCAGCGCCATCACCGCGCCCACCGACAGGTCGATGCCCCCGCCGATGATCACGAAGGTCATGCCGACGGTGATGACGCCGATGGTGGCGGCCAGCGACAGGATGCTGACCAGGTTGTCGGAGGTGGCGAAGTTGCCGGGCTTGGTGACCAGGCCGATCACCGCCAGCAGCACCAGCGCGGCGACCAGTCCGGCGTGCCTGCTGTCCACCAGCCGGGCCAGGCCGCCGGGCAGCGGCAGGGGTCCCTTCGCGCGCCGCCCGGCGGTCTTCGCGGCGGCGGCCTCGACCCGGGCCTGCTCGTCGGCCGGCGGCCGGTCGGCGGCGGTGTCCGCCGGGGCGGTGTCGGCCGGGGCGGTGTCGGCCGGGCGGGCGCCGTGCCCCTTGGCCTCGCTCATGGCGTCCCCACCGTGCCCATGGCGCTCCCTTCCGTGATCATGTTGAGTACGGCCTCCTCGTCCAGCTCGGCGCCGGGGGCCTGGTGGATGACCCGTCCCTCGCGCAGCACCAGCACCCGGTCGGCCAGGCCGAGCACCTCCGGCACCTCGCTGGAGACCAGCAGGACGGCGATGCCCTCGTCGGCCAGCCGCCGGATCAGCCCGTACAGCTCGGCGCGGGCGCCGACGTCCACGCCGCGGGTGGGTTCGTCCAGAAGCAGCAGGCGGCGCCGGTTCAGCAGCCAGCGGGCCAGGACGACCTTCTGCTGGTTGCCGCCCGACAGCGTGCGCACCTTGCGGGCGGGGTCGTGCGGCCGCACGTCGAGGGCCTTGAGCTGCTGGGCGACCTCGGCGAGCTCGCGCCGCCGGTCCAGCCAGCCCAGCGAGGAGAAGCGGCGCAGCCCGGCGAGGCTGACGTTGCGCGCCACCGACTCCTCCAGCAGCAGCGCCTGCGCCTTGCGCTCCTCGGGGGCCAGGCCCATGCCGAGCCGCACCGCGTCGGCGGTGCTCGCCCCCTTCACGGGACGGCCGTCCAGCAGCACCCGGCCCGCGGTCGGGCGGCGCGCGCCGTAGACGGCCTCCAGGATCTCCGAGCGGCCCGACCCGACCAGCCCGGCCAGCCCGACGATCTCGCCCGCGCGCACGGTGAACGACACGTCGTGGAAGTGCCCGGGGAGGGTGAGGCCCTCGACGCGCAGCACCTCCGGCGCGTCCTCGCGCGGGCCCGGGCGCGGCGGGAAGACGTACTCGACGGTGCGGCCGGTCATCAGCGTGACGATCTGCGAGGTGGGGGTGCGGTCGGCGGGCAGGCCGACGGCGACGGTGCGGCCGTCCTTGAGCACGGTGACCCGGTCGCCGATCTCGCGGATCTCCTCCAGCCGGTGGGAGATGTAGACGACGGCGACCCCGGCGGCGGTCAGCTCGCGGATGATGCGGAACAGGTTGGCGACCTCGTCGTGGGCGAGGGCGGCCGACGGCTCGTCCATGACGATCAGCCGGGCGTCGTGGGACAGCGCCCGGGCCATGCTGACCACCTGCCGTCCGGCGGCGGGCAGCCGCCCGACCTCGGCGGTGGGCGGGATCTCGCCGTGGCCGAGCCGCTCCAGCAGCCGCCGGGCGGCCCGGTTCATCTGGCCGCGCCGGGTGAAGCCGAACCTGGCCGCCTCGTGCCCGAGGAAGATGTTGTCGGCCACCGACAGCCCGTCCACCAGGTCGAGCTCCTGGTAGATGGTGGCGATGCCGAGCCGCATCGCGTCGGTCGGTCCGGCCGGGCGGACCGGGCGGCCGGCGAAGCGGATCTCGCCGGCGTCGGGCCGGTGCGCCCCGGACAGCACCTTGATCAGGGTGGACTTGCCCGCGCCGTTCTGCCCGAGCAGGCAGTGCACCTCCCCCGCGCGGACCGCCAGGTCGACGCCGTCGAGCGCCCGCACGCCCGGGAACTCCTTGACGATGCCGCTCATGACGAGCAGGGGGCCGCCGTCCGCGGTGGTCTCCATCCGCGCCGCGCTCCTTCCGGGTGCCGGCTGAGGGCCTGGCGCGAAGGTAACCCACTTTCGATGACTTTGAGAAGACCTTTTCTCGGATTACGTGCAGCTTTCGACGCTCAGAGGACAAACTCTGCCGTGGCGGCGGCCGGTGGCGCTGCGCGAGGGGGCCGCCACGGCACGCAGCGGTCGCAGGGCGGCCACGGGCATGGCGCATGGGGGGCGACCGCGGGAGGCGGAAGAGGCGTTCGTGCCGGTCAGGCGGTGGAGAAGACCTGGTCGCTGATCATCCGGGCGGCGCCGATGACGCCGGCCGCGGCCCCCAGCTCCGACAGCACGATGGGCAGGTTGCCGGTGGCCAGCGGGGCGGAGCGGCGGTACACGACGCTGCGGATCTCGGCCAGCAGGGTGTGGCCGAGCCCGGCCACGCCGCCCGCGATGATGACCAGCCCCGGGTTGAAGAAGCTGACCAGGCTGGCCAGCACCTGGCCGACGCGGCGGCCGCCCTCGCGGATCATCTCCACCGCCACCGGGTCGCCGGCCTGGGCGGCGGCGGCCACGTCGGCGGCGGTGACCTCGCCCGCCTGGGCGAGCCGCTCGGCCAGAAACGGCGAACGGGCCGAGCGCGCGGCGACCGTCGCGTCGCGGGCCAGCGCGGCGCCGCCGAAATAGGCCTCCAGGCAGCCGATGTTGCCGCAGGCGCACACCGGCCCGGCGTCGTCGACGCGGATGTGCCCGATGTCGCCCGCGCAGCCGGACACCCCGCGGTAGATGCCGGAGTCGACCACGATGCCGCAGCCGATGCCGGTGCCGATCTTCACCAGCAGGAAGTCCTCGACGGACCGGGCCAGTCCCGCGTGCAGCTCGCCGAGCGCCATGATGTTGACGTCGTTGTCGACCAGCGCGGGGCAGCCCAGCTCGCGGCTGATCACCTCGCGCACCGGGTAGCGGTCCCAGCCGGGCATGATCGGCGGGGCGACGGGCACGCCCTCGCGGAAGCTGACCGGGCCGGGCACGCCGACCCCGGCGCCGTGGATCTCCTCGTACAGTCCCTGCTCGCGCAGCTTGCCGAGCAGGTCCAGGGCGCGTTCGAGCACGACCTCGGGGCCCTGGCGGATGTCGCACGGCTCGGCCAGGTGGCCGAGCACCTCCATCTCGCCGTTGGTCACGGCCACGTCGATGGAGGTGGCGCCGATGTCGATGCCGGCGAAGCGCAGCCGCGACGACAGCCGGACGATGCCCGAGCGGCGCCCGCCCCGGGACGCGGCCAGCCCGGCGGGCTCGACCATGCCCAGCTCGATCAGCCGGTCGAGCTCGACGGCAAGCTTGGACCGCGACAGCCGCACCACGTCGCCGAGCTCGGCGCGCGAACGCGGCCCCTCGTCGCGGAGCAGGCCGAGCAGGCGGGCCTGGTGCCCGTTCTCGGGCCGAGCCATCGTCCGCATCGCCTCGATCCCCCGCGTGACCCCCGTGCTTTCGTTCTTAATGCTAGAACCTTCCGTCCGTGAAAGGCCGAAGCCGTGGCGGGTCGGCGGCCGACGCCCACATCACGCGCCCGGGTGGACCTGTTTCGTTCCGGAGACTAACCACTTTCGCAGAACCCTAAAAGCATTCGGCCGACTCTGTGACTAACTTCTCTCACTCTCTGGACAAAGTCGTTCTCCTGACCGATCGTGAAGGACGCGGGCCCCGCACCGAACCCCCGACAAGCCGACTCCCGACAAGCCGAACCCGACGAGCGGACCAACTCCCGACTGCGTCCCCGACATCGCCGAACCCACCCCCGCGTTCCCTGCCGGAACGCGGCACCGAGCGAGGAGCGGTTGACCATGAGCGGAACCGGCGTCTGGCTGGCGGGCGCCCGCGGATCGGTGGCGACGACGGCCGTCGTCGGCGCGCTGGCCGTCCGCGCCGGGCTCGCCGAGCGCACCGGATTCGTCTGCGAGGCCCCCGGCTTCCCCGGCGCCGGGCTGCCCGCGGTCGGCGACCTGGTGTTCGGCGGCCACGACCTGGCCGACGTCCCCCTGCGGAAACGGGCCGAGCAGCTCGCCGACGCGGGCGTGCTCCCGCCGGGCCTGCCCGCGCGGCTGCGCGGCGAGCTGGCCGCCGTGGAGGCCGACATCGTCACCGGCGGCGCCGACGGCCGCACCCGCGACCCGGCCGGGACGCTGCGCCGCCTGGCCGACGACATCCGCGCCTTCCGCGACCGGCACGGCCTGGACCGGGTGGTCGTGGTGAACGTGACGGCGACCGAGCCGCCGACCGCGCCGCGTCCCGAGCACGCCACCCTGGCCGCCCTGCGGCGCGCCCTCGACGCCGGCACGATGGTGCTGCCCGCCAGCGCCTGCTACGCCTACGCGGCGTTCGAGGCGGGCTGCGGGCACGTCGACTTCACCCCGTCGGTGGGCGCGCGGCTGCCCGCGCTGGCCGAGCTGGCCCGTGAACGCGGCGTCCCCTACGCGGGCAACGACGGCAAGACCGGCGAGACGCTGGTGAAGGCGGCGCTGGCGCCGATGTTCGCCGGCCGGAACCTGCGGGTCGGGTCCTGGGCGGGCACCAACCTGCTGGGCGGCGGCGACGGCGCCAACCTGGCCGACCCGCAGGCCGCCGCCAGCAAGCTGGAGTCCAAGCGGCGCCTGGTGGCCGAGACGCTCGGCTACCCGGTCGACGGGCCGCTGCACATCGACTACGTCGCCGACCTGGGCGAGCAGAAGACCGCCTGGGACCACGTGGCCTTCCGGGGCTTCCTGGGCGCCCGGATGACGCTGCAGTTCACCTGGCAGGGCTACGACTCGGCGCTCGCCGCGCCCCTGGTGCTGGACCTGGCCCGCCTGGTGGCCGCGGCGCACGCGGCCGGGCGCGCCGGGCCGCTGCCGGAGCTGGCCTACTTCTTCAAGGACCCGATCGGCGCGACGACGCACGACCTGGCCGCGCAGTACGACGCGCTGTGCGCCTTCGCCGCCCGGGGCTGCCGATGAGGGCGCTGGCGGAGCTGGTGCGGGCGCCGGCCGCGCTGTCGGTGCCCGGCGACGTGCTGTCCGGCGCGGCCGCCGCCGGCGCCCTGCGGGGCGGACTGCGCGGCGGATGGCGGGGCGGGCGCGGGCCGGCGGGCCTGGCGGCGGCGTCGGTGTGCCTGTACTGGGCCGGGATGGCGCTCAACGACTACGCCGACCGGCGGCTGGACGCGGTGGAGCGCCCCGAGCGGCCGATCCCGTCCGGGCGGGTGCGGCCCGGCACGGCGCTCGCGGTGGCGGCCGGGCTGACCGGCGCGGGCCTCGCGCTGGCCGGAACGGCGGGCGGCCGCCGGTCGCTGCGGGCCGCCGTGCCGCTCGCCGCCGCCGTGTGGGCCTACGACCTGCTGCTCAAGCCGACGCCCGCGGCTGCGGCCGCGATGGCGCTGTGCCGCGGACTGGACGTCCTGCTCGGCGCCACGGCCGGGGGCCGGGGGCGGTGGCGGGCCGCGCTGCCCGCCGCGTGCGCCATCGGCGCGCACACCTTCGCCGTCACGCTGCTCAGCCGCGGCGAGGCGGCCGGGGCGACGCCCCGCCGGGTCGGGCTGGCCGCCGCGGCCGGCGCCCCGGTCGTCCCCCTGGTGCTGGCCGAGATCGCCGGCCGCACCGGCGGGACGCACCGGTCCCGCGCCGCCGGGCGGGCGGTGGCGGCGGGGCTGCTCGGCGCGTACGCCGCCGCGGTCGGCGGCGCGCAGGCGGCGGCGGTGCGGGAGCCGAGCGCCGAGCGCATCCGCCGGGCGGTCGGCGCGGGCGTCCTCGGGCTGATCCCGTTGCAGGCCGCGCTGACCGCCGCGCGCGGGCATCCGCTGGCGGGGCTGGCGCTCGTCCCCGCCCATCCCCTGGCCCGCCGCCTGGCACGGAAGGTGTCGCCGACATGACGCTGCGGTTCGGCTACGGCACCAACGGCTTCCCCGACCACCGGCTCGACGACGCGCTGGCGGTGCTGGCGGACCTGGGCTACGACGGCGTCGCGCTCACCCTCGACGTGCGGCACCTGGACCCGTTCGCCCCCGACCTGCCGCGGGCGGTCGGCCGCCTCGCCGCCCGCCTGGACGAGCTGGGCCTGTCGGTGGTGGTCGAGACGGGCGCGCGGTACCTGCTGGACCCGTGGCGCAAGCACCAGCCGACGCTGCTGTCGCGGGACGGCGCGGACCGCCGCGTCGACCTGCTGCTGCGGGCCGTGCGCGTCGCCGCCGACCTCGGCGCGCAGGCGATGTCGTTCTGGAGCGGCGCGGCCGCCGGATCCGACCCGCCGGAGGTGCTGTGGGATCGGCTGACGCGGGGCTGCGAGCGGGTGCTGCGGCTGGCCGACGAGCGGGACGTGACGCTGGCGTTCGAGCCGGAGCCCGGCATGTTCGTCGACACCATCGGCGGCTACGAGCGGCTCGCCGCCCGGCTCGGCGCCCCGCCGCGCTTGGGGATCATGCTCGACATCGGGCACTGCCGGTGCCTGGAGCCCGAGCCGGTGCCCGACTGCGTCCGCCGGGCCGGGCCGCGGCTGGCGGGCGTGCAGATCGAGGACATGCGGCGAGGCGTGCACGAGCACCTGGAGTTCGGCGCCGGAGAGATCGACTTCCCGCCGGTGCTGAAGGCGCTGGACGAGACGGGATACACGGGGCTGGTGTCGGTGGAGCTGCCCCGCCACGGCCACGACGCCCCCGGCGCCGCCCGCCGCTCACTGGAGTTCCTCAGGGAGGTCTCATGACGCGGGAGGAACTGCGCGTGACACGGGAGGAACTGCGCAAGGAGCTGACGGAGGCGCTGGCGCCGGTGCTGGACGCCGAGGCGTCCACCTGGCTCGCCGGCGCCCGCGAACGCGTCGGAGGCGACGCCGGCGCGGCCGCCGTGCTGCTGCCCGCCGTCGGCCGCCGCTGCGGCCGCGGCCCCCTGCCCGTCAGGGGGACGCTCCGCCGCGGCCGCCCGGCTTCCTGGACCGTGGACGACGCGGCGCGGGTGGTGCTGCTGCTGGAGCTTCCCTGCACCGGCGAAGCGCTCACGGCGCGGCTCGACGACCTCTACCGGCACGGCGACGCGCACGAGCGGCGGGCCGTGCTGCGGTCGCTGGACGCGCTCGGCGCCGAGGTGGGCGGGGCCGCGCTGCCGCTGCTGCACGACGCGCTGCGCACCAACGACACCCGCCTGGTGGCCGCCGCCGTCGGCCCGTACGGGGCCGCGCGGCTGCCCGCCCCGGCGTGGCGGCAGGCCGTGCTCAAGTGCGTGTTCACCGGCGTGCCGCTGTCGGTGGTGGCCGGTCTGGACGACCGCGCCGACGCCGAGCTGACCCGGATGATGACCGACTACGCGCGCGAGCGCACCGCCGCAGGCCGCGACGTCCCCGCGGACGTGGCCCGTTTCCTGGAGGTCCGGTGAGAATCTTCGACCCGCACATCCACATGACCTCGCGCACCACCGACGACTACGAGCGGATGTACCAGGCCGGTGTACGCGCGCTGGTGGAGCCCGCGTTCTGGCTCGGCCAGCCGCGCACGTCGGTCGGCTCGTTCGTCGACTACTTCGACGGGCTGGTGGGCTGGGAGCCGTTCCGCGCCGCGCAGTTCGGCATAAGGCACCACTGCACGATGGCTCTGAACCCGAAGGAGGCCAACGATCCGCGCTGCCGTCCCGTCCTGGACCTGCTCCCCCGCTACCTGGAGAAGGACGGGGTCGTCGCGGTGGGCGAGGTCGGGTACGACTCGATGACACCGGAGGAGGACGAGGTGTTCGCCCGGCAGCTCGCCCTCGCCGCCGAGCACGACCTGCCCGTGCTGGTGCACACCCCGCACCGCGACAAGGCGGCGGGCACGCGCCGGTCTCTGGACGTGGTGCGCGAGTCGGGGCTGCCTCCGGAACGCGTCGTCATCGACCATCTCAACGAGGTCACCGTGGGGCCGGTGGCCGACTCCGGCTGCTGGATGGGGTTCTCCATCTACCCCGACACCAAGATGGACGAGGACCGCATGGTGGCGATCCTGCGCGAGTACGGCACCGAGCGGATGCTGGTGAACTCCGCGGCCGACTGGGGGCGCAGCGACCCGCTCAAGACGCGGCGCACGGGCGAGGCGATGCTCGCCGCCGGCTTCACCGACGACGACGTGGACCAGGTGCTGTGGCGCAACCCCGTGGAGTTCTACGGGCAGAGCGGGCGGCTGGTGCTGGACGTGCCCGCCGACGCCGGGACGCTGTTCGAGGGCAACTCGGTGCTGCGCGGCACGCCCGCCTGACGCCCGCGGAGGACGCGCCATGCGGTTCCGGCATCGCGACGGCACCCTGGTCCATCTCGCCTACTGCGCCAACGTCCATCCCGCCGACGACCTCCCCGGCGTCCTCGACAGCCTGCACCGGTACGCCGTGCCGGTGCGGCGCCGCCTGGGCGTGCCGCGCCTGTCGGTGGGGCTGTGGCTGCCGCGCCCCGTGGCGGCGGAGCTCGCCGCCGATCCCGGTGCGCTGGGCAGGCTGCGCGCCGCCCTGGCCGCGGGCGGCCTGGAGGTGGTGACGCTCAACGGGTTCCCCTACGCGGGCTTCGGCAGGGCCGTCGTCAAGACCGACGTGTACCTGCCCGACTGGAGCGACCCCGACCGGCTCGCCTACACGCTGGACCTGGCCGCGGTGCTCGCCGCGCTGCTCCCCGGCGACGTCGTGCGCGGCAGCGTCTCGACGCTCCCGCTGGGCTGGGCCGCGTGGTGGGACGGCGAGCGGCACGACCGGGCGCGCCGCCACCTCGACGCGCTGTCCGCCGGGCTCGCCGACCTGGAGAGGCGCACCGGCCGGGCGGTACGGGTCGGCCTGGAGCCCGAGCCGGGTTGCGCGGTGGAGACCACGGCCGATGCCGCCCGCCTGCTGTCCGGTGTCGACACCTCGCGGGTGGGCGTCTGTGTGGACATCTGCCACCTTGCGGTCGAGTTCGAGGAGCCGGGCGAGGCGCTGGCCCGGCTGGACGCGGCGGGGCTGCCGGTGGTGAAGACGCAGGCGTCGGCCGCGCTGCACGCCGCCGATCCGCGGGCCGCGCGGCGGCGGCTCGAGGCGTTCGCCGAACCGCGCTACCTGCACCAGACGCGCGCGCACACCGCCGGGGGCGTCCGCCGGGTCGACGACCTGCCGGACGCGCTCGCCGGCGGCCTGCCGGGCGACGGGCCGTGGCGCGTCCACTTCCATCTTCCGCTGCACGCCGATCCGCCCGCCCCGCTCGCCGCCACCCGCGCCGACCTGCGCGCCGCGCTGGCCGCCCTGCTGGGCGGGCCGGCGGCGCGCACCGACCACGTCGAGGTGGAGACCTACACCTGGACGGTGCTGCCGGGCGGCGGTGCGGACCTGGTCGGCGGCATCGCCGCCGAGCTCGCCTGGACGCGCGCCGAACTGGTCCGGCTCGGCCTCATCGAGGAGGACGCATGACAACGCCGCTCGTGGTGCTGGACGTCGTGGGGCTGACCCCGCGGCTGCTGCCGCACATGCCCAACCTCGCCAAGCTCGCCGCCGACGGCTTCCAGGCCGAGCTGGGCACCGTGCTGCCCGCCGTGACGTGCCCGGTGCAGTCCACCTTCCTCACCGGGGAGCCGCCCAGCGGGCACGGGGTGGTCGCCAACGGCTGGTACTTCCGCGATCTGGGCGAGGTGCTGCTGTGGCGGCAGCACAACGCGCTCGTCGGCGGGGAGAAGGTGTGGCACGTCCTTCGGGAACGCCATCCCGGCTACACCGTCGCCAATGTGTGCTGGTGGTACGCCATGGGCGCCGACGTGGACTGGACCGTCACGCCCCGCCCCATCTACTACGCCGACGGGCGCAAGGAGCCCGACTGCTACACCTTCCCGCCGTCGCTGCACGACCGTCTCACCTCGCGCCTGGGCGACTTCCCGCTGTTCACCTACTGGGGGCCGCGTGCCGGGCTGCCGTCGTCGCGGTGGATCTGCCGGGCCGCGCGGATGCTGCTGGAGGAGGAGCGCCCGGACCTGACCCTGGTCTACCTGCCGCACCTGGACTACGACCTGCAGCGGTACGGGCCGGACGATCCGCGCGCCGCCCGGGCTGCGGCCGCCTTGGACGAGCTGCTGGGCCCGTTGCTGGCGGCCGCGCGCGCTCGGGGCGCGACGACGGTGGCGTTGTCGGAGTACGGCATCACGTCCGTGTCGCGCCCGGTGGAGATCAACCGTGTGCTGCGCCGGGCCGGGCTGCTGCACGTGTACACCCAGGACGGGATGGAGTACCTGGACCCGTGGACGTCCCGCGCGTTCGCCGTCGCCGACCACCAGATCGCGCACGTGTACGTCCGCGACCCGTCCGACGCGCCCCGGGTCCGGGCGCTGCTCGACGGCCTGGACGGTGTGGACCGGGTGCTGGACGAGGCGGGCAAGGCCGAGGCGGGCCTGGACCACGAGCGCTCCGGGGAGCTGGTCGCGATCGCCGAGCCCGACGCGTGGTTCGCCTACTACTACTGGCTGGACGACGCCCGCGCCCCCGACTTCGCCCGGCTCGTGGAGATCCACCGCAAACCCGGCTACGACCCCGCCGAGCTGTTCATGGACCCCGGCGACCGCACGGCGCGGCTGCGGGCCGGGCTGGCCCTGGCCCGCAAGCGGCTCGGCATGCGGTACCTGATGAACGTCGTCCCGCTGCACGGGGACCTGGTGCGCGGCAGCCATGGGCGGCTGCCCGACGATCCCGCGGACGGCCCCGTGCTGATCTGCTCCGACGCGTCGGCGGCCCGGGAGCGGTACCACGCCACCGAGGTCAAGCAGCTGTTGATCGACCTGAGCGCCTGAACCGCCGCGAACGCAGCCGTCGGCGCCCTATCCGCGGTCGCGGCCGCGGGCCGGTCCGTCCCCGCGGGGTGCGGCGACGCGGAAGACGCGCAGCTGGAGGGCGAGCGTGGCGTAGTAACCGACGAGCGTGGTCAATTCGAACACCCCGTCGTCGCCGAGGGCGTCGCGGGCCCGGGCGTACTCCTCGTCGGTCAGGTCGCCGCGGTCGGCGAGGGCGCGGGCGGTGTCGGCGACGAGCCGTTCCCGTTCGCCGGCGAGCGCGGCGTGGTCGCCGGCGCGCAGGGCGCGCAGCTCCTCGTCGGCGAGCCCGGCGGCCCGTCCGACCGCCTCGTGGGCGTGGCGTTCGAAGGCGCTGTCCCAGACGGCGGCGACGACGAGGATCGCGATCTCCCGGCAGCGGTCCGGCAGCGCGCCCCGGTAGCGGATGGCCGCGCCGAGCGCCTGCAGGGCGTGTCCCAGCGCGGGGCGCAGCAGCATCGCGTTGAACGGGCCCTCCAGGCCGCCCGCGTCGTCCGTCAGCGCGAACAGGCGCGGCCCCCTGCCGCGCGGGCCGGACACGATCTCCTCGTACAGGGCGCGCTGGTCGGCGTCCAGCTCACCGGGCCGCAGCCTGCGCAACCGGGGGGACGGCGTCTCCTCGCCGGGCATACCGTAACCTCGCTCTCGCATGCCGACCTGCGGTCTTCCGCAGGACCTGGGGGCAGCCTAGGCCGCACCCGCCACATGGCGGGAAGAGTCCGCCTTTCGGCGGTCGAAGTCCGCGGCCAGGGCGCGGATCATGGGGGGCACGCCCCGACGCGAGGAGGCTCGAATGACCACTGCACAGGAGCCCGCCCCGGTGGGCCCGCCCCCGCCGTTCGACCCGGAACTGAGCGCGGCGCTCGGCGTGATACGCGAACAGATCGCCCGCCTGTCGACGCTGGAGTCCATCCCCGAGGTGCGGCAGGCGCGCATCGACGCGACGCCCCCGGTCACCGACGACGACCTGCGGCTGGACGGCGCGTTCGAGGTGGAGGAGCGGGCCGTGCCCGGGCCGCCCGGCGCACCGGACGTGCCCCTGCTGATCTGCCGTCCGGTGGGAGCCGAGGCGCCGTATCCGGCGATCTACAACATCCACGGCGGCGGCATGATCCTTGGCGACCACCGGACGGGCCTGCCGGAGACGCTGCTGCCCTGGGCGAAAGAGCTGGGCGCGGCGGTGGTCTCGGTGGACTACCGGCTGGCGCCCGAGCACCCGCACCCCGCGCCCGTCGAGGACTGCTACGCGGGCCTGGTGTGGACCCACGAGCACGCCGCCGAGCTGGGCGTCGACCCCGAGCGGATCATCGTCGCCGGGGCCAGCGCGGGCGGCGGCCTGGCGGCAGGGGTGGCGCTGATGGCGCGCGACCGCGGCGGCCCGCCGCTTTTGGCGCAGATGCTGCTGTGCCCGATGCTGGACGACCGCAACGACAGCCCGTCGGTGCGGCAGATGGAGGGGCTGGACGTCTGGGACCGCACCGCCAACCACGTGGGCTGGACGGCGCTGCTCGGCGACGCCCGCGGCGGCCCGGACGTGTCCCCGTACGCCGCCCCCGCGCGCGTCACCGACCTCTCCGGGCTGCCACCCGCGTTCATCGACGTCGGCTCGGCCGAGACGTTCCGCGACGAGGACGTGGCCTACGCGGTGCGGATATGGCAGGCCGGCGGGCGGGCCGAGCTGCACGTGTGGCCGGGCGGGTTCCACGGCTTCGACGGTTTCGCACCGCACGCCCCGATCTCCCGGGAGGCCCGCGAGGCCCGGCTGCGCTGGCTGCGCCGCATCCTGAACAGCTGACCGGAGCGCCCTGGCCTGAACGCCTGGCCTGGACACCTGACCTGAACGCCTGACCGGAGCGGCGCGCCCGCACGGGGTGTGAGGGCGCGCCGCACGGTGCCATGATGGCGACGTGAGGGAGCTGGCGGGCAGGCTCGCGGCGCTGGACCCGGACGCGGGCGCGGCCGTCCAGGTGATCGCCTACTTCGACGGGCTGTCGCAGGCCCGCGCCGGCCTGGAGGCGATCGTCCGGGGCGCCGCGGTGCTGGCCGGATGCCCGGCGCGGCTGGTCGACCCGCGGCGGCGGGTGCGCGTGCGGGTCACCGCGACGGGGCACCGCGACGACGCCGGACCGCCGCCGGACCCCGCCTGGCCCCGCACCGCCGTCGAGCCGGACGGCGACGCCGCGCTGTGGCTGGAGCGCCCCGGCCCGGCCGGAACGGTCGAGGCGATCGTGCTGGAACGGGCCGCGACGGCCGCGCGCGACGTGCTGGACCGCACCCGCGGCCGGGCGCCCGCGCACGACCCGGCGCTGGTCGAGCTGCTGTGCGACGCGTCCGCGCCGGAGGACGCGCGGCTGCAGGCCGCGCACCGGCTGGGGCTGCCCGCCGCCGGCGCGGTCCGCGCGGTCGCCGTCGAGGGCGGGCATCCGATGATCGCCGCCGGGTCGGCTCCCCCGGCCACCGGCGGGCGGCGCGCCGGAGTGGGCCCCGCCGTCGCCGTCCGCGACCTGCCGTCGTCGTGGCGGGCGGCGCGCACCGCGCTGCGCCTGACCGCGAGCGGCACCGACCAGGACCCGGGGCCGCGTGTCGTGCACGCCGACGAGATGGGGGGCCTGGCCGTCCTCGCCGAGTCGGTCGGCCCCGGCACGCCCCCGTCGCCCGACGTGGCGGCGCTGGAGCGCGCCGCATCCGCCGCGCCCTGGATACTCGTCACGCTGGACGCCGTGGCCACCGCCACCAGCCTGCGCGCCGCCGCGGCCGCCCTCACGCTGCACCATTCGACGCTGCAGGAGCGCCTCGCGCACGCCGAGCGGCTGCTGGGCTGGAACGTCCGCAGCCCGCACGGCAAGCTCCGCCTGCAACTGGCGCTGGTGCTGCGCCGCCTGCACCGCGCCCCCGGCCCCTGACCGCGCCGCCGGCGGCGCGGCGCGCGGGGTCAGCGGCGGGCGAACAGTCCGATGCCGTTGGCGACGGGGCGTTCGGACCCGTCGGACGGCGTGTTGCGCACGGTCGCGGCCCGGTCGCGCGGGCGGCGGATGGCCAGGGTGGACGAGCCGCCGCCGTCGAGGTTCACCGCGTCGTCGGCGCCCGCCTGCCACATCAGCCGCGCCAGTTCGGCGAGGGTGACGCCGCCGCTGCGCTCCGACCGGCCGTCGACGACCATCAGGTACATGCGGCGGCCGTTGCGGCTGACGCCCGCGGCGGTGCGCGGCGCCGCCTCCGCGTCGGCCAGCCCGGCGGACGGCCGGCCGTCGTGCAGGATGCGGAAGCCGCCGATGGCGAAGCGGTAGCGGTGCCGTCCGGCGAGGCGGTAGCGGACCCGGACGCGGTCGCCGCGGCGCAGCCCGCGCAGCGCGGCGGCGGCCTGCTCGCGCCCCACCAGCACGACCGTTCCCCGGGGGATGGGCCCCCGGCCGACCGTGCCGCGCACGTCCGCGACCACTCCCCGGCGCACCGTCACCTCGGCCACGTCGCTGCTGCACGGCGCGTTGCGCCGCAGGTCGGTGCCGCAGACCGCGCGCAGCCGGGACGCCGTGCCCCACTGGCTGGTGAACACGCCCGCGCCGCCCACCGGCAGGGCGTACTGGTTGAGCCCGCGCACCGGCAGGACGGTGCGGCCGGAGCGGATCGTGCCCGTCAGGCGCAGCCTGGACACGTGCCCCACGCGCTTGCGGTCCACGCCGATGACGTCCTCGCCGGAGCCGGCCGGCGGCAGCGGCGGCCCGAACCGCTGCCCGACCGGCACGGCGCCCTTGCGCGGGCGTCCCCGGTCCACCTCGGCGCCCGACGCCGCACCGGTCGCCTCGACGCCCGCACGTACCTCGCCGATGTTGAAGAAGTCGCCGTTGACCCCGGCCACCGCGCGCTGCGCCCGCACCATCGCCGACACCTTCCTGCGGGCGGCGACCACGGGCGGGTGCAGCAGCCCCACGCCGACGCGCCGATCGGCGAGGTCGACCTCCAGGAGGTGCCCGGCGACCCGGCCGCCGACGCCCCGGGTGTGGAAGCTCCTGGCGAGGATCCCCGGCGACACCCGCCGGGACGCGGTGTAGTGCAGGACGAGCGGCAGGGCCGCGCGGGACGCGGGCGCCGCCGTGCCGGGCCGCTCCCCGGACCCCGCGCCGTCGACGTCCGGCGGCCGCCCGGTAACGGCGTCCCCCGCGCCGGAGGCCCTCGCACTCGCCGGTCTTGATTCCGGTCCCGGTCCGAGAACGCAGACGACCATCACCGCGCCCGCCGTTGCGAGCACCGCAGCAAACCTACTGATCACCGGACGAGCCTTCCCCCGCGACTTCCGGCCGACGTGGTGATCTTCCTACAGCGGCGGCCCCGGAGCCCGTATCCGCGCGCCCGGCGTGGCGCCGCCGTCCCGGCCTTTTCGCCGACGCTTCGGACGCGCGCCGGAACATTCGGTAGCCGACGTTCGTTGACGGCACAACTACTAGGTCCCGGGGGGCGACATCAGGAGAACGGGCATCCACGAACCGGACGAGGCGGACCGGGCGCGCGCGGGGGCGGGCGCCGGCGCACCACGGGCCGAGCTGCGCTTTCCCTCCGGTTCCCTGGTTCTGGTCGCCGGGCTGCCGGGCGCGGGCAAGAGCACCCTGCTGGAGCGGCTGTACGGGCTGCGGGGGGACGAGGCGCTGCCGGTCCCGGTCGGGCGGAGGACACTGGTGATCGACTCCAGGCAGGCGCGGAACTGGTGGGGGCGGTATCTGGGGCCCCTGCCGCCGCGGGCGCGCGTGCCGCTGATCTACACCACCCACGTCTGGCGCATCGCGCGGGCCGTGCTGGAGGGCCGCGACGTGGTGGCGCACACCCGCGGCACCTGGCCGCGCCTGCTGCACGCGTTCGCCTGGCTGGCGCGGCGGCGCGGCGGCGACGTGCACATGATCCTGCTGGACGTGGACCCGGTGACCGCGCGGGCGGGCCAGTTCCGGCGCGGCCGGGTGCTGACCGAGGCGACCTACCGCCGCCACTGCCGCCGTTGGCGCCCCCTCGTCGAACAGGCGCGCAGCGGCACGCACCCCCACGCCGCCACCGTCACCGTGCTGGACCGTTCGGCCGCCGACCTGCTCAAGGCCATCCGCTTCGAGTAGCCGCTTCGAGTAGCCGCTTCGAGTAGCCGCGCCCCGCCGCGCACGCGGCCGCGGCTTCCGCTGGGCGGAAACGCGCGCCGCGTCCCGGCCGGCCCGCTGGTGGACCACCGACAGCGGCCGGGGCGGTTCGGGGCTGGACGCGGCCCCGAACCCGCTGGTTATGGTCGTCTCAGCGGCCACGATCGAGGAAGGGCGGCAGCCATGGCACAGCAGGTACGCGGAGTCGTCGCGCCGGGCAAGGGGGAGCCGGTCCGCATCGAGACGATCACGGTGCCCGACCCGGGGCCGGGCGAGGCCGTGGTGAAGGTGCAGGCGTGCGGGGTGTGCCACACCGACCTGCACTACCGCGAGGGCGGCATCAACGACGAGTTCCCGTTCCTGCTCGGGCACGAGGCCGCCGGGGTCGTGGAGTCGGTCGGCGAGGGGGTCACCGAGGTCGCCCCCGGCGACTACGTGATCCTCAACTGGCGGGCGGTGTGCGGGCAGTGCCGGGCGTGCCTGCGCGGGCGTCCCTGGTACTGCTTCGACACCCACAACGCGAAGCAGAAGATGACCCTTTCCGACGGCACCGAGCTGTCGCCCGCGCTGGGCATCGGCGCGTTCGCCGACAAGACGCTGGTGGCCGCCGGGCAGTGCACCAAGGTCGACCCCGCCGCCAGGCCCGCGGCGGCCGGGCTGCTGGGCTGCGGGGTGATGGCCGGCCTCGGCGCCGCGCTCAACACCGGCGCGGTCGGCCGCGGCGACTCGGTCGCGGTGATCGGCTGCGGCGGCGTGGGCGCGGCCGCGGTGCTGGGCGCCCGGCTGGCCGGAGCCGCGAAGATCATCGCGATCGACCTGGACGAGCGCAAGCTGACCACCGCGGCCTCGCTCGGCGCCACCCACACCGTGCACGCCGCCGGCACCGACGTGGTGGCGGCGGTGCGGGAGCTGACCGGCGGGTTCGGCGCCGACGTGGTGATCGACGCGGTGGGCCGTCCGGAGACCTACGAGCAGGCGTTCTACGCCCGCGACCTGGCGGGCACGGTGGTGCTGGTCGGCGTGCCGACGCCCGAGATGACGCTGGAGCTGCCCCTGCTGGACGTGTTCGGCCGCGGCGGCGCGCTCAAGTCGTCCTGGTACGGCGACTGCCTGCCGTCCCGCGACTTCCCCATGCTCATCGACCTGTACCTGCAGGGGCGGCTGGACCTGGACGCGTTCGTCTCCGAGACGATCGGGCTGGAGGAGGTCGAGGCGGCGTTCGAGAAGATGCACCGCGGCGACGTGCTGCGCTCGGTGGTGGTGCTGTGATGGCCGCGCGCGTCGCTCCGCGCATCGACCGCGTCGTCACCTCCGGCACGTTCTCCCTGGACGGCGGGACGTGGGAGGTCGACAACAACGTCTGGATCGTCGGCGACGACGCCGAGGCGGTCGTCATCGACGCCGCGCACGACGCCGACGCCATCGCCGAGGCGGTCGGCGGCCGGCGGCTGCTGGCGATCGTGTCCACGCACGGGCACGACGACCACATCGACGCCGCCCCCGCGCTGTCGGCGCGCACCGGCGCACCCGTGCTGCTGCACCCCGCCGACCTGATGCTGTGGCAGCAGCGCCACCCGGGCACCGCCCCCCAGGGCGAGCTGTCGGACGGCCAGAGGATCGCGGTCGCCGGGGTGGAGCTGACCGTCCTGCACACGCCGGGGCACAGCCCGGGCGCGGTGTGCCTGTACGCGCCGGACCTCGGCACGGTGTTCTCCGGGGACACGCTGTTCTCCGGCGGCCCGGGCGCGACCGGCCGCTCGTACTCCGACTTCCCCACGATCATCGCCTCGATCCGGGAGCGGCTGCTGCCCCTGCCGCCGGACACCGTGGTGCGCACCGGGCACGGCGACAGCACCACGATCGGAGCGGAGGCCCCGCATCTGGAGGAGTGGGTGGCCCGGGGGTATTGATCGCCTGTCCCCGGCGCGCCGCCCGCGTCGAACGCGGGACGGCGCCCCGGCGCGCGGACTAGGGTCCCCGGTGGCGGCGGGCCGACGTGCGCCCGCGGATCGCCGGTCACCGGGGAGGTGCGATGCGGGGCAGGGCGCCGCGGGCCGTCGTGCTCGCGCTGTGCGCGCTCGTCAGCGGATGCGGAACGGACGCCGAGTCCGCGACACGCGACCGGGGCGTTCCACCGCCCACGGTGCCCGGAGCGCCGGCGTCCGCCTCGCCGCCCGCCGCGCCGCCCGCCGCGCCGCCCGCCGCGCCGACCGCCTCGCCGACCGCTTCGTCGCCCTCACCGTCACCGGTGCGGCCGCTCGGCCGTCCGGGCACGTGGCGCATCACCACCTACTACACCGCCGTGGAGAGCTTCCACGGCGGCAGGCGCAAGGCGGTGCGCGGCTGCCCCGAGCTGCGCTGCGACGACGGCGACACCCCGCTGGGGTCCTACCCCGAGGAGTTCATCAAGGTCGTGCAGACGGAGGGCAGCGGCCGGATCACCAGCGGCCCGCACCGGGGCCGGTACCTCAACTGGTCGCACAGCGTCGGGTTCTGGCTGGACGACACCACCCGCGACTCGGCCGGGCGGCCGCTGCGGCCCTGGCGGTCGGCCGCCGCCGACCGGGACGTGCTGGCGCGCGGCCGCCGGTTCGTCATCGCCGACTGCGGCCGGGACGGCGCCGGGCGGCCCGTCGCGGGCGAGGTGTGCGAGCGGTTCCGCCGGGCGACGTGGACGGTCACCGACGTGTTCCGCCCCGGGTACGGGGGCGAGCACCACGCCGACGTCTACATCGGCGAGGAGACCGGCCCGGACTTCGCCCGCTCCGCCCCCTGGTACACCACGCTCCGCGGCGCGACGCTCCGCCCCGCCTAGGCGGCGTCCTCGGCCGGTGCGGCGTCCACCGGGGCGGCGAGGCGGGTGGGCCGGGTGCGGCCGCGCAGGACGGTCTCGCCGTCGACGCGCCAGTGCCGCGCCTCGCCGGGGTCGGCGGCCTCGACCACCGCGCCGGACGCCAGCACGCGCGCCGGGGTGCCCTTGGCCAGGTCGGTGAGGCGGGCCGCCTCGTTGACCGGGTCGCCGATCACGGTGTACTCGAAGCGCTCCTCGGCGCCGATGTGCCCGGCCACCGCCTCGCCCGCCGACACCCCGATGGCCGCGCTCAGCTCGGGCACCCGGTCGCGCAGCCGACCGGCCAGTTCGCGGGCGGCGGCCAGGGCGCGGCCGGACGCGCCGTCCAGGGCCAGCGGCGCGCCGAACACCGCCAGCGCGGCGTCGCCCTCGAACTTGTTGATCCAGCCGCCGTGCTCGCCGACCACCTCGACCACGACGGCGAAGAAGCCGTTGAGCAGCGCGACCACCTCGGTCGGCGGGCGGTCGGCGGCCAGCCGGGTGGAGCCGATGATGTCGACGAACAGCACGGCGACCTCGCGCAGCTCGCCGCCGAGGTCGATGCCGCGTTCGAGGGCGACGCGGGCGACGTCCTCGCCGACCTGGCGGCCGAACAGGTCCTGCAGGCGGGCGTGCTCGCGCAGCCCGGCGGCCATGTGGTTGAACCCGGCCTGCAGCAGGCCGACCTCGCTGGCGTCGTAGACGGGGACCTCGACGTCCAGGTCGCCGCGCTGCACCCGGGCCAGGCCGAGCCGCACCGACTCCACCGGGTCGGCGATGGCGCGGGCGGCGCCGTAGGTGACGCCGGAGCCGACCAGCAGGGCGGTGCCGCCGAGCACCAGCACGGCGAAGGCGAAGTCGCGCACGTCGACATGGCCGAGCACGAACGACCCGACGGCCAGGACGATCAACCCGAGGATCGGCACGCCGGTGCCGAGGGCCCAGGCCAGCACCGAGCGCGACACCACGCCGGGCAGGCCGGTGCGGCGGGGCGGCCCGGTGCGCAGCGCGGTGGTGACGGCGCGCCGCAGCAGCCGCTCGGTGAGCAGGTACACGACGGTGCAGGTGGTCAGGCCGCCGAGCAGGCTGGTCAGGCCGAGCTTGACGGCCAGCAGCACCGAGAACGGCAGATTGATGATCACCCAGCCGACGGTGCCGACGCTCCACAGCGTCAGGTGCAGGGCCATCATGCGCAGCGGGCCGTACAGCAGCAGGAGCCGTTCGCGCTCGCCGGGCTCGCGGTGCTGCTCGGCCAGGCGGCGCAGGCGGCGGAAGAACCGCTCGCCGAGCAGCAGCCCGCCGGGCACGGCCGCGATGACGTAGCCGGTGAACACCAGCACGTTGATCATCTGCAGCCGGTCCGGCACCGCGCCGTCGGGGTTGGGCACGACGATGGTGAACAGCAGCACCACCAGGGCGCCGCCCAGGTTGGCCAGGCCGGTGGAGACGGTGACCAGGGCGCGGGCGCGCCGGGCGATCTGGGCCCGGGTGTCGTCGGGGCGGCCGTCGATGAACCGCCACAGCAGGGAAAGGGGCCGCCGCGGCCGCGCCCGTGCCGCCCGCGACTGCTCCCTCTCCATGGGGGTGCAGGGTAGCGGCTTTGCCCGCCGCCTCGAAGCCCCGCGGGCCCGCCGCCGGCCGTCCGACCAGGCCGTTACCGGGACGCCAGGGTGACCTGGCTCACGTAAAAGCCCTGCCCTACCGGGCGGACAGGTTTGACCGACCGGTCAATCAGGGAAGTTCTATAAAACGGACAAAGATGTCCAAACTTCTCCCCCCGGTGGAGGTGGCTGATGGGTAAGTTCGCATGGCAGGACGGGGTCGCCTTCCTGGCCGGCCTCGTCGCACTGGTCGCGCCGGAGCTGTGGGCCGACGACGCGGGCAAGCAGCCGCTGATGGTGCTGGGGGCCCTGCTGGCCCTGGCCGGGCTGTACGCGCTGCTGGGCGCCGGCGGTCCGACGCCCTGGACCACCACGGCCTTCGCCCTGCTGGTCTTCGTGTCCCCCTGGGCGTTCAGCTTCGCGGGCGAGGCCGCCGCGGCCTGGACGGCATGGATCGCCGGCGGCATCGCGGCTATCGTCGGCATCTGGGGAGCCACGCAGTCGGGAGGCGGCCTGACCCGCACGGGCGGCGGCCGCACCACGACGGCCTGATCAGACGGTACCGCTCGGCGGCCCCTGGCGCGCGGGCGCCCAGGGGCCGCAGCGGCATTCAGGGGGGAGGCCGCGGATGAGGGCGGTGAGAAGACGGCGGTCTTCACGCGACCCGCAGGGCACCGACGCCCGCACCCGGATCCTGGACGCGGCCGAGGCGCTGTTCGCCGAGCGCGGGTACGACGCCACGTCCACCGCGCGGATCGCCCGCCAGGCCGGGGTGCCCAAGGGCCTGGTGTTCCACTACTTCCCGCAGAAGATCGACGTGCTGGTCGCGCTGGTCGACGAGCGCACCGCGGTGGAGGAGCTGCCCGAGGACGCGGTGGAGGCGCTGCCGGGCGACCCGGCGGGCACGCTGTCGCGGCTGGCGCGGCGGTTCCCGCTGCGCGCCTCCCCCGCCATGCGCCGCATCCTGTTCCGCGAGGCCGGCACGCACCGCTCGGTCGGCGAGCGGCTCGGCCGGCTCAACGGCGAGGTGTTCCGCCGGGCCCGGCGGGCGCTGGAGCTGGCGCTGCCCGGCGCGCGCGGCGACCAGGCGCGGCTGGAGGTCGCCGCCGCCACGTTCGCGGCGGTGCTGATCTACCAGGAGAACCTCGCCCAGCTCAGCGGCCAGCACGTGGACCCGGACGCGGTCGCCGAGCTCATCGCGCACGCCCTCGGCGCCTGACCCCGGCGCCCGACCCCGGCGCCTGACCGCAGCGCACCGGACCGGGCGCCGGCGCGGGCCGCGGGTCAGGTCCGGACGGGCGTGAGCATGCGGTGCGGTTCGCGCAGGGCCACGCTGACGGGGTCGTCGCGGACGGGGGCGCCGGGGCCCGGGCGCAGCTCGACCTCCTCGAGCGGCACGGGGCGGGCGCACTCGGGGCAGGTGCCGTCGGCGGCGAGCCGGGCGCCGCACCCGGCGTGGCAGTACAGGCGGACCGGGGCGCGGTCGCCGAAGTGCCGCTCCCCCCAGCGGGCGAGCGCGTGCACGACCGGCCACAGCTCCTTGCCCGTCTCGGTGATGGCGTACTCGTGGCCCGCCTTCTCCAGCACCCCGGCGTCCACGAGCGACTGCAGCCGCTGCGACAGCACCGCGCGCGGGATGTCCAGGCGGGCCAGGAAGTCGCTGAACCGGCGCACCCCGTAGAGCGCGTCCCGGATGATCAGCATGGTCCAGCGCTCGCCCACCACCTCCAGCGCCCGCGCCACCGCGCAGTCCTGGCGGGCGTAGTCCTTGCCGAGTGCCATGCACGCCACAGTACCCGGCACCGGCGGTTCATTCACCGAACCACAGCGTGCTACCGTCGTCGCATGGCCTGATGGTTCATTGAATGAACTTGGAGTGCGCATGACGTCCCACACCCCCGTCACCCCGGCGCCCGCCCGCGCGGGCGGCCGGGCGGGCGGGCCCGCCGCCGCGCTGGTGCTGCCCGCCGCGGCCACGCTGCTGGCGCTGATGAACTACTGCGCGCCGACGGGCACGCTGGTCGCCACCGCGGCCGGGCTGCACGCGGGCCCCACGGCGCAGATCTGGGTGCTCAGCTCGATCAGCCTGGGCCTGGCCGCCGTGCTGCTGGCGGTCGGCGGGCTGGCCGACGACCACGGCCGCAGGCGCGTGTTCACCGGCGGCGCCGTGCTGCTGGCGCTGTCCAGCGCCGGCTGCGCGCTGGCCCCGAACGCGGCGGTGTTCGTCGCGGGGCGGATCGCCCAGGGCGCGGCCAGCGCGGCGCTGCTCGCCGGCGGCCTGGGCATCGTCGGCCACGCCTTCTCCGGCCCCGCGCGGGCCCGCGCGACCGGCGTGTGGGGCGCCATGATCGGCTTGGGCATCGCGCTCGGCCCGCTCGCCGCGGCCGCGCTGGCCGTGCTGGACTGGCGGCTGTGGTACTGGGCGTGCCTGGCGGCCGCGGCCGGGCTGGCGGTGGCGGCGCGGGCGCTGCCGGAGTCGCGGGCCGAGCGTCGGCGCGGCCTGGACCTGCCCGGCATGGCCACGATGAGCGGCGGGGTCGCGGCGCTGCTCACCGCGATCACCCTGGGCCGCACCGGCTGGACGCGGCCCGCCGTCGCGGTGCTGCTGGCCGCCGGCCTGGTGCTGCTGGGCGCGTTCGTCGCCGTCGAGCGGCGCCGCCGCGAGCCCATGCTGGACCTGGGGCTGCTGCGGCGGCCGCCGTTCCTGGTGGCGACCCTCGGCGCGCTGGTGACCGGCCTGGCCGTGATCGGCGTGATGAACTACCTGGCCACCGTGCTGGACCTGGTCTACGGTCTCGCCCCGCCGACCGCCGCGCTGCTGCTGTCGGTCTGGTCGGTGCTGTCGTTCGCGGCGGCGCTGCAGGCGCGGCGGCTGACGGTCCGGGTGGCGCCGCGGGCGCTGCTGGCGTCCGGGCTGGCGCTCAGCGCGGTGGGCGATGTCGCGATGCTGGGCCTGGCGCCGGGCGGCCACCTGTGGCGGCTGGTGCCCGGCCTGGTGGTGGGGGGCGTCGGCAGCGGGCTGGCCAACGCGATGCTGGCGCGGCTGGCCGTGGAGAGCGTGCCCGCCGACCGCGCGAGCATGGGGTCGGGCGCCAACAACACCGCCCGCTACGTCGGCGCCTCGCTGGGCGTCGCCATGGTCGTTGCGATCGCCACCGGCGGGGGCCACTCGCCGGACGCGATCGCCCGCGGCGCCAACACCGCGCTGCTGGCGTCGGCGGTGCTGGCGGCCGCCGGCGCGGCGGTGGCCGCGGCCATCCGCGAGCGCCCCGCGCCGCGGGCGCGGTGACGCGGCACGCGCCCCCGCTGCGACGCGGCTAGGCCAGCCGTTCGATGAACTCGGCGAGCTGGGCGAGGTTGCGGCACTCGTACATGGGGACGATCTCGCCGTAGCGGGAGGCGGCCGAGTCGCCGGTGTCCCACTGGGCGCGCGGCTCGGGGTTGAGCCAGTACGCGTGCCGGGCCCGCTCGGCCAGGTCGCGCAGCACGGGCAGGGACAGCTCGCCGTGGTTGGAGCGGGCGTCGCCGAGGATCAGCAGCGCGGTGCGCGGGCCGACCGCGTCGCCGTAGCGCTCCTCGAACGCCCGCAGGGCGTGCCCGTAGTTGCTGCGGCCGGTGATCCAGACCAGGTCGGCCTCGCGGGCCATGCGGGCCATCGCGTCCACCACGTCGGCGCCCGGCGCGAAGTACTCGGTGATCTCGTCGACGCCGTCGATGAACGCGAACGCCCGCACCCTGGTGAACTGCTCGCGCAGCGCGAACGTCAGCAGCAGCGTGAAGTGCGCGAACGCCGACACCGAGTCGCTGGCGTCGCACAGGACGACCAGCTCGGGGCGGTGCGGGCGGCGCGGACGGTGCCGGGTGTCCAGCGGCACTCCCCCGGTGGCCAGCGAGGCGCGGACGGTGCGCCGGAAGTCCAGCCGGCCCCGCCGGCCCGTGCGCTGCTTTTGGGCGAGGCGGGTGGCCAGGCGCCGGGCCAGCGGGTGGACCTGGCGGCGCATCGCGGCCAGGTCGGCGCGGCCCGCGCGGCCGAAGTCCAGCTGCTCCAGCGGCGGCCGCACCGACAGGCGGGCGGTGCGCTCGACCCCGGTGTCCTCGGCGATGCGGCGGCGGACCTCGGCGCCGACCAGGGCGCGGAACCGGTCGATGCGGTCGCCGAACGTGCGCCGGGCGACCTGCTCGGCCATACCGCCCCGGTCCCGTCCGGTGAGCACGGCGCTCAGCAGCCGCGCCATCAGCGTCTCGGGCGACATCGCGCTCAGCACGCCGGAGGAGAACCACGACTCCTGGCCGGGGGTGCGGCCGTACTCGGCGACGGCCTCGCGCGCGAACCGCCGCAGCCCCGGCTCGTCGCCGGTCAGCAGCAGCTGGAACAGCTCCTCGCGGCGCTCCTGCACCCGCGGGTCGAGGGCGGGCGGCACGCGGCGCGCACCGGGGGCGCGGGGCTCGGCCGGACGCGGCGGGGCCTTTGCGCCGTCACCGAGCACGGGCGGGAACCACAGGTCGAACAGCAGGTCGAAGGCGGGCCGGTGCGCCGGCCGCTTGACGAGCGTGGCGGCGTAGGCGGCGCGCAGCGCCTCCCGGTCGGCCAGATCGACCAGCCCGGTGGCGCGCACCGCGTCCAGGCCCTCGGCCACCGACACCGGCAGCCCGGCCTCGCGCAGCGCCGCCACGAACCGGGTGTGCCGGTCCAGCAGCGAGGGCGCCATCGTCGTCAGCCTCCCAGGCCCAGTTCCTTGACGGCGCGTTCCTGGTCGGACACGTGCTTGAGGACGACGCCGAGGGTGCGCGCCACGGCGGCGCCGTCCAGCTCGTCCACGCCGAGGGCGAGCAGGGTGCGGGCCCAGTCGACGGTCTCGGCGATGGACGGCGCCTTCTTGATCTCCAGGGCGCGCAGCGCGGCCACGGTCCGCACCAGCTGCTCGGCCAGCCGCTCTCGCACGTCCGGCACCTGGGCCAGGACGATCTGGAGTTCGCGTTCCGGGGACGGGTAGTCCAGGTGCAGGTAGAGGCAGCGCCGTTTGAGGGCCTCCGACAGCTCCCGGGCGGCGTTGGAGGTGATCACCACGAAGGGGCGGCGGACGGCGGTGACGGTGCCCAGCTCGGGGATGGTCACCTGGAAGTCCGACAGGACCTCCAGCAGCAGGCCCTCGACCTCCACGTCGGCCTTGTCGGCCTCGTCGACGAGCAGCACCGTGGGGCCGTCGCGGCGGATCGCCGCCAGCAGCGGCCGCTCCAGCAGGAACTCCTCGGTGAAGATGTCGTCGTGCGTCTCCCGCCAGGTGCGGTCGGCGGGCGCGGCCTGGATCGCCAGCAGCTGCTTTTTGTAGTTGAACTCGTAGAGGGCGCGGGCCTCGTCCAGGCCCTCGTAGCACTGCAGGCGGATCAGCTCGGCGCCGGTGGCGGCGGCGACGGCCTTGGCCAGCTGCGTCTTGCCGACCCCGGCCGGGCCCTCCACCAGCAGCGGCTTGCCGAGCTCCTGCGCCAGGTAGACGGTGGTGGCGATGGCGTCGTCGGCGAGGTAGCCGGTGCCGGCCAGCCGCTCGGCCGCGTCGGCGGGCGAGCCGAACGCCCGGCCGCCGCTGCCCGGCGCGGTGTCGAGTGTCATCCCTTGGCCTTCGTGTAGGTCTGGTTGGTGCCGGCGAACACCAGCGAGCGCCCGTCCTGGGAGAGCCGGACGCCCCAGTACGTGCCGGACTGCGGGTCGCCGCCCTGCCAGGAGAACCGGAACTTGCCGCCGCCCTCGGGGATGGCCTGCCCGCTCCACAGTGTCTGCCCGCCGCGCTTCCAGGCGCCGGTGCCGTCGGCCTTGAAGACGAAGTAGTCCTTGGCGGGCCCGACCCAGCGGCCGACCAGCGGCCGGACCTGCGCGGGCGACACCTTCGGCACGGGGGGCAGGCGGGTCGCCGTCGCGGTGCCGCTCGCGTGCGCACCGTCCTTCCCGCCGCCGCAGGCGGTGAGGGCGAGCGCGGTCGCGGCGGCCAGACCCGCCAGGGGGACGGTCGAGCGAGCCCGGATTCTCACGGGGACCTCCGAAAGATCTCGGGGGTCGGCAGTTTACCGGCTGGTAGCGTCGCGCAGGGCGTCACTCCCGGGGGGTAGGCGGCGTCTGGCACCCACGGGTGACGCGGTCCAGGCGTCCGGCCCCGTATAACCGGAGCATGTCCACTCCTCGCCCGCCGCACGGCGCGCCGACCGCCGCCGGTCCGCCCTGCGGCGGCCCGCCTCGGGACGGCCTGCCGCGCGACGATCTGCCACGTGACGACCTGGCCGCGGCGCTGGCGGCGCGCCGCGAGCTCGGCCCCGACTACGACGCGGCCTTCGCCGAGGCGGTGGTGGACCGCGTCGAGCAGGCCCTCGACGCCCGGCTGGGCCCCCGCCCCGCCGGACGCGCGGCCGGATGGGCGGCGCGCCCGGCCGACATGCCGGGCGTCACGCTGGTCGTGGCGTCCCTGCTGGCCGCGATCCCGCTGAGCGCGATCGGGGTGGCCAATGCGGGAATGCCCGGCCTGCTGACCGTGTGGACGGCGATCGTCCTGATCAACGTCGTGCACGCGCTGCGCCCCCGCCCCTGAGCCCGCGCGCTCACCGCGGGCGCGGCGTGCCGCGAGGGGGCCGGCACGCCGCGCGCGGCGGAAGGTCACTTGCCGGGTTCGGGGTCGCGGGGCAGGCCGAGCAGGCGCTCACCGATGATGTTGAGCTGCACCTCGGTCGTCCCGCCGTAGATCGTCATGGCGCGGCTGAACAGCATGGCCCGGCCCACGATGCCGCTCTCGGTCAGCGGCACCTCGGTGGCGGCGGCGGGGCCCTGCGCCTCCCAGCAGTAGTCGGCGACCTGCTGGTTGAACTGCACGCCCAGCAGCTTGCGCACGCTGGACTCGGCGCCCGGCTCGACCCCGTTGAGCTGCTTGAGGGTGGCGCGCAGGCCGAGCAGGTCGATCGACTGGCCCTGCGCGACCAGCCCGCCGACCTCGGCGCGGGCGACCGGGTCCAGGTCGCGGTCGGCGAAGAACTTCAGCAGCTCCGGCACGCCCATGCCCAGGCCGCCGCCGGTCGACAGCGACACCCGCTCGTTGCTCAGGGTGTTGCGGGCGACCTGCCAGCCCTTGCCGACCTCGCCGACCACGCACTCGTCGGGGACGAACACCTCGTCCAGGAACACCTCGTTGAACAGGGCGTCGCCGGTGAGCTCGCGCAGCGGCCGCACGTCCACGCCCGGGGACTTCATGTCGACGAGGAAGTAGGTGATGCCGTCGTGCTTGGGCGCGTCCGGATCGGTGCGGGCCAGGCAGAAGCCCCACTGCGCGTGCTGCGCCACCGACGTCCAGATCTTCTGGCCGGTCAGCCGCCAGCCGCCCTCGACGCGCTCGGCCCGCATCGACAGCGACGCCAGGTCGGAGCCGGCGCCCGGCTCGCTGAACAGCTGGCACCACACCAGCTCGCCGCGCAGCGTGGGGCGCAGGAAGCGCTGCTTCTGCTCCTCGGTGCCGTAGGCGACCAGCGACGGCACCAGCCACGCGCCGATCACCAGGTTCGGCGGCTTGACGCCGGCGCGGCGCAGCTCCTGCTGGATGAGGATCTGCTCGACCGGGCCGGCGCCGCGGCCCCAGGGGCGGGGCAGGTGCGGGGCGGTCCAGCCCTCGTCGCCCATGCGGCGGTTGCGCTCGTCCCGGTCGGTGACGGCGGCCAGCTCGGCGACCTCGGCGCGGATGCGCTCGCGCAGCGGCCTGGTCTCGTCGTCCAGCTCCAGCTCGACGGGGCGGCGGCCGCCGGCCAGGGCGCGGTCGGCGACGACGGCGGCCCACCGCTTGGCCGGACCCGCCAGCGTCCGCAGCGTCAGGGCGCGGCGCAGGTAGACGTGCGCGTCGTGCTCCCAGGTGAAGCCGATCCCGCCGAGGATCTGGATGGCGTCGCGGGCGGTCTGCACCCCGGCGTCCAGCGCGATGACGCCGGTGACGGCGGCGGCGAAGCCGGCCTCCTCGACCCCCTCGTCCAGGGCGCGGGCGCCGTCCCACACGGCGGCGCGGGCCTGCTCCAGGGCGATCAGCATGCGCGCGGCCTTGTGCTTGACGCCCTGGAACTGCCCGATCGGGCGGCCGAACTGCTCGCGCACCTTGGCGTACTCGGCGGCGGTGGTGACGCACCAGGACGCGACGCCGGCCGCCTCGGCGCCCAGCAGCACGACGGCCAGGTCGCGCACGTGCGCGCCGGTCAGCCCGTCCAGCACCCGGTCGGCGGGCACGGTCACGCCGTCCGCCTCGACCCGGGCGACCCGGCGGACGCGGTCCAGGCTGGGCAGCGGGGTGACGGCCAGCTCGGCGGCGTCCACCGCGACCCACTCCTCGGCGTCGCCGGCGCGCACCGGCAGGACGAGCACGTCGGCCAGCGCGGCGCCCAGCACCGGTTCGGCGGCGCCGCTGACCACCAGCGCATCGCCATCGCGGACGGCGGTCAGCTCCCCGGCCGTCGCCAGCGCGGCCGTGCGGGAGCCGTCGGCCAGGCCGGGCAGCAGCTCGCCGCGGGCCTTGGCGTTGCCGGAGGCGTTGATCGCGGCGGCCGCCAGCACGGTCGGCAGGAACGGGCCGGGCGCGGCGGCGCGGCCCAGTTCCTCCAGGGCGACCGCCAGCTCCAGCAGCCCGTACCCCTGCCCGCCGTGCTCCTCGGGGATGTGCAGGCCGAGCAGGCCCTGTTCGGCCAGGGCCGGCCAGAACGCGGGCCTGGTCTCCTCGTCGGCCTCCAGCGCGGCGCGTACCGCCGCCTGCGGGACGGCGCGTTCGGCGAACCCGCGCACCGACTCGGCGAGTGCCTCATGCTCTTCGGTCAGCCCGATGGCCATGCGTCACCTTCTCTCGGAGCCCTGCCTGACCCCGATTCTAGAACACGATTCGGATGCGGGATCGGTTCTAGCGGATGTCCGTCGCCTCCTGCGGCCTTCCGGCCGCAGGAGGCGCCGCCTCGGCCGCCTCGCCGATCTCGGCCTTCTCGCGGGCGCCGCGGCGCCCGGCCACCAGGCTGGCCGCGGTGGTGACCGCCAGAGCGGCGCCGATGACCGCCAGGGACAGCCAGATCGAGATGTCGGGCGCCCAGTGTGCACCGTACTCGTGCAGCGCGTGCAGGATCAGCTTGACGCCGATGAACCCGAGGATGAACGCCAGCCCGTAGGAGAGGTAGACCAGCCGGTCGGCCAGGCCGCCGATGAGGAAGTACAGCTGCACCAGGCCCATCAGGGCGAAGGCGTTGGCGGTGAACACCAGATACGGCTCGGTGGTCAGCCCGAAGATCGCGGGGATGGAGTCCACCGCGAACAGCACGTCGGTGGTCCCGATCGCGATCATGACGATGAACAGCGGGGTGAACATGCGGCGGCCGTTCCGGCGGGTCAGCATCCGGGCGCCGTCGTACTCGCCGGTGGTCGGCACCACCCGCTTGGCCCAGCGCAGCAGCGCGTTCTCCTTGACCTCCTCCTCGTCACCGCCCCGGACCAGGCCGACCGCGGTCCACAGCAGGAACGCGCCGAACAGGAAGAAGACCCAGGTGAAGGTGTTCAGCGCGGCGGTGCCGGCGGCGATGAAGGCGCCGCGCAGGACCAGCGCGATGACGACCCCGGCCATCAGGACGGTGTGCTGGGCGTGCCGGGGCACGGCGAACCGGGTGAGGATCACCATGAAGACGAACAGGTTGTCGACGCTGAGGCTCTTCTCGGTGACGAACCCGCCGAAGTACTCGCCGGCGTACCGGCCGCCGGCGAAGTACCACACGGCCGCGCCGAACAGCGCGGCCAGACTGATGTAGAAGACGGACCAGAAGGCGGCCCGGCGGGTGGTGAACTCCTTGCCCTCCCCGCGGTTGATCAGAAACAGGTCGACGACGATGATCGCGGACAGCCCGACCACGGTCAGGATCCACACCCATGGGGCGACGTTCAACGCGGTAATCCTCCGGCGTGCGCGACGTCGTGACGGCGCACCGTATGACGGCGCACCGTCCGGCGTCGGTCCTGGGGTGCGGGTCCTTTCCCGCACCAGGGCATGACTCAACGCCGGAGGTCTCTCCCGCCCGTTACATCGAGCGGACCGCGGGTCCCGGGTCGGCGCCTTTGCCGGCCGTGCTGACGGAAAGCCCGCGCGCGGGGATACTCCCCTCCACCAACCGGTTGAACGCAGCGCCCACCCGGGCGGTTCCCACTCAGTCCAACTTTTTTGAGGAAAATCCGAACTCTTCCGCCGGGGCGTGCGTCAAAAGGTGTGCCGGGACTGTGCCAGACGGGTGTAGACGCCCGCGAGCTGGTCCACCGCGTCGTCCTCGGTCGGCAGCGACGTGGCGCGCTGCGCGGCGGCCGCGCCCAGCCGCACGGCGAGCGCCGGGTCGTCCAGCACCCGGGCCACGGCCCGTTCCAGTGCGGCCGCGTCCTGCGGCGGCACCAGGACCGCCGCCTCGCCCTGCCCCCCGGACGACGCGCCCTGCCTTCCGGCTGACGCGCCGACCATCACCGGGATTCCGCCGACGCGCGTGGCGACCAGGGGGCGCCCGGCCCGCAGGATCTCCTGCACGACCAGCGGCTGGCCCTCCCACACGCTCGGCACCACCGCCACGTCGGCCGCCACCAGCAGCTCCGGGACGTCCGACCGCCGGCCCAGCAGCCGCACCGGCAGGTCCTCGGCCTCGATCCGGGCGCGCAGCTCGTCCTCCAGGGGGCCGGCGCCGACGATCGCCACCAGCGGCGGCGGGGTGCGGCGCGCCCATCCGGCGGCCGCGTCCAGCAGCGTGCCCAGGCCCTTCTGCTCGGCCAGCCGCCCGACGGTGACGATCAGCGGCCGCTCCTCCACCCCCAGTTCGGCGCGCAGCTCGGTGCGGGTCTGCGGCCCCGGGCGCCTCCTGGGCGCCGGCGCCGGCACCAGGGCGTGCTCGACGCGGCGCGCCCCGAGCGCGCGCATGCGCTCCACCAGGTCGGGCGACACGCCCAGCACCATCGCCGCGCCCTTGGCGACGACGCGTTCCAGCGCCCCGTACACCGCGGCCGTCTTTCCGCCCGCGGTGACGGCGTTGTGCAGGGTCACCACGACGGGCGGCCCGCCCTGCGCGAACCGCAGCGGCGCCGGGGCGACGCGCGCGCACGCCGCCACGGCCAGGCCGCCGGCGCGCAGCCCGTGCGCGTGCACGACGTCGGCGCCGCGCAGCAGGGTGCGCAGCCGCGCCACGGCACGCGCGTCGTTGACCGGGCGGGGCCGGTCGGCGATGTCGACGGCGGCGAACCGCGCCCCGACCCTGGCGAACCCGAACTGCTCCTCGGTCGAGGCGGGCCCGCACACCGCGACGCGGGCCCCGCGTTCCACCAGCCCGGCGGCCACGTACCGCACGTGCCGTCCCACGCCGCCCGCGCTGGTCGCCAGCACCAGCGCCACGCGCATCCCGTCCACCTTCTCGGCACCCATCTCGTCAGTCATTCTCGCGTGCCCCTCCGGCTGAGGACGGCCCGCAGGTCCCGGCCGTCGACCACGAACGCGATCATCAAGAACACCACCGCGGCGGCGGCCGCGGCGGGCACCGCGACGCCGACGCTGCGCAGCTGCCCGCCCGTGCCGAGCAGCGCGGCCACGGCGTATCCGGCGGCACCCCCGGCGGCGCCCCCCGCGACCCCGGCGGCAACCGCGCGCGGCACACCCCGCACCGCCGCCCGCCCCCGGGCCTTCACCAGCACGCCCAGCAGCAGCGCCCCCGCCACGGTCATTCCGACGGTGTTGCCCAGTCCGAGCGCCGCCACCACCCACTGCCGTTCCACGGACATCACCAACGCCACGTCCGCGGCCATCACCAGCCCCCACCCGGTGACGGTCGCCGCCGCGCCGGCCCGGCCGCGGCGGCAGGCGAACAGCACCCGCCCCAGGTGCGCCACCAGCCCGTACCCCAGCAGACCCGGCGCGAACGCCAGCACCGCCCGGGCCAGCACCTCCTGCTGGTCGGCGCGGCCGGGGTTGAACACCACGGACGCGGGCAGCGCCACGGCCGCCAGCACGGCCGCGCCCGCGCACGACACCAGCACCACCGCGCGCGTGGTGGAGGCGGTGATGCGGTCGAACTCCTCCCGCCGGCCGTCGTGCGCCCGCGCCGACAGCCTCGGGAACGCGCTGGTGGCGATCGGCACCGCGAGGATCGCCCAGGGCAGCAGGTAGACGGCCCAGGCGTACTGGTAGTTCGCCAGGGCGCCGCCGGTGCCCCGGTAGCTCAGCGTCACCACCAGCAGCGCCGACAACTGCTGCGCCACCACCGTCGCCAGGCCCGCCGCCGCCAGCCGCCGCACCTGGGGCGCGACCCCCTCGGGGAACCGCAGCGCGGGGCGCAGGCCGAGCCGCAGCCGCCGCACGGCGACCCCGGCCGTCGCGGCCATGGCCACGCCGCCGCACGCGGTGCCGACCGCCAGCGTCAGCTCCGCCGACGCCGGAAGGTGCGCCAGGTCGTTCTCGTGGCCGCGGCCCAGCGGCGCGTACACCAGGTACGCGCCGATCACCACCAGGCTCGACATCAGCGGCGCCAGCGCGGGCGCGACGAACCGCTTGTGCGACTGCAGCACCCCGTACAGCACCACCGCCAGCCCGTACATCACCATCTGCGACGACATGATCGCCAGCATGTCGCCGCCGACGTCGATGATCCCGGCCCGCGAGCAGCCCTCCAGATTCCCTCCGACCAGCAGGTGCATGATCGGGCGGGACAGCAGCGCCAACGCCAGCGCCAGCGGCACCATGGTCAGCACGATCCAGGTGACCAGCGCCGAGGTGGTGCGGCGCACCCGCTCGCGGTCGCCGCTTTCGGCGGGGCCCGCCAGCACCGGCACCACCATGCTGGCCAGCGCCCCGCCCGCCACGATCTCGTAGACGATGCTGGGCAGCTGAGTGGAGGTGAAGTACGCCTGGCTCAGGCAGGACGTGGTGACGGTCTGGGAGAAGGCGTAGGTGCGGCCGAACCCCGCCAACCGCGACAGCACGGTGATGACACCGATGACGACGGCGGCGCCCGCCAGGCCGCCGGTGAGGCGGCGCAGTGGTGAGGTCACGGTGTCCGGTGCCGGTGGGGTCTGTGTCACGTCTGTCCGGGTGCGCCCGGGGATGCGGTGTGCCGCGGGGGGCGCGCGGGGTCGTCGTCGGGTGGGTGCGGGCGGGCGTGCCGTCGCGTCGGGGCGGGACGGCGGGAGATGCGGGTCAGGGCGCCGGGTCGGCGGTGTGCTCGGAGTCGGCGGGGCCGGGCTGCGCGGGCACCGGGGCGCTCGCCCGCGGGTCCGCGGCCGAGGGTGCGGCGGGGCGGCGGCCGAGCATGTCGAGCCAGTTCAACGCCGGTGTCCGCTGGATGACCTTGGTGAAGCTGACGAACTCGCTGGCGATGTTGAGCCCGGCCACCCCGGCGAGCACGGCCAGGCGGGGGCCGCGGCCCAGGCGGGTGGCGGCCAGGCCGAGCAGCGCGCCCAGCGCGTTGGCGCCGGTGTCGCCGAGCATGGCCCGCTCCCCCAGGTCCTCGGGCAGCAGCGCGACGGCGGCGCCCAGCGGGGCGGCCACCACGGCGCGCGACCCGGTCGCCGCCAGCGGCGCGCCGGTGAGCAGGCCGACCTTGATGGCGCGGCCGGGACGCAGGTCGAACAGGTTCATCAGGTTGGCCGACCCGGCGACGAGCGCGCCGTTGACGAGGGTGTCGAACGCGCGTCCGGTGCGGGTCGGCGCGGGCGAGCCGGCCACCGCGGCGGCGGCCAGGCCGGTGGCGCCGATGCCGAGGATCTTCACCGCTCCGCTGGTGACCTCGCCGCGCGCCAGCGCGCCCAGGTGCCCCTTGAACCCGCGCGAGGACGTCGTGCCCGCCACGTCGTCGTAGCCGCCGAGCACGCCCGAGGCCGTGCCCGCCAGCAGGGCCGCGGCGCGCATCCGGCCGCCGAGCCCGGGGGTGAGCAGCCCGCCGGCGGCGGCGCCCGCCACGAACGCGGGGCCCTCCAGCAGGGTGACCGGTTCGCCGCGGTGGTTGGTGCGGCCCCACACCTCGGCTCCGGGCCTCCCGCCCAGGCCCGGGGGCCGCCGGGTCGCGGCCGCGTACGCGGCGCGTGCGGCGACGGCGCCCAGCGCCGCACCGGCCAGCACGCGCGCCGCGGTGCGCAGCGTCCCGCCCGGCGCGGCGGGGCGGGTCATGGCAGTGGTGATCGTCTCACTGGGGGTCATAGGGGCTCACCCGTTCCTCACCCGCTCTTGCTCGCGGTGGGCACCGGGGAGGGCAGGTAGCCGTTCACGCCCGACCCGGTGCCGTACTGGCCGGACTTGCCGGCGATCTCGTTCTGCAGCGCCAGCACCGCCACCACCCGGCCGGAGGAGGTGTCGACCATGTCGGTGGCCGACACCTGCTTGCGGACGTCGGAGTCGCGCAGCGCGGCGATCAGCCCGCCCTCCTGGGCGGAGGTGGACGGCCCGCCGACCACGACGCCGCGGCCCGCGCCGTCCAGCGCCGCCGCCAGCGACAGCAGCGCCCGGTTGTCGATCTCGCCGCCCTCGTACTGGTACGGGGTGGACGGCGCGATCATGACGGCGAGGGTGGCGTGCTGGCCGGGCCGGCCGGTGGTGGTCAGGTACCCCGCCTGCCGGAACCCGTTGAGCACGGCGCCGCCCCCGGCGTCCTCGCGGCCGCTGCGCGCGGTGTCCCGGGTGACCAGCGCGCCGGCCAGCACGGCGCCCGCGCGGTCGTAGGGGCCGCCGCCCTCGGGCAGGGTCACGTCCTCGGGCCGCAGCTGGCCCGCCAGCTCGTCGACGGTGCCGACCTGGTCGTCGTCCAGGAACTTCTTCTGGATGGTGACCCGGCCGGTGACCGTGGCGCCCGCCGTCTTGGCCAGCTCGCTGAGCTGCTCGATGCTGTCGTTGCTGGCGCCGGGCGTCTCCACGAACACCACCGACTGGCCCTTGAGCCGGCCGGCGACCAGGTCGGCGCCGAGCGTCTTGGCGAACTGCTCCTCGCCGTCGCGCTGGGCCTCCAGCCGGCGCTGCTCCTGGCGCAGCTGCTGGCTGTTGCGGGCCGCGTCGCTCGCCTGCTTCTTCAGCTCGGCGGTCACCGACTGCGACAGCGTGGTCGAGCCCAGGATGATGCCGAGCGCCAGCGCCAGGAACACGGCGACGATGGACACGAGGTGGTAGCGGAAATCGATCACGTGAACAGTCCGGTCAGCCAGAAGAGGAACGCGTGCCAGCGGTCGGCCAGCAGGGGAAGGATGATCTCCCCGGCCGGCGACATGATCACGGCGGTGGTCATGGCGATGAACGCGCCGAGCACCAGGAACAGCAGCGAGGAGGTGGAGATGCGGCTGCGGTACAGGCGGCTGACGCCCTTGGCGTCCACCAGCTTGCTGCCCAGCCGCAGCCGGGTCAAAAACGTGCTGGCCATCCCGGCGCGGCCCTTGTCGAGGAACTCCACCATGTTGGCGTGCGTGCCGACCGCCACGATCAGCGAGGCGCCCTTCTCGTCGGCCAGCAGCATGGCGATGTCCTCGCTGGTGGCGGTGGCGGGGAACACGACCGCGTCGCGGCCGAGCTCGTTGACCCGCTTGAGGCCGGGCGCCCGGCCGTCCCGGTAGGCGTGCACGACGATCTCGGCGCCGCAGGTCAGCGCCTCGTCGGACACCGAGTCCATGTCCCCGACGATCATGTCGGGCCGGTAGCCGGCCTCGATCAGCGCGTCGGCGCCGCCGTCCACCCCGATCAGCACCGGGCGGTACTCGCGGATGTAGGGGCGCAGCGTGGCGATGTCCTCGCGGTAGTGGTAGCCGCGCACCACGACCAGCGCGTGCCGGCCCTCGATCGGGGTCTTGACGTCGGGCACGCCGACCCCGTCGATGAGCAGGTCGCGTTCGCGCCGCATGTACTCCATGGTGTTGGCGGCGAACGCCTCCAGCTGGTGCGCCAGACCCGTCTTGGCCTCGGCCAGCGCCGCCTCGACGGTCTGAGCGGTCTGCTCGGTGCCCTTGGCGACCACCTCGGCGCCCCGGTACACCTGCGCGCCGTCCACCCGCACCCGGTCGCCCTCGCGCAGCCGGGTGAAGATCTCCGGGCCGACGTCGTCGACCAGCGGGATCCCGGCCTCCAGCAGGATCTGCGGCCCCATGTTGGGGTAGCGGCCGGAGATGCTGGGCGCCACGTTGACGACCGCGGCCACCCCGCACGACACCAGCGCCTCGGCGCTGACCCGGTCGAGGTCGACGTGGTCGATGACGGCGATCTCGCCGGCCTGCAGCCGCTTGGTCAGGTTCTTGGTGCGGCGGTCGAGCCGGGCGACGCCGCCGACCCCGGGCAGGCCGTCCTCGCGGCCGCGGCCCAGGGCGAGCACGCGCCGCGGCAGCCGCTGGGACAGCCGGACGCGACGCTCGGTGGTCGGAGAGTCGTTCATCGCATGACATCCTGCCAGAGCACGTGAACCGACACCTGTAACGACAAGCGCCCGGCCGTGTCGGTTCGTTCACCGTCCGCGTTCACCGGCGCGTCGCGCGCCGCACCGCCGACGTCCGCCGGGGCGTCCCGCGGGCCTGCCCGTGTGCGGGCCGCACACGCGACGCGCCGTACGGCAAGGCGCTGCGGCACGTGGACGGCATGCCCGTGTCCTCTGCGCAGACTACTCGATCAACGCGGCGGGTCCGCGCGGATCACCTGCGGACGACCCGGGATTCACCGGACGGCACGCGTGGAACGCTGCATTCGCGCCCGGAACGGTGCCGTCCGCGCGTGTCCCGGACGGACCACAACGCACGGTGCGTCAGGGCGCGGTGCGTCAGGGCGCGGTGCGTCAGGACGCAATGCCGCGTTCCCGGGCGGCCATCTGCAGCAGCTCCTCGGCGTGCGCCCGGCCCAGCTCGGAGTCCTCCAGCCCGGCCAGCATGCGCGACAGCTCCCGCACCCGGCCCTCGCGGTCCAGGACGGTGACGCCGCTGCGGGTGACCGACCCGTCGTCGGCCTTCTCCACCAGCAGGTGCTGGTCGGCGAACGCGGCGACCTGCGGCAGGTGCGTCACCACGATCACCTGGGCGCTGCGGGCCAGCCGCGCCAGCCGCCGCCCGATCTCCACCGCGGCCTTGCCGCCCACGCCCGCGTCCACCTCGTCGAACACGAAGGTCGGCACCGGGTCGGCGCCGGCGAACACCACTTCGATCGCCAGCATCACCCGCGACAGCTCGCCGCCGGAGGCGCCCTTGTGCAGCGGCAGCGCCGGGGCGCCGGGATGCGGGGCCAGCCGCACCTCCACCTCGTCGGCCCCGTACGGCCCGTACTCGCCGGCCGGGCTGACGGCGACCTCGACGCGGGCGTGCGGCATGGCCAGGGCGGCCAGCTCCTCGGTGACCGCCCGGGAGAACCGCTCGGCGGCGCGCGTGCGCACCGCGGTCAGCTCGGCCGCCGCGGCGGCCAGCCGCTCCGACAGCTCGGCGTGCTCGGCGCGCAGCTCCTCGATGCGCTGGTCGTCGCCCTCCAGCTCGGCCAGCCGCGCCGCCGACCGCCGCGCCCACTCCAGCACCTCGTCCAGGTTCTGGCCGTACTTGCGGGTCAGCGCGGTCAGCTCGGCGCGCCGCTCCTGCACGGCGGCCAGCCGGGCCGGGTCGGCGTCCACCGATTCGCCGTAGGCGGCCAGTTCGGTGCCGACGTCCGCCACCAGGTAGCCGGCCTCGGCCAGCCGGTCGGCCAGCCCGGCCAGCGCCGGGTCGTGGTCGCGCACCGCCTCCAGGGCGTGCCGCGCCTGCCCGAGCAGGCCGACCACGTTGGCCGCCTCGATCACCGCGTCCGGGTCGCCGAGCAGCGCCTCGTGCGCGGCGGTGGCGGCGCCGCGCAGCGCGTCGGCGTGCGCCAGCCGCTCCTCCTCGGCGGCCAGCTCGGCGTCCTCGCCCGGCTTGGGATCGACCTTCTCGATCTCCTCCAGGCCGAATCGCAGCACCTCGGCCTCGTTGGCGCGCTCGCGCGCCCGGGTGGTCAGCTCCTCCAGCAGCGCGCCGACCTTGCGGTGCCGCTGGTAGGCGGCGGTGTAGGCGCGCAGCGGCCCGGTCAGCTCCGCGCCCGCGTAGCGGTCGAGCGCGGCGCGCTGCCGCCCGGCCTGCAGCAGCCGCTGCTGGTCGGACTGGCCGTGCACGGCCACCAGGTCGTCGGCCATGGTGATCAGCGTGCTGACCGGCACGGACCGGCCGCCCAGATGCGCCCGGGAGCGGCCCTCGGCGGACACCGAGCGGCTGATGATCAGCACGCCGTCGTCGAGCTCGCCGCCGGCCTCGGCCACCCGGTCGGCCACCCGGCCGGCGGGGTCGACCACGATCCGGCCCTCGATGGCGGCGCGGCCCGCGCCGGGCCGCACCCGCTGCGGGTCGGCCCGTCCGCCGAACAGCAGGCCCAGGCTGGTGACCACCATGGTCTTGCCCGCCCCGGTCTCTCCGGTGACGACGTTGAACCCCGGGGACAGATCGAGCACGGCGTCGTCGATCACGCCGAGGCCCTGGATCCGCACCTCATCGACCATCGGACGCACCAGCGTCACAACCCCTCGCATCCACAGATCCCGGTTTCGGAGCCTCGCCGGTGAGAGTAGCGGGCGCCGCGAACCGCACGCTCCGCGAGCACGCGGAGTTCTCTCACACTACTTTTCCGCCCCTTCGTCCGTGTCGTGGGTCGTCCGTCCGGTATCGGAGGCGGGTGGCGCGGTCCGGCCGCGCGCGTCCGGCGCGGGCGCGGGGGCGCGCATGCGGGTCAGCTCGGTGCCCATGCCGGCGCCCGTACCGGTGTCGGCTTCGGAGGGGGCCGGGGGCTGGTGGGGGCGTCCGCGCCAGCCGGTGACCGGCAGCCCGAACTTGGTGACCAGCCGGTTGGTGAACGGCGTCCGGTGCAGGCGCGCCAGCCGGACCGGCGCCGCGCCCCGGCGGACCTCCACGCGGGCGCCCGGCGGCAGCCCCACCGTGCGGCGCCCGTCGCACCACAGCACCGCCCGCGGCGTGTCCGGCAGCACCTCCACCGCCACCACCGAGCGGGGCGAGACGACCAGCGGCCGGGCGAACAGGGCGTGCGCGCTGATCGGGACGACCAGCATCGCCTCGACCTCCGGCCACACCACCGGGCCGCCCGCGGAGAAGGCGTAGGCGGTGGACCCGGTGGGCGTGGCGCACACCACGCCGTCGCAGCCCCAGTGCGACAGCGGCCGCCCGTCGATCTCGGTGACCACCTCCAGCATCCGCTCCCGCTCGGCCTTCTCGACGGTGGCCTCGTTGAGCGCCCAGGTGGTGTCGGTCACCGTGCCGTTGCGGCGCACGACCACGTCGATGGTCATGCGCTCCTCGACGTCGTAGCGGCGGGCGACGACCCGGTCGACGGTGTTGGTGAGGTCCTCGCGTTCGGCCTCGGCCAGAAAGCCCACGTGGCCGAGGTTGACGCCGAGCAGCGGCGTCCCGGCCTCGCGGGCCAGGTCGGCGGCGCGCAGCAGCGTCCCGTCGCCGCCGAGCACGATCACCACCTCGGCGTCCTCGGCCGCCGCGGCGGCGCGCGGCATGACCTGCACGCCGACGCAGCCGATGTCCTCGGCCTCGCCGTCCAGCACCCGCACCGCGATCCCGGCCTCGCTGAGTCGGGTGATGACCAGCTGGGCGCTGCGGACCGCCTCCGGCCGCCCGGTGTGCGCCACCACCAGCACCGATCTCTTGCTCAAACGCCCTCCCCGGGTCGCGTCACCGCACCGCGGCCGTCGTCGCCCGCGCCACCTGCCTTGCCCGCGTCGCCCCAGTTTGCCGGTATTTCGCCCCTCCTCGCGGCCCTTCCCGTGTTCCTCCGGTTCCACGCCCGGTAGTACGGAACGCCGGCCGGGCGCGCTCGAACACGCCGCGGCGCGGCTTCGCCTGGGCGGCGGGCGCGGTCACTGCGGCCCCTCCGCGATCGCCTTCTCCAGGGCGGCCTCGTCCAGCGGGGGCTCCCCGGCGCGCAGCCACAGGAAGTACTCCACGTTGCCCGACGGACCCGGCAGCGGGCTGGCGACGACGCCCGCCGCGCCCAGCCCCAGCTCGGCGGCGTGCCCGGCGACGCCCCGCACCGCCTCGGCGCGCAGCGCCGGGTCGCGCACCACACCGCCCGCGCCCACGCGCTCCCTGCCCACCTCGAACTGCGGCTTGACCATCAGCGCGTAGTCGGCGCCGGGCGCCACGCACCGCTTGATCGGCTCCAGCACCAGCCGCAGCGAGATGAACGACAGGTCGGCCACCACCAGGTCGGGCGGCGGAACGTCCGGCGCGCCCAGCATCTCGGGCGTCAGGTTGCGGATGTTCACCTGCTCCAGGACGGTGACGCGGTCGTCGGTGCGCAGGGACCACGCCAGCTGCCCGTACCCGACGTCCACCGCGTGCACGTGCGCCGCGCCCGCCCGCAGCAGCACGTCGGTGAACCCGCCCGTGGACGCGCCCGCGTCCAGGCAGCGGCGCCCCTCCACCTTCAGCCCGGTGAACGCCGCCAGCGCCCCCGCCAGCTTGTGCCCGCCGCGCGAGACGTACTCGGGGCCGCCGTCGGCGGTGTCCACCACCACGGCGGCGGCGGGATCGACCTGCGTGGCCGCCTTCCCGGCGACCTGCCCGCCGACCCGCACCCGCCCCTCGGCGATGAGCCGGCCGGCGTGCTCGCGCGACCGCGCCAGGCCCCGGCGCACCAGCTCGGCGTCCAGCCTGCGCCGCTTCACGGCCGCCCGCCCCGAGCCGGCGCACCCCCGCGCGGCGGGACGGCCCCCGCCCCCGGCGGCCGGGGCATCGGCGGACGCGGCCCCGGGGGGCGCGGCACCGGCGGCCCGGCGTCCTCCGGCTCGTCGGCCGACGCGAGCAGGTCCTGCAGCCGCTGGTGGACGTCCTCGAACACCGCCACATGCCGCGACACCGGCGCGCCGCCCAGCTCCGTCAGGCGCTGCAGCACCAGGTCGACGCGCGGATCGCCGGTCGGCTCCGGCGGCGGCCCGGCGGGCACGACCGCCTCGGCCACGCCCGTGCGCGCCTCGGCCTCCCCGCCCTGGGGCGGCGCGCCGGGCGGGGCGGGCGCGTGCTCCGGCGCGGCATGAACGGCCCGCTCCGACGGCTCCACGGGCTCCTCCACGGCCTCGCCAGACATCACCTGCAACCTCCAAGAAGACCCCGACCGCGCACCGCGGGTCGCCTCCGGCTCCGTCAGAACGCTACCGTCCCTTCACGACATCGTTGTCGACCGAACGGGGAACGGCCTGACCATGGCGAACGAGGAGGACTGCCGCGCGGCCCTGGGGCGGATCACCGAGCGGCTGGCCGAGGTGGACGAGGAGCGGCTCGCCGAGCACGTCGTCGAACGCACGATCAGCTGCCGCATTCCCGACCTGAGGCTCGCCTACCGCTCCCGGATCCACGCCGGCGGCCTGGATCCGTTCGAGCCCACCGACGACCCCAAGGCCGCCCAGGTGCGGATCACGGTGCGCAGCGACGACCTCGTGGCGCTCGCCAACGACGAACTGCACCCCGCCCGCGCGTTCACCAGCGGGCGGCTGAAGGTGGAGGCGAGCCTGCTCGACCTGCTGCGCCTGCGCAAACTGCTGTGAGGCCCCGCCGCCGGGCGCGGCGGGGCCCCGGGGGGCTTACGGCACCCCTACGAGACTCGCGACGGCTCCGTGCGCTCGCCGCGGCTCTTGTGCTCCTTGTACGCCCGCGGCAGCTTGAAGCCGCGCTCGGCCATGACGGCGCGCAGCCGGTCGGGGTAGTCGGTGATGATGCCGTCCACGCCGTCGTCGATGAGCTTGTTCATGGTGGCCCGGTCGTCCACGGTCCAGGGGATCACCTTCAGGCCCAGCCGGTGCGCCTCGTCCACCATCGTCCGGGTGACGTACGGCCGGTAGTCCGGGTCGGTGACCTTGCCGTTCTGCGGGAAGCCGTGCACGGGCGAGAACGCCGACGCGCCGAACGACTTCACCGCCCGCAGCGGGTCGCCGCCGAAGTCGTCGATGTCGATGCCGCCCAGCCACGGCGACTTGCCGGGCTGCCCCACCTGCAGGAAGTCGTAGTTGGTCAGCGCGACCAGCGGCAGCCTGGGCTCCACCTGGCGCATCCGCATCAGCGCGCCCCAGTCGAAGCTCTGGATCGTCACCTGCCGCACCATCCGCGCCCGCCGCACCTCACGCGCGGTGACCTGCACGAACTGCTCGCGCGGCGCCGTCTCGCTGGGCGCCCCCGCCTCCACCTTGGTCTCCACGTTCAGCTTCACGCCGTATGCGCGGTACCGGTGGACGAGCCCGAACACCTCGCTCAGCAGCGGCATCCGCTCCCCGGGCTCGGCGCGCTGCCCCGGGAACTCCGGCAGCGTCTGCGAACCGCAGTCCAGGGTGCGGACCTGCTTGAGCGTCAGCGTGTTGACGTACTTGCCGACGTAGGGGTACTCCGGGTCGCCCGGTACGGCCGGCCCCGTGTCCCGGCACTTGCGCCCGTCGACCCGGCGGTCGTGGGTCACCACGGCCTGCCCGTCCTCGGTGATCTGCACGTCGAGTTCCAGCGTGCTGACCCCGAGCCGCAGGGCGTTGGCGAAGGCGGGCAGCGTGCTCTCCACCACCAGCCCCAGCCCGCCCCGGTGGGCCTGCAGATCGAATGTCCGCTGCTTCGGCCCCGCCTCGGCGGCGGCCTGCGCGGTCCCTGCCGCCGTCACCGCGAGCGCGCCCGTCAGCGTCGCTGCGAGGACGACACGGCGCCATCTGGTCATGGTTGTCTCGCAATCCCTTCCGTTCCGGCGGGCCGCACGGCCCGTGGGACACGGTGCGCCGCCCCAGGGTGCACCGAGTGATCCCGAGACAAACGATCAGTAGCCCCCACGCGAACAAACCCACCCCCTCCCAGCACAACAACCACGTTCACCCAGCCACCTACTCACCGCCCCCTCCCCCGGCAGTCCCTGTTGCCCCAGGAGTCAGTCTTGAGGCAAACGGCCGGGCGCGGCACCCCCGATCAGCGCGAACAAGGGGAGGCGCTCAGGCCGGCAGCGGCCACAGATCAGCCGCCGAGGTTTGCTTGCCCCGGACCTTCCGAAGCGGACGGGATGATCGGCAGATCCGTATGACCGCCGACCGGGTGCGGGCGGATCACAAGGCGCTGTGGGCGATCAGGCCAGGGACAGGTGCTCGAGGGCGGCGGCGACGGACTTCGGGGCGGCCGGTTGCTCGTCGCGCCAGGCGGCGGCCGCCAGGGCGCGCAGGCCGTCGTACGGGTCGCCGTCGCCGGTCAGTTCGATGACGTCGCCCGCCCACCGGGCCGTCCACCCGGCGCACTCGAAGCGATCGCCGGAACTGCGCACGTGCGGGTGGGGGACGAGCAGGCCGGTCAGGTCCGGCGCCAGATAGGTGGGGCGATGCCGCGGCGGCGCGGTAAGCGCCGTCAGCGGGTCCGTCACCCCGGTCAGAACCAGCAGACTGTCGGCGCCGCCGTTGTGTGCGCCCTCGATGTCGGTGTCGAGCCGGTCGCCCACCACCAGGGGCCGCTGCGCGCGGGTGCGCAGGATCGACTCGCGGTGCAGGGGACGCTCCGGCTTCCCCGTCACGATGGGGTCCACCCCGGTCGCGGCCCTGATGACCTGCATCAGCGCGCCGTTCCCGGGCTGCTGCCCACCGGCGCCCGCCGGGATGGTGAGGTCGCCGTTGGACGCGACGAACAGCGCGCCGTCGCGCACGGCGCGGGCGCCCTCGGCCATCAGGTCGTACGACAACCGCGGGTCGTAGCCCTGCACGACCGCGACCGGCCGCTCGGACGCCGACGACACCGGGCGGAGCCCCTGGGCGTACAGCGCGTGCCTCAGGCCCATGCCGCCGACGACGAGCACCGCCGAACCGCTCGGCAGCCGTTCGGCCAGCAGTCGCGCCGCCGCCTGCGCCGACGTCACCACGTCCGCCGCCTCGGCCGGAACCCCCACCTCGGTCAGCAGCGCGGCGACCGCCGAGGGGGTACGGGAGGCGTTGTTGGTGACGAACGCCAGCCGCTGCCCGGCCGCACGCGCCTTGGCCAGAGACTCCGCGGCGGCGGGCACCGGGCGGTGCCCGATGTAGACCACGCCGTCGAGGTCGAGCAGCGCGACGTCGTACGCCTCGCACAGCGGCCTGTCACAGCCCTTCATCGCGTCCCTTCCGCTTTGGACGGTTCCAGCCCGATCGTAGGGGCCGGTCATCTGCGGGACGCGAGGGTGGCCCGGGCATGCCGCAGCGCGTTGGCGTAGTCCCTGTTGTCGGGCCGCATGGCGACCGCGAGCGCGAGGTACTCCACCGCGCCCTCGAAGTCTCCGAGGCGGCTGAGCGACAGCCCCAGGCCGAACAGCGCGTAGTCCTCGGCGGGGTCGGCCTCGACGATGCAGCGGAAGCTGTCGGCGGCGTCGCCGTACCGCCGCGCCCCGAACTGGGCGCGGGCCAGCGCCTCCCGGATGCTGCGCGAGGACGGCTCGGCCTCCGCGGCCCGCGACAGCAGCTGCAGGGCCGCCGCCGCGCTCCCCGACTTCAGCAGCCTCAGCCCACGCGTGTACCACTCGTACACGCCGCCGTCCGGGCCGCCGGGATCATCACCGGGAGCGTCCTGCGGGGAATCGTCCGGCCGTCCCGGTCCTTCAACACTCATGTGGACCTCCCCTCGGACTCCGGTTTCTATCGACCGTACCCGGGCACGGACGATGCGGCGATCGCGGATTAGCATGCCCACGGTGGACGACGACCTCCCCCTCGGACTGGACGCCGAGGAGTTCAGCGCCCGCGTCTTCGGCGCCGCGGAGCCGCCCTCCGGCGGCGGCCTGGAGCTGGCGCCGTTCCGCGGGGTGCGGTTCGCCCCGGAGGTCGTCGGCGACCTGGCGGCGGTGACCACCCCGCCGTACGACCTGATCGACGACGCGCAGGTGCGGCGGCTGCTGGCCGCCGGCGGGCACAACATCGTCCGGCTGATCCTGCCGCCGACCCCGCAGCAGGCCCGCGACACGCTGCACGAATGGCTCGCCCGAGGCGTGCTGGCGGCCGACCCCGAGCCGTCCCTGTACGTCTACGAGGTCGCGGACGCCCGCAACGTCCTGCAGCGGGGGCTCATCGGCGCCCTCGCCCTCCGCGCGGAGGCGGACCGGGTGGTGCTGCCGCATGAGAACGTCTACCCGGGCCCGGTGCGCAACCGCCTGGCCCTGATGACCGCCGTCCAGGCCGACCTGGAACCGATCTTCCTGGTGTACGAGGGCGACGGCGACACCGCCGACATCGTCGACGAGACCGCCGGCGGCGCTCCCCTGCTGTCCGTCCGCACCGACGACGGCCTCGAACACCGCCTGTGGCGCGTCACCGATCCGCGCCTGCACGCCCGGGTCGCCGCCGACCTGCGGCCCCGCCGCGCACTGATCGCCGACGGCCACCACCGGTACGCCGCGTACCGCACCCTGCAGGCCCGCCACCACGCCGCGGGAGACGGCCCCGGCCCGTGGGACCACGGCCTCGCGCTACTGGTCGACTCGACGCGCTACCCCCCGTACCTGGGCGCCATCCACCGCGTCCTGCCCGGCCTGCCGCCGCACGTCGCCGTGGACCGCGCCGCGCGGTTCTTCCGGGTCACGCCCATGCCGCCCGACCTCGGCGCGGCCGTCGCCCGCCTGGCCGGCGCACCGCGCCCGGCCTTCCTGCTGGCCGGAGGGGACCGGCCGCACCTGCTCACCGACCCCGACCCGCACCGCCTCGGCGAGGCGATGTCCTGCGGCCGCTCCCCGCGGTGGCGCGCTCTCGACACCGCCGTCCTCGACCGCCTCCTCATCGAAAAGGCCTGGAACGTTCCGGAGGACGAACGCAGCGTCGAAGTGGTGCACCACGACCCTGGGGCCGCCCTCGACCGTGCCCGCCGCACCGGCGGCACCGCCGTGATCCTCAACCCGCTCAAGGTCGAGGACGTCCTCGCCGTGGCCGGCGACGGCGAACGCGTCCCCCGCAAATCGACCTCCTTCGGCCCCAAGCCCCGTACCGGCCTCGTCCTGCGCCTCCTCCGCTGACGGACCGCCGAACCGACCGGTTCGATGCCCCCGGCAGCCGGCGGCGGCTGAACACTCCCCTTTGCGCAGCCGGGCGCGGACGGGTGCGGGTGCTGCGGCCGGTGCGCGCGATCCGGTGCCCGGACCACACGCCGAGGACGGCCCGGCCCGAGCCGCGGGACCCGTTCGCGGCCATCACGACGGTGAACCGGGGTGCAGTCACCCGCGTTGCCGCTGCTCACGGCCGCCTCCTTCCGTCCCTGCAACGATCCGGCATCGGGGAAGGCGGGCGAAAGACCACGCCGGAACTGTGGATAACCGGGCGGCACGGAGTGATGATCGTCCAATGGACACCACGATCACGCCGCTGGGCGGCGATGTGTACGAGATCGACACGCGGATGGCGGGGTACACGGGCATCACCGCGGGTTACCTGATCCTGTCCGACCGGCCCTGCCTGGTGGAGCCGGGCACCGCCGGGTCGGCGCCGGTGGTGCGGCGGGCGCTGGACGAACTCGGGGTCGGCCCGTCCGACCTGGCGACCGTGGTCGTCACGCACATCCATCTCGACCACGCGGGCGGGGTCGGGGACATCGCGAAGATGTACCCCGACGCCGAAGTCGTCGTCCACGAGAAGGGCGCGCGGCACCTGGCGTCGCCGGAGCGGCTGATGCGCAGCGCGCGCATGGTGTACGGGGACCGGCTCGACACGCTGTTCGGGGAGCTCAAGCCCACGGAGGCCGCGCGCATCCGCGCCGTCGAGGACACCGGGGTGATCGACCTCGGGGGCGGGCGGAGGCTGGAATCGCACTACTCCCCCGGGCACGCCAAGCACCATGTGGGGCTGTTCGACTCGCAGACCGGCGACCTCTACGTGGGGGACGCGGCCGGCGTCTACGTGCCCGAGACGAAGGACGTGCGGCCCGCCACGCCGCCCCCGGACTTCGACCTGGACACGGCGCTGGCCTCACTGCGCAAGTTCCAGGCCCTGGGGCCGCAGCGGCTGCTGTTCGCCCACTACGGCCCCGTCTCGGACGTGACGGAAACGCTGGAGCGCTCCGCCGAAGAACTCCGCGTCTGGGTCGACACGGTGCGGGAGGCGCGCGACCGGGGAATGGACCTCGACCACGCCGTCGCCATGGTCCGCGACCGCACCAACGAGCGTTACGCCCTCACCCGGTCCGAGGCCGACCCCGAGCTCGTCGCCAAGTACGAGGTGCTCAGCGGGATCGAGAGCAACGTCGCGGGCATCATGCACTCCCTCGGCAGGTCCGAGAAGAGGTGAGGCGTCAAGGCGAGCACCTTGACGTTGTAAGGTTCCGCTTGATCGCCGGCGGAGGGACCGGCGGCCCCCGGCGGAGTCAGCGGCGGAACGGGCCGGTGACCTCGTAGGTGCAACCGTCCGTCCCCGCCGCGAAGCCGCTGGTCCCCCGCTGGGACGAGAAGTACAGGCGGCTGCCGTCGGGCGAGAACGCCGGCCCGGTGATCTCGGACTCGTCATGGCCGAGGACGCGCAGGAACGGTGCCACCACACCGTCGGGTGTGATCACGTTGATCTCCATGTTGTCGCCGTCCTCGGCGACGTACAGGTCTCCGGAGCGCGTCCCGGTGATGTTGTCCACGCCCGCGAGCGGGGGTTCACCGGTGGTGACGAGGTCGTCGTCGTAGGCCAGGTCCAGCCGTCCGGCGGCCGCGTCATACGCCCATACCCGGTTGTCCCCCTTCGTGGTGAAGTAGCAGACGCCGCCGGTGTAGTAGCAGCCCTCGCCCCCGTTGAAGCGCATGGCGCCCGGCACCTGATCCCGGGTCGGCGTCAGCCAGACCTCCGGGTCGGGCACCCGCGCCCACGTCACCTCACCCGTACCGGAACCGACGAGGACCTCCAGTGCGCCCGCGGACAGGTCCCCCCACGTCGAGGGCCGGAACCGGTAGAAGCAGCCGTCCGGCTGGTCCTCGGTGAGGTACACGACCTGGCGGTCGGGGTCGCACGCGGCGGCCTCGTGCTTGAAACGCCCCATGGCCGCGCGTGCTCGGGCGGAACGCTCTCCCCGGGGATCGGTCTCGTACACCAGGCCGAAATCGTGTTCCTCGCACGACAGCCACGTCCCCCAGGGGGTCGCTCCGCCGGCGCAGTTCAGCGACGTGCCGTTGAGGATGCGGTACGCCGAGACGACCTTCCCCGTCGCGTCGAACCGTACGGCCGACACTCCCCCGACGAGGGGCACCTCGGAGTTGCTCACGTAGATCCACCCGTCGCCGTCCGGGAAGCACGCCCCGCCGTCCGGTGCGGGATGCCACGTGTACCGGGTGCCCTCCACGCGCCGCAGCGACCGGGCGATGACACGGCTGGTGAACCCCTGGGGCAGCTGGATGCCGTTACCGTCCGCCGCCAGCAGGGGCCCGTACGGGCCGGGCCCCGGCTGCGCGGGCCCTGCGGCGAAAGCCTGCTGCCACAGGGCCCCGGAGAACGCGGCCGTGCCACCGGCGACGGCGGTCGTGCGGAGGAAGGTGCGTCGGCTCGGCCCTGTCGTCGGCATGGCGCTCCTCACACGCTCGTCAACGATCACGTGGAGTCGACCACCGGCATATGGCACCGGCGCCCCCGAACGACCACGGTTTCGTGAACATCGCGCGAAGCGCGGCACCCGTCAAGATTCCGGACGGGGTCCGCTCAGTCGGCGGACCCGTTCCGCTCCTCTCCGCGGTCCTCCGCCGGGGCCTCGCCGTCCTCGGCGGCCCCCGCGCCGCTCACAGGGCCCTCTGGGGCCGCTGAGGCCTCGTCGCGGCCCTCAGACCGGGCGACCGGCTCCCGGAACACCACGGAGATCTCAGGCGCCTCGTCGCCCGCCCCGGCCGGTGCCGGACGATCGCGGTCGTGCCTGGCGTCATCGGCGGCGGATGCGTCCGCCGGTGCCGCGGGCATCGGCTCGGCGGCCGCAGGCTCCCGGAACACCACGGAGATCTCCGGAGCGTCCCTGACGGTGCCGCGGGGCTCGGCGGCCGCTTCGGCTTCACCGGCCGTCGCCTGTGCGCCGTCGGTCCGGGGTGTTTCGGGTGCCTCCGCCGGCGCCTCGCCGGTCGCCGACGGCGGCGCCTCATCGGAGTCCAGGGGGATCGCGTACGCCTCGTCCTCCTCGGTGTCGATGATGTGGAGGCCCTCGAGCTCCGCGTAGCGCTCGGCGGCGTCGGTCTCCCCGTCGCGGTCGGCCGCCGCGGCGCGGGCGAACCAGTCGCTCGCCTCGTCGCGCCGCCCCGCGGCCTCGAGCGCGTCGGCGTAGGCGTAGAACAGCCGCGCCGACCAAGGGCGCAACCGGCGGTCCTTCAACTCGGGCACCTGGAGGGCGACGACCGCCGCCTCGTACTGCTGCAGGTCCCGCCGCGCCCCCGACTCCACGATGCGCAGCTCGATCCTGTCGGCCTGGTCGAGCCGTGCGGTCTCGGCGGACTTGATGAGGTCGAGCGCGCGCTCGGGCCGCCCCAGGCCCCGCTCGCAGTCGGCCATGACGGGCAGGTAGGCGTCGCCCCCCGTCCCCAACCGGCGCGCCGCACGCAACTCCGCGAGCGCATCGGACCACTCTCCCGCACGGTAGGCGGAGAGCCCTGCGGCCTCCCGGACGATGCCGAGGCGGGAGGCCAGCCGCCGGGCCGCCTTGGCGTGGGCGTAGGAGGCCTGCGGGTCCTCTTCGGAGAGACGTCCCGCCATCACCAGGTGCCGGGACACCCGTCCGGCGAGGTCCTTCGGCAGGGCGCGCAGCTCCTCGCGCACCTCGGCGTCCAGTTCGCCGCCCGTGACGTTCTCCGGCACCGTCGGCTCGTCGTACTTGGGCGTGTGCTCTTCGCGTCCCTGTCCGGCCTTGCGGCGGGCGAGCTTGTCACGGGACGGGCCGTAGGGGCGTTCCCCGGCCTTCTTCTGCCCTCGCGTGCCCGGTGCGCCGCGCCGCCTGTCGGCGATGCGCCCGCGGTCCTGGTACCGGTCGCGTCCGTGCTCGCGCTCCCTGCCGTGGCCGCGGTCTCGGTCACGGGCCTCGTCGCGGGCCCGGTCGCGATCGCGGTCGCCGAAGCGGCCCTTAGCGCGCTGGGCCTCGAATCGCCTGGACGCAGGGCCTGCTGTGCGCCGCTCCCCCTGCTCCTTGCCCGGGCCGGCGGCGAAGGGACGTCCTGGACGCTTGTCCGCACCGCGCGGGCCCCGGCGGGCGTCGGTGCGCTGCTCGTCGCGCCTGTCACCCGTGGGTCGAGCACGATCCGACGATTTCCCGAACGGACGATCGCCCGAGCGTTCGTCTCGTCGGTCCTTGCGGTTCCGTGCTGGACGATCTTTCCAGCCGCCCTCCGAGCCAGATCGGCCCGAACGGGATCCCGTAGCCGGACGGCCGCCCGCGGCACCTCGACCACCCCGCCCAGATTCTTTGCGTGACGCGAAACCGCCGCCTTTGCGTTGCCCCGGTCCCCCGGTGCCGCGAGGCTTTCCCCCACGACCGGCAGGCGTTCCCCGTCCCCCATTCCTGCGCTGCCGCTCGTCGCGCCGCCGGCGGTCGTCGCCGCCGCGGCCGTCCTCTTCCGCGCTCATCCCGTCCGTCACAGTTTCTCGATGTTCGGTGGACCCTCGCACTCTATTTTGGCAGGGCCAGACATGCGTCGAGGGCCGACCTCGTTACCGAGGCGGCCCTCGACCAAAAGAATGTCCGGCGGCGTCCTACTCTCCCACACAGTCACCCATGCAGTACCATCGGCGCTGAAGAGCTTAACTACCGGGTTCGGAATGGGACCGGGTGTTTCCCCTTCGCCAAAACCACCGAACAACCAACAC
>NZ_BSTN01000004.1 GCF_030269545.1 Actinomadura sp. NBRC 104425 | reverse complement strand
CCTCGGTGGGGCTGCCGCCCTCGATCCACGCCTTGGCGGCGGGGGTCTCGTGGCCGAGGCCGAAAAGCTTGTCGAGGAACGCCCAGGCGAACACCCAGCCCAGCGCCAGCCGGGCGACCGCCCACACATACCGTGCCGCGGGCGACTCGGTCAGCGGCTCCGGCAGGTGCGGACGCAGGGCCCGGTGCCCGCCGCTTGCCTCGCGACTGGTGACAGCCATCGCCATCTCACCTTCTCCGGGGGGAGTTGTGTCACCACCGACTCAACCGCCCGCCCCGCCGACGCGATAGGCGCGCAAGACTCGCGATCGGCAGGACATTGGTCCCGTTCGCACGGCGGTCGCACGGCCCCAAAGTCCTTGCGTCCGCCACGCGAGCCGTGCCGCAACCAAGATGCCGCTGGTCGGGGAGAAGGTGACGGGACGGGCGCCGCGGCGGCGGAGAAGGGGCGGCGCGAACAGGGCGTCTTGAGCCCAGTCGGCCCAGCCCGCGGGTTGCGACGCCGGTGCGCACGATCTTCGACCAGTCCGCCGCCGAGGAGGTCGCCGCCCAACCGCCCGCGTGATGAATCCGCTGGAGGCCAGGCATCTTGACGCGGCCGCGCATATGGACCGGGCTTGGGAGGATCCGCCAGTCTTCACCGCGTTCCCGCGGCAGAGCCGGCGGCGCCCTGATGACCGCAGCGTGATCACACGCCCCGTGGGCGCGGTGCGGATGGAGCAGATCGACGTGGCCCCAGGGCCGCCGCTACAGCTCCTGGCCGAAGCCAGGCTGCGAGTGATGAGCGGCGCCCCTTCCGGGGACGAGACCGACCAAGAAGCGATCACTACTCGATCTGCGGAAACAGATCACACGGAGGCCGGGTCATACACCATCCGCCGGACGTGACCGCGCCGTCGTGTACGACCTCGTCTGCAGCAGAGCAGGGATCACGTGCGCATAGGAGACCCGCTTTGCATGACCCGCTGACCCACCGGATGCTCCGCGACATGGCACGAATGGACGGCCGCTGTGGCGCGGCTGTCAGCCGGCGAATCCGGTGGGAGGGCGCACCGGCCGAAGAGGCCTGACCCCGTGACAGCAGGACGTCTTCGCGGTCTCCAGGTTCTTGCCCGCTGATCGGCGGCATGCCGGCGACCGGGGCGGCCGGTCGGAGCTGGTCGCCTCGGCGAACGCCTACCGGGCGACCGTGACCGTCCTGGTCGCGCTCCTGCCGGACCGGCCGCCGTTCGGCGTGCTCGAGGCCGGCACCACCCCGCTCGGCCTGGGCGGGGCGATCGCCCGTCCGGGTGCCGTCGCCGCCGGGGTGGGGTTCGGACTGGGCGCGTTCACCGTGCTGGGCGTGCGCGAACGAGCTCTGGGCAAGGGCGCCGAGAGGATCTCGGCGGATGCGCGGGCCGGTCTGAGGACGGGCGTCCGTGTTTGCGATTTCCGCAAGTTTTGTGGCCCCTCCCCGTTCCCGGAACCGATCGTGGTCTCCATGACGCAGAACTTCGATGTCGCGGTGCTCGGCGGCGGTGCCGCGGGGCTGAGCGGGGCAGTGTCACTGTGCCGGTCCCGGCGTTCGGTGGTCGTGGTCGACGCGGGGTCCCCGCGCAACGCGCCCACCGACGCCGTGCACGGATTCCTCTCCCGCGAGGGCATCAGCCCGGTCGAGCTCGCCAAGATCGGGCGTGCGGAGGTCGAGCGCTACGGCGGACTCGTGCTGCCCGCCACGGCCGTCGCGGCGCGCCGTACCGACCGCGGGTTCGAGGTGACCCTCGACCACGGTCAGACGATCACGGCGCGGCGGTTGCTGGTGACCACCGGCCTCACCGACGAGTTGCCCGACGTCCCCGGGGTGGCGGAGCGCTGGGGCCGCGACGTGGTGCACTGCCCGCACTGTCATGGATGGGAGTTGCGCGACCGAGCCGTCGGCGTCCTCGCCACTCACACCGAGTGGGCCATGCGCCAGGCGCTGATGTTCCGGCAGCAGACACCGGAGGTGACCTTCTTCCAGCACACCGCGCCGGCACTCACCGAACAGCAGGCGGCCCAGCTGAGCGCCTGGGGAATCCCCGTGGTCACCGGGTCCGTGGCGTCGCTGGAGGTGGCCGACGACCGGATCACCGGCCTGCGGCTGGCCGACGGCACGGTCGTGGCCTGCTCGGCGGTGACCGTCGCGCCGCGGCTGGTGGCCAACTCGGCGCTGCTCAAGGGCCTCGGTCTCGAACCGGCCGCGCACCCGATGGGCGTCGGCGAGTCGATCGCCGCCGACCCGACGGGGCTGACGGAGGTGCCCGGCGTATGGGTCGCCGGCAACGTCACCGACGTCATGGCGCAGGTGATGAGCTCGGCCGCCGGCGGAGCGTCGGCGGCGGCCGCGATCAACGCCGACCTCATCGCCGAGGACACCGAGCTCACCCTCCGCGTGCTGTCGCGGGACCACTGGGAGGAGCGGTACGAATCGGGGAAACGGGTCTGGAGCGGCAAACCCAATCCGCAGCTGGTCGCCACCGCCACCGACCTTCCGCCCGGTACGGCACTGGACGTCGGCAGCGGCGAGGGCGCCGACTCGGTCTGGCTCGCCTCGCGCGGCTGGAAGGTCACCGGGGTCGACGTCGCGCAGGCCGCGCTGGACAGGGCCGCCCGGCACGCGGACGAGGCCGGCGTGGACGTCACGTGGCAGCGGGCCGACGTCACGGCTTGGCAGCCCGCACCGGCGCAGTTCGACCTGGTGTCGGCGCAGTACCTGCACCTGCCCCGGCCCGCGCGCGAGGCTCTGATCCGCCGCCTGGCCACGGCCGTCCGCCCGGGCGGGACGCTGCTCATCGTCGGTCACCACCCGGCCGACCTGAAGGTTGCGACGCTACGGCGCCCGCCCCTTCCCCACCTGATGTTCACGGCCGAGGAGATCGCCGGCGTGCTGGACCCGGCCGAGTGGGACCTCACCACCGCGGCCCCAGAGCGCCCGGCCACCGACCCGGACGGACAGCCGATCACGCGCACCGACGCCGTCCTGCGCGCGGTGCGACGCGCGGCCGGCTGACCGCCACGACGACGAACGCCACAACGACGACGACGGAACGCGCAACGGCAGGCGAGGAGCTGCACCGGACAGGCCGGAGGGGCTCCCCGCCGTTGCCGGGGCCGCGCCTCGGCTGGTGGGTGCTCAACGTGGACCGGCACGTCCCGGAGGTGGGCGTGGTGATGAAGCCTCTTTTCGCCGGCCGAACGGTTCGTCCCCCAACTCGATCCTGTCCGGCTGAAGCGGCGGCCACAGCGTCGACCTGCGGCGGCTCACCCGGGAGGGCACATGTCTGCACGGCTGGCTGGAGTCGATCGAAGCGGCGCCCGACGGCCGCCCCTCCGCCCGGCCTGCACGGAGCGCGACCTCGACGCCGCCGGAGTCGGTTCGGTGGTGTGGGCGACCGGCTACCGGCTCTGCTTCGCCCGGGTCGATCTGCCCGTGTTCGACGAATGGGGATACAAGCGGCTCACCAGGGGTGTCACGCCCCGGGCGGTACGCGGTAGAGCCGCCCTGGCCGCACTCCGCGAGGTCGTCGGTATTAGGACCTGACGCCGTGTCCAGCCGTCGAGATCCGTTGTGAGGCTCGGGAGGTCGGCCCGTACATCGCGGGAGAGCCCGAACAAGGTCGTCTGCTCAGCCGTCAGCAGCGCACCTGGGCAGGGGAAAAGATGGCGTCCACCAAAGTCTCGGGAATAACGACACCGCTGTTATCGGACGATGGCGCGCACCGAGGGTCGCTCGACCCGTCATCGCGGCACGGAGCGCGCGCGGAGGTGGAAGCGTTCGCCCTGATGGCCGAACAGGATGAGCACCTCGACCGGGGTGGGGTCGGCGCTGTCGAACCAGTGCGGCACACGGGTGTCGAACTCGGCCGCCTCCCCCTCGGTCAGCACCAGCTCCTGGTCACCCAGGCGCAGCAGAAGACGACCGCTGAGCACGTACATCCACTCGTAACCCTCATGGGTCTTCTGTTCGGGCGGGCGGCGCCCCGGCGGAATGACCACCTTGTGCGCCTGCACACCCCCGGCCCGGCGGGACAACGGAATGAACGTCATGCCCCTGTGCTGCACCGGACGCAGATGGATACGCGGATCACCGGTCGGCGGCGCGCCGATCAGCTCTTCGATCTGCACCCGGTACGCCTGCGCCAGTGGCAGCAGCAGGTCCAGCGTGGGACGGCGGCGACCGGCCTCCAGCCGCGACAGCGTGGACACCGAGATGCCCGTCTGAGCGCCCACCTCGGCAAGGGTCATCTCGCGTTGCTTGCGGATCGCGCGCAGCCGCGACCCGACCATGGCCAGCAGCTCGTCCGTATTCGCCATTTCCGCGACTTCAGTGGCCCCTCCCGCCGAGGCAACCGATCGTGGACGCCATGACGCGGAACTTCGATATCGCGGTGCGGGACGGTGAGCCGGCCCGTGGTCACGTCGCCTCATACCTGTCATCTTCACGTTGACAACCACTCCGTGTCAACCTAGGGTTGACACATATGGAAGCACCAGTGCGGCTCGGTGACCTGATCGAACGCGTGACCGCGTCTCACCCGGACGGCGACGCGCTCGTGCACCTTTCCGACGCGATGGCCCTGTCCGAGCTGCTCGACGACCTCTCCGACCGGCTCGTCGGGCATTTCGTGCAGGCGGCGCGCGAAGCGGGGGCGACCTGGGCCGAGATCGGCAGAACGATGGGAGTGACCAGACAGGCCGCCCAGAAGCGATTCGTCACCAGGCCCGGGAACGTCGCCGCACTCGCGGGGGTCGCCGAACGGTGGACTCCCCGTGCACGGGCGATCTTGCACGCCTGCCAGGACGAGGCGCGCGCCGCCGGGCACAACTACGTGGGCACCGAGCACATCGTTCTCGCCCTGCTGAGCCAGCCACAGGGCCTGGCGGCGAAGGCCATCGCCGAGAAGACCACGCCGCAGCGGTTGCGCGCGGCGATGAGCGAGGTCTTCGGGCCGCGGTCCGACGACCTGTCGGGAGAATTCCCCTACACCCCACGAGCCACGAGGGCCATCGAGCTGAGCGCAAAGGAGGCACAACGGCTCGGTCACGACTATGTCGGAACGGAGCACATCCTGCTCGGAGTCCTCGCCGAGGGACATGGGGTCGGTGCGCAGGTCCTCCATCGACTCGGCATCGACCAACGCGGCGTGGAGGAATGGCTGGCCGCCCAGTGACACCGGACGACGACCGGCCAGGGCTCGTCCCGAGCGGTCGCGACGGTGACACCGTCGCTGACGGCCGGGCTTGCCGGCATGTCACCGGCGGACCTGTGGCGGCAGGCGGTCTGCCTCGTCGCGGTGATCGCGGTGATGGTCGCCATCGGCGCAGCGTTCTTCCAGATCTCGATGAACAGTGTGTGCAACGGCGCCATGGCGGAACCGCGGGCGACCAGTCGCCGGATATCGGCGATCGCCGAGCAGCAACGTCGCCCTTACGTGATCTATCGCAGACTGCTGTCCGCTCCCGAGGAGGCAGAGGACCCCTTGGAGCGGATTCGACGGCGTATGGACGATGAGGTGAGCCAGTTCGTGGGTGCGGGCAAGCTCGTCCACCGGTGGATTCCGCCGCTCACCGTCCAACTCCTGCGCGAGAAGGGGGACGAGAACGAGCCGCTGGAGATGCGCGAGTGGGCGACACCGCCGTTCGCGGCACATGATCTGGTGCGACGCCTGGCCGCGGCGGTGCGACTGCTCGCAGACGAAGCGGAGGCCACTCGGCTGCCCGGCCTGACCGTGCGCGACCGGCTCTACGCCGCCGAGGCGTCACCAGCTGCACCTATTGATGGCGCCGATGATCAGCATCGCGAACTCCCTCTTCCCGGAAGCAGCCGTTTGCATCACTGTAGATAGCCACCCCACTGACCAGGGAGGACGTGCGTGACCACTCCATCGTCGAGTCGGCCGGAGAGCATCGACCACATCGATGCCGAGCAGGCGATCGCTAATGCTGCGCGCCATGGCGCGGACGACGTGTTCTTCATGCCGCTCCAGTGCTCCACGCAGTGGGACGGATGGGCCACATCTCCGACCACGGCACGGCCTGCAACGGGCGCAAGGGTCCGAGAGCGGTGACCGGCGAGGGTGACCAGATCACCGGGATCGAGACCGCTGCCGCTGCCATCGCCGCGCTGGGGCCGACATCCGGCACTGGACGAGGCGACCTGGTGCCCATCCGCACGGGACGGCTCGTCCGAGCCCGCCGTGAGGGTTGGGGCGCCTATGCGGGCGGCGCTGCCCCAGGGCTGTCCTTCTGGACGGCGGACTGGCTGTACACGACGCCGGTCTGGCCACCGACACGCGGGGGTTCGAGGTCCGGCCCGATGAGTTCCCGCCCGCGCCCCGGCCGGCGGGCGCGTGCCGCGTGACCGGGCGGATGGAAGGCAAGGTCGTCGTCGTCACCGGAGCGGGACAGGGCCAGGGCGCCGCCGAGGCCAGGCTGCTGGCCGCCGAAGGCGCGACCGTGATCGGCGTCGACCTCGGGGAGACACCGGCCGAGGACCTGCCCGGGGTGCGGTACCGGCGGCTCGACGTCACCGACGCCTCGGCCTGGACCGCTCTCGGCGACGCCCTGCGGGCCGCCCACGGGCGGGTGGACGGCCTGGTCGCCAACGCCGGGATCACCTGGCGCGCACGCCTGACCGATCTGGATCCGGCCGATCTGGTGCGGGTCGCTCAGGTCAACGTGACCGGCGTGCTGCTGGGCGTCCAGACGCTCGCGCCGCTGATGCCGCCGGGCGGTTCCATCGTCTGCGTGGGGTCCGTGGCCGCGTTGACCGGGCACTTCCCCGCCGCCTACACCGCGAGCAAGTGGGCCCTGCGGGGCCTGGCCAAGGTCGCGTGCCTGGAACTGGGGCCGCGCGGGATCCGGGTCAACACCGTTCACCCCGGCTACATCGAAACGCCGATGACCGCTTCGGCGGCACCGGCTTTCCGCGCCGCGAACGTCGCGGAGACCCCGCTGGGACGTACCGGCACCGCGGACGAGGTCGCGCCGGTCGTCCTGTTCCTGCTCAGCGATGAGGCGTCCTTCATCTCCGGTGCCGAGATACCCGTCGACGGCGGCCTGACCGCCCACGGCGGGGTCAAGTCGATCCGCGACGCGCTCTTCATGGAGGACCGATGAACCGGCCGACCGGAGAAGCCGTTCCTGATCAATGGCGCCACGGGGCAGTGCCGTTGCCAGTGCATCGCCACACCGCTGGCAGAGGCGGCATCGCCGCCATGACCAGTTCCGGTTGCTTCGGCACATATGCCGGTGACGTGGGAGGGGCGGTTCGGCCGCGCGCCGCGGCCGAGCAGCAGGTGTGCCGGCGAGGGCTCGGCCAGCCGCGAAATCGGTTACCGACCGTGACTGAAGGAGTCGTGTGATGGATCACTCGTAGGCGAACTCACGCATTTGCGTGAGTTCGTCCTGCGTTTCAGGGGCGCCGACGTCGCGGAGTTCCCGATCGCCCCTGTCGCTTCGGTGGAGCATGGTGAGCAGTGCAAGGCGCTCGGCGTCCTCGGTGCCGGGCTCTGCGGTGTAGACCATGATGCGAAGGTCGCTGCCCGCCACGCTGAGCACGTCGCAGTCGAGCGTCAAGGTGCCGACATCGGGATGGACGATCGTCTTGCGGCCCGCCTCGTGGCGACCGGCGGCACCGGTCTCCCACAGTTCGGCGAACCTGTCGCTGTGCGCGCGCAGATCCGCGACCAGCCGCTTGAGCCGCCGGTCGCCCGGGTAGCGCGCGGTGACCGCACGAAGGTCGGCGACCAGCGCGACCTGCAGGGCGTGCCGCGACTCCGGGGTGAGCCGCACCCGGTCGCTCAAACCGAGGAAGTTGCGCCACACCCCGTTGCGCTCGTGCCCGGTCCAGCCCGCCGGATCACCCATCAGGGCGGCGTAGGGCGGGTTGGCCACGAGCAGTGTCCAAGCCGCGTCGAACACCGCGACGGGAGTACCGGTCAGCCGGTCCAGCATGCGCCGCACGCTGGGAGTGAGTTCGGAGGGCACGCACTCCGCCCGGGGCGGCTGGAGTCCGCCCAGCCGGAACAGGTGTGCGCGCTCGGCGGCCGACAGGCGAAGAGCCCTGGCCAGCGCTTCGATGACCTGCGCCGACGGGTTGGTCGCCCGGCCCTGTTCGAGGCGGGTGATGTAGTCGGCCGAAATGCCCGCCAGGTGGGCCAGCTCCTCGCGACGCAGCCCCGGGACGCGTCGTTGGCCACCGGAGGGCAGTCCCGCGGCCTCCGGCGAGGTCCGGTCGCGCCACCGGTGCAGGGCCTGCCCGAATTCCGTCGTCCCCATATTCCTCCAGTATGTCCGCCCGGTCGCACCGCCTGGTACTGGCATTCCTAGGAAGCCCAGGGATCTGGCTGGCCGTCCCGAGCCGACGCAGCATTGCGGCATGGACACCGATCGCGAACGGCCGCCCGTCGGTTTCATCGGCCTGGGCGACCAGGGCCTGCCCATGGCGACGGCCATCGCCGAGGCGGGTTTCCCCCTGCACGCCTGGGCGAGGCGTTCCGCCTCCCTGGACGGCCTGCGCGGCGTGCCGCACGCCCGCCACGACGACATCCGGGGTCTGGCCGCAGCGTGCGACATCGTCGCGTTGTGCGTCAGCACCGACGAAGACGTTCTGCAGTTGGTCACGGGCGGACTGCTGGAGGCCCTGCGTCCGGGTGCGGTCGTGGTGAACCACGGCACCGGCCTTCCCTCCAACGCGGTGCGGCTGACCGAGATCTGCGCACCGGCCGGGGTCGAGGTCCTGGACGCACCGGTCAGCGGAGGACGGCCGGCCGCGGAGGAACGACGGCTGACCACCCTGGTCGGCGGACCGCGGACGGCCGTGGAGCGTTGCGAGCCCGTGTTCGCCTCGTTCTCCCGCCACGTCGTCCATCTCGGCGGCGCGGGTGCCGGGCAGACCGCGAAGCTGTTCAACAACGCGCTGCTGGCGATGAACCAGGCCGGCATCGCCGAGATCGTCGATCTGGCCGCCGCACAGGGCATGGACCCGGCGCGGCTGGTCGGCGCGCTGAAGCTGGGCAGCGCCTCCAGCGCCGCGCTGACCCTGCTGAACACGATGGTCACCCTCGACAACGTCGAGCACCTGTCCCGGGTCGAGGCGCTGGACATGGAGCTGTTCGACACCGCGATGCGCGAGGCCGGCGTGGATCCCGGCGCGGTGACCCAACGCGGCATGGCGGGCGCACGCGGGCTGTCCCGGCTGCTGCACTCGCTGAACTCGAAAGGACCGGCCGCGGCGGCCGGCCACGGAAAGGAACGATGATGAGCAGGCTTGCACTCGTCACCGGTGCCACCTCCGGCATCGGCAGGGCTTTCGCCGAACGCCTGGCCGCGGACGGCTACGACCTGGTGCTGGTGGGCCGGCGGAAGGAGCGGCTGGACGAGTTCGCCGACGCGCACCCGCAGGTTGCCGTGCGGACCGTCACCGCCGACCTGTCCACCGGCGACGGCATCGACGAGGTGGCCCGGATCTGCGCGACCGAGCCGCTGACCATGCTGGTGAACAACGCGGGCGTCGCCCACTACATGCCGCTGGCCGAGCTCCCCGCCGACAGGGCCGCCGAAATCGTCGGCGTCAAGGTCCTCGCGCCCACGATGCTCACCCGCGCCGCCGTCGCGGGCATGCAGGAGCGCGGCGAGGGCACGATCATCAACGTCTCCGGCATGATCGCCTTCAGCGGTCCCGCGCCGCACTCGCAGATGCCCCGCCGTGCCGTCTACGGCGGAAGCCTGGCCTACCTCGTCGCGCTGTCCCAGATCCTGAGCGCGGAACTGGAGGGCACGGGAGTCCGGGTCCAGGTCGTGTGCCCCGGTGTGGTGGCCACCGAGTTCCACGAGCGCCAGGGCATCGACATGAGCGCGCTGCCCCGCATGGCGGCCGACGACGTCGTGACCGCCAGCCTGCGCGGCCTGGAGCTGGGCGAGACCGTCTGCGCCCCGGGCGTCGAGGACGCCGGCCTGCTCGACGCGGTCTTCCAGGCCGACCTCGCCGCCTTCGGCGCGCAGAGCCCGGAACTCGCCACGCGCTACCGCTCCGTCTGAACCGAACCGGCGCGGCCGCCTGGATCACGGCTGCGCCGCGGACCTGACGACTCGCCGCGAGAACGATCGGGAGATCGGCTCGCAGCGATCGAACGCCGTCCGGCCCGCGACATGGGACGGTGGCCCGGCGCCGAGCGCCGGGCCACCGTTTTCCGTTCGGCCTGTCAGCGGGTTCCGAGCGCCTCGGCCAGGAAGCCGGTCGCCTGCCGGATCGCCGCATCGGCCGCGTGCGTCCCGCGCAGCGCGTTCAGCATCACGAAATCGTGGATGATCCCCTGGTAGCGGACCGCGGTGACGGGGACGCCGGCCTCGCGCAGCTTCCTCGCGTACGCCTCGCCCTCGTCGCGGAGGACGTCGGCCTCGGCGGTGATCACCAGCGCGGGCGGCAACCCCGCCAGCTGCTCGACACCGGCGCGCAGCGGCGACGCGGTGATCTCGTTGCGCTGCGCCTCGTCGGTCGTGTACTGGTCCCAGAACCACTGCATCGCGTCGCGGCGGAGGAAGTACCCCTCCGCGAACCGGTGGTACGACCCGGTGTCGAAGGCGGCGTCGGTCACCGGGTAGAAGAGCACCTGCGCCGCGAACCGCGGGCCGCCGCGCTCCTTGGCCATCAGCGTCAGCGCGGCGCTCATGTTGCCGCCGACCGAGTCGCCCGCGACGGCGAGACGAGTGGCGTCGAGGCCCTTGTCGGCGCCGTGCTCGGCGACCCACCGCGCCGCGGCGTAGCTCTGCTCGATCGCGACGGGGTAGCGCGCCTCGGGGGAACGGCTGTAGTCGGGGAAGACGACCGCGGCGCGGGCGCCGACGGCGAGCTCGCGGACGAGCCGCTCGTGCGTGTGGAAGTCGCCGAACACCCAGCCGGCGCCGTGGATGTAGAGGATGACCGGGAGCACGCCGGTCACGCCCTCCGGCCGCACGATCTTGACCGGGAACTCGCCGACCGGGCCGGCGAGGCGGAGCTCCTCGATCTGGGCGGCGGGCATGTCGATCTCGCCGGACTGCACCTCGTCGACCGTCTCGCGGCCCTTCACCGGGCCGAGGTCGAAGAGGTAGGGCGGCTTGGCCGTCGCGTTCGCGAACTCCTGCGCCGCCGGCTCGAGCACGACGTCGTTCGTGTTGGTGGCCATCACTGTCTCCTCACTGGGGCTGTTGCTCTGTTGCCGGGCAAGAAGCTAGCACACAACTACCTCGTGCACAATCTAATCTTCCGTGATTGGATGCGGTACTCTTTGTGCATGTCCGCAACTACAGACACCGAGGTCCCGATCGAGGACTACCTGTGCCTCGCCCTGTGGAAGGCCTCGCGCTCGATGACCTCGCTCTATCGCGATCTGCTGGACGAGCTGGGGCTGACGTACCCGCAGTACCTGGTGATGCGACTCCTCTGGCAGAAGGGGCCGCAGCCGGTGAAGGAGATCGCCTGCGTCCTGCAGCTCGACTACGGCACGCTCTCGCCGCTGTTGAAGCGGCTCGAGGCGGCCGGGCTGGTGACGCGCTGCCGCCGACGCGACGACGAGCGTTCGGTCGAGATCGGGCTGACCGACGCCGGCAAGGCGCTTCGCGCCAAGGCCGACGACGTCCCCACGCGTCTCACCTGTTCCATGGGACTCGACACGCAGGCGAGGGGGCAGCTGCTGCAAATGCTCAAGCAGCTGAACGAAACCGTCTGCGCGTCCGCCGAGTCCGGTGACCGGAAAGAGAAGCCCGCGAAGAAGTGACCGCAGGCAAGCGTGCTCGAACGAGCACGGAAGCCGAGGGAGAAACCGCGGGCGGGACAGCCCTGACGAGAGCCCGGCCGCCCCGGCGGCGGCCGGAGGCAGACGACGCACGGGCGCAGCGGCGCGTGACGGGCGCTCTCCTCCAGGGCGCGGGCGCAGGCGAACACCGCCTCGCCCGCGCCCTGGATCCTCCGGCTGACGTCATCGGCCTGTACGCGCACGGCATGACCGCCTGTGACACGTCGGACTGAAACAGGGCCGCAACACTCGGGCGGCGAGGAGCGCGTGGGGGCGGCAGGTCGCCCTCGTTCGCGACGCGTCGGCGTGGCCGTCGCCCGCGCAGGACGGCCGACAGCCGGCTTGCGCGAAGGGCGCAAGCCGGTGAACGGTCATCACTTCGTCCGGCTCCATCGGCGATGACGGAGCGCATGCCCGCTCCTGGGCCGTCCGGTCGCGGACGCCCAGGACGTCCACCCGCACGCACTCGGTGCGACGTGGTGCGCGGCACGTCCCGGGTGACGCGATCCGCTTCAGCCGCCGACGGGCGTGACCCTTGAGGGAGCCGGGACCAGTCGGTACCCGCCGTCCTCGCGCCGCACGTGTCCGGCGGTCGGCGGCGGGAAGTGGGTCCCCAGCAGGAGAGTCGACGTACCGGCCAGTGCGCCGAGCAGCCGCTTGCGGGTCCTGACCGCCAGTTCGGGAGCGATGTCCACACAGCTGCAGAGCTCGGGATGCGCCATCTGGACCGGGTGGTGAATGCTGTCGCCGGTGATCAGTGCGGTCTCGCCGCGGCTGCTCAGCTCCACCGCCACCTGCCCCGGTGTGTGGCCGGGGGCGGGCAGCAAACGGATGCCCGGCGCGATGTCCGTGCCCTCGTCCGCGACGTCGATGAGGTCGAGCAGACCTGCTTCCCGGACGGGATGGACCGAGTCCCGGAACATCTGCCGACGGGCCTCCTCCATGTCGACGCCCGCCCAGTAGGTCCACTCGGTGCGCGAGGTGAGATAGCGCGCGTTCGGGAAGGTGGGCACCCAGGCGTCGCCCTCGGCACGCGTGTTCCACCCCACGTGGTCGGCGTGCAGGTGGGTCAGGAGCACGACGTCGACGCTCTCCGGCGCGAAGCCCGCGGCCCGCAGCCGCGCCTCGTAGTCGGTGTCCAGGTCGTGCCAGGCGGGGTTGGCGCGCGGCTTGCCGTTTCCGATGCCGGTGTCCACCAGCACCCGCATGCCGTCCACCTCGACGGCGAAGCTGTGGCTTGCCAGGCGCAGGACGCCTTGTCCGTCGGCGAAGTCGGGGCTCAGCCAGGGAGTCCGGCCCACGAGGTCGATGGTCGCCTCGGGCAGCAGCCACGGACCGGTCTGAGGGGGCAGGGTCACTTCGTCGATGCGTCGTACGGTGAGGTCGCCCACCGTCCAGGAAGAGGAGGGGGCGTAGCCGACTTTGTCGTTTGCGACGAGGTGAACACGACGACCTTCCTTACCTGTTGCGCGTTGCGGGGACGGAGATGTCTGAAGCGGGTGCGTCGAGCGAGGAATCGCTCGTTGCGGGGCGGGGGTGGACGTCCGGGGTCGGTGTCCGGCGCCGACCGCGCAGCTGCGCGGTGAACGTCGCGACCGCGGCGGTCGCCAGTACTGCCATGCAGCCGGCATAGGCCAGTGCCGCCGCACGCAGTCCGATGCCGGCGGTGAGGGCGCCGGCGCCGATGGCGGGCAGGCTCATCGCCAGGTAGCTGAGTACGTAGTAGGAGGCGAGCGTGCCGCCCTTCTCCCGGGCGGGGACCGAGTCGACGACGGCGCGCAGCGCCCCCTGGGAGACGGCTCCGAAGCCGAACCCGGCCAGTGCCGCCCCTGCGAAGAGAAGTACGGGGTCGGCGAGGTGGAGGGCGCCCAGGGTCAGGACGGCCGCCGGAACCACTGCTGAGCTCCCGAGCAGAGCGGAGACGTCGGCGCGCATCCTGCGCGTGAAATACACCGTCGGGGCGGCGGCGGCCGTCAGCGTGAAGAAGACCATCCCGTCGGCGTAGTCGGGTCCGCCGGGGGCGATGAGCCGTGTGAGGCCCGGTCCCAGGGACGAGTAGAAGCCGCCGAGGGCCCAGACGGCGACGACGCCGGCGCCGTTGAGCAGGAGGGTGCGGGCGGCCGGCGGCGGCAGCGCCAGGCGGGGCCGCGTCGAGCGCAGAGCTCCGGGACGGCGCCGGACGGTCTCGGGCGTCGGGACGAGGGCGATGGCCTGCGCGGCGAACACGGCGATCAGGGCCGCGTACACCGTGAGCGTCGGAACGGGGGCGAAGCGCACCATGAGGGTGGCCGCCAGGACGCCGACCGCCATGCCCGTCACCGGCGCGATGCTGTTGGCCAGAGCGGGGCGCCCCGGACGGACGGGGTCTTCCAGGTCGAGGAGGGCCGCACCGGCCGCGCTGGTCGCCGCCCCGGTCGCGATGCCCTGCAGCACGCGGGCGACGATCAGGGCGGTCAGGCCGCCGGCCGCCGCGAACAGCGCCATGGAGGCGATCTGGAGCGCGAGCGCGCCCAGGAGCACGGGGCGGCGTCCGAGATGGTCGGAAAGGGTGCCGGTCGTCAGCAGCGCGATCAGGAGCGCCAGGGCGTAGGCGCTGAAGACCACGGTGATGTCGAGGGCCGACAACCGCCACTGGGCCTGGTAGCGGGGGTACAGCGGGGTCGGTGCGCTGGATGCGGCGAGCAGCGCGATCAGGATCGAGGCGTGCAATGCGAACGGCAGGCGTCCGGACGGGGAGGTGCGGGGGGCGCGAGGCCCGCGGGGACGCACGACACGAGGTCCTTCCTACTTAAAGCTAATGGTTTGCTTTAAGGTACCGTAGGCCCTACGCTCACCTAAAGCAAATTATTTGCTTTTACGGCGCCCGGGTCTGCGCGGGCCGGCCCGTCGCGCCGTACCGATCCACGAGGAAGCCATGACCAGCGAACTCACCCCCCAAGAGGCAGCCCGATGGGCGCTGCGGGCGGGACTCCCCCTCGGGGACGACCGGCATGCGGAGGTGGCCATGACGGCCGACCACATCCACTCCGTGATCAGCACGCTGCGCGAGATCGACTTCGGGGAGACCCCTCCCGCATCCTTCTACCGAGCCGGACAGGAGAACGCCGATGCAGCCGTTTGAGCTGTCGCTGACCGAAGCGTCCCGTGCGGTGCGCGCACGGGAGCTGTCCCCCGTCGAACTCACCGAATCGGTGCTCGCCCGTATCGACGCCGTCGAAGGACGGCTGGGCGCCTACGTCACCGTCGCCGCCGACGCGGCCCTTGCCGCAGCGGTCCGCGCCGAACGGGAGATCTCCGAAAGCGGACCGCGCGGACCGCTGCACGGGATCCCCATGGCGCTCAAGGACCTGATCGACGTGGCGGGGATGCCCACCACGGCGAGCTCGCACGTCCGCGCGGGGCACGTGGCGGAACGCGACAGCCGGGTGGCCGAACGGCTCGGCGCCGCCGGGGCCGTCCTCCTGGGCAAGACGCACACGCACGAGTTCGCCTACGGCCTGACCACTCCGCAGACGAACAACGCCTGGGACCAGAGCCGGGTCGCGGGCGGGTCGAGCGGCGGCTCGGCGGTGGCCGTCGCCACCGGCGGGGCTGTGTTCGCCATGGGGACGGACACGGGCGGTTCCATCCGGGTCCCCGCGGCCCTGAACGGCGTGGTGGGCCTCAAACCGACCTACGGCCTGGTCCCCCGCACGGGTGTGACGTCGCTGTCCTGGTCCCTTGACCATGTGGGGCCTCTCGCCCGCACCGTCCAGGACGTCGCGCTGGTGCTGTCGGCGATCGCCGACCGCGACCCGGCGAGCGTGTCCGGCCCCGTGCCGGACCGCTTCGCGGGAGGCGACCTGCGGGGATTGAAGGTCGGCGTACCGCGGAACCACTACTTCGACCGCGTCGCGCCCGAGGTCGAGGAGTCCGTGCGCGGCGCGATCGAGCGGCTGGCGGAGCTGGGGGCGGAACCCGTCGACGTCGAGATCCCGATGGCGCGTTACATCCAGGCCGTTCAGTGGGGGCTGATGGTCCCCGAGGCCACGGCGTACCACGAGCGGTCGCTGCGGGCCGTCCCCGACCTGTACGCGGCGGACGTCCGCGTCCTGCTGGAGGCCGGGGAACTCACCTCCGCGGGCGACTACCTCCGCGCGCAGCGGGCCCGCACCATGATGCGGGACGCCTGGGCCCGCATGTTCGACGACATCGATGTCCTCGCCGCGCCGACGGTGCCGATGACCGCCGTCGAGAAAGGGCAGGAAGCCGTCGAGTGGGCCGACGGCACGACCGAGACCGTGTCGGACGGCTACGTCCGCCTCTGCGCCCCCGCCAACATCACCGGCGTCCCGGCCCTCACCCTGCCGGTCGGTCGCGACCGCGCCGGACTTCCGATCGGCATGCAGCTGATGGCGCGCCCCTTCCACGACGCGACGGTGCTCCGTGTGGGCCGGATCTACGAGGAGTCGGTGGGCGGCGCGGGGCGACTCGCTCCCCTCGCCGCCTGAGAGGAGGCGGACGTTCCCGCCGACGTGCGGTCGCGTCGCCGTCCGGGCGTCCGCCGTGCTCGGGCGCCCGGACGCGCAGCCCTGCGGGTCGCCGACCTCGGCCACCGCCTAGAAGCAACAGATGCGCATTAAGGTGGGCCGCATGAGTCCCCGGCCCATGGTCCGCCCCGGCGGGCGCAGCGCACGCGTACAGGAGTCCGTCCACGCGGCGGTGCGTGAACTGCTGGAGGAAGTGGGCCGCGACGCGCTCACGGTCCCGATGGTGGCCGCTCGGGCGGGCGTGACCCCCTCCACGATCTACCGCCGCTGGGGCACCCTGCAGGAACTCCTGTCCGACATGGCCGTCGAACGGCTGCGCCCGGAGACCGAACCGGCCGACCTCGGAAGCCTGCGGGCCGATCTCGACGCGTGGGCGGAACAGTTCCTCGACGAGATGGCCTCGCCGTCCGGGCGCGCCTACATCCGGGACGCCCTGATCGGCGACCCCGACGGCACCAATGCCGGCCAGTGCTCGGCGTATGCCGCAAAACAGATCGACACTTTGTTGGCCCGTGCGGCGCAGCGGGGAGAACCGGCACCCGAGACGGAAGTGGTCATCGACCGTGTCGTGGCGCCGATCATGTACCGCATCCTCTTCCGCCCTGGCCGACTGGACGCCGCATACGCCCGCGAGCTCGTGACCAACGCCTTGAGCGCCCTGCAGAACGATGCCGGCCCCCGCCCCGCCCAGGCCGCCGAGCACACGGAGAAAATGCCCCCATCAGGCGGTGGCCACGACGATCGCTGATCGCCCTTCTTGCGGTGGTCGCCGGGCGAACGGCTCCTGGGAATGACCGCCATCGGCGCGATCCGCTCCGCGGCGAGCCCGGCGCCGCGGAGGGCACCGTCTCTGCTGCCGGCTACCTGCAGGGCACCGCGTTGGCCGGTCGTCCGCCGCCGGCAGGCGCACTGGTCTCGCCACTGACGCCGCCCGGGCGGTCACGCGAGCCGTCCGCCGCAACCGACGCCGAGGGAGCGTGAGCGCGTGTACGACATCCAAGCGCCGGACGGACCTCCGGTCGAAGGCAGCGTTGGATCGCATCCTGGAACGTCTGGGGACGTGGTGTCCTCCGGCGCCGCGACCCCCGCCGACGTCGATCTCCTGGCCGAACGGCTCATCGCCCGCGGCGTGCGGATGGTGCACGAGCCGCGTACGGCGCCGCAATGGGCGTCGAGGGCGCATTCTTCCTGGGCCGCGCCCTCGCCGGCCGCGATCTGACCGACCCGGTCGAGGTCGCGGCGGCGTTCCGCGCCTGCGAGGAACCCCGCAAGGAGCACACCGCCCGGCAGACGGGACTCGCCTACCGCAACGGCCGGATGTTCCACCACATGCCCGTCCCCTGCGGCCGCTGCGCGACCTGGTGCTCGAGCACACCCCTCTTCTCCAGCGCCTCATGGAACGTATACGGCCCGGCTCGATGCTGGAGCAACTGATCCTCATCGAATCCCAAGCGGCGGCAATGCCCTGACCCCGCGTGAAATGCACCGCCCAGCGGACCGCAAACCGGGCGGTGCATTTCCCTCCCCCGCCTTTTGCATGATTTTTTCGCGCCGTTGAGAGAGGCGCGGTCCGGCGCGGTGTTGAATGAGCGGAAGGGGGAGAGCGCCCGATGGACGAGGCGGACGAGAAGGTTCTGGTCGTGGCCACCCGGTTGTTCGCGGAACTGGGCTTCGACACCACGACCCTCGGGATGATCGCGGACGCCGTGGGAAAGGAGGCCGAGGAATCGAAACTCCTCCGCCTCGGCAAGCGGCAGATCTACCGCGATGCGTTCGCTCGCCTCCACGCGATGGAGATGGCCCGGCTGGAGTCCGCGGCACGAGAGGTACCCGACGGCCCTGAAGGCGTCCACCACCTGGTGGACGCCTTCACCGACTTCGTGACCGAGCATCCCGAGTTCCCCGCCCTGTGGTCGCAGCGCTCCCTCAAGGACGCGATCGACCTGCGTTTCCCCGAGAGGGAATTCCCGCCGCCCCTGCTGACCGTGCTGACCTCGCGTTCTTGGCAGGGGCTCCGGCGGGACATCGACCTGGAGCTGCTCAGCTGGATGATCATCTGGACCGTGTCCTGCTACGTCTTCCACTCTCGCGTCAGCGAACAGGATTTCCCCTTCGGCAATTTTCGTCGCCGCCTCCATGCCCTCCTCGATCAGATTCTTTGAATCGCCGGTCGGGACTTCGGAGGACGCACGGCGCTACCGGGATCGTCCGCAGTGCTCCGGCCTTCAGGTCGGGGGTGAGGGAGCGCCGATCCGCGGTCAGGTCGGATCGGCGCTCGATGGGCTGTTGCTCAGCGGGCTCGGACGGACGGGTTCCGCCGCTCGATGTGCTGCCGCAGGATGCCGATGGGAGCGCCGCCCACCGATCCGGTGAAGCAGAAGCCCGACCACGGCTTGTTCGCCGGGTGGCGGTGACGGGCCAGGTCGGGGAGCTCGGTCCGCGACCTGCGCAAGGACACGCCTTGCAGCGAGGTGGCCAGGCGCGACCGGTGTTCGGTCCTCGGTGTGCTCGACGGCCCCGAACCCTGCACGTCCGCTTCTGGGTGTGCCCGGCACGACCGGGACGTCAACACTGCGCGCAGCATCCTCGCCGCCGGGCTGGCCGAGAGGCGAAACGTTTGCGGAGGGACCGCAAGCCCCGCCGCCCGGCGCGGCGGGACCCGGCGGAACAGGAAGCCCGCGGACGTGCCGCACACACGGCACAGGCTGACTCCCCGACCTTCAGCCGGGGAGCGCGTCAGGGCGGTGTTCCGCTGCGCTGCACGGTGCCCCGGGTGCCGTCGCCGCGGGTCCACTCGACGAGGAGTTCATCGCGGGTGCCGAAGCGCACAAGATGCCGCCCGACGACGTCCTCCAGGCGGGCCTGGCCGTCGGCAGCGGTTTCGAGGCGCAGGTCGAGCACGCCTTCGCCGCAGGAGAGTTCGACGCGGCCGCCGCCGTCGAAGTCGATCCAGCCGGTGGCCGACTCGTCGTCCCATTCCCCCGTGGCGCGGCGGCCCAGGTGCGAGACGAGCTGCTTGCCGTAGCGGCCTGGGCGGTCGGTGCGGACGGAGGCGGTGCTGACCACCCGGTCGGCGTCCGACATGGCTTCCTCCGCTGAGAATCGGGTGCAGGGTTTCGAGGATGTGCCGGTGGGCTGATCGCGGCGCCGGAGCACGGTGGCGACGGGTGCGGCGTCCCAGGGGCTTCCTTCCCACTCGCCGCCCGGGCAGCCCATGCGGCCGGTAACCCCCGGACGCGCAGGCTGCTCCCCGCTACGGCAGGGTGTCCCCCCGATCAGCACGAACGTCATCAGGCAGGGACTGTCGGACCTGTTCGACCACGCGTGGGCGGTGCCGCGCTGGACGAGGACGTCGCCGGCCTTCATCAGTACTTGCGTCTCATCGAGGACGGCCCAGATCTCGCCGCTGAGCACGATCGCGTACTCGACCGACTCCGTCGTGTGGAAGGCGCGCGGCTCGATCTCCTTTCCCTCCGAGTCGAAACGCCAGTCCTCGTCCGAAAGGCAGTTCCAGGATGCGGAAGACCGAGCCGTCGTACACCCGGGTCCTGAGCTCGCCGAACCGGGGCGAGCAGCGGGTCAGGACCTGGTCGCGGTCGCCAGGAAGACCGATAGAGCTCGACAGCACCAGAACGTGTCGCGCGGCGATGGGCGACGGTCGCGGTTCTCAGAAGAGCCGGCGGATGACCTGGACCGTGCGGGCCAGGTGGGGTTCGTCGCGGTCGGCTCGGTGGGCGACGGCCAGTTCGATCGACACCGTCGGCTGGACCAGGGGCCGGTAGACGACACCGTCGAGAGCGAGCGCGGTCACCGGTTCGGGCACGACCGCGGCGCCGAGGCCGCCGGCGACGAGGGTGATGAGCGTCGAGGTCTCCCCCACTTCGTGCCGGACGCGCGGCTCTACGCCGGCGTCGCGCATGAGGCCGAGCACGACCTCGTGCATCACCGAGTGGCGGCCCGCCGAGTACGTGATCAGGTCGGCGCCGGCGAGGTCGGCGGCGCGCACCCGGTTCTTGGCCGCGAGCGGATGCTCGGCCGGGAGCGCCGCCACGAGGCGGTCGCGGCGCAGGGTGTGGACGGTGAGGGAGGGGTCGGCCGCGGGCGGGCGCAGCAGCGCCACGTCGATCGCGCCGCTGTGCAGCGCCTCGACCTGGTCCGGGGCCAGCATTTCGCCGCGGAAGGTGAAGTCGATGCCCGGCAGTTCGGCGGCGAGACGGCGCGAGAGGGTCGGCAGCAGGCTGTAGGTCGCCGAGCCGACGCAGCCGAGGGTGAGGTGGCCGACCGCGCCGGCGGCGACCCTGCGGGCGTGGTCGGCGGCCTCCTCGACCTCGGCGAGGATCACCCGCACCCGGTCGAGGTAGGCGCGGCCGGCGTCGGTGAGTTCCACCCTGCGCGTGGTGCGCTGGAACAGCGCGACGCCGAGCCGGCCTTCGAGCTGCCTGATCGCCTGCGAGAGCGGGGGCTGGGCCATGTGGAGCCGCTCGGCGGCACGCCCGAAGTGGAGCTCCTCGGCGACGGCGACAAAGTAGCGGAGCTGCCGCAGATCCATATTTCTAGCATCTCAATTGTTATAGATATTGATACTTCACCATATTAGTCTGGTGCTCTAGTGTCGAGCCATGAGCAGTGCGTTCCTCTACAGCGCCGTGCGGACCCCGTTCGGCAAGTTCAACGGCGCGCTGGCCGACGTCCGGCCCGACGATCTGGCCGCCGCCGCGATCGGCGGCGTGCTCGCGCAGACGCCGTCGCTGGATCCCGCCGCGATCGACGAGGTCGTCTGGGGCAACGCCAACGGCGCCGGCGAGGAGAACCGCAACGTCGGCCGGATGGCCGCGCTGCTGGCCGGTCTGCCGACCAGCGTGCCCGGCACGACGGTCAACCGGCTGTGCGGCTCCAGCCTGGACGCGGCGATCGTCGGCGCCCGCGCCATCGAGACGGGCGACGCGCAGATCGTCCTCGTCGGCGGGGTCGAGTCGATGACGCGGGCGCCGTGGGTGCTGCCCAAGCCGTCGCGGGCCTTCCCGGCGGGCGACGTCGCCGCGGTGTCGACGACGCTGGGCTGGCGGCTGGTCAACCCGCGGATGCCGAAGGAGTGGACCGTCTCGCTGGGCGAGTGCAACGAGCAGCTCCAAGAGCGTTTCGGCATCTCCCGCGAGCGCCAGGACGAGTTCGCCGTCCGCTCCCACCGCCTCGCGCACCGGGCGTGGGAGGACGGCTTCTACGACGCGCTGGTCACCCCGGTCGCCGGACTGGCCCGCGACGAGGGCATCCGCCCGGGCACCGGCCTCGACAAGCTCGCCGCGCTCAAGCCGTCGTTCCGGCCGGAGGGCACCATCACCGCGGGCAACGCCTCCCCGCTCTCCGACGGCGCCTCCGCGGTGCTCCTCGGCGGCGAGTCGGCGGCGGCGGCCATCGGCCGCGACCCGCTCGCCCGGATCATCGGGAAGGGCGCGATGGCGCTGGACCCGCGGGAGTTCGGCTACGCCCCGGTCGAGGCCGCCAACCGGGCGCTCGCCCGCGCCGGGATCGGCTGGGACCGGATCGGTGCGGTCGAGCTCAACGAGGCGTTCGCGGTCCAGTCGCTGGCCTGCGTCGACGCCTGGCTGAAGGACGGCCTGCGCGACCCCGGGATCGTCAACCAGCGCGGCGGGGCCATCGCGATCGGGCACCCGCTGGGCGCCTCCGGCGGCCGGATCCTCGGGACGCTGGCCGCCGTGCTGAAGGAACGCCGCGAACGGTACGGCGTGGCCGCCATCTGCATCGGCGTGGGCCAGGGGCTCGCCGTCGTCCTGGAGAACCTGGAGGTGGCGAAGTGAGCCGGGCCGCCGTGCTGGAGTCGACCGACGAGGCCGTCGCCGGGATCGAGGACGGCTCCACCGTCCTGGTCGGCGGCTTCGGTATGGCCGGGATGCCGTTCGACCTCATCGACGCCCTCATCCGGCAGGGCGCCAAGGACCTCACGATCGTCTCCAACAACGCCGGCAACGGCGACGTCGGCCTGGCGGCGCTGCTCGCGGCCGGCCGGGTCCGCAAGGTGGTGTGCTCCTTCCCGCGGCAGGTCGACTCCTACGTCTTCGACGCGCTCTACCGCGAGGGGAAGGTCGAGCTGGAGGTGGTGCCGCAGGGCACCCTCGCCGAGCGGATGCGGGCCGCGGGCGCCGGGATCGGCGCGTTCTACTGCCCGACCGCGGTCGGCACCCCGCTCGCCGAGGGCAAGGAGGTGCGCACCATCGGCGGACGCGACTACGTGCTGGAGTATCCGATCAAGGGCGACTACGCCCTCATCTGCGCGCATCGGGCCGACCCGATGGGCAACCTCGTCTACCGCAAGACCGCCCGCAACTTCGGCCCGGTGATGGCGACCGCCGCCACCACCACGATCGTCCAGGTCGACGAGGTCGTCCCGCTCGGCGGGATCGACCCGGAGGCGGTCGTCACCCCGTCCATCTACGTCGACCGCATCGTCGCGGTCGAGTCCCGCCGCTACACCGTCCAGGGGGCACGATGACCACCGACGCCACCGCCGTGGCAGGCCCGGCGCGCACCGCCGGAGCGCCGGTCACCGCCGACCGTCCGCTCAGCATGGACGAGGTGGCCGCCGTGATCGCGCGGGACATCCCGGCCGGCGCGTACGTCAACCTCGGCATCGGCCAGCCCACCAAGATCGCCGACCATCTACCCGAAGAGCTCGGCGTCGTCCTGCACACCGAGAACGGCATGCTCGGCATGGGCCCGAAGGCCGAGGGCGACCGGATCGACCCCGACCTCACCAACGCCGGCAAGGTCCCGGTCACCGAACTGCCGGGAGCGGCGTACTTCCACCACGCCGACTCCTTCGCCATGATGCGCGGCGGTCACCTCGACATCTGCGTGCTCGGCGCCTACCAGGTCTCCGAACGCGGCGACCTGGCCAACTGGCACACCGGCAGGCCCGACGACATCCCCGCCGTCGGCGGCGCGATGGACCTCGCGATCGGAGCCAAGAACGTCTACGTGATGATGAAGCTCTTCACGAAGTCCGGTGCGCCCAAGCTGGTCCCGCAGTGCACCTACCCGCTCACCGGCGTCGGCTGCGTCAGCCGGGTCTACACCGAGGTCGCCGCCTTCGAGCTGCGACCCGACGGCGTCCACGTCCTGGAGACGTACGGCACCACCGTGGACGAGCTGCGCTCACGCCTCGACGTCGAACTGCACTGACCTCCCCCGCGCCACGGTGCGGACCGGGGCCCACCCCGGTCCGCACCGCCTTCGCGACCTTGCCGTAGCACCCCGGTCCGCAACCGTCAACGGCGTAACCGTTTCGACCGACACGTTCTCCTAGCACGGGCGAGGGTGGACCGGGTCACGAGCGGGCTTCGGGGATGGTTTCGCGGACTGCGACAGGTGTGATCGGGCCGGGCAGGGTGAGCTGTGCCGCGCCCAGGGCGGCGAGTTCCGGTTCGGCCAGGACGCGGTACGGCGCGCCCACCGCTGCGGCTTTGAGCCTCATCCAGCCCGGCGATCGTGTCCATCCGCCGGTGCCGTAGACGGCCTTCGCGCCGGGCGCCAGGCCGCGCACCGCACAGGCGCCGGCCTTCGCGAGCTGCCACACCGCGGCGGCCGCCCGTTGCTCGTCGGTGAGATGCCGGGCCGCCGGCGTCCAGCGGGGAGGCTCGCCGCCCTCGGCGCCCGGGACGAAGATCTGCGAGTCGGGCGGCGGCGGGGCGAGGTCGCCGGCCAGGACGGCGTCGAGGTGGGCGGCCAGGCCCGAATCTCGCAGCCAGGACATGTTGCGCTGCAGTTCCAGCACGGTGAGGGCGGTCCGGCCGGTGCCGAGGATCGCCGGTGACAGGTCGGCGTCGCCCGGCGGTGGCCCGGTCCCGACGGTCCGGACGATGACCTCCGCGGTGCCCATCGAGTCGAGCGGTGCGCCGGGGTCCTGGCGGTGCACGACGGACGCGGCGACGGGGTGGTCGTGGCCGCCCGCGACGACGACGGCGTCGGAGGCGAGCAGCCGGGCCAGGCGCGTGCTGCGCAGCTCGCCGACCACCGTGCCGGCGGGGACGACCGGCGGGAGGAGCTCCAGCGGCAGGAACGGGGCGACCCGGTCCAGATCCCAGGCGCCCGGTTCCAGCAGCCACGCCCCGGTGCGGGCGGCGAGGCTGCCGGACATGACCGCCCGGCCGGTCCAGCGCAGGGCGGGGTAGTCGGTGCACGCCACCCAGCCCGTCGCCGCGGCGATCTGGTCGGGTGGGAGCAGCGCCCATGCCGCGACGGTGCGGCTGGCGTCCAGTTCGACGCCGTAGCGGATGCGGTCGCCCGGGCCGCGGAGTTCTGCGAGCCGGTCCAGCACGGTGCGCCGGGTCGGGTCGAACCACGCCAGCGCGGGGCCGAGCGGCCGCCCGGCGGTGTGCAGCACGCCGTCCTCGCCGATGCCCGCGACGCAGACCCCGCGCAGCCGGGGACGGGCGATGCCGCGGGCGGCGGTGAGGATCAGCTCTTCGATGGCGTCGACGAGCCGGTCGGGGTCGGTGCGCAGCCCCGTTCGCGGCGTGGGCCGGGCCGCCCGGGCGAGTACGGCGCCGGCGCCGTCGGTGAGCAGCACCTTGATGTTGGTGCTGCCCAGGTCGGCGCCGGCCCAGACGTCCTGCATGGTCAGACGGTCTCCGGCGCCCGGCCGGCGGTGCGCAACAGGGCGGCCAGCCGGTCGACGATCGCGTGCGCGTCCGGCAGGTCCCGCTGCCAGATGTTGCGGCCGACGATGATGCCGCGGGCGCCCGCCACGACGGTCTGCCGGACCGCCTCGACCGTCTGGTCGGCGTCGCCCGCGCGGGGGCCGCCGGCGATGACGACGGGCAGGCCGAGTTCCTCGACCAGGCGGCGGGTGCCCTCCTCCCCGGGGAACGCGATCTTGATGATGTGCGCGCCGAGGTCGAACGCGATCCGGGCGGCCTGCTCCTCGGCCGCGACGACCTCGGCGGTCCGCGGCGCGCCCAGCATCACCGGTTCCAGCATCAGCGGGATCTGCCACCGCTCGCAGTCCGAGACCACCCTGCCGATGCGGGTGACGAGCGCGGCCTGCTCGGCCTTGGTGGTGTTCCACGGCATCAGCATCTTCACGCAGTCCACGCCGAGCCGGACGGCGTCCTCGACGGAGGCCTGCAGCGCGCCGGAGCCGGCACCGGCGTCGGTGTAGTGGTAGAAGGCGTCGATGGCCATGACCCGGGCCAGGTGCGGCCGCCGGGCGAAGTACTGTTCGGTGCGCACGACGAGGCCGGGGCTCATCATGAAGCCGGTGACGTCGTCGTCGCCGAACTCCTCGACCACCGCGGCCGGGTTCTCCAGCCCGGGCAGGCGGTCGAAGATGAGCCCGTGGTCGACGGGCATGATGATGGCCACCCGGTCCTGGGGGAGCGTCCGGGTCATGCGGTAGGCCATGGTCATGGAGGTGTGCCTTTCAGCTATCGGTTGAGGGCGCGAGGTGTACCTTCAGCGCCTCGGGGGAGGTGGCGACCGCGAGCGCGTCGGTGTAGGACGCGAGCGGAAGCGTGTGGGTGACGAGCGGCCGGATGGCCGCGGCCAGGTCGGAGATCTGCTCGACCGCGGCGGGGTAGCAGTCGGCGAGGCTGTTGGAGCCGAGTACGGTGATCTCTTTTTCGAAGACCTCGAACGGATGCAGCGGCACCGCCGTCTCGGCGGCGGTCACGCCCATCTGCACGAGGGTGCCGCGGACGGCGACCCGCCGCAGCGCGTCGGAGACGGCGCTCGGGTGGCCGCTGGCCTCCACGACGACCTGGGCGCCGTCGGCCAGGTCGAGATCCGCGCCGGATGCCCCGGCGCGGTCGGCGCCGAGGCGCAGGGCGGCGTCGCGGCGGACCGGCTGCGGTTCGACGACCTGGATCCGGCCAGCGCCGCGCTGCCTCGCCACCGCGCACATCAGCAGGCCGATCGCCCCCGCCCCGTACACCAGGACGTCCGCGTCCTTCAGGGACGGTGCGCGGTCCAGGGCGTGCAGCACGCAGGCCAGCGGCTCGATCAGCGCGCCGACCGTGGCGTCGATGCCGGCGGGCAGCCGGTAGGCGACCCGGGCGGGGACGACCACCGCCTCGGCGCACGCGCCGTCGCGCGTCACCCCGATCGGCGCGAGGCTCGTGCAGAGGTTGTAGGCCTTGATCCGGCACCAGCGGCAGTCACCGCAGTTGACGTTGGGATCGACACCGACGAGGTCGCCCGGGGAGATGCCGCGGACGTTCGCGCCGACCGCGGTGACCGTGCCGGCGAACTCATGGCCCGGGACGACCGGGTAGCGGCCGGTGGCGTAGCTGCCTTCGACCAGGTGCAGGTCGGTGCCGCAGATACCGACCGCGGCAGGCGCGACGACGACGTCGTCGGGACCGGGGACCGGGTCGGGCACACGGGTCAGCTCCGCGTTGCCCTTCCCGTCGAGGATGATCGCGTGCATCACTTCACCGCTCCGAACAGCAGGCCGCGCACCAGGCTGCGCTGGCAGATCCAGCCGAGGACGACGACGGGGACGCTCACCACGGTGGCGACGGCCGCCACCTGCGCGGTGTACAGCTCGCCGAACGACAGGAACTTCTGCATGAACACCGGCAGTGTGGACGTGGTCGTGGTGAGGTTCACGGCGTAGAAGTACTCGTTCCAGGAGAACACGCAGCACAGCAGCGCGGTCGACCACAGCCCGGGCCGGATCAGCGGCAGCACGATGCTGCGCATGGTGCGCAGCCGGCCGGCCCCGTCCAGCGCCGCGGCCTCGAGCACCTCGCCCGGGACCTCCTGCAGGAAGGAGCGGATCATCCACACGGCCAGCGGCAGGTTCATGCCCAGATGCAGGATGATCAGCACGGTCACGGTGTTCAGCAGGTGCAGGTGCTGCGCGACGACGTAGACCGGGATGATGCCCGCGGCGATCGGCATCATCTTGGTGCTGATGAAGAAGAACAGCGCGTCCTGGGACTTGCGGATCGGCCGCACCGACAGCGCGTACGCCGCGGGCAGGGCCAGCGCCAGCACCAGGACCGTGGAGACCACGGCGACGGCGATCGAGTTCCCCGCGTACGCCCAGAAACCCGCCCCGAACGCGTCCCGGTAGTGCCCGAGTGTCGGCTGGAAGACCAGCTTGGGCGCCGGCGACGCCGCGTCGGTCTCGGTCTGGACGCTCTTGAGCAGCATGTACGCGATCGGGGAGAACAGCAGCAGCGATCCGAGCCAGCCGAGCACGGCCACCGGCCAGCGGGCGGTGTCGTTGTCCGGTCGGCGTCGGCGCCGCCGTGCGGCGCGGTGCCGGGGAGCATCGGCGGCGGTCTCTCTGGTCGGGGTGGGGATCGTGACGGTCATCGCCGTCCCTCCTGCCGGAAGATGCCGGAGAGCAGGCGCAGGGCCGGCATCGCGAGCGCAATGGTGAGCACCAGCGTGACGAGCCCGTACGCCGACGCGGTGCCGAAGTCGAACGAGTTGAACGCACGCAGGTGGACGTAGTACGTGATGTTGGTCGTGCCGTACGCGGGACCGCCGGCCGTGAGCAGGGCGATCTCGCCGAACGTCTGGATGATGTTCATGCTCAGCAGCAGCGCGGTGAGCTCGAGGAACGGCCGCAGGTGCGGCGCGATCACGCCGCGGAACTGCCACCACCAGCCCGCGCCGTCGACCCGCGCGGCCTCGAGCTGCTCGTCGGGCAGCGCCTGCAGCCCGGCGAGCAGCACCAGCATCGCGAACGGCGTCCACCGCCAGGACGTGATCAGGACGATCGACAGCATCGACTGGTCGCTCAGCCAGTTCACGCGCGCCATCCCGACCGCGTCGGTGAGCCGGCCGAGCAGCCCGAACGACGGGTCGAACATGGCGCTGCGCCAGAACAGCGCGGCCGCGACGGGCATGACGAAGAACGGCGTGATGGCGAGCGTGCGGGCGACGCCCCGGCCCGGGAACCTCTTCTGCAGCAGCAGCGCGAGCACGAGGCCGACGGCGATGCTCGCGACCGTCGAGGCGCCGGTGAGGATCACCGTGTTCTTGATGGCCTTCCAGAACGTCTCGTCGGTGAACGTGGCCCTGTAGTTGGCGAGCCCGGCGAAGCTCTTCTGGCCGGGGGCCATCAGGTTCCAGTGCTGCACCGAATACCAGATCGTCAGGACGAACGGGATCTGCGTGAGCACCAGCGTGATGACGAGCGCGGGCAGCAGCGGGGCGCGCCGGCTCCACGACCCGCGCCGGGGCCCGGTCTTCGCCGGGGCGGCCGGCTGGGCGAGGGTAGTCATGGCCCATTTCCTCCTCGGATACCGGGCGGTGCCGCGCAGTGGTTCCCGCGGCACCGCCCCGGGGCGGCTACTTGAGATAGCCGGCCTTCTTGACCGCGCTCTCGGTGTAGGCCTGGGACTTCTGCAGCGCCTGCTGCACGCTCTGGGTGCCGCTGATAGCGCCCGCGATCTGCTGCGAGACGTAGTCGCCGATGTCAGTGAATTCGGGGATCTGCACGTACTGCACCCCGCTGTAGGGCACCGGCTGGACGGTCGGCTGCTTGGGGTTGGCGCTCTGGATCGACTTCAGTGTCAGGTCCGCGTAGGACTCGGCCGCCTTCCGGTATTCGGGGATCGCGTAGGTCGAGGTGCGCGAGCCGGGCGGGATCGAGTCCCAGCCGGCCTTGGCCCCGGCGAGCTTGATGTAGTCCTTGCCGGTCGCCCACGAGATGAACTTCCAGGCGGCGTCCTTGTTCTTGCTGCTCTGCGTGATCGACAGGGCCCAGGACCAGAGCCAGCCGGAGGCCTGGGTCTTCTCCACGGGCGCCAGCGCGAACGCCAGGTTCTCCTTGACCTGCGGGGTGGCGTCCTTCAACGCCGAACCGGCGAAGACCGTGTCGTCGTACCACATCGCGGTCTTGCCCTGGGTGATCTGCTGCAGGCAGCCCTCCCAGCCGTCCTTGGCGGCGTCCGGCTGTCCGTGCGACCGCAGCAGGTCCACGTAGAACTGCACGGCCTTGGTGGTCTCGGGCGAGGTGAGCTGCGGCCGCCACTTCTCATCGAACCAGCGTCCGCCGAAGGTGTTGATGACCGTGGTCAGGGAGGCCAGGTTCTGCCCCCAGCCGGGCAGTCCGCGCAGGCAGATGCCGGAGACGCCGTTCTTCTTGTCGTCCATCTTGGCGGCGGCCTGGGCGACCTGGTCCCAGGTCGGCTTCTCCGGGATCGTCACCCCCGCCTTCCGGGCGAGGTCCTTGCGGTAGAAGAGGAAGGAGCTGGAACCGTAGAACGGGGCGCCGTAGAGCTTTCCGTCCGCCGAGACGATGTCCTTGATCGGCTTCAGCACGTCGTTCGCATCCCAGGCGGTGTCCTTGGCGACGTAGCCGTCGAGTGGAACGATCCAGCCGTTCTTGGCCCAGATCGGCACCTCATAGCTGCCGATCATGGCGACGTCGTACTGGCCGGCCTTGGTGGCGACGTCCTTGGTGACGGCCGGGCGCAGGTCGTTCTCCGGCAGGGTGGTGAACTTGACCTTGATTCCGGGGTTCTTCTGCTCGAAGTCGGAGACCAGGCTCTCGGCGGTCTTCATCTGGGGGTTGGCCGCGAGCGCCACGGTGATCGTGGTGTCGCCCGAGGCGTCCTGTCCGGCCGTGGGGTCGGAGCAGGCCGATGCGGCGGCCAGTGTGCCGACGGCCAGCAGCGCCGCGACGGCGTGTCTGTTGCGGACTTGCATGGGTCCTCCTGGGAATGTGCAGGCCGGTCGGGTCCGGCGCCGCAGCGGAGGGCGCGGAGTCGTCATCGCCTTCGTCGCGAAGGGATCAGGGGCTGACGATCCGGCCGATCTCGGGGGAATGCGAGGAGGCGGGCACCGGCGCGGGGGCACCGACCTGGATCTCGACGTGCACGACGTCGCTGCGGACCCAGACCTCGTGATGGTCGAAGGCCACCAGCTTGGCGTCCCAGGTCGTTGACTTGATCTTCAGTAGCGGTGTTCCGGCGCGCACCTGGAGCAGGTCGGCGATGTCGCCGTCCGCGGCGACGGCCTCGACCGTGCGGGACGCGCTCGCGACAGCGTACCCGGCCTTGCGCAGAGTGCTGTTGAGCGAGCCCTCGCCGGTCGGGACGTCGCTGCGCGACACGAGCGTCCCGATCTGCAGGGGCAGGTAGTTGATGGAGAACAGGGCGACCTTGCCGTCCAGCTCGCGGAGCCGCTCCAGGACGTAGCCGTGGCTGCCCGGAGGAAGCTGCAGCGCCTCCACGGCCGACTCCGGGAGCGGTGCCTGCTCGGCGCGCAGCACGTGGGTGGTCACCTGGCGCCGGCGGCCCTCGACCTCGTCCTCGAAGAAGCCCTCGCGGCCCTGCAGCAGCCACCCGCGCTGCTGCGGCATCGAGGCGAACGCCCCGCGCCGCGGGATGCGGGTGACCCAGCCCTGCTCCTCCAGCAGCCGCAGCGCCTCGCGCACGGTGGCCCGCGAGAGGTTCCAGGTGGCGGCGAGTTCGCCCTCGCTGGGCAGGCGGTCGCCCATGGCGAGGGCGCCCGTCGAGATCTGCTCGCGGATCCGGGCGGCCAGCTGCAGGTAGTAGGGCTCGACCGAGACGCGGTCGATGCCTTCGCCGCCGTCGGGAGTGCTCATGAAGGCTCCGTAAGTCGAGGTCAGTGCCCTGGTACGTACAGGACGGACAGTATGGACAAGGAGGAATGTATGCATTAGTTTTCCGGGACGTCAAGAGCCCGTAACAAACAGGAGGCGGGGCTGCAGATGAGCCGACGGCAGTTCGTCAACGACCCCGATCAGGTGGTTCCCGAAGCCCTGGAGGGCCTGGCCCTCGCGCATCCGGGACTACTGCGGCTGAACCCCGACCCGGCGTACGTGACCCGGGCGAAGCCCACCGCCGGCAAGGTCGCGCTCGTGTCCGGAGGCGGCTCCGGACACGAGCCGCTGCACACCGGCTTCGTGGGCACCGGCATGCTCGACGCGGCCGTCCCCGGCGCTGTCTTCGCCAGCCCCACCGCGCTGCAGGTGGCGGCCGCGACGACCGCGGTGGACACCGGACGCGGTGTCCTGCAGATCGTCAAGAACTACACCGGCGACGTGCTGAACTTCCGGATCGCCGCCGAGATCGCCGCCGACAGCGGCATCGCGGTCGAACAGGTCCTGGTCGACGACGACCTGGCCTCCGAACGCGCCGACGGCGAAGGCCCCGGACGGCGCGGCACGGCCGCGGTCGTGGCGGTCGAGAAGCTCTGCGGCGCCCTCGCCGAGCAAGGGGCCGATCTGCCGCAACTCGCACGGTTCGGCCGGGAACTGGTCGCCGACGCCCGAAGCATGGGCGTCGCACTGGCCGCGGGCGCCCACCCCGGCGACCGGGCCCCCGCCTGGGAACTGGCCGACGACGAGGTCGAACTGGGCGTCGGCATCCACGGCGAGCGGGGCGTCGGCCGGCGCCCGTTCGCATCGGCCGACGAGCTCACCGCCGACCTGCTCGACCGGCTGGTCGCCGCGATGACACTGCGCCGGGGCGACGACGTGTTCGTCATCGTCAACTCGCTCGGCGCCACCCACGGTCTCGAACTGGCCCTGGTGCACCGGGCCGTGCACCGGCAGCTGGCCGGGCGGGGCATCGAGGTGGCGCGCAGCCTGGTCGGCCCCTTTGTCACCTCGCTCGACATGGCCGGCGTGTCGATCACGCTGGTGCGCGCCGACGACACCCGCGTGGCGCTCTGGGACGCCCCCGTCCGCACCCCCGCTTTGACCTGGTGAAAGGCTCTCACATGAACGCATCCGACACCCGAGAGTGGATGCGGCGGTTCTTCGCCGCCGTCGACCGGGAGGAGCAGACCCTCACCGACCTCGACCGGCGGTCCGGCGACGGCGACTTCGGCGCGAACCTGCGCTCCGCCCTCGGCCGCGCCCGGACCGCTCTCCAGACGGCGCAGACCGCCACTCCCGGCGACGTGTTCGACGTCGTCTCGACCGCGTTCCTGAACACCGGCGGAACCTCCGGCCCGCTGTTCGGCATGTGGTTCCGGCAGCTGGCGAAGGCGACCCGCACCGAGACGATCGGCGCGGCCGAACTGGCCCGCGGCTTCGCCGAGGGGACCGCCGCCGTGCAGCGGCTCGGCGGCGCGAAGCCGGGCGACAAGACCATGGTGGACGCCATGATCCCCGCCGGGGAGGCCCTGGCGGCGGCGTCCGGCGACCTGGCGGACGCCCTGGCCGCCGCGGCCGCCGCCGCCCGGTCCGGCGCGCAGGCCACAGCGGACCTGCTCGCCAGGCGGGGACGGGCCAGCTATGTGGGCGAGGTCGCCCGCGGCGTCCTCGACCCGGGCGCGGTCACCGTCGCCCTTCTGGTCGAATCCGCCTGCGGATAGGACGTGACCGTGCCGTCCCCGCAAGCCGCGACACCCGTGCCCGCGACGCCGGCCTACGGGTCCGATCGACCACCCGGGACGAGCTGGGCGACCGCCGACTCTCCTACCGTTCGAATGACCGTCGAGGCGATACGGACAGCGTCGCCGGTGGGGAGCCCTGACGGCGCCCCGCAGCGGTCTGGTCGAGAAACGTCGGTGTAGCCAGCCGTGTAGCAGCCTTCGGTTGACACTGCTGAGGCGATGCGGGCCGGGCAGACCGCGCAGCGGCATACTCACACCCTAGGTGTGCTGTTCGGGGCATGCCCGCCCTGGTCGCCCGGTCCGAAACAGCCCGCTGCCCCGTCTCCGACACCACCCGCGGCAGGGCGCCCAGTTCGTCTGGCTTGTGCCCGGCGTGGATCGAAAAGCGGCAGAGCACACGGGTGCCGTCCCCCCGCATGCCGGAAGTTGGGAGCCGGTGGGCTGCAGTTGTGTGGTGTTGTCGCGGAGCCTCGCCGTGCGTCGGCCACGGCGGGCAGTGGGTTAGCCGCGGTTCGGTGGGATTTCGGTGCCGGTCGCTTGTGCTGCGGCCCTGGCGAGGAGTTCGCGGAAGAAGGTGTGCTCGGCATCGCGGTCGTACAAGGGGTGCCACCACATGGCGTCGACCAGGGGGCCGACGTCGAAGGGGCAGGGCAGGGCGCGGATGCCGACGTCGGGTGGGAGCTTGCCGACCAGGCGTTCCTGGAGCAGGGCGATGCGCTTGGTGCCGGCGACCAGGCCGGGGATGGTCAGGAAGCCGTCGCATACCACCTGCACGCGCGGCTCGATGCCGAGCATGCGCATCTGGCGGGCGGCCGGGGTCGAGGCGGTGGGGCCGTGGTAGGTGACCACCCAGGGCATCGCCGAGATCTGCTCCACGGTCAGGGACGTGCCGACCTCGTCGTTGTCGGCGGACACGACCAGCACCCAGTTGTCCCAGAGCACGTCACGGTGCGGCAGATCGGAGATGAAGCCGTGCGGGAGGACGAACAGGTCGGTGGTCAGCAGTGTCTGCTCGGCGTGGTCCACCACGTAGGGCGTGTTGTGCACGATCCGCAGCCGGGCGAGCGGAGCCTCCTCGGCGAGCAGTTCGCTGAGGGCGTTTCCGAGGAGGGCGCAGCCGTAGTCGCTCATCCCCACGCTGAACTCGCGGGTGGACTGCGCCGGGTCGAACTCCAGCTGGGCGCTGAAGACCCGGTCGACGTTCTGCAGGGCCAGCCTCGCCCACGGCTTGAGCTGCATGGCCAGCGGCGTGAGCCGGTACTCGTTGCCCACGCGGCTGAGGAGCTCGTCGCCGAAGTGGCGGCGCAATCGGGCCAGGGCCGCCGACAGCGCCGGCTGGCTGAGGCCCACCTGCTGGGCGGCCCGGGTGACGCTGCGCTGCTCGAGCAGGGCGTTCAGCGAGACCAGCAGGTTCAGATCCAGGTTCGAAAGACCGGCCACTCGCGAAGTGTATCGATGAGACTGATGTGCACCATAAGACATCTGCTCTTCCCTGATACCCCCCGCATCTGTGAACGTAGGGTGCGTCACCCGGAGGGTTGGAGAAAGGCCCCGTATGCCTGACAAGCTCGACCGCACCGACCCCGCGGGCGCGATCGCCGCGGCCGCGCAGCGCTGCTCCAACTGGGGGCGGTGGGGGACGGACGATGTCCTCGGAACGCTGAACTTCCTGGACGAGGCCAAGAGGCGGGAGGGCGCCGCGCTGGTCCGCCGCGGCGTGAGCTTCTCGCTCGCGCAGCCGTTCGACATGAACGGCCCCCAGAAGGGCTGGCGCCGCCGGACGAACCCGGTGCACACCATGCTGGACACGGGGACCGACGCCGAGCGCGGCGACCAGGGCTTCCCCCACGGGTTCGGCGGTGCCGACGACGTGGTGTTCATGCCGCTGCAGGCATCCACGCAGTGGGACGGCCTGGGCCATATCTTCGACCACGGGATGGCCTGGAACGGCCGGCGCGCCGGCGCCGTGGTCACCGCCGCCGGCGACCGGGTGACCGGCATCGAGACCGCCGCCGGCTCGATCGTCGGCCGCGGGGTCCTGCTGGACGTCGGCAGGGCGATGGGAACCGACGGCGAGCTGCCCGACGGCTTCGCGATCACCGTCGAGCACCTGGAGGCGACCATCGCCGCCCAGGGCGAGTCGGCGCGCGTGGGCCGCGGCGACCTGGTCTGCGTGCGCACCGGCCGGCTGTCCCGCGCCCGCCGGGAGGGCTGGGGGGACTACGCCGGCGGTGACTCACCCGGCCTGTCGTTCACCACCGCCGACTGGCTGCACGACACCGAGATCGCCGGGATCGCCACCGACACGTGGGGTTTCGAGGTCCGGCCGAACGAGTTCCACGACGCGTTCCAGCCGCTGCATCAGGTCTGCATCCCCCACATGGGCCTGTTCATCGGCGAGATGTGGGACTTCGACGCTCTGGCGGCCGACTGCGCCGCGGACGGGGTGTGGGACTTCTTCCTCTGCGCCGCACCGCTGCCCGTCACCGGTGCCGTCGGCGCCCCGGTCAACCCGATCGCCGTGAAGTGAAGGGCGTCGCCTCCCCAGCAGGCCCGCGTCCCGGCCCCCGCGCGCCGCGTCGCCCGGCGCCGGCCGCATGCACTCGAAACAAAGACCGGTTGGAGGCCTCATTGTCCAAACGCCTGATCACCCATCTCAGGCACGTCGCCCTCGCCGTGCCCGACCTGCGCAAGCAACTGGACTTCTTCACCGACACGTGGGGACTGGTCACCGAGCACACCGACACCGGCGTGGCCTTCCTGGCCGCCGCGGGCAGCCCGGAGCAGTACGTGGTCCGGCTGCGCCAGGCCCCCGGCAAGCGGATCGACCTCATCTCGTTCGGCGCGGCGAACGCCGCCGACGTCGACACGCTCGCCGAGCAACTCGCCCGGGACGGCGTGCAGCTGATCAACGAGCCCGGCGACCTCCAGACGCCCGGCGGCGGCTACGGCTTCCGGTTCTTCGACAACGAGGGGCGCACCGTCGAGATCAGTTCCGATGTCGACGTGCGGAGCCACCGCGCGATCGAGGAGGGCGAGGACATCCCGGTCCGGCTCTCCCACGTCGTCGTCAACTCGGCCGACCCGGAGGGGACCCGGGCCTTTTACGAGAAGCACCTGTCGTTCGCCCTGTCGGACACCCTCATGCACCCCCGCATGGGCGAGATGATGTGGTTCATGCGGGTCAACGGCTGGCACCACAGCCTGGCCATCGCACGCGGACCGCATGCTTCGCTGCACCACGCCTCCTTCGAGATGCGCGGCCTGGACGAGTACATGCGCGGAACCGGGCGGCTGCTGCGCGCCGGCGTCGAGAAGATCTGGGGACCGGGCCGGCACCTCGCCGGCAACAACACCTTCAGCTACTTCCTCGACCCGCACGGCAACACCGTCGAGTACACCACCGAGCTGGAGATCCTCGACGAGGACACCTGGCATCCGCACGTCTACGACTTCAGCAAGCCCGAGGTCAGCGACCAGTGGGGAACGGCCAACGCGATGAACGAGTTCGTCGCGAGCCGTTCGTTCAACGACCCTGACGACGGCCTGTTCGTCGCTCCCCCGGTGTGATCCGATGCGTTTCGCCACATGGGACGACGGACGAACCGTCACTGCTGGAGTCGTCGGCGAGGAAGGGCTGCACCCCCTGCCTCCGGACACCACCGTGCTCGACCTGGTCGGCGCGGGCCTGCCCGCCGCGATCGAGGCCGGGACGGAGGCCCTGTCGAGGCCTTGCGTCCCGCTCACCGAAGTGCGGCTGCTGCCGCCGCTGCAGCCCACGGCCATCCGCGACTTCGTGGCCTTCGAGGAACACGTCGAGGGGGTCGTGATGAGCGTCGGCGACGGCAGCGGCGTGGTACCCGAGTGGTACGAGGCGCCGACCTTCTACTTCACCAACCCCTACCCGCTCTACGGTGCGCACGACGACGTGCCGGTGCCGCCGGGCTCGGAGCTGTTCGACTTCGAGCTGGAGGTCGCCGCGGTGGTCGGCCGGGAGGTGGCGTCGGAGCCGCCGGAGCGGCTGCGCGACGCGATCTTCGGGTACACGATCCTCAACGACTGGTCGGCACGGGATCTGCAGCGCCGCGAGATGAAGGTGCTGCTCGGTCCCGCGAAGGGGAAGGACTCGGCGACCACGCTGGGCCCGTGGCTGGTGACGGCGGACGAGCTGGAGCGGTTCCGCGACGACGACGGCTTTCTCGCGGTGGAGATGCGCGTATCGGTCAACGGCGTCGAGATCGGCCGCGACCTGCTGTCCAACATGGGCTGGCCGTTCGAGGAGCTGGTGTCCTACGCCTCCCGCGGCACCACGCTCCGGCCGGGAGACGTGCTGGGCTCGGGCACCTGCGGCAACGGCGGGTGCCTCGCCGAGCTGTGGGGACGGCGCGGCGGGCTCGATCCCGCCCCGCTGCGACCCGGTGACGTCGTGGAGATGAGCGTGGAAGGCATCGGCACGATCCGCAACCGCGTCGTGCCGGGCCTCGACCTGCCGCCGGTGCGGCCGGCCCGCCCGCGGTCGCGGGCCCGCACCCGTCCGTCCTGACGGCCGGCAGGTCCCACCGGCCGTTCCCCCCCCGCGGCCGGTGGGACCGTCCCGGCGGACCCGACGTCCGCGGGCTCCTCGCCCGGGGCGCCGTCCGCGCCTCCTCAAAACCCGTGTGACCAGGAAGGAACAGAGGTGTTCGAGTACTTTCCCGGCAACTACGTCTGGAACCTCGCCGTCGTCGCCACGCTCGGCTCCGGCGGGCTGATCGACGAGGTCGACCGGGCCTGCCGGCCGATCAGGGAGGCGGCGGCCCAGGGAGAGGACGCCGGCACGCCCGACTTCCTGCGCGCGTGGACCGCCCTGACCGACCGGCTCGTCGGCCAGGCCGAGGCCGAGGAGAGGGCCGGACACACCCGCACCGCCGGTCAGCTGTACGCGCGGGCCACGAACTACCTGTGCCAGGCCGAGCGGATGCTGTCCAACTCCGACCCGAACCGCCTGCCGACCTACCGCAGGGTCCTACAGCTGCAGCAGAAGGCCATCGACCTCAAGGACCGCGGCCGCGTCACCAGGGTCGAGATCCCCTACGAGGGCACCACGCTTCCCGCGTACTTCAGCCAGGCCCCGGCCGCCGACGACGGCCCGGTGCCGGTGATGATCCACTGGAACGGGCTGGACTCCACAAAGGAGCACATGTACTCGTCCGGGCACTGGCAGGAGCTCGCCGCCCGCGGCATCTCGTGCCTGATGGTCGACTGCCCCGGCTCCGGCGAGGCGCTGCGCCTGCAGGGGCTGACCGCGCGCATCGACACCGAGGCCTGGGCCTCGGCATGCGTGGACTGGCTGCTCACCCGCGACGACGTCGACCCCGAGCGCATCGGGCTCGTCGGATGGTCGCTCGGCGGCTACTACGCCCCGCGGGCCGCCGCGTTCGAGAAGCGGCTGGCGCTGGTGGTGGCCTGGGGCGCCAACCACGACTGGGGCGCGGTCCAGCGGCGGCGCCTCGAGCGCGAGGGCGAACGGCCCGTCCCGCACTACTGGGAGCACGTCCTGTGGGTCTGGGGCCACACCGATCTGAACGAGTTCATCGAATTCGCCGCCGGCGTCACGCTCGAAGGCGTCGTCGAGAACATCACCGTGCCGTTCCTGATCGCCCACGGCGAGAACGACCGGCAGATCCCGCTGTCCTACGCCCACCGCTCCTACGAGCAGGCCGTCAACAGCCCCAAGCGCGACCTGCGGATCTTCAGCGTGGCGGAGGGCGGCGCCGAGCACATCGGCCTCGACCACCTCTCCCACGTCAGCGCCTACATCAGCGACTGGGTGGCCGACACCTTCGCCGAGTGGCCGAAGTCCCGCTCCTGAGCCGACGGCCGGGGCGCCGCGCCCGTTGAGCCCAGGCCGCTCGGCCGGTCATGGAGTCGGCTCGGTAGCGGCGCCCGCCATCGGCCCACCGGTTCCAGACGTGACCGAAGCGAGCGTCCTGCCTGCACCGATGCTCGACCTGCTCCCCCGACTTCTGCGACGCCGCCGGCACTCCGGCGGCTGAGGGGCTCGGCAGGGCGGCGCCACCGCCGGGCCTGCGCGGTCAAGGTGGTGCACGACGCCGATACCGACGGGGCCGCAGCGACATGCGTCCCGAAGACGCGCATGGCACCGCCGTCTCGCCGACGGCGAGCGCCTCCGGTCCGTCGACGCACGTCGGGCCTGCGGATGACCCGTACGTGCGCGGTACGGCCGGTGCGTGGGTCACGGGCGCTCTTTCAGCACGGTCGTCGTGCGGCGGATCAGACCGGGCACATCGGCGTCCGTCACGCCGTCCAACAGCCACCGCACCAGCTGCATGGAGGCGTCGACGACCGTCCGGACGCGGGGGACGCGCCGTTCGTAGTACTCGGTGAGCAGCGCGTCGTCGAGCGTGTCGCGCGTGGTGAGGAGTTCGGCGAGGACGAGGGCGTCCTCCAGTGACATGGCGGCGCCCTGAGCCAGGGTGGGCGGGCAGCAGTGCGCGGCGTCCCCGACCAGGACGACACGGCCGCGATGCCAAGAGCCCTCCACCAGCATGCGGTCGAACCAGGTGTAGTTCACCTGGTCCGGGTCGGTGATGGACGCGCGGATCTGCGGCCAGACGCCGCCGTAGCCCTCGGCGAGGCGGCGCATCTCGTCCGCGTAGGTCGCGGGGTCGAGGCTTTCACGCGAGCGCTTGGGCTCCACCAGGTAGGCGTAGATGGTGTCCTGCCCGGTCGGGCAGTACCCGGCGATGTAGCAGGGGCCGCCGTAGGTCAGGTCGGTCCGCTCGACGCTCTCCGGACGCGGGGCGGGGACGCGCCAGATCGCCATGCCGGTGGGTTCGGGCCGGTCGGGGATGCCGATCAGGGAACGGGTCGCCGATCCGCGGCCGTCGGCGGCGACGACGAGGTCGTAGCGGCCGGTGGTGCCGTCGGTGAAGGCGACGTCGACGCCTGCCGAATACTGGTCGAGGCTCTTGACGGTGACGCCGAGGCGGACGCGCGCGCCGCGGTCGCCGACCGCGTCGACGAGGATCCGCTGCAGCGTGGGGCGTCGCATGCCCACGGTGGCGGGCAGGTCGGGACCGCCGGTGCGGATCTCTTCGGCGACATGCAGCACGGTCCCGTCGGGAGCGGTCAATCCCAGGGTGTCGAAGCCGAAGCCGTGCTCGCGGACCCGGTCCCACACACCGATCTCGCGCAGGCAGCGCAGGGCGTTGCCCTGAAGGGTGATGCCGGATCCGCGAACGTTCCAGCCCGGCTCGATCTCGACCAGGTCGACATCGACACCGGCGCGGCGGAGCAGGATGGCGATCGCGTTGCCGGCCGTTCCTCCCCCCACCACGAGGACATTCCGGACGCTGGGCATTGTCGGCTCCTTCTGGGTCATCGAGCGGTCATGGCGGTGACGGGACGGCGCGCTGGTCGGCCGGCCCCGGAGTCCCCCGCCGCAGGGCAGGGTCCGGGGATGGGCGGACAGGAGAACTCCGCTGCTCCGGCTGTAGGTTTCATGTGGCTGTCCCCCATGTCACGGCGGTATCAATGCTGGTCCCACCGCAGTGGATGAGGGAAATCGATTGTTCGGATCCGGATTATCCATGCGATTGATTTCCGCAGCGTGCCCGCACGGGGCAGGCCCCGGTCACTGTCGGTTCTCGTCGCCGGGCCCCGCAGGGTCGCCCTCGTCCGGGAACTGCTCGCCGACCGGCTGCGCGCCCTCGCCGCGGTGCGCGTCATGGAAGCGCCTTACAAGGCCGTTCGGCTGCAGGAAGCCCTGTGGCGGCATCCCGCCCACACCCACGACGCCGCGCGCTCTGGCTCCGTGACGCGGTGGCCCGGGACACCGCAAGAAGCACGCGATCATCGGCCGCCCGCTGCATCCACAACGATGATGATCGCGAAAACGCAGATCAATCGGACAGCGCCCACCCGCTGACTGATAGTCGTCCCCGTCAACATGCGCCCCGGCACCGAGTCGCGTCACGCTCCTGATGGCCGGGAGCCCGCCCACCCGCCATGGCGCCGGCGGGCTCTCAGGTGACGGTGCCGCGGTGCCGTGGGCTGAGGCGGGTGCCGAGCGCCAGCTGGACCACGGCCACCGCCGCGAGCAGGCCGAACGGCGTCGCGTACCCGCCGGTGGCGTCTCTGAGGGCACCCACGATCATCGGGGCGAGGGCGGCCGTGCCGTACGCGGCCACGAAGGCCAGTGCGGCGAGCCTGCTGGCGGCGGCCGGAGTGGTGCCGTAGTCGACGATCAGCGCCATGGCGAGGGAGAAGGCCCCGCCCAGGCCGACTCCCAGCACCGTCGTCACGGCCCAGGGCAGCCGGTCCGGCACCGCGAACAGCCACAGGGAACCGATCACCGTGCACGCGACCGCGCCGATCAGCGCGGGTCGCCGGTCGGTCCACCGGTCGGCGAGGGCGGGCAGCGCCAGGGCGCCCGCGAGCTGGGCGAGGTTGTTGACGGCGAGCAGCGCGCCGGCCGCGCCGGGGCTCCAGCCGTGCGCCCGGTAGGCAGGCGCCAGCCACGCGAGGTAGGCGTAGGAGAGGAAGGACTGCGCGGCCAGGAAGGCGGCCAGCAGCCATGCCCCGCGGTTGCGCCAGGGCAACCGGCCGATGCCCGCCTCGGCGGCAGCCTCTTGCCGGGCGGACCGCCCGCGCGACCGGTGCCACGCCGCGGTGGCGATGGCCGCCGGCAGGGTCCACACCGCCAGAGACCATCGCCATGAGCCCAGTTCCCGTTCCAGGGGGACGGCCAGTGCGGAGGCAATGGCCGCCCCGAGCATCATCGCCACCGTGTAGGCGCCCGTCACCATGCCGGACCGCAGCGGGAAGGCCTCCTTGACCGCGCCGGGCAGCACCACACCGCACACCGCAACGCCGATCCCCGCGACGAGCGTGCCCGCCAGAAGCGGCGGCGCGGCGTCGACGGCGCGCACACCGTTGCCCACCGCGACGCAGCCGATCGCGACCAGGGTCGTGGTGTCGCGGCCGAACCGCTGGACGAGCCGGTGCGCGGCGGGCGCGAACCACGCCATGCAGACCACCGGCAGCGCCGTGAGCAGCCCGGACGCCCAGCCGGACAGGGCCAGGTCGCGTTCGATGTCGTCCTGCAGCGGCGGCAACGACGCGACCGTGGTGCGCAGGTTGACCGCCAGCAGGAGGATCGTCGCCAGAAGAAGGCGCGGATTTCGGGTACTCCGCGCCGCCGCCAGGGTCGCCATCCGCCTACCCGCGGAGCCCCGTGGCCGGTGTTCGGACGGTCATCGGTTACGCCTCTCCTTGGCCGTGCGAGGGACGATGGTGCATCCGAACACGGTCACGAGGCGCGGCCCGTCTTCTTGTATTCGGCGAGGTAGTGCTGGATCCGGTCGCGGTTGTGAACGGCCGACTCGCGGGAGCGTTCCTCCCAGGCGAAGACGCAGACCGTGGCGGTGCCGTCGAAGTCCAGTTCCGCCAGGGTCTGGAAGAAGACGTCCCAGTCGACCTCGCCCTGCCCGATGTCCAGGTGCTGGTGGATCCGGATCTGGTCGGCCAGGCTCGGCGGGTTGACGATGTAGCGGTTGCCCGAGGACGCGCGGTGGTCGAAGGAGTCGGCGATGTGCAGATGCGTCAGCAGCGGCCCGGCGTGCTTCATGATCCCGGCGATGTCGCCGCCCTGGTGGAAGGTGTGCGGGGCGCAGTAGACGAACGACACGAAGTCGGCGTCGATCCCCCGGACCAGGTCGACGGCGGCGTGCCCGTCCTCGACGAAGTCGTAGGGGTGCGGTTCCAGGCGCAGTTCCAGCCCCTCGCGTTCGAAGACCGGCAGCAGCTCCTCCAGCGACCGCCAGAACTGCCGCTCGCAGTCGGCGGGGGCCACCGCCCGGCCGTTGAACTCGGAGTTCATCACCGGGCAGCCCAGGTCCACGGTGATCTCGATGGCGCGTTTCCAGTAGCGCACGGCCGCCTGGCGGTCCTCCTCCACGGGGCTGGCCCACTCGTACAGCGGCAGCACGGAGGCCAGTTGCACGCCGACGCCGTCCAGGGCCTTGCGGAACGCGGTGACGGTGGCCTTGTCGGCGCGCGGGTGCAGGTAGAAGGGGAGGAAGTCCTCGCGGGGCGACAGTTCGATGTACTCGTAGCCCAGGTCGGCGACGAGGCCGGGCAGCTCGGTCAGCGGCACGTGCCGCAGCATGTACGGGTCAAGCGCGATCTTCACTTCGCTTCCTCCTTCTCGGCGGCGGGTGCGGTTCGGCCGGTCGTCCCCGCCGCGTCGCTCGGCGACGCGGCCCCGTTCGCCGCCGCGGTCGCGGCCTGTTCCAGTTCGTGGCTGAGCTGCTCCAGTTCGGCGCCGCCGGCCATGAGGGAGGTGAGCTCCTCGCGGGTGATCTCGTCCTTGGTGTGGTAGCCGATGCTGCGGCCCCGGTTGAGGATGAGGAAGCGGTCCCCGATCGGGTAGGCGTGGTGCGGGTTGTGGGTGATGAACACCACGCCGAGGCCGCGTTCGCGGGCCTGGACGATGTAGCGCAGCACGACCCCGGCCTGCTTGACGCCCAGCGCGGCGGTCGGCTCGTCCAGGATGAGGACCTTGGCGCCGAAGTAGACCGCCCGCGCGATGGCCACGCACTGCCGTTCGCCGCCGGACAAGGTGCCGATGGGTTGGTCGACGTCGCGCAGGTCGATGCCCATCGCGGCCAGCTCGGACTTGGTCGTCCTGCGCATGAGGTCGACGTCCAGGCGGCTGAACGGCCCGAACCCCTTGCGCTTCTCCGAGCCGAGGAAGAAGTTGCGCCACACCGGCATCAGCGGGACCACCGCCAAATCCTGGTAGACGGTGGCGATGCCGCGGTCGAGCGCGTCGCGCGGGGAGGCGAAGCGCACCGGCTCGCCCTCGACCTCGTAGGTGCCCGCGTCGTGCTGGTGCATCCCGGAGATGATCTTGATGAGGGTGGACTTGCCGGCGCCGTTGTCGCCCAGCACGCAGGTCACCTCCCCGGCGCAGACCTCCAGGTCGACGCCGGTGAGAGCGATGATGTTGCCGTAGTGCTTGGCGCAGCCGGTCAGCCGCAGCAGCGGGGTCCGGGTGCCGGTTGCGGTCGTGTCGCTCATTCGGTGACCTCCGTCCTGCGGCGGACCCAGAGGTTCAGCAGGGTGGCCGCCAGGAGCATCGCGCCGAGGAAGAACTTGAACCAGTCGGGATTCCAGCCCGCGTAGACGATGCCCTGGGTGGTCATCCCGAAGATGAACGCGCCGATCGCCGCGCCCACCGCCGAGCCGTGCCCGCCGGTCAGCAGGCACCCGCCGATCACGGCGGCGATGATGTACAGGAACTCGTTGCCCACACCCTCGCCGGACTGGACGGAGTTGAACGAGAACAGCAGGTTCATGCCGGTGAACCAGGTCAGCGCGGACACGGTCATGAACAGGCCGATCTTCACCCGGTTCACCGGGACGCCCACGCCGCGGGCGCTGTGGGCGGCGCCGCCGACGGCGAAGATCCAGTTGCCGATGCGGGTGCGCAGCAGCACCCAGGTGGCGAGGGCGACGAACAGCAGCCACCACAGCACCGAGATGCGCAGGTTCGCGCCGCCGATGCTCCACTCCTGGGCGAAGATCTTGCGTGCGGAGTCGAAGCCCTCCATGTCGGAGATGTTCGGGCTGGCGACATTGCCGGTGATGATCTTCGTGACGGCCAGGTTGAGGCCCTGCAGCATCAGGAACATGGCCAGCGTCACCAGGAAGCTGGGGATGCCGGTGCGGATGACCAGGTAGCCGTTGAGCCAGCCGATGCAAAGTGCCACCAGCAGCGAGACGGCGATGCCCACCCACAGGTTGGCGGTGAGCTGGAAGCTGAACATCGAGGCGACCAGCGCGGAGCTGGTCACCGCGACCCCGGTGGACAGGTCGAACTCGCCGCCGATCATCAGCAGGGCGACGCCGACGGCCGGGATGCCGAGCGTGGAGCCGGCGTACAGGATGGTCGCCAGCGCGTCCAGGCCGCGGAACGGCTCGGCGACCGCGAAGAACAGGATGTAGACGCCGATCGCGCCGACCAGCGCGCCGACCTCGGGCCGGACGAGGATCCGGGCCGGCAGCGACTGCTCGGTCAGGCGCTCGTCCCGCGTCGGCGGCCGGACGCCGACGTCGAGCGTGTCACTCATGGAAACACCTCCGAGAGGCATGGGGTGGGTGGTTGTCGGAAGGCGTCACCCGGCGGATCAGCCGGCGGTGGGGAAGTTCAGGTGCGCCCGGTGCCGCTCGCCGTGGTCGGCTTCCGGCCAGCGGCTCGTCACGGCCTTGGCCCGGGTGTAGAAGCGGACGCCCTCGGGGCCGTGGACGTGGGTGTCGCCGAACAGCGAGTCCTTCCAGCCGCCGAACGAGTGGAAGGCCATCGGCACCGGTATCGGCACATTGACGCCGATCATGCCGACCTGGACCCGGTGCTGGAAGGTCCGGGCCGCCCGGCCGCTGGAGGTGAAGATCGCTGTGCCGTTGCCGAACGGGTTGGCGTTGACCAGGTCGACCGCCTCGTCGAGGGTGTCGGCGCGCAGCACGGCCAGGACGGGGCCGAAGATCTCGTCGCGGTAGACGTCCATGTCGGTGGTGACCCGGTCGAACAGGCAGGGGCCGAGGAAGAAGCCGTCCTCGTGCCCGTCGACGCGCAGCCGGCGGCCGTCGACGACCAGTTCGGCGCCCGCCGCGGCGCCGCGCTCGACGTATCCGGCGATGCGGTCCTTGGCCTCCCGTGTGATCAACGGGCCCATCTCGCTGGCCGCGTCGCGGCCCGGCCCGACGCGGACGGCCAGCGCCCGCTCGCGCAGCCGCTCGACCAGGCCGTCGCCGGCGTCACCGACCGCGACGACGGCGGAGATGGCCATGCAGCGCTGCCCGGCCGAGCCGTATGCGGCGGCGGTGATCTGGTCGGCGGCGATATCCAGATCGGCGTCGGGCAGCACGACGGCGTGGTTCTTGGCGCCGCCGAGCGCCTGCACCCGCTTGCCGTTCGCCGACGCCCGTTCGTGCACGTACCGGGCGATGGGCGTGGAGCCGACGAACGACACCGCCGCGACATCGGGATGGTCCAGGAGCGCGTCCACCGCGACCTTGTCGCCGTGCACCACGTTGAACACGCCGTCGGGCAGCCCGGCCTCGGCGTACAGGCGGGCGATCAGGTTGGACGCCGACGGGTCGCGTTCGCTGGGCTTGAGGACGAAGGTGTTGCCGGCGGCGATCGCGATCGGGTGCATCCACAGCGGCACCATGGCCGGGAAGTTGAACGGCGTGATCCCGGCGCACACGCCCAGCGGCTGGCGGAAGGAGCAGGCGTCCACACCGGTGGACACCTGCTCGGAGAACTCGCCCTTGAGCAGCTGCGGGATGCCGCAGGCGAACTCGACCACCTCCAGGCCGCGGACGACCTCGCCGCGGGCGTCCGACAGCACCTTGCCGTGCTCGTCGGCGATGACCTCGGCGAGCCGGTCGATGTGGCGCTCCACCAGGTCGCGGAACGCGAACATGATCTTCGCGCGCCGGGAGACGGACACCTCCCGCCACTGCCCGAACGCCTCGGCGGCGGCCTGGACGGCGGTGTCGACGTCGGCCGGCTCGGCCAGTGCGACCTGGGCCTGCCGGGCACCGAGCGCGGGGTTGTAGACGGGGCCGAACCGGGGCGCGGTGCCGGTGGTCTCCGCTCCGGCGATCCAATGCTGGATGGTGCGCATGGGGTTTTCCTTAGAGGTAGGGGCGTTGCGCGGACTTGGCGGCCTCGTAGTCGGCCCGCGCCTTGCGGGTGCCGTCGAGCGCGGAGACCTCGGCCACCGGGACGTCCCACCAGCCCTCCGAGGACGGGACGGGCGCGAGCGGGTCGGTCTCGACGTGCACGACGGTCGTCCGGTCGCAGGCCTTGGCCTGCCGCAGCGCCGCGCGGAACTCCTCGACCGTGCGGGCGCGGATGACGTCGGCACCGAGGCTGGCGGCGTTGGCCGCGAGGTCCACCGGGAGGAGCCCGCCGTCGAGCAGGCCGGTTGCGGGGTCGCGGTAGCGGTAGGCGGTGCCGAACCGTTCGGCGCCGACGGTCTCCGACAGGGCGCCGATCGAGGCGAAGCCGTGGTTTTGCACCAGGACGATGGTGAGCTTGACGTGCTCGGCGACCGCGGTGACGATCTCCTGCGCCATCATCAGGTACGACCCGTCGCCCACCAGCACGAACACCTCGCGGGTCGGGTCGGCCATCTTGACGCCGAGACCGCCCGCGATCTCGTAGCCCATGCAGGAGTAGCCGTATTCGACGTGGTAGCCCTTGGGGTCGCGGGCCCGCCACAGCATCTGCAGGTCGCCGGGCATGCTGCCGGCCGCCTGGACGACCACGTCGCGGGGGTCCGACTCCTCGTTGAGGACGCCGAGGATCTCGGTCTGCGCGGGCAGCGGGCCGTGTCCGAGCCGGTAGGCGCCGTCGACGACCCGCGCCCATCCGGCGGCCAGTTCGCGGGCCCGCGCCGCGTACGCCTCGTCCACGCGGTGCCCGGCCAGCGCCTCGGTCAGCGCTTCCAGCCCGGCGCGGGCGTCGGCGACCAGCATGGCGCCGGCGTGCTTGGCGGCGTCGAACGAGGTGATGTTGAGGTTGACGAACCGCACGCCGGGGTGCTGGAACGCGGTCCGCGAAGCGGTGGTGAAGTCGCTGTAGCGGGTTCCGACGCCGAGCACCACGTCGGCCTCCCGCGCCAGCGCGTTCGCGGCGGCCGAGCCGGTGGCGCCCACCCCGCCGACGGCGCACGGATGCTCCCAGTGCAGTGCGCCCTTGCCCGCCTGGGTGTCGGCGACCGGGATGCCGGTCGCCTCGGCGAAGCGGCGCAGCGCCTCGGTGGCCCGGCTGTAGATCACACCGCCGCCCGCGACGATCAGCGGCCGGCGCGCGGACCGCAGCACCTCGGCGGCGCGGGCCAGCGCCGCGGGCTCGGGCAGCGGCCGCGGCACGTGCCAGACCCGGCGCTGGAAGAGCTCCTCCGGCCAGTCGTACGCCTCCGCCTGCACGTCCTGCGGCAGCGCCAGGGTCACCGCGCCCGTCTCGGCCGGGTCGGTGAGCACCCGCATCGCGGCCAGCAGCGCCGACGGCAGCTGTTCGGGCCGGCCGATCCGGTCGAAGAACCGCGACACCGGCCGCAAGGCGTCGTTGACCGAGACGTCGTAGGAGCGGGGGTCCTCCAGTTCCTGCAGCACGGGGTTGGCGACGCGGGTGGCGAACACGTCGCCGGGCAGCAGCAGGACGGGGATCCGGTTGATCGTGGCCAGCGCGGCGCCGGTGACCATGTTGGTGGCGCCCGGCCCGATCGAGGACGTGCAGGCGAAGGTCTGCAGGCGGTCCTTCATGCGCGCGTAGCCGACGGCGGCGTGCACCATGGCCTGCTCGTTGCGGGCCATGTAGTAGGGCAGACCGACGCCGGTTCCGTGCGCCTCCAGCAGCGCCTGCCCCAGGCCCGCCACGTTGCCGTGCCCGAAGATCCCGAAACAGCCGGCGAACAGGCGCTGCTCCTCGCCGTCGCGTTCGGTCCACTGCCGGGCCAGGAATCGGACGATGGCCTGGGCGACGGTGAGCCTCATGATGCCCTGCCTTCCTGATTGATGCCCGAGACGCCTGTGAGGGCGAAATGCTCGGGTGGTGCTGGTGAGGCGGGCATGGCTTCCATGCCGGCTGCCCACGATGGCCAAGAAGGCTCGGCCGCCCTGCCGGCGGGCAGGTGGTGCTTCACTTCAGCACCTCCACGGCGGCGTCGGCGGCGCCCGCGACATCGTCGTCGGCCGGGTACAGCAGGCTGCGGCCGACGACCAGGCCCCGGACGTTGGGCAGCCGCATCGCCTGCTGCCAGCCGGCCAGCGCCGCGTCCGGGTCGGCGGGCACCTCGCCGCCCAGCAGCAGGGTGGGCAGTGTGGTCGCGGCCATCACCCGTTCCATGTCGTCGACGACCGGCACCTTGAGCCAGGTGCAGGCGGATGTCGCGCCAAGGCCGGAGGCGATGGCGATCGCGCGGATCATCGCCTCGGGGGTGAGGACGTTGCGGATGCGCCCGTCCACCCGGTGCGAGATGAACGGCTCCACCATCGCCATCAGGCCCCGCCCGGCCAGCTCGGAGACGGCCCCGGCGCACGCCTGCACGGTGGCGGGCGTGGCCTGGTCGCGGTCGTCGATGCGCAGCAGCATCTTGCCGCCGTCCAGCCCGCCGGCCGCGATCGCCTCCGCGGTGTAGGCGGTGAAGCGGTCGTCGATCTCGAAGGCGGCCCCGGCCAGACCGCCGCGGTTCATGGAGCCGATGACGACCTTGTCGTCCAGCGCGCCGAGCAGCAGCAGGTCTTCGATGATGTCCGGGGTGCCGAGCACGCCGTCCACGCCGGGGCGGTCCAGCACCGTGCACAGCCGTTCCAGCAGGTCCCGCCGGTCGGCCATCGCCAGCGGGCGCGGGCCCGCGCCGAGCGCGCCCCGGGCCGGATGGTCGGCTGCGACGATCATGAGGCGTCCGCTCGGGCCGAGCAGCCGTCTTCGGCGCACCCGCCGCCGGGCCGCCTCGCCGACTGCCGACGGCCGGACGGCCCGCGCCTCGACCAGAGCCGACATCCGGTCGGCGAAGGTTCGCGCACTCACGCATCCTCCCCGAGAAGTCCGTTCACCTCGGCCGGCGTCGGCATCGCGTCCGAGCAGGCCAGCCGCCCCGCGACGATCGCGCCCGCCGCGTTGGCGAAGCGCACCGCCCGCTCGGTGTCCCATCCGGCGAGCAGTCCGTGGCACAGCGCCCCGCCGAACGCGTCCCCGGCGCCGAGGCCGTTGACGACGTCCACCGGGACCGGCGGCACCTCGACGGCGCCCGAGTCGTCCATCGCCAGGACCCCCTTCGGCCCCTGCTTGACGACGGCCAGGGCGACGCCGCGGTCGCGCAGGGCCTTGGCGGCCGCGTACGGGTTCCGCTCCCCCACGGCGACCTCGCATTCGTCGAGGTTGCCGACCGCCACCGTGGTGTGCGCCAGGGCCTTGGCGATACAGGAGCGCGCGTGCTCCCGGGACGGCCAGAACATCGGCCGGTAGTCCAGGTCCAGCACCGTGAACGGCCTGCGGTCGCGGGCCGCCAGCGCGGCCAGCGTCGCCTCGCGGCTCGGCTCCTGCGCCAGCCCGGTCGTCGTGGCCCAGAACACCCGGGCCCGGCCGATCGCGTCCATGTCCAGGTCGTCGGCCCAGATCTCCAGGTCGGGCGCCTTGGGAAACCGGTAGAAGTGGAGCGGGAAATCGTCGGGCGGGAAGATCTCGCAGAACGTCACCGGTGTCGGCAGGTCCGGTACGGCGGCGACGAACCGGTCGTCGACGCCGTACCGGCGCAGCGCCGTGCGGACGAACCGCCCGAACGGGTCGTCCCCGGTGCGGGTGATCACGGCGGCCCGGCGTCCGTGCCGCGCGGCGGCGACCGCGACGTTGGTGGGGCTGCCGCCCAGATACTTCCCGAAGGTCTCCACGTCCTCCAGGCCGACGCCGACCTGCCGGGGATAGACGTCCACCCCCACCCGGCCCATGGTGATCACGTCGAAGCGGTCGGCGGCGTCCGGTGCGGTGTCGGCGGCGCCTTCGGCTCCGGTCCTCATCTCGTCCCTTCTGAAGCGGGCGGGCCCGCCACCGTGTGGGGGCCCGCGCCTGCTATCGAGTGCCTGCGGAGGCGAACTTGGCGACCTGCGCGAGGTTGCTCTGGTCGATGAAGGACGGGCCGGTGAGCGTGGCCCGGCCGCCGCCCATGACGTTGCCGTTGGCCTTGTAGAGCCACAGCGAGTCGATCGCCAGGTACCCCTGCAGGTAGGGCTGCTGGTCGATGGCCCACTCGACGTCCTTGTCCTGCAGCGCCTTCACCAGTTGCGTGTTGGTGTCGAAGGTGACCACCTTCGCCTGGCTGCCGGCGTCCTTGACCGACTGGACGGCGGTCAGGGCGATGGGCGCCGCCAGGGTGACCACGTGGTCGATGCTCTTGTCGGTCTGGAGCTTGGCGGTGATGGTCGACTTGACCGACGGCATGTTGGTGCCGGTCACGTAGAGCTTCTCGGTCGTGCCGGAGAAGCCCTTCTGCACGCCCGCGCAGCGCGCCTCCAACTGCACCTGCCCCTGTTCCTGCACGACGCACAGCACCTTCTTGGCGCCCTCGGAGCTCAGCCGCTTCCCGGCGGCCTCGCCGGACACGCTCTCGTCCTGGCCGAAGAACATCAGCGCGCCGGACTTCTGCCAGTCGTCCACTCCGGCGTTGAACGCCACCACCGGGATGCCCGCGGCCACGGCCTTCTTGACCGCGGGGGTCAGCGCGCCGGGGTTGGGCAGGGTCACCGCGAGGGCGTCGACCTTGCTGTCGATGGCGTTCTGGATGAGGGTGGCCTGCTTACCGGGATCGATGTCGTTGGCGTACTGGAACTGGACGTTGTCCTTGGCGGCCGCGGCCTCGGCGCCCTTGCGGATGATGTCCCAGAAGGTGTCGCCGGACGGCGCGTGCGTCACCATGGTGATCTTCATGCGCGGCGTGTTCGCCTTGCCCGCCGCGACCTCGGCGCCCTCCTCCTGCGCCTGCTTGCCGCCGGTGCTGCTGCACGCGGCCAGGGCCAGCGCCGCGACCAGCGCGACGCTCGCGGCCCGTCTGCCCGATCGGATCCTCGCCGGCGTTCTCATTGGCGTTCCTGCCTTTCTGGCCGTCCCGGCCGGGACCGCCGCCCGGCCGGTGACGTGGTGGGGTGGGATCTTGGGTTGGGGTGGGTCTCGTCCGGTGAGCGCCGGCCGGGCGGTCACAGACCGGCGGCGGCCGCCGCGGCGAGCAGGCTCTCCGCCGACCGGCGCAGCCCCTCGACCTGGTCGAACTCCTCGTCCTCGTGCTCGATGTTGACGGCAATGTCGGGGTCGACGGCGTGCAGCGCGCGCAGGAACCGGCTCCAGAAGTCCTGGTCGTGGCCGCGTCCGACGGCCACGAAGTCCCAGGACGACTCGGCCGGCCACCGGGTCACCGTGTAGCGGCCGCCGATCCCCAGGGGGTTCTCCTCGGCGGGGATCCGGGTGAACCGGTCGTCGAGCACGCCGTACACACGGCACTTGTCGTTGATTCGGGTGTCCTTCGCGGCGGCGTGGAACACCAGCGGGCCCAGGTGCTCGACGGCCGCGACGGGGTCGATCCCCTGCCAGAACAGGTGGCTGGGGTCCATCTCGGCGCCGACGTGGGTGGCGCCGGTCTCGGTGACCAGCCGCTCCAGCGTCGCCGGGTTGAACACCAGGTTATGCGGGTGCATCTCGATGCACACCTTGACGTCGGCGTCCCGGGCCAGGGCGTCGATCTCCGTCCAGAACGGGATCGCCACCTCGCGCCACTGGTACTCCAGCACGTCCAGGTAGGCGCTGTCCCAGGGGATCACGGCCCACGACGGGGCGGTGCCTCCGGGGTGCGCCGCGGGCTGCCCGGACATCGCCACGACGCGGCGCACGCCCAGCAGCCCGGCCGTGATGATCGCCTGCCGCAGGTCGTCGGCGTGCCGTGGGCCGACCTCGGGGTCGGGGTGCAGCGGGTTGCCGTTGACGTTCAGCCCGGTCAGGGCGATGCCCGCGTCCTCGAACTGGCCCAGGTAGTCCTCGCGCGCCGCCACGCTCTCGCGCAGCCGCGCGATCGGGATGTGGGGCGCGGGCCGGAATCCGCCGGCGTTGATCTCGGCGCCGGTCAGGCCGAGTTCCCGCAGGATCTTCAGGGCCTCCGGCAGCGGCTTGTCGTCAAGGCACGCGGTGTAGGCGCCCAGCTTCATGATGCTTGCCTCCGTGTCGTGGTGGCGGCGGGGCGGGCCCGCCAGGGTGAGAAGTGAACGGGTTTCGGACGGCCGTGCGCCCGGCGCGGGTCGCCTCAGCCGGGCAGGGAGCCGTCCGACCCGGCGGACCGCACGACGGCGTCGAGCAGCTCCAGGTTGCGCAAGCCCGCGGCGAAATCGGCGCAGCGCGGCAGCCCGTCCACTCCGGCGATCTCCTCCAGGAAGGCCCTCGCCTGGTAGGTGAAGAAGTCGTTGATCCCGTGGGCCACGCCCGGGAAGTCCATGGCCAGCCCTCCGGCGATGTACGGGTGCTCCGGGCCGGTCAGGACCCGGCGGTGGTCGCCGGACACCCGGTCGGACACGGTGAACTCGGCCGGACGGGACACGTCGAACGCGGCCGAGCCATCGGCGCAGAACAGCTCGAAGCCCAGCGCGTTGGGCAGTCCGTGGGCCACCCGGGACACCGAGAACGTGCCGACGGCCCCGCTCTGGAACGTCGCGGTGAACGTGGCCATGTCCTCGTTCTCCACCGCCTCGCGCCGGTCGCTCAGCTCCACGCCGCCCGCGTGGCCGATCGCGGTGCCGAGCGGGACCGGGCGGTCGGGGATCACGGTGGACAGCACCGCACCGTGCACCGACTCCACCGGGCCGCAGAGGAACTCGGCCATGTCGATCAGGTGGCTGCCGATGTCGGCGAGGGCGCCCGACCCGGGTCCGCCCTTGTAGCGCCAGCTCATCGGCGCGTCGGCCGAGCAGCCGTAGTCGCACCAGTAGTGGCCGTTGAAGTGCAGGGGGCGGCCGAGCTCCCCGGAGGCGACCCGCTCGCGGATCGCGCCGACCGCCGGGGACCTGCGGAAGCTGAACCCGACGGCGGCGACCCGGTCGGCCTTCTCGGCGGCCTGCACCATGGCCCGCGCGTCCTCGACGGTCGGTGCCAGCGGCTTCTCGCACAGCACGTGCTTGCCCGCCGCCAGCAGCCCCTCGACGATCTCCCGGTGCAGCGTGTTGGCCACCACGACGCTCACCGCGTCGATGTCGGGCGCCGCCGCGATCGCCTCCCAGTCGGTCTCCGCGCGCTCGTAGCCGTAGCGCCGGGCGGCGTCCGCGCCGAGGGTCTCGTTGGCGTCGGCGATGGCCACCAGCCGGACCTCGGGCAGGCCGGCCGCGAACACGGTCGACGCGGACCGGTACCCCTGCGCGTGCGCGCGGCCCGCCATGCCGGCACCGATCACCGCGACCCCGATCGACGATTTCACAGCGCTCCCCTTACTCTCGAACCTGCCCGCGGCCGCGCCGGCCACGGCACCGTACCCAGGCGTTCCGCCTCGCCGAGGCTCGCCGGCACACCTTGACGCAAGCGACATGACCTGCAAAAACATTCACAGTGATGTACATCACTCGCTCTCGGGACCAAGAAACTAGACCGGTCTAGAAGACCCCGTCAAGGGGTGAACTAGACCGGTCTATAAGAAATCGCTCGCCGGGCCGGGACGTGATACTCTCGGCGGCACATCGGGAGAATGGGATTCGGTGGGAGAGAAGCTGGACGCGACAGGATCCGACGCCCCCCAGGCGGCCGCCGGCGCGTCAGAACCGGCCAAGCGCCCGACGATGCGGGACGTGGCCGCCCGGGCCGGGGTGTCCAAGGCGCTGGTGTCGCTGGTGTTCCGCAACGCACCCGGCGCGAGCGCCGAGACCCGGGCGCGCGTCATGCAGGCGGCCGCCGAGCTGGGCTACCGGCACAACCGGACGGCGAGCCTGCTCGCCCGCCGCCGCACGCACCTGCTCGGCGTCACGATGACGCTGCGCAACACCTTCCATGCCGAGCTGTTCGAGGAACTCCAGGCGGTCGCCGACGAGTTCGGCTACGAACTGGCCCTGAGCACCGTGACCCGCACCCATGACGAGCGCCGGGCCATCGAAAACCTGCTGGAGTTCCGCTGCGAGGGCCTCGTCCTGATCGGCGCCGAACTGCCCGCACCGAGGCTGACCGCCCTCGGGCGGCAGCTGCCCGTCGTCGTGGTGGGGCGCCGCATCGCGTCACCGGACCTGGACGTGGTGCGGACGGCCGACGACCAGGGCGTGGGCCAGGTGGTCGACCACCTCGCCGAACTGGGGCACCGTTCGATCGCGCACCTCGACGGCGGCGCCGGAACGATAGCCTCCGACCGGCGCCGCGGCTACCGCAAGGCCATGCAGCGCAACGGCCTGGAGGAGCACATACGGCTCGTCACCGGCGGCTACACCGAGGATGCGGGCATGGCCGCCGCGCGCGCCCTGCTCGACGGCCCCGACCTGCCCACCGCCGTGGTCGCCGTGAACGACCGGTCCGCCGTCGGCCTGCTCGACATCCTCGCCCGCAGCGGCGTGGAGGCCCCCAAGGCCGTGTCCGTCGCGGGATACGACGACAGCCCGCTGTCGAGGCTCGCCCACGTGAACCTCACCACCGTCAGCCAGGAACCCCTCGACCAGGCACGCCACGCGCTGCAGGCCATGGTCGAACGCCTGGACGGCGGCCGCACGACGCGCCGCGACGTCGTCCTGAAACCGCGGCTGGTGATCCGCGGCACCACCGGCGCCCCCCGCTGACGGCCCACGGCCACCGGCGACGCCCGGGGATGCGCGCGCCGGTCAGGTCTGCTCCGGTGTCGCCTGCCGCGCCTCGGCGAGCTCCTGGGGGCCGCCCAGTCGGCGAGCATCCCGAGCCCGTCGGCCGTGGGGCCACCGGGGGCGGCGATGTAGACGTTGAGGACCAGACCGGGCGCGGAGGCCGGCTCCATCGTGCCGAAGTTCAGGTCGAGCCGGCCGACCACCGGGTGCCGCAGCCGCTTGCGACCGCTCCGGTGGAACCGCACGTCGTGGCAGGCCCGGCGCCGCCGGAAGTCCTCGCTGCGCGTCGACAGCTCGCCGATCAGTTCGATCAGCGCCCGGTCGTGCGGGTTGCGGCCCGCCTCGAGCCGGAACATGGCGGCGGCGGCGATCCGGTCCCAGTCGACGTAGAAATCGCGGGCGGCCGGGTCCAGGCAGAGGAACCGCACGGTGTTCGCCAGGCGGCGGGGGGCGGCGAAGGCGGGGGCGAAGAACGCTCGCGCGAGGCGGTTCATGGCGACGATGTCATAGCGGCCGTTGCGCCCCCCCAGGCCAGCGCCTCGGTGATCGCGTCGAGCACCAGCCGGACCGTGGACGGCACTCCGGTCGGCGGCGTGCGGCGGCGGAGACCGGCCCCGGCGGCCGCAGCCAGGGAGAACCGGTGCTCGCGCCCTTGGGAGTGACGTACGGAAGCCCTGCCGCAGATCCTCTTGGTCACCACGCTCGCACTCGGCGTCCCCGGGTGGGCTCACTGACGCCGCTCCCGCGTGCGTGTCGAAAGGCTTCTGGCGCTTTCGGCCGTCGAGACCGGGGGGAATGCTTTGTGCGCCGTCATCCGCCTGCTGTGATTTTTGTGTTCGGCGGTCGCCCGGTGGTGCGGCGGGCGTCGTCTCACAGGGCGGCGGGCTCGTCGGGAGTTTCGTCGGGGGCCGTGCCCGCGCGGATGGCGGACAGCAGGCCGGGGAAGCGGGCCTCGATGTCGTCGCGGCGCAGGCTCACGGCGGTGCGGTTGCCGTACTGCTCGACCGTGATCAGTCCTGCCTCCCGGAGCACCCGGAAGTGGTGGGTGCGCCCGGCCTTGCCGACGGGCAGGCCGAACCACGAGTAGGGGCGGACGCTTCCGGGCGGCTCCCGCACCAGCGCGGCGACCACCCGCAGGCGGTTGGGGTCGGCCAGGGCGCACAGGATCTCGGTGAGGTCGAGCTCCTCCCGGCGCGGGTGTCTGAGCGCCTGCGGCGGCGCGTCCTGCGGCGGCGCGTTCTGCGGTGTCTCGGTCGTCATCGGCGCGGGTCCACTCCTCGTCGAGGTACGACGCGCACCTTACCTTCCGGAGCGGACATGAGGTACGGTGAACATCGTACTAAGCAATACCGATAGATTTAGTAGGTATCTCATGGCACTCCAGCTCGTCGAGTTCACCGTCGAGGACGCCACCCGCGCGGCCGCGGACCGGCTCATCCGCGCCGCCGCCGACGCCCTGCGCGCCGGCGGCGCGGAACTGATCGAGGCCCAGGTGCCCGTCGGCCACGACCACGTGTTCCTGATCGCCGACGAGCCCGCCCCCGACACCGTCGCCGACGCGCTGCGCCGGGCGGGGATCGTGTTCGACGACATCGCCGAGGTCCGCCTGGTCGGCGCCGACCTCGCGGAGGTCAAGGCGCACGCCGGCAAGGCGGGCTACCTCGTGGAGTGGGACCTGCCGGCCGGTCTCAGCATGGACAGCTACCTGGCCCGCAAGGCGGAGAAGGCGCCGCTGTACGCCGAGGTCCCCGAGACCCGGTTCCTGCGCACCTATGTGCGCGAGGACATGGGCAAGTGCCTGTGCTTCTACGACGCGCCCGACGCCGCGGCGGTCGAACGCGCCCGCAAGGCCGTCGACACGCCCATCGACCGGCTGCACGAACTCGACCGGCGTTCCTGAGCGGGAGCGACGGCGATGAGCACCACGAGTACCGCGGGCCTCCTCCCCCGGCAGGACGAGGAGGTCACGGTGCACTTCCTCGCCCGCGCCGCGGCCGTCGACCGGGGCGATGACGACGTCCGCCCTGGGCTGCGCTGGCTCGGCGAGCGCAACTTGCTGGACGTCGGCGCCCCCGATCGCGGGGACGGGCGGCTGCTCCCGCTGCTGGGCACCGTGGAGAGCGTGGCCAGGGGCTGCCTGAGCTCGGCGTTCGCGCTGTGGGCGCAGCGGATGACGGTGGAGTACCTGAGCCGGGCGCGTCCCACCGCGCTGACCGAGGAGTTCCTCGGCGGGCTGCGCTCCGGCCGCGTGACCGGGGCGAGCGCGATGGCGCCGGCCCTGAAGGAGCTGTCCGGGCTCGGCCGGATCCCGGCGGTGGCGCGGAAGGTCGACGGCGGGTACCGGGTCGACGGGCCGATCCCGTGGGCGTCCAACCTGTTCCCTGGCGCGGTCGTCGTCCTGCCCGCACGCCTGGACTCCCCCGGGCGCGAGGAGCGCGTGATCGTGGCGCTGCGCGTCGGGGACGAGGGGGTGCGGGTCCGCCCGTTCCCCGCTCTGCTGGCGCTGAACGGCACGGCCTCGTCCTCGGTGGAGCTGCGGGACGTGTTCGTCCCGCAGGAGGCGGTCCTGTCGACCGACCTGCCCTCGTTCTGCTCCAGCGTGCGCACCACCTTCCTGCTCATCCAGACCGCCTTCTGCTCGGGCCTGGCCGCCGAGTCGCTGGCGCAGGCCGAACGGTCCCTCGACGGACCCGACGTCGTGTTCGCCGACGACCTGCGCGAACTCCAGGCCGCCCTGGCCTCGGTGCGCGAGCGGCTCGCCCGGTACGCCGCGGCGCCGCCGGCGCCGGCCGAGGTCACCCGGCTGCGGCTGGACGCGGCCGGCACGGCGGTCGCGGCGACCCGGCTGGAATCGGCGGTGAAGGGCGGCGCCGGGTTCCTGGCGGCCGGTCACACCGCGCGGCGGGTCCGCGAGGCGGTGTTCCTGCCCGTCCAATCGCCCACGGAAGGACACCTGCGGTGGGATCTGGAACGCTAGAGATCCGCGCCGGGCACAAGGCGTACTCCGGACGCCGCGTGCTGAGCGGCCTGAACCTGCGCGTGGAGCAGGGGCACACCCTCGCGGTCCTGGGCGCCAGCGGCAGCGGCAAGTCCACGCTGCTGCGCCTGCTGGCCGGCCTGGAGGAACTGGACGAGGGCGAACTGGTCTCCGGGGGCCCGGGCGGCGCCGGCCCGTCCATCGGCATGGTGTTCCAGCGCCCCCTGCTCCTGCCGTGGCTGACCGTGCGGGAGAACGTCGAGCTGGGCCTGCGTTACAAGGCCAACCGGGCCGCCGATCCCGGCCGGATCCCTGAGATCCTCGGCTGGCTGGGTTTGGCCGAGTTCGCCGACTCGCCCTCCGACCGGCTGTCGGGCGGCCAGGCGCAGCGCGTCGCGATCGCCCGCGCGCTGGCGATCCGTCCCGACGTGCTGCTGCTGGACGAGCCGTTCAGCGCGCTGGACCCGCTGACCCGCGAGGCGCTCCAGGACCGGCTGCGCGCCCTGATCGTCGAGATGGGGCTGACCGCCGTCCTGGTGACGCACGACGTCGCCGAGGCGATCTACCTGGGCGACCGGATCGCGCTGCTGGACGGCACCGGCGCCGTCGGCCACGAGTGGAACGGCGCACCCGGGGACCGCGACTCGGTCCGGGCGGAGGAGCTGCGCGCGCGGATCCTCGGCCGGTACGAGAGCGTCCTGCCCGCCCGGGCGGGAACATGAGCGCCGCCGTGGACCGCCGCGCGCTGCTCGGCGGCGGACTGGGGCTGGGGCTGGCCGCCGGGCTGGGAGCCGCCGTCGCCGCCGGGCGGCCGGCCGGTGCGGGCACGGCGGGCGGGGCGCTGCGCATCGGCTACCTGCCGATCACCGACGCCTCCCCGTTGCTCGTCGCCCACCGCCGCGGGCTCTACGACCGGTTCGGGGTCCGGGTGGCCCGGCCGGTGCGGTTCCGCAGCTGGGCCGAGCTCGCCCAGGCGTTCGTGGCGCGGAAGGTGGACGTCGTCCACCTGCTCGCCCCCTTCGCGGTGCAGCTGCGGTACGGATTGGGCGCCCCGGTGCGGATGCTCGCCTGGAACCACACCAACGGCTCGTCCATCACCCTGGCGAACGGCATCGCCGACCTCGGCGGCCTGGCCGGGCGGACGTTCGCCATCCCCTACTGGTGGTCGATCCACAACATCATCGCGCAGCGGCTGTTCCGCGCCGGCGGGCTGCGGCCGGTGCTGCGCCGGAACCCGTCGCGGAGCAGGGGCGAGGTGCGGCTGGTGGTGATGAGCCCCAGCGACATGCTGCCCGCCATGTCGAACGGCGTCATCAGCGGATACGTGGTGGCCGACCCGTTCAACGCCATGGCCGAGGTGCGCGGTGTCGGCAGGATCCACCGCTTCCTCGGCGACCTGTGGCGCGACCACGCGTGCTGCGTGGTCGTGGTGAACCAGGCGACGATCGCCGCCGACCCCGACCGGGTCCAGCGCTTCACCAACGCGCTCGCCGCCGCCCAGCTCGACATCGCCGCGAACCGGCCCGCCGCGGCGGCCGCCCTCGCCGACGGCTACCTGCCGCAACCCCGGCCGGCCATCGGCAAGGCCCTCGGCTACCGGAGGGAGGACTACGAGCGCACCGGCGCGATCCGCCGCGGCGACTGGGAGGGGCAGCGCATCGGCTTCTCCCCCTTCCCCTTCCCCAGCTACACCTCGGCGCTGGTCGAGGCGATGGGCCGGACCCTGGTCGACGTCGACACGCGCTTCCTCGACGGGCTGGACCCGGCCCGGGTGCACGGGGACCTGGTCGACGACTCCTTCGTACGGCGGGCCATCGCGACGTCCGGGTCCCCCGCGGCGTTCGGGCTGCCCGCGTCACTCACCCGCGTCGAAGAGGTGAACGTGTCATGACCACCGGAACCGAGCGGCCCCCGCGCCGGGCACTGACGGTGCTGGTGCCGATCCTGGTACTGGTCGCGCTGTGGTGGCTGCTGACCTCCGTGCCGGCGTCCGGCCACGTCGTGCTGTCGGGGTTCGCCCCGCAGCGGGCCGTGCCCGCGCTGTACGAGGCGGCCGTGCACGGCCAGTTGTTCCCCGACACCGCCGCCAGCCTGTGGCGGCTGTTCCTCGGCCTGGCGATCGCGGCGGCGTGCGGGGTTCCGCTGGGGCTGCTGGTCGGGCTGGTCCCGGCCGTCGAGCGGGCCACCCGGCCGCTGTTCCACTTCCTGCGGATGATCTCGCCGCTGTCGTGGGCGCCGGTCGCGATCGCCCTGTTCGGGATCGGCCACCGCCCGGTGTACTTCCTGGTCGCCGTCGCCGCGGTGTGGCCGATCATGCTGAACACCGCCGCCGGAGTGCAGGCGATCGACCCCGGTTTCCTGCTGGTGGCCCGCTCGCTGGGGGCCACACCGGCCGAACGGCTCCGCACGATCGTCCTGCCAGGGGTGCGGATGCCGCTGCTGACGGGACTGCGCCTGGCGCTGGGAACCGCGTGGATCGTCATCGTCCCGGCGGAGATGCTCGGCGTCGACTCCGGGCTGGGCTATGCGATCCTCAACGCCCGCGACCAGCTCGCCTTCGACCGGCTCATGGCGGTCATCCTCTGGATCGGCCTGCTCGGCTACCTGATGGACTCCTGTTTCCGGGCCCTGCTGGCGAGCGACACGCGGCCGCCGTCCGAGACCCGCCCTCGGAAGACGGCCCCCGCCAAACGACCGGAATCCGGCGGCGCCGAGACCGCCGAGCAATACGCGACGCCGTCGACAGGACGGCCTTCGTCAGCCACGTGACGTGGACAGTGACCGCTCGGGCGCCTTCGCGTGGGCGCGCAGGGACGCGTCCGATCCGCGTGTCGGAGGCGTCCCTGCACAGCCTCGGCGCACGGTACGGCGGCGGGCAACGTGCCGGTGCCCACCGTGCGGCGTTCGTGAGGCAGGCTTGAGCGCGTGGTGTGGGAGGCGTGGGGAACGGGGCTCGCGGGCTTCGCGGCCGGACTGCTGATCGCAGTGGTTCGCCGACTCCTGGAACCAGGACTGGCCGCAGTTCAAGGCGCTGTCCCGCCTGACGGACTACCTGGCCCGCGCGGACGCGGTGGTCAGCACCGGACGTCCCCGAGTGGACCTCACCGTTCTCAACTCCACCTCCGATGTCAACGGCGCCCAGGCGCCCGACCCGACCGGAACCCCGCAGGACGCCTTCCGCAAGGCGCTGTCGGGCGCGAGCTACACCTGGGACTCCGTGACACCGGCGAGCGTGCCGTCGCACGCGAAGGTGGCCAAGGGCCGGCTTCTGCCGGACGGTCCCGCCTACAAGGCCGTCATCGTGCAGGACCAGGAGGCGCTGCCCCCTGACACCGCCGAGAGACTGGTGCACCTGGCCCGAGCCGGCCTTCCCGTCGTCGTGCAGGGCGCGGTCCCCAGCCGTGCGGCCGGATACACCGGCGGCGCCGACGGAGACCGACGCGTCGACCGGGCGATCGGCACACTGCGCAAGCTCGCGAACGTGCGCTTCGTGAAAGACGCCGCGTCCGTCCCCGCCGCCCTCGCCCAGCTGGGCGTGCGCGCCGACCTGTCCGGGCAGGGCGTGGCCGACATCGTGCCGGTCCACCGGCGCACCGCCACCGGCGACGCGTGGTTCCTGTTCAACAACTCCACCCGTCCCTTCACCGGTGAGTTGACCTTCCGGACCACCGGTGCACCGACCCTGCTGGACCTGTGGACCGGCGAGGCCACCCGCCTCGGTCTCTACCGCCGCACCGGCCAGGAGGTCACCGTGCGGGTCCACGTCCCGGCAGGCGACACCGCGGCACTGGTGTTCGGCGCGGCCGGGGACACGGCCGCCGCGGTGACCGACACGAACGCCGACGAGGTCGTCCGGTCGGACGGACGGCTCGTCGTACGCGACCGGCAGGGCGGCCCCAAGTGGGTGGCACTGCCCGACGGCACCCGCCGCACCGTGACCCTGCCCGCCGCACCCGCACCCGTGACGGCGTCGGGGACGTGGAAGATCAGCGCGACCACGACCTCACCGGCCGGTGAACGCTCGGTCGACCTGACCTCCACCCTGAAGCCCTGGACGGACATCCCCCAGCTCAAGGGCACTTCGGGCACGGCCGTGTACGCCACCTCCGTCCAGATCCCCGCTTCCTACCTGACCGGGAAGACCGGTGTCCGCCTGTCGCTGGGCGATTTCGCCGGTGCCGTCCGCGCCTGGATCAACGGCACGGAGATCCCCGTCTCCCAGGTGCCGAACGCCGACCCCGTCGACGTCACCAAGGTGCTGCGTCCGGGCGCCAACCAAGTGAAGATCGAACTGTCGACCACGCTGAACAACGCCCTGCGTACCCAGGCCCTCACCGGGGACGCCGACTACAAGGCCTGGTCCGCCAGGCCGGAACTCGCCTACGGGCTCCTGGGCCCGGTGGTCTTCCAGCCCTACGTCGAGGCCACCGTCTCCCGCTGACCCGCATGCTGCAGATGAGCGCCTCCCGCCGTGTCCTGTGACCGGAACGGCTCTGCCGGCCGTGAGCGGGAGACGCTCATCTGCATGCGTGGCATCTCGCGTCCCATGAGGGAAGACGGCGCGCCTTGAGATGCAGGACCGCCGGAGGCGGTGCAGCGCCGACCGCGCCGTCCACCGCCTGCGGTGGTGCTGTTTCACATTGGTCGTGGAGTCATTGCCTGGCCGGGTTTCCGTCGTCGGTTCTCTGTGACGCCGGTTGAGGGGTCGCAGTGGGGCCGGAACGCTCTGCGGCCTGTACCCGATACCGCCCTGGTGTGACGCCGAATTCCCTCTCGAAGGCGTGGGAGAGCGCGTACGGACTGCCGTAGCCGACCCGGCCGGCGATGGCGGCCAGGGTTTCCTTGCCGTCGCGGAGCATGGTGGCGGCGAGGACCAGACGCCACCAGGTCAGGTAGGCCATCGGAGGGCGGCCGACCAGTGCGGTGAACCGGCGCGCCAGGGTGGCCCGGGAGACGCCCGCCTCCGCGGCCAGGCTTTCGACGCTCCACGGCGCGGCCGGCTTCGTGTGCATCGCCCGCAGGGCGGCGGCGGTCACCGGGTCGTCCAGCGCGGTGGGCCATGCTCCGGTGGTGGCCTCGGTCATCCAGGCCCGGATCATGTAGATGAGGAGGAGGTCGAGCAGGTTCGGGAGGGCCACGCAGGAGCCGGGGCGCACCTCGTCCAGCTCACCGACGAGCAGATCGATCGCGGCACGGAGTTCGAGGTGGGCGCCGACCCGGTTCGGAATGTGGACGACCTCGGGCAGCTCCGTCATCAGCGGGTGCATGCGGCTGCAGTCGAGCCGGTACTTGCCGCAGAGCATCTCCGCTTCCTCACGACCAGGTCGGGCTTGCGCCTCTGTCGCCATAAGCCACTGCTCGAACGGCTCCGCCTTCTCCCCTGCGACCGCGGCGTCGACGGGGGAATCGGCGATCACATGGCCTGCGCCGTGAGGCAGCAGCACCGCGTCGCCCACGCCGAGGGATATCCGGGCGTCGCCGTCGGTCAGCAGCCAGCAGCCGCCCTTCAAGACGACGTGGAAGCCCGCGCCGTCGTAGGGGGCCAGCCGCACACACCAGGTCCCGCTCGTCCGCACTCGGCGAAACCGGGGGTGACCGAGACGCACGGCGGAGATGGCGTCACTCACCACGTCCATGCGCCCAGATTATCCACAGGCATCATTTGTGAGATGGCTTCTTATTTTATTGAGCTCGATACGCATTGAGCGGATCGTTCGGTGTTCCTAGGGTCGAGCGCATGACGAACGTGAACGCGAGCGTGCAGAGCATGTCGCTGGGGGATGTCGAGGTCATCCGTGTCGTCGAGTGGCACGAACCGTTCATGCCCACCTCCGCCATGTTCCCCGCCGTCGCCGCCGAGGTGTGGAAGGACAACGAGGACTGGCTGGCACCGGACCACTGGGAGCCGGACACCGACAGGGTGGTGGCCGCCCTGCAGAGCTGGGTGCTGCGCAGCGGTGGGCGAACCGTCCTGGTGGACACCGGAGCGGGCGCCGGGCGCGAGCGACCCGGCATGGGGCCGTTCCACCGGGCCCAGAGCGATCTTCCCGGTCTGCTGGCGAAGGCCGGTGTCCGCCCGCAGGATGTGGACGTCGTCGTCAACACCCACCTCCACGTCGACCACGTCGGCTGGAACACCGTCGACGCCGACGGGCAGTGGGTACCGACGTTCCCCAATGCCCAATACCTCATCCCGACCGCCGACGACTTTTATTTCGGCCCGGACAACGCGTACGGCAACGGTGCGCGGGAGGTCGACCGTCTGATCTACGAGGACAGCATCGCGCCCATCCACCAGGCCGGGCAGGCCGTGCTGTGGGACGGCTTCCACCGCATCGACGAGCACCTCACCTTGGAGTCCGCGCCCGGCCACACTCCCGGCTCGTCGGTGCTGCGGCTCGTGTCCGGGAGCGACCGGGCGGTCTTCGTCGGAGATCTGCTGCACAGCCCGGTGCAGATCCTCCAACCCTGCTGCAACAGCAACGCCTGCATGGACCCGGAACAGGCCGTGAACAGCCGTCGGCTGATCCTGGGGAGGGCGGCGGATGAACGGGAGCTGCTCGTCCCCGCGCACTTCGGCGGTGCGGGCGCCCTGGAAGTCCGCCGGAACGGCGCCGCTTTCGCCCTCGGCCCCTGGGCGGCGGCCATGCCAAAGGAGAGACCACGCCACTCTCCGAGTGACCCTTCACCGTGGCGTCGTCGCTGCGGTTCCGCCAGGGCAGGACTGCGCCGTTGACATCCTCCCCCTCCTGAAGGAGGGGGATTCCCGCGGTCGCCCGCAGGACTTCCTGCTTCACAGCCAGCCGCCTCGTCCGAGAGGACTCTCGTTGAGGTCTTACACCGGCTCCACAGGCGTTTTACCTCTCCGCCAGCCCGGCGGCGAGGATGTTCTTGGCTGCGTTGACGTCCCGGTCGTGGGCGGTGCCGCACGCTGTGCACGTCCACGACCGGACGTGCAGCGGCATCGTCTCTTGCAAGGTCCCGCACGCCGAGCACAGCTTCGACGACGGGAACCAGCGGTCCACCGCCACCAGGGTGCGCCCGTACCAGGCGGCCTTGTACTCCAGCATGGAGCGCAGCTCACGCCACGAGGCGTCGGAGATGGCGCGGGCCAGGGAGTGGTTGCGGACCATGGTGCGGACGGTCAGGTCTTCCACGGCGATCACTTGGTTCTCGCGAACAAGCCGTGTGGTGACCTTGTGCAGAAAGTCCCGGCGGCGGTCGGTGATCCGCGCGTGGACGCGGGCCACCCGCAGGCGGGCCTTGGCCCGGTTGTTCGACCCCTTCTCCTTGCGGGCCAGGGCACGCTGAGCCTTGGCGAGCCTGCGCCGGTCCCGGCGCTCGTGCTTCGGGTTGACGATCCTCTCTCCGGTGGAGAGCGTCACCAGCGCCGTGATCCCGGCGTCCACACCGACCGAGTGGTCCACCGGGGCGAGTGGGCGGATCTTCTCCTCGACCAGGAGGGACACGAACCAGCGTCCTGCTGCGTCCCGGGAGACGGTCACCGTGGACGGCTGTGCACCCTCCGGCAGGGGGCGCGACCAGACGATGTTCAGCGGGCCGTCCATCTTTGCCAGGTACAGATGGCCGTCGCGCCACCGGAACGCCGACCGGGTGTACTCGGCCGACGCCCGGGACTTCTTCCTGCTCTTGAACGTGGGGTGCTTTGCCCGCTTGGCGAAGAAGTTCGCGAACGCCGCTTGCAGGTGCCGCAGCGCCTGCTGGAGCGGCACCGAGGACACCTCGTTCAGAAATGCCAGCTCCTCGGTGCGCTTCCACGCGGTGAGCATCGCCGAGGTCTCCACGTAGGAGACGCGGCGGCCTTCCAGGGTGTAGGCGCGGGTGCGCTCTTCGAGGGCCTTGTTGTAGACGAGGCGGACGCAGCCGAACGTCCGGAGCAGTTCTTCGGCCTGCCCGGGGGTCGGGTAGAAGCGGTACTTGTAGGCCCGCTTCACGATCTGCGCCATGCCTCACATTCTATCGCAAGATCAGTTAAGGCTCGTGTGTGTTCTCAACGGCGGTTCGCCTGGCGGCGAATCGCCTGCCCTTGCCCTGCTCCGCAGGGGTCCGATTCCTCCCCCGCCTGAAGGCGGGGGTCTCCTCGGAGGTTTTCGATGACGGTGAGCCGTTGCCGATGGAGCGTGTCCGGCGGATTCCGCAGCAGCGCGGTCGCCGGGCTGCTCCTGCCCGGTGGTGACGGGCCGAGCCTCGCGCCAGGGGTGGCGGTGTCGCGCCTCGCTGCCGGTCGGTGCGGCTTTCGACCACTGTGCGGTGTCTGCATCGGAGGCGGGCGCGGCCGTCAAGATGCACCGCACACAACCTGGGAGCGACGTCGGTGCGGCCGCCGCCTCCGGAACTCGTGGCGCAGCCGCACCGACGTGGTTGCGGTCGGAAGACGGGCGGCCGCGCGGTGGTCGTGTGTCGCTACACTCGCTTGCGCGGATGGTTCATCCGGCCCCGGGCGGGGTCGGATGTCGTAAGAGGGAACCCGGTGAGAGTCCGGGACTGCCCCGCAGCGGTGAGCGGGAACGACCGCCGTCATCACGCACTGGGCCGTACGGCCTGGGAAGCGACGGCCAGTAGGACGCTCCTACGTCGGTAGGAGCGACGCCCGCGAGTCCGAAGACCTGCCTCCGCCCGTGCGCCGACCGGCGTGCGGTGGTTTGCGGCCTCGCGGGAGGGCCTGCGGCCGGTACGCGCGTCGTACCCTGCGCTGCTCCTTTCGCGTGGCCGCCTACGGCTAGCGAGGGAAGCCGCCATGAACACCACCATCCTCGGATACCCCCGCATCGGGGCGCGCCGCGAGCTGAAGTTCGCCACCGAGGACTACTGGGCCGGGCGCATCGACGCCGCCGCGCTGGAGAAGGCGGGCGCCGATCTGCGCGCCGCCGTCTGGACCGAGCTGCGCGACGCGGGCCTGGACGCGATCCCGTCGAACACCTTCTCCTTCTACGACCAGGTGCTGGACACCACCGTCCTGGTCGACGCCGTTCCGGACCGCTACCGCCACCTGACCGGCCTCGACCGGTACTTCGCCATGGCGCGGGGCGTCCAGGACGTCCCGCCGCTGGAGATGACCAAGTGGTTCGACACCAACTACCACTACATCGTCCCCGAACTCTCCCCGGGAACCAGGTTCCGGCTGGCGGACGGGCCGGCGGCCAAACCGCTGCTCGAGTACCGGGAGGCCAAGGCCCTCGGTATCGAGACGCGTCCGGTGCTGGTCGGACCGCTCACCTATCTGCTGCTGGCCAAGCCCGCGGTGGACGCGCCCGCGGGGTTCCGCCCGCTCGACCTGCTCGACGAGCTGGTCGAGGTGTACGCCGAGCTGCTGGAACGGCTGGCCGGGGCGGGCACCGCATGGGTGCAGCTGGACGAACCCGCGCTGGTGGCCGACCGGACAGAAGCGGAGATCGCCGCGCTCGCCCGCGCCTACGCGCGGCTCGGCGCACTGCCCAGCAGGCCGCGCCTTCTGGTCGCCACCTACTTCGGCAGGGTCGGCGCGGAGGCGCTGCGCGTGCTGGCCGACAGCCGGGTCGAGGCCGTCGGGCTGGACTTCGTCACCGGACCGGACAACCTCGAGGTGCTCGCATCGATCGGCGGCCTGCCCCGCAGGACCGTCGTGGCGGGCGTGGTCGACGGCCGCAACGTCTGGCGGGTCGACTCCCGCCGCGCGAAGGCCACGTGCGCCGCGCTGCTGGGGCTGGCCGGTCAGGTGACGGTGAGCACCTCGTGCTCGCTGCTGCACGTGCCGATCGACCTGGACGCCGAGACCTCGCTCGACCCGGCCGTGCGGGAACGGCTGGCGTTCGCCCGGCAGAAGGTCGCCGAGGTCGTCGCGCTCGGCAGGGCGTTGCGCGAGGACGCCCCGGCCCCCTCCGAGATCCCGGCGCCTCCCGCCGGGATCGACCACCGCGTCCGCGCCCGCCTGGACATGCTCGGCGACGCGCGCCGCGGCGACCGCGCCGCCCGGTTCGCCGCCCAGCGGGCCGCGCTGCGCCTGCCCGACTTGGCGACGACCACGATCGGTTCGTTCCCCCAGACTCCGCAGATCCGCAAGGTCCGCGCCGACCGCCGGGCCGGGCGCATCGGCGAAGACGCCTACATCCAGGCGATGAAGGACGAGATCGCCCGCGTCATCAGGTTGCAGGAGGAGATCGGGCTCGACGTGCTCGTGCACGGTGAGCCGGAACGCAACGACATGGTCCAGTACTTCGCCGAGCAACTGGACGGATTCGCCACGACCGAGCACGGGTGGGTGCAGTCCTACGGTTCCCGCTGCGTGCGGCCGCCGATCCTGCACAGCGACGTCGCGCGCCCCCGGCCGATGACCGTCGAGTGGACCACCTACGCCCAAGGCCTGACGAACAAGCCCGTCAAGGGCATGCTCACCGGCCCGGTCACCATGCTGGCCTGGTCGTTCGTCCGCGACGACCAGCCCTTGGCCGACACCGCCCGCCAGGTCGCCCTCGCCCTGCGCGACGAGATCGGCGACCTGGAGTCGGCGGGGATCCGCATCATCCAGGTCGACGAGCCCGCCCTGCGGGAACTGCTGCCGCTGCGCCGCGCCGAGCACTCGGCCTACCTGCAGTGGGCCGTCGGCGCGTTCCGGCTGGCCACCTCGGGAGTGGCCGACACCACCCAGATCCACACCCACATGTGCTACTCGGAGTTCGGCGAGATCATCGACGCGATCGGCGCCCTCGACGCCGACGTCACCAGCGTCGAGGCGGCCCGCTCGCGCATGGAGCTGGTCGCCGACCTGCGCGCCGCCGGATACCGGAACGGCATCGGCCCCGGCGTCTACGACATCCACTCCCCCCGGATCCCCTCGGTGCAGGAGATGGAGGACAACCTTCGGCGTGCCCTGCAGGCCGTCGAACCCGGCAGGTTGTGGGCCAACCCCGACTGCGGGTTGAAGACCCGCGACTACCCCGAGGTCGAGGCGTCCCTGCGCAACCTGGTCGCCGCCGCGCGGCGCGTCCGGGAGAGCCTCTCGGGCTGACTTTAAGGACCGGTCGGTGCATGGCCCGGGCCTGTCCGCGGGCCATGCACCGCGGAACCGGCTCGACGGCGGCGGACGACCATCACCGCCGGTGCCGGGCCTTGGCGCCCGGGACCGGAATCGTGACGGCGATACCATCGCGGCAGCCCGCTCGCCCGGCCGACAGCAGTCGTGGGCTCCGCGTCAGGCGCCCCCACAGCGCTCGGCGCGCCGGAGCGCCGCCCTCCCACCGCACCGGCTCGACCGACCGGCCGGACGCGTGGCAAACCTCCAGCACCTACCGCCTACCCGACCGCAGTTAGGGCGTGTCCGGTGGCTCTTGTCGGTCCGCTGTGGTCGATTGCCCCGTCGTCCGCGCCCGCCGTCATGCCACCAGCATCGGAAAGGGAGGGCAGCAGGCGCCCGGACCATCACGCGACGAACGGGCCGACAAGATCCACCTGGCCTGCGACGGGCGCGGCCTGCCGTCGGCGTTCGTGGTCACCGCCGGCAACGTCGATGACTGCACCCGCCTGGTCGAGGTGGTCGGGTCATCCGGACCGCCCACGCGTGTGGCTCAGGCGCCTGATCGCCGACACGGACCGCTCCAGCAGTATCCATCCGCGCCCGTTCTGGGGCGATGGTGTATCCCGCACACACCATCCCCGGTATACAGCGATCAGCCGCCTCGTGTGCGGAACGCGGGCCGATCAGCGACCGGACAGCACTCGAAGCCATTCCTCGAGTGCTGCGAAGTCCTCGTCGGTGAGTCCTCGGGACGCCGCCACGTGGTGGAGGAGAGCCGGACCGCTGTGGTGCGTGGAGACCCAGTCTCGATCGGCGTCGGTCATCTCGTCGTCGACCCAGATGAAGGGGCGTCCGGCCGCCCAGTTCACCAGGGGCCGGGTCTTCCAGCTGAGCCCGAACCATCGGTCCTCGCGTTCGTGCTCGTCGAGTGTGTCCGGCCAGTGCACGACCGGCAGCTGCGGCAGCCCGAGCCGGGGCGCAATTTCGGTGTTCGCCGCGTCTTCCCAGGTCGTGGCCCAGACGAGTGCACACGGCAGCGCCGCCAACCGGCGCCCGACCTCGGAGCTGAGCCGCGTCAGGTGCGAGTCTGGAGTGGTGTCCCAAGATCCATGTCGCGGGGGCTGACCGAACGGAAGAAGCGGGCCGTCGACGTCGAGGAAGAGCAGCGGACGTTCGGTGTGGAAGGTCATGCCGCGATGACCCTACCTCGCTCGTGGCGATGCGCCGGCGGCCCCTCGCGTCGATCTTACGAGATCCCTATGCTCGGCTGCCGCCGCCATTCCTCAGCCGGAATCGCCTTGAAGTCCTGCGCACAGCGCCCGCCAGCCGCATACAGGGCCCACCAGAGCTCTTCACACGCAAAGAAATCCCACGCCCGCGCCCGTACGCGCCTGTTTCTTCGCGAGCACGGAGGCGCCGCCGTCGGAGAACGCCCCGGTCAGATCAGCAACCGGCTGCGCAAGGAGACTGCGGGCCACCCTCCTGTCTTCGACGTGCGTATCCACCGGCAGCACGAGCCCTCCGACCGTCTCAAGCAGTGACCGCATCGCCACCCGCTATTGCAAGACCGCCCGCTCCTACCGAACTGCCGTCACCCTTGCCGCACTGATCATGTGACCGGCAGCGGTGTCGCCGCCCGCCACGCCACGCTCGCCGGTCATCACCGGGCCGGAACCGCCCTGATCACCGTGCTGCTGCCGATCAACCATGATCCACCGGACAGGGCCCTGGGACAGCCGGAGCATGGCGACCCTGCGGCGAGGTCTCGCATGGGCCTCAGGGACGCCGCGTATGGTCGGCACCTGGCGGTCACTTCTCAGACGCCGTTGTGAACGCGTAAAGCAGCGCGGCCATGCTCGTACCGCTGACGATCTCCTGCCGGGCCACCAGCTCCGGAACATCGGCAAGCGGGACCCACTCGACCCGCTCGGCCTCCCAGTCCTCGGTCGGTGCGCCGATGTGGGTGGCCCCGTCGGCCAGGTAGATCATGTGCCGGCTGTCGCTGATCCCCGGGGTCGGCTGGACGACGGTGAGAGGCCGCATCGGCCCTGGCCGCCACCCGGTCTCCTCCTCCACCTCACGAGCGGCCGCACCCTCAGGGGATTCGCCCGGGTGGATTCCTCCGAGGGGGATCTCCCAGCCCCAGGTATCGGTGATGAAGCGGTGGCGCCAGATCAGCAACACGCGCTGATGCTCGCCCACCACGACCGCACCCGCCCCCGGGGACGTGCGGATCACGCGATGGCTGAGATGCCGACCGCCGGTGATCTCCACATCGGCGAGCCGGATGTCGAGCCAAGGGTCCTGGTAGAGCGGCTGCTCGGAGTGCACTTTCCAACGCATACGGCGGTGCTTTCTACCTTGCTGACGGACCCTCCGCCACGTTAAGGGGGTGTGCCGGGGTGGTCCGCTGCACGCTCGAACCCGATGAACAAGCCGGTGGCCGCAATCTGGTGTTGTTGCCCCGTCTCGGGAGAACGACGGAGAGCATGCCGCACGGCTGGCAGGGGCGTTGTGGTCGCCGGCGCCGGGTGGGAGTGCGACCTTGGACCTGCTCGGCGAGGTTTGGCGGTATCGGGCCTCGGCGGTTTCGGGTGGTGTTCAGGGTCAGCGTTTGCCTTGCGGAAGGTGGGCGGCGGGTGGGGTGCCGGGGAGGCGGGCGGCGGCGATGGTTGCCAGGAGGCCGAAGGCCAGGACCCACCAGAAGGTGTCGGCGTAGGCCGAGGGGACGTCTGTTCCGCGGGCGTCCAGGCGGCTGTTCAGGATCACCGCGACCGCCGCCGTGCCCACCGTTCCGCCTACGGTGTTGAGCAGGTTGAGCGCCCCGGACGCGCGTGCCAGGTGCGCCGAGTCGATGCGGCTGTAGACGAGGTTCATCACCGGCGCGCTGATCATGGCGGCGCCCAGTCCCCGCACCAGCAGCGCGCCCGCGATGACGGCGTACGGCGGGTCGTCCGCGAGCTGGGTGAAGGGCGCGGTGCCGAGCACAACCAGCGCCAGCCCCGTCAGCACCAGCCTGCGCGGGGGCGTGCCGTTGATGATGCGCTGCACCAGCAACGATCCCGCCACGGCGCCGATGCCCTGCGGCGTGAGCAGCAGGCCCGTCTGGAACGCCGACAGGCCGTCGCCGCTCTGCAGGTACAGCGGCAGCAGGAACATCGTCCCGAACACCGCGGCGCCGAGCATGAGCAGCGCCAGCGCCGCCGCGCCGAGCGGCGGGCGGGTGAACATCCGCGGGTCGATCAGCGGCACGCCGGACGTGCGCAGGCCGTGCACCACGAACCCGGCCAGCATCGCCAGCCCGGCGAGCACGGCGGCCAGAGCCGACGCGGACGCCCGGTCGCCGTACATGGTGAGGCCGAACATCAGCAGGGCCAGGCCGGGCGACATCAGCACCGCGCCGCGCACGTCGAACGGGACTCCCCGCGCGGTCGGCGGCGGTGCGGGCACATGGCGGCGCGCCAGCAGCAGCGCGGCCAGGCCGACCGGCAGGTTGACCAGGAACAGCCACCGCCAGTCGGCCACGGCGAGGACCGATCCGCCGGCCAGCGGGCCCAGCACCGGGGACAGCAGCGGCACCACGCCCACGACGCTGATGAGGCGGCCCGTCCGGTGGGGGCCGGCGACCCGGGCGAGCAGGGCCTGTCCGGTCGGCGGGAGCAGCCCCCCGCCGAGGCCCTGCAGCACCCGGGCCGCCACCAGGCTGGGCACCGACCAGGCCAGCGCGCACAGCGCCGATCCGGCCACGAACACCGCCACCGCGGCGAGCCAGGTCCGGCGGCCGCCGAACCGGTCCGACAGCCAGCCGGACGCGGGCACCGCGGCGACCACGGCGAGCAGGTAGGCGGTGGTGACCCAGTGGATCCGGGTGACCGGTGCGCCGAACTCCTCGGCGAGCGTGTCGACGCCGACGGTGACGATCGTGCCGTCCAGTGACGCCATGAACGTGCCGAGCACCAGGATGAACGCGGTGCGCAGCAGGGACGCGTCGATCTTCGTCGCGCCGTCGTGCCCGCCGGTCACCGCGTGCCCTGGAGGCGGGCGAGGACGGCGGCGGCGTCCTCGTCGAGGGTTTCGGCGCGGGCGAGCGCCCGGACGGCGCGCAGCAGGTCGTCGGCCAGCCCGCGCACCTCGGCGGCGGTGAACAGTTCCGCCTGGTATCCGAGGACGCCCGTCCAGCCGCCGCCTTCCGGCATGACGGTCACGGTCAGCGGGTGGTGCGTCGTCTCCCGGAAGCGGGTCGCGATGACGGTCAGCCCCGGGGCGGGCTCGCGCAGGGCGTCCGGGTCCACCGGGTAGTTCTCGAACACCACGAGGCTGTCGAACAGCCTGCGGCGCCCGGTCATCCGTTCCAGGTCGGCCAGCGCGACGTGATGGTGCTCGATCATGGCCTGCTGCCGCGCCTGCAGGTCGGCCAGGGTCCGGGCGAGCGTTCCGGTGAACCGGGCGCGCACCGGCACGGTGTTGGCCAGCAGCCCGATGATCTCTTCGACACCGTCCACCTCGGGGGTGCGGCCGGAGACCATGGCGCCGAAGCAGACGTCCCGGCGGCGGGAGCGCGCCGCGAGCACCGCCGCCCACGCGCCCTGCAGCATCGTGTTGGGGGTCAGCCCGTGCCGGGCCGCCGTCCGGGTGACCGCGTCGACCAGTTCCGCGTCGAACTGCAGCAGCACCGGTTCCGGGTGCCGCCGCGCCACCGGCACGGCCCGCTCGTCGCCGGTCAGGTGGTCGCCCTCGGGCAGGCCGTCGAGCTCGGCGCGCCAGGCGTCCAGGTCGGCCTGCCGGTCGCGGGCGGCGCGCCAGCGCAGGTAGTCGGCGAACGGGACCGGGGCGGGCAGGGCGTCGCCGGGTGCGTCGCCGCGCACGCGGGCGGTGTAGCACGCGAAGAGCTCGGCGAGCATGCGCGGCGCCGACCAGCCGTCGGACAGCACGTGGTGGCTGGTGAGGACGAGGTCGGCCCGGTCGGGGCCGCGCCGGATCACCGTCAGCCGAAGCGGCGGCCCGGCGGCCAGGTCGAAGGGTTCGGCGAGGTCGTCGGCGAGGATACGGTCGACCTGCCGCTGTTGGGCGTCGGGATCGGACAGGTGGGACACGTCGATCACGCGGCGGTCCGGGCAGGGCTCGGCGGGCAGCACCTGCACGTTGTCCAGCCCGGGGGCGTCGGGGAACACCGCCGCCAGGTTCGGGTGGCGTTCGACCAGGTCGGCGCCGGCCGCGTGCAGCGCGTCGACGTCCAGGGCCCCGGCGAGGGAGAAGGTCGACTGCACGGTGTAGGGGTCGGGTGCGTGCAGGGCCCGCGCCGTCCGGGAGTGCCGCAGCATCAGCTGCTGCAGCGGGGACAGCGGCAGCACGTCGACGGCCCGGTGGCCTCGTTCGAGGGCGTCGATCGCGGCCTGGTCCAGGCGGACGAGCGGCAGGTCGGACGGGGTGAGCCCGGCCGCGTCGAGCACGGCGGGGTCCGCCAGCCGGGCCAGGGCGTGCCGGAGGCGGTCGGCGAGGGCCGTGATCTCCGCCTCGGTGAACAGCGCCGCGGGCCAGGTGAACCGGATGCCCAGGGCGCCGCCGCCGTCGCCGGAGCCGTCGTCGCGGGCCAGCGCGTTGATCATCAGGCTGTGCGGCAGCGGCAGGTCGTCGCCCGCGCCCGAGCCGAGCGGTTCGGCGTCCGGCGGCGGCTGCCACGCGGTCTCCGCGCCCAGGGCCGCGGGGAACCGGCCGAGGTAGTTCCAGCTGATCTCCGGTTCCGGTGCGTCGCCGAGCTCCCCCGCCGCGGCGAGGACGCCGTGGCCGAGGCCGTCGCCGTGGGCGTTGAGCTGCTCCTTGACCGCCTTGAGCGCCTCCGGGAACCCGCCGTCGCCGGGCAGCTCCACCAGCGCCGGGTAGGTCGCGGTGAACCAGCCGACGGTCTGGGACAGGTCCACCGGGCGCGCCCGGTCGGGGGTGTGCGGCGGGCGGCCGTGGCTTTCCAGGGTGACCAGCAGCCGCGGCTCGCCGCCGCGCCAGTCGCCCACCGCGGCGGCCAGCGCGGTCAGCAGCACGGTGTCGGGGGTCGTGCGGTAGGCGGCGGGCAGGGCGGTGAGCAGCGTCCGCGTCACGTCCGGTTCCAGCCACATCTCATGGTGGACCGCGGTGGCGGCGGTGTCCCGGGCGGGGTCGCGCGGCTTGCCGGTGAGCGGTTCTTGCGCACTCGCTTCGGCGATCCGCCGCCAGTGCGGAAGCTCCGCCCGCCGCTGCTCCACGGCGGCGCGCAGCGACCGTGCCCAGCCGAGGAAGGACTCCCCGTGCCGCGGCAGCTCGGGAACGGCGGCGCTCCCCCGCCCGCCGGCGGTGGCGGCGTCGTAGGCGTGCGCGATGTCGTCGAGCAGGATGCGCCAGGACACGCCGTCGACGATCAGATGGTGCGCGACGAGGGCGAGCCGACCGGGCCGGGTCGGGCCCGCATCGACCCACACGGCCTGCAGCAGCGGTCCCGTGCGCAGGTCCATCCGGGCGCGCGCGGCGGCGATGTGGGAGTCGACCAGCGTGCGCAGGTCGTCGCCGTCCCCCGCACGCACGTGCGTCAGCACCTGCGCGGCGGTGACCGCGCCCACCGGCGGGATGCGCAGCACCGGCTCGTCCGCCCCGTCCGGATGGGCGAGGTGGGCCCGCAGCACGTCATGCCGCTCCAGCACCGCGTCGAGCACCGCCCGCCACACGGCCGTGTCGCCGCCCGCCGGGACGCAAGTCTCGGTCCACTGGCAGAAGCCGTCCGCGGCCGCGCCGCTCGCGGCGCAGCGGCGCAGCAGGTCGCGCATGACCGGTGTGAGCGGCGCGTCACCGACGGCCGGACCACCCGAGGCGTCCGGGGCGGCGCCGCCGTCCGGGCCTTGTGCGCGCGCCGCGATCCCGGCGATGGTGCGTCCCTCGAAGACGTCGCGGGGGCTCAGCCGCAGCCCGTGGCGCCTGGCCCGGGAGACGAGGCGCAGCGACGCGATGCTGTCCCCGCCGATGTCGAGGAACGCGTCGTCCAGGTTGACCTCGGCGGTGCCCAGCACGTCGCGGACGACGCCGAGCAGGACGGTCTCAGCGGGCGTGGCCGGTTCGCGCGCCGGGGCGGCGGCGCGCAGCTCGGGGGCGGGCAGCGCGTCCCGGGCCAGCTTGCCGGAGGGGCCCAGCGGCAGCCTGTCGATGACCACCAGCGCGGTCGGCACCATGTGGTCGGGCAGTTCGCGGGCCAGGTCGTCGCGCACCCGGTCCGGGTCCAGGTCGGCGCCGTCGACCGGGATGACGTAGCCGACCAGGCGGCGGTCCCCCGGCCGGTCCTCCCTGACGATCACCGCGCAGGCCCGGACGTGCGGGTGCCGGCCGAGCACGGTCTCGATCTCCGCCGGCTCGATGCGGAACCCGCGGATCTTGACCTGGTGGTCGGCGCGGCCGAGGAACACCAGCTGCCCGTCGGGCCGCCACCGCACCAGGTCGCCGGTGCGGTACATGCGCTCCCCGGGGCCGCCGAACGGGTCGGCGACGAACGCCTGGGCGGTCAGGCCGGGCCGGCCGACGTAGCCGCGGGCGAGCTTGGGGCCGGCCAGGTACAGCTCGCCGGTCACGCCGACGCCGACCGGTTGCAGCCCGCCGTCCAGGACGTAGGCGCGCACGCCCGGGTCGGGCCGCCCGATGGGCAGCGGCCCCGCGTCGTCGGGGTCGTACTGCCAGGTCACCGAGTTGACCGTGACCTCGGTGGGGCCGTAGGCGTTGAACAGCGCCCGCCGGTCGCCCCACCGCCGGGCCAGTGCGGGATCGAGCCGCTCGGCGCCGACGACGAAGAACACCTCGGGGTCGACGGTCAGGTCGTCTGGCATCGCGGCCAGGAACGACGGCAGCAGGTTCACGCCGGTGACGCGGTGCTCGGTGATGTAGTCGAGCAGCTCGTCGCCGGGCACCCGCGCCTCCTCCGGCACGATGACGGACGTGCCGCCCGACAGCAGCGGCACCATGGCCTGCCAGAACGCCACGTCGAAGCTCGTCGAGGCGAAGTGCAGGTACCGGTCGTGCTCGGTGACGCCGACGACCTCCTCCTGCAGCGCGACCAGGTAGGGCACGCCGCGGTGCGGGACCGCGACGCCCTTGGGGCGGCCGGTCGTGCCGGAGGTGTAGATGACGTAGGCCAGCGCGTCTTCGGTCAGGCCGCGGCGCGCCTCGGCGGGGTCGGCGTCCCAGGCGGCCGGGCCGTCGAGGGCGGCCGGGTCGTCCAGCCGCAGCAGGGGGATGCGGCGTTCGGCGGGCAGCCGGCCGCCGAGCCGCTCCAGCGCGTCGCCGGTGGTCACCGCGGCGGCGGGTGCGATGTCGCCGAGCATGTACGCCAGCCGGCCGGGCGGGTAGCCGGGGTCCATCGGCACGTACACCGCGCCCGCCTTGAGCACGCCGAACAGCGCCACCACCATCTCCACGTCGCGGCCGAGCAGCACCGCGACCGGGTCCTGGGGCCGGACGCCGTGGGCGGTGAGCGCGTGCGCGAGCCGGTTGGCCCTGCGGTCCAGCTCCGCGTAGGTCAGGCTGCGGTCGCGGCACACCACCGCCTCGGCGCCGGGCTTGCGGCGCACCCACGCGGCGAACTCCTCCAGGCAGCCGCGCCGGGGCCGGGCGGGCGCGCCGCCGTCGCCGAGACGCAGCAGGCGGTCGCGTTCGCCGGGGTCCAGCATCGGCACCCGCGCCACCGGGCGCGCCGGGTCGCCGGCCATCTCCCGCAGCAGGTTGCGCAGCCAGCGCCCGTAGCGCCGCACGGTGTCCTCGTCGAAGGCGTGCGGCTGGTAGCCGAGGCCGACGGTGATCTCGTCCTCGGGGATGACGATGACGGTGAGCGGGTAGTGCGTGGCGTCGGTGATGTCCACGCCCGCCAGGTCCAGCCCCGGCGCCAGGGTGGTCCGCCGCCTGCTCGACAGCGGGAAGTTCTCCATCACCAGCATCGTGTCGAACAGGTCGCCGACGCCCGCGGCGCGCTGGATGTCGGGCAGCCCGACATGGTGGTGCTCGGCGAGCGCGACGCTCTGCGCGTGCACCTCGGCCAGCACGTCCGCCACGGTGTCGCCCGGGGCGTGCCGGACGCGGACCGGGATGGTGCCGCCGAACTGGCCGATCATCGCCTCGACGCCGTCGATCTCGGGGGGACGGCCGGAGACCGGGCAGCCGAAGACGACGTCGCGTCGTCCGGTGAGCCTGCCGAGCAGCAGGCCCCAGGCCGTCTGCAGCACCGTGGTCAGGGTCACCCCGCGGGCGCGGGCCAGCGCGCGCAGCCGTTCGCTGAGCTCGGCGCCCAGGTCGACGGTCACCCGCCCGGGCCGCTCGACCCGGGCGTCCGCGGCCGCGGGCGCCAGCCGGGTGCCCTCCTCGACGCCCGCCAGCGCGTCCCGCCACGCCCGCAGCGCGGCCTGCCGGTCCCGGCCCGCCAGCCACCGGAAGTATTCGGCGGGCGGGTGCGCCTGCGGTGCCGCGGGGCCGCCGCCGAGCTCGGCGTAGATCGCCAGCAGGGAGCGGCCGACCAGCGGCATGGACCATCCGTCGAGCAGCGCGTGGTGGTTGGTGATGACCAGCCGGTGGTCGTCGGGCCCGAGCGTGCACAGCAGGAAGCGGATCAGCGGCGGCTCGGCCGGGTCGAACGGGCGGTCCAGCTCCACCTGGAGGTGCGCGGCGAGCCGGTCGGCGCGTTCGCCGGGGTCGCAGGAGGACAGGTCGACGTGCCGCCAGGCCAGGTCGACGTCCGCGGGCACCACCTGGACGACGTCGCCCGCCGCCGTGACGGCCAGGTGGATCCGCAGCGCCGGATTCCGGCGCAGGAGCTCCCGCGCCGCCGCGGCCATGCGTTCGGGGTCCAGTTCGCCGAGCAGGGATGTGACCGCCTGGACGACGTAGACGTCGGTGTCCTCGTCGCCGCGCGCGAGCGTGTGGAAGGACAGCCCCACCTGCAGCGGCGTGGCGGGCAGGACGTCGGCGATGCGGCGGCGGCGTTCGAGGGCGTCGATGTCGGCCTGGTCCAGGGTGACCAGGGGCAGGTCCGAGGGGGTGAGGCCGCCGCCGTCCGGTCCGATCCCGGCGGCGTGCACGGCGAGGCCGGCCAGTGCGGCCTCCCAGGCGCTCTGCAGGCCGGCCACCGCGTCCGCGTCCAGCACCCGCGTGGCGGCGGTCCACTCGACCGCCAGCCGCGGGGCGTTGCTGCCTTCGCCGGGCTCGTGCACGAAGCAGTTGAGTGCGAGCACCTGTTCCAGCGCCTTGCCGGGCGGTTCGTTCACCGCGAACGCGTCGCGCTCGGGGAGGCGCCACCCGGTGCCGGGCAGCGGGGCGAACCGGCCGAGGTAGTTGAGCAGCACCTCCGGTGGCGGCGCGGCCGCGAGTTCCGCCCGGGTCACCGGGTCGAGGTGGCGCAGCACGCCGTAGCCCACGCCGCCGCCGGGGACGGCGCGCTTGGCCTCCTTGGCGGCGCGCAGCAGCCGCCCGGCGGCCTCGCCTCCGGCCAGGGCGTCGACGAGGTCGTCCTCGGCGCGGACCGTGTCGGCGGGCACGCGCACCGGGTATTCGCTGGTGAACCAGCCGACCGTGCGGGACAGGTCGGTGCCGGCGGCGAGCTGTTCGCGGCCGTGGCCTTCCATCGTGACGGTGAACGCGTCCTGCACGGGCAGGCCGCGGCGCCTGCGCCAGTACCGCAGCGCCAGCACCAGCGCGGCCAGCAGCACCTCGTCGACCCCGGCGCGGTAGGCGGCGGGCAGCGTGGTGAGCAGTGCGGCGGTGACCTCGGGGGAGGCGGTCGTGGTGGACCGCTCGGCGGTGGCGGCGGTGTCGCGCGCCGGGTCCAGGGGGCGGCAGCCCAGCGGGCGGCAGGCGGGGTCGACGGCGCGGCGCCAGTGGTCGAGTTCGGCCCGGCGGGCGCCCGTCTCGCCCTGCTCGGCGAGCAGGGCGGCATGGCGCCGCCACGACGTGCCGGCGGGCGGCGGGTCGGCGGGGCGTCCGTCGCGGGCGGCGGTGCAGGCGGCGTGCAGGTCGGGCAGCAGGACGCGCCAGGACACCCCGTCGATGACGAGGTGGTGGGCTGCGATCACGAGCCGGTCCGGCGCCCCTTCGCCGGTCCGCAGCAGCGCCACCCGCAGCATGTCGCCGGTCTGCGGGTCGAGGGCGGACGCCAGCCGCCCGGCCAGCGCACCGGTCTCCCCCTCCCCCGTCTCGGTGACGATCCGCGCGGCCGACACCGCGCCGCGCGGACGGACCTCCAGCCCGAAGGGGCGGTCCGCGGCGGCGTCCAGGCGCAGCCGCAGCGCGTCATGCCGGTCCAGCACGGCCTGCACGCCGTCGACGAGGTCGGCGAGGGCGAGCGGCTCGTCGACGGCGAGCGCGGTCCACTGCGCGTACCCGGCGATGTCGCGGACGTCGGGGTGCGGGTCGAGCAGCGCGCGCACGATCGGCGGCGCGGGGACCGGGCCGACCGGGTCGTCGGGCGCCGCGGCCGAGGCGGTCCGCTCCTCGGCGTCGGCCGCGATGGCGGCCAGGGGGCGCCGGGAGAGCAGGTCGCGCGGCCGGACGTCCAGGCCGTGCGCCCGCAGGCGGCTGCTGACGCCGATCGCGGTGATGCTGTCGCCGCCGAGGGAGAAGAAGTCGTCGTCGGCGCCGACCCGTTCCAGGCCGAGCACGTCGGCGACGGCCGTGCAGAGTGCGCGCTCCCGTTCGGTGCGCGCGGCCCGGCCGCCGCCCGCGGCCCTGGGGGCGGGCAGCGCCGCGCGGTCCACCTTGCCGTTGGGGGTCAGCGGCAGCTCGTCCAGCACCACCACCGCCGCCGGAACCAGGTGGTCGGGCACCCGCTCGGCGAGCGCGCCGCGCACCGACTCGGGGGTGACCGGGCCGCCGCCGGACGCCGCCGGGACGACGTAGCCGACCAGCCGGGCCGGGCCGCCGTCGGTCCGGACGGCCGCGGCGGCCGCGCTCACCCCGGGCAGCGCGCCGAGCGCGGCCTCGACCTCGCCGACCTCCACCCGATGGCCGCGGATCTTGACCTGGCCGTCGTCCCGGCCGAGGTACTCAAGGCCGCGGCCGGGCACCCAGCGGGCGAGGTCGCCGGTGCGGTACATCCGCCGCCCCGGGCCCGCGAACGGGTCGGCCACGAACCGCTCGGCCGTCGCGCCGGGCCGGTTCAGGTATCCGCGGGCCAGGTGCGGCCCGGCCAGGTACAGTTCGCCGCGCTCGCCGGGCGGCACCGGCCGCAGCCCGTTGTCGAGCAGGTAGATCCGGGTGCCTCCCAGCGGCAGGCCGATCGTCGGGTCGTCGCCGCCGATGCGGGCGGTCGTGCTGTCCACCGTGGCCTCGGTGGGGCCGTACATGTTGCGCGCCGCGACGCCGGACGCGGCGACCCTGCGCCACAGCGCCGGCGGCGCGGCCTCCCCGCCGAGCACCAGCAGCGACGGCCGGCGGCCGCCGTCGAGCAGGCCCGCGTCGATCAGCGGGGCGGCCATCGACGGGGTGGTGTCGACCACGTCGATCCGGTCCCTGGCGTAGGCGGCCAGCAGCGCCTCGGCGTCGCGGGCCAGGGCCGCGTCGTACAGGTGCAGCTCGTGCCCGCACAGCAGCCACAGCAGCTGGTCCAGGGCCGAGTCGAACGCGAACGAGTAGGTGTGCGCGGCGCGCAGCCGCCGCCCCGCGGCCCGCTCCGCCTCGGCGACGACGGTGGCGCGGTGGTGGTGCAGCAGCCGCGCCAGCGCGCCGGTCCGGCCGAGCACGCCCTTGGGCCGGCCGGTGGACCCCGACGTGTAGATCACGTAGGCGAGGTGGTCGGGGTGGCGGGGGGCGGCGAGTTCGTCCGGCGCCAGCGGCTCGCCCGGCAGCTGCGCCAGCTCCGCCCGGGTGTCGGGCGCGTCCAGGCGGAGGCCTCCGGCCAGGTGCGCGGCGGCCTCGGTGGTGAGGACGAGGGCGGGTTCGGCGTCGGCGAGCAGCTCGCGCGTGCGCTCGGCCGGATGCTCCAGGTCCAGCGGGAGGAACGCGGCCCCGGCGTCCAGCACCGCCAGCAGCGCGACGACCAGGTCGGTGGAGCGGGGCAGGGCGAGCGCCACGACGTCGTCCGGGCCGATGCCCCGGGCGCGCAGCGCACGGGCCAGGCGGTGCACGCGCTCGGCCAGGTCGCGGGTGGACAGCCGGTCCGCGCCGTGCACGAGAGCGGTCCGGTCGGGGTGCGCCGCGGCCAGCTCGTCCAGCACGGCGGGCACGTCGCGGGGTGCGCCGGGCGGGGCGGGGCTGGCCCATTCGTCGAGCAGCCGCTCGCGCTCGGCGGGTTCGACCAGCTCGACCCGGCCGACGGGGGGAGCGTCCGGCGCGGTCAGCGCGGTCACCAGGCGGTGCAGCTCGGCCGGCTTGCGGTCGACGCTCGCCTGGTCGTGGGTGCGGGCGTCGACCTCGAACCCCAGCAGCAGGCCGCCGTCCGGGGTCGGCAGGACGCTCAGGCCCATGTCCTCCGGCGGCCCGCCCGCGACGTTGCGCATCACCCCGCGGGCGCCGGCGAAGTCCAGTGCGAGGTCGAACACCTTGAGGTTGACGCCGCGTCCGTGCAGCAGCGCGCCGGCGCCGGGCACGCCCAGGTCCTGGGGCAGGTTCTCGCCCCGGTACCGCTGGTGCGCGCGCATCTCCCGCATCGCCGCCGCGATCCGCCGGGCCAGCTCCCCCAGCCGGTCGCCGCCGTGGACGGCGACCCGCAGCGGCAGCACGTTCACCGCCATGCCGGGCGTCCGCAGCTCCGGGCCCGTCCGGCACATCAGCGGCAGCGCGAACACGACGTCGGTCTGCCCGAGCCGGCGGTGCAGGAACGCCGCATAGCAGGCGATGAGCGCCTCGCCCCAGGTGACGCCCTCCCCGTCGGCGAACGCGCGGAGCCGGGCGAACTCCTCCGCCGACACGACCGCGCGGGCGCTCAGCGTACGGTCGGCGGGGCCGGGCGCCGGTTCGGCGCCGGACCCGAGGTCGGGCAGCGGGGTGAGCCGGTCCAGCCAGTACGCGCGGTCCCGCTCGAACTGCTCGCCGGCCAGGTAGGCGCGGTCGGTCTCGACCAGGTTCTCGAACCGCCCGAACGGCGACGGCGGCGCGGGGGCGCCGGTGGCCAGCGCGGTGTAGTGCGCGGCGGTCCGGCGGGCCAGCATCGCCGCGGTGTAGCCGTCGAAGACCAGGTGGTGGCCGAGCTGGGAGTACCAGACCTCCCGCTCGGACAGGCGGATGACCGTCTGGAAGAACAGCCTGCGGTCCACCATCTCGCGGGCGGCGTCGGCGGCGCGGCGGCGCTCGGCGGCGACCAGCGCGGCCGCGGCCGCGGCGGGGTCCGGTTCGGCGGACACGTCGACGATCTCCGGCGGCCCGGGCACCTCGCCGATCACCTGGCGCGGTCCGTCGGGAGTGTCGAACACCCGCAGCCGCAGGCTCTCGGCCTCGGCGGCGGTGGCCCGGATCGCCTCGGCGAGCAGCCGGGCGTCGACGGGCCGGTCGCCGGAGATCTCCACCACGTCGCCGACCAGGTAGTAGCGCGAGTCCGGCTCCAGCCGCTGGGCGTTCCAGATGCCGAGCTGGGCGCTGGTCAGCTCCAGGGCGGGGCCGGTCGCCGACGTGTCGGCGGGCGGGCGGGTCTGGTGGCGGACGGTGCTCAACTCACACTCCTGGAGGCCGTGGAGAGGTGCTCGTGGGTGAGGTCCGGGACGACCATCGGGGTGCCGGTGACCGGGTCCGGCACGACGACGCACGGCAGGTCGAAGACCTTGCGCAGCAGCGCGGCGTCGACGATGTCGGCCGCGGCGCCCTCGGCGACGATCCGGCCGTCGCGCATGGCGACTATGTGGTCGGCGTACCGGCAGGCCTGGTTGATGTCGTGCAGCACCGCGATGACGGTGCGGCCCTCGTCCCGCAGCCGCGCGAGCAGCGCGAGCAGGCGGTACTGGTGGGTGATGTCGAGGAACGAGGTCGGCTCGTCCAGCAGCAGGTACTCGGTGTCCTGGGCGAGCGCCATCGCGATCCAGGCGCGCTGCCGCTGCCCGCCGGACAGTTCGGCCACGGGCCGGTCGGCGAGGTCGGCGACGCCTGCGGTGCGCATCGCCTCGGCGACCGCGTCCTCGTCCCGCTGCGACCACACCGCCAGCGGCCCCTGGTGCGGGTAGCGTCCGCGGGCGACGAGCTGGCGGACCTTGACGTCGTCGGGGGCCAGCGGGTCCTGCGGCAGGAATCCGAGCGTGCGGGCCAGGGCCTTGCCCCGGTAGGAGGCGACGTCGCGGTCGTCGAACCGCACGCTGCCCTCGGCGGGGCGCAGCAGCCGGACGAACGCGCGCAGCAGCGTCGACTTCCCGCAGGCGTTGGGGCCGACGATGGCGGTGAAGGCGCCGTCCGGGACGTCCATGCTCAGCCGCGTGGAGACGACGCGGTCCCCGTAGCGCAGCGTGAGGTCCTGGGCGCGCAGCCGGGCGGCGCCGCGCCGCCCGGTGCGTCCGCTCGGCTCGGTCATGGTCGCCTCACTTCCTGGGTGAGCAGCCAGAGGAGATAGCAGCCGCCGATCGCGGTGGTGACCACGCCGACGGGCAGCGACACGGGCGCCAGCAGCGCCTGGGCGGCCAGGTCGGCGGCCTGCAGCAGCACCGCGCCGGTCAGCGCGGCGGGCAGCAGCGGCACCCCGGGGGCCCGGGCCAGCCGGCGCCCGATCTGCGGCGCGGCCAGCGCGATGAACGCGATCGGCCCGGCCACCGCGGTGACGGTCGCGGTCAGGCCGACCCCGGCCACCACCATCAGCAGCCGCAGCCGCCGCAGCCCGACCCCGGTGGCGGTGGCGACGGCGTCGCCCAGCGCGGCCTGGTGCATGGCGTGGGACCCGGCCGCCATCAGCGCCAGGAGCACCGCGATGGCCCACAGCGGGATCGTCAGGTCGGCCCAGTCGACGCCGTTGAGCGACCCGGCGCTCCACCCCACCGCGGCGATGGCGACCTCCAGGTCGGCGCGCAGCACGATCCAGGAGTTCAGCGCCGTCACCACGGCGTTGACGGCGATGCCGACGACGACCAGGCGCAGCCCGGACAGCCCGCCGTCCATCGACAGCAGGTAGATGACCGCGGCGACGAGCAGCCCGCCCACCACCGAGCACACCGCCAGCTGCGTCGACGTCCCCGACAGCACGGTCAGCGCCACCAGCGCGCCGGTGTAGGCGCCGGCGTCCAGGCCGATGACGTCGGGGCTGCCCATGGGGTTGCGGGTGAGGTTCTGGAAGATCGCCCCGGACGTTCCGAGGGCGGCGCCGAACACCAGCGCGGCCAGCACCCGCGGCAGCCGCCAGTCCCGGATCACGACCTCGGCGTCGCCCGTCCCGGCCAGCGCGGCGGCGACCTCGCCCGGAGTGGCCCACTCCGCGCCGTAGCACAGGCCGAGCAGGCCCAGGCCGAGCATCGCCGCCACCAGTGCCGCCGACAGCACCAGCGTCCGGCGTTCGAGGTGGACGGCGCGGCCGCCCGCGCGCAGCACGAGCACGCTCACGACGCCCCCGCCCCGTACCGCCGGACCGCCCAGATCAGCACGGGCCCGCCGATGAAGGCGGTCACGATGGCGACCGGCACCTCGCCCGTCGGCAGCAGCACCCGGGAGCCCATGTCGGCGAGCAGCAGCAGGACCGCGCCGAAGACCGCGGCGTGGACGGTCAGCCACGGCACCGAGCCGCGCGCCAGCGGGCGCACCGCGTGCGGCACGATCAGCCCGACGAACATGATCGGCCCGGCCACCGCCGTCGCCGCCCCCGCCAGGACCGTGATCAGCACGAGCGCGGTGGACCGGACCCGCGTGACGCTCACGCCGAGCGCGTGCGCCACGTTGTCGCCGAGCGCGACGGCGTTCAGCGCGCGGCCGAGCAGCAGCGCGCCGACGACGGCGATGCCGATCGCCGCCAGCGGCAGGGCCAGCGGGGCGCGTTCCCGGCCCGCGAGCGACCCGACCGACCAGAACCGGTACTGGTCGAACACGTCGGGCAGCATCAGCCGCATGCCGAGGGAGACGCCCGACAGCACCGCGCTCAGCGCCACCCCGGTGAGCACCAGGCGCAGCGGCGAGGACCGGCCGACCGCGTACACCAGCACGGCGGCCAGCACCGCCCCGGCCGTGGCGACCGCGAGCTGGCCGGCGGGGGCGGCGGCCGCCCCGAGCGCCGACCCCACGGTCACCGCGAACCCGGCGCCCGCGGTGACGCCGAGGATGCCCGGCTCGGCCAGCGGGTTGCGCGACAGCGTCTGGACCAGCACGCCCGCCACGGCCAGCGCGGCGCCCACGCCGACGGCCAGCAGCGCCCGGGGCGCGCGGACGTCCCGGACGATCATCTGGTCGGCGGAGCCGTCGTAGGCGACCAGGGCGCGCACCACCTCGCCGGGCGCGACCCGGTGGGCGCCGACGCCGATGCTGACCACGGCGACGGCGGCGAGCAGCGCCACGCCCGCGGCGAGCACGGCGGCCTGCCCGGCCGCCGCGCCCGTCCGCTCGGGCCGCCGCACTCCGGCCTCGCGGCCCGCGGCCGTCACTGCTTCAGCAGCGGCGCGAACGACTTGTCGATCGCGTCCAGGGTCATCATGGCCTGCCGGTAGGTCGCGGCCTCGGTGTAGCGGATCGGGTAGGTGCGGCCGGCCTTGACCGCGGGAAGGTTCTTCCACAGGTCGGAGTCGAGCACGTACTTGACGGACTCGGGCACCGAGCCGTCGGTGTTGACCGAGTAGGTGATGGCGTCGGCCTCGGCGAAGGCGCTGGGCAGCTCCTCGATCGAGGGGTACTCGCTCACGCTGCGCGAGCCGGTTCCCTTCTGCTTGACCTGGCCGTAGTACTTGGCGCCGATGTCGTTGGCGACGTTGGTGCCCCAGGACCCGTCGAACTCGCGCTGGAAGTTGCCCTTGCTGACCTCGCCGTACGCGCCGACGTGGGCGAACTTCAGCTTCGGCAGGACGTCCTTGTACTTGGCGGCGAGCTGGGCGGCCTTGGCCTCGTACTGCGTTTTGGTGGCGTCGTACTTCTGCAGCACCCCGGCCGCGTCGGCCTGGCGGCGCGACAGTTCGCGCCACGCGCGCGGGACGGTCGGGCCGATCGCCACGACGGGCGCGATGGACTTCAGGCGGTTGACGTCGATGTCGCCGAGCACCGGTGCCGGCACGCCGATGACGATGAGGTCGGGCTTGGCCTTGGCGATCGCCTCGTAGTTGGTCTCGGCCGCCTGCTCCCCGGCGACCTTGGGCAGCCGGTCATAGGTGGCCTTGGTCTGGGCGTCCATCATCGGCACGCCGCGCTTCCAGGTCGAGATGCCGACCAGCGGCGCGCCGGCCTCGATCAGGGGCGGCACGGCGTAGCCGGTGGCGACGACCCGCTGCGGCTTGGCCGGGATGGTGATGCTGCCGTTGTCGGCCTTGAACACCCTGGTGCCGCCTTCGGCCGCCGCAGTGCCGTCGTCGCCGCTCGACCCGCAGCCGGTCGCCGTCAGGGCGAGTGCGAGCAGCAGGGCTGCGCAGCGACGTACCGTTCGACCAGTAAACATGTGTTCCTCGGGGAATGGGGGTTGGGGGACGGGTTCAGTGCTCGTGGTCGTCGTCGTAGTCGGCGACGCCGCGTTTCCAGTAGCCGGTGATGTCGTAGTCGCCTTTGTCGAGGCGCAGTTCGTCGCGCACCCAGCGGCGCAGCGGTTTGAGCGTTCCGGCCTCGCCGGCGATCCACACGTAGACGCGCTGCCCGTCCGGGACGGCGACCGAGCGGACGGCGCGTTCCAGCAGGTCGCCGGTTCCGGGCGGCCGGTCGCCGCGGTGCAGCCAGCGCACCTGGACGTCCTCGGGCGCCGACAGCTCGATCTCCTCCGCGGCGTCGGCGACCTCGATGAACGCCCAGCCGGCCGCGGTGCGGGGCAGTTCCTCCAGGCGCCGCGCGATCGCGGGGAGCGCGGTGATGTCGCCCGCGAGCAGGTACCGGTCGTAGGCGTGCGGCACGATCAGCCCGCCGGGCGGGCCCGCGACGTGCACCGGGTCGCCGGGCTCGGCGGACCGGGCCCAGTCCGAGGCCAGGCCGCCGTCGTGCAGGGCGATGTCGATGGCCAGCTCACCGGTCTGCGCGTCGTAGCTGCGCACCGTGTACTCCCTGGTGGTGGGGGACGGCCTCGGCCACCGCAGCATCAGCCCGTCCGGTTCGGGCAGGCGCAGCGTCCCGTCCGGGTCGGGGAAGACGATCTTGACGTGCTCGTCGGGGGCGTGGGACTCGAACCCCGCCGTTCCGGGGCCGCCGAGCGTCACCCGGATCAGGCCCGCACCGACCATCGCGGTGCGCACCACCTCGGTCCGGCGGATGCGGATCGGGTAGGGCACCTTTTCGGCCCGTGTTCCGGCCCGGACCTGCGCGATCCGCTCCAGGTGGCGGTCTCGGGACAGGTGGCGGTCTCGGGAGACGATCCTGCTCACGCGCCCTCCAGCAGGGCCGTCCAGTGCGCCAGCTCGGGCCGCTCGGCCAGGTCGGGCACCTCCAGGTGGGTGGCGCCGGCCGCGCGCCACCGCTCGACCAGCGTCATGATCCGGACGGAGTCGAGCCCGCGGTCGAACAGGTTCTCGTCGGGGGCGATCTCCTCCGGGGCGCAGCCGAGCAGGGCGGCGACGTCGGCCCGGACGCGGTCGGCGGACAGGGCGGGCGTGCCGCTCATCGGGTACCTCCGATCGGTGCGGACGCCGTGAGCGCGGTCACGGCGTCGGCGGTGGTGAGCACGGCGCCGCAGCGCTGCGCGACGTACTCGCAGGCCTGGTCGTGCCGTTGGCGGGAGAAGTCGGCGACCGCGTCGGCCACCAGGAACGGGCGGATGTCGCGCATGAACGCCTCGACGGCCGTGGCCTGGCAGCCGATGTGCGCGTAGACGCCGGTGACGAGCAGCTGGTCGCATCCCCGCGCGGCCAGCTCCTCGGCGAACGTGCTGCGCTGGAAGGCGCTGTAGCGCCATTTGACCAGGACGCGGTCGCCCGGCTCGGGGGCCAGCTCGGGGACGATGTCGGCGGCCCGCGGGTCGGCGTCGATGACCGCGCCGATGCCGGCGCCCCAGAACTCGGTGAGCAGGCCCCGATCGGCGGGTTCCTGGCGCGCCGGCTGGGCGGTGTAGAACACCGGCATCTGCTGCTCGCGGGCCGCCGCGAGCAGCCTGCCGATGTTAACGGTCACCTCGGGCACCGGGGCGCCCGCGAACGGGGCCAGGAAGTAGCGCTGCATGTCGTGGACCAGCAGCGCCGCCCGGGCCGGGTCGGGCCGCCAGTCCACCCGGCCGGCCGGGATCTCGTCCGCGGTGGGCGGCCGGTAGGGCTGAATGCTCGGCAGTGACACCAGGACTTCACCCCTTCTCGGTGCGGGCGGCCAGCGCCGCCCGCAGCTCGCGCTTGCTGGTCTTGCCGACCCCGGTCACCGGGAACTCCTCGACGACCATGACCAGGTCCGGCACCTTGAACGCCGCGACGCCGCGCTCGCGGACGAAGCGGCGCAGTTCGGGCCCGGTGGGGCGGGCGCCGGCGGTGGGGATGACGTAGGCGCAGGTCCGTTCGCCGAGGTACTCGTCGGGCACGGCGACGACGGCGGCGTCGAGCACCTGGGGGTGGGCCATCAGATGGTTCTCGACCTCCTCCGCGGCCACCTTCTCGCCGCCCCGGTTGATCTGCTCCTTGGCGCGGCCGACGACCTCCAGGTGCCCGGAGGGGTGCCGGCGCACCAGGTCGCCGGTGCGGTAGAAGCCGTCCGGGGTGAACGCCGCCGCGTTGTGCTCGGCGGCCCGGTAGTAGCCGCGGATCGTGTAGGGGCCGCGGGTCAGCAGGGCGCCGACCCGGCCGGGCTCCACCTCCGCGTCGGAGGGGGCCGCGGGGTCGTCGGGGTCGACGATGCGAATCTCGTCGTCGGGCGAGATGGGCCGCCCCTGGGTGCCGAGCACGATGTCGTCGGGGTCGTCGAGCCGGGTGTAGCAGACCAGCCCCTCGGCCATCCCGAACACCTGCTGCAGGCGGCAGCCCAGCGCGGGCCCGATCCGCTCGGCCAGCTCGCGGCCGCACTTGGCCCCGCCGACGAGCAGCACCTGCAGGCTGGACAGGTCGCGTTCGGTGCGCGCCGCGGCCTGCACCCACGCCGCGGCCAGCGGAGGCACCACACCGGTGATCGTCACGCGCTCGGTCTCGATCAGCCGGAACGCGGTGTCGGCGTCCGGCCTCGGCGCCAGGACGGCCGCCGCGCCCGCATGCAGGGCGCCCAGCACCCCCGGCGAGCTCAGCGGGAAGTTGTGCGCCACCGGAAGCGCGGCCATGTAGACGCTCTCAGGGCGCAGCGCGCAGATCCGGGCGCTCTCCCGGACGCTGTAGATGTAGTCGTCGTGGGTGCGCGGGATGAGCTTGGGCACGCCCGTGCTCCCGCCGGACAGCTGCAGGAACGCCACGCCCTCCGGGTCGGGGTCGGGCAGCTCGCGCGGCGGTGTCGCGGCCAGGTCGTGAAACTGTTCCGAGTCGACGGTCAGCACGTGCCGGACCGAGCGCACGTCCGCGGCGACGGCGCGTGCGGTGGCCGCGTGGTCGTGCCGTTCGTGCCGGTCGACGGTGATGATCGCGACGGCCTCGGTGTGCGCGGCGAAGTGCCGCAGCTCGGTGTGGCGGTGCGCGGGCAGCGCGAACACCGGCCAGGCGCCGGCGCGCCAGAGCCCGAAGACGACCGGCACGAATTCGGGGATGTTCGGCAGCTGCAGCACCACCCGGTCGCCCGCCTTGACGCCCAGGTCGGCCAGCCCCGCGGCGATCCGGTGGGCCCGCTCGTCGAGTTCGGCGTAGGTCCAGCGCACCGTCGTCCCGGCCTGTTCGCCCACCACCGCGGTGCGGCGGGGGTAGGCGGCCGCCAACGCGGTGAGCAGCCTGCCGAACGTCTGCCCGCGCCAGTGGCCGGACGCGCGGTAACGGGCCGCCACCTCGGGCGGCCAGGGAACGTGGTCGGGTCCGGGGTGTTCGGTCGCGCTCACGCGGAGCCCTCCACGGTGGCCGCGTCGCGCACCCCGAGGGCGCGCAGCATGGTGGCGAACTTGGCGGTGGTCTCGGCCAGCTCGGCCTCCGGGTCCGAACCGGCGACGATCCCGGCGCCGGCGAACAGCCGGACGGCCCGGTCGCACACCTCGGCGCTGCGGATGGTGACGACCCACTCCCCGTCGCCGCCGAGACCGGTCCAGCCGACGAGCCCGGCGTAGTAGCCGCGGTCCTCCGGCTCCAGGGCCGCGATGGTGTCGCGCGCCCGCGCGGTGGGCACCCCGCACACCGCGGGCGTGGGGTGCAGCGCCTCGGCCAGCGCCAGCGCCGACGACCCGGGGTCGGCCGGGTCCGCCAGGCGCCCGGTGATGCGGCTCGACAGGTGCCACATCGTCGGGGTGCCGATCACCTCGGGGTCGGCGGGCACGTGCAGTTCGCCGCAGAACCGGCCGAGCACCTCGGCGACCTGGGACACCACGTGGGCGTGCTCGTCGCGGTCCTTCTCGGAGGCCGTCAGCTCCGCCACGCGTTCGCGGTCCAGCGCCTGGTCGCCGGCGCGCGGCCGCGATCCGGCGAGCGGGTTGGCCACCACCCGGTCGCCGTGCCGCGCGACGAGCAGTTCGGGGCTCGCGCCGACCAGCGTGCGGGTGGCCGGGTCGCCCGGGGCGGTGACGTCGACCGCGAAGGCGTGGGTCGCGGGATCGGCCCGCACCAGGCGGGCGAGCAGGGCCGGCACGGGGACGGGGGCGTCCGCCGTCAGCTCCAGGCAGCGTGCGAGCACGACCTTGTCGAGGTCGCCGCCGCCGATCAGCTGCAGGGCCCGGCGGACTCCGTCGGCGTACGCGTCCGGGGCCGGCCGCGGCGTGACCGTCCACGAGGCCGGGCCGGCGGCCGTCGGCGCGGCTCCCGCAAGCGGAGCCTCCGGCGCGCCGGCGCGGCGCACCACGGCCGGGACGACCAGGCTGCTCGCCGCGTCGGGACGGAACCCGATGGCGCCGACCACCAGGGGCTCCGCCAGCACGCCCGCCGCCGCGTCGAGGGCTTCGGCCGCGGCGCGGGCGTGGGACCCGTGCCCGGCCCCCCGGACGAAGGAGTGGACGCCGTCGGCGAGCAGCGAACCGCGCGGCGATGAGAAGTAGAACGAGCCCGGCAGGTACGCGGCGAGCAGGTCCGCCGCCCGATGCGCGGGCCGTGGCCGGTCCAGCACAGGTGAGGACACGTCGAGGTTTCCCCTTTCGCTGAGGTTCGGCGACCGCCGCACGGTGCCCGTATCGCCGCCGTGACTTCGGCGTGCCGCCCTCTGGGACGCCGAGGTCGGTCGCCATCACCACTTCCGGGGTGACTTAGGTGAGGCTAACCTAAGCGCGAACTTTGTGAAAGGTTAGCCTCACCTAAGGCGGAGCGGAAGAGGGTGCATCGGATGGCCACGACCGGAGGCGCGGAAGCGGGCATCGCGGGGAAGGTCGCGCTGGTGACCGGGGCCGGCGGCGGGATCGGCGCGGCGGTGGTCGAGGCGCTGGTCCGCGCGGGGGCCGCGGTCGCCGCGGTCGATCTCGACGGCCCGGGGGCGCGGAAGGCGGCCGACAGGTTCCCCGAACGTGTGACGCCTTTCACCGCCGACGTCGCGGACTGCGCGGCCGTCGCGCGCGTCGTCGACGACGTGGAGCGCACGCTCGGCCCGATCGGCATCGGGGTGTCGGCCGCCGGCGTCCTGCGGCCCGCGTCGGTGTGCGACACGACCGACGAGGACTGGGCCGCCACCTTCGCGGTCAACGCCACCGGCGTGTTCACCGTTCTCCGCGAGATCGCCCGCAGGATGGTGCCGCGCCGGGACGGCACGCTGGTCGTCGTCGGGTCCAACGCCGCCTCGGTGCCCCGCATGGGCATGGCCGCCTACGCCGCCTCCAAGGCCGCCGCGACCATGCTGGCCCGCTGCCTGGGGCTGGAACTGGCCGGCAGCGGCATCCGCTGCAACGTGGTGTCCCCCGGCTCGACCGACACGGCGATGCAGCGCCTGCTGTGGACGTCCGACGACGACGCCGCGCGGGTGATCGCCGGGGATCCGGAGCGGTTCCGCGTCGGCATCCCCCTCGGCCGCATCGCCGACCCGGCCGACATCGCCGACGCCGTCGTCTTCCTGGCCTCCGACCGGGCACGGCACATCACCATGCAGAACCTGCTCGTCGACGGGGGCGCCACCCTCCAGGCGTGAAGGCGCCCCCGCACGCGGTCACGACGAGGACAGCGGCGTCACCGGCGCCGGGGACGCGGCGGCGTCAGGGGCGGGGCGCGGCGGGGTGCGGCCGGAGGCGGTGAACCATCCGACGGTGAGGACGGCCAGGCCGCATCCGGCGATGACCCACCAGGCCGGACGGGCGGCCGCGGTGAAGGTGTCGGCGTAGGCGCCGGGATCGATGCGGGAGGCCAGGACGGCTCCGATCACCGCGACGCCCAGGGCGCTTCCGGTCTGCCGGCAGGTGGAGGCCAGGGAGGAGGCGACACCGGCCTGGGCCAGGGGCATGCCGGAGACCGCGGTGTTGGTGATGGGGGCGTTGACGAGCCCGAAGCCGATCCCGAACACCGCGCACCCCACCAGCAGCGTCCACGTGCGGGTCTGCCCGTCGAACGCGGCGAACAGCGTGCCGCTGGCGGCGATCGCGCAGCCCGCGGCCACCATCGGCAGCCGAGGCCCCCTCCGGGCGACCAGGTGGCCCGACAGCGGGGCGCACAGGAAGGTCATGACGGCCATGGGCAGCAGCCACAGTCCGGCGTGCAGGGCGTTGAGGGACCGCACGTTCTGCAGGTACAGGGTGGTCAGGAAGAGGAAACCGCCCAGGGTGGCGAAGGCGGCGACCGCGTTGACGCAGGCGCCGCTGAAGAGCGGCGAGCGGAAGAACCGCACCTCGATCAGCGGTTCCTCGCGCCGCAGCTCGTAGCCGATCACCGCCGCGGCCAAGGCCAGGACCAGGCACGCCGGCAGCACGGTGGTGAGGGAGGCCCAGCCGTGCTCGGGGGCCTGGATGATCGTGTAGGTGAGGACCGCCAGCAGCGCCATGACCAGGATCTGGCCGACCGGGTCGGCGCGGCGGGCCGTGTCGGCGCGCGACTCGGGGACCAGCGCCCAGGTCAGCAGCAGGGCGGTCAGGCCGACGGGCACGTTGAGCCAGAAGATCGAACGCCAGCCCGCGCCCTCCACAAGCAGCCCACCGACCAGGGGGCCCACCGCCATCGACAGGCCCACCACCGATCCCCAGACTCCGATGGCGCGGGCGCGTTCACGGCGGTCGGTGAAGGTGTGGGTGATGATCGACATGGCCACCGGGTTGAGCATCGAGCCGCCGACGGCCTGCACCATCCGGAAGACCACCAGCATCCGCAGGCTCGCGGCCAGCGAGCACAGCGCCGAGCCCGCGGTGAAGGCGACCAGTCCCATCATGAACACGCGCCGCCGCCCGAACCGGTCGGCCATCGACCCGGCGAGCATCAGCAGCGAGGCCAGCACCAGGGTGTAGGCGTCGATCGTCCACTGCAGGCCCGACAGCGACGCCTCCAGCTCCCGCTGGAGGGACGGCAGGGCGATCTGCAGGACGGTGTTGTCGAGGCTGACGATGAACAGGCTCATGCAGCAGGTCGCCAGCACGAGCAGGCGACGCCGGCGGGACGGACAGCTGGTCACCCCAGGATTGTCGGAGCTCTGGCCGCCCGCTGTCGAAGATCGAAAAAGTCTCGCTCGATACATTGAGGGTATGGAGGTCGATCTGCGGCTGATGCGGTATGTTCTCGCGGTCGCCGAGGAGCAGAGCTTCAGCGCCGCCGCGCGGCGTCTGCACATGGCGCAGCCGCCCCTCAGCCGGCAGATCCGCGACCTCGAACACCGCCTCGGCACGCCGCTGTTCGAACGCCGGCCGGTGCGCCTCACCGAGGCCGGCGCCGTCTTCGTCAAAGGCGCCCGGGAGATCCTCACCCGCACCGACCGGCTCGTGGAGCGGACCGTGCTGGCCGGACGCGGCGAACTGGGAACCGCACGCGTGGGCTACGTCCTGTCGGCCGCCTACGACACCCTGCCGCGGCTCATCGCCGCCGCCCGCGACCGCCACCCCGCCCTCCGCGTCCAGGCCCGCGAAGGCTGGTCACCCGACCTGGACGCCGCGCTGTCCGACGGCGAGGTGGACCTGGTGCTGTCGCACACGGTGCCCGACCGTCCCGGCTACGCCCGCCAGCCGCTGCGCCGCGAGGCGTTCTGGGCGCTGGTCGACGCCCGCCACCCCTTCGCCGGCCGCACGGGCGTGGCCCTGCGCGACTTCGCCGGACAGACCTTCTACTTCTACTCGCCGCACCTGGCACCCGCCCACTACGCCCTCCTGCGGGCCGCGCTGGACCAGACCGGCGAAGCCTTCGCCTGGCGGGAGGACCCGATACCCGGCCTGCGCCACCCCCGCCTGGACGACCGCGCCAGCTTCACGCTCGTGCCCGCCTCGATGGCGCGGGCCCTCGCCTCCGCCGACATCGCCGCAGTGCCCCTGACCGACCCCGGCCTGCCCACCTTCGACCTCGACATCGTCTGGCGCCGCGACCACCTGCCCCCGGCCGCCGCCCTGCTCCTGGCCACCGCCTCTGTCCTCACCCGCAACGCACACTGGACCTGAATGCGCCGGCCTGACCCGCATGACAACGGCGTCCCCCACGGTCGGAGCAGCGCGGCCGCCGCGCGCACGACCGGTGACTCACACCGGGCGCGCGCGTTCCACGGCCTCGGCCGCTGAACCGTGGTAGGCCGGTCCATGGCCGGGCAGGAGGACGTCGGCGTCGAGCCCGCCCAGATCATCCAGCGCGGCGACGGCCCCGGCCCAGTCGTGGTGGAACATCCGGGGCAGCAGCTGCGGGCCCCGCGTCCGCGAGGTGGGATGTGCGGAGATCAGGGCATCGCCGGTGATGAGCACTCCGGCCTCGGGCAGGTGATAGGCGCAGTGGCCGTCGGTATGCCCCGGCGTGTGCACGGGGACGGGGCGGCCGGGAACGTCCAGGGGCTCGGGGAACTTCGCGGCCTTCGGGACGCTGACGTCCTTCAGGCCCCCGGCACGAACGACGCGCACCGCCCACGGCAGCACCCCCGGCCGCCAGCTGTTGGCCAGGATCGTGCCCGGAGTGATCTGCTGGAGCATCTCCCGGCGCGCGTGCGGGATCTCGAGCGGATGCATCAGCACCGGCACATCGTGCGTCTCACCGAGATACCGCGCCGACCCGAGATGGTCGCCGTGGGCGTGCGTGATGAGAATCGCGGCCAGGTCCTCGGGGCGCCGCCCGACGGCCGCCAGCGAGGCCAGCACGCGCTCCCGATCGCCCGGATACCCGGTGTCCACGAGCGTGACGGCGTCCCCCTCGGTCAGGATCACCCAGTTGGTGTCGGTGCCGTGGACGAGATGGACGCCGGCCCTGATCTCCGTGATGTCATCCATGGCCTGAAGTCTGGCTGATCTTCGACGGGTATGCAGCAGCCGGGCGAAGCTTCTCACCTGGGGGGATCGGCGCATTCACTGTGATCAGGAGTTTTATGGACGCGGGGGCCGCGCAACGCGAACGTCTTCACCCCACCCTGACGCCATGTCCATGACATCCTTTTTGCCGCTTTAGCGGTCGTTTGATGTGGCGAGTCGGCGATGCCGACGGAAGCCCGGGCGGGCACCGGCCCCTGAGGCGACGCGGCCGCTTCGGAGCCCGAACCGCACCTGCCGTGACTCATCTTGCATCAACATGACTCGCGATCTCCAGATTTGATCACTGCTTGCTACGGTATGACCGCCCCGAGGGCAAGCCTGTACGGTGTCCCCACGAGTTGCGCGCATCCAGTTGCGCATGATTCACTGTGAGTTGACGTGAATCAGATTGGGTCATTTCGCATAAGGAGGTCCGGCGTCGCACGGCGGAGAGAGGAGCCGGTGTGAGCGGGCGGTCGGAGTCGAGCGGCGAGCGGGCGCAGCTCGCCGCCGAGCTGCGGCTGCTGCGCCGCCAGGCGGGCATCTCCGGCCGCGAGCTGGCGAGCGGGATCGAGGGGATGAGCCAGTCGAAGGTGTCGCGGATCGAGTCGGGGGACGCGTTGCCGACGCTGCCGCAGGTCGAGCGGTGGGCCGATCTCACCGGCGCCGCGCCCGAGCGCAAGGCGTCGCTCGTCCGGCTGGCGGAGCGCGCGTTCACCGAGGTGCACACCTGGCGGGCGTCCCTGCGCAACCGGCCGCACCGCCAGGACGAGGCCCGCGAGCGGGAGGCCCGGGCGCGGGTGACGCGCACCTTCCAGCCCGCGCTCGTGCCCGGTCTGCTGCAGACCGCCGAGTACGCGCGGCAGGTGTTCGGCCTGTCGCCGCTGCCGCAGGTCAGGAAGGGCGTTGCGGCCGCCGTGGCGGCGCGGATGGACCGGCAGTTGGCGCTGTACGAGCAGGACAAGCGGTTCGAGTTCCTGATCACCGAGGGGGCGCTGCGCTGGTGCCCCGGGCCGGACGCGCGGGCCTTGCTGCTCCCGCAGTGGGACCGCGTCGTCTCGCTCAGCACGCTCGGCAACGTCTCCCTCGGCATCATCCCGGCCGGGCGGCAGGCGCTGGCCATCGCCTCCCACGGGTTCGTGATCTACGAGGGCGACGACGCCGACGACGCCTACGTCTCCGTGGAGGCGATCCACGCCGGCCTGACCGCGCACGACGCCGAGTCGGTCGGCATCTACCGGCAGACCTGGTCCGCACTGACGCGGATGGCGGTCTTCGGCGACGACGCGCGGGGGGTCGTCGCCCGGCTGGCCGCCGATCTGCGGGCGCCGGAGTGAACCGTGCGGTACGGCACCGACCCGGCGATGACCGGCGGGGGACCGGGGATGCGGCGGCCCGACGGCCGCCGCATCCCCCACCCGCGGGCGGTGTCAGCCCCCGATGAGCTCGCGCAGCGCCAAGGCGAACATCGCCCGCCCGACGCGGCCCAGACGGATCACCGGTCCGTCGGGGTCCTTGGAGTCGCGCACGCAGAACACGGCCCCGTCCATGGCGATCTCGACGCACTCGCCGTGGGCCTCGGAGCGGCTGCTCTTGCGCCACTTCACCGCGCCCTGGATGCGGGCTTCTCCGGTCCCGTTCATGGTCACTTTCCTTTCGTGCCGATCGCGGCCCCGTGCCGCCGACACCACAAGCGTCGAAGATCGCTTTGGCGGAATCCGGGCGGAGTTCTGGCGCGTTCGGCGGGCTTCTGGCAGCGTGCTGGAAGCCGCTGCTTGATCTGGGGATGGACGCTGTGAAATTCCGGTTGCTGGGCGGGTTGGAGGCCGAATCCGGCGGCCGCCCCGTTGGCCTCGGCGGGCCGTTGCGGCGCCTGCTCGTGGCGGAGCTTCTGCTGGCCGCGGGACGGCCCGTCCCCAAAGAAAGGCTGATCCGGACGCTGTGGGAGGACGAGGCCGACGCGCTCGGCGCCGAGGCGCTGGTGCCGAAGCTGCACTCGCAGCTGAGACATCTGAAAGACGATCTGCGAAAGGCCGAAGCGGGGGCCGCGGATCTGATTGCGGGCCACCGGGACGGCTACCGGCTGCTGGTCGCCCGCGACGACGTCGATCTGCACCGTTTCCGCGACCTGGCCGGCAGGGTGCGGGAACTGGCCGCGCGCAAGGATCCCGGCGACGATGCGGAGATCGCCGAGCTCGGCCGCCGGGCGCTGCTGGAATGGGGCCAGGGGCAGGCGGGGCTGCTCGGCTGCGAACCGCTCGCCGGCCTGCCCGGCGCGCAGATGGAGACCCACCGGCGCGAGCTGCGCAAGGAGCACCACCGGGTGCTGGTCGCCTGCCTGGCGGCGGAACTGCGGCTGGGTCGCGGCGCCCGCATCCTGCCGGAGCTGGAGCGGCTGCACCGCGCCCATCCGTCCGACGAACCGCTGCTGCGGCACCTGATGTGGGCCTACATGCAGGCGGGTGCCAGATTGCAGGCGATCGAGGCGTACGAGCGTTTCCGGCGGAGCGCGGACGACCGGTTCGCCGCCGATGTCAGCCGGGAGACCAAGCAGTTCTACCAGCGTGTTCTCGACGACGACCCCGCGCTCGGCCCGCGACCCGACCGCCCTACCGAGGGAGCCGCCATGCCACCACCGGCGAACACCGCACTGGCGCGCCGAATGGCCGATGTCCTGGTCCCGGCGCTGCCATTTCTCCGCTCGGATTCCGGCTGGCCGCAAATACCGGATCAGATCCCGGGGGATTCGTGGGTCCAGGCGAAAGGCCTGTGGGATGTGCTGCTGCGCCGCAACGCCGTCGCACGCCTTTCCGAGGCGCTGCGGGACGTCCCCGATCCCGGCGAGCTGAGTGCGCAACTGGCGGCCGTTCTCGCGGCCGACGGCGCGCTGGCGGGCGAGGCCGCGGCGATTCTCGACGGGAAAGGCCCCCATAACGCTGCGGGGCAGTTCACCATCGCCGGTTCCTACTACCACCACGGCCACAACATCTCCGGTGTCAACGGCACCGTGGTCCTCGGCGACCAGATCACCCACCACCACGACGACGCGGGTGTGCGGCCGATCGTCCCCGTCAGGACGCCCGAGGACGAGCCGCGGGGGTGGCGGGGCGGCGCGGACGTGACGGTCGGCGCCGACATCTACCTGCTCGACGAGCGGCACCTCGCCGAGCGGCACTCCCCCGACCATTGCGTCGTGCTGCGCGAGGCGCGGGCGCTGCGGCGGCGGCAGCCCCGCTCCCAGTACGTGTGGCTGCGGCAGGTCGAGGTCCGCGAGCCCACCGAGACGGCGCGGCGCGCCCTCGACGCGCTGCGGCGCGAACGGGAACTGCTCGACGGTCTCGGCCGGGTCCGGGGGCTGCCCCGTGTGCACGACTACGACGGCGACGGGCGGATCGCGACCCTGATCCTGGCGTGGCCGTCGTCCCGCGCCGAACCCGGGCGCACGCTGGACGCGGCGTTCGATGTCGACGGCGCCGCCGACACCGCCCCGCCGAGCGCGTACCAGATGTTCCTGCTGTTCGGAGGGCTGGCCGACCTGTGCCGGACGCTCGCGGTGCTGCACGACCGCGGCCTGTCCCACCGGGCCCTCAGCCCGGCCGGAGTCATCAGGCTGGACGGGAACGGCATGGCGCTGCGCGACCTGGGGCTGGCCGCCCGTCCCCCCGCACCGCGCGAAGGCCCCGTGGAGTATCCGGCGCCCGAGCAGCGCTCGCGGCTCGCCGACTCCCCCGGCCCGCACACCGACACCTACCAGCTCGCCGCCCTCGCGCACCATCTGCTGACCGGCCGCCCGCCCGCGCTCCGGGCGCCGCTGCCGGTCGGCCGCCAGGTCCCCGGCCTGCCGGCCCCCCTCGCCCGCGCCCTCGACGCGGCGCTGGACGACGAGCCCTCCGCGCGCCCGGACATCCGTTCGCTCGGCGCCGCGTTCGACAACGCCCGCGACGATCTCTCCCGAGGTAGCGATGACCTTTCGCCCTGTGCACCTCCCGGGCCCGATCACCCTGGTCCCCGCTGAGCGGCTGCACGAGCGGGCAGAGCGCCTGGCCCGCGAGCACCCCCACCTGCGGCTCCCGGTCGATCCGCAGCGGCTCGTCGACGAGCTGAACGCCCGGCGGGACGGCGTGGCGGCGACCTTCGAGGAGCCCAGGGGCGGCGCCGACCGGAGCCTGCTGCTGTACCTGCCGACGTGCACGGTCCGCCTGTACCTGACGAAGAAGTACGGGGACGCCTACACGATCGGTGCGATCAACCTCCTGCGGTTGCAGGACCACCACCGGCTGGCGGGCGGCTGCCTGCTCATCCGCCCGACCGGCTGGCGGCTGGCGTTCAACGTGCAGTCCATTCCGCGCCCGTCCGACGCGTACTGGGCGCCGCTGGCCGCCGAGTGGAGCCGGCTCACCGAAAAGCTCGCCGCGGCCCGCGGCGCCTCGGCGGTCACGCCCGCCCAGGCGGCGTTCCTCGACACGCTCGACCGGACGATCGACGCCGCCGAGCGGATCACCACGGAGGCGGTGCAGGCGCGCCCGCGGTTCCCGTACCGGGACGTGGCCGCCACCGGCGGGCAGCGGCAGGGCACCCGCTCGGTGTACGTCTTCCACGTCGCGGGCGGGCAGCGGCCGGAGCAGGGCGACTTCGTCCAGGTGCCCGGCGAGCCGGGGCTGCGCGGGCAGGTGACGTGGGTCGAACGCGACCGGGTGACGGTCCGCTTCGACCAGCCGGTCGACTGGGCGCGGCTGGAGGCCGTCCGGCAGGGCGAGCTGGAGGTCACGGCGAGCCAGGTGGTGTACGCCAAACAGCGGGAGGCCGTCGCGCTGCTGCGCTCCCGGCAGGCCCACAACACCACCGTCCTGCCGGCTCTGGTGGAGCATCGCGTGCGGCCGATCCCGCCCACCGCGGCCCGGTCCGTCGAGCCGCTGGACCCCGAGCAGACGGCCGCCTTCCGCAAGGGCCTCGCCACCCCCGACGTGCTGGTGGTCCTCGGCCCTCCCGGCACCGGCAAGACCCGCGTCATCAGCGAGCTCGCCCGCGCCGCGGCGGTCGAGCAGAGGGAACGCGTCCTGGTCACCTCGCACACCAACCGCGCCGTCGACAATGTGCTGGCCCGGCTGCCGGGCGAGCTGGAGGTGATCCGGGTCGGCCACGAGGGGTCGGTCACCGCCGAGGGGCTGCCGTACCTGCTGGAACGCCGGGCCGAGGAGCTGCGCAGCCGCATCCTGGACGATCCCGCGCGGTCGCTGCGGTCCTATGCGGGGCTCGGCGACGCCCGCCGCTGGGCCGACGAGCTGGCCAGGTGCGTCGCCGAGCGGGACGCGGCGGAGGCGGCGCGGGCGCAGGCGGCGGAGCGGTTGGACGCGGCCCGCCGCGCCGTGAACGGCCCGGCACAGGAGCGGGTGGACGGCCTCAGGCGCGAACGCGCCCGATGCGAAGGCGCGCTGGAGCGGCACGAGCGGCGGTCCGGCAGGCGGGAACGGCGCCTGGAGCGGATGCGCGCCCGCCGGGCGTGGCCGCTGATCGGCGGCCTGTTCGGCGTGGCGGCGCTGCTGGCCGACAGGCGCCGCCGGGCCGCCGGCGAACGCGCCGAGCGGCTGCGGCGCGCCTGGGAGCGGGCGTGCGCGCAGCTCGCCGAGGCCGAGCGGAAGCTGGACGCGGCCACCCGGGACGACCCGCGGGTGCGGGAGGCGCGTGTCCAGGCGGCGACCGCGTCCCGCCACCTGGAGACCTGCCTGTCGGACGCCCTGCGGGCCGCCCGCCACGCGAGCGCCGCCGTCGCAGCCCTGGACACGCCGCCGCCCGTCCGCGCCGACGCCGACGCGCGGACCCGGGACGCGGACCTGGCGGCCCTGCTGCACTGGCTGCGGGAGCGGCTTGCGCTGCTGGAGGCCCGGTCGAAGCTGCTCGCCCAGTGGCAGGCCGACATCTCCAGCGCCCCGGAGCAGCTGCATCCCGAGCTGATCCGCTATGCCGACGTCATCGCCGCCACCTGCATCGGCGCCGCGTCCCGCCCGGAGATGTCCGGCGCCCTGTTCGATCTGGCGATCGTGGACGAGGCCGGGCAGATCGGCGTCGCCGACGCCCTGGTGCCGCTCACCCGGGCGGGGCGGGCCGTGCTGGTGGGCGACGACCGGCAGCTTCCGCCGTTCCTCGACTCGGAGGTGGAGGCGTGGGGCGCGTCCGTCGGCGATCCCCTGGTCCGGGACCTGCTCGCCAAGAGCGCCCTGGAACGGCTGGTGGACGGCCTTCCCGGCGACCACGTCGTCCAGTTGACCCGGCAGCGGCGCATGCCCGAATCGGTCTGCGAGTTCATCTCGCACGCGTTCTACCGGGGCCGGCTGCGGACGGAGGTCCGGCGCGAACACCGGGACCGGCTGTTCGCCCGGCCGCTGGCGTTCGTCGACACCGCCCGGCTGCCCGGAGACCGGCGTTTCGAGCGGCAGGTGGGCGGCGGCGAACGGTGGGGCCAGTCCGGCTACCTCAACAAGGCCGAGGGGCAGCTGCTGGCCGAGCTCGCCGAGCACTACCAGCGCGGCGGCGCCGAATGGGCGGTGATCGTCCCGTACCGGGCCCAGGCGGACCGGATCGCCAAGTCCATCGCGCGCCGGATCGGCGACGCGGACCTGGCCCGGCTGAACGTGGGCACCGTGGACTCCTTCCAGGGCGGCGAACGCGACGTGATCCTTTACGGGTTCACCCGCAGCAACCCGCACGGCCGCGTCGGGTTCCTCAAGGAGCTGCGCCGCGCGAACGTCGCGTTCACCCGCGCCAAGCACCAGCTCGTGCTCGTCGGCGACCTGTCGACGCTGACCAGGGCCGCGGACCGGCCGTTCCGGGAGATGGCGGCGGCGCTGTGCGACCACGTGACCCGGGTCGGCGACCTGCGGCGCTACCAGGACGTCTACGACCACGTGCGCAGCCTCAACCAGGGAGGACGCTGAGCATGTGCGCCAGGAGGATCTTCCCCTACCCCGAAGAGCGCGTGCTGGAGGACGCGGCGTACGCGCGCGGTGGGACGCCCACGTTGATCGTGCCGTTCCTGCTGCCGGTGTGGTGCGTCGAGATCGAGGCGACGGTCACCGACGCCGAGCCGTACGGCCTGATCGACCGGTATCTGGAACGCGGGATCGCCGAGGCGGGCCTGGCGACGCCGGCCGAGCTGGCCCGGTTCTTCGCGCTGGACGACACGCTCGTCGACCGGGCGCTGCGGGTGCTGAGGCGCATCGAGCACGTGACGGCGGGCCCCGACGACCGGCTGGTGCTCACCGAGCTGGGCCTGCGGTCCGTGCGCGACCAGGTCCGCTACATCGAGCGCCACAGGGACCGCCGCAAGCTCTACTTCGACGCGTTCGGGTCGCGGCCGCTCACCCGCCGGTACTACGACCCGGCGACCGTCACCCTGCTGACCGGGGCCGATCTGCCCGACCTGGAACGGCAGGGCGGCCCCGCCTTCCGGATGCCGCTCAGCCTGCGCGCTTTCCACGACGGGGCGCTGGCCGCGCTGGCCGGGCTGCCCGACCGGGACCGGTTCAACCTGCCGGACCGCATCGAGTCCCCCGTCCGCGTCGGCGACCCCGAGTGCGTGTTCCTGCCGGTGTACGTGGTCCGCGCGGTCGGCAGTGACGGCGTGGCCCGGCTGCTGGCCTACACCCAGGCGGCGGACACGGCCGACGAGGACATCGGCGAGATCTGCCGGGGCAGTCCCGAGGTCGCCGGCCTGGTCGAGGTCGAGGAGCGCGCGTCCGCGGCGGGCCGCGCGGAGGAGCGGGTGCGGGAGTGGCTGCGCAAGCTGGGCATGGACGGCGTTCATCCCGTGCGGCTGCCGGGCGGCATGCTGCGCGTCACCCTCCCCGCGTCGGCCTTCGGCGCGAACGGCGCGAATCGCGGGAACGGCGGGCCCCTGTCCCCGCGCAAAATCGGCTCGTTCGCGGTGCTGGGCTGCCACGTCTGCCAGATCTGGTGCACGGACGAGCGGGTCCGCCGCCGTGCCCTGCTGCGGGGCGTCGCCGACTTCATCGCCCCGAGGGTCCGGGTCAAACGGGCCGACCTGGAGGCGCTGGCGACCCGTCTGGGGCGGCAGGTCGGTCTCGGCGCCGTCGACCGCGACGACCTGCGGCGGCTGGCGGCGCAGGCGGGCGAGCACGACCTGCTGCGCCGGCTGGACGATATCGACGATTGACCGCGACGAACATGCCGTCGAGGCCATATCTGGCCACAAAAAATGCCTGTGAAAGAGGGGTCCGGTTGTCATAATGTGGTTCTCACGGGGATTCACAGATATATGGGGCGGCACGGTGCCGGGTGGGGTGCGTGACAACGGCGGGTGGCTCACCACGGACGAGCCCCTCCCTGACGACCAGCGACACTGGCTGGACCTGGTGGCGGCCCTGCCCGGCTCCCCGCCACCGGCGGGCTCGCTCAGTCACACGCGGCTTCCCGGCGGCGGCGCCCTGCTGTACGCCGTGCACCCGGCCGAGGGGCGGACCGGGCCGCGTGGCGAGCACGCCTACCTACCCGACGGCGCGGACGGCCCCCTCCCGATCGACCTCTGGCGCTCTTCGGTGGGAACGGATGGTGGCGCCGTCCCGACCGAGCGGTCCGGCAGCCCGTTCGCTTCCGAGACGCTGGTGCGCTTCGCCAAGGAGAACGCTTCGCGCCTCGCACCGTTCCTGGCGGACGTGCGCCGCCTGTTCGCCTCCCCGGCCGGGCGGCAGATCGTCCTCGTCGAGGACGATCCGGAAACGGTGGCCCGCTGGATCGCGCTCGCCTGCGCCTGCCTGCCCGAGTCCCACGCCCGCTCCCTGACGTTCACGACCCGCACCGCCCATCCGCACCGCGCTCCGCAGCAGATCGTGGGGATCGGCCCGGACGCCGACTTCGACCGCTTCGATCCGGCGACGGTGCAACACCGCTACCGCGTGCACGACGGCGTCGGCGGGCCGGGCAGCCCGGCGGCGACGGACCTGTGGGCGGAGCTGGCGGCCCGGTCGTGGCTGGCGGGCCTGCGTCCCGCGGACGCCTCCGACCCGTTCGACCCGGAGTCGTCGGCGACGCGTCTGCTGCGCCTCGCGCCGCTACCCGACGACGAGGAGGGAGCGGAGAAGCTGTGGCGCTTGGAGTCGCTGGGCGATGAGGTGCTGCACGGGCTGGTCGAAGTCCTGACGAAGATCGCCCAGACCGGTGACTCCCAGCTCCTGGGCGCGCTGACGCGGTTGTGCCGTCACCTGGAACGCCGGCACGCCGCGGCCGCCGCCCCGCTGGTGCGGACGCTGGCACGCGCCCGGTTCTCCGAATCGGCCCCGGTGCCGAACTCCGGCGGCGCCGGGGGTGTCAGCCATGGCACCGACGAGCAGGAACACGCCGATGCCCTCGGCCGCGGCGTCGAGGGCCGCGAAGGCGCCGGGGCCGACGAATGGCTCCGGGTCGGCGGCGTGCCCGGGCCGCACCACCGGTCCCCGGCGGGGCAGCCGCCGCCTGGCGGGCGGGCGCGGCCGGAACCGCACCGCGAGTCCGGGCCGCCCGCCGATCCGGATCCGCTGCACCGCCGACTGGCCGGCCCGGTCGGCACCTGGGCGGCGGAGCTGAAGTCCCGCCTCGCCGCAGACACGGCGGACGACGCTCTCGTTGAGGCCGCCGCCGACCGGCTGGCCGACGCCCTGCTCGCCCCGGCGGACGGCGAGCGCCGCGAGGCGCTGGCCCTGCTGGATCGCGCCCGCGGCTCACGGCTGCCCCGTGCGGTGCTGCACACGCTTGAGATCCGGACGCGTACGTGGCAGGGGCGGACCCTCGCGGTCAACATCGGTCCGCTGCTGGGCGACTGGTTGCGGGACGCCGTCGACGACGGCACCTCGCTCCCCTTTCGTCTCGCCGAGGCGGTGGTGCGCTGCGACCGCCTGAAGGGCGTCGACCTGCTGGCCGCGCTGATCGAGGAGAGGATGCCCGGGCGGCACGTGCCGGACGCACCGACCCTGGAGACGGCGTGGTACCTGGTGTGGCCGGACGGCCGTCCCCCCGACGAGGAGATTCCGGAGCTGGCACGCGTGTGCCCGCCGTCCCTGATCGTCGACACGGGGTTGGACCAGTACTTCCGCAAATGGCTCACCGATCCCGACCGGTTCGACGAAACGCTCATCGACTACGCGCGGGAAATGAAACGCGTGCTACTGCCCCCGCGGCTGGGAACCACCGTAGAACTGCTGGTGCGCACGTCTGCTCTGGTGGAACGGTCGGTGCCCCTGCCCGATGCCGTCGACACTCTGTTCGATGCGCGCCGCCGGGCCGACCCGACTCCGACGCTGATCGACGGCGTGTTCCGGACGCTCGCCGACCGCCTCGCGCAGGCGCCGCCCCGGGCACTGTGGGCCCAGAAGATCCTTCACCCGCTTGCCACAGAGCGGGATCCGGCGCTCGCCGAGCACTACCGCCGGGCCGAGCTGGCCGCCAAATGGAAGCGAGTCGACTTTCTCCTCGACCATCCTCAGCAGGCGGCCTACCTGTTCATGAGCTGGTGCTTCGCCACGCCGGGCAGCACCGACGCGTGGCGTCGGGTGTGCGGCGAGCTGTTGACGGTCGTCCTGTCCGAAGCCTGGCGGCGCATGGACGGCCCAAAACGCTTGGTGGTGCACGAGACCTTCCGCTTCGAACAGCCCGGCTGGGAGCACGTCTGGCGTGGCTGGCTCGCGTCGCTTCCCGCCGAGGCGCCCCACCCCACCGATGACGACCGGCCGCATGGCGGCATCCCCCCTCAGAGAGGACCAGCGTGAGCGAAATCCCCGGCGGCCGCATGGCCTCCCGTCCCCTCCACTTCATCTGGCTGCTCGACTGCTCGGGCTCGATGAGCATCAACGGGAAGATCGGCGAGCTGAACTTCGCGATCCGCGAGGCGATCCCGGAGATGCAGCAGGCGGCCCGCGACAACCCGGCCGCGTCACTGGTCGTCCGCGCCATCACGTTCGCCAGCGGGGCCGACTGGCACATCGCCGAGCCCACCCCCGTGGAGCAGTTCACCTGGGACGACGTCCACACCTACGGCGGAACGGACATGGGCGCCGCGTTCCGGCTCGCGGCGGCGGAGCTGCGGACCCCGCCGATGCCGGAACGGGCGCTGCGTCCGGTGCTGGCGGTGGTGTCCGACGGGCAGCCCACCGACGACTGGCGGTCCGGCCTGCGCGAGATCGACGCCACCCCGTGGGGGAAGCGGGCGGTGCGCGTCGCCATCGCCATCGGCGACGACGCGGACCGCAGCATGCTCAAAGAGTTCCTCGGCAACCCCGAGCTGGAGCCGATCCTGGCCAAAAACCCCAAGCAGCTCGTCGCGGCGATCCGCTGGGCGTCCACGGTGGCGGTGAAGAACGCGTCCACGCCGACCGTCGAAGGCGACAAGCACCCGACGTCCCCGCTGTCCTCCACCGACCAGGACGAAGACGTCTGGTGAGGCAAGGCCCGGCGAGCATGCCATGGGAACTGCTCGAAGGCTCCGTCACCGGCGTCGGCAAGACGCACAGCCAGGACAGCTGCGCGGCCCGCCCGGCCGCGGACGGCGGTGCGTTGGTCCTCGCCGTGGCCGACGGCCACGGGGCCGCCGCGCATTTCCGCAGCGACCTGGGCGCACGCTGGGCGGTGGAGGAGTTCACGCAAAGCGCCGAGGTCTTCGCGCGGGAGGCGGTCCGGTTGGGCAGCGACGTGTCGAAGTGGCCCATCCTCCGCGCCCATGTCCGGAGCCTCCCGCAGCAGTTCGTCCACCGCTGGCGTGAGCGGGCGCTGCTGCACGAGAGCAACGCCCCGTCGGACGGAGCGACGTCCGCCCGGTCCCTGAAGGAGCTGGAAAAGCGGCTCCCCGTCTACGGCAGCACTCTCGTCGGGGCGGTCGTCACCGCGCGGCTCCTGGCCTGCTGGCAGCTCGGCGACGGCGACATCGTGCTGCTCGACGACACGGGTGCGGCCCAGGCGCCCCTGTCCACCGGACCCGACATCGGCGACGAGACCGATTCCATCTGCCAGCGGGAGGCGTGGCGGGCCGTGCGGACGCACTGGCTGCCGTTCACCGGAAGGCCGCCGCGCGGGGTGCTGCTGTCCACCGACGGACTGTCCAAGAGCTTCGCGGAGCGGTCGGGGTTCCTGCAGTTCGCCGAGGAGGTCGGAGCCATGGTCGCCGAGCAGGGCGCCGCGCACGTGCGGTCGCGGCTTACCGGATGGCTGGAGCAGGCCGCGCGCCACTCCGGCGACGACACCACGCTCGTGGGCGCCTTCGCGGCGCCCGTCCCGCCCGCGCCCCCCGCCACGACCACACCCACATCACCGGCGACATGGGAGGACTGACCGCGTGAACGGCATGCTCGACGCCGGGCGGACCCTGGTGACCGAATCCGGCGACAAGATAACGGTGGAGCGGCTCTTCGGATCCGGCGGGCAGGGCGAGGTCTACCGGGTGCGCACCCCGCACGGCCCGCAGGCGCTGAAGTGGTACTACCCCCAGCTCGCCGACACCCGGCAGCGGCGCATCTTGGAAAGCCTCATCGACCGCAAATGGAACGACGACCGGTTCCTGTGGCCGCAGGCCATCGTCATCGACCCGCACTCCAGCCGGCCGGGGTTCGGGTACCTGATGGACGTGCGGCCCTCCCGGTTCCACGATCTGCCCGCGCTGTTCCGCCGCGACAAGGCGGTGTCCGCGACCACCCTGCGGACCCTGGTCACCGTCGCCCTGCACACCGTGGAGGCGTACCGCACCCTGCATTCCAAGGGCATCGCCTACCGCGACATCAACTGGGGCAACATCTTCTTCGACCCCAAGACCGGTGACGTGCTGGTGTGCGACAACGACAACGCGGTGGTGGAAGGCGAGACCACGCAGGTCGCCGGGACCATGGACTTCATGGCGCCGGAACTGGTGCGCGGCGACCAGGGCGCCCGTCCGGGCATCCAGACCGACCTGCACGCCCTCGCCGTCCTGCTGTTCCTGCTGCTGATGAACCACCACCCGTTCGAGGGGGCGCTGGCGCTGCGGATCCGCTGCATGGACGAGGCCGCCAAACGCCGGCTCTACGGGACCCATCCGGTGTTCATCTACGATCCGGACGACACAAGCAACCGTCCCGACCCGGGCGAGCAGACGACCGTCATCGCGACGTGGAGCGTCCTGCCGAAGATCCTGCGCGACCTGTTCACCGAGACGTTCACGGCCGGGCTGTGGACGCCGTCCCGCCGCGTCCGCGAGACGCAGTGGCGCGACGCGCTGAGCAAGGTGCTGGACGCCATCACCGTGTGCGGCTCGTGCGGCAAGCAGAACCTGGCCGAGCCGGGCGGCCCGCCGCCCGACTGCTGGCACTGCGGCCACCGGGTCAAGCTACCCGTCCGGTTGCGGATCACGGTCCGCCGGGGCTCCCTCAGCACCGCCCGTGACATCACCCTCGCCCCGCAGGCGCGGGTGTACGCCCACCACCTCGTGGACGACCCCGACCGGCACGACTTCACCGCGGTGGTCGGCGAGGTGACCGAGCACGCGCAGCAGCGCGGCCGCTTCGGCCTCACCAACCGCACCGACGGGGCGTGGACGATGCGGCGGCCGGACGGGTCCGCGCAGGAGGTGCCGCCCGGTCGGACGGTGGGCCTGAAACCGGGGCTTCTGCTGGAACTCGGCGGCGGCGTGGAGGCGGTCTTCTTCGACTGACGCGGGTCATCCCCGCGACCGCGGGATGAGGCGTCGCAGCCATCGGCGCAGCCTGCTCCATCTGCCGCCCGTCGGCTGCCCCGTCACGACCCGCGCCTCGCCGACCGGGCGGGGCGGCGGTGCGAGGGCCTGACCCGGTGGCGGCCACGGCTCCGGCGGCGGCGACGGTTCCGGCCGGAGCGCGACGCGTTCCACCGCGGTGGGTCGCCGGGCGCCGGCCGGTTCGAGGACCGGCTCGGGGGCGGGTTCGAGGACGGCCGTGGCCGGCTCGCACGCCACGACGACCGCGTCCGGCCGGGGCAGCGGCGTGACGGTGACCTCGCCCGCCTGCCGGGAGACGGGGATGACGATGCGTCCGTCGGCAAGGTGGCGGCTGCGCGGTATGCGGGTCTCCTCGGTGAGGCCGTCGCGCTGCCAGCGCAGCAGCACCAGCACCGCCGGGTCGGGCCAGGTGAACCTCACCTCGGCGCGGTCGGGCCCCAGGCGGCGCACCGCCAGGTCGGCGACCCCGCCGGGGTTCTCGATCACCACGGTCGGTCCGGACACCGCCAGGTCGCCGAGCACGCTCACCAGGGCGAGCCGCAGCGTCTGCCGGGGAGGCACGGTCAGCGCGACGGACGGCGCGGGCCCCTGCGGCGCGTAGGCGTTGCGGATCTCACCGGGCAGCCTGCCGAACAGCTCCGAGACGTCCTCGCCCGGCCGCACCGTGCGGAACGGCCACGGCACCAGGTACTCCTCGCCGCGCGGCGGAGGCCGCCACGTGATGTCGACGCGTCCGACGCCGTCGACGGGACGCACGGTGGCCTCCTCCACGGGAGCGGGCCACCGCTGCACCTGAACCGACACCTGGCACCCCGGGGACCACTGGTCGCGTCCGTCGAGGCCCGTGTAGCGGCACGCGATGACGTAGCGGTAGGAGCCCGGTTCCAACGGCCGGTCCACCAGTCCGCCGGGGCCGCACGGCACGGCGACCGGCTGCGCGCCGTCCGCATCCGACGAGCGCATCACCTTCACCTCGCCGGCGCGGGGGTGCGGCTGCCACTCCAGGTGGACCCCGTCCGGCACCGACGAGGCCCTGGCGTCCGTCACCTCGGGGGGCAGCAGAACCGGTCCCGTCGCGTGCGGCACCTCGGCGATCCGGTCGCCGTGCAGCGGGACGACGGCGTAGCGCAGCCGCACGCCCGCGGGCACGTCGTCGTCCGGTGTCTCGACCTCGACGGCCTCGTGCGGGGCGTCCTCCGGGAACCGCACGACCCTCACCGACACGTCCGGCGACGCGGGCGCGGGCCAGCTCAACCGGACCGTGCGGCCGTCGGCCACCGCCCGCACCGCCGCCTCGCCGGGCCGGTTCGGTGCGTCCGCGAGGGAGGCCGCGGCGCCCAGCAGGCCGGCGGAGGCGCGCGGGTCGTCCACGATCAGCCGGTGTGCCCGCAGCCATGCCCGTGCCGCCGCGTCCGCGTCCCCGCGCTCCTGGAGGCGGACGGCGTCGCCCATCAGCCGGTCCGCCGCCGCCATGTCGTCTCGGATCGCGGCGACCAGGTGGGCCAGAGCGTGGTCGGCGGAGGCGTCCGGTATGTCGGCGGCGAGCCGCGCCGCCTCGTGCAGCAGCCGGCGCCGCGCCGCTGCGGCGATCCGCTCACCGGCCCGGCGGGCGGGTCCTTCGCCGGGGAAATCCGCCGCCACCGCCGCCGCCAGCGGCCCGGCCTCGTCCCGGTGGACGCCCAGCCCCTCGGCTGCGGCCGCACCGGGCCCGCCGTCCTTGAGCAGGCAGGCGAGCTGCCACAGCACCAGGCGGCGCAGCGCCATGGGGTCGTCCCGCAGCGCCTCGGCCAGCACCGCGAGCACCTCCGTCACCGCCGGGCCGCGCGGGTCGCCGGATGCCGCCCACTCCGCTCGGCACTCGTCGATGTAGGCCTGGTCCGCCCGTCGCCAGAGCAGACCCCGCCGCGCCGGGAACCACAGGCCGTCCAGGACGCGGAACTCCACCTGGAGGCCCCGTCCGGAGCCCGGGAGGGAGGCGGGGCTGAGCATGTCCGCGGCATGCCGGAACCCCAGTTCCTTCAGCGCCGCGTCGAGGGAGGAGTAGCCGTCGATGCCGACGAAGCGGGGCAGGACGGGCAAGGGCAGATCGTCGGTGGGGGGACGTCCCGGCCGCCACGGTGCCATCGCGTCGTCCGTTCAGCTCGGCGAGGTGTAGAAGTACACGGTGAGCGAGGCCGTGTCGGCCGGTTCGTCGAGCGCGTGGAAGTCCTCCGTCGCGGTGTTGCGGGTGAACATCTTCGGACGGGCCCTGCCGAGCAGCGAGTTCACGCGGTGCGCGTAGCGGTTGCCGCCGGCGCTGCCGCCGAAGGTCATCACCAGCGCCGCCTCGCGCCCGGCCCACCGCTCGGTCTGCCTTCTGATCTGCCGGACGAGGTCGTCCTCGTCGGTTCCGGCGACCTCGAACTTCTCGGCCTTCTTCACCAGCGAGCGGGGCCCGGTCGGCGTCGGGGACGGACTGGCCGACGCACCGCCCTTCCCGGACGGCCCGGGGCTCGCCGCGGCGAGCGGATCGGGCCGGTCGGCCATCGTCACCACCGCCAGCACCAGCAGCATGTCGGCGAACAGCCATCCCGCCAGGGCGGCGATCCCCACCGCGCTCAGGCGGCCGGCCCGCCTCACTGTTTCGTCTCCGTGTCCTCGCCGAGCGCCACCGGCCCTGACCGGGCGGGCTGCGGTGCGCCGCCGGCGACTTTGGCGCCGTTGACGGTGGTGTCGAGTGCGGACAGCCTGTCCAGCAGCGCGCGCACGCTGGTGTCGAGCCTGGCCGCGGCGTCCTGCCAGTGCGCCGCCGCGGCGTCCCACCGGTCGGTGGCCGCCAGCATGCCGGTCACCGCGCGGTCGGTGCTGCCGCCGCTGTCCACCAGTGCCTTGGCGGCCCTGTCGGTGGCGTCCACGACGGATTGCGACTTGTCCGTCAGCGCCTTCTGCGTCGCGGCGAGGTCGTGCAGGGCGGCCCGCAGCGTGTCGCTCGCCTGCCGGAGGGTATCGGCGATGCCGTGCGCCGCGCCGGCGGTGTCCGTGCCGGCCTGCGCCGCAGCCGCCTCCGCCGCTCGGACGGCCTGCTCGATCCGGTCCGCGGCCCCGGTGAGCTGCGGGACCCCGTCGCTGAGGGTCTGCGCCGCGCGCTTCATCTGGCCCGTCGCCTTGCCGAGCTCCTCCGCCGCCTTGCCGGTGAGCTGCACCGCCGCGGTCAGCTGCCGCTGCTGCTCCTTGGCTTGCTTGATGACGGCGTCCAGCCGTTTGGCGGCCTGGCTCAGCACGCCGGTGAAGCGGTCCGGGGACGTGTCGCGGTGCGGGACCAGCTCCAGTTGCACGCTGGTGAGGACGGAGGCCAGTTCGCCGAGCAGCCTGGCATGCTCGGCGCGCACCTTGGCGTCCGCCTCGGCGTCGGCGCGTTCGCCGTGCGCCCGCGCGAGTGAATGCAGAACCGACAGCAGCACCAGCGCGAAAATGATCAAGACCGCGGTCAACGCGACATGCTCGAACCGCGCGATTCCCGTCAGGCGCCCCCCGAAGCCCGATTGCCACAGCTGCAGGAACGGCCGCGTCGCCTGCCGCGGATCCTCCCTGGTGAGTTCCCCGTAGGCGCGAATGGCCTTCCAAAGGCCGTACCAGGTGACGAGCAGCGGGACGAAAATGACCGCCCCCAGTGCGACTTCCAGCGTGCGCTCACGGTCGGGGTGCTCGACCAGCCGCTTCCACCACGGCCCCGAGGGCGCCGCCGGGGGCGGAACCGTCAGGCTCTCCGGACGCGCGAACGCGTTCACCAGATCGATCTCGGCCCACCGCTCCAGCCGACGCCCCTTCTCCAGGTCGCCTGCCAACCGCTGCAACTCTTCCCGCCGCAATGCGAGAGCAGGCTCCGCCGCCAGCGTTCGCAGTCTTCCGGCGAGCCGGCCCATTCCGGGTGGACGCGCCTGCGGATCATCTTGCGCCACGCCTGGCCCCCCTGAGTATCGCGCACGAAACGCCCCCGCCCCCACCCCATCATGACGGGCTTATGACGCATACATTATTTCTCAGATTGCGACCTCACAACATCCATTTCTCCATGAGGCCAGGCTTATCCCACTCCGCCGCCGCTCCTTCATTGGCCTTCCACTCATTCATGGCCCTCACGCGGGGTCGGTGAACCTGCGGGCCGCCAGAGAACGCCGTTGCGCGCAACGCCTCCGCCCGGGGCGAATGTCATCAGCCGCGGCAGCGCGGTGCACCCCAGCGGGTCAGGGCCGGTCCAGCACGGCGAGACTCCCGCCGACCGCCTTTACTGGAAGGCCGGACTGCTTGCCGCCCACCGCCGAAAGCCCACCCCCGAACCACTCCCCCATCACTCCGCCTCGGCCTCAGGGGGGCGGACAACCAGGCCATATCCGGTGGGACTCGCGGTGCTCCGGGTGGTTGTTCTCGAGTGTGTGCGCCGGCCCCGATGGCCGCCACCGGCCACGGCGTGGCCATCTCGTCTCAGCGGCGGCGCGCGGGCGCCGGCACTCAGGGCGGGTGATTGCCACCGGCGCGTCTTCCTGGCCGCCGCCTTCGGCCGACACGGCCGCCGTCCGGCGGCAGCCGGGTCGTCCGCCGCCTACGGGCCCGGGGCACGACCGCCGCCTTGTGCGAGCGTGCCGATCAGCAGACCGGGCGGGCCGGGTTGCGTCCACGGAGGTGGTGTACGAGTTGATGCAGGTCAGAGGGCGTGGCGTCGTGAAATGAGACGGCCACCGCGTGATCCTTCGAGATGCCAAGTCCAAGATCGAAGGAGAGGACGCGATGGCCGACAACCCCAGTGTGGACCCCGCGGGCTGGTTTGCCGAGCAGATCGGGGCGTGTGAGCCCGATCTGCTGCGATCGATGGTCAAGACGATGGCCGAAGCGCTCATGTCGGCCGAGGCGGATGCGATCTGCGGCGCCGGCTACGGGCAGCGCTCGGACGGGCGGGTCAACCGCCGCAACGGCTACCGGGAACGGACGTGGGACACCCGGGTCGGCACGGTCGAACCGGCGATCCCGAAGCTGCGCAGCGGGTCGTACTTCCCCGAGTGGCTGCCGAGCGACGCCGCCGGGCCGAGCAGGCCCTGATCAGCATGGTGGCCACCTCCTATCTGCTGGGCGTGTCCACGCGGCGGGTGGACAGACTGGTCGAGCAGATGGGCATCCAAGGCATCTGGCAAAAGCCAGGTCTCGCAGATGTCCAAGGTGCTGGACGAACAGGTCCAGGCGTTCCGCAACCGGCCTTTGGAAGGCGGGCCGTACGCGTTCGTGTGGCTGGACGCCCTCACCCAGAAGGTGCGTGAGGGCGGCCGCACCGTGAACGTGCACGTGCTGGTGGCCACCGGTGTCAACGCCGACGGGCACCGCGAGATCCTCGGCGTCGAGGTGGCCTCGGCCGAGGACGGCGCCGGATGGCTCGCCTTCCTGCGCGCCCTGGTCGCCCGCGGCCTGTCCGGCGTCCAACTGGTGATCTCCGACGCCCACACCGGCCTGGTCGAGGCGGTCGCATCGACGCTGCCGGGGGCGGCCTGGCAGCGGTGCCGCACCCACTACCTGCGCAACCTGCTCACCAAGGTGCCCAGATCCGCCCAGCCATGGGTGGCGACACTGGTGCGCACCATCTTCGACCAGCCCGCCGCCGAAGAGGTCCACGCCCAGCACGCCCGCGTGGTGGATTCGTTGGAGGCCAAGCACCCCGAGGCGGCGCAGCATCTGGACGAGGCCCGTGACGACCTGTTGGCCTTCACCGCGTTCCCTCGGCAGGTCCGGCGGCAGATCTGGTCGAACAACCCGCAGGAGCGGTTCAACAAGGAGATCCGGCGGCGCACCGACGTGGTCGGGATCTTCCCCGACCGCACCGCGATCATCCGCCTCGTCGGCGCCGTGCTGATGGAGCAGACCGACGAGTGGACCGAGGGCCGCCGCTACATGGGCCTGGAGTTCCTCGCCAAAGCCAGACTGCGAGTGATTGACGGCGACTGTTCCGGGGACGAGACCGACCAGCAGGCGATCACTGCTTAACCGGCAGAAACAGGATCACGCGGAGGCCGACTCATACACCACTCCGCTGGACGTGACCCCGGCCAACACCACCCCCTCTCTTAGGATCAGCCCTACGGATTCACCGCGGAAGCGGACTGGCAATGCGCTTCACCAGTCGGCCCGGCGGCCAGTCCCCCGAATCGAACGGCGGGCGCCGTCACACTCGGCGGCCGTGTCCACGCTCGATTGAGCATCGAACACCGGATCGCCAAACGCTCACACAAACGGCCACCTGGTCGGCTCATTCAGTCTTCCTCGACTACACGGTCAACGCCTGGCGGTTTGAACTTCGTCCCACCATCTGCGGAGACATCGGCGAGCACGAACTCCATCTCCTCCACTAGAGGCCTCAGAGACTCTTCGAAAGAAGATAGATCCAGCTCCCCTGCCGCACACTCCTTCCACAAATCGACGATCCGCTCCTCAGATTCAGCGTACTTTATTATAATATCACCCAGCGCCCACGGATCATTGCTATACTTCCGCTTTCCCACATCAAGCACCCAGATGCTAAAACGCGCACTCACCGCAATAGCCCGACCGGCCAGATCCAGTCCATACAGACTGCTGCCGAAGCTGTCCAGAAAAGCGAGCATACAGTTCGTGACCATCGAGTTGCGTGGTCCCATATTCTCATTCACCACATCGAGTACATTTAGAACAGGGGATTATCGGTGGGCTGAAACGTACCGGTATTAGTACCGCATCAGCGTCGATGTCGACGGTTACGCGGACCATGTTCTTGGTGCCGGAGTCGCCCAACGTGGTCAGGACCGTCCGCGGACCCGTCCTACCGGTGACCGGATCGGTGGCCAATGCCTTCACGCCACACCTTGGCTGTGTCGATCGTGCTTCCGCCTGCCGTCTGCCGTCACCTTGGCCGAGCCGAGCGTCCACTAGCAGAAGTAGCGCTTTCCAATCTCGGTGACGATGAGTCTGTCGGTTCGTCCTCTCGTGATGATCTCACGTAATCCCGATACTCGGCTGCCGCCGCCATTCATCAGCCGACATCCGAATGAACCCCTCCGCACTGCATGCGCCGGCCGCATACACAGCCCACCCCATGCGCATTCACCACATCGACTGACAACGGCATTTCTTCAATCCGACCTAGAAATCTCTGCTTTCCATACCATCCTCGCTCAAAAGCCTTACAAGTGGTCGATTTCCGAGAAGCATCATGTCGATCGCCTCGGACAGGGTACTGCCCACGTGCCAGATCACTCCGGGCAGCGAGGCGACCACAGGCCCTTCCGTGCTGAAGTAGACATGCGAACGACAGAGCCACCATCCGAGCGGACAAAAAGTCACCTTGAATCGATCTTGCAGTTCTCTGGCCTCCGAGAAATGCCTCACACCTATTGCAAGAGGGTCAACGACGAACGGATCGCCGTTCTGAAAGTTCACCCCGTCCTCATTCACCGGACTTACCCGAATACCCACCAGCGACCCCAAGACTCCCCTCATCCAATCGTCGACTCGAAAACCAACCGCTTCCAGTCTTCCGATCAATGCAGAAACGTCAACGCTACGGTCTTTCGTCCAGCCCTGAGCCGCCAGTGCCGCACGACTTTCCGAGGAAACATCAAGATCCATGACTACATCGCCTCGTTTTCCACAATCCTAACGAAAAGCGAACTCAGCACTCGACGACACGCCTTGCACGGACTCGCCAAAGTAGCGTGCTCCCCGAACTCGGAATCACCCACAAATACCGTGGTCATCCTTCCTCCACTTACTCCTGCCACCCCTTCTTTTTCATACGCTTTGGCAAGACACTTCATTTCAGAGCAAACAAATGCGGGATGTCGATTTTCACGCAAGATATCTTTCAGGCCCTCTGGGATTTCGACATACTCCTTATTGTGGGCTGTATATACTTGGCCGCTCGGCGACACGAACTCAGACGCGAAGTCCGCCTGTTGGCGCTCCCCAGCATCAGCCGTCGCCTCCAGCCTCGAGGAAACGTTTTGACAATTATGAACGAGGACGGGGGTGGTGCCGGCGGCGGCGTAGTAGGTGTGGTCGGACTCGACGGTGAGGTTGTGGACCTGCTGATGCCGGGTCCAGGTGTTGATCGCGGTGATCTGGACGTAGGTGCCTGCACTGGTGCGCAGCCACATGCCGGGCTTGAGCTTCCCGGCGTCCACCCACTGCTTGAGGGCGGGAATCCAGAACGGGTGGTTGTCGGTGACCTGTAGCGTGCCGGTCTTGGTACCGCGTTCGCCGTCGGTGTCGACGGTGACGCGGACCATGTTCTTGGTGCCGGAGTCGCCGAACGTGGTCAGGACCGTCCGCGGGCTCGTCCTACCGGTGACCGGATCGCTGGCCAACACCTTCACGCCACACCTTGGCTGTGTCAATGGGCTTCCGACTGCCGTCCGCCATCACTTTGGCCGAGCCGAGGGTCCACTGGCAGAAATAGCGCTTTCTGATCTCGGTGACGGTGAGCGCCGTCGGCTCGTCCTCTCGGGATGATCTCAGGTGATCCCTATACTCGGCTGCCGCCGCCATTCATCAGCCGACATCCAAATCAGCCCCTCCGCACTGCGCGCGCCGGCCGCATACACAGCCCACCAGAGCTCTTCACACGGAACATCCCATTCACCACGAGTGTCGATCCAAAGGACCGCAACACGATCACCTGGGGAGGTCAAGTCCCACCAATGCCAGTACCTCAAGTCGGGATCGAAACAGAAGAGCCATTCCTGCACATCCCACTCGTTTTGATCTCTGGCGGCATAGTAGGCATTCCGGCCGGCCAGGACCTCGACAGGTATCGCCTCCTCATGCGAACCGCCGTCAGTGATCGAGATGAACCAGTTTGGGATACTGGAGGTATCCAACTCCTCCCGATCGAATCCCTGCTCGTAGGCCACACGTACGGCGGCCATAAGCACCCGGCGCAATCTCCACCCATAGGCTTCAACATCACCGAACACATCGATCTGCAACGTGCATATCGAGTGACTATCTGAGCGAGACGGGAACACACTCGGGATAAGCGACGAAGACGGACGCAAGGACATTCTTCTGAGCTCTTCAACATATCGATCAACCATTTCTTCCGCCCTCACATTTCGGTGATCCGCCCCGCCCCCGTCACGATGCCGTCCATGAAGTCGTCAATCATATGGTCCGAAAGGCCGACCAACGCGGCCCCCTTCTTCGGATCAGCCTACGGATTCACCGCGGAAAGCGGACCGGCAATGCGCTTCACCAGTCGGCCCGGCGGCCAGTCTCCCGAATCGGACGGCGGGCGCGGTCACACTCGGCGGCCGTGTCCACGTTCGATTGAGCATCGAACATCGGATCGTCAGACGCTCACACAAACGGCCACCTGGTCGACTCTTTCAGTCTTCCTCGACTGCACGGTCAACACATGGCGGTTGGAAATTCGTCCCGCCATCTGCGGAGACATCGGCGAACAAGGACTCCATCTCCTCCACTAGAGGCCTCAGAAACTCTTCGAAAGAAGATATATCCAGCTCCCCCGCCGCACACTCTTTCCACAGATCGACGATCCGCTCCTAAGGATCAGCGAACTTCAGCATAATGTCACCAAGCCCCATCGGATCACCGCTATACTTCCGCTTTCCCACATCAAGCACCCAGATATCAAAACGCGCACTCACCGAAATAGCCCGCCCAGCCAACTCTATTCCGTCCAGACTAACGCCGGAGCCATTCAGATAAGCGACCATGATGTGTGTGACCCTCGAGTTGTGCCCCATATGCATTTCACCAAACTAAGTAGACCGAAACAGGCGATTACTGGCCTTCTGCACACTGGCTCTATGCGCGACACTCGTACCCCGATCGCACAATTCAAAGATTGCTCTCATCGCCAATTTTTTTCAACCCCTCTCGGAGACCGGACGCGACTCCAATCAGTTGCTCCTTGAAAAATTTCACTCTGATAACAAAACTTTCTTCGGTCAAATAAAGGAGCGGAAGGCACACCAACAAGGAGTGGAGCGCGTGCACCCCCTCAATACTGCAGATGACGACTCTCCACCCCAAATCGGTCGTGCCGGCGTCAGCCACGGCCGACTGCAGTTCATCGAAGCCACGTCCCAGCATCAGCAACCTGCCCTCGCGGGACTTCACCAAGGAGGGGAACACAATCAATGCCGACGAAACCAGATCATACTGATTTTTCGTCAACTCGACACGCAGCAGTTCGCCATCCCGATCGATCTTGACATACGTGCGCATTGGCTACGATCCTCCTCGAGGCCGGTAGATCCGATAGAATTCATCCTCGCTCAGCAGATAACCGTGAATCATACGAACGTTCCGCAACATCACGACGCTGCGCGAAGGAGCGTTGCCATGGATTATATGAAAAGCAGGGCTTCGGATTGCGACGAACCCGAGTCGAATCGGGGATCGACGTGGGTGAAGTTTCTGGTAGCAAGACTGTCAAAGAACAGAGCCAGCGCATCCGTATCGTGCCCTAGCCCTGGAAGCACGTGATCAGCAGCTTCCTCAGTTCCATCATGCATTCTCATGGCTTGGTATTCTACGCCATCTGCCACTTGAGGACCGAACGCCTTGTCGTACGCTTCAAATGCGTCTTCAGTGAGACGACCAGTTTGAGGGTCAAACGACCCGCAGTTGTGGACGAGGACCGGCGTGGTGCCGGCGGCGGCGTAGTAGGTGTGGTCGGATTCGACGGTGAGGTTGTGGACCTGCTGATGCCGGGTCCAGGTGTTGATGGCGCTGATCTGGACGTGGGTGCCTGCGCTGGTGCGCAGCCACATGCCGGGCTTGAGCTTCCCGGCGTCCACCCACTGCTTGAGGGCGGGAATCCAGAACGGGTGGTTGTCGGTGACCTGTAGCGTGCCGGTCTTGGTACCGCGTTCGCCGTCGGTGTCGACGGTGACGCGGACCATGTTCTTGGTGCCGGAGTCGCCGAACGTGGTCAGGACCGTCCGCGGGCCCGTCTTACCGGTGACCGGATCGGTGGCCATCACCTTGTCGCCCACCTTGATCTGGTCGATGGGCTTTCGGCTGCCGTCGCCCATCAGAACAGCGGTGCCGGGAACGAAACTGCACTCAGTGGGCTTGGCCGAGCCGGTACTTGTGCGAGAGCTGGTTCTCTTGGCTGCAGCGGGCCTGGATTTGGCCACACTGTTGCCCTTGGCGGTGGCGCCGCCTTTGCCGCCGCCGGAGCCCTTGATCTTGCTGGCGATGCGGGGGGCGACGCGTTGGATGACGGGTGCGGCGGCTTTGGCGGCCAGGCCGGCGGCGCCGTGGGTGATGACGCCTACGGCTGCGCCTGTGGCGCCGGCTTTGAGGAAGCCGCCCACGGACCACTGGTCCCTGGGGGTGTGCTGCGCGTGGTTGACGGCGCCGTAGACGGCTCCCGCGGCGGCGGCGCAGGCAACGCCGCCCGCGCCGGTCCAGCCGATGGCCGCACCGCAGCCGACGCCGACCGCGACGGAGGCGATGGTGGCGCGGTGCTTGCTGACGAAACCGCCGATGGCTCCGCCGACCTTCTTGAACTTGCACGTCCAGCTCTTGCAGGGCGGCGGTGCGGGAGGTGCGGGGGGGCGGCACGTAACCGATCGGGGCGCCGCCGTAGCTCGGGATGCCGCCGTAGCTGGGCGCGCCACCGCCACCGCCACCGCCGCCACCGCCGGAGCCTCCTCCTCCGCCGGAGCCGCCGCCACCCGACGACGGCCGCTTGGGCGGCCAGCCGCACATGACCCCGTCGCAGGGCATGAGGCCGTCGGGGTCGCTCAGGTTGACGGGGTCGTTGTTGGCGTAGTTGTAGGCGTTCCAGGTGCCGGGGTCGTCTCCGTTGTACAGGGGGTCGGTGCTGAGGAACCGGCCGATGCCGGGGTCGTATTCGCGAGCGCCCAGGTGGGTCAGGCCGGTGGTGGAGTCTTTGGTGCCGCCGACGTAGCCCTTGTCCATGACTGTGGGCCAGATGCCGATCGGGTTGGTGCGTTCGCTGCCGAACGGGCCGAAGCGGCGCAGGCTCCAGCTGTCCTGGTCGACGGCGTTGATGGTGATGTCGGTGCTGTCCTGGTAGTTGGGGACCAGGAACTGGACGCTCGAGCTGCTGGTGCCGGTCCGGTAGGCGACGGTCGCACCGCCGTGGCTGTAATAGCGGATCGCGCTGACCGCGCCGGTGGAGGAGACCTTCACCTCCTGGCTGGGCAGGTAGAGGGTCTTCCCGGTCGTGTCCTTGCGGATGAGGCGGTTGCCGGCGGCGTCGTAGATGAAGCTGGCCAGTTCGTTGCCGCTGGTGTCGGTGACCTTGGACAGGTTGCCTTCGGCGTCCCAGATCAGCTTCTGCCCGGGGCGGGCGGTGGTGTTGCCGGCCTCGTCGTAGGTGTAGAGGTCGGTGCGGGTGCTGGCGCCCTGGGTTTCGGTGACCCTCTTGAGGGCGTGCGGGCCGAGGGGGCCGCCGGAGCCGAGTTCCGCGGGGTAGGTGTAGGTGCGGACCTTGTCGGCGGTGGGGCCGCCGGTGAAGGCGTGCTGGATCTCCTTGGTGCGGTTGCCCTGTTTCTCGCCGTTGCTGTCGTACTCGTAGGTCGTCCAGTACGGGGCGGGGCCGCCGATGGTGGTGGCCGAGGGGGCCGTGGAGCAGTCGGCGGTGCTGGTGGACCACGCCTGGGTGAGGCGCTGGGCGTAGTCGTAGGTGAAGCACTGCCGGTCGGGGGCGGCGCCGACGGTGTTGGTGAGGATCGAGTTGATCGATCCGGAGTCGGTGTAGGAGTACCTGGTCTCGACGTCATAGGTGGCCGACGAGGTCTGCCGCCTGACCGTGGCGCGGGTGAGGCGTCCGGTGGCCTCGTCCCGGTCGAAGGTCTGCCAGATGAACCTGTCGGAGACCGACGCCATGGCGAGCTGGGTGACCTCGCCGTGGGAGTCGTAGACGGTGTCGGCGACGTAGGTGGCCAGGCCGTAGGTCCACTCGGGGAGTCCGTCGTCGTTGTAGTAGGTGGAGACGTCCTCGGCGGGCAGCCCCGTGCTGCCGCCCACCGCCGGGTAGGTCGTCGCCATCGGGGAGCCGTCGAAGTTGTAGTCCTGCGTGGTGGTGTAGGTGCCGGCCAGCGCGCCTTCGGACGCGGGGATGGTGATGGTCGTTCCCTTGGGCCGGTAGAGCGCGTCGTAGCCGGTGACCGCGGTGGTGTACTTGTCGGCGCCCACGTGGCGGCGACCTCACAGCATCACTTGTGCCATGCCGCCGGGCTTCTTACGCTTCGCCGCCACTCATGCACCCGCCCTTATGCGGCCTCGGCGAAGCCGCACGCCGTCAGGGACTCCGTGGCATGCAACAGCCGCTACCGGACACGGATGTCCGCAGCCAGGCGGCACGGCACACCCAGCGGCCGAGGCGCGGTTCAGCACGGCGAGGCCCCGTCTGCCGCCTTCGCCGGGCCGCCGAAGCTCCTGCCGCCGACCGCCGAGGAGGCCGCTCGAACCGCTTGCCCGACCGCTCCCCGCAACGCATCGGGCGACGGCCGCGGGGGCGTCCGGCGGGCGGGAGGCTCAGGGCTTGCGGCCGACGCCGGCGAGGACGATGTGGTCCACCCCGTCGGCGGGGGTGAGGTTCGGGCCGTCCGGCCACCAGTCGCGCAGCAGCGTCAGGCCCGGCTCGACCATCTCCAGCCCGTCGAAGAACGCCTGGATCTCCTCGCGGCTGCGGAAGCTGCCCGACCCCATCGAGCTGTTGTTGAACACATCCTCGATGTAGCGGGCGATCCGGCTGCCCTCGCTGCCGTCCGCCGGATCGTGCCAATGGGTGAGCGCCAGGTAGGAGCCGGACGGGAGCAGCTCGATGTAGTCCCTCATGATGTCGTGCGGGCGCTGCTCGTCCGAAACGTGGTGGATGGTCGCGCACTGGATCAGCGCCACCGGCCGGGAGAGGTCCAGGAAGCCGTTGATGGCCGGATTGGCGAACAGCTCCCGGGGCCGGGTCAGGTCGCCGACCACCAGGCGGGTGTTGGCGTTCTCCTCCAGCATCGCCCTGCCGTGCGCGGCGACGATCGGGTCGATGTCGACGTACACGACGCGGGCGTCGCGGTTGCCGCGCTGCGCGACCTGATGGGTGTTCTCGGCGGTGGGCAGGCCGGAGCCGCAGTCGAGGAACTGGTCGATCCCGGCCTTGACCAGGAAGCGCACCACGCGGATCAACCACGCCCGGTGATCCTGGGCGAACCGCAGCGTCTGCGGGATCTGGTCGATGACCTGCCCGGCGACCTCCCGGTCGACCGCGTAGTTGTCCTTGCCGCCGAGGAAGACGTCGTAGACGCGCGCGATGCTCGCCTTCGTCGTGTCGATGACCGTCGGCGACCTGTCCTCTTCCACCATCTGTCCTTCTCCTGGAGCACCGTTGATCACATCGAAGTGTAGATGGTCACCGCGCCCCGGCACCGCGTGATCGCCGGGCCGACGGTCTTCGCGATCGGGTCCGGAAAGGCTCGCCGCCCGGCGGATCGACCCGCCGGGTCCGCATCCCGACGGCGGCCCGGTCGCTGATGACGCCTGCGCAGGGGCCGTTGAACCACGGCGCCGAGGTAGACGATCATTGATCGGCGAGTCTCGGGGGTGCGGTCGAGGGCTGGGGGCCGGGTTGCGCGGTGGGCTGCTGGCAGGACGGTACCGGCTGGAGTCGAGGCTCGGCTCCGGCGGGATGGGCGAGGTCTGGAGCGCGACAGACCTGCGTTTGGGGCGTCCCGTGGCGGTCAAGATCCTCAGCAGGGGGACGGAGGCGGACGAGCGCGCCGTGGCGCGGTTCCGGCGCGAGGCGGAAATCGCCGGAGGCCTGCGGCACCCCGGGATCACGGTGCTGTTCGACTTCGACGCCGACGACGGCCGGCTGTTCCTGGTGATGGAGCTGCTGCGCGGCCGGGATCTGGCGGCGGTGATGGCGGCGCACCCGCACGGGATGCCGCCGGCCCTGGCGTGCGACCTGGCCGCGCAGATCGCCGACGCGCTGGCCGCCGCGCACGAGCGGGGCGTCGTCCACCGCGACGTCAAGCCGGCGAACGTGATGGTGCTCCCCGACCAGAAAATCAAGATCCTCGACTTCGGGATCGCCAGGTACGCCGACCGGACCTCGGACCTGACCGGCGGCGCGGCCATCGGCACGCCGTCGTACATGGCGCCCGAGCAGTTCGAGGGCGACGCGGCGCCCGACGCGCGCACCGATCTGTACGCGCTCGGGGCGGTGCTGTTCTTCATGCTGACCGGGCGCAGGCCCTTCGAGGCGGACACCGCCCCCGCCCTGATCAAGGAGATCCTGCTCACCGAACCGCCGCGCGTCCGCGATCTGCGGCCCGAGGTCCCCGCCGACCTCGACCGGCTGGTCGCGGCGCTCCTGGCCAAGAATCCCGCCGACCGTCCCGCACAGGCCCGCTTGGTCGCCGACGTCCTGCGCGGTGCGGCGGCGGCCCCCCAGGTCCCCCACCGGCCGCCGGGCGGCACCCTCCACGCCACGCGCCGTCTCACCGGAGACATCGGAGCCTCCGCCCGTACCCGCCGGCGCAACCGGTGGTGGTGGCTGGGCCTGCTTCCCGGGGCGGCGTTGCTCGCCTACCTCTTCGTCCTGTGGAGTCCCGGCGGCTTCCCCATCGAGGACGGACGGTTCGCCGGCGTTCCCCAGTGTGACGAGGTGAAGCCGGCCAACCTCCCCGCGCATATGACCGGCCCGGTGTCGAGCAGGCCGAGCGCCGCCCAGGCGAGTTGCTATTGGCAGGGGCGGACCGACCCCCCGATGGGCTCCCACCAGATGCTCACCGTCACCATGTTCATCCTCGACCACGACGGGCTGAAGTCGGGTCCGGAGCGGGTGCGCCGCTACCTGGGATGCGCCGGGAAGAGGCCGATCCACGGCATCGGCGACGAAGCGTGCGTGGAGAGCTCGAACGACGCCGGAACCCTGTACTTCCGGATCAGCAACATGGTCTTCCACATCAACTACGGGCAGACGTCCGTGACGGTCGACGGGAAACGCGATGTGGGAGCCGGTGTGGAGGACATCGGGGCCTTCCTGGAAGAGGCGGCCCGGGGCATGGCGAACCGGATGGCCGCGCGATGACCGGGCCGTTGGCGGGGGCCGACATCGCCGGGCGCTACCGGCTGCGCAAGCGGCTCGGCCGCGGCGGGATGGGCGAGGTCTGGGAGGCCGTCGACCTGCGGCTGAACCGCGCCGTGGCGATCAAGCTGCTCGCCTTCGAGCCGCACGGCGCGGACGGCGACGAGCGCGCGGTGGCGCGGTTCCGGCGCGAGGCGGAGATCGCCGCGGGCCTCCAGCACGACGGGATCGCGGTCCACTACGACGCCGGCCGGGACGGCGGGCGGCTGTACCTGGTCATGGAGCTGCTGGCCGGGCGGGACCTCGCGGCGGTGATGCGGGAGCACCACCGCGGGCTGCCGCCGGGCACGGTCCGGGAGCTGGGCGCCCAGATCGCCGAGGCGCTGGACGCGGCGCACGGGCGGGGCGTCGTCCACCGCGACGTCAAGCCCGCCAACATCATGGTGCTGCCCGGGAACCGGGTGAAGATCCTCGACTTCGGCATCGCCCGGTACGCCGACCGCACCTCCGACCTGACCGGCAGCGGCATCGTCGGCACGCCCGCGTACATGCCGCCCGAGCGGTTCGAGAAGGGGACGCGGCCGGACGTGCGCGGCGACCTGTACGCGCTCGGCGCCGTCCTGTTCGTCATGCTCACCGGCCGTCCGCCCTTCGCCGCCGACACGGTCGGGACGCTGGTCAAGAAGATCGTGCTGGACCCGCCTCCGCGCGTGCGCGAGCTGCGCCCCGAGACCCCCGAGGACCTCGACGGCCTGGTCGCCGCACTGCTCGCCAAGAACCCCGGCGACCGGCCGCAGAGCGCCGGGCAGGTCGCCGCCGTGCTGCGGGGCCGGTCGACGTGGCGGGCGGTCCGGCCCGATGCGGCGACCGTGCGGTTGGCCCGGGACACGGCCCGGCTGCCCGCGCGCGGCCGCCGCCCGGTGGACGCCCGCCGTCTGGTCGGCGCGGTCGCGGGGGTCGTCGTCGCCGCCTCGGTCATCGCCGGGGTCCTGCTGGTCCGCAACGCCGTCGACGACGGCGAGTACGAGCGGGTGCCCCGCTGCGCCCGCCTGAGACCGAGCAGCCTGCCGGCCGAGATCTCCGTCCTCGAGGAGTCCGCCCTTGGCGACCGCGGCCGGCACAGGTTCTGCCGGTGGCGCACCGCGGACTCGCTCGCGAGTCTCGACATCGACTTGCAGGCGGACGGCGCCGAATTCCCCGAGTCCGCCACGAGCGTGACGCGCAGGAACCTCGACCGTGTGGGGACCGCCGTGCCGGGGCTCGGCGAGGAGGCGTTCGTCGCGGACTCGGAGAGGTCGGCCAACGTCCGTTTCAGGCTCAGCAACCTCAGGGTGAGCGTCGAGTACGCGCCCCGGTACGACGGCGATGACATGAGGAGCAGAACGCGGCAAGCCGCGCTCACCCTCGCCAAGGAGGTCCTGGCCGCCGTCCGCGAGGGCTGACCGCGACGCCGGCGGCAGGCACGGCCGGGGTCACCAGGCGGCGGCTCCCGCGTCCGGTCAGGGTGATCGGATGAGCTTATATTCAGTGGCGATTTCGCGAGGGCCGCGCATGAATCGCGGCTCAAATGCCGCCTATGCAGCAAACGCGCCCGTTGTGTGAACCCTCCCACATCGTTCTACACTGACATTCAAGAACGTTGTTGTCGTGTAGTATATTCGCGTGGCAGCGATTCGGTGGCGATCAACGTCCGAGGAGGGACCCGTCGGCCATGGCGGGTGACCGGGGCGCGGCGGCGAGCGGGGCCGTGCCGTCCTACACCCGCCGGCAGCAGGCCGCCGCGACCAGCGCCCGCTCCCTGCTGCTGACCGTGTTCGGGGAGTTCGTCCTGCCGCACGGCGAACCGGTGTGGACGTCCGATCTGCTGCGGGTCACGACCGGTCTGGGGATCGAGGAGCGGTCCGCCCGGCAGGCGCTGAACCGGCTGGCGGCCGACGGGTGGATCACCTCGCAGCGGTCCGGGCGGCGGGTCCGCTGGGCGCTGACCGACCACGGCCGGGTGCTGCTGCGCCAAGGCGCGGAACGCATCTACTCCTTCAGCCGCGAACGCCGGTCCTGGGACGGGCGCTGGCTGGTGCTGCTCGTCAGCGTCCCGGAGTCCAAACGCGACCTGCGCCACCGGCTGCGCACCAAGCTGAGCTGGGTCGGCCTGGGCACCCCGGCGCCGGGCGTGTGGATCAGCCCGCACACCGCGCGGGAGGCCGAGGCCAAGCAGGTGGTGGACGACCTGGGCCTGGACGCCGCGATCTTCTCGTTCTGCGGGGCGTTCGCCGGCATCGGGTCCGAACGCGCCATGGTCGAGCAGGCCTGGCATCTGGACGATCTGGCCGCCGCCTACGAGGACTTCGTCCGCGAGTTCGCCGGGCTGCGGCCCGATCCCGGCGACCAGGTGCTGCTGGCCCAGATCCGGCTGGTGAACGCCTGGCGCCGCTTCCCCGGCCTGGACCCGCAGCTGCCGCTGGAGCTGCTGCCGCCGCACTGGATCGGGTTGCGCGCCGCCAACGTGTTCGAGGACCTGCACCGGACCTGGCATGACGCCGCCCAGCGGCGCTGGGCGGCGCTGGCCGCCGGGAGCTGAGGCTCAGGCGAGGCCGGCCAGGAACCCGGGGTGCCCCTGCACGGCGGTGCGGCGCATGTAGTGGTGCAGGGCGCGGAGCCCGCCGAGTTCCTCGCCGCCGCCGGCCCGGCCCGGCCCGCCGTGCACGAGCTGCGGCATCGCCACCCCGTGCCCGGTCGACTCGGCGGCGTCGTCGCGGTTCAGCACCAGGAGCCGCCCGTGCCAGGGGGCCAGGCCGTCCACCAGGGTCCGCGCGACCCGGGGGTCGGCGGTGACGATCGAACCCGCGAGGCTTCCCCCGCCCCGCGCGGCGGCCGCGGCGACCTCGTCCAGGCCGGTGTAGGGCAGCAGCGTGCTGACGGGGCCGAACGCCTCGATCTCGTGCGGCGCGGCGGCCGACGGGTCGTCGCAGCGCAGCAGGATCGGAGACAGGAAGGCGCCGCGCTCGGGATCGGCGCCGGCGGCGTCGACCCGGAGCGGATCACCGAAGACGATCTTCGCTTCGGCGGCCAGCCCGGCGACGGCGGCGCGCACCTCCTCCCGCTGGTCCAGGCCGACCAGCGGACCCATGTCGGTGTCCTGCCGCGCCGGATGGCCGACGACGATGCGGCGCAGGCGCTCGGCGAGCGCCTCGGTGACGGCGTCGGCCAGCGCGGCCGGGACGAAGGCGCGGCGGATCGCGGTGCACTTCTGGCCCGCCTTGACGGTCATCTCGGTGACGATCTGGTCGACGAACAGCGTGAACTCCGGGTCGTCCGCCGTCACGTCGGGACCGAGGACCGAGCAGTTGAGGGAGTCGGCCTCGGCGTTGAACGGCACGGCGCGGCCCGCGACGGCGGGGTGGGTGCGCAGTTTCAGCGCGGTCGCCGCCGACCCGGTGAAGCTGAGGGTGTCCTGCGCCGTGAGGCCTTCCAGCAGCCCGGCGGGACCCGCGCACAGCAGCGACAGCGTCCCCTCGGGCAGCATCCCGGACTCGGTCATTCGGCGCACCACGAGTTCGGTGAGGTAGGCGGTCGGCCCGGCCGGCTTGACCACCGACGGCATCCCGGCGAGGAAGGCCGGTGCGAACTTCTCCAGCATCCCCCAGACGGGGAAGTTGAAGGCGTTGATCTGCACCGCGGCGCCGAGCCTGGGCGCCAGCACGTGCCGTCCCGCGAACGTGCCGCCGCGGCCCAGCGGCTCGACCGGGCCGTCCGCCAGCACGACCGCGTCCGGCAGCTCCGCGGCGGCCTTGCTCGCGTAGACGGCGAGCGTGCCGATGCCGCCCTGCACGTCGACGGCGGTGTCCCGGCGGGTCGCGCCGGTTCTGGTGCTGAGCTCGGCGAACTCGGCGGCGTGGTCGCTCAGGTGCCGGGCCAGCGCCTTGAGGATGGCCGCGCGCTGCTGGAAGGTGAGGGCGCGCAGCGCGGGGCCGCCGACCCGGCGCGCGTGGTCGAGCATCGCGGCCGGATCGGGACCGGTGGCGGGCAGCCGCGCCACGACCTCGCCGGTGGCGGCGTCGCGCAGGGGTCTGGCGGGGCCGCCGCCCTCCTGCCAGGTGTCGTGGCTGTAGCTGCGAAGTACGGGCGTCATCGGTTTCTCCGCTCCAGGAAGGCCGTCATCCGGGTGTGCTTGTCCTCGCTGTCGAACAGCAGGGCCTGCGCGGCCAGGTCGAAGGCCGTGGTCGCGGGCCGCCGGCTGCGCAGCGCGAGCTTGGTGAGCTCCAGGGCGCGCCAGGAGCGTTCGGCGATGGCCGCGGCCAGTTCCCGGCCCCGCTCGACCAGCCGGTCGCGGTCGTCGACGACCTCGTCGAGGAGGCCGGCCTTTAGGGCCTGCGCGGCGTCCAGGCGCGCCCCGGCGTACAGCATGCGGCGGGCCGTGGCCAGGCCGACCAGCTGCGGCAGCCGCCAGTTCGCGCCCGCGCCGGCGATGATGCCCAGCGACGGCTCCGGCTGGGCGAAGTGCGCGTTGCCCGAGCCGATGCGCAAGTCGCAGGCCAGTGCCAGCTCGCAGCCGCCGCCGAAGGCGGGGCCGTCGACGAGCGCGATGGTCGGCCAGCGGTGCGCCTCCAGCCGGTCGAACAGGCCGGCGTTGATGGCCAGCAGCGCCGCGTCGGCGTCGCGGTCGCGCAGTTCGGCGATGTCGGCGCCCGCGGCGAACATGCCGGGGGTGGTGGAGTGCACGATCAGGACGCACGGGTCGCCGCGGCGGGCGGAGTCCAGCACCGCCTCCAGTTCGGCGACCATCGCCTGGTCGAGTGCGTTGTGCTTGGCCGGACGGTCGAGGCCGACCCATAGCAGGTGGTCCTCGCGGTCGACCCGGACCACGGTCATCGGGTGTCCTCCATGGGCATGTCGGAGTGTGCGGTCATGCCAGTGATCGCCCGCTCAGGGCGCGGCGGCGCAGCAGCGGGCTCGGGCGGTAGCGGGGGTCGCCGTAGGCGTCCTGCAAGGCGGTCAGGACGGAGTGGACGGTGCCCGCTCCCCACCGGTCGCCCCAGGCGAGCGGACCGAGGGGGTGTCCGGCGCCCAGCCGCATGGCGGCGTCGATGTCGGCGGCGGTGGCGACGCCGTGCTGCAGCGCGTCGGCGGCCAGGTTGACCAGCATCGCGACGGTGCGGGTGACGATGAGACCGGGCGTGTCGTCGATGACGTGCACCGTGAGCCCGGCGGCCTGCAACAGGCCGGTCGCGGCCGCGACGGCGTCGGCGGGGCAGGAGTCGCTCGGTGCGATGGCGATCGCGGTGGCGGTGGCGTCGTCCAGCGTCCGGTCCACGACGACCACCGGGGCGCCGTGCTCAACGGCCAGTGCGGTGGCCGTGACACCGGTGCCGCGCACCAGCAGTGCGCCGCCGGGCAGTTCGACGGTGCCGTCGCCGCGCTCGCCGCCCAGGACGGGGACGGACGCCCGGGACAGCAGGGTGCCCAGGGCGACCGCGCCGTGATCGGTCACTTCCAGCGGCGCCGGTTCCGGCGGCGCGCCGCACGCCTGCGGGACGGGCGCGTCGCGGCCGTAGCGGTACACGCCCCGGCCGCTCTTGCGGCCGAGCCGTCCGGCCTCCACCAGGGCCCGCTGCGCCTGCGAGGGTTCGAAGCGCCGGTCGTGCGCGAACGCCGACCACACCGACCGCGTGACGGCCTCGTTGACGTCGTGGCCGATCAAGTCCATCAGCGCGAACGGCCCCATGGGGAAGCCTCCGGCGCCGGTCAGGACGGCGTCGACGACCTCCGGGGCGGCGGCCTGCTCCTCGCACAGCCGCCACGCCTCGGCGTAGTACGGCCTGGCGATCCGGTTGACGATGAACCCGGGCGTCGGGGCGGAGCGCACCGGGGTCTTCCCCCAGGCGGTGACCAGGTCGGCGGCCCGGTCGAGGACCTCGGCGCGGGTGTCGGCGCCCGCGACCACTTCGACCAGGCGCATGCGCGGCACCGGGTTGAAGAAGTGCAGGCCGAGGATCCGCTCGGGCCGCTCGGCGCCGGCCGCCAGCGCGGTCGGCGACAGCGACGAGGTGTTGCTGGCCAGCAGGCAGTCGGGCGCCACCACCGGTTCCAGTTCGGCGATCAGGCGGCGTTTGGCGTCGAGGTCCTCCACGATCGCCTCGATGACGATCCGGGCGTCCGCCAGCGCGCCGACGCCGTCGACAGGAGTCAGTGCCAACGCGTCGGGATCGGCGTCGACCCTGCCGCGCGCCGCGAGCCTGCCGACCTGCTCGCGGATGCCGAACACCGCGCGGTCGGCGGCGCCGGGGGCGGTGTCCAGCAGCAGCACCCGATGGCCCGCCAGCGCGGCGACCTGCGCGATGCCCGCGCCCATCGTGCCCGTGCCCACCACGGCGACGGTTTCTTTCATGTCTCCTCTCACCGGCTCCTCAACCGATGCGGCACAGGCCGGCCCGGTAGCGTCCGGCCATGCCGCGGTACGGCTCCGCCGCCTCGGCGATCCGCTCCCCCGGCACGGGGGCGGGCCTGAACCCGGCCGGGACGCTCACGGCGCTGTGCCCGGCAGGGACGTGCCCGTCCCCCGTCACCAGCACCGCCGCCCCGGCAGCACCACCGGAGGCGACGCCCCGCCGCCCCGGCGATCCGCTCACCCAGCCCGGGGGCCCAGGCACGGCCGGGACGTGCGCGTCTCCGGTCACCAGCGCCGCCGGAGGCGACGGCATCAGCCCTCCCCGACCGCGACCCGGTAGGAGGCGACCAGTTCGGTGTCGACGCCGAGCGGGCCGGTGACCGAGGCGCCGCCGGGCATGCCGAGCGGCTCGTCGCGGCCGGGCAGCGGTTCGGCGAAGAAGCGGGCGTTGTCGGCGACGAAGGCGTGCTGGTCGGCCGGGACCCGCCGGTCCTGGCTGATCGCCGTGACCGGGCAGACCGGCTCGCAGGCGCCGCAGTCGATGCACTCGGCGGGGTTGATGTAGAGCTTGCGCTCCCCCTCGTAGATGCAGTCGACCGGGCACTCCTCCATGCAGGAGCGGTCCATCACGTCGATGCAGGCCGCAGCGATGACGTACGGCATGGCGTTTCCTCCTCGGTTCGGTCGGTGCGGCCGCGGTCCGCCGGAACGTGCATCAGGCCACCGCGGGGACGCTGTCGGTGGAGTGGCCGGGGAACAGCTGCTCCTCCGGGTTGATCAGGACGGCGGCGTTGTTGACGGCGGTGGCCGCCTCGCCGAAGCCGACCGAGATCAGCCGCACCTTGCCGCGGTAGTCGGTGATGTCCCCGGCAGCGAACACGCCGGGGACGCTGGTGGCCATGGTGGTGTCCACCGCCAGGTAGCGGTTGCCGACCACCTCCAGCCCCCACTGCCGGATCGGGCCCAGGTTGGCGGTGAAGCCGAGCGCCGCGATCACCGCCTGCGCCGGACGCGTCATCCGCCCGCCGGGACCGGTGATCTCCACGCTTTCGACGGCGCGGTCGCCGCGCACGGCGGTGACCTGCGCCTCGGTGATCACCTCGACCGTCGAGGCGCGGAGCCGGGCCACGCTGTGCTCGTGCGCCCGGAACGCGGCGCGGCGGTGCACCAGCGTGACCGAGCGGGCGATCGGCTCCAGGCTCAGCGCCCAGTCGCAGGCGCTGTCGCCGCCGCCGACCACGACCACATCCTGGCCTGCGTGCGCCTCCAGCGAGGGCACGAAGTAGGACAGGCCGCGCCCCAGCCAGCCCTCCCCCGCCGGGAGGGGCCGCGGGGTGAAGGTGCCGATCCCGCCGCTGATCACGACGGCCCGGCAGCGGATGCGGGTGCCGGTGTCGGTGGTCACCGTGAACACTCCGGCGGCATCCTTTTCCAGGGTCTGGGCGCGCTGGCCGAGCACGAACGCCGGCGTGAACCGCCTGGCCTGCTCCAGCAGGCCGGCCACCAGGTCGCGGCCCCTGACCGCGGGGAACCCGGCGACGTCGTAGATCGGTTTCTCCGGGTACATCGCGGTGACCTGCCCGCCGATCTCCGGCAGGGAGTCGACCACGGCGACCGACAGCCCCCGGAACCCGGCGTAGTAGGCGGCGTACAGGCCGACCGGGCCGGCGCCGACGATCAGCAGGTCGCGTTCGATGTCGGCCTCGGCAGAGCCTGTCGTCCGAGAACCGGCCATCGCAGAAGCGGTGGTGTCAGCGCCGGTCGTCACGGGACCTGTCGTGTCGGGTCCGGTCATCGCAGGGCCGCTCATGACAGCGCGGCCTCCCGGTGCGGGCCGCCCAGCACGCCGGCGGCGCGGGCGCGCAGCTCGACCCGGCGGACCTTGCCGGTGGCGGTGGTCGGCAGGCTGTCGATGAACACCACCCGCCGGGGCCGCTTCACCGCGGGCAACCCCTCCCGGCAGAACGCGATCAGCTCGTCCTCGGTGACGGCCGCCCCGGCCTCGGTCACCACGTAGGCGACGGGTTTCTCCAGCCCGTCCTCGTCCAGGGCGGCGACCACCGCGGCCTGGGCGACCGCCTCGTGCTTCAACAGCCGGTCCTCCACCTCGGTCGGCGACACCCAGATGCCGCTCGCCTTCAGCATGTCGCCGGTGCGCCCGAGGCAGGTGTAGTAGCCGTCGGCGTCCTGCACGTAGGTGTCGCCGGTGCGCAGCCATTCGCCCTGGAACACCTCGCGTGACGCGCGGTAGCGCGACCAGTAGCCGGTCGCCGTGGACTCGCCCCGCACGTACAGGGTGCCGGGGGTGCCGGGCGGGACCTCGTTGCCCTCCTCGTCCAGGATCCGCAGGTCGTACCCGGGCACCGCCACACCGGTGGTGCCGGGCCGCACCGCGCCCTGCCTGTTGGACATGAAGATGTGCAGCATCTCGGTCATGCCGATGCCGTCGAGGATGTCGACGCCGAAGTGCTCGGTCCAGCGGTGGTAGAGCGACGCGGGCAGCACCTCGCCCGCCGAGGTCGCCAGCCGCACCCTGCCGAGCGCCCCGCGCGGCAGACCGGCGTGCAGCATGTTGGCGAAGAAGGTCGGCCCGGCGAAGAACAGGGTCGCGCCGCAGGTGCGGGCCCGCTCGGCCAGCAGCTCCGGCCGAGACGGCGCGGGTTCCAGGATCGTCGCCGCGCCGACCGACAGCGGGAACAGCACCGAGTTGCCCAGGCCATAGGCGAAGAACGCCTTGGCCGCCGACAGGCACCGGTCGTCCGGACGGATGCCCAGCACGTGCCTGCCGTAGGTGCGGCACACCACCTCGACGGAGCCGTGCCGGTGCATCGCGGCCTTCGGCGTGCCGGTCGTCCCGGAGGTGTAAAGCCAGAACGCCGGCGAGTCCGCCGTGGTCGGGTACGGGTCGCCGTCCGGTTCGGCGGCGGCCAGGTCGTCCAGCGCGTGCACCGGCAGGTGCGTGGTGATGGAGACGCCGCTGCCGACCAGCACCCCGGCCAGCTCCGGCGCCGCCGCGGCGGCCTCGGCGCCGGCGGCGGCGAACTCCCGCGTCACCGCGAGCAGCGCGGCCCGCGAGTCGCGCAGCAGCTCGGCGAGGCCGTCGGCGCGCAGCATCGTGGAGACCGGGACCGGGACGGCGCCGATCCGCAGCGCGGCCAGAAACACCGTGACGAAGTCCGGCGAATCGGCCATGTACATCACCAGCCGCTGCTCCGGCAGCAGGCCGATCCCGCGCAGCCCGGCCGCGGTGCGGCGGACCCTCTCGTACAGCTGCGCGTAGGTGAGGTCACCGCCGGCGCCGGACAGCGCCAGGCGGCCGCCGTCGCCCTGCTCGATGTGGCGGTCGAGCAGGTAGTGGCAGGCGTTGAAGGATTCGCTCATCTACTGTGCCGTCCGGTTTCAGGCGAGGTGGACGTATTCGTAGTCGAGGGGCTTGCCGTTGATGCCCTGGCGGGGCGGGGCGAGCCAGGCGGCGACCTTCCCGCGCTCGTAGACCGGCTGCATCAGCGACCGGACGTGGGTGCGGTCCACCTCGGTGGGCAGCCACTCGCCCTTGCGCCGCTCCCACTCGTCCGCCGAGAGTACCTCGCCCTCCGGGGTCGCCTCGATGTCGGCGAACGCGCCGACCTTGCGGTTGAACGCCACGTGCGGCAGTTTGAGCCGCCGGTCGATGCCCGCCTCCTCCAGGATGCGGTTCCACCGGTTGACGCCGTTCTGGCAGTCGCCGATGTACTCGCGGCGCAGGTCGGTGTTGAGCCCCACCAGGGCCGCGACCTCGGTCTGCCCCGGCTTCCCGTCGACGATCGCATCAACCATGATCGAGTCGTCGGTCAGCACGTGGTCGTCCCTGCGGCGCTCCTCCGCCCAGCGCCCCTTGAGCCCCGCGGTGAAGTAGTTGGCGACGTTCGTCGAGGTCTCCGAGCCGAACAGGTCCAGCGACACCGAGAAGTGGAAGTTCAGGTACTTCTGGATGATGTCCAGCGGGATGCCGCCGTGCGCGACGACGTCGTCGGTGTCGTGTTCGAGCATCAGCTCGACGGTCCGCTGCACCACCCGGTCGATGCCGGTGGTGCCGACGAACATGTGGTGCGACTCCTCCTTCAGCATGAACTCGCAGGTGCGGCTGAGCGGGTCGAACGCCGACTCCTTCAGCGTCCCCAGCTGGTACTTGCCGTCCCGGTCGGTGAAGTAGGTGAACATGAAGAAGGAGAGCCAGTCGGGCGTCTCCTCGTTGAAGGCGCCGAGGATGCGCGGCGACTCCTCGCTGCCGGAGTTCCGGTGCAGCAGCAGTTCCGCCTCTTCGCGGCCCTCGCGTCCGAAGTAGGCGTGCAGGAGGTAGACCATCGCCCACAGGTGGCGGCCCTCCTCCACGTTCACCTGGAACAGGTTGCGCAGGTCGTACAGGCTGGGGGCGGTCGCGCCGAGATGGCGCTGCTGCTCGACGGACGCGGGCTCGGTGTCGCCCTGGATGACGATGAGGCGCTGCAGGTCGGCGCGGTACTCGCCGGGCACCTGCTGCCATACCGGCTCGCCCTTGTGCCGGCCGAAGGCGATGCGCCGGTCCGGTTTGCGGTCGGCGAGGAAGATGCCCCAGCGGTAGTCGCGCATCGCGACGTGGCCGAAGTGCGCCCAGCCCTCGCGTCCCACGTTGACGGCGGTGCGCAGGTAGACGTCGCGGGTCGGCAGGGCGGGGCCCATCGAGTCCCACCAGGACAGGAAGTTCGGCTGCCAGGACTCCAGGGCCCGCTGCAGGCGCCGGTCCTCGTGCAGGTCGACGTTGTTGGGGATCTTCTCGGTGTAGTCAGCGGCGATGGCCATGGGTCACACTCGCTTGCTGTCGAAGGTGGCGCGCTGCCCGGTCCCGAACTTGCGCAGCGCGCCGTCGGGTCCGGAGGCGTTGGGACGGTTGAAGATCCAGTTCTGCCAGGCGGACAGCCGGCCGAAGATCTTGGTTTCGATGGTCTCGGGCCCGGCGAAGCGGTAGTTCGCCTCCATGCCGGTCAGGGCGTCCGGGCTGAAGCTGGCCCGCTCCTCGACGGCGATGCGCACCTCCTCGTCCCAGTCGATGTCGTCGGGCGCGAAGGTGACCAGGCCGAGCCGCTCGGCCTCCTCGGCCTGCAGCGGACGGCCCTGCGCGTCCTGCACCGCGGCCAGCCCCTCGGGGTCGCCGTGGAAGCGGGTGGCCAGGCGGGTCAGGTCGTTGCCCATCGGCAGGGGGCCGAAGTTCATCGGGCCGAGGACGATCGCGGCCGGGTCGGCGTCGGGGTCGATCTCCTCGAACACGCCCGCCAGGTGGAAGGAGCGGTCGGCGGCCAGCGCCGTCTCCAGCAGCGAGCCGGCGAAGCAGCTGCCGGGCTCGATGAGGGCGATGATGCTGCGGCTCGTCACGTCCAGCCGCTTCAGGGTCCGCTTGAGGTACAGCACGATCTCGCGGGCCAGCCAGTCGCCGGAGTTGTCCAGCAGCAGCGCGTCGTGGTCGAGCACGCGGGCGGCGTCGCCGCGGGTGCGGATGATCCAGGTGCCCAGCTCGATCTCGTTGGTGCGCAGGTCGAGGATCAGGTCGTCCAGCTCGCGGGTCAGGGCGAGGGTCCAGAAGTCGGCGCCCTGGGCGTGCAGGCCGGCGAGGTCGGCCGGGGCGTCGCCGTCCGGGCCGAGCAGGGTGATCTCCACGACGCCGCGGCCGCGGTCCAGTGCGGCGCTGACGTAGCGGTAGCCGATGTGGTCGTCGGTGCGGGTCTTGGCCAGCGGGGTCAGCTCGATCCCGCGCGCGCCGGCCGGGCGGTCGGAGCGGGCGGCGAACTCCGCGGCCCGCTTGGCGACGGTCTCGGCCCAGGCGGTGCGCGGCACGGCCTCGTCGACCAGCCGCCACGCCTCGGCCTTCTTGCCGCCGACGCCCTCGGCCTTGGTGGAGAAGTAGTCGGCCAGGTCACGCCGCACATGCCGCTTGTCGACGACGCGCGTGAGCCCTCCGGTGCCCGGCAGGACGCCCAGCAGCGGCAGCTCGGGCAGGGACACCATCGAGGAGCGGTCGTCGACCAGCATGATGTGCTCGCAGGCCAGCGCCAGCTCGTAACCGCCGCCCGAGGCGGTGCCGTTGAGCGCGGCCAGGTAGGTCTGCCCGGAGTTCGCCGAGGCGTCCTCGATGCCGTTGCGGGTCTCGTTGGTGAACTTGCAGAAGTTCACCTTCCACCAGTGCGGCGAGGCCGCCAGCATCCGGATGTTGGCGCCCGCGCAGAACACCTTCTCCTTGCCGCCGGTGATCACCACGGCGCGGACCTCGGGGTGCTCGAAGCGCAGCCGCTGCACCGCGTCGTAGAGCTCGATGTCGACGCCGAGGTCATAGGAGTTCAGCTTCAGTTCGTAGCCCGGAACCAGCCCTCCATGTTCGTCCACGTCCATGGTGAGCGTCGCAACGGAGCCGTCGAACGTGAGCCGCCAGTGGCGGTAGCGGGACGGTTCGGTGCGGAACTCGACTCGCTCCTGCGGGGCGGGAGTCCCATTCGCATCGCCATCCGCCCGAGTGGTGGGTTCGCTGGCCAAGCTGGTCATCAGGGAGGCCCTCTCATGTCGTCTGGGATGGCCGATACTCTACATTCTTCTACAGGAGCGTCAAGAGTTCGTAGCAAGTCGATCGGTTGCGGGCCATCCCTGCATGCTGCTCGGACACCTGGCCGCGGACACCGGACACGGCCTGGTGCCGGACTGTCGGAGCGGCGGGCGCGGTGCGACGCAGGTGCGGGCGTGCCGACGGTGGCCTCGCCGGTGTACAAGGAGGTCTTCGACTCGCGCACCGACGTGTACGTTGACGCGCAACGCCTTCGGCAGCGGCTCCCCCAGCCTGTCCTTCGGCCGCCACCGCCAGGGTCGCCGCGCCAGTGCATGTGATCGCGCCGACAGTGCCCGCAGCTTGTAGCGCTCCTGGGGTCCGGTCAGCTGTGTCGGCAGCAGGATCCGATCGTCCACCGTCAGGCCGACTGGTTCCCTACCAACGGGAGGGCGGGCTGGCGCTTCTGCCGGGGTTGGCGCTGCTGCACTCTTGGGGGGTGCGCCGCCTGGTGGACGTGTCGATGGCGGCTGACGAGTCGACCCGCCGGGCCGAGGATCCGCTGAAGGATCGAGATGCTTTGCGACGTGCATGCCACACGGTGCTGGATGTGGCGGCAGCGATCGAGGGCCCGCGGGAGGTTCGAGCGCGCCGAGATCCTTTGGCGGACGGCGGTGCCGTTCCCGCGGCGGTCTGCGGATGGTCGCGTGGTGGATTGCTTCTGGGACGTTCAGCGCCGTGCGCGGTTCCCTGTTCCGGGATGCGCAGGCGGGCCGGGGTTGACCACGTTTCGAACGTGCAGCGGGCTTGCGGCGTGGTGGGCTGTGGAGCGGCCGCGTAGTGGCGGTCGTGTGTTGGCGGCCCCGTCGGTGCGCGATCGCGTCGCCGCGGTGGCGATCGCGAGGGGCCGGTTGCGGCGGCGGTGTCAAGCGCACTGGCCCTGGGGTACGGCCGTTCGGAGCAACATTCACCTCGGCCGCTGTCTCATCGGCTGACGCCGCCCCTGACCCGCTCATGACCGCGTCGGGCCTCAGCCCTCGGCGGATTCGGCGCGGCCCCACTCGTCGTCGCCGCCACCTGGTGTCTCGGGCCACCGGCCGCTGGTCCGGAACGCCCTGCAGCCTGCCCCGAGCATCCGTGTGGCCATCACCTTCCCGCTCGGGGCCCGTTCTGTGGAACGAGACGGCCCCATCAGGTTGTGTGACGGCGGAGGGCGTTCGGAGCAGGCTTGCCGGAGCGTCCCGCGACGGCCTTGCCGGCCGGTCAGGCCTGGATCGCCATGTATTTGACCTCCAGGTATTCGTCGATCCCCTCGAAGCCGCCCTCGCGGCCGAGGCCGGACTGCTTGATACCGCCGAACGGGGCGGCGGCATTGGAGACCAGGCCGCGGTTCAGGCCGACCATGCCGGCCTCCAGCCGGTCCCCGACGCGGAAGGCCCGCTGCAGGTCCCGGGTGTAGGCGAAGGCGACCAGCCCGGCGGCGGTGGCGTTGGCCGCCTCCACCATGGCCTCCTCGTCGGGCTGCACGGTGATCGCGGCGACCGGTCCGAAGATCTCCCGGTGCAGCAGGGCGGCGTCCGGGGGCACGTCCACCAAAAGCGTGGGCGGGTAGAACGCGCCGGGACCCGCGGGGATCTCGCCGCCGAGCAGAACCTTGGCGCCCTTGTCCGCCGCGTCGGTGACCAGGCCGTGGATCCTGGTGCGGGCCGCCTCGTCGATCAGCGGCCCGACCTGGGAGGCGGGGTCGCTGCCGGGGCCGAGCCGCAGCGGCGCCATGCGGGCGCGGAGCGCCTCGGCGAAGTCCGCGGCGACGGCCCGGTGCACGATGAAGCGGTTGGCGGCGACGCAGGACTGCCCGGCGTTGCGCATCTTGGCCACCAGCGCCCCGTCGGCCGCCGCCTCGATGTCGGCGTCGTCGAAGACCAGGAACGGGGCGTTGCCGCCGAGCTCCATCGAGGTGCGCAGGACGCCCGGCGCGCTCTGCGCCAGGAGCATCCGGCCGACCTCGGTGGAACCGGTGAACGACAGTTTGCGGAGCCGCTCATCGGCCAGCAGCGCGGTGGTGACCGGTCCCGGGTCCAGGGTCGGCAGCACGTTGACCACACCGGCGGGCACCCCGGCCTCGGCGAGCAGGGAGGCGAGGGCGAGCGCGCACAGCGGGGTCGCCTCGGCGGGCTTGATGACGACCGTGCAGCCGGCCGCCAGCGCGGGGCCGACCTTCCGGGTGATCATCGCCAGCGGGAAGTTCCACGGGGTGATCAGATAGCAGGGGCCGACCGGCCGGCGGGCGGTGACGATGCGGAAGTCGCCGCCCGGGGCGGTGCGGTGCTCCCCCGCGATGCGGACCGCCTCTTCGGCGAACCAGCGCAGGAACTCGGCCGCGTAGGCCACCTCGGCCCGTGATTCGGCGAGCGGACGGCCCATCTCCAGGGTGGCGAGCTCGGCGAACTCCTCCGTCCGCGCCACCAGCAGGTCGAAGGCGCGGCGCAGGATCTCGGCGCGTTCGCGCGGCGGCGTGCCGGCCCAGTCCGGCTGCGCCTGCGCGGCGGCGTCCAGCGCGGCGAGGGCGTCGCCGGGTCCGGCGTCGGAGACCTCGGCCACGGTGCGGCCGGTGGCCGGATCGGATACCTCGAAGGTCGGGCCCGGGCGGTGCCATGTCCCGCCGATGAACAGGCCGTGCGTCTGCGGTTGCGTGTCCATCTGGTGTCCGGTGGGTCAGCTCGCGGCGGCGAGGATGGTGCGGATCTCGTCTGCGGTGGGCCGGCGCGGGGTGTTCGCCATGACCTCGTCGTCGAGTGCGTCCTCGGCGAGCTGGTCGAAGTCGTCCTCGCTCACTCCGTGGTCGCCGAGCCTGCCGGTCAGCCCCACCTCGGCGGCCAGGCGGCGCACCGCGTCGATCGCGGCCTCGGCGTTCCACTCGGTGCTCTTGCCGGTGTCGCCGACGCCGAGGGCGAAGGCCACCTGGGCGGTGCGGTCGAGCCGCACCGGCAGGTTGAAGCGCAGGACGTGCGGCAGCAGCATGGTCAGGGCGACGCCGTGCGCGATGTCGAAGCGGCCGCCCAGCGGGTGTCCGATGCCGTGGCAGATGCCCAGGCCGGTGGTGCCCATGCCGATGCCGGCCATGTGCGAGGCGAGCAGCATCTGGGTGCGCGCCTCCAGGTCGCCGCCGTCCCGGCAGGCGGCGGGCAGGTTCTGGGAGACCATGCGGATGACCTGCAGCGCGATCCCGTCCGCCCAGGGGTTCGCGCGGACTGAGGAGTAGGACTCCAGCGCGTGGGTGAGGGCGTCCATCCCGGTCGCCGCGGTCGGGCCGGGCGGCAGGCCGACGGTCAGTTCGGGGTCCAGGACGGCCGCCGCGGGCACCGCCGTGGCGTGCCCCACGTAGAACTTGCGGTGCGCCTCGACGTCGGTGATGACCCCGAAGCCGTTGGTCTCGGCCCCGGTGCCCGCCGTGGTGGGCACGGCGATGATCGGGAGGGCGGGTTCGGCGAAGTCGTTGCTGTAGTCCAGGTCCCGGCCCCGCTGCGGGTTGACCGCCGCCAGCGCGATGCCCTTGGCGGCGTCGATGGACGAACCGCCGCCGACGGCGACGACGACCTGCGCGTCGGCCTCCCGGGCGGCGTCGGCGCCCGCTGCGATGTCGTCGGTGGTGGGGTTGGCGTGGACTCCGGTGAAGACGGCGGTCTCGGTGCCGGACAGGGCGTCGAGCACGGCGGGCAGCACGGGCGTGGCGGCGATGCCGGCGTCGGTGACGACCAGCACCCGGCGGGTCCCGGCGAGTTCGCCGAGCATGGCGACCGCGCCGGCGCCGAGGTGCGCGGTGGGTGTCGGGGCGAGCGTGAGCGAAAGCGACATGATCTTTTCCTTGGGCGAAGACGGGTGGAGGGGCGTTCAGGCGGGCAGGCGGAGCGGCGCGCCGAGCAGATCCTCCCAGAGCTTCATGGGCGCCATCTCCCCGGCCAGGTCGCCGTAGGCCCGCCGGGCCCGGCGGTAGACCTGCTCCACCAGCGCGGACAGTTCGGCGGGCACCTTGACGTCGCGGGCCAGGTCGACCGCCAGGCCGAGGTCCTTGCAGGCGAGCGCGAGCGCGAAGGACTCGTCGTAGTCGCCGTCGCGCAGCACCGACAGCACGTCCCGGTCGATGAAGTTGCTGGCCGCCGGGCTGGCCAGCAGCGCCTCGCGGAGCACGCCGAGGTCCACGCCCGCCGCGGTGCCGATCGTCAGGACCTCGGTGGTGGCCACCAGGTGCGCGAACCACAGCAGGTTGATCATGAGTTTGACGGTGTAGCCCGCGCCGTGGCCGCCGACCGGGATGACGCGCTCGGGGTCGCCGAGCACGTGCAGGATCGGGCGGACCCGCTCGTAGGTCTCCCGGTCGCCGCCAACGAAGATCTGCAGCGTGCCGGAGCGGGCGCCGGCGGCCATTCCCGACACCGGGGCGTCCAGGACCTGGACGTCGCGGCCCGCGGCGAGCGCCCGCACCCGGTCGGCGACCTCCGGCACGGACGTCGACATGTCGATCCAGACCGAGCCGGGCTCCATCGCGGCGAGCAGGCCGTCCGGCCCCAGCAGCACCGACTCGACGTGGCGGGGGGTGGGCAGCATGGTGATGACCGCGTCCCTGCCCTTGCCGGCCTCGGCGGGCGCGTCGGCCCAGGTCGCGCCGAGCCGCAGGTGGGGCTCGGCGGCCTCGCGGCGGATGTCGTGGACGGCCAGGTCGTATCCGGCCTTGAGCAGGTTGCGGGCCATCGGGCCGCCCATGTTGCCCAGGCCGATGAAACCGATCTTCACGAGCTCTCCAGGTCGATCCAGGTGGTCTTGAGGGCGGAGTAGGCGTCCAGCGCGTGCAGGGACTTGTCCCGCCCGCTCCCGGACTCCTTGAAACCGCCGAAGGGGGTGATGACGTCGCTGGCGTCGAAGGTGTTGACCCAGACCGTCCCGGCGCGCACCGCGGCCGCGACCCTGTGCGCCGTGGTCAGCCGCGAGGTCCACACGCTCGCGGCCAGGCCGTAGCGGGTGTCGTTGGCCAGCCGCACGGCCTGCTCCTCGGAGGCGAACCTGGTGACGGTGAGCACCGGGCCGAAGATCTCCTCCTGGGCGATCCGCGCGGTGTTGTCGACGCCGTCGAAGACGGTGGGGGCGATGAAGTAGCCGTCCGTCCCGGCGGTGACGCGGTCGCCGCCGGTGACCAGGCGGCCCTCGGCGCGGCCGATGTCGACGTAGTCGAGGACGCGGTCGAGCTGCTCCCGGCTGACGATGGGCCCCATCTGCGTCGCCGGGTCGAGGGGGTCGCCGACCTTGATCGACTCGGCCGTCTTGACCACCTCGGCGAGCAGTTCGTCGGCGATGCGCTCGTCGGCCAGCAGCCGCGAGCCCGCGTTGCAGGTCTGCCCGGCGTTGTAGAAGATGCCCCAGGCCACCGCCTCGGCCGCGGCCCGCAGGTCCGCCGCGTCGGCGAACACGATCTGCGGCGACTTGCCGCCGAGTTCGAGCGCGACCTGCTTGCCGTTGGACTGCCCGGCGTACTCCAGGAACGCGCGGCCGGTGCGCGGCGACCCGGTGAAGGCGATCTTGTCGACCAGCGGGTGGCGGCCCAGCGCCCGCCCGGCGACCGGCCCGAGGCCCGGCACGACGTTCAGGACGCCGTCGGGGACGCCCGCCTCGGCCGCGAGCTCGGCCAGCAGCAGCGCCGACAGGGACGACTGCTCGGCCGGCTTGAGCACCACCGAGTTCCCCATCGCCAGCGCCGGCGCGATCTTCCACGCGGTAATGATCAGCGGGTAGTTCCACGGCACGACCGCGCCGACCACGCCCAGCGGCTCGCGGGTGACCGTGGCCAGGGCGCCGGGCCCGGTGGGCGCGATCTCGTCGTAGGTCTTGTCGATCGCCTCGGCGTACCAGCGCAGGCAGTCGGCGGCGCCGGGCACGTCGACCCGGAGCGACTCGGCGATGGGCTTGCCGACGTCCAACGTCTCCAGCAGCGCCAGTTCCCGCAGGTTCTCGCGCATCAGCTCGCTCAGCCGCAGCAGGACCCGCTTGCGGTGGCGGGGCGCCGCCTGCGACCACCGGCCGTCCTCGAAGGCGGCGTGCGCCGCCCGCACGGCCCGGTCCACGTCCTGCTCGCCCGCGGCGGAGATCCGTGCCAGCTCCCGCCCGTCCCGCGGGCCGATGGACGCGAACGTCGCGCCGTCGCCGGCCGGTGTGAAGGCGCCGTCGATGAACAGTTCGGTCCGCGGCGCGATCCCGGCCGCCCGCTCGCGCCAGTGATCCGCGGTCTCGTGCTCCGGCATGTCACGCCCCCTTTCTCGCCCAGCGGCGCACCGCGTCGTGATCGATCTCGGCTCCCAGGCCCGGCGCGGCGGGCACGTTCAGGTAGCCGTCGGCGTCCACCTGCAGCGGTTCGGCGAGGAAGAAGTCCCTGCGTTCCGGGGTCCAGCCCGGCGGGTCGTAGGGGAACTCGACGTACGGGCCGCCGCCGACGCCGGCGACGACGTGCAGGTTGGCCAGGACGCCCAGGCCGTTGCTCCAGGTGTGCGGGGTGAACCAGCGGTGCTTGGCGAACGCCAGCTCGGCGATCGTCCGGGCCCGCAGCATGCCGACCGACAGCACGACGTCGGGCTGGTAGACGTCGAGCGCGTCGGATTCGAGCAGGTGCAGCAGCTCGGGCATGGTGCGGACCATCTCGCCGCCCGCCACCCGCACGCCGGTGTGCGCGCGGACCATGCGCGCCCCGTCGATGTCGTACTGCGGCAGCGGCTCCTCCAGCCACAGCACGTTCAGCTCGGCCAGCTCGGCGGCGAACGCGCGCACCGACGCAAGGTCCAGGGCGGGCTCGATGTCCCCGGACATCCGCCAGGACTGGTTGAGGTCGACCATCAGCGCGATGTCCGGGCCGACCGCCTCCCGGGTCGCGCGGACCGCGGCCAGGCCCTCGGCCAGCCGGTCCCGCGCCACCCGGATCTTCATCGCGCGGAAGCCCGCCTCCTTGGCGGCCAGCGCCGCCTCGGCGCGCTCGGCGGGCGGGCGCAGCTCGCCGAACGAGGCGTAGGCCGGCAGCCGGTCGGCGGTGCCGCCGAACAGGCCCGCCACGGTCAGCCCGCTGACCTTGCCGATGATGTCCCAGAGCGCGGCCTCCAGCGGCCAGTAGCGCCCGGCGTGGAAGTTGATCGTCTCAAGTGTCTTGACGTGGTTGACGATCGCCATCGGATCGCGGCCGAGGAACAGGTGCTCGTGGGCCTCGAACCCGTCCATGGTGTCGCCCGAGCCGTATCCGACCACGCCCTCGTCGGTCTCCACGGTGACGAGGGTGGCGTCGAACCAGGTCCGCGGGACGGGGTCCCAGGCGGCGTGGAACGGCGGCTCCAGCGGCAGCCGCATCCGGTCCAGGCGAATGGCAGTGATCTTCACGCGTCCCCCGAGGGCGTGTAGAAGGGGTTGGACGGCGCGTGCCGGGCGGCGAGCGCCTCGTCGACGGTCGGCAGGCCGGCGGCCCCGGCGCGCAGCGCCGTCCGGGTGGCCTCGCGGTTGTTGGCGTACACCAGGTCGGCGTCGGCGGCCTTCGGATTGACCCACACGGCGGCGATGAGCACCAGGTCGTCGGCGGCGGACTCGGGCACCACGCCCTCGGCCACGGCGTCCATCACCCCGGCCGCCACGCCCGCCTGGGCCGCGCCCCAGGTCAGGTCGGCGTGCTCCGGCGACTCGATGGGCGCCTTGTTGACGAACAGGGTGACGGGCTTGGCCGGCACGCCGGGCTTGAGCACGGCCACGAACGGGACGTGCCCCGACCGCGGCGCGGCCAGCGCGGTGGCCCAGGCGGTCCCGGCGGGGCCGCTGCGCGACCCGAGCACCGTGTTGATGTGGGCGGCCTCGGAGCCCTCGCCGATGAAGCTCTCCCCGATCTGTATGTCGCTCATGTTCTCAACTCCGCTCACTTCTTGACGAATCCGTTCTCGACCAGCCACTCGTGGGCGACCTGGTCGGCCTCCAGGCCGTCGGCGTCCACCTTGGCGTTGAGCTGCCGCATGGTGTTGTCGTCGAGCTTGGCCGCCACCGGGTCCAGGAACCGCTGGATCTGCGGGTACTTGGTGGCGGTGTCCTGCCGGAGGGTCAGCGCCGCGTTGTAGACGGGGAAGTACTTGCGGTCGTCCTGCAGCACGGTGAGGCCCATGGAGGCGATCCGGCCGTCGGTGGCGAAGACCTCCCCGAAGTTGCAGGTGCTCCCCTTCTTGGTCTCGCTGTAGATGAGGCCGGTGTCGAGCATCTTGACGTTGGACTTGGGCACCTGGATGCCGTACGCCTTCGTCATGCCGGGCCAGCCGTCGTCGCGGGTGGAGAACTCGCTCTCGATGCAGAAGGTGGCCTCGTTCGGCTTGTTCTGGACGAGCGCGGCCAGGTCGGACAGCTTGCTCACGCCGAGTTCGGCGGCCTTCTCCTTGCGGATGGCGAAGGCGTAGGTGTTGTTGAGCGGCGCCGGCTTGCTCCAGACGATCTTGTTGGCGTCCAGGTCCTCCTTGGCGACCGCCTGGTACTGCTTGGCGGGGTCGGCCATCGGCTCGGTGTGCTTGAGGTAGGTCACCCACGCGGTGCCGGTGTACTCCCAGTACATGTCGACGTTGCCGGTGGTCAGGGCGGTCCTGGTGTTGGTGGAGCCCTTGATGTTGGTCTTGTCGTTGACGTTGGCGCCGTGCGCGCGCAGCAGGTCCATCGTGATGTGACCGAGGATGATCGACTCGGTGAAGTCCTTGGAGCCGACCGTGAAGGTGGCGCCTTTCAGCTCCGAGCCGAGGCTGCCCTGCTCGGCGGTCGTGGGCGAGCCGCCGCAGGCGGTCAGCAGCAGGCCGGGCAGCGCAGCCAGCACCGCGATCCTCTTGGACATTGCGGACATGGTGGAACTCCTGAGTGGGGTGGGACAGGAATCGGAGTGACGGGGGCCGCAGACCCCCCGGGTTCGCACGCCCTCGGGCGTCACATGCCCTTGGGGCGCAGCAGGTCTTCGGCGACGCCGCCGACCCAGTCGACGAGGAAGGCGATGCAGGCGGTCAGCACGCTGCCGGTCAGCAGCACCGGGGTGCGGTCGAGCTTGATGCCGTTGACGATGATGTCGCCGAGCCCGCCGGCGTTGACGAACGTGGCCAGGGTCGCCACACCGACCGCCATCACCAGCGCGGTGCGCAGGCCGGCGAGGATCACCGGGACGGCCAGCTTCAGCTCGACCCGCACGAGCACCTGGGTCCGGGTCATGCCCATGCCCCGGGCGGCCTCCACCAGCGCCCCGTCGACCTGCCGGATCCCGACGATCGTGTTGCGCAGCACCGGCAGCACGGCGTAGGCGACCAGGCCGATCAGCGCGATCCGGAAGCCGACGCCGAACTTGATGGTCAGCAGCACCAGCAGCCCGATGGCCGGCGTCGCCTGCCCCAGGTTGGCCAGCGCCAGGACGGGCGAGCCCAGCCGGCGGGCCGAAGGGCGCGACAGCAGGACGCCGAGCGGGATCGCGATCAGCAGGACGAGCAGCACGGCCATCGCGGTGAGCTTGAGGTGCTCGCCGACCCGGGCGACCAGGTACCCGGAGTTGAGGGTGCGCCGCTCGATGGAGTCGAGGCTCTGCGCCGAGACGTACAGGTACAGCGCGCCCAGCACGACGGCGAGCGCCGCGGGGGTGGCCAGGTGCCGCAGGACGCGCCGGCCCAGGTGAGCCCTGCGCGCGGGGAGCGCGGCCGCCGGCCTGGCCGTCGGTTCAGCGAGCACCGCGCACCGCCCCGCTCTGGGTCTCCTCGGTCTCCGCCGCGCCCGTCCGCCCGCTCCCGTCCATCGCCGGTCCGGCCGCCCGGAGCGCGGCGCAGACGTGCGCGTACGTCAGCACGCCCTGGTCGCAGGCGACCTCCTGCACGCCGTGCGCGACCATGGTGTCCAGCGCCTGCCGCAGACTGGCGGTCGCGTCGACGCGGGGCAGCTTGTCGGAACCGGACGCGGTGGAGTCGGCCGCGGCGACGTCGCCGACGGTGATGAGGGCCAGCCGCTTGAGGGCCGCGTCCCCGCCGATGAAGCCGGCCACGTAGTCGTCGGCGGGCGCGGCGAGGATGCGCGCGGGCGTGTCGTACTGCGCGATCCGCGACCGCTCCCGCAGCACGGCGATGCGGTCGCCCAGCTTGAGCGCCTCCTCGAAGTCGTGCGTGACGAAGATGATCGTCTTGCGCAGCTCCCGCTGCAGGCGCAGGAACTCGTTCTGCAGCCGCTCCCGGGTGATCGGGTCGGTGGCGCCGAACGGCTCGTCCATGAGCATCACCGGCGGGTCGGCCGCCAGGGCGCGGGCCACGCCCACGCGCTGCTGCTGGCCGCCGGACAGCTGGGAGGGGTACCGGCCGGCGAACGTCGACGGGTCCAGGCCGACCAGGTCCAGCAGCTCCTCGACGCGGGCCGCCGTCTTGGCCTTCGGCCAGCGCAGCAGCCGCGGCACCAGGGCGACGTTGTCGGCGATGGTCAGGTGCGGGAACAGCCCGGTCTGCTGGATGACGTACCCGATGTGCCTGCGCAGCCCGTCGGCGGGCATGGCCAGCACGTCCCGGCCGCCGATGCGGATGCTGCCCGACGTCGGCTCGATCAGCCGGTTGATCATCTTCATCGTGGTGGTCTTGCCGCAGCCGGACGGACCGACGAAGACGACCAGCTCACCGGCCGGGATGTCCATCGAGACGTTGTCGACGGCGGGCGCGTCCTGTCCCGGATAGCGCTTGGTCAGCCCGTCCAGTTCGATGCGGGCGCCGCCGCTCAGGTTGTCAAGCACGAATCCCCCTCGGGGTGGTGAGGAGTCGGACGACGAGATAGAAGAGGTCGAACGCCAGCGCCAGCACGACCACGCCGAGCGTCCCCGCCAGCGCCGCGTTCAGCGAGTTCACCGAGCCCAGCCTGGCCAGCGCGTCGAAGATCTGGTTGCCGAGCCCGGGACCGGCGACATAGGCGGCGATCGCCGCGATACCGATGATCATCTGGGTGGACACCCGGATGCCGGCGAGAATGATCGGCCAGGCCAGCGGGAGCTGCACCCGGACCAGCACCCGCCGGGCGCTCATCCCCATCCCGCGCCCCGCCTCGAGCACCGCCGGGTCGACCGAACGCAGGCCGACGATGGTGTTGCGCACGATCGGCAGCAGCGAGTACAGCACGAGCGCCACCACGGTCGGTGCCCAGCCGAGGCCGAGGAACGGAATCAGCAGCCCCAGCAGGGCGAACGAAGGGACCGTCAGCACACCGCCGCTCACGCCGACCGCCAGGCCCGACAGCAGCGGGCGGCGGTGGGCCGCGATGCCGATCCCCACCCCGATCACGGTGGCGATGGCGATCGACAGTGCCGTGACGAGCGCGTGCTGAACGGCGGCCTGGAACAGCTCGTCCCAGCGCGACTGTACGTAGTCGCTGAAGTTCACCGGGCACCTCCTCCTCGCTCGGAAGCCCGTGACCAGGCAGAATGGAACGCTAGAACCCGGGTATCGGTCAGTGCAATACTTGTTGCGCACATCGCAACGCACACGTCAGGAGTCGTGGTGACCGACCGCCCCCGCGCCCCCGTGTCCGCCGGCCTCCGCCGCGACCTGGAGATCCTGGAGCTGCTCGCCCGTCCCGAACACGCCTCGGGCGGCCTCGGGGTGAGCCGGATCGCCGAACTGCTCGGCCGGGAGAAGAGCCAGGTCTCGCGAGCGCTGAAGGCCCTGGAATCCGAAGGCATGGCCGACCGGGACCCCGAGTCGCTGGAGTACCGGCTGGGCTGGCGCCTGTACGCGCTGGCCGCCCGCACCGCCGAGGCCCGCCTCACCCACCTCGCCGCCCCCTACCTCCGCCGCCTGGTCGCCGCGCTCAACGAGACGACCCATCTGTGCGTCCTTCGCGGCTCGGGGGTGCTGACTCTGCTGTCGGTCTCCCCCACCCATGCCTTCCGCGGCCTCGGCTGGGAGGGAGTGACCGTACCGGTGCCCATGACATCGGCCGGCAGGGTCCTGCTGTCCGACTGGGCTCCCGACACGCTGCGGGCCTGGATGGCCTCCTGGCTGAAGGAGAGCCCGATGCCCGGCCACCCCCGCCAGCGCCCCCCGGACATCGACTACCTGCTGCGCGAGATCGCCATGATCCGCAAGCGGGGGTTCGCCGCCGTCGACGAGGAGTTCGAACCGGGCCTCGTCGGCGTCTCGGCCCCCATCCGCGACTTCCGCGGCGGCATCATCGCGGCGATCAACGTCTCCGCCCCCAAGGGCCGGCTCGGCGGCCACCTGGACGAAGCCGGCCGCCGGACCTTGGCCGTAGCCCGCGAGCTGTCCGCCAAGCTCGGGTACCACCCCGAAACACGCCCCCACTGAGCCGACCCTCCGCCCCGGAGGGCGGCTTCCCCAGCGCAGTTGCCGCCGCGTGCGCAGACCAGGTCGATGACGTCACCGCGGGAACCGACGATCCCGCCCCATGCCCGCCGCACTGCCGACGCCGCCCGGACCGGTCACCGGGCCGTATATCAGCCGTCCCCCCTCACGGCCCGGTGGCTGGTCAGCGCGCGCAGCGGGGCGGCCTACCCCGCACCGAACCGACCGAATCACGTGCGGGTTCCGCCGGCCGGTGTCGTCGAAGTGGCCGCGTAACGGTTCGTGCGCGACGATCACGCGATGCATGGCGCGCCGTCATGAACCGTCCGATGCCGAGCCATGCCGGAGCCGTCGCCGCCCAGGCGGCGGATGGGACGTCCGCGAACCGATGACCAGCGGGTGCCGAACCCCGATCCAGGGGCGGCCCGACGGGGACGTGCCCGAACACCATGACCTGCGGCGGTCACCGCCGAGCCGTTGGTACTCGACGACGACCCACGACCGTGACCGCCGCCATGATCGAGGCAGGTCGGCGTCAGCGCGGGCCTAGCCGGGCCGGCGTTGCCGCAGCAGCGCTCGGGTGAGGGCCTGCCGAGGTGGGGCGCTCGGGTCATAGCCTGGCGTCGGGATCCGCCGCATTCTTCGCTTCAGCCCGATCATCCATGCGTCTCGGCCCTGCCAGCGCACGCCAGCCTGACCCTGCCAGTAGTAGGACCACCGGTCGTACGCAGAACAGGGCTCTGGGCAAGCGGGCTTCAGCGGGCCAAGCTGCATCCCAATGGCAGTCTGCTGACCACTGCTGAGGGAGAGTTTTCGATGAGCACCGATGCCCGTTCGTTCGTCGTCCAACGCAACGGCCGGGATGCGACAGCCGAGGATCTGGCGCCGCTCGCCTTCGCGGGCTTCGCCCACTTCACCGCCATGCAGGTGCGCGGGGGCCGGATCCGGGGCCTCGACCTGCATCTGGAGCGGTTGCGTTCGGCCTCCAAGGAGTTGTTCGGTCAGGCCCTTCCCGACGAACGAATCCGCGATTACCTGCGGACGGCGCTGGACAACGGCCCGGCCGACCTGTCGCTGACGGCCACGGTCTACTCCCCTGCCGATGAATTCACCGCGTCCGGTGCCGGCGGGGCGCCGCAGGTGCTGATCCGCACCGGCCCGGCCGCGTCCGGCCCCCAGGGCCCGCTGACACTGACGACGGTCGAGTACGAACGCGTCCTGCCGGCCGTCAAGCACGTCGGGGAAGTGGCCAAGACCTACTTCCTGCGCCAAGCCGTGGCACAGGGCTTCGACGACGCCGCGTTCGTCGACCGCCGGGGCCGTCTCAGCGAGGCGACGATCTGGAACCTGGCCTTCTGGGACGGAACCGCGGTGGTATGGCCCCAGGCCGAAATGCTCACCGGCATCACAATGAGCATCGTGCGCCGCCAACTGGAGCGCCTCGGCGTCCCCCAGCGCGTCCAGGAGATCACCCTCGGCGACCTTCCAGCCTTGGCGGGCGCCGTGGTCATGAACTCGTGGACACCGGGTGTGGCGGTCCACCAGATCGGCGATGTGCCACTGCCCGAGGCGCCGTCCTTCCTGGAGCTGCTCCACCGCGCCTACCGGAACGAACCTCCGACCTTGCCGTAAACCCCAAATGGAACGTCGGGGCCCCTCCCTGCAGAAGGGGCCCCGGCGTTCATGGCTCTAGGCCATGTCCGGTGGATCTCGGCATCCGGCTCTTGAGTGCGGGTGGGGGCAGGGTCGTCCGCTGCGCCCCAGTCTGCGGCTTCGCCGCCGTCATGGCGAGCGGTCCGGTGCGGCGGCCGCCCTGCCGACGGAGCAACGCGGTCGGGGTCGCCCTGGTCACCGCACTGCTGCGGGCCCATCATGATCCACCGGACACAACCTAGGCCCGCGCAGGACGACCGCGCCATGTCAGGTGCGTGGACGCCGAGTTCACCGCGGCAGGGGCACCAACGGCCTGAGCCGGCATCAGTCCCAGGTCTCGACCAGCGGCACCGGATCCCGCTCCGCAGGCCCGCGGTCGCAGGACACGATTCGACGCGTGGACGGTTGGGCCTGAGCGAAGGATTCTGGCACTGCGATGAGAAGCGCGACTGTTTGGAAAGTTGCAACGTCGGTCACGTTTGACACCCTCGAGTACTCGGCCGAATGAAACTCCCGCACGATGTCATCGCTCGGCAGCCGCCGTTGCGCAGGCGGAGCCCCTCTCAGCAGGCGAGGCTCTCATCACGGACCGGCGCCGTCAGCGGTGATCGCGATCGTCAGGTGCGCTCGGCGCGGTCACCGTCCAGGTAGCGGACACCGGTCGCGTCCTGGGACAGCTGCCAGAGGCGCTCGGCCAGGGCGAGATCGTCGGCGGGGCGCACGAGTTCGTCGAAATGAATGCGGATGTCCTTGCGCCGAGGGGAGAAGCCGAGCAGGTACCCGGTCTCCGCCGCCGGACTCGTGGCAGCGAACGCCAGCGGCAGCGCGCCCTGCTCCACCGGACGGCTGAGCAGCGCCTTGCCGACCGCAAGCAGTGCCTTCTGTGTGAACCCACGGGCGCTGTCGTGCATCGGCGTGGAGGCCATGCCCGGGTGGACCAGGAAACTGCGCACGGGGCTGCCCGCCCGCCGCAGCCTGCGATCCAGTTCGGCACCGAAGAGCAGGTTCGCCGTCTTCGACTTCACGTAGGCGGCACCGGGCGCGAACGAGCGCTCGGCGACGAGGTCCTCGAAATCGGTGCGGGGGCGGGTGCGGCGGTAGAAGTTGGAGCCGACGGTGACCACCCTCGGGGCGTGGTCGGGGCGGAACAGCCCCAGCAGCAGGCCGGTGAGCGCGAACGGGCCCAGGTGGTTGGTGGCGAAGATCCGCTCGTACCCCTGCGGTGTCAGGGAGTGCGCCTGCGGGCCGGTTCCCCCGCGTTGTTGAGCAGCACGTCGATGCGGCGCCCGTCGGCGTGCATGCGGTCGGCGAAGCGCCGCACCGAATCGAGGTCCGACAGGTCGACCTGGCGCACCTCAAGGTCGCCCTGCAGTCCGGCCCGGACGCGTTCGCCCTTGTCGGTGTCGCGTACGGCCATGATGACGCTCGCGCCGCGGCGGGCGAGCCGGTCGGCGACCACGAGGCCGAGCCCGCTGCTCGAGCCGGTGATCAGTGCCGTCCGGCCGGTCTGGTCGGGGATGTCGTCGAAGGACCATGCCAGTGCCATGCTCGCGTCCTCTGCCTGATAAGGGATAAATTATCCGTTCAGGGGCCACGGTACCACGGCAGCGGATGGATTATCCTTTCCGTGTGACCTTGCGCGCCGACTCCGCCCGTGTGCGGGCACGGATGCTGGCCGCCGCGCGGGCGCGCCTCGCCGCCGGTGACATGGAACTGCCGCTCAACGCCATCGCCAAGGACGCCGGCGTCGGCGTCGGCACGGTGTACCGGCATTTCGCCGGCCGGCAGGCGCTGCTGGAGTCGCTGGCGGCGGACAGCTACCGGGCGTTGATCGCAGAGGCCGCAGCAGCCGCCGACAATCCGGACATCGCAGATGGTCTGCGCAACCTGGTGCGCGCCGCCCTGCGCCGCCAGCTTGCCGATCCCGCGCTCGCCGCGGTTCTGTCGACACCCGAGTGCCAGTGCGACGAGACCCTGGCCCTGGGCCGCGAACTGGGCACGCTGACGATGCGCGTGCTCGACCGCGCCCGCAAGGCCGGGGTCATCCGCGCGGATATCGTCCCGGACGACGTGCGCCGGCTGACGTGCGGGCTGCAGCATGCGGTCCGCAGCGGCGGCGACGAGGACGGCACCGCAATCGACCGCTATCTGGACGTCCTGCTGCGCGGCCTTCGGCCGTAGCCCGCGGACGGCGGTCGAGGGGGGCCGCCGCTTCGCGACATGAGCTCACTTCTGACCGGCGAGCGGGCGCCCGAACGCCAGAAGCGTGACGCCGGGGGCAGGCGCCCAGTCGCGTTCAGGGAGCCGGACGAAGCCTTCGGCGAGATAGAGCCGCTGGGCGGCCGTCATCGCCGGTTGAGTCGACAGCACCAGCTGCCGCATCCCCCAGGCGACGGCCTGGTCGATGGCCGCTCGCACCAGAGCGCGGCCGACTCCGCGCCCCTGCGCCTGCGGGGCCACGGCGAGCGCTCGGATCTCGCCCTCGTCCTCACCACGGGCGACCTCGCTGGCGGCATGCCAACGCTCCACCATGACCGTTCCCAGCATCGGAGCCGTCCGGCCGTCCTCAACGGCGACCAGGACCTTGCCGCCGCCATCGGCACCGAGGACACGCAGAGTGTCCGCATAGTCCGGCTTCACCGCCAGATGGTTCTGAGCCTGGTATGCCGCAACGCGCAGCTCACCGACCGCGTCCATCTCTCCGGGACGTACACCACGAATGATCATGGCTGCATCCAACCACCCCTCGCCGACCAAACTGCGCCCACCGAGCCGCACCGCGCGGTCATCCGGCCCCGTCGAGGCCCTCCCACCGTGCCCGAACCGCAACCGGCTTGACGACCGGGGACCATGCACCGCCCTCCCCGCCTGCTGCGGCTTCCGGTACGCGCCGTGCGCGAGGACGGCGCCATGGAACTCACGGATGGCAGGACCGCCTCATCATCGGCACCGGAACACAGTCGGGCAGCGGGCGAGCAAGGCCGGGCTGAGTCGCGACGTTTGTCACGCCGTCATCCGGTCTGGGCCAGTTCACCGTACTCGTTCTGGGCGCCGAACCGGCGAACCTGCGCGGCCAGGAGCACCGTCGAGGTCGCCGCGACGATCAGCACCGCCAGCCCCGCCGCCACGACGGAGACTCCGAACGCGCTGGTGAGCGGACCTGCCACCAGCACCGCCACGGGAGTCAGCGCGAACCCTCCCAGCAGGTTCCAGCTGTTGACCCGGGCCAGGACGTCCGGCGGGAACGTGGCCTGCACCGTGGTCGACCACAGCACCCCGTAGATCGTCTGGCTCGCGCCCGGCGCCACCATGGCCGCAGCCAGCAGCCACCAGTCCGCCCCCGCACCGGCGAGCAGCATCGGCCCCGCGGCCGTCACCGGCAGCAACGCCGCCGCCAGGACCGGCCGTGCCGGACGCCACCGCGCCGCCACCAGAGCACCCGCCCATGCCCCACCCGCCTCCATCGCCGCCACCATGCCCCAACCGCCAGGCCCGCCATGCCCCTGCGCCATGTACAAGGGCCCGACGACGGAGGAGAACGCGCCGACCGCGACCGCCACGGCGGTGAACTGCCCGGTGAGAGCCCACGTCCACTGCACCGAGGTGAACTCCCGCCATCCGCCGCGCAGTTCGGCGAGCATGCCCGAGCCTTCCCGACGCCTTGCGGGGGTGCGCAGCCGCACCAGCAGCGCCGCGCCCACCACGGACGTCCCCGCCTTCATCGCGGCCGCCGCCCACGCGCCGACCGCCGCCACGAGCACCCCCGACGCCGCAAGCCCGACCAACAACCCCACCGCCACCGACTGCCCGAGCAACGCGTTCGCCGCCTGCCGCGCCCGGCCCTCCACCAGATCAGCGGCAATACCGCGCTCGGCGGGGACCAGCAGCGCGCGGGCGAGTCCCGCCAGCACCGCCAGACCGCACACCAGCACCAGCGGCGCGCCCCCGGCGAAGAAGCACACCGCAAGGCCGCACCACGCCCCCGCCGCGAGCACCTCCGCACCGGCCATGACCCGGTGCCGGCGAAACCGATCCCCCACGATGCCGCCGGCCAGGACCAGCAGCGCCGGAGCCGCCTTCGCCGCCACGACCACCGACAGCCCGGCAGCTCCATACCCCATGTGAAGAGCCCCGAAGGACAACGCCAGCATGCCGAAACCGTCACCGGCATTCCCCGTCACCCGCGCCGCGAACAGCCGCGCAATCGCAGGATTTCTGAGAAGGCTGCACAGCGTGGAGTTTTCGGACATAAAGCGGGCCCTAGAATAGAAATGGCGGTTTCGTGCGAAGTCCGCCGCACAAGCTACCGCCCATACCACTTCCCCCCGCACTCTCTTTGCACTGCCTTTGCGTGCACAAGACCGGAGCCTTCCATTCGCACCACCTCGGATGAGCGGTCCCCGGCGGCGCCACGGCCTGCGAGGCCGGTGCCATCGCCCGGGGGCGTTCCCTGCATCCGACCGTCAGGTCGTGATCCTGGTTCGGGCGCTTCCCGGCACCTGGTGATCGGCTCGGAAGTGGGCCGCTCCCACTTCGAGACCGGCGCCTACGGGTTCTGGCGCGCCCATCTCCGCGCGCTGCTCACCGCCGCCGGCACGCCCGCCCCGGACGCTCTCGTCGAGCTCCTGCTCGCGCCCCTGGCCCCGGAGGTGCACGGCCATCAGCGCGAACCCCCGGGCCTGCCCCCCGAGCAGATCACCACGGCGGTGGCCAGGCGTACCAGGACGCTCGGCCCCGCCGTCTGACATCGGCCGCCGCCCGCAGCGCGTGCGCGGTCGGGGCGGTTCGGAGCGGGAGGCGATGCGGTGCGGCGGCCGCCCGGCGCCGGGCGGTCACTCGGTTCCGGGGTCAGCCCCAGGTCAGGAAGCGGTAGTGCAGGCCGGTCGAGGACTCCTGCCATGGGCCCACCGAGTCCGGCGGGCGGCCCACGGTCGGCGCGTACGTGTCGCCTTCGAACAGCTCCCGGATCTCGGTCACCACGATCCGGTCGGCCAGCGGCAGCGCCGCCTTGTACACGGCCGCGCCGCCGATCACCCACACGTCCCCGGACACCGCGTCGAGCGCCTGCTGCAGACAGGGGAACGTCTCCACCCCCTCCTGCGGCGTTCGGGAGAGGACGATGTTGCGCCTGCCCGGCAGCGGCCGGTACCGCGGCGGCAGCGACTGCCATGTGCGGCGGCCCATGAGCACCGTCGCGCCCGCGGTCAGAGCGCGGAAATGCTTCAGGTCCTCCGGCAGGTGCCACGGCAGTGCGCCGTCGCGGCCGATGACGCCGTTGGCCGACTGCGCCCAGACGAGCCCGATCACACCGCCACCGGTGCCTTGATGGCGGGATGCGGGTCGTAGCCGTCGAGCTCGAAATGCTCGTAGGTGTAGTCGAACAGGCTGGCCGCCGGCTTCAGGCGCAGCGTGGGGAAGGGCCGCGCGTCCCGTGCGAGCTGCGTACGGACCTGCTGCTCGTGGTTGTCGTAGATGTGGCAGTCGCCGCCGGTCCAGATGAAGTCGCCGACGCCGAGGCCGACCTGCTGGGCGATCATGTGCGTCAGCAGCGCGTAACTGGCGATGTTGAACGGCACGCCGAGGAACAGGTCCGCGCTGCGCTGGTAGAGCTGGCAGGACAGTTCGCCGTCGGCGACGTAGAACTGGAAGAACGCGTGGCACGGCGGCAGCGCCATGCGCGGGATGTCGGCGACGTTCCATGCGGACACGATGATGCGCCGGGAGTCGGGGTCCTCGCGGAGCGTGCGCAGCACCTCGCTGATCTGGTCGACGTGTCCGCCGTCCGGGGTCGGCCACGACCGCCACTGCACGCCGTAGATCGGGCCGAGGTCGCCGTCCGGCGCGGCCCACTCGTCCCAGATCGTGACGCCGTTCTCCCGCAGCCATGCGACGTTGGAGTCGCCGCGCAGGAACCACAGCAGCTCGTAGGCGATCGAGCGGAAGTGCACCTTCTTCGTGGTGATCAGCGGAAAGCCGTCGGACAGCCGGTAGCGCAGCTGGTGGCCGAAGATCGACCGCGTGCCCGTGCCGGTCCGGTCCTTCTTGCGGACGCCGGTGTCGAGCACATGGCGGAGCAGGTCTTCGTACTGTGTGTCCGGCATGGCCGCAAGCCTAGCCACCCCCGCCGGACAGAGCCGGACGGCGTCCACGCCGGGCCGGGGGCGCGTTGCGGGTGGGACGTCAGGTGTTACCGATGCCCGCGGTGACGCTTCCGTCGACGAGGACTTCGGCGCCGGTGCGGAAGCCGGACTCCTCTCCGGCCAGGTACACCACCAATGCGGTGTGCCCCATGTGGATCTCCACCGCGTCGAAGCCCGCCTCGGCGGCCGGCAGCGCGGCGTCGGCGTGTGCCCGGGTGATCCGCTCGATGTCGGCGGCGGTGGCCGCGCGGGTCCGGCGCAGGCTCAGCGGGCTGTGAGCCGAACGGGGCCAGGGCGGGCAGGCCGGTGGACGCGGCGTCGGCCGCGACGTCGCCCGGCGTACGGGCGGCCGCCCTGCCGTCCGGATCTGTCCGCGCCGGCCGGTGGCACGCCGTCGGCGTCGCCAGTACGGAATGCCGGTTGTGTCGCCTGCCCGTCCCCTGATTGGATGCCAGCGCCCCGCCGCCGCTCCGATGAGACGAGTTCCGGGCGGCGCCTGTCCCGCAACGACACGCGATTCGCTGATGGGAGTCACATGTCGCAGACCCTTCCGGCTGACGGGCACGAGCGTGAAGCGTCACCCGCGGGTGTGCTGCCCGCGCCGCGTACGCCGTCTCCGCGTGAGGCGCCGGCCCTCGAATGGGGGGTGATCGCCCCCGGAGGGATCGCGGCGGCCTTCACGCGCGCTCTGCACACGTACACCGAGCAGCGCGTGGTGGCGGTGGGTTCGCGTGACGCGGGCCGGGCCCGGGCGTTCGCCGACCGGTTCGGGATAGCGGCGTCGTACGGGGGCTACGCCGAGCTCCTCGATGACGATCGTGTGGACATCGTGTACGTGGCGTCGCCGCATTCGGAGCACTTCGCCCATGCCATGCAGGCGATCCAGGCCGGACGGCATGTGCTGGTGGAGAAGGCGTTCACCCGCAACGCCCGCGAGGCGGAGCAGCTCATCGAGGCCGCCCGCCGGCGGGGCGTGTTCCTCATGGAGGCGATGTGGACGCGGTTCCTGCCCCACATCGACGTGGTCCGGCAGGTGCTCGCGTCCGGGATGCTCGGGGAGGTGCAGACGGTCGTCGCCGACCACGGCCAGTTCATGGTGCCGGACGCGACGTCCCGCCTGTACGCGCCGGAACTGGCGGGCGGGGCCCTGCTGGACCTGGGCGTCTACCCGGTGTCGTTCGCGTCGATGGTGCTGGGCCCCTTCACGTCGATCACCGCCGTCGGGACCAAGGCGTTCACCGGGGTCGACGGGCAGGCGTCGATCGTGGTGACCAATGAGGCCGGGGCGCACGGCGTGCTCAACACCACGCTGTTCACCCGCACTCCGACGACGGCGTCGGTGTCGGGAACGCTGGCGCGCCTGGAGATCGAGGGCGAGTTCTACGCGCCGACGACGGTCCGGCTGGTCGGCCGCGAGGGCGAGTTGCTGGACGCCTACGTCCCGGATCAGCGTGACGGCGGGCTGTGCTACGAGGCCGCCGAGGCGGCGCGGTGCGTCGCGGCCGGGCGCCTGGAGTCGGATCTGCTGCCGCTCGACGAGACGTTGCGGATCATGCGCGTCCTTGACGAGATCCGCAGCCAACTGGGTGTCGTCTACCCCGGGGAATGACCTGCTCCGCCGGTCGGGGGTCGCCGCCCGGCCGGCGGGAGCGGAGCACCGGACGCCGCGGCGCGAGCATCGGCCGCGCCTCGCCGTCGTGGTCGGCGTGAATGCCGCGGGGTACAGGTCGAAGACGCCCGGCCGGCACCGCCGAGCCCGCGGTGCGCCAGGGTCGTTGTCTGTGCCGTCCCGCCACGCCCAGGGGAATGGGAGATCGGCGTCCGACCGATGGACGAGTCACGGAATGCGGTGACCGGCGGCCCGGAAGAGCTCGTACCACTCGGGGCGGGTGAGGGGGATGTCGGACCCCTGGGCCGCCCCGGCCACGCGGTCGGGGGTGGTGGTGCCGAGGACGACCTGCATGCGGGCGGGATGTCGGGTGATCCACGCGGTGGCGATCGCGATGGGCGGCACCCCGTACTCGGCGGCGAGCCGGTCGATGACCGCGTTGAGCTCGGCGTGCTCGGGCGCGCCGAGGAAGACGCCGTCGACGACCCCGGACTGGAACGGCGACCAGGCCTGGACGGTGATGCCGTGCAGCCGGCAGTAGTCGATGATCCCGCCGCCGTCCAGGGTCGCCGACTCGGGTTCGCCCATCATGTTGGCCGTCAGGCCCTGGGCGATGATCGGGGCGTGCGTGATCGACAACTGGAGCTGGTTGACGACGAGGGGCCGGCGCACATGGCGGCGGAGCAGCTCGATCTGGCCCGGGGTGTGGTTGGACACCCCGAACGCCCGCACCTTCCCGGCCGCCTCCAGCTCGTCGAAGGCCCGGGCGACCTCCTCGGGTTCGACGAGCGCGTCGGGCCGGTGCAGCAGCAGGATGTCGATGCGGTCGGTGTCCAGGGCGCGCAGCGACTCCTCGACCGCCGCGACGATGTGCTCGTAGGAGTGGTCGTAGTAGGGGCCCTCCCGGACGATGCCGACCTTCGTCTGGATGGTGACGGCGTCGCGTTCGGAAGGGGTGAACCGCATCGCCTCGGCGAAGCGCCGCTCGCACTCGTGGGTCGTCCGGCCGTAGATGTCGGCGTGGTCGACGAAGTCGATGCCGGCTTCCCGGGCGGTGCGCACGAGCGCACGGATCTCCTCGTCGCTCTTGTCCGCGATGCGCATGAGACCGAGCACGACATTCGGGGCGGAGATGTCCGTCCCCGGCAGGGTGAACCTCTTCACTGGCTGGCAGTCCTCTCCTACGCGGCGCTCACACCCGCCGGTCACCATGCGGGGGCGGCCAACTGTATGCAAAGACCATCAACGTCACGGCCGGGAGCGCCCCAAGTCGTCGCTGTGGCCGAGCCGCTGGACGGGGCCGGTTCGGCCGATGACCGCACGTGGCGTCCGCCACCGTCTCAGACGGGTGAGACGAGCCCGTTCCACCGGTGAAGCAGGGCGGCTCCAGGCGATCGGTGGCGGACGACCTGCGGAGCAGGGGCGGCGTCCGTCAGGCCGGCGGACGCCGGCGCGGGCCGCTCAATACCGTGTGGTGCACACCCAGGTGATCCAGCGGCCGCCGCCCGCATTGGCTATCGCGTCCTTCTGGGCTGCGGACCGCGTCTTGCCGCTGCCGCCCCAGTACTTGTTGGTGTTGGGGTTGTAGGCGACCGCGCCGCAGCCGTTGACGAACGTCGTGAGGACCTTGCAGCCGGAGGCGGGGCACTCGTTCAGCGCCCGCTGTCTCGCGGCAGCCGCGGAACTGTAGTCCCAGGACTTGCCGATGGCGCCGTTGGGCGCCACGGCGATGGCCCCGTAGTACAGCCTCGGCGGTGAGTATGTGCTGTCCGGGGTGGACGGCGCTGGGTTGGGGGTGTAGGTCGGCGGATCGTAGGTGGGCGTGCTGTACGTGGGCGGAGTGTAGGTCGGCGGAGTCGGCAGGTCGAGCAGGGTGGACTTCGCGGCCGTCGGCCTGCCTGACGAATCGTCGGAATCGACCAGCAACCACAGCACGGCCCCGCCCCCGATCAGGAACACGAAGGCCACGAAGACCACGATGACGACGATGGCCGGGTTGTTGTTGGGAGGCTGCGGGCCGGGCGGCCCCCATCCCGGTGATCCGGGCGGCGTCGGCGGGCCGGCAGGGGGCCCGTAGCCCGGTGGATAGCCACCATGCGGTGGTTGTGGGGGTTGCACTGTGACCGCTCCCGGGATAGGTCGATATCCAGGCGATCATAGCGACTTTCCCACCGAAACGACGTGGTCGAGCAACCATCCCATCGCATTGTGTGACGCCCCCGGGAACTGGCCGACCACAGCGCGGAGTCGTGCGCGGACGCGACACGTTCCCAATGCCCTCGCTGAGCCACATAGTGAACACGTGTGAGCGGATGCAGGTCAGCCGTTCCAGGTCGAATGAGGCGCCCTCCCGCACCGAGGCGACCGCATCCGGTCACACGCGTGCCGTCGTCCGCATGCCCACGACGCGGTCCCGCCGTCGAGCGGGCCGAATTCACGACCGCGTCGAACGCCGGGCGCTCTTCGTCGGCGAGGACCGGGCGTGCCTGTGCACCTGCGACGTCTCGGTCGCGGCGTGCCGCCCTCCGCCGGCGCGGCGAGGAGGGCGGCACGCCGCCGGTCAGCGGGTCGCCGCCTTGAGGATGCGGCGGGCGGTGCTCTGGATGTGGACCTCGTCCGGGCCGTCGTAGATGCGGCCCTCGCGGGCGTGCCGGTACATCCGCGACAGGGGGAGGTCGTCCGTCAAGCCGGCCGCGCCGTACACCTGGATGGCGCGGTCGATGACGTTGTGCAGCATCCGGGCGCCGACGACCTTGATGGTGCCGATCTCGATGCGCGCCTGGTCCCCGGCGTCGATCCGCTCGGCGGCCTGGAGGGTGAGCAGCCGGGCCGCCTGGATCTCGGCGTAGGAGTCGAAGACGTGCTTTTGCATCAGCTGCTTGTCCGACAGCGGCTCCCCGAACGCGGTGCGGACGCCGAGGCGGTCGCACATCAGCTCGAACGCGCGCTGCGCCTGGCCGAGCCAGCGCATGCAGTGGAAGATGCGGCCGGGGCCGAGCCGATCCTGGGCGATGACGAAGCCGTGGCCGCGCGGACCGAGGAGGTTGTCGGCCGGGACGCGGACGTCCTCGTACGCCACCTCGTAGTGGCCGCCGTGCAGGCCGAGCACCGGCGTCTCGCGGACGATCCGGTACCCCGGCGTGTCCGTCGGCACGATGATCATGCTGAAGGCGCGGTGCGGGCTCGGCGGGTCCTTCTCGGTGCGGCACATGACGGTGGTGTACGCGGCGTCGGCGGCGCCCGTCGTGAACCACTTGCGGCCGCGGATGACCCATTCGTCGCCGTCGAGTTCGGCGGTGGTCTGGATGCCGGTCGGGTCGGACCCGGCGACGGACGGCTCGGTCATCGCGAAGCTCGGCGACACCTCCCCCGCCACCAGCGGGGCGAGGTAGCGCTCACGCCAGCGCGGGCTGGCGTACTTGTGCAGCATCAGCGAGTCCTGGAGCGTGAACGTGCCGAGCGCGAGCTGGCCCCACTCGCTGCGGCCCTGCACCTCGTTGACGAAGACGTAGTCGAGGAACGGCATGCCGCCGCCGCCCAGCTCCTCGGGGTGCCCGAGCGCCCACAGTCCTTCCTTCTTCGCCTGCCGCTGCAGGTCGGCCAGCAGGTCGCGGGACTGTTGGCCGCCCGCGTTCAGCACCGGCTCGGCGGGCTCGACCCGCTGCGTCATGAAGGCGTGGACGGCGTCGCGGATGTCCCGGACGCGGTCCGGCACGGGAAACAGCATCATGCCTCCCCGGTCAGGTCGGCGGCGATGTCGCGGCTGCCGTAGCCGTCCGGCGCGGGGACCTCCACGACCGGCTCGGGGCGGTCGTCGAACTCGACGCGCAGTGCCTTCGCCATCGTCGCGTGCATGTCGTACATGCAGGTGATGTAGGTGAGCTGGAGGATCTCCGCGTCGGGGAGGTGCTCGGTGAGGATGTCGAACACCTCGTCGGGGACGCGGCCGCCGTCCAGCACGAGCCCGTCGGTGTAGGCGAGGACGGCGCGTTCCAGCCGCGTGTAGCAGTCGGCGGTCTGCCAGTGCGGGATCGCCTTGATCTTCTCCTCCGGCACGCCGAGCGCCCGCATCTGCTTGCAGTGCTGGGAGAACACGAACTGGCTGCCGCGCGCCCAGCCGGCCCGGCACTGGCCGAGCTCGCGCAGCACCGGGTCGAGGCTGGCGTTGCGGTAGAGCGCGAAGCCGCGGACGGCGTGCCGGAACACGTCGGGCGACTGGGCGAAGACCGTCCACCAGTCGCCCGGGGAGCCGGTGGCGGTGCCGTGGTCGACGGCGGGGTCGCGGTCGGGGCCGAAGAGGTGGTCGTAGAAGAAGAGGATGCGCTCGTCGGTGACCTCGGCGCGGGGGACCTCACGCAGTCGGGGCATGCTGCTCCTTCGGGTTCACCGCGGGCACGGGCACCGGGACGGCCTTGGGGGCGGTGCGGTCGGCGGCGGTCTTCGGTTCGTGGGAGACGTCGGCGTCGGTGAACGTGCGCGTCCAGCACGCGAACTCCAGCAAGATGCCGTCCGGGTCCTGGAAGTAGAAGGAGCGGACGAAGACGCCCTCGTCGAACTCGCGTGCGATGCCCAGCGGGCTGTCGTCGTGGTTGATGATCGGGCTGACGGTGACGCCCTTGTCCTGCAGCCGCCGCCAGTACTCCTCGAACTTGTCCGGCGGGACGTGGAAGGCGACGTGGTTCATCGACCCGACCGCGCTGACCAGGCTGCCCTGCTCGGGGCGGTTCGCGGGCGCGGACAGGCCGGGCACGCCGTCCGGGGCGTCGGGGAACCAGAAGAACGCGACGCAGTCACCGCCGCCGCAGTCGAAGAAGAAGTGCTGGCCCATGCCGGCCGGCAGCTCGATGGTCTTGATCAGCGGCATGCCCAGCACGCCGCTGTAGAAGTCGACGGTGCGCTTCATGTCGGACGACACGAGCGCGAGGTGGTTGATGCCGCCCAGCTCGAACTCGGTGTTCTTCGGGCCCGTCATGAGACCTCCCTGTGCCTGGCGCGCAGCTCCCGCGTGAGGGGCCCGCCCGCGACGCGGCGCGGCGGTTGCGCGGTGGACTCGGCGCGTCGCGGGACCTTGCGGCCGCCGGGCTGCTCGCGGCCGGCCGCGATGCCCTTCCCGGCGGTGGCGATGTCCGCGGCGCGTGCGGCGGCGCGGAGGAAGCGCATCCCGCCGATGCCGCCGATCGGGACGCCGCTGATCAGCATGGCTGCTCCGGCACGCGCTCCTCCTCGGAGTTGACTTGACAGTCATGTCAGCTCTGGCCGATGCTCGGGATCCTGAACCTGGACACATCGGTTGTCAACCCCCGTACGGGCGCCGCTGAGGAGGGGCACGGGGCATGCACAGCAAGGCCGGACCGGGCGAGGAGGCGGCCGGGCAGGTACCGCTGACCGAGCGGGGCGCCCGGACGAGGGAGCGCATCCTGCGCGCCGCCCGCGAGGTGTTCGAGGAGCGCGGGTTCCTCGACACCCGGGTCGCCCACATCACCCGCCGCGCCGCCGTCGCCTACGGCTCCTTCTACACGTACTTCCCGTCCAAGGAGGCGGTGTTCCTGGAGGTCGCCGACCGGCTCTTCCAGGACATGACCGAGCACGCCCTCGTCCCGTCCGAGGGCCCGTCGCCGGCCGCCTGCGTCCGCCGCGCCAACCGGGCCTACTACGAGGCGTACCGGCGCAACGCGCGGATGATGGCGATCATCGAGCAGGTCGCGACGTTCAATGTCGAGTTCCAGGAGATGCGGCGCAAGCACCGCGCCGGGGCGACCGGACGGCTGGCGGAGGTGATCCGGCGGTGGCAGCGCGCCGGGCTGGTCGGCGGAAAGCTCGACGCCGAGATGGCCGCCCGCGCCCTGGCCGCCATGGTGGACCACTCCCTGTACCTCTGGTTCGTCCAGGGCGAGGACACCCCCGACACCGAGCGCCTTCTGGACACCCTGGACGCCCTCACCATCCGCGCCCTCGGCCTCCAGGCCTGAGGGCCCGCAGCCCCGAAGGAGCCGCCTTGGCACGCACCGACCGTTCCATCACCGCGGGAGACCGCGCCGTGCGCGCCTTTCTCCCGGACGGTACCGGCCCCGCCGACAAGCACGCGGACGCGCGACAGGCGGCCCGGGCATGAGCGGCGCGGACGCGAACGGCCTGGCCGAGGCGCTCGCCGGGGTGCTGTCCGCCGAGGTGACGGGCCTGCGCCGCCTGTCGGGCGGGGCGAGCCGCGAGACGTGGTCGTTCGAGGCGGACGGCCGCGCCCTCATCCTGCGCCGCGAGCCCCCGTCCGCTCCCGGCCCGTCCGCCCTGCACGCCGGCGGCATGGCGCGCGAGGCCGCCCTGCTCGCCGCCGCCGCGGAGGCCGGCGTGCCGGTCCCCCGCCTCGCCGCGCACGGCGACGCGCTGCTCGGCACCCCGTATCTGGTCATGGAGCGGCTGGACGGCGAGACCATCCCGCGCCGCCTGCTGCGCGACGACCGGTTCGCCGGGGTCAGGCCGCGCCTCGCCCGGGAGCTCGGCGGCATCCTCGCCCGGATCCACACGATCCCGCCGGACCGGATCCCCGGCCTGCCGTCCGGCGACCCGCTCGCCGAGCTCACCGCGCACCACCGGGCGTTCGAGGAGCCGCGGCCCGCCGTCGAACTGGCCCTGCGCTGGCTCGCCGAGCACCGCCCGCCGTCATCCGGGCGCCGCTCGCTGGTGCACGGCGACTTCCGCAACGGCAACCTGATGATCGACGAGTCGGGGGTGCGCGGCGTCCTGGACTGGGAGCTCGCCCACGCCGGCGACCCCGCCGAGGACCTCGGCTGGCTGTGCGTGAAGGCGTGGCGGTTCGGCTCGCCGCTGCCGGCCGGCGGCTTCGGCACCCGCGAGGACCTGCTGGACGGCTACGCGGCGGCGGGCGGCGTCCCGCCCACGCCGCAGGAGCTGCACTGGTGGGAGGTGTACGGCACGCTCCGCTGGGCGGTCCTGTGCCGGCTCCAGGCCGAGCGCTTCCTGAGCGGGTCCGATCCGTCGGTCGAGTACGCGGTCCTCGGCCGGAAGGTCTGCGAGCAGGAGCACGACCTGCTGCTGGCCCTGGGGCTGACCGAGCCGGAGAAGGTCGCCGACCCGCTGGACGCGTCCGGCGCATCGGCGCAGGCGCCCGCGCCGCACGACCGGCCGTCGGCGCACACGCTGATCGACGCCGTGGCCGGGTTCCTGCTGTCGGCCGAGCAGCCGGACGAGCGGCTGCGCTTCCACGCGCGCGTGGCGGCGGGTGCGCTGCGCATCGCCCGCCGCGAGCTGCTGCTGGCGGACGGGCACCGGGCCGCGCACCGCGACCGGCTCCGCGCCCTGGGCTGCGCCGACGACGCCGCCCTGGCCGCGGCCATCCGCGACGGCACCCTGGACGGGCGCATGGACGAGGTGGTCGCGGCCGTCCGCGCGTCCGTGCGGGACAAGCTGCTCGTCGCCAATCCCGCCTACCTGAACACCCGCTAGCGCGGGAACGGGCCCGCGCGGCCGAGCAGGGCGGGCGGCCGCACGCCGAGCAGCCCGCCGAGCCAGGCGCCGGTCTCCGCCACCGCCGCCATGTCGATGCCCGTCTCGACGCCGCTGCGGTGCAGGGCGTACAGGAGGTCCTCGGTCGCGATGTTGCCGGTGGCGGCCGGGGCGAACGGGCAGCCGCCGAAGCCGCCGGTGCTGGCGTCCAGGGCCGCGGCGCCCTCGTCGAGCGCGGTGAGCGCGTTGGCGTAGCCGGTGTTGCGGGTGTTGTGGAAGTGGAAGCGCAGCGGCGTGCCGGGGGCCGCCTCCCGCGTCCGGCGGGCCAGGTCGCGGACCTGCGCGGGGACGCCGACCCCGATCGTGTCGGCGAGCGCGATCTCGAAGGCCCCGGCGGCGTGCGCGCGGCGCGCGATCTCCGCGACGCGCTCGGGCGGCGTCTCGCCCTCGAAGGGGCAGCCGAACGCGGTCGCGATCGTCATCCCGGCCGGGACGCCCGCGTCGGCGGCGGCCACGGCGATCTCGTCCCAGGCGTCCAGCATCTGCGCGGTCGTGCGGCCCTGGTTGCGGACGGAGAACGCGTCCGACGCGGCGACGACCACGTTGACCTCGTCCACCCCGGCGGCGAGGGCCCGGTCGAGGCCCCGCCGGTTGAGGACGAGCCCGCTGTAGCGGACGCCGTCGCGGCGCGGGACCCCCGCCATGACCTCCTCCGCGCCCGCCATCTGCGGGACGCGCCGCGGGTTCACGAAGGAGACGGCCTCGATCCGGCGGGTCCCGGCCTCCACGCAGCGGGTGATGAACGCGATCCTGTCCTCGGGGGAGAGGGTGCGCCGTTCGTTCTGGAGGCCGTCACGCGGGCCTACTTCCAGGACCGTTGTATGCAATCTGCCCCCCAGGCCGGAGCTGTACGCGTAATCGCGACTATATTGCATGCAATACCGCTAGGAGGGTTCATGCCCCGCGCCGCCGACACCGCCTACGAGGCGGTCCGCCAGATGATCCTTTCGGGGGAGGCCGCGGCCGGCAGCAGGCTCGGCGAGGCGGAGCTGGCCGAGTCGCTGGGCCTGTCGCGCACCCCCGTGCGGGAGGCGCTGCAGCGGCTCGGGTCGGACGGCCTGGTGGAGGTCCTCCCCCACCGCGGCGCCCGCGTGGTCCGGTGGACCCGCGCGGACCTGGAGGAGATCTTCGAGCTGCGCTCCCTGCTGGAGCCGTACGCGGCGGCGCGCGCCGCCCGCCGCCGGCCCGGCGAGACCGTCCTGGCCGACCTGCGCCGCCTGTGCGCGGCGACGGAGCGGGCGGCGGCGGACGGCGACCTGGCCGAGGTCGCGCGGCTCAACTCCCGCTTCCACGCCGCGCTGATCGAGGCGTCCGGCAACCGGCGGCTGCCGGCGATGCTGACCTCGGTCATGCACGCGCCGCTGATCATCGGCACGTTCCGCCGGTACGGCGCGGACGCGCTGGCCCGGAGCATGAACCACCACCGGGAGCTGGTCGCCGCCATCGCCGCGGGCGACCCCGCGTGGGCCGAGTCGGTGATGCGGTCGCACATCCGCGCGGCGGCGGCCGAGCTCACCGCGGACGAAAGCGAGGAGCCATGAGCGACGACGCGTCCCCCCGCCCCGGCGGGGCGCCCTCCGGTCCCCTCGGCGACCTGCGGGTCGTGGAGATGGGGCAGCTGCTGGCCGGGCCGTTCTGCGGGCAGCTGCTCGGCGACTTCGGCGCCGAGGTCGTCAAGGTGGAGCCGCCGGGCACCGGCGACCCGATGCGCGAGTGGGGCCGGGAGAAGCCGCACGGGCTGTCGCTGTGGTGGCCGATCCTCGCCCGCAACAAGAAGTCGGTCACGCTCAACCTGCGCACCCCCGAGGGGCAGGCGCTGGCGCGGCGCCTCATCGCGGGCGCCGACGTCCTGGTGGAGAACTTCCGCCCCGGCACCCTGGAGCGCTGGGGCCTGGCGCCCGAGGTCCTGCACGCCGACAATCCGCGGCTGATCATCACGCGGGTCACCGGGTACGGGCAGGACGGCCCCTACGCCCCCCGGGCCGGGTTCGGCTCGATCGGCGAGGCGATGGGCGGCATCCGGTACGTCACCGGCGACCCGGACCGGCCGCCGTCGCGCGCCGGGATCTCCCTCGGCGACGAGCTCGCCGGGACGTTCGCCGCGCTCGGCACCCTCGTCGCCCTGCACGCCCGGCAGCGCACCGGACGCGGGCAGATCGTCGACTCCGCGCTGTACGAGGCGGTGCTGGCGATGATGGAGTCGCTGATCCCGGAATGGGAGATCGCCGGCTACCAGCGGGAGCGCACCGGCTCGGTGCTGCCGAACGTCGCGCCCAGCAACGTGTACCCGACCAAGGACGGCCCCGTCCTCATCGCCGCGAACCGCGACACGGTCTGGCGCCGGCTCGCCGCCCTCATGGGCCGTCCGGAACTCGCCGACGACGAGCGCTTCGCCACGCACGGCGCCCGCGGCGCCAACGCCGCCGAACTGGACGACCTCATCGCCGCCTGGACAGCGGAGCAGGAGTCGTCGGCGCTGCTGGAGCTGCTCCACGACAACGGCATCCCGGCGGGGCTGACCTACCGGGCCCGGGACATGCTCGCCGACCCGCACTTCAAGGCCCGCGAGGCGATCATCAGGATGGCGCACCCGGAGTTCGGCGACTTCCCGATGCAGGGCGTCTTCCCCAAGCTCTCCGACACACCCGGCGCGGTGCGCTCGGTCGGCCCGTCCCTCGGGGAGCACAACGCCGAGGTCTACGGCGCCCTCGGCCTGGCCGCCGAGGAGATCGAGGCCCTGGCCGCCGCCGGAACGATTTGAGGGAAGGGCCCCGCCGGTGCGGTCCCGGCGCGCAGCCGCGGCCGGGGGCGGCCGTTCACGTCGGCGTGTCGGGGGGATGGGCGAGCACGCTCAAACGGTCCCGGTCGGTGGTCTCGTCGAACTCGCTCCAGCGCCGCTCGTGCCCGGCGCGCAGCGTGGACGCCTGGGCGAACGTGTGGTGCGAGGCCAGATCCGCGAGCTCGGGGGCGTGACCGGCCAGGATCTCCCGGAACCGCTGCTCGGCGAGTTCGCCCAGCGAGTCGTAGATGAGCACGCACAGCCGCCTGGCCTCGGCGCGCGGCCAGTCGGGCGGCAGCAGTTCGGCGGGCAGGTCGGGGTCGAGGGTGGGGAACGCGCGCCAGTCCGTCATGACCGCCGTGCGCAGCCGCAGGGCGTCCGCGGGCGAGGTGCCGGGCCGGGTGACGCGGCCGGCCTCCTTGCGGTATCTGCGGATGAACCGCAGGTACCGGTCCCGCAGGGCGCTGACGTCGAAGGCGCGCTCCAGCACCCGGTCGAAGCCCTCGTCGGCGACCTCGTCGGCCCGGAACACGGTGACCCCGCGCACCCCGAGCCTGCGCACGAGCGCGGCGACGTCGGCGGTCCGGTCGTGCGGGCTGACCCAGACGGCGTCGAACAGCATGCCGAAGTGCATCAGGCGCAGCCCGTCGCGCAGGGCCCGCCGGGTGTCGCGCCGGTCCTCGGGCACCGAGAACATCACCACGGTCCACCGGCCGTCCCACGACGGCGTGGCCGCGCCGAACGTCAGCAGCCGCAGCATGTGCGCCACGATCACGTCGTGGGCGCGGGGCGGCAGCCCGTAGGCGGTGGTGCGGCCGACGCGGGAGCTGGTCAGCAGCCCCCGCGAGGCGACCCGGCGCAGGGCCGCGCGGGCGCCGGCCTCGGTGATGTCGAACTCGGCGAGCAGCCGGACCAGCGCCGCCGACGGGATGTGCTCCTGCCGCCAGAACCAGTAGTCGCCCAGCAGTGTCGTCAGCAGGCGCTGCGGCTCGGCTCCCTGCCTGCCCCGAGGCAGGGAGCCGGTCGTCGTCGGCGCGGTCACCCGGCGCCCCTCATCGTCGGTCCCCTCAGTCGGTGTAGGTGCCCCAGTCTCCGGCGCGGGCGGCATCGGGGTGGCGCTGCAGACCGCGCTGGGCAGCCTGGACTACCGGCGCGCGGCGGGCGTCATCTGCGTGATCATCGTGCTGATCCTGCTGCTGGAGCTGCTGTCGGTGGCGATCCGCCGGCGCGGCGGGCAGGAGCGGCCGGCCGGGTCCGCGGCGCTGCCCGCCGGGCGGCGCGTCCACGACGTCGGCTGGGACCGCGACCGGGTGCTGCGGTTCGCCGGGGCGGGCACGGCCGCGGCGGTGTTCCTGGTCTCGCTGTGGTCGCTGGACCTCAGCCTGGACCGGCTGGCCGGCGCCTGGCCGAACGTGCGCGCGATGCTCACCGGGATGTGGCCGCCCGCGTTCTCCGGCGAGATCTTCATGGGGGTGCTGGAGAGCCTGCTCATGGCGCTGGGCGCCGCCTCCGTCGGCGCGCTGGGCGGGCTGGCGGCGGCCCTGCTCACCGCGACCGGCGTCGCCCCCTGGCGTCCGCTGGCGGCGGTGGTGCGCGCCCTGGTGGTGGTCATGCGGGGCATCCCCGACCTGGTGTACGCGCTGCTGTTCGTGGCGGCGCTGGGGCTCGGCCCGTTCGCCGGGTTCCTGGCCCTGTCGATCTCCTGCACCGCGCTGGCCGCCAAGTTCTTCACCGACGCCCTGGAGCGGCTCGCCCCGGTACCGCACGAGGCGCTGACCTCGGTCGGCGCCACCCGCCCGCAGGCGTTCACCGCCGGGAGCTGGCCGCAGTTCGTGCCGTCGTTCACCGGCAACGGCCTGTTCGTCGCCGATCTGGCGCTGCGCGAGTCGATCGTGCTGGGCATCGTCGGCGCGGGCGGCGTCGGCTACCTGATGCAGGAGTCCATCGCCACCCTGCGCTACGACGTCACCTGCGCCATCGTCATCGCGATCGCCGTCGTCGTCTACGGCATCGAGGCGCTCGCCCGCCTCGCCCGCCGCCACCTGCTGTGACCCCCGCCGAGGAAGGAAGCGATGAGCACCGAACGCCCGTCCGACTGGGACCCCCGCCTCCCGGAGACCTTCGACAGCTCCCACGAGGTCTACGCCGACCTGCGGCGGCGCTGCCCGGTGCCGTGGAGCGACGCCTTCGGCGGCTTCTGGGCGGTGACCCGCTACGACGACGTCGTGCGGGTCGCCCGCGACAGCGGAACGTTCAGCACCGCCGTGCAGAACGTCGTCCCGCACGTGCCGCGCAGCGCCCGCCGGCCGCCGCTGCACTTCGACCCGCCCGAGCACGGGGTCTACCGGGCCCCGCTGGACCGGGTGATGCGGCGCGCCGCGGTGCGCCGCCTGGCGCCCGCCTTCACTGAGGCGGCGCGCGAGCTGCTGCGCCCGATGCTGGACCGCGGCGGCGGCGACTACTCCGCGCAGTTCGCGCTGCCGTTCGCCGCCCACTGCTTCGCGCTGTTCCTGGACCTGCCGGTCGATCGGGTGCTGGAGATCCGCCGCATCGGGGTGGAGTACAGCTTCGCCATCCAGGACATGGACCGGCCCCGTATCAGGGCGGCCAGCGACGAGCTGTACGGCATCGCGCGCAGGATCGTCGACGAGCGCCGCCGCGCCCCCGGCGACCCGGACACCGACATGGTCACCAGCCTGCTGGAGGCCGCGCGCGACCCGGACCGCCCGATCCCCGACGACCTCGTGGTCGGGACGGTCCGGCAGACCATCGTCGCGGGCATCGGCGCCCCGCACGCCGTGCTCGGCAGCGCCGCCGTGCACCTGGCCCGCGACCCGGACCTGCAGCGGCGGCTGCGGGAGCGGCCCGAGCTGCTGCCGGGCGCCATCGAGGAGCTGCTGCGGCTGTACGCCCCCTACCGGGTGTTCGCCCGCACCGCCACCCGCGACGTCGAGCTCGGCGGCCGGACCATACGCGCCGGCGAGCCGGTCACCATGCTGTTCCCCTCGGCCAATCGGGACGAGGCCGTCTTCGCCGCCCCCGACCGGCTGGACCTGGACCGGCGGCCCAACCGCCACCTGGCGTTCGGCCGGGGCGCCCACCGCTGCCCCGGCGCGGCCATGGCCAGGCTGGAGCTGGCCGCCGCGCTGCGGGCGCTGCTGGGCGGCACGACCCGCATCGCCCTCGACGGCGAGGTGACGATGTTCAACTGGCTGGAGTTCGGCCCGAGGTCGGTGCCGCTGCGGCTCACCGCGGGCGGCGGGTGACGCTCAGGACAGGGCGTGCCAGGCGTCGGACAGGGCCTGCCGGAACTGCTCCACCTGCCGGGGGGTGAGGTCGCCGAGCATCCGCTCCTCCAGGCGGCGGACCGGCTCGGCGAGGTCGGCCAGCAGGTCCCGTCCGGCGTCGGTGAGGTGGATGAGCAGTTCCCGGCGGTTGGCGGGGTTGCGCTCGCGGCGGATCAGGCCGCGGCCCTCCAGCGCGCGCACCATGTCGGCCATGGACTGGGCGGTGACGAACGAGTCGCGGGCGAGCTGGGCCGCCGACAGGCCGTCGTGCCGGTCCAGCACGGTCAGGGCGGTGTACTGCAGCGCGGTGATGCCCGCGGGCCGCACCAGGTCCTCCAATCCCGCGCGGACCGCCAGTTCCAGCCGTTTGACCATGTAGAGCAGCGAGGGCGGCTCCTTGACGGGCGCCTGGCGCGCCTTGGCGCCGGGTGTGCGGTGCTGGTCGGCCGGGGTGGTGGTCATTCGGTGTGCTCCCTGGTCGCGCCGGTCGGTGCGCTGTGCTGCCGCTAGCAGATCCTGCCACCGGCCATGAATCGACGATTGACAGGAAACCTGTCGGACACGACACTGTCAATCGACAGGATTCCTGTCGATTGCCCACCGGGAGAAGGACGGAGACATGGAGCTGAACGGCAGGGTCGCGATCGTCACCGGGAGCGGGCGCGGCCTCGGCCTGGCCTACGCGAAGGCGCTGGCCGCCGCGGGCGCGGCGGTGGTCGTCAACGACGTGGACGCGCAGGCGGTGGACGCCGCGGTGGAGCAGATCACCTCGGCGGGCGGCCGGGCGACCGGCGTGACGGCCGCGGTCGGCGAGACGGCGGCGGCCGATGAGCTGGTCGCGACGGCGGTGCGCGCGTTCGGACGGCTGGACGTGCTGGTCACCAACGCCGGCATCCTGCGCGACCGGGTGCTGTGGAAGATGACCGACGAGGACTTCGACGCGGTCGTCAAGGTGCACCTGCGCGGCACGTTCACCTGCGCCCGGGCGGCGGCGGTGCGGATGCGCGAGCAGGGCGAGGGCGGGCGGATCATCCTCATCGGCTCCCCCGCCGGGCAGCGCGGCAACTTCGGCCAGACCAACTACGCGGCGGCCAAGGCGGGCATCGCCGCGATGGCCCGCACGTGGGCGCTGGAGCTGGCCCGGTCGGGCATCACCGTCAACGCCGTGGTGCCGGTCGCGGCCACCGAGATGACCAAGACCATTCCGGCGTTCGCCCCGTTCATCGCCGAGTCCGAGCGCACCGGCGCGCCGCTGCCGCGGTGGCTGCGCAGGGACGAGGGCCTGGGCACGGTCGAGGACGTCACCGGGCTGATCACGTTCCTGGCCTCCGACGCCGCCAAGGACGTCACCGGGCAGGCGATCGGCATCGGCGGGGACCGGCTGGCGCTGTGGGCGCACCCGCAGGAGAAGGCGGTGGCGTTCGCCGACGGCGGCTGGAGCGCCGAGGCGATCGCCGCGCAGTGGCACACGGGCGTGGGCGCCGAGCCGGAGACCTACGGCATCCCCGCCCCCGACGTCCCGGAGGCCGCAAAATGAGCCAGGCCGCGATCAACGTCGACGAGCTGGTCGCCATCGACGTGCACACCCACGCCGAGATTTCCGAAGACGGCCACCGGTCGCTGAGCCCGGAGCTGTTCGGCGCCTCCGCGGAGTACTTCAAGGCGCAGGGGCACCGGCAGCCGACCATCGCGGAGACGGCCGCCTACTACCGCGAGCGGAAGATGGCGGCGGTGGTGTTCACCGTGGACGCCGAGCACGCCACCGGGTGGCCGCGGATCTCCAACGAGGAGGTCGCCGAGAGCTGCGCCGAGCATGCCGACGTGCTGATCCCGTTCGCCAGCGTTGACCCGTGGAGAGGCAGGGCGGGCGTGCGGGAGGCCCGCCGGCTGGTCGAGCGGTACGGGGTGCGGGGGTTCAAGTTCCACCCCAGCATCCAGGGCTTCTCCCCCAACGACCCGATGGCCTACCCGCTGTACGAGGCCATCGAGGAGCTGGGGGCGATCGCGCTGTTCCACACCGGGCAGACCGGCATCGGCGCCGGGGTGCCGGGAGGCGGCGGCATCCGGCTCAAGTACTCCGACCCGATGCTCGTCGACGACGTCGCCGCGGACTTCCCCGGGCTGCGGATCGTCCTGGCGCACCCGTCGTTCCCCTGGCAGGACGAGGCGCTGGCGGTCGCCGTCCACAAGCCCACCGTCCACATCGACCTGTCGGGCTGGTCGCCCAGGTACTTCCCGCCGCAGCTGGTGCGGTACGCCAACAGCCTGCTCAAGGACAAGGTGCTGTTCGGCTCGGACTACCCCGTCATCACCCCCGACCGCTGGCTGGCCGACTTCGACGGGCTCGACATCAAGCCCGAGGTCCGCCCCAAGATCCTCAAGGACAACGCCGCCCGGCTGCTCGGCCTGGCCACGGACTGAAGGAGACCCCCATGCTCACCGTCAACGGACTCGACGAGATCAAGGCCCTGGCGGGCAAGGACCTCGGACACGGCGACTGGCTGGAGATCACCCAGGAGCGGGTGGACACCTTCGCCGACGCCACCGACGACCACCAGTGGATCCACGTGGACGCCGAGAAGGCCGCGAACGGCCCCTTCGGCGGCACCATCGCCCACGGCTACCTGACCCTCTCGCTGGTCATCCCCCTGTTCGGCGCCCTGCTCGACATCCAGGGCACCGCGATGAGCATCAACTACGGGCTGGAGAAGGTCCGCTTCCCCAGCCCGGTGCGGGTCGGGTCCCGGATCCGGCTCGCCGCCAAGGTCGCCTCCGTCGAGGACGTGCCCGGCAACGGGGTGCAGATGGTGTGCGACTTCACCGTCGAGATCGAGGGCTCCGCCAAACCCGCCTGCGTCGCCCGCACCGTCTACCGCCACTACGCCTGACCGGCGCGGCAGGCGCGGCACGTCCGCGCCGGACCGCCGGACCGGGCGCGAGCCGGATTGCTCCCCTCGTCGTCTCCGCCCGGCCGGGACGGCGGCCGCGGGGCGTCACGGGTTCTTCAGCAGCGCCTTGGCGGTGTCGGCGTCGGTGATGAGGATGTTGATCCAGCCGCCGCGGGCCGCCCCCCGGATGGCGGCGACCTTGGACTCGCCTCCGGCGACGCCGATCCGGCGGTCCACCGCGCGGAGCTGGTCGGGCTCGATGCCGATGATGCGGTCGTCGAAGTCGGCGTTGACGGGACGGCCCTCGGCGTCGAAGTAGCGGGTGCAGACGTCCCCGACGGCGCCGAGCTCCTCGAGCTGGCGCTTGTCCTGCGGAGTTATCGCGTTGCCCGACCGGCGCAGCAGCGGGGACGGCTCCAGGGTGCCGATGCCGACGAGGGCGAGGGTGAGCCGCGCCCACGACTGCATGACCTCGGCGACGTCCGGTTCCTTCGACAGCAGGTCGCGCAGCTCGCGGCTGTGCACGAGCGCGGCGCAGGGCGCGAAGACCGGCCGGGCCCCGGTGAGCTCGGCGAGCCGGCTGGTCAGCCGGGTGGCGTGCAGCTGCACCTCGGGGCTGCCCGATCCGCCGACGATCTGGACGACCTCGTGGGCGACGGAGTTGGTCTTGGCGGGCATGACGTTGACCGCCTCCAGGAGGGTGGCGCTCCAGGAGGAGATCCCGATGACGTCGCCGCCCTTGAGGGTGGCGTCGAGATAGGTGGCGGTGGCGGCCGCGAGCGCGGGGATGACGTCGGTCCCGGCGCCGCCGGCGTCGGCGACGACCGCGTCGCGCAGCCCGTACTCCTTGATGAGGGCGTCCTCGAGCTCGGCGTGCACGCCCTCGGGCGACACCACGACCGTGCGGACGACGGCCCGGTCGGCGGCCTCCTTGAGCAGGCGGGACACCCGCGCCTGCGACATGTTGAGCCGCTCGGCGATCTCGGGTTGCCGGAGCCCGCGTTCGTGGTACATGCGCGCCACCTTGACCAGCAGCCGAAGGTGGTCGGGGCTGGGCGTCGATGCGGTCACCACGGGTTGGCAGCTCCTCACGCGGGCGCCGGGGGGCGCCCAATCGGCATGGTAGACACTGGGGCGGCCGGGGGCGAGGGCCCGGCGGGAAGGCCCGCCCCCGGCCGGTTCCGCGTCAGAGTCTGGCGAACAGGCCGAACTGGTCGGCGTTGGACTTGTCGACGAGCTCGCAGTCGATCGACTGCTTCTCCGGCTGCCCGGTCGAGCCGGTCTTGATGTACTTGTCGGCCTGCTCGACGGCCCGCTGGGCGCCGAGCGCGGCGGGCTGCAGCGCGGTGGCGTACATGGCCCCCGCCTTGATCTGCGCGATGGCGTCGGGGCTGCCGTCGAACCCGACCACGACCACGTCGGTCTTCTTGGCGGCCTTCAGCGCGGCGACCGCGCCCACGGCCATGGTGTCGTTGCCGGCGATCACGCCCTGGATGTCGGGGTTGCGCTGCAGGATGGTCTCCATCTTGGAGAAGGCCTCCTGCTGGTCCCAGTTGGCGGTCTGCTGGGCGACGCGCTTGAGGTCGGGGTACTGGGAGATGACGTCGTTGAAGCCCTTGGAGCGGACGCCGGCGTTGGTGTCGGACTCCTTGCCGGTCAGCTCGACGTAGTTCCCCTTGCCCTTCATCGCCTTGACGAACGCCTGGGCGGCGAGCTGGGCGCCCTGGGCGTTGTTGGAGACGATCTGGGCCTTGGCGACGCCGGTCTTGTTGATCTCCCGGTCGATCAGGAAGACCGGGACTCCCGCGTCGGTGGCCTTCTGCACCGGGCCGATCGAGGCGTCGGCGCCGGCGTTGTCGAGGATGATCGCGGCGGCCTTGCGGGAGATGGCGGCGTCGATCAGCTCGCTCTGCTTGTTCGGGTCGTCGTCGTGCGAGGCGACCGAGGTCTGGTAGCCGAGGCTCTCCGCCTTCTTCTTCGCCGCCTCGGCCTCGGCCTTGAAGAAGGGGTTGTCGTGCGACGGCGTGATGATCGCGATGAGGTTGCTCTTGGCCTTGCCGCCGGACGCCTTGGCCGATCCGGAGTCGTCGGACGACCCGCAGGCGGTCAGGCTCAGGGCGCCCGCGGCGAGGACCGCGGCGGCCCGGATCACCAGGCGACGGTTGGGGTGGGACATTGTGTCTCCTAATCACATGGCCGCTAGGCCGTTGGGGTGGGATTCCCGCACGGAGCGGGTGAAGCGGGGCTCAGGTGGTCTTCGCCGGGGCGTCGGCGGGATCGTCCGCCTCGCGCGGCCCGCCCGCCTCGGCGGGCTCCTCCGCCGCGGCGCCGGCGGCGCCGTCCGTCGTGGCGACGGCGACGGCCGAGACGGTGGCGCGGCGGCGCTGGAAGCGCTGCTGGCTCTGGTCGAGGATGACCGCGACGACGATCACGGTGCCCTTGATGAAGATCTGCCAGAAGGTGGAGACGCCGAGGATGACCAGGCCGTCGGCGAGGAACCCGATGACGAACGCGCCGACGAGGGTGCCGCGGACGTTGCCGCGGCCGCCGGACAGGGCGGCGCCGCCGATGACGACGGCCGCGATGGCGTTGAGCTCGTAGCTGTCCCCGGCCTGCGGGGCGGCGGAGGTCAGCTCGGAGGCGATGATGACGCCGGCCATGGCGGCGCAGGCGCCGGAGACCATGTAGACGACGGTCTTGACCCTGCGGACGGGCACGCCGGTCAGCTCGGTGGCCCGCTCGTTGCCTCCGGTGGCGTACAGCCAGCGGCCGAACGGGGTGGACCGCAGCAGGAGCGCGACGGCGGCCGCCAGGATGATCATGATCCAGATGGCCACCGGCAGCCCGAGGGGGCGTCCGCTGCCGATCCAGCCGAAGCCGGTGTTGCCGGTGGCGGGGTCCCCGGCCAGGTCGGGGTAGGTGGCGCCGTTGGAGATGAGCAGGGCGGCGCCGCGGGCGACGTACAGCATGCCGAGCGTCGCGATGAACGGCGCCACGTTGAACCGGGTCACCAGGATGCCGTTGACGGTGCCGACGAGCGTGCCGACGGCGATGCACAGCACCACCACGGCCCACACCGGCGGGTAGGCGATGACGCCGAACGACCCCAGGTGCACGCCCTGCAGCAGTTCGCCGGCCACGACGCCCGACAGGCCGACGATCGAGCCGACGGACAGGTCGATGCCGCCCTTGAGGATGACCAGCAGCATGCCCAGCGCCAGCACGGCGTTGATGGCGACGTGCTTGGTCATCGTGATGAGGTTGTCGACGGTGAGGAAGGAGTCGGACAGCAGGCTGAACACGACGATCAGCACGCCGAGCGCGATGAACGCCCGGAGTTCGAAGATCGCGTTCAGCGTTTTGAGCCGGCGGGCCTCGGCGGCGGCCTGGCGGTGCCGCCGGGCGGCGGTCGCGTGGTCGTGGGTCAGGGTGTCGGTCATGTCACGCCCCCTGCTGGAGGTCGGCGCCGTCGGCCAGGCTCATCAGCCGGTCACGGGTGATCTCGCCCGCGCGCAGGTCGGCGACCAGGCGGCCGCGGACCAGGACGAGCAGGCGGTCGGGGATGTTCAGCGCCTCTTCGGTCTCGGATGTGGTGAACAGGACGGCCAGGCCGCGTTCGGCCTGGCGGGCCATCAGCTCGAAGACGTCGGCCTTGGCGGCCACGTCCACGCCGCGGGACGGTTCGTCTAGCAGCAGCACGCGGGGGTCGGTCATCAGGGCCCGGCCGATGACGACCTTCTGCTGGTTGCCGCCGCTGAGCGAGCCGATCGGCGCGTCCGGCCCGGCGGCCTTGACGGTGACATCGCCGATCATCGAGGTGACGGCGGCGCGTTCGGCGCCGCGGTTCACCAGCAGCCCGCGCAGGAACCTGGTGAGCGCCGCCAGGGACAGGTTCTGGCCGACGCTCATCGTCTGGACGAGGCCGTCGCGCTGGCGGTCCTCGGGGACCAGCACCAGCCCCGCGCCGATGCGCTGCCGGATCGACCCGGTGACCGGCTCGCCGTGCAGGCGCACCTGCCCGGCGACGGCCGCAAGCCGCCCGGCCAGGCATTCCAGCAGCTCGGTGCGGCCGCTGCCCATCAGCCCGTAGATGCCGACGGTCTCCCCCGCGCGGATGGTGAACGACACGTCGTCGACGGCGAGCCGGTCGGGGTTGGCGGGGTCGGCCACCGACAGGCCGTCGACCTCCAGGGCGACCGGGCCCGGGTGCGGGTCCCGCTCGGGGAACAGGTCGTCCTGTTCGCGCCCGACCATGGTGCGCACGACCCACGCCAGGTCCACGTCGGCGGCGGCCGCGGTGGCGACCATGGCGCCGTCGCGCAGGACCGCGACGTCGTCGGCGATGTCGAGCGCCTCCTCCAGATGGTGGGAGATGTAGATGATCGCCACGCCTTCGGCGGTCAGCTCGCGGATGACCTGGAAGAGCACCTCGACCTCGGGGGCGCTGAGCGCCGAGGTCGGCTCGTCCATGATCAGGATGCGGGCGTCCTGGAGCAGCGCGCGGGCGATCTCGACCAGCTGCTGCTGCCCCAGCCGCAGGTCGCCGACCGGCAGGCCGGGGTCGAGCGTGCCGTCCAGGCGGCGCAGCACGGCGGCCGCCAGCGACCGCTCGGCGGACCCGTCGAGCAGGACGCCCCCGCGGGTGCGCTCCCGGCCCAGGAACAGGTTGTCCTGGATGTTCAGGTTCGGGCAGAGGCTCAGTTCCTGGTGGATGATCGAGACGCCCAGGTCGGCCGCCTCCCGGGCGCTGCCGAAGACGACCGGCCGGCCGTCGAGTTCGACCCGCCCGGTGGTGGGCTGCTCGACCCCGCTGAGGATCTTCATCAGGGTCGACTTGCCGGCGCCGTTCTCCCCGAACAGCACGGTGACGCGTCCGGGGGCGATGTCCAGGGAGACGCCCTTGAGCGCCTGGGTTCCGCCGTAGACCTTGGTGACGTCGACGGCGCGCAGCACGGGCGGGGCCGGTGCGGTGGCGGCGGCCGCGGGCCGTTCGGGCGCGGTGGTCATGACGCCGCCTTGATGGAGACCGGGGTGATGGTGAGGACGTCCGGGGTGAGCGGGGTCATCGCGCCCACCACGGTGACCTTCTTGTCCTTGAGGGCGTCGACGTCGAGCGAGGCCAGCACCTTGGCCTTGACCTGGTTGTTGAGGGCGGTGCCGGCGTCGGCGTACTCCACCTGGTTGGTGAACTGGCCGAACTTGATGAACCCGACGGCGTCGCGCAGGGCGGTGCCGTTGACGGCCGGGCCGATCTGGACCGAGACCCGGGCGTCGTCCAGGTCGGGCACATCGACCCGCAGAAGTCCGCCCTCGGCCTCCTTGGCGGTTCCGGTGAGGGACACGGCGTAGCTGTAGGGGCCGGTGCCCTCCCGGTTGCCGTACTTGCGGCCCGCCGCCTCGGAGTCGGCGGCGATGGCCTTGTGCAGGGTGACGATGTCGACGGCCTTCTGCTGGATCGCGGGCACGACCTTGGACTCGTAGTTCTCCGCGCCGAACTTGGCCGCGTCGAACTTCTGGGCCTGACCCGCGGGCTGGGCGTCGTCCGAACGGTATGTCGTGTCCGCCAGGATCGCACCGATCAGGACGACCAGCGCGACCAGGCAGACGCGGCCGAGCGTGAGCCGGCCGAGGCGGCGCGCGGCGCTCCCGCCGGGCCGCCGTACTTGTCCAACTGTTGTCATGACGTTCTCTCCGGTGGGCGTGCGCCGAGTTCTCGGGCGGCCTCAAGACGCCGCCGCCACAGGGCCACGGCGCGGCCGCGTTGCTCCTCGCTCCACGAGGGGGTGAAGACCTCCAGGTCTGTGTCGGCGCGGCGCTCCAGGTCCGGCATGGTCCACCAGTTCAGGACCAGCCCGGCCAGGTCGGCCGCGCCGCCCGCGGACAATTGGTGGTGGCGGCTGCGGGCGACCTCGACGCCGCCGAGGTCGGCCTGCAGCCGCATGAGGGCGGTGCTGCGGGTCAGGCCGCCGTCGGCGACGACGCGGCGCACCCTGGGCATCGCGGCGAGCACGTCGTCGACCTGGTGGGCGACCGATTCCAGCGCGGCGCGGGCGAGCTGCGCGCGGCCGGTGCCGAAGTCGAATCCGGCCAGCACCGGCACGGCCTGGGGGTCCCACCAGGGCGCGCCGAGCCCGCCGAACGCGGGGACGAGCGTGACGCCGCCCGCGTCGGCCTCCGCCGCCAGCTCCACGACCCGGTCGGCGGGGACGTCGAGCAGTTCGGCCAGCCAGGTCAGGGTGCGTCCGCTGGAGCGGATGTTGGCCTCGTGCGCGAACGTCACCTCCTTGACCGACCAGGCGATGGTGTCGCACACCGCCCCGTCCGTCCCGGGCGCGTCGGCGGCGGTCATGACCGACGAGCCGGTGCCGTAGGTGACCTTGACGACGCCGCGCCGCCAGCCCGCGTGCGCGAACAGCGCGGCGTGGGAGTCGCCCAGCACGGCCAGCACCGGCACGCCCGCGGGCAGCGGGGGCAGGTCGCGGACCGCCCCGAACGGCCCGGTGGAGGAGACGACGTCCGGCAGCGCCGCCCGCGGCACGTCGAACAGCTCCAGCAGCTCGGCGTCCCAGTCCCCGCCGCGCAGGTCCAGCAGCTGGGTGCGGGAGGCGTTGCCGATCTCGGTGACGAAGTCGCCGGTCAGCGAGGTCAGCAGCCACGCGTCCACGGTGCCGAGCCGCAGCTCGCCCTGCCTGGAACGGTCCCGTCCGGGGTCGTGCTCGTCCAGCAGCGCCGCCATCTTCAGCGCCGAGAACATCGGGTCGAGGGGCAGCCCGGTCCGCCGCCGGACCAGGTCGGCGTGCCCGGCGCGGGCCAGTTCGGCCGCCCGGGGGGCGCCCCGCTGGTCCTGCCAGCTGACCAGCGGGGCGACCGGCCGTCCGGTCGCGGCCTCCCACAGCACCACCGACTCGCGCTGCGTGCTCAGCCCGATCCCGGCGACCGACGCCGGATCGACCCCGTCCGTGCAGGCGGCGACGGCGGCGCGGACACTGGCCAGCACTTCCGCGGCGTCCTGCTCCACCAGCCCCGGGCCCGGATGGCTCACCGACACCGGGGCGCTCGCCCGGGCGGCGATGTCCCCGGCGGAGTCCACCAGCAGCGCCTTGGTGGAGCTGGTGCCCTGGTCGATCGCCAGCACGAACGGTCCCATCAGGCCCGTCCCAGCGCCTCGCGCGCGGCCGCGGCGATCCCGGTCGCGTTGAGACCGAAGTGGTCGAGCAGGAACGCGGTGCTGCCCGTCGGCGCGAACGCGGGGACCCCCAGCATGCGCACCGGCACGGGGCGGTGCTCGGCGACGACCTTGGCGACCGCGGCGCCCAGCCCGCCGGAGACCAGGCCCTCCTCCGCCGTGACGATCGTGCCGGTCTCCTCGGCGGCGGCCACCACCTCGGCGACGTCCAGCGGCTCGACGAACGTCATGTTCACCACGCGGGCGGCCACCCCGTCGGCGGCCAGCAGCTCGGCGGCCTGAAGGACGCGGGAGACCATCGTGCCGATCGCGATCAGGGTGACGTCGCCGCCGTCGCGGAGCCGGACGGCCCGGCCCTCGCGGAACGGCGCGTCGGCCGGCGTCACCTCGGGCACCTTGAACCGCGGGATGCGGATGTAGGAGGGGCGTCCGCACTCGGCGGCCCAGCGGACGGCGTCGCGGGTCTGCCGGGGGTCGGCGGGCACGACGATCCGCAGGCCCGGGACGGCCCGCATCCACGAGATGTCCTCGATGGAGTGGTGGGTCGGGCCGAGTTCGCCGTACGCCATGCCCGGGCTCTGCCCGCACAGGACGACGTGCCGCTCGCTGTAGGCGACGTCGGCCTTGATCTGCTCCAGTGCGCGGCCGGTGAGGAACGGCGCGGCGGCCGACGCGAACGGGATGAAGCCGGCGTTGGCCAGCCCCGCCGCCACGCCCACCATGTCCTGTTCGGCGATGCCGACGTTGATGAGCCGGTCGGGGAACTCCTCCCGGAACTTCACCAGGTTGCTGGACCCGACCGAGTCGTTGCACACCGCCACCACGCGCTCGTCGGCCCGGGCCAGGGCCGCCAGCTCGTCGGCGAAGTCGGCGCGGCAGTCGAACGTCGGGGCCTGCTCGGCGACGGCGGTCATCCGGCCAGCTCCACCAGGGCGAGCCGGACCTGCTCGTCGGTGGGCACCTTGTGGTGCCACTCGACCCGGTCTTCCATGAACGACACTCCCTTGCCCTTGATCGTGTTGGCCACGACGGCGACCGGGCGGCCCGTCGTCGACGGTTCCAGGGCCTGCTTGATCGCCGCGTGGTCGTGGCCGTCGATGACCCGCGTCTCCCAGCCGAAGCTCGCCCACTTGGCGTCCAGCGGCTCCAGCGCCTTGGTGTCCTCGGTGCGGGCGCCCTGCTGCAGCCGGTTGCGGTCGACCACGGCCGTGAGGTTGCCCAGTCCGTGGTGGGCGGCGGTCATCGCCGCCTCCCAGTTGCTGCCCTCCTGCAGCTCGCCGTCGCCGAGCACGACGATCGTGCGCCAGTCCTCCCCGCGCAGCTTGGCGCCCAGCGCGCAGCCGGTGGCGACGGGGAACCCGTGGCCGAGGGGACCGGTGTTGGTCTCCACCCCGGGCACCTTCACCCGGTTGGGGTGGCCGTTCAGCGGTGACAGCGGCGCCATGAAGTCGGTGAGCCGCTCGCGGGGGAAGAAACCGCAGGACGCGAGCGTCGCGTACAGGGCCGCGGCGCAGTGTCCCTTGCTCAGCACGAAGCGGTCGCGCTGCGGGTCGGACGGGTCGCGCGGGTCGAGCCGCAGGGTGCCCCACATCGCGGTCACCAGCAGGTCGGTGACCGACAGGTCGCCGCCGACGTGCCCCATCCGCGCCGCCTGGATGGTGGTGAGGACGTCCCGGCGGATGCCGGTGGCGATCTCGGCCAGTTCCGGCGCGGCCTGCTCGGGGGTGGCCGCCCGAAGCCGCGCGCTCTTGTCGAGGTAGGCGGCGGCCACCGCCTCGTCCACCCGCAGCGGGGTCTGCACTGCCGTCACTGCGCCTCGCTTTCGGCGAGCGCCCGGAACAGGGCGCGCTTGGCGATGCGCTGGGCGGCCAGGGCGTCCTGCGCCGCCTGCGCCTCGGCGAGCTCCTTGCGGTCGAGGTAGCCGAGCGCCCGGTGGAACGCCTTCATGGTGCGGATTCCGGTGCGCGCCGCCTCGACGGGGTTCTCCCGGAAGGGGAACTGGTCGAGCTGCCACACCCCGTCCCAGCCCGCGTCGTGGAGCGCGAAGAAGAACTCGAACGTCTCCAGCAGGTGCACCGAGCCGACGACCATGTCGTCGTCCCAGCCGCGGAAGTTGTCGTTGACGTCGATCGCGAACAGCCTGCCGCGCGCGATCGCCATCCGCGCCGCCTCCGCCGGCGTCTCCCCGCCGTACAGCGAGTGGCCGAAGTCCAGCAGCACGCCCACGTTGTCGACGCCCATGTCCTGGATCGCCAGCAGCGTGCGCGCGACCGAGGAGAACACCATGCGGTTGCGCGGCTCACGCGGCTTGTACTCGATCGCGAACTTCAGGTCGGGGAACGCCTGGGCGAGCTCCCGGACGGCGTCGACCGACTTGTCCCACAGGTCGGTGTAGTCGGCCTGGAAGGGGTAGTCGTAGCCGTCCTGGCCGGGCCAGAGCTTGATGTAGTCGACGCCCAGCTCGCGTCCGACCTCGGCCGAGGCGGCGACCAGGTCGATGGCCGCGCGCCGCACCTCGGGGTCGGGGTTGGTGAAACCGCCCTTGGCGAACTTGCCGGTGTAGAACTCCGGCGTGACCGCGATGGCGCGCAGGTTCCGCGCCGCGAGCGCGTCCTTCACCTCGGCGGTGCTGATGCCGCCGGGCGGGAAGGGCCAGTTGAGGTCGACGACCGACAGGTCCTCGACCTGCCCGGCCAGCTCGATGGCGTCCAGCACCGTGCGCGGTTCGCCGTAGCCGTCGGTGGCGTACCGGTCGACGTAGGTGGCGAAGTGCCAGATGCCCGCCCCGAAGACGGGCCCGTCAGCGCCGTGAATTTTTATGCGCTCTCGATCAGACATGCATGCACGCTAAGGGGAGGACCGAATCGGCGTCAAGGTTCTCTTTTGGACTGTCTACGATCGAGCCCGGCCCGGCGGGCCGACCTGGGGCGACAGGCCCCCGGCCCGCCCGGCCGGGCCGGGCGGCGGTTCAGCCTCGGACGGTCAGCACCACGCGCTGGTACGCGGTGAGGCCCTGCGATCCGTCTTCGGTGCCCTGGAGGATCAGGTGGATGGTCTGGCCGGGCTCGGCGTCACTGGGTACCCGGAACCGTACCTGCACCGCGTTGCCGCCGAGCGCCTTCTGGGCGATGGACAGGTCGCCCTGGTAGGTGTCCGCGTCGGCGTACCGCCACCACCGGCCGGTCGCCCTGTCGCGGTCGGGGTCGGTCACCCGGCCGGTGAGCGTCACCGTCTGGCCCCGGCGGACACTACGGTCCAGCTGCCCGCTCACCTGGACGGCGGGCTGGTGGTTGGCGGCGGAGTAGCGCGGGGTGACCGTCCACTGCAGTCGGGCGGCGAAGTCGCGCTGGGCGGCGCCGAACCAGCGGGACGAGGCGTAGTCGGCCGACGGCTGCCCGCTGGGGTCGACGTCGGTCCCGTTCCGGCCGCCCCAGCCGCCGTAGCTCGCGTCGACGTTCCCGCGCAGGCCGTTGTCGATGAGGTTCATGAAGATCGAGGTGTCTCCTTCGGAGATCCACGATCCCTTCTCCTGCGGCGGGGTCCACACGATGTAGCCCATGGCCCTGAGCTGCTCGGCCGTCAGCCCTGAATGGCCGAAGTAGTCGAAGATGTCGCCGGGGACCATCTGCTTTCCGTCGCCCCAGACCCGGTAGAACGCACCGAGCGGGCCGACGCCCGACACATTGGCCTTCGTCCATTCGGCGGACAGGTACACGGCGTCCTCGGGGAGCACGGCGTTACGCGCCCCGTACCCCCAGATGGTGGTGGCCATCTCGCGGAACTCGACGTCCGGCCAGTTCGGCTTGATGTAGTCGGCGTAGGTGTCGTCCTGGTCGCCGAACGACTGGATGACGGCCTTCCGGGACACCTTCCGGTAGATGGCGGGCCACTGCGGCGTGCCCTCGTACTGATCCTTGATGGACTTGAGCGCCCGGGCGATCGTGCTCTGGCCCGCGCCGGTGAGCAGGTAGACCGGGCCGGGCCGGTCGTCCAGCAGCGCCTTCTTGATCAGGTCGGATCCGGGCGAGTCCTTGGAGATGTCCCCGTCGAACTCGATGTTGCCGTTGAGGATCCGCGACCTCAGCTCCTGCGGCCGCGGATATCCCTGGGCGTGCACCCGCAGGTTCGGATACACCTTCTCGTAGATATCGACGGCCTCGTGGATGAAGCGTTCTCCGGGCTTCCAGCGCCAGGACTCACACGGGCAGAGGTTCAGCCCGAACCGGGTGTACTCCCGTCCCGGCACATACCATTTCGTGCCCTTTCCGTCACCGGCCCAGTGCACGCCGCTGCTGGCGTACAGCAGCCCTTCGGTCTCGAACTGGTTGCTGTAGAGCAGGTAGCGGATGAGCGTGTTCTGGTCGTCCAGTTCGGGGTCGTGCATCAGGATGACGCGCGGCTTGCGCTGCCCGTCCGACCGGACGCCCGGGGAGTGCCCGGCCGCGCCGGCCGTCTCCCCCGCCGCCGCCGGAGAGGCGGCCAGCAGGCCGCCGGCGACGGCTGCGACCAGGGCCGACGCCGCCGCCTTGACCAGCGGCGCGCCCGGCGATGCCACGGCTTTCCTCATACGTCATACATCCCTTCTCGATGCGCCGAATCGGCACAACGAACATCATCCGCAGACGTTGCGGATGTTTCCGCCGACCATCCGGAGGCCGGCAGGGACAAATTTCGACACGAAGGCAGAAGGAATGGGGGTGGGTTTTCCGCGGCGCCCGCAACCGGGTCGGCAACGAAATCCGCCGCGCGGTGATGACTATATATTCAAAGCCGATCGTTAATTCGGGGAGAGAGTAACGCATCACATGTATGCTGTCAATGGTCGCGACGGAGCCCTACTGCCCGACGGGATGGCCCTCTTGACGAGAACGACTTCCCCGCCCGTCCCCGCACCGATTCGTAAGGCGCACCGCGCTCTGGTCGGCGCCGAGCGCGGCCCGGGGTGACGGATTCCTCACGCGTCGCCCGCACGGAGGGGGTGGACCCGTCCCCTCATCAGGGCCGATCGTGGGTGACATGAGCGATCACCGCATGACCCCTGTCGCCCCGTCGCTCGGTGCCGGGGTGCCGACGTCGGGCGCCGCCACGGGTCCGCAGGCGGCCATGAGCGGCGCGGCCTGGGCCGAGGAGGCCGGCGAGGTCCGCCGCTTCTGGGACCGGCTCGGTCTTCCCGGCCTGGTCGACGTCCACACCCACTTCATGCCCGAGCGCGTCCTGCACAAGGTGTGGGACTACTTCGACGGGCACGGGCCGCTGATCGGCGGGCTCGAATGGCCGATCACCTACCGGAAACAGGAGGCGGAACGGACTGCCATCCTCCGGGAGTTCGGCGTCCGGGCCTTCACCGCGATGCTCTACCCGCACAAGCCCGGCATGGCCCGGTGGCTGAACGGCTGGGCGGCCGACTTCGCCCGCCGCACCCCCGACTGCCTGCACACCGCCACCCTCTACCCCGAGCCGGACGTCGCGGCCTACGTCCGCGAGGCCGTCGAAGCGGGCGCGCGCGTGTTCAAGGCGCATGTGCAGGTGGGGGCGTACGACCCGGCCGACGAGCTGCTCCAGCAGGCATGGGGGGTGCTGGCCGAGGCCGGGATCCCCGTGGTGATCCACTGCGGCTCCGGGCCCGCGCCCGGCAAGCACACCGGTCCCGAGCCGATCGCCCGGGTGCTGGCGCGGCATCCCCGGCTGCGGCTGATCATCGCGCATATGGGGATGCCCGAGTACGAGGAGTTCCTCGGCCTCGCCGAGCGGTACGGGCAGGTGCGGCTGGACACGACGATGGCGTTCACCGGTTTCACCGAGCGGTTCATGCCGTTCCCCCGCCGGGCACTGCCCCGGCTCGCCGCGCTCGGCGACCGCATCCTGCTCGGCTCAGACTTCCCCAACATCCCCTATTCCTATGTGCACCAGCTGCAGGCGTTGGAGGCGCTGGGGCTGGGACGGGAGTGGCTGCGGGCGGTGTGCCACGACAACGCGGCGAAACTGTTCGGCCTGGCCTCCGAGGAGGCGCAGGGCGGCACCGGACGGTAGCGCAAGGCCGCAGCACCCAACCGCCGCTCGCGAATCCCCGTCGAACCTGCGGCCGCGACGTCCCCTCGACTCGCGCCGCCCGATCTTGGAGGCGAACAAGTGCGCCGGTTCGGCTCTCTCAGAGAGAGGACCAAGATCCGCACATGAGGAGGAACGATGGACGGTAAGAGGGGCGAGGAGGAGCGGCCGCCGTGCCCGCACTGCGGCGGTCGCCTCGCGCCGATCATGTACGGCCTCCCCGTCTTCTCCGAGGAGCTCGATCGGGCCCTCGACGCCGGTGAGGTCATGTTGGGCGGGTGCGAGCTCGACTCCTACCGATGGGGCTGCCCCCAGTGCGGCGAGCGCTACATCGACGCCCCCGAGGAGGATCGGCCGACCGGATCTCCGGCCGACCGATAGCCGCCGCGGCCGACCGCGGAAGGGCGGTTCACCGCCGACGGCGCCGGACGGCGGACGAACCCGACCGCTGCGGGCCTTCGTCACTCGGAGCGCGGCGGACGCGAACACCTCTCCACTCGCACGTTCGGATCCACTCGCCCGTTCGGGCGGGCGAGCGTCCATGAGCAGGGCGGCTTCGGCCGGCGGCGGCGGCGCAAGGGACCTTCGTCCTTGATCTTCGGGCTTATCTCTCCTAGGGAAGGGGCGGACGGACCGCCTCCGCCCGCCCCACCGAGGGACATGCTGGTGTCTGCTCGGCGGGGGCGGCTATCCGTGCCCGCCTGGACGAGATGATCAGCGATCAGCCCGGATGGGGCGAGGCGATGGTGCTGAGAAATGGGTGAGCAGCGGCGTGCGCGCGGCCGCCGTGCGGCGGCCGGACCGGTACGGGAATGGCCCGCGGGTTCTCCGGCGGTGATGCTGGCGATGGCCACCGCGGGGTTCGCGTTGAACTTCTGGGCGTGGGCATTGCTGAGCCCGCTGGCGCCCCGTCTGAAGGAGGCGCTGGAACTGACGGCGTTCCAGCAGGCGCTGCTGGTGGCGGTGCCGGTGCTGGTCGGGTCGCTCGGGCGGATCCCGGTGGGGGCGCTGACCGACCGGTTCGGCGGGCGGGTGATGTTCCCGCTGGTGTCGGCCGCCACGATCGTCCCGGTGCTGTACCTGGGGTGGGCCGGAGAGTCGTCGCTGACGGCGCTGCTGGTCGGCGGGTTCTTTCTGGGCATCGGCGGCACGGCCTTCGCCGTCGGGGTGCCGTTCGTCAACGCCTGGTACCCGCCGGAGCGCAGGGGCCTGGCGATCGGGGTGTTCGGCATGGGCATGGGCGGCACCGCCATCAGCGCCCTGACCACGGTCAAGCTGGTGGACGCCGGCGGCATGAGCACGCCGTACCTGGTGACCGCCGCGCTGCTGGCGGTGTACGCCGTGGCGGCGCTGGTGGTGCTGCGGGAGGCCCCCGAGCGCACGGTTCCCGCGGAGACGCTGGGGCGGCGGCTGGCGGCGACCGCGCGGCTGCGGGTCACCTGGCAGGCCTCGGCCCTGTACGCGGTGGCGTTCGGCGGCTATGTGGCGTTCTCCGTGTATCTGCCGACCTACCTGCGGACCGGCTACGGGCTGGAGCAGGCGGACGCGGCGAACCGCATGGCCGGGTTCGTCGTCCTGGCCGTCGCGATGCGGCCCGTCGGGGGCTGGTTGTCCGACCGGCTGGGAGCGGCGCGCGTGCTGGCCGCGGCGCTGGCCGTGGTGGCGGCGGGCGCGGCCGTGCAGGCGTTCACCCCGCCGCTGGCGCCGGTGGGGACGATCGCGTGCCTGTCCATGGCGGCGGCGCTGGGCGCGGGAAGCGGCGCCACGTTCGCGCTGGTGGCGCTGCTGGCGCCGGCGAGCCGGGTCGGCGCGGTCACCGGCGTCGTCGGGGCCGCCGGCGGCGTGGGCGGTTTCGTGCCCCCGCTGGTCATGGGGGCGATCTACGGAAGCAGCGGCTCATACGCGCTGGGCCTGGCGCTGCTGTCGGTGGTCGCCGCCGCGTCCGCGGCCTTCACGATCGTCGCCGTCCAGCGGACGGTGCGCGGACGCGGCGTCGGCGGACGTGTGGCGCGGACCGCTTGAGGTACTGACCGATATGACATCGATGCCGAAGGACGCGACGTTGGGTGAGAACGGGAAGCGGCCACCGGGCCGGGCGGGTCTGGACAGTCCGGTGATGGACGCGCTGGTGGGGACGCGGCGGTTCTTCACCCGCGCGCAGGTGTCGGACGACCTGCGGACGCTGCACCGGGTCGGCGGGCGGCAGGCCGACGAGTTCTACCGCGACCGGTGGGCGCACGACAAGGTGGTGCGGTCCACGCACGGGGTGAACTGCACGGGTTCGTGTTCGTGGAAGGTGTACGTCAAGGACGGCATCATCACCTGGGAGACGCAGCAGACCGACTACCCGTCGGTGGGGCCGGACCGGCCGGACTACGAGCCGAGGGGCTGCCCGCGGGGCGCGTCGTTCTCCTGGTACACCTACTCGCCGACGCGGGTGCGGTACCCGTACGTGCGCGGGGTGCTGCTGGAGATGTACCGGGAGGCCCGGGCCCGCACCGGGGATCCGGTGGCGGCGTGGGCGGAGATCGTGTCGGATCCCGAGCGGGCGCGGCGGTACAAGTCGGCGCGCGGCCGGGGCGGCCTGGTCCGGGCGAGCTGGGACGAGGCGGTCGAGATGATCGCCGCCGCGCACGTGCACACGGTGAAGACGTACGGGCCGGACCGGGTGGCGGGCTTCTCCCCGATCCCGGCGATGTCGATGGTGTCGCACGCCTCGGGTTCCCGGTTCGTGTCGCTGCTGGGCGGGACGATGCTGTCGTTCTACGACTGGTACGCCGACCTGCCGGTGGCGTCCCCGCAGGTGTTCGGCGACCAGACCGACGTGCCGGAGTCCGGGGACTGGTGGGACGCCGGGTATCTGATCATGTGGGGGTCGAACCTGCCGGTGACGCGGACCCCGGACGCGCACTGGATGGCCGAGGCCCGCTACCGGGGGCAGAAGGTGGTGGCGGTCTCCCCCGACTACGCCGACAACGTCAAGTTCGCCGACGAGTGGCTGGCCACCCGGCCGGGCACGGACGGGGCGCTGGCGCTGGCGATGGGGCACGTGATCCTCAAGGAGTTCTTCGTCGACCGCCGGGTGGAGTACTTCACCGGTTACGCCAAGCGGTACACCGACCTGCCGTTCCTGGTGCGGCTGGAGCCGAACGCCACCGGCGACGCGTTCGTTCCGGGCAAGTTCCTCACCGCCGCCGACCTGCCGGGTGCGCAGGCGCGCAGCGAGAACGCCGCGTTCAAGACCGTCCTGCTGGACGGCGTCACCGGCCGTCCGCTGGTGCCGGGCGGGTCGCTGGGCTTCCGGTTCGGGGAGCAGGGCGCGGGCCGCTGGAACCTGGACCTGGGGGACGCCGACCCGCTGCTGTCGCTGGAGGAGGATCCGGAGGCCGAGCCGCCGGTGGCGGTGGAGCTGCCGCGTTTCGACACCGCGGACGGGACGCCGGGCGTGCTGCGCCGGGGCGTGCCGGTGCGGCGGGTCGGCGGCCATCTGGTCACCACCGTGTTCGACCTGCTGCTCGCCCAGTACGGGGTGCGGCGCGAGGGGCTGCCGGGGACGTGGCCGTCAGGGTACGACGACGCGTCGGAGCCGTGCACGCCCGCCTGGCAGGAGGAGATCACGGGGGTTCCGGCGGCGGCCGCGGCGCGGATCGGCCGGGAGTTCGCCGCCAACGCCGAGCAGACCGGCGGCCGCTCGATGATCATCATGGGGGCGGGGACGAACCACTGGTTCCACTCCGACACCATCTACCGGGCGTTCCTGGCGCTGACCACGCTGACCGGCTGCCAGGGCGTCAACGGGGGCGGCTGGGCGCACTACGTGGGCCAGGAGAAGTGCCGCCCGTTCACCGGCTGGGCGCAGCTGGCGTTCGGGCTGGACTGGTCGCGGCCGCCCCGGCAGATGATCGGCACGGCGTTCTGGTACCTGCACACCGACCAGTTCCGCTACGACCGCTTCGGCGCCGACACCCTCGCCTCCGCGCGGGCGGGCGGGCTGCTGGCCGGCAGGACCACCGCGGACGTCATCGCGCAGGCGGCCCGGCTGGGCTGGATGCCGTCGTATCCGACGTTCGACCGCAACCCCCTGGACCTGGCCGACGAGGCCGAGGCGGCGGGGATGCCGGTCGGCGAGTACGTGGTGTCCCAGCTGAAGGAGGGGCGGCTGCGGTTCGCGTGCGAGGACCCCGACGCGCCGGAGAACCACCCCCGGATCCTGACGGTGTGGCGGGCGAACCTGCTGGGGTCGTCGGCGAAGGGCAACGAGTACTTCCTCAAGTACCTGCTGGGCGCCGACTCGCAGCTGCGCGCGGAGGAGGCGCCGCCGGGGGCGCGGCCGAAGGACGTCGTGTGGCGCGAGGAGGCCCCCACCGGCAAGCTCGACCTGCTGCTGTCGCTGGACTTCCGGATGACCAGCACGACCGTCTACTCCGACATCGTGCTTCCGGCGGCGACCTGGTACGAGAAGCACGACCTGAACACCACGGACATGCACCCGTTCGTGCACTCGTTCAACCCGGCGATCGCCCCGCCCTGGCAGACCCGCACCGACTGGGACGCCTTCCAGACGATCGCCGCCGCGTTCAGCCGCCTGGCCGCGGTGCACCTGGGCGTCCGCAAGGACGTGGTGGCGGCGCCGCTGATGCACGACACCCCCGACGAGATGGCCACTCCGCACGGGCGCGTCCGCGACTGGAAGGCCGGGGAGTGCGAGCCGGTGCCGGGCGTGACGATGCCGAAGCTGGTGGTCGTGGAACGCGACTACGGGGCGATCGCCGACCGGATGCGCGCGCTCGGCCCGCTGGCCGAGTCGCTCGGCGCCACCGTCAAGGGCGTCACGTTCGACCTGGCCGCCCAGGTCGACTACCTGCGGCACCGCAACGGCACGATCCGCGGCGGCCCGGCCGACGGACGCCCGTCGCTGGTGCGCGACGTGCACGCCTGCGAGACGATCCTGGCGCTGTCGGGCACCACCAACGGGCAGCTGGCCGTCCAGGGGTTCCACACTCTGGAGAAGCACACCGGGACGGCCCTGGCCGACCTGGCCGCCGAGAACGAGGGCAAGCAGATCACCTTCGCCGACACGCAGTCCCGGCCGGTCCCGGTGATCACCTCGCCGGAGTGGTCGGGTTCGGAGAGCGGGGGGCGCCGCTACTCGCCGTTCACCATCAACGTCGAGCGGCTCAAGCCGTGGCACACCCTCACCGGGCGCCAGCACTTCTACCTCGACCACGACTGGATGGCCGAGCTCGGCGAGCAGCTGCCCGTCTACCGCCCGCCGCTGAACATGCACGCCCTGTTCGACGAGCCGCGGGTGGGCGAGCAGGGCGCGCTGGGCCTGACGGTGCGGTATCTGACGCCGCACAACAAGTGGTCCATCCACTCCGAGTACCAGGACAACCTGTTCATGCTGTCGCTGTCGCGCGGCGGCCCCACCATCTGGATCAGCGACCGGGACGCCGCCAAGATCGGCGTGGCCGACAACGACTGGGTCGAGGCGGTCAACCGCAACGGCGTGGTCGTCGCCCGAGCGATCGTCTCGCACCGCATGCCGGAGGGCACCGTTTACATGCACCACGCCCAGGACCGGCTGATCGACGTGCCGCGCAGCGAGACGACCGGGCGGCGCGGCGGCATCCACAACTCGCTGACCCGGCTGCTGATCAAACCGAGCCATCTGATCGGCGGTTACGCCCAGCTGTCGTTCGCCTTCAACTACCTGGGCCCCACCGGCAACCAGCGCGACGAGATCACCGTGATCCGCCGCCGCTCCCAGGAGGTGACGTACTGATGCGCGTGATGGCCCAGATGGCCATGGTTATGAACCTGGACAAGTGCATCGGCTGCCACACCTGCTCGGTGACCTGCAAGCAGGCGTGGACGAACCGCAGCGGCGTCGAGTACGTGTGGTTCAACAACGTCGAGACCCGTCCCGGGCAGGGGTACCCGCGCCGCTACGAGGACCAGGACAAGTGGCGCGGCGGCTGGACGCTGAACCGGCGGGGCCGGCTGGAGCTCAAGGCCGGCGGGCGGCTGCGCAAACTGATGACGATCTTCGCCAATCCGAAGCTGCCGTCCATCGACGACTACTACGAGCCCTGGACCTACGACTACGACACCCTCACCAACGCGCCGCTGCAGGAGCACACCCCGGTCGCGCGGCCCAAGTCCCTGATCTCCGGCGAGGACATGAAGATCTCCTGGTCGGCGAACTGGGACGACGACCTCGGCGGCTCCCCCGGCCTGGCCGACCGGGACGTGGTGCTCGGCCAGGTGTCGGAGAAGGTGAAGCTGGAGTTCGAGAAGACCTTCATGTTCTACCTGCCGCGCATCTGCGAGCACTGCCTCAATCCGTCGTGCGCGGCGTCCTGCCCGTCCGGCGCGATCTACAAGCGCGCCGAGGACGGCATCGTGCTGGTCGACCAGGACCGCTGCCGTGGCTGGCGGATGTGCGTCACCGGCTGCCCGTACAAGAAGGTGTACTTCAACCACCGCACCGGCAAGGCCGAGAAGTGCACCTTCTGCTTCCCGCGCGTGGAGGTCGGCATCCCCACCGTCTGCTCGGAGACGTGCGTGGGGCGGCTGCGCTACATCGGCCTGATGCTGTACGACGCCGACAAGGTGCTCGAGGCCGCGTCCACGCCCGACGAGAAGGGGCTGTACGAGGCGCAGCGGCAGGTGTTCCTGGACCCGCACGATCCGGAGGTCGTCGCGGCCGCCGGACGGGCGGGCATCCCCCGCGACTGGATCGAGGCGGCCCAGCGCTCCCCCGTCCACGCGCTGATCAACACCTACCGGGTGGCGCTGCCGCTGCATCCGGAGTACCGGACGATGCCGATGGTCTGGTACATCCCGCCGCTGTCGCCCGTGGTGGACGTCGTCCGCGACACCGGCCACGACGCGGAGGACTCCGGCAACCTGTTCGCCGCCATCGAGGCCCTGCGCATCCCGGTCGACTACCTCGCCCAGCTGTTCACCGCGGGCGACCCCGCGCCCGTGGAGGCCGTCTTGCGCCGCCTGGCGGCGATGCGCTCCTACATGCGCGACATCAACCTGGGCCGCGAACCCGACGAGGGCATCCCCGCCAAGGTGGACATGACCGGCGAGCAGATGTACGACATGTACCGGCTGCTGGCCCTGGCCAAGTACGACGAGCGGTACGTCATCCCGCCCGCGCACACCGAGCAGGCGCACCGGCTGGAGGAGATCGCCACCGAGTGCAGCCTGAACTACGAGGGCGGCCCCGGCATGGGCGGCTGGGGCCCGTTCGGCGAGACCTCCGGCGGCGCCGCGCCCATCGCGGTGGAGAACTTCCACATGCTCCGGCAGCGGCAGACGGCCGACAGCCCCGTCGACCCGGCCGACAAGCACGCCCGCGTCAACCTTCTCAACTGGGACGGCAAGGGCAGGCCCGCCGGGCTCTTCCCGCCCCGGCGCGAGGCGTCCGGCACCGCCGCCCCGGATGCGGAGGAGTCCGCCGACGGGACGGCGACGACGGTCTCCGAGGAGCCCAAGCGATGACCACGAGGACCCCCGCGCTGGACGACACGCGGTTGGCGACGGCCTGGCAGACGGCCTCGCTGCTGCTCGACTACCCCGACGAGGACCTGCTCGGCCGCCGTTCCCTGCTCCGCCGGGCCGCCGCCGCGCTGCCCGCGGAACTGGCCGAGCCGCTGGGGCGCTTCCTCGACCACGTCGACGCGACGCCCTTGCAGCAGCTGGCCGCCGACTACGTCGAGACGTTCGACCACCGCAAACGCTGCTGCCTGTACCTGTCGTACTACACCTGCGGCGACACCCGTAAACGCGGCATGGCCCTCCTGCGGTTCAAGCAGGCCTACCGGAGCGCGGGGCTCGTCCTCGGCGACGGCGAACTGCCCGACCACCTGGCCGTCGTGCTGGAGTTCGCCGCCGCCGACCCCGCCGCCGGCGCCCGCCTGCTCAACGAGCACCGCGCCGGCCTGGAGCTGCTGCGGCTGGCGTTGCAGGAGTCCCACTCGCCGTGGGCGGCGGTGCTCGACGCGGTCTCGGCCACGCTCCCCCGACTGGACGGCGGCGTCCGCGACGCCGTCCTGCGGCTGGCCGAGGAAGGGCCGCCGGAAGAGGAGGTCGGTCTCGCCCCCTACGGCCCCGCTTCCGGCGGCCCGGTCCTCCTCCCGGATCCGCGGCCGCGCCCACCGTCCCCACCTCATGTGCAAGGAGCCCACCGATGACCGGCGGCACGGTCCTGTCCACCGTCGCACCTTCCGCGGACACGTCGGCGGGGGTCGTCGACGTCCTGCTGTGGGTGGTACTGCCGTACGTCACCGTGGCGGTGTTCGTGCTGGGCCACATCTGGCGGTACCGCTACGACAAGTTCGGCTGGACGACCCGCTCGTCCCAGCTGTACGAGAGCCGCCTGCTGCGCATCGGCAGCCCGCTGTTCCATTTCGGCATCCTGCTGGTGCTGATGGGCCATGTCGGGGGGCTCGTCATCCCCGACAGGTGGACCGAGGCGATCGGGATCAGCGAGCACGCCTACCACGTGACGGCCGTGTCCCTGGGCACCGTCGCGGGGTTCTGCACGCTGGCGGGGCTGGCGATCCTGATCTACCGGCGCCGGACCGTCGGCCCGGTCTTCTCCGCCACCACCCGCAACGACAAGCTGATGTACGCGGTGCTCACCCTGGTGATCGTGCTGGGGCTGTCCGCGACCGTCGCCGCCAACCTCGTGGGCGGCGGCTACAACTACCGCGAGACGGTCTCCCCCTGGTTCCGGTCGGTGTTCTACCTGCAGCCCGACCCGCACCTGATGGCGGACGTCCCGATCCTGTTCAAGCTGCACGCCCTCAGCGCGCTGCTGCTGTTCTGCATCTGGCCGTTCACCCGCCTGGTGCACATGCTGACCGCGCCCGTCGGCTACCTCACCCGGCCCTACATCGTTTACCGCAGCCGCGACGAGCTGCTCAGCACCCGCGCTCCGCGCCGCGGCTGGGAGCACCGCCCCGGGTGAGCGCACCGGCAACGCCGTCGACCGCGACCAGCGTTCGGCGATCTCGCGCACCGACGATGTGAGCGCCGTCCACCGCGGCGCGGCGCCGAGCAAGAAGGTCGGGCATGGGAACTCGCCGACGACTACGGCAACACCGTCACGGCGGCGGCGCTTCTCGCCGCCGCCATGTCACCCGCCTTCCCGCCCGCCGCGACGCCCCGCCGTAGAACTCACCGCCGGCGGGGCCTGCCGGAAGGCCGTGGCGTCCTCGGCCCGGTCCTCCCCCGCCCCGCGTCGCCTCGCCACGGGCCGGCCAACGCTCCGTCCCTTCCTCGCTGCTGACGCGCCGGCGTTACCATGCCGGTTCCGCTCGAGGACAGCTCCAGCAGCACACCGGTCATGGCCCGGCACAGCGCCCCGGCGTCGGCGACCAGCGCGGGATCGACGCTCACCCCGAAGCCGAGCTGGCCGTTCCAGCCCAGCGCGCCCACCGCCAGCGGCGCGCCCTTCGCGGTGGGCACGATGGGATGCGCCGCCAGCACCGGTGCGCCGGCGAACGTGATCGGCGCATCGAGGCCGGGCAGGTTGGACACCACGGCTTGGAAGGAGCGCCCCCCGTACACCGACCGGGCGAACGCGGCGTGCGCGGGCTGCGGCAGCAGTCGGGTCAGCCGCTGCATGACGAAGGCGGACGCCAGCGCTCGGGTGCCGGTGCGCAGCCGCCTGCCGGTGGCCGCCGCGATCAGTTCGAGCCGCTCCGCCTCGGCCATCGGGCCGCACGGCAGGTCCACCATGACGGCGGCGGTGTGGTTGCCTTCCGGAGGGGTGCGGGCGGTGCGCGTCATCAGCGGCACCGCGACGCGCAGCGTCGGGCCTGCGGGGGCGGGCCCCGCGCGCAGCAGTCCCCCGATCACCGCGCACAGGATCACGTCGGTCACCCGCGCCCCGTGCCGCCGGGCGATGCGCCGCACCGTCGGCAGCGGAACCCGGAAGCAGGCGAAGGACCGCCGCCCCGGGCGCGGCTCGGGCAGCGGCGCTTTCCGGGGCCGCCGGTCGACGGCGAGCTGGACCAGTCCGATCGCCGTGCCCAGGGGGTTGCGGGGGCGGGGCGCCGTCGGCAGGTCCACGCGGCCCGGGCCGGCCAGCCTCAGCGCGTGGGCGATCACGCCCATGCCGTCGGCGACGGCATGGTGCATCAGGAAGACGACGGCCGTGCGGTCGGGGGCGTAGCCGCGTACCGCGATCAGCCGCCACAGCGGCCGGTCGCGCGGCAGCGGTTCGGCCTGCAGCGCGGCGACCAGCTCGGCCAGCCGTTCGTCACCGCCGGGGGACGGCAGCGTCATCGCGGTCACGTGCCAGTCCCAGTCGAGGTCCGGATGGTCCACCCAGCGGGGCCGCCGCAATCGGGCGGGCGCCGACAGCCGCTGCCGCAGCCGGGGCAGCCCGTCCAGTCGCGCCCGCACCACGGCGGCCAGATCGGCGGCCTGCACCGAGCCGTCGGGGGCGTCCAGCATGATCAGCCCGCCGACGTGCTGGGGCGCCCGGGCGGACTCCACCGCGAGGAAGAACGCGTCCGGCGGCCGCACCCGCCGGCGCGCCCTGGCCGGACGGCCCGCCGCCCACATCGCCGCCCCGACGACGGCGACCGCTCCGACGACGTCCAGCAGGAAGTGGTTGGCGGTCGCCGCGATCACCAGCACGGTCACCAGGACGTGCAGCGCGCCCGCCGCCTGCGGGACCCTGCCGGCGCCCGCCCGGGCCAGTTCCGCGCTCACCCACACCGCCCAGGCGACGTGCAGCGACGGCATCGCGGCCAGCTGGTTGGCGTGGTTTACCAGCGGGGTTCCCCACGAACCCCAGGTGCCCTCGGTGACGACGGTGTCCACGAAGCCGAGGTCGGCGATCAGCCGGGGCGGCATGACCGGCCACAGCGCGAACACCGCGACGCTGAACAGGTTGACCAGCGCGAACGAGGTGCGGGCCGTCCGGTAGCGGTCGGGGCGCCGCAGGTACAGCCAGGCCAGCATGAGTGCGGTGGTGACCAGGTAGGTGACGGCGTACTCGTAGTCGGCCAGGACGGTCAGCGTGTCGTGTCCGGCCAGCCACGCGTTGAGCGGCCGTTCGAGGTCGATGTGCAGCGACCGCTCCCACGCGTACAGGGCGCGGGCGTTCGCCTCCGCCGCGGCCGCCCGGTCTCCGGCGGGCAGGAGGTCGACCAGGCAGTAGAGGGCGAACAGCACCAGCCCCAGTGCCAGCTCGCGCGGCAGGGACAGGCCGGCTCCGCGCGCGGGCCGGGCCGACGTTTCGACGGTCACATGATCTTCTCTAACCCGTTCACCCTTCCTGTACGCATGCATGTCACCACGGAGAGCGATGATCGAGGCCCTCGCGCCAGGCGAGCCCCGCGCGGACGGCCACCTCGGAGACAGATGGTCCGGCTCGTCCTTTCTGTCACCCTCCGGCGGGGGATCCGCGCCGATCGGAGGCCGCGAACTCGCAGCCTGGGCGACATTTCCGGCGAAACGGTAGATCTTGCCGCGCCTCTAACTGTAAGGTCTCTTAACAGAGAGCGCTCTCACGATCTGCCCCCGCTCCCAAGGATCGTCATGAGACTCACCGTGCCGGCCTGCGCGGCGTTTTCCGCCGCCGCGCTCGTCCCGCCCTCCGCGGCCGCCCACGCCGCCCCGCCCAATGGTTCTTCTCCACCCCCGTCCCGTCCGGGAAGTCCATGCAGCAGGTGCTGCAGCGCGATCTGCACCTGACCGCCGCGCAAGCGCGCGTGCGCCTGGCCCACCAAGCCGCGGCGGCCCAGGTCGAGCGCCGGGTGCGCACGCGCCTCGGCTGATTCCGCACGAGACCGCCATCGACGGCCGGGGGCGGTGCCGCACACACCGCCCCCACGACTCCCATGGAGATCCGCCATGTCACAGAAAGCGAAGAAACCCCCCGTCACAGGGACACTGAGGTCCGCCGGCCGGAGACTGCTGACCTGGCTGGCCGCGGTGACCGTCATGCTGCCGCTCACCGTCGCGGCCGGCGCGACGCAGGTGCAGGCCGTCGGACCGGACCTGCTGCCGATCACGGTCACCAACAACACCGGACGCAGCGAACCGGTGTACCTCTACGTCCTCGGCCAGGACCTCCGGCCCGGCGGCAAGCTGGGCTACGTGAACCAGAGCGGGGCGTTCTCGGCCTGGCCCGCGGGTTCGCAGCCGCCGTCCGCGGCGCCCGACGTGTCGATCCCCGGCCCGGCCAACGGCGCAAGCACGACCATCTACATCCCGCGCTTCCTGTCCGGCCGGGTGTACTTCTCCTTCGGGGAGAAGCTCAAGCTCTACCTCACCCCGGACGGCCTGGTGCAGCCCGCGCCGTGGGCGGCCGGGGACCCCAACCGCGACATCCTCTTCGACTGGAGCGAGCTCACCTACAACGACGCCGGCCTGTGGCTCAACAGCACGCAGGTCGACCAGTTCGCGATCCCGCATGCCGTCAGCGTGACCGGCGCCGACGGGACGACCCAGCGGACCGGCCAACTCGTCGACGGCGGCCGCGACAAGGTGATCAACGCCATCAAGGCGCAGCCCGGCTGGGAGAACACGGTGTACACGCGCAGCGACGGCACGGTGCTCCGGGTGCTGGCCCCCGGCAAGGCCACCGACGCCGGACTGCTCGACAGCAACTACCTCGCCTCGTACATCGACAGCGCGTGGAACGCCTTCACCAGCAAGACACTGACCGTCGTGCCGTTCCGCGACCAGCCGGACGTCAAGTACTTCGGCCGCACGTCCGGGAACGTCATGTACTTCACCGACGCCTCCGGCAACCAGGTCCACTCGATCACCAAGCCGAGCACCGCGGACGTGTGGGGCTGCAGCGGGGCCCTCTTCGCCCCCAACGACAACGTCCAGGGCCCGATCGCACGCACGGTCTGCGCGGCCCTGCACCGCTCCACGCTCGGCACCATCGACACCCAGCCGAGCTACGACCCGTCCGAGTTCTACCGCGGCTCGCTGACCAACCACTACTCGCGGATCATCCACGCCAACATGGTGGACGGCAAAGCGTACGGGTTCCCCTTCGACGACGTCGGCAACTTCGAGTCGCTGGTGCACAACGGCGACCCGCGCTCGGCCTCCATCACGCTGACGCCGTTCGGTTCGGGCGGCTCCTCCGACGGCGGAACCAGCGCGCTGGTGAGCAACTGGAACAACAAGTGCATCGACGTCCCGGCCGCCAACTTCAGCGACGGCGTGCCGCTGCAGACCTACACGTGCAACGGCACCGCCGCCCAGCAGTGGACCTTCACCGACGGCACGCTGCGCACGCAGAACGACAAGTGCATGGACGTGGCCTGGGGGTCGCGGGACAACGGCGCGGTCATCCAGATCGCGAACTGCAGCGGGAACCCGGCGCAGCAGTTCGTGCTGAGCGAGGCCGGCGATCTGGTGAATCCGCAGGCGAACAAGTGCGTCGACATCAAGGACTGGAACCCGAACGACGGAGCCGCCCTGCAGTTGTGGGAGTGCAACGGCGGCGCCAACCAGAAATGGCGCCGCGGCTGAGCGGCAACAGCCGCGCGTGACGACAGGGGCGGTACGTGCAACACGTACCGCCCCACTCGGCTCTGCCCGGGCGGCGGCCACCAGCCGGCGCCGAGGAGACTGGGCGGGCGTTCGGACGGGCGGGCATCAGTCGCCGGCGGCGCGGCGGCCGGCGGCCGGCGGAGGAGCATCGGCAGGCGACAATGGGGCGTTCCTGCCGTCACTTACGGCCGGCGCGGGCGAAGTCGCCCGGACGGCCGACGGCCGACGGCCGCGGCGCTTCCCGAGTCCGGCAGGCAGGGCGGGCAAGCCCACTGGGGCGGTTCACCGCGTCTCCCCTGTTCCTGGCGTCGGGACGCGGACGCCATCGAGCAGACCAGTTTCGGCAATGTGAGAGACGTCACAATCCGGCCATACCAAGCTAGCGCTTGTGTATTGCCGGGTTCTCCGAGCGCGCTTACGTTCGATTCGGATCCACACCGCTGCGAACGGAGGGAGACTGCCAGGACACGAAGACCTCGACCGCGACAACCGTCCCCGACACAGAACGGTCCCGAGGCACGCGGGGCCCGACACCGCCCAGCGACATGGGCGAAACCGAACATCCGTCGGCTCGACCGACATCCCACCCCGGGTGTTTCACGCGCCCACTGCAGAAAGAAAGACGCATGTCCCGCGCAACCAAGCTTGCCGCGCTCACCGCGGCCTCCGCCGCCGCCGTCGCGTTGACGGCCACCCCCGCCTGGGCCGACAACTGGACGAACGGCCCCTTCACCGCCACGGCCAACGCCAACAGCCTGGTGGTCAAGGTGGGCGGCACCACCGTCGCCACCTGCAGCGGCTCCACCCTGACCGGCACCATGACCGACACCGGCGCGTTCTCCGTCACGGGGGCCACCGCCACCGGATGCGGTGTCACGGTCACGCCCACCGGCTTCCCCTGGAGCGGAAGCTTCACCAGCGGCACCACCGAGATCAACGGCTTCAAGATGTCCGCTCTCGGCTGTACCTACACCGGCAACCTGAGCGGCCCCTACACCGGATCCGCTCCCCCGGCCACCGTCACGTTCACCGACCGGCCCGTCACGGGATCGGGCCTGTTCTGCGTGAGCAACGTGACCGTCAGCGTCACCTACGTCTTCACGCAACCGTGACCGCCGGATGCGGCTGACCCGGCATCGGTGAGTCCACCCCTCGCACGGTGACCCCTGCGGCCCCGCCGCCGGGGTCACCGCCTTCCGAACGTCTCCGCGAACGGCCCCGCGCCGCGCCGCCGCGGCCGGCCCGCGGCGCCGACCGAAGCCGTGGCCCACCGCGCAGTGCGGCAACCCACAGATACGGCACAGCGGGTGGCGATACCGACCGTCACTTGAGCCGATCGATACAGCGCCCGACCACGTTGCAGCGCCGGCAGGGCGGCCGCATCGGAGATGGGCGTGCGGCCGCCACCCCGGTCCGCTTCGCAGATGGCGGCGGCGACCCCACGAACCCATCGCCGGCGGCGGACGACCCGGCTGCCGCCGCAGTCGCACTCGAAACCACGGGGTGGCTGGATACGGGCCGCGCTGCGTGCCGACCGCGTCAGGCCGGCGGGTGATGCGGTGTCACGGGGACCGCCGGGCGACGCCCGCACCGCCCGCACGGCGGGCCTCGATGAACTCGGCGAACTCCTCCCGGTTGTTGCAGCGTGGGAACGGCTCGTCGGGAACCTCGACGCCCAGGAAGCCGCACAGCGGCTCCCAACCCTGGCCCGCCTGGAAGACCAGCAGCCGTTCGGCGGGCAGCGCGCGCCGCACCGCCTCGTTGTGCTCGGTGAACATGCGGATGGCGTGGTCCCTGTCGGCGAAACGGCCGCCGAACACCCCCTCCCACACCACCTCGTGGGACATCTCGCGCAACGCGGCGAACGCGGGGTCCACCCCGGACTCCGGGAGCGGCGCCATGGCCGCCTCGTAGATGCTCCGGAACGCGCTGTCGTACCAGCTGTCGGGGTCACGGGTGGTGAGGACGACCTTCGCGGCGGGGAACGCGTCGGCGATCTCCCGCCAGAACCGCGCGCCCGGCCAGTCGACGGTCGACCGGTAGTTCCGGTAGATCTCCGTCCAGTCCACCGCCTCTCCCCGGGCGGCACGCTTCCACAGCGCGATCTGGCCGGGATCGTCGAACAGGGCCAGCATGTGGTGGCACGGGCCGAACCCGAGCCGTTCCAGTGCGACCTTGAGGGACAGTGTTCCGGTGCGTCCGAATCCGACGCCGATCACTTCCAGCATGGTGACTCCCTGAAGTCTGGTTCGGCGGATGCGGCGCCTTGCCCGGCGCCGTCCGCCCGTCCCGGCCCGGTCCGGGTACGGGACGCGCGCCACCGGGCCTTGCGCCGGGTGTCCTCAGGCGCCGCGGAGCAGCATGACGCAGATCGTGGCTCCGGGGCCGAAGGCCATGGCGACGCCGTATTCCCCGCGCCGGAGCGGCCTGCCCTTCTGCAGGCGCTCCAGGACCCCGAGGACGGCGGGGGCGGCGGTGTTGCCGTAGTCCCGCATGGCCGCGCGGGACGCCGCCAACGACGTCTCGGGCAGATCGCACACCTCGCCGACCCGGTCGATGATGCGGCGGCCGCCCGGATGCACCGCCCACCAGGCGATGTCGGCGCCGTCGAGACGATGCCGCGCGAGCAACGCGTCGACGGGCCCGCGCACCGCCGCGGCGACGACCTCCGGCATCGTGGGCGCGAGCCGGATGTACATCCCCAGGTCCCCGACGTGGACCTGGAGGTCGTCGGCATGGGCCGGCACGGTGAGCTGCCGGGTGTCGACGATCTCCATGCCGTGCGCGCGGTCCCCGTCCGGGATCAGCACCACGGCGGCCGCGCCGTCGCCGAACAGGGTGAGGCAGACGGCCTTCTCCTTGTCGTAAGGGGGCGGCTGCAGGTGCGGGGAGAACAGGTCGACGGCCAGCAGCACCGCGGGCCTGCTGTGGATCTCGACCCAGTCGCGGCACGCCGACAGGGCGGGCAGCGCCGCGTAGCACCCCATGGGCCCCAGCGACAGCGTCGCGGTGTCGTCGCGCATCCCCAAGGCGGGTGCGAGGGCGTCCAGCCCCGGCGCGGAGTGGGTGGTCGTGGTCACCGTGGCCAGGAACCCGATCTCGTCCGGTCGCAGGCCGGCGCGGCCGAGCGCCAGCGAGACGGTCTCCGCGGCGAGGGCGCGGGCCTCCAGCAGGCCGCGGTCCATTCGTGCGCGGGTCGGCCACCATCGCGGGTCCTCAACGAAGGGGTTCACCGCCATTGCCTTGGTGTCGATGGCCGAGTTGCGCACCACCCGGGCGATGTCGTCACCGCCGGTGTCGGCGGCGAACAGCTTGGCGAACTCCTCGGTGCTCACCAACGGCGGTGCGCAGAAGGAGATGTCGACGATCCTTGTCAGCGACACGGCGTCCTCCTCACAGCCCGGCGGCCCGGACCGGGGTCACGGCCGACGCGCCGATCACGCGGCCGCGTGCGTCGAGGGCCTCTGCCTTGACGAACCGCGCACCGGACACGGCCACGGACGGCAGCTCGGCGGCGGTGTCGAACCCGTTCCAGGCCATGTGGGCGACCGGTCGCAGAGCGGTTCGCGACGGCCCGGCGAGAATCCGCCAGCGGACGACACCGGTGGCGCCGTTCCAGACCACGCGGGCGGTCGAGCCGGTCAGCGACACGGTGGGCGGTGTCAGGGGACGTCCGTGCCACGGGAACCGGTACGCCCGGTAGGTGCTGAAACCGTCGGCGAACGTGGCGTCCAGCAGCAGCTCGCCGGTCCTGGAGAACTCGGAGAAGCCGCCGGCGCTGCCCCAGGAGACGACAGTGTTCCCGTTGGGCAGCCCAGCGGCGCCGCCCATCGTCGCGGCCGCCTTCGGCTGCGGGTGGACGATCTGCCGCACCAGGGTGGCCAGGCGCCGTTTCCGGTCCAGTTTGATCCACATCACGCGGGACAGGCCGTGCTGCCCCTGGTTGTCGAAGAGCCGGATCGTGTCGCCGCCCACCGCCCGGGCGTCGTGCTGTCGGCTGAAACTCGCGCCGTCCGCCAGCGCGAATGTGCTGGAGCGGCCGCCGAGCCGCCACACGATCCGGCCGGTGCTGCGGTCGATCTTGTAGACGGTGCTGGTGTTCAGGCTGGAGACCAGCAGGTCGCCATCGGTGTCGATGTCGATCGAGTTGACGTGGAAGTAGTCGAACGGATTGGGGCCCGGCGCCGGCTTCAGCTGGCTTTCGGTCAGCGGAACATGGTCGAGGCTGCTCCAGCGCAGCAGCACCTCACCGGTCTGCACGTCGATCTCCTGGACGATGCTGTCGAACACCACGCCGTCCTTGGCGCCGCCGACCGGCGACAGGTCGTACGGCACCTCGCGGTACGTGATGACCAGCGCCGTTCCGCGCGGGGTCAGGCGGAATTCGTGCATGTCGAGGGCCGGCACCTTCGCGATGATGCGGTAGTGCGAGTCGGCGATGTAACCGGCTCCGCTGGTGATGCCGGCCCCGGGAACGGTCTGGACGCCCTCCCACCAGGTCAGCACCTGCCGGCCCCGGTAGGTCTGCACGCGGAAGTCGCTGCTGAAGTATCCGTCGGGAATCCGGCGGAACCACACCGGCCGCCCGCGGTCATCGACGATCAGGGGTCCGCGCGCCGTGATCACCATGGGATCCTGCGGTCCCACGAACAGCAGGCCGGGCGCGGTGCCGGGCCGATGGACGCCCACCGTGATCTCAGGTGGGGCGTCGGGCGCGGCCGTCGAGGCCGACGCCGCACCGACGGCCAGGAACACTCCCGGACCGGCCGCCAGCAGCGGCGCGGCCGATACGGCCAGGCCTTTGAGCAGGATGATCCGCCGCCGAATCAGCGAGAGGAGCAACGCCACACCTCCATGCCGCGAGCCGCCCCGAAAGGCCCGGCCCCGACGGTCCGGGCACCGATGACCCGAGCCGGGGACGTCCTGCGGCCTAACCTGATCGGAACGAAGGAGCCGACGCTTCCGGCGGCGCCCTTGCCGCCCTCCGCGGCGGCCTTCACGGCCTGGTCGGCCGCCCCCTTCTCGGCACCTTCCGGCCGGTGCCCGGTGATCTGCCGGAGCCCGGCACGCAGACCGTCATCGCCTCCCGCCGGGAGCGGCGCGCCGAGATCCACAGCGAGTTCCCCGACCGGCGGCGAACCGGCCGGCCCCTGCTCGGCGGGATAGAGATCGGCTTGTTCGGTTACGAATTGCAAGTGGCGCTCCTTAGCATCTGAAACAACACCTGTCGGCAACGGAACGGACGCCGGGTGATCTGAGATCGACTACTTGAACATTCCGTTTGCCGAAACGGCGAATATCTGTGTTCTCAACAAGACGAATCCGCTGATCGGTGCTGATCAGCGGTCAGCACGCCGGAGAGCATCCCGCCGAGGGCAGGCGATGACACCGAGGATTACATGCCGCGCCATCACTCAGCCAAGGACGTGACACCCTCCTTCTCCGCGGCCTGGGTTGCAGCGGGCTGAACGCTTTCACCACCGTCCCATGACCAGGGTTGATGCTAATCAATCTTGGCAACCCGTCCTATGGTCAGACCGGATGCGGCCATGCAACCCCGGCGAAACCCGTACGACGTCATCATCCATTACCCGAAAAGCCGGCTAAACCGACCGATTTAGTTTTTATTGCTTGCCATTGCAGCGCACACGACCGAGTCGAACAACAGCAACCAGGGGGCCGGCAACGAAGTGAAAGACGTTCCGCTGCACAGCCGCCGCCATTATCGAGATCGCACAGCCGCCCCTTCAATTCGATTTTCGTTCCGCCGTCACACGGGCCGAGAGGACACCCGAACCACCGAACCGGAGTCGGCCGCCTGCCGCAGTGACCTGAACACACCCGGTCCGTGCACGCCTTGTGCCGCGCCCCCGGCGGACGCCCCTCAACAGCACCTCGACGGACTTCACAGCGTTCTCGTCGCGACCCCAGCGGATCCGCTGCCCAAAACGCCCCTGTCGCCGTCCCCAGGCGCCATCGCCGGTCCGCGGGTACGCCGACGCGGCTGCGACGGCCGTCCGCCGCCCCCGGCCGTAACGCTCGCCGGAACCGAAGCCGGATACCAGCCGTCCCCAAGCCGCGACCGCCGGCATCGCAGACCCCCGACACCGCGGCCCCGTAACGAAACCCGCGACCTGCAGACGCCGCGGACGATGCGTGTCACCAACCGCAGCAGATGCGCAACGCCATCCGTCTTCCATAGCGACGATGCCGCTGGTCGCACGCGAGGCGACTTGGGCAACGCCGACGCGGCACGGTGCCGGGTGCACGGCGGCAGCAGTGCTCGGGCACAGCCCGGCGTTAAGCCAGCCGACAAGGAACGACCACACGGCCCGGCACCGGAATCCGTGACGGTCACAGACACCGCGACGGGTGAACGTCACAGACCACGGCGGACGCGGTGACACCGGTCCATCCGAAACGGCCAGCCGGGTGCCGGTCGCGCACGGGCGTGTATGGGCGGTGTCGGCGCGGGCGTGGGTGTCGGGCGCGAAGGCGGGTGGCGGGCGGGGACAGCTCTGCAATGAGTCGCCAGGCCACGCCTTCACCGCCCAAACCTGGACGCGTCCAATCGCCTCCCGGTGATGGCCGGGCCCCTGCGGCGTGGGGGCTGTGCCTGGTCCTCATCCCCTCCGGACCAGATCGCAATCCGCGGCAGGCGATGTTCCCTCGGTTGCCAGGCAAGGTGAACGTCGCCTCGGCGATGCGATTTGAGGTTCCAGCGACTGGAAGGTGCATAGTCGTCCCCATGAGCACGAGCGCGGAACTGTTCACAATCGGGCAGCTGGCGGCTCGGTGCGGCGCGTCGGTGCGCACGGTCCGGTTCTGGTCGGATGCCGGGCTGGTGCCGCCCGCGGGCAGGTCCGCCGCGGGATACCGCCTGTACGACGCGGAGGCGGTGGCCCGGCTCGAACTCGTCCTGACACTGCGGGAACTGGGCCTCGGACTGGACACGGTGCGCGCGCTGCTGACCCGGGCCGTCACCGTTGCGGAGGTGGCGGCCACCCAGGTCGCCGCACTGGACGCGGAGATCCGGATCCTGCGGCAGCGTCGCGCGGTGCTCAGCACGATCGCCCAACGGGCGACCACGATCGAGGAGACCATGCTCATGCACAAACTGGCCCGTCTGTCCGCACAGGAGCGGCAACAGATCATCGACGATTTCGTCCAGAGCGTCATCGAGGGCGTCGATCCCGACACACCCGCGATGCGCATCGCGCGGAGCATACGGCAGCTGCCCGCGGAACTGCCCGATGACCCTGCGCCCGAACAGGTCGACGCGTGGATCAAACTCGGGGAGCTCGTCGCGGACGACGACTTCCGCAACCGGGTTCGTGCCATGGCGACCGCCGGGGCGGAAGCCGACGAGCTGGAGCTCGCTGTCGACTACCGGGCGGTCGTGGAGCACGCGGGACGGGCACTGGCCGAGGGGACGCCGCCTGACTCGACCCAGGGAAAGGCGGTTCTGGACCGCATCATCCCGCCGGACACCCCGGCCGCACACCGGGCCACAATGCTGGAGCAACTCGAAACGTTCACCGACGCCCGGGTGGAGCGGTACTGGCAGCTTCTTGCGATCATCAACGGCCGGCAGCCGCAGCCGCCGGTCGTGCCCTGCTTCGAGTGGTTGATCGCCGCTCTTCGCGCGGACGTCGGTGCCCAGCCGTCCTCCCAGGAGGACACCGCCGAAGGCTCCGCGTGACCGTTCGCGCCAGTGAGGCCGCCGACCGGCCACTGTGCTTACCCGTCCCCATCGAATGCGAGCGCAGTGCAGACGGTGCGGCATTTCTCCAGTGGCCGGGACGGCGAGCTCGCGTACCTGCCGGGGTATCACCGAGATTCGCGACACGTCGCAGGCCGCTGGTGCCACACCAGGCAGTGCCACGCCCGCCCCGCGAGAGTTCCGCCTGGGTCGTGTTTCGAAGTGGGTGGACCATTCGCTGATGGTGGTGCTCTCCAGGACGGCCCGGTAGCGGACGGCGAGCTCGTCGTAGCGAGTGGCCATGCCCCGGTGGCACTCGAGGCGGCTGATGCCGCACTCCACGGCATGGTGGTCCGCACAGCGAAATCGTTTTGACAACGTGGTTCACACTTCGCCAGGCTCGGCCCCATGCTGAGACGACCGGTTCGCGACGTGGGTTTCAGAAACGTCAAGAACGGAGGCTGCGGCTTCAGCACGTTCGCGGTCGTCGGCGTGGATTTCGAACCCGCCGAGACCTACGAGTTCGTCGACAACGCGCCTGCGCAGATCCCCGAGAGGTCGCCGGGACTGACCGATGACGGGCACTGGGCGGACATCCTGCGCCTGCACGCTGAGGACGACCGCCGCTTCAAAGACGCCTTCGCCGACGCCATGCGGGCGGACCTGGGAGAGGCCGCGATCCGGGTGGTCCTCACCCGCTTCGTCCACCACACGCTCGACAGCAGCGAGCAAGGCTTCGCCGCGGCCGCCCATTGCACGGTGCGTGAACTGCACCACAGGGTGCAGTTCGAACTGGCGGAGCCGGTGCGCGGCGTGCACGCTCGGAAATCGGGCACGTACGTTCGCGGCGACTCCTACTTCTCCGAGATCACCGTCGACTTCGAACCGGCGAAGAACTACGAGTTCGTGAGCCGGGTCGATGGGAGGCAGGCATACGTGGACGCCGTGGACGAGGTCTTCCGCATCGAGCTCGGAACCCCGCCCGTCCGGGTCATCCTCACCAGGATCAAGCACCGCAACGTGGACGAAGACGCATTCGGGGGCGTCGTCATGCTCGCGGTACGGAAAGTGCGCAAGCACCTGCGGGAAAGGGCGACGCCCGCCGAGGCGGTCCCATCTGCGGAAGACACTGTGTCTTGAATCTCCGCAGGTACGTCTTGCTGGACCCCGACGGCATGGCCGACGGCTGGCTGTACGTGGTCGTGGAAGCACCGACCGGCGTCATCTACCAACAGCAGTACGGCGGTACGGCCTGTCGGCAGGGCCAGGTCGAGGGCTATCTGGTGCCTGTGTTCGGTCCCGATGCCCTGGATTCTCTGCGAACGCTGTTCGAGCGGCACTTTCGCGGCGCCGGAGCTTGGCATCGTTCTTGGTCTGCGCAGGAGCGCGACCGCTTTCGGGACGGCGTGGAAGGCATCACCTTCTGGGCATGTGACGGCCATACCGAAGAACCCCACGCTTTGAAGCTGGACGAGAATCGCATGGCGGACACGGATGAGGCCTGGGTCCCGGTACTGACCCCGGACGGCGCGGTCAACGACCGCGACGTGAACGCGGCCACGAATGTGCTCGCCGCCGGGCTGGCGGAGAGCTGAAACGCCTGTGGAGCTGGTGTAAGACCTCATCGGGAGTCTTCTCGGGGCGAGGCGACCGGCTGTGAAGCAGGAAGACCGACCGGAGACGGTCGGAATCCCCCGCCTCCAGGCAGGGGAGGAAGTCAACAGCACAGCAGGGCGCTGGCGTCGAGGGCGAAGGCCGGTGGTTCGCACCCCGCAGCGCACTTCCGTGTCGTTGGGTGCCGCGCACACTTCCAGCCGTCCCCCTGAAGCGGCTGGAAATGACCAGACTGATGGACGGGATGACGCGGCTCACCGACGCGGTGGGGGGCGTTGCCGGCGTCCGGGGCATGTGGTGCTCATTGGGGTTGCTGAGAGCTTGGCGCCCCTTGGGGACAGAGGTCCTGTATGCACGTTTCGTCGGCAAAATACCGAGTCGGCAGGGTTTGGCTGGCGGAGAGTGGGCAGTGCATACCGGCACGACCCGGTAACCGGAAGGAGACGCAGTGAAGTGGATCATCTCTGCTGTCGTGCTCGCAGCGACGGCCTTCGCGGGCGGCGGTGCCGCCCTCGCGAACGCCGGCAAGGAGCCCGTCAGCCGAGAGCAGTATCGGACGCTCATCAACCAGTGCCGATACGCCGGGAGTGAGACCGCGCGGCAGAACTGCCGCGCTGAGGTCCGGAAGACCTACAGGATCGGCGCCTGGAACTCCGCACTCAACTGCCGTACGTATTCGAGCGTGACCGTGTGCGGCAAGCTCAACCTCAGCGCCCACCAGCGGGCCTGCGTGCGCGATTTCGTGCAGCGCGGCCTGACCTACAACCGCGCCGAGGTGGAGTGCTACGCCTACCTTAAGAGCAACTGACACAGCGTCCCTGAAAGCCCCGCGCCCCCGGGGCAACAGCAGGGCACGTTCCCCTCGCCCCATCTCACATGGGCCCGCAGCCAGTGGGTGACCATGGCGATCCCGACCACGTTGCGGCGTCGGCAGAGCGGCCGCCACCCCGGCCCCCTCGCACATGACGGCGGCGAAGCCGCAGACTCGCAGCTGACGACCCGGCCGACGCTCCCCCACATAATGCCGAGTTCTACCAGACATCGCCTGGGACGCGTCCGGTGGAACGTGGGTGTCCTGCTGCGGTCGATCTTGCCGTGGGTTCGATGATGCGCTGTGGTGCCTCATTCATGAGCTGCTCGATGCCGCCTGGGCGCGTATCAGGCCGTTGTCGCCCGCCCAGCCCTTGCGGGGCGGGAGGTGGGTGTTCACTGCTCGATCGCGGCCCGCTACCGGTCGGCCCCGCGCACGCTGGGATGGTCCGCACAGGAGGCGTTTTTCGCGCCGATGCAGGCGTCGGCCCCGCGCATGCGGGGGATGGTCCCATAACCAGCTCGCCACCGTCGCCAACTCCACGTCGGCCCCGCGCACGCAGGGATGGTCCCACGTCGGCGTCGGTGAGCGCGTCGAGTACGGCGTCAGCCCCGCGCACGCGGGGATGGTCCGTCCCTCGACGCCGCGAACTTTTCGACCCAGTGGTTTTTCTCAGGTGGGGCGGGAGAAGCGGCGGGCGGCCAGGAGCAGGCCGAGGAGGGCGCCGACGGTGATGAGTCCCCATTCGGCGAGGAGCGGGGGATGCCAGTGGCCCCAGGTCAGCTGCTGGAACAGCGGAGCCGGGGGGTCCGGCAGATAGGCCGCGACGGTGCGGCGCATGCCGTCGACCGCATAGCTGAGCGGGTTGATCAGTGCGAGCGTCGCCATCCAGGCGGGCATGGCGGCGAGCGGGAACATCGCGCCGGACAGGAAGAGCAGCGGCGCCATGAGCACGGTGAGTGCGGTTCCGAAGGTCTGCGGCTTGCCGACCAGGGTGGCCGCCAGCACTCCGAAGGCGGTCATGGCAAGTGTGGTCAGCGCAAGCTCGACCAGGAGCAGTGCGTACAGGCCGATGTCGAAGGGAATGCCGATCGGGGTGGCGGCGGTGAGGAGGAGCGCCGCCTGGCAGGTGGCGACGGTGGTCCCGCCCAGGCATTTGCCCATCAGCAGCGTGCTGCGCCGGACCGGGCTGACGAGCATCTCGCGGAGAAAGCCGTTCTGGCGTTCCCACAGCACCGAGGAGCCGACGGCGACGGCCGGGCCCTGGGCCGCCATGACCAGGATGCCGGAGAACAGGAACAGCTGGTAGGCGGGCCCGCCGGATGACGGCAGGAGACCGGCCACGCCGGCTCCGAAGACGAACAGGAAGAGCAGCGGCTGCAGCAGCGAGACGGCGGTTCCGGTGCGGTCGCGGGCGAAGTGCAGCAGCTCGCGGCGCCAGATCATGCGCAGGGCGCGCAGTTCGGCGCGCAGGCCACCGGGAGCGGGCGCGGCCGACGGCGGCGTGACGGACGGCGGTTCTTCGGCGAGATGCCCGGGGTCGGTGGGTGGGCTGTCGGGTTCGGCCGGGGCGTCGTCGCGGATGCGGTGCCCGGTGTGGTGGAGGAACACGTCATCGAGGCTGGGCGGGACGACCTTCGCCTCATAGACGAGGATGTCCAGTTCGGTGAAGACCTGCCGCAGGACCCGCGTGCTGTCGGTGGCGCGCAGCGACAGGCCGCGCGGCCCGCTGGTCGCGGCCAGGCCGAGGCGGTCGCGCAGCAGCCGCGCCGCGGCCGCGTCGTCGGCGGTGCGCAGGTCGATCCGGTCGGCGCCGAGGACCGATTTCAGTTCGTCCGGGCTGTCCTCGGCGACGATGCGGCCGCCGTCGATGATCGCGATGCGGTCGCACTGGTCGGCCTCGTCCAAGTAGTGCGTGGTCAAAAAGAGCGTGACCCGCTCGCTGCGGCAGACCTGCCGCAGGTACCGCCAGACCTGGGCGCGCGCCTGCGGGTCCAGGCCGATGGTGGGCTCGTCCAGGAAGAGGACCTGGGGACGGTGCAGCAGAGCGCGGGCGATCTCCAGCCGCCGCCGCATGCCGCCGGAGTAGGTGCGCACCAGCCGGTCGCGGTGGTCGGTCAGCCCGACCAGGGCCAGGGTCTCCTCGATGCGGGTGGGCACCTCGGCGACGGGAACGTCGTACAGGTCGGCGTGGAAGCGCAGGTTCTCGGCTGCGGTGAGGTCGCCGTCCAGGGTGGTCTCCTGGAAGACCAGGCCGAGGCTGCGCCGGGCGCCGGCGGGGTCGGTCCGGGTGTCGTGTCCGGCGATCTCGACCAGGCCCGACGTGGGCGCGGACAGCGTGCACAGCATCGCGATCGTCGTCGTCTTGCCCGCGCCGTTGGGGCCGAGGAACCCGAAGCTCTCGCCCGGGGCCACGGTCAGATCGATTCCGTCGACCGCGGTGACGTCCGCGTACTGCTTGCGCAGGCCGACCGCCCTGATCGCCGGGACGGTGGCCCCGGTTCGCAGGGACGCCGGCGCCGGGCCCGGCCGCAGGCTCACGAGTGTTCCGCCAGGCGCTCGGCCCAGTGCTCCGGCACGACGAACCCGAAGCTCCACCGGTGACGCTCGGTCGGGTTGACGATGCAGTGCCACAGCAACCGGTCCGGCTCCTGCTCGATCTTGAAGAACCGCGCCATCCGGGGACGTTCCCGCAGGGTGACCAGCTCGCCGGTGGCGGGGTTCTGGTAGCGGAAGAAGGACGTGTGCTCCGGGTCGGCGAAGTCGCCGTCGAAGTCGACGATGTACATGCGCCAGCCCGGCTGGTCCTCGTTGGTGTGCCAGAGCCGGTAGGAGGACGGCGGGTACCACATGCTGCCGGAGAACCGGACTTCGTCGCCGAAGACCTTCTCCAGCGCGGCCACGACGCGGGTCTTGGCCGCCAGATAGTCGTCGTAGCCGGGGTGGGCGACGTGGTCGTCAAGGTTGATCAGGTGGAAGTCGCGCCTGACATCCCCGGTGGGCTCGGCGGCGGCCCGGTCGCGCCAGGCCCGGTACTCGGGGCTGGACGGCGCGAGCGAGGTCGACTGCAGGTCCTCCTCGCGGAACGACGCGTGGAAACGGGTCAGGTCGACCGTAGGCGGCATGATCTTGAGCCGCGGCAGTTCGTCGATGACCGGGCCGAAACCGGGGAGCTCGCTCAAGTCGTACTCGTGGTGGTAGACCTCGCCCGCCGCCGGTTTCGCGCGTTCCGCGGCCGGGGCGGGCTCCCCGGCCTTCTGCGCCTCCTCGGCCTTCGACGCCTCCGCGGCGTTGTGCGCCTCCGCCTGGGCGGCCTGGGTGGACGCCACCATGAGGTCGCCGACGGTGAAGTCGTAGCCGCCGGCACGGGCGAGCCGGATCACCTCCGCGGCCCCGGTCAACGCCTTCATCTGCTGCCGGACCTGCGGGTCCTCCACGGTGAGGCGCAGGAACCGGGTGCAGGACTCAACGGACATCGTGTTCACTCCTTGGCTGGGATGGGCCGGTTCGGCGGGTCGAGCAGCAGGACCGACGGGGTGCTCTCGGGCCGGGCCAGCCGCAAAAAGTGCATTCCGAAGCCCGCCAGGCCCAGCATCAGGCCGGGGAAGAATCCCGACTCCGGGCCCGGTCGCGCGTCCTCCAGGTTCCGCCACTGCGTCTGGGCCTGGACGTTGGCCTCCATCCGGAAGGCGGGCTCGTCGTTCAGCTCGGCGAAACGCAGGAACAGCTCGGCGTTGCCCGATCGGCCGTGGCAGAGCGAGTCGTTCATCAGGCGCGGGAAGCCGCGCATCGTGGCGGTGAGCGCCTGGCGGGCCTCGTGGAGCATGGTGTCGTCGTCCTTGCCGAGCAGGGCCCAGCTATGGATGCGGGTCATGCCGATGCCGGCGGCGCCGTTGCACCAGGCGTTGGCGTAGTGGCGCCCGTTGCGGAACCGGCCGCCCGCGATGCGCCGCAGGTCGTACCAGTCCTGTTCGTCATGGTCGAAATGGCGGGCCTCGTAGGCGAAGGCGCGCCGACCGGCGTCGATGTAGCCGGCGCGGTCGTCCCGGCACCCCAGCATGATCAGCGCCCAGCCGATGCCGCCGGCGCCGTGCGACAGGCCGGTCAGGTTGGCGACCACGGTGTCCGGCTCGGGGCTGGGCCAGGACAGGGTGTCGCCGTCGGCCTGCGCATGGCGCAGCAGGTGCGCGGCGCATCGGTGCGCGTGGTCCAGGCCGTGTCCTCCGGTGGCGTCGGCCAGCGCGAGCAGCACCGGGATGAGCCCGGCCACGCCGTGGAAGACGTCGAAGTGGCGGTCCTGCTCGATCAGCCCGGCGGTCTCGTCGGCGAGTTGGACGGCGCGGTCGAGCAGCGCGCGGTCGTTCCACAGGTGGTGCAGGTGCGTGAGGAGGTAGATCAACCCGCCGAGCCCGGCGAAGGCGCCGATGCGGCTGCGGTCGCCGGTGTCGAGGGCGTGGGCGAGGGCGCGCTCGGCGGCATGGCGGAACTCCGGACGCGGGTCCGCCTCGTTGAGGTGGGCCAGGAAGAACGCGATTCCGGCCGATCCGGTGTACAGGTCGCCTTCGATGTCGATTTCGGTCTTGCCGTCGCCGGTGATGATGTAGGAGGTCCAGGGCGCGCGGCCGGGCTCGCGCAGCATCCGGCACAGCCGCAGCCCGAGGGCGCTCGCCTGCTCGACGCAGGTGGCGGCGAAGTCGGGGCTGGTGACGTCGCCGCCGGACAGGCCCGCGGCGATGTACTGGTCCTGCTGGGCCCGGTTGCGTTCCGACAGCCGCCGGATCCGCGCGGCGGCATGGTCGAGCGGGGTCGTCTCCAGCGTGGCCGCGATCTCGTCGCGGTGGTCGTGGACGAGCCGGTCGCCGCCCGCGTCCACGGTGAACATCGGCACGTCCAGCCGCCACATCGACGCCAGCTCCCAGGGCGGCAGCACGCCGTCGGCGTCCCAGTTGCGCGGGAAGGTGCGCACCGTGTTGACGAGCAGGTCGACCTCCAGCGGTTCCATCAGGCACTTGGGATGCCGCGAGGCCACCAGAAGCTGCGCGTAGACCTGCGTGCTCCAGTTGATGAAGCGCACGCGTGTTCCGGCGAACAGGCCGGTCACGCATTCGATGGCGCGGTCGGGGTCGTCCTGGAACCACCGGTACACGCGGTCGAAGCCGGCCCTGATCGCGTCGGTGAAGTCCTCGGCGCGGGTCAGTTCGTCGCCGATGAAGACGCGGTTGGGTGCTCCGGGCTCGACCCGCACGCCCGTGCGGTGCGTCACGGCCGCCGCAAAGGAGATCCGGCGGTCGTTGACCTGCGGCACCGGCATCGGCAGCTGGTAGGAGGCGCCGCCGGAGTAGCCGCTGAGCCGGATGCCCGTGTCGTCCTCCGCCGCGGTGGGCCATTCGATCAGACCGGTCTTGAACACCGAGTCCATCAGCGTGCCGGACGGCCGGGGCTGCCCCTTGGGCGGGGCGCCGAGCACGGTCTCGCAGTCGCAGATGAACGCGTGGCCGTCGGCGACCAGGACGTTCTCGAAGTGCAGGTCGCCCCCGCCGAGGATGTAGAAGATCGCCAGATAGCCGCCGAGCTCGGCGTACACGTGCTCGGCCTGCTCGCGCGTGTCGACCCGGTTGCGTCCGGACGGGATCAGCGCCTCGTAGCCGTATCCGTCCCTGGGCAGCACCGCGCGGGGCGCGTAGCCGAGGACGTCCTCGTCGCGCAGCCGGGCCAGCAGTTTCTGCAGCGCGGCCTCGCCTCGGACGCAGCGCGGCTTGTAGACGAACGACTCTTCGGCGCCGTCCGCCAGGGTGACGTCCACGATGGCCACGCTGCGGGCGCCGGCGTGCATGTCGGAGCGGCCCAGGCGCACGGTGCGCACCCTGGTGATCGGCTGCCCGAAGAACGCCTCGGCCACGGCTTCGGCGTCGGCGCGCAGCCGGGCGATCATGTCTCGGCCGTGTGCGGCGAGCAGTTCGGTGACGTGGGCCAGCCACCGTCCGAGGACCGGGAACTCCAGGAAGAAGCGGTGGTAGGAGGCGGTGTCGGCGAACGTCTTGTCGAGGTAGGCCAGGTAGTCCTCTTGGGGCGCCTGTTCCGGGTCGATGCCGTGCACGGCGCAGTAGGCCTTGGCGTCGGCCTCCACCGCCCAGGCCAGCGCCAGTTCGAAGCGGCCGAGCAGGTGGGCCTGGAAGTCGTCGACGATCTGGGGCTCGATGACGAGGGCCGGACGGCCGGGTTCCTCCGCCAGCGCCCCGCCCAGCCGCCGGCCCAGCTCTGTCAGGAACGGCTCGCAGGCGATGGCGAGCCGCCCGTAGTAGGTGTCGAACCCCCGCCAGCTCTCTTCCGTCGCCCGGTCGCCGGCCCGCTCCAGCCCCCGCAGCGCCGCCTCGTACGTCGGCAGCCATTCACGCTGCAGCTCGGGGAGGATGCGGCCGAGGTCGTCGTCGCGGCCGGTGAGCGCCAGCTCGTGCCGGCGGTACTCGGTCAGAAGCCCGGTCAGCGAGTCTCGGGTGTACCGCGCCGCTCCCGGCCGCCGCGTGCTCTCCTTGTGGAAGCGCGCGGCCAGCCGGTCCGCCAGCCGGTCGATCCGCCACCGGTCGAACTCCGTCAGCGGCGGGGCGCCGTCGGCCGGGCCGAGTTCGGAGACGACCTGGGCCTGCTCGGAGAGGTTCGCGGCGCGGGCCGCGATGTCCAGGGGGAAGAGTGGGGTCACTCCGGGGTTCCTCGCTCTGTCGGTCCGTACGGGCCGGCGGGCCGACCGATGTCGGCCCACCGGCTGGTCGTCACTTCGGCGGGGCTACTTGGTGCCGCCGTCGCAGACGATCGTGAACGGACCCGCGCTGCAGCTCGTGGCGCAGGCGTAGACCTCGACGGCGGCCACGCCCTCGGTCCAGAAGCCGAGGGTCTCCTCGTCCAGCGGCTCCACGGACGCGGGGACGGCGCCGGCGGACACCCCGAACGCCTCGGGGGTCGCCAGGACCTCGGCGCGGACCTCGGCGTCCGCGGCGGCGTGGCGCAGTACGGTGCTCGGTGACATCAGCCTTTCTCCTTTGCTGTGGTGAACCCTGCCGGGCTACTCGACCAGTTCAGTCGCCAGCCGAATGCCGAGCTGCCGTTCGGCATTCTTGATCTCGGCTATGGCGGCGTCCATGTTGGGTTTGTCGTTCTGCCAGGCGATCAGCTCCTCTTCCTCGGCGGAGATTCCGTCCCGAATCCAGAAGGATTCGAGCCATTCCTTGGTGGCCTGGGGGTGCAGGTCCGTCACCGGCGTGACCCGCGCCAGCAGCGGTTCCTCGTGGAGCGAGAGAGCGAGCCGGAGCACTTCCTGCATTTTGCCGTCCGGCGGCAGCAGCGAGCACAGCAGCATCAGATGCTGGATCTGGCGGACCGTTTCGATGGCCCGGTGAGTGGTCAGGTCGCTCGGCGGTTTCGGCCCGGTGCCCTTGAGTCGTCCCATTCAGCTTCCCCTCGTCGGGCGGCTCCGACTCCGCGGCTTCCGGAGCCGGGCACCGCGGACTTGATTCGCACTGTCAACGAACAGGAAAAGGCTATGTCTGGCAATCTTGCCGCCGCACTAGAGTCAAGCAAGAAGTTGCTCTCGATGCATCCAAGAAAAGGTCAAAAGATCGTAGATCACTATCGAGAGATAGTTGATATGCGACAATATCGACAGAACGGACAATCGAGGCCGACTTGCCGGCCGGATCGATCGGTGCTGCAATCTTCTGGGACTTCCCCGCACCGCGGGAAAGGAAAGCTCGCAATGTCCCCACATATTCCGGCCTTTGCGGAGGGATCGGGATGACTGGCCCCGTCACCGTCGACCTGATGGATCCCGAACTGCTGCGCGATCCGTTCCACGGCTACTCGCGGCTGCGCGAGCGGTCTCCGATGGCGCAGGTCGTCTACGGCGACCGGGGGTCGTCCCTGTGGATCGTCACGCGCTACGAGGACGTCCGGCTGGTGCTGAGCGACCGCAGGTTCGTCAACAATCCGGGCAACGTGCCCGGCATGCGGATCCAGGACCAGCGCACGGAGATCTTCCGGAAGATGGGCATCGACGACGAGTACGCGCCGTACCTGCTGCGGAGCGTGCTGGACGCCGACGGCGACGAGCACCTCAGGCTCCGCCGGCTCGTCTCGCGCGCGTTCACCGCGCGCCGCGTCGCCGCGCTGCTGCCCCGCGTCAGGGAGATCACCGGGGAGCTGCTCGAGCGGCTCCCCGAGGCGGTGTCCCCGCGGGACGGGACGGTCGATCTCCTCGAACACTTCGCCTATCCGCTGCCGATCACGGTGATCTGCGAGCTGGTCGGCATCCCCGAGGAGGATCGCGGGCGGTGGCTCGGGTGGAGCCGCGCACTGATGAGATCGCACGAGACACGGCACTTCACCGCGGCGATCCGCGGCATCGTCGACCATGTCGGGGAGCTCGTCGCACGCCGCCGGGAGGAGCCCGCCGACGACCTGCTGACCGCGCTGATCGGCGTCCACGACGAGGACGGCGCCGTGCTCAGCGAGTTCGAGCTGATCACCATGGTGCTGACCATCGTGCTGGCCGGGCACGAGACCACCGCCCACCTGATCGGCAACGGCACGGTGGCGCTGCTCACCCATCCCGACCAGCTGGAACTGCTGCGCAGCGACCCGGCCGCGCTGCTGCCGCGCGCCGTGCACGAGCTGATGCGCTGGTGCGGGCCGGTCCAGGGCGCCCGGTTCCGGTACGCCGCCGAGGACGTCGAGATCGGCGGCAGGAAGCTGCGCAAGGGGTCGCCGGTGATGGCCAGCCTCGTCTCGGCCAACTTCGACCCACGCCGCTTCGACGACCCGCACCGGCTCGACATCACCAGGCAGCCGGACGGCCGGCGGGAGACCCACCTCGGTTTCGGCCACGGCCTGCACTACTGCCTCGGTGCGGCCCTCGCCCGTCAGGAGGCCGAGGTCGCCTTCGGCGCGCTCTTTGACCGCTATCCGGACCTGTGCCTGGCGGTCCCTCCGGAGGACCTGGAGCGCATACCCATGCCCGGCGCCTGGCGGCTGTCCGCCCTTCCCGTCCGCCTCTCCCCCGCGCCCTGAGAGCCGAACGGCCGGCGACCGCCTCCGGCCGCACGCACATCCCCGCCGACATCCTTGATTCGGCCACCGCCCAGGGTGCGCCGGGGTCTCCTCAGCGGAGGATTCTCCCGACGGCGGAGACAGCGTCACCTGACCATGCGGATGCATCCCCGCCCGCTGCCGCCGCATCAGCGCCAGGCACATCGGAAGCGTGGACGTCATGAATCCGTGGGGCCACAGCCGTGACGGTTTCTCGGCGTCCACCACCGGCAGGGCGTGCCCGCATGGCCCCGGTGGCTCGGGGATGCAGGACGCGCGTTCTCCGGCCGCACGCGCCTTCCCGCGGACATCCGTGATCAGCCACCGGCCAGGGTGTCCTTCAGTGGACGGTTCTCCCGACGGCGGAGTCAGCGTCATCTGGCCATGGAGGCGTGTTCCCGGTCGGCGTCGCCGCATCGGCGCTGAGCCGTCGGGTGTCATGGCTGCCGCTCCGTTATCTCCTTCTTTCTCCGGTGCGGCGTGATCCGGACGACCGGGTCATCTCCTCCCCCGGCGGCTGCACGCGACCGGGCGCCCGGAAGCCTTCCGCAGCGCGGCCGACCTCGGCACACGCGAACCGCACAGTGGCGCGGCGGCCCCTGGCCGTCGCGCCACACGGCCGGCCGGTCCGCTCTCGCCCTGCTCGACTGCGGCGGCCCGGCAGTCCGGCAGTCCGAGCCTCTCGCGGCGGCGGGCTGCCGGTCGCTACCGACTGGTGCCGCCATGGCCGTGTGGTGTTCTCCTCTCGGTTCGCCCACGGGCCCGGTCCTGTGTCTTCCACATGCGATGAGGACGGGGATGGTATTCGGCGGTACCGGAGCGTGGTGGCCGGGGGCACATGCGTACAGTCCCGGCGTATGGAGCAGATAGGGCAAAGGCTGGCGCGGTTCATCGATGGGCCGCCGCACGCGCCGCGCGTTGTCGTCGAGCGGCGGATCCGGCGGTTGGTGAGCGTCAGCGCGGTGCTGGCGAACGCGGTGGGCTCGCTGGTGGTGCTCGTGCTGGCGACGGTCGTGCTGCCGGACCCCGTGGAGGTCCGCGGCCACCAGGCGCTCCAGCGCGCCAACGTCGCCCTGTTCTTCGGTTACACCACCACCGCGATCGCCGTGGGCGTGGTCGTGGGGCTGCGGGTGTTCCGGCCGATGCGGCGGCTGTTCCGCACCGACCGGCCGCTCACCGAGGCCGAGCAGCGGCTGGTGCTGCGCGCGCCGCTGCTGCTCATGAAGGTGCACGGGGTGCTGTGGGGCGTCGCGGCCGTCGGGTGGGCGGGGGTCAACCTGGTGTTCTCGCCGCTCATGGCGCTCAAGCTCGGCCTGACCGTGCTGCTCGGCGGGCTGGCCACCTGCATGATCGTTTATCTGGTGTCCGAGCGGCTGTTCCGGCCGGCGGCCGCGCTCGCGCTGACCACCCGCGTCCCGGCCGGGTCGCGCGTGCCAGGGGTCGTCACCCGGTCGGTGCTCGCCTGGGGCCTGGGCACGGCGGTGCCGGTGCTGGGGATCGTGTTCGTCAGCGTGGCGTCGCTGACCGTCGCGGACGTGTCGAACCGCCAGCTCGGCTGGACGATGCTCGCGCTGGGCGGTACCGCGCTGGCCGTCGGCCTCGCCGTCACCTACCTGGCGGCCCGCGCGATGTCCGACCCGATCGGTTCGGTCCGGCTGGCGATGGCCAAGGTGGAGCGGGAGGACCTGCTGACCGAGGTGCCCGTCTACGACGGCAGCGAGATCGGGCGGCTGCAGGCCGGGTTCAACCAGATGGTGGCCGGGCTGCGCGAGCGCCGGCGGCTGCGGGACCTGTTCGGCTGGCAGGTCGGCGAGGACGTGGCGCGGCTGGCCCTGGAGCGCGGTGTGACGCTGGGCGGGGAGGTCCGCGACGTGGCGGTGCTCTTCGTGGACCTGGTCGGGTCCACCCGGCTGGCGGCGACCCGCCCGCCCGGGGAGGTCGTCGCGCTGCTCAACGAGTTCTTCGCGGTGGTCGTCGAGGTCGTCAACCGGCACGGCGGCTGGATCAACAAGTTCGAGGGGGACGCGGCGCTGGCGGTCTTCGGTGCGCCGCTGGACCTGCCGGACGCGACCGGGCGCGCCCTGGCCGCCGCGCGCGAGCTGGCGGGTCGGCTGGCCGCCGAGGTGCCGCAGGTCACGGCGGCCGTCGGCGTGTCGGCCGGGCCCGCCGTGGCCGGGCACATCGGCGCGGAGAAGCGGTTCGAGTACACCGTCATCGGCGACCCGGTGAACGAGGCCGCGCGGCTCACCGAGCTGGCCAAGAAGACCCCGGGCCGGGTGCTGGCGTCCGGGACCGCGCTGGACGCCGCCGGGCCGGACGAGGCTTCCCGGTGGGAGGGCGCGGGCGAGGTGGTCGTCCGGGGACGGCTGCTGCCGACCCGCCTGGCCGCTCCCCGTCCGGCTCGCGGCGTGTCCGGCCCCGGACCGCAGGCGCAGGGATGAGGGGACGCGTCCCGGGGGTCAGCCGAACGCCTCGACGAGGGTCCAGACCGCCAGGCCCGCCATGCACAGGCCGCCGATGCGCTGGACGGTCTTCAGCGGGACCTTCGCGGCGATGAACCGGCCCGCGAGCAGCGCCAGGGCCGACACCGACATCAGGGCGGCGGCCGAGCCGATCGCGGTGGGCAGCCACGGGTTGGTGGAGGCGAGGTTGGCGGTGGTGATCTGCGTCAGGTCGCCCCATTCGCTGACGAAGACGGCCGTGAAGGCGGTGGCGTAGGCGGGCCAGAAACGGGTGATCCTGCCGCCCGCGCGGTCGTCGTCCTCGGCACCGTCATCGGAGCGGAGCAGCGCGACGGCGCCGAACGCGAACAGCGCCGCCGAGACGAGCTTGACGGCCATGGTCGGCAGCAGGCCGAGGAGGCTTCCGGCGCCCACCGCGATGGCGACGTGCACGATGAACGCGGTGGAGGTGCCGAACCAGACGTGCAGCGGGCGCATGCGGGTGCCCATGGCCAGCGAGGCGAACATCGTCTTGTCGGGGAGTTCGGCGAGAAAGATGAGTCCGAAGGCGGTGATGAACGCCAGGGGATCGAATGTCATGCTCAGGGGGCGCCTTCCCTTGGGGCCGGGCCGCGCACTTCGGCGACGCCCCTGGGAGGCGACGGACGAACCACTCGGCCCGGCACGACGGTACGGCCCGCACGGTGGTACGGGCTTGTCATGCCTTGCCGAAGGTCTCGTCCGCCCCACGTGTCACGCGGTGGCTCGCTGGCCGGGACATCCTGGGATGTCCAGTATGTCGACCAGCGATGTCGCAGGACTACTCCCCTTCGCCGACAGGTGAGTCTACAGGGCGGACGGCCGTGCCCTATCCGGCACGGCCGCCGGTGGTGGGCGGCGCCGCCGCGCCGGGGCGGTCAGCGGGCGGATGACCGCCCGTTCGGGACGCCCCGGCGGGCGCCGTGAGCAGCGCCGCCCTGGTCGGTCCGGTCAGATGAGCCCCTGGGCGAGGATGGCGTCGCAGACGCGTTCGAAGCCCGCGATGTTAGCGCCCTTGACGTAGTCGCCCGGGGAGCCGTACCGCTCGGCGGTCTCGCGGCACTTGTCGTGGATGGCCTTCATGATGCGGGTCAGCTCGGCCTCGACCCTGTCGAACGTCCAGCTCTCGCGGGCCGCATTCTGCGCCATCTCCAGCCCGCTGACCGCGACGCCGCCCGCGTTGGCGGCCTTTCCGGGCCCGAACGCCACGCCCGCCTGCTGAAACAGGCGCACCGCGTCCGGCGTGGTCGGCATGTTCGCGCCCTCCGAGACGGCCTTGACGCCGTTGCGGATGAGGGTGGCCGCGTCGTCGGCGTCCAGCTCGTTCTCGGTGGCCGATGGGAAGGCGATGTCGGCGGGCACCTCCCACACCTTGCCGCCCGGCACGTAGCGGGCGGACGGGCCGCGCAGCTCGGCGTAGTCGCCGACCCGGCCCCGCCGGACCAGCTTGACCTCCTTGAGCAGGGCGAGGTCGATGCCCTTCTCGTCGACGACGTAGCCGTCGGAGTCGGAGACGGTGACGACGTTGGCGCCCATCGCCTGCGCCTTCTCCACCGTGTAGATCGAGACGTTGCCGGAGCCCGACACCACGACCTGCTGGCCTTCAAGGTCCTCGCCGCGCAGCTTGAGCATCTCGGCGGTGAACAGCACGCTGCCGTACCCGGTGGCCTCGGGACGGCCCGCCGAGCCGCCCCAGCCGATGCCCTTGCCGGTGAGGACGCCGGCTTCCCAGCGGTTGACCAGCCGCCGGTACTGCCCGTACAGGTAACCGATCTCGCGGGCGCCGACGCCGATGTCACCGGCCGGGACGTCGGTGTGCTCGCCGAGGTGGCGGTGCAGCTCGGTCATGAACGACTGGCAGAACCGCATCACCTCGTCGTCCGAGCGGCCGTGCGGGTCGAAGTCGCTGCCGCCCTTGCCGCCGCCGATGTTCAGCCCGGTGAGCGCGTTCTTGAAGATCTGCTCGAAGCCGAGGAACTTGATGACGCCGAGGTTGACCGTCGGGTGGAACCGCAGCCCGCCCTTGTAGGGGCCGAGCGCGCTGTTGAACTCGACCCGGAAGCCGCGGTTGACATGGATCTCGCCCTTGTCGTCCTGCCACGGCACCCGGAAGATGATCTGGCGTTCCGGCTCGGTGATCCGCTCGATGATCTTGGCGTCGATCAGCTCCGGACGCCGTTCCAGCACCGGCGCGAGGGTCTCCAGGACCTCCTTCACCGCCTGGTGGAACTCCGGTTCGCCGGGGTTGCGGCGCAGGATCCGGTCGTACGCTGCGCTCAGCAGGGTCTCGGTGGCGGACGTGGCGGACCTCCCGGAAGGCACAGGCATGCGTGGCTCCTTCAAGCATTCGGGGCGAACTGTCGGACGATCGTGTCTAGTCACGCACCGTTAGGGAGGATACGGTCACGAGGACCGTTTCGGTGCAAGTCCCCCGGGTGATTCGTCACCCGCGCCGCCGAGGCCCGCGCCGGGCGCTGTCGAGCGGCGGACACGGCGGCGCAGAGGAGAGCGCCGATGAGTCATCCCCGGATCGACTTCGACCCGTTCGGCGCGCCCGTTCGGCGGGCACCCGCCTGCGTGATGCCGGACGGGCTGCGTGAGCGGTGCCCGGCGTTCCGCAGCGGGGCCGGGCACGGGTTCTGGGTGCTGACCGGGTACGAGGACATCGCCGCCGCCCACCAGGACGCCGCGTCCCACTTCAGCCGGGCGGTCTCCGTCATCGCCCCAGATGCCGGCCGTGTCCTCGGCCTGGACACCCTGCCCCGCGCCTGGCCCACGTGAGGATGGGGCCGTGGCCGGCGGCGCGGAGCGTTCACGGTAACGCCAACCCCAGGGGCGTGGCGTTATTGGGTGTCCTCATGATGAGAAACCGATTAACTACGCGGCGTCATTCTTCGAGTACCTTGTCGAAGGTGACCGAACGCGCCGACGCCATGTGCATAACGGGCGAATTCCACAGTGACACCGCAGACCGGTACGGACGAGCGGCGGCCGCCGGTCCGCGGCCGTCGCGCCCAGGTGCCGTCGTGGTGGACGATGTCCCGGCTCCGTGCACGGCTCTGGCGCCGTCCCGGCAGGAGATGGACGGTCTGGCCCCCGCTGACTGGGGGCGCCTGGAGGCGATGGGAGGGTTCATCGCCGCCCATACGACGGAAAGCGCGCTGCGGGCCGTTCTGCCGCCGGCCGCGCACGGCGACGCGGCGGAATCACTCGCCCGGCACACTCGGTTCGACCATGGGGCCCTGCTGGTCTTTCCCGGACGCATCGACACGGCATTGGCGGAACTGGAGCAGCGCGGGCTGACGGCGGCGCCGACCGTTCCCAGCACGGTGGTCCGCAGTCATCTGGCGAAGCGTTACAGGGTTCCGCGAGAGCGTCTGCCGGTCGTGATAACGCACGTGAAGACGTCGGCGGATCGGTCCATGGAACTGTTCCTGCTGCCGTCGTATTCCGCTGCGGCCGGTGTCCGCATCGCCGAGGACGAGCGTTCCCGCCACCATCAGACGCACCTGGGTTTCCGCGTCGCCGAGCCCGACGAACGCGTCCTCGGCCTGGTCTGGGATACCGTCGCGGAATGTGCCGGGCTGGCCGCGGACGGGGGCGGCTTCAACCCCCATCAGGGCAAGGCGGGCTGCACCGTGTTGTACTTCCGGGGGCCCGGACGCATGTCGGCCCCCTACCGCTGGCCCAGGCGTCTTGAGATCCTCGCCGAAGGCCACCATCCGCGGATTCTGCGCAGGCACCGCGAGAACATCTGAACGCCCGCGGATAACGGGGCGGTCAGCGAACGGCGTCCCCGTGGGCCCCGACCATGGCCCGTCCGGTCAGAATCCGCCGGCGGCGCCGGGCCAGGCCGTCCTGGAAGGCCGCGGCCCGGTTGAGGTGGGGGAAATCCTCGGCAGGCACCGGAACGCCCAGGAAATCGCAGAGCGGCTCCCAGCCTTGCGCCGTGTCGAAGACGAGGAGCCGGTCGGCGGGAACGTGGGCCCGCACTTCGGCGTTGTGCCGGTCGAACACCTCGATCGCGTGCTCGCGGTCGGCGAACCGGCCGCCGAACGTCCCTTTCCAGATCACCTCACGCGATATCCGCCGGCGCCGCCGCAGGCCGGAGTCCAGCAGATCCTCCAGCCGCATCAGCAATCCCTCGGGGGTCGGCGGCGCCGGACGGGATGACCGGTAAAGGGTCCGGGACATGCTGGCATACCAGCAATCCGGAGGGCGCACGGTCAGGATGACCTTCGCGTGCGGATAGGCCGCGACGAGTTCCCTCCAGTACGCGCAGACCGGCCAGTCCAGTGCGGCCCGGTAACCGGCGAGCACCTCGTCCCACGGGATCGGCTTCCCGTCCACCACGGCTTCCCACCGCCGCAGCAGTTCCGCATCCTCCCCCAGTGACGTCATATGGTGGCAGGGGCCGTATCCCAGGCGCGTCAGCGCCTCTTTCAGCGAATAGCTGCCGGTCCGGCCGAAACCGGCCCCGATGATCTCCAGCATTCCGAACTCCTGTGACGACGCCGGGCCGCCGCGGGCCTGGCGATGACGTACGGTTCTCGGGGTCGGCGGGTTCAGCCGTCGGGTGCGGCCGGGACGTCGTGGGCCTCCGCGCCGAATCCGGGCGACGACGGGTCGACGCTCGGCCACAGCGCGGGGTCGATGTCGGGGAACTCGCGCAGCAGGCGGCCGATGTCCGGCGCGATGGCCTGGCAGAAGGCCGCGCGGGTGGCCTCGTCGACGACGGGTTTCGGGGACGACCGCCCCACCTGCCGGTCGAAGGGGCGGACCGGACGCCACATGTCCGGGTCGATGCCGATGAATTCGAAGGTGCGCCGGGCCTGGCGTTCCGGTTCGGCGACGCACCGTTCGTACTGCAGGACCAGGATCTGGTCGCGGTCGAAGCTGTTCATCAGCATCCGCAGCTGCTGCCAGTAGAGGGCCCTGTGGAACTGGTGTTCCATGACGGCCGCGGGTGAATGTCCGGGTTCCAGGGCCCGGTGGAATCCCAGGGCCGACGCCAGGCGCGCCAGCGGATCACGCAGCAGCACCAGCAGCCGGGCCTGCGGAGCGGCCGCTCGCAGCATCGGCGGCGTCCAGAAGTCGTACATGTACCGGGGTGTCCACTCCCCGGCGATCGCACCGGGCGGGCGGGGGAAGTAGCGGTGGTATTCCGCCGGGTCCACTTCTTCGACGCGGCCGTAGTGGTCGAAGAAGTGCACCTCTTTCGCTCCGTGCAGCGCTCGGGGGTCGGTGTCGGCCGCCTGTGCGGCGCGCGGTGAGGCGATCGCGGGATGGGTGGTCAGCACCGACCACCACCATGTCGTGCCGGATTTCATCGTGCCGACCCCGACGAAGTCGGGCGGTCCCGTCCGCCATCCGGGCGGTATCGGCGGCGGCGGTGCCGGTGGCGGCACGTCGTCGAGGAGCCGCAGCCGGTGCGCCGGTCGTTCCTGGTTCTGGGTCGTCGTGTCCACCTATCCCCCGCAATGCTGCCCGCCGTCCCGGTGGACAGCCATGTGTGATCGATCCGTGGGGGGTTGTGCCGCCGTGCGCCGGGTCATTCCAGGCGGTGCCGGAGCGCGTCGTACCCTTCGGTCGGCAGGGCGCCGTCGATGACCTGGCGGCGGAGCTCCGCCTTGCTGATCTTTCCCAGCGCGGTGCGGGGCAGCGCCGGGACGACGGCCAGGCGGGCGGGCAGGTCCTTGTCGCCCATGCGCCGCCGGCGCAGGAACGCGCACAGCTCGTCGAGGGTGGGCCGGGCGCTGCGCGGGACGACGACGGCGCAGGCGGCCTCGTGCCCCTGCCGGTCGGGCACCCCGATCACGGCGACGTCGGCGACGGCGGGGTGGCCGAGCAGCACGCTCTCGATCTCGGCGGTCGGGATCATGGGGCCCCAGCCGACCCGGTCGCAGGCGCGCGACACGTAGTGCAGCCGCCCGTGCTCGTCGCTTCGCACCAGGTCGCCGGTGTCGTACCAGCCGTCGTCGCGGTCCGGGGTCCACGCCGCCCGGCCGGACCGGACATCGAGGACGCCGAGGCACACGCTCGGGCCGCGCACGTTCAGGCCGCCCGCTCCGGAGGCGTCCGCGCGACGGATCTCGACCTGTGTGCCTCCGACGGGCCGGCCCAGGCCCGGTTCGGCGGGCTCGGACGGGTCGTCCGGAGCGGTCGCGCACAGGGGGCCGCCTTCGGTCATCCCGAACACGTTGACCAGGCCGGTGCACAGCTGGGCGCGTATGCCGGCCGCCGTCGGGGAGGGGAGGGGCGCGCCGAGGCTGACGACGCGCCGCAGGCCGGACAGGTCGCGTTCGCGTCGGCGCTGGGCGGCGGCCATCCGCCCCAGGAGGGCCGGAAGACCCACCAGGCAGCTCACCCCGTGGTGGGGCACGAGGTCGAGCCACTGGTCGGGGCCGTGGAGGTCATCGGCGGCGAGCAGCACCGCCCGTCCCCCGGTGACCAGCGGCATCAACGCCAGGTATTTCAGTCCCGACGCATGGGTCATCCCCGCGGCGCTGGTCAGGACCGGTCGAGGCGGCAGGAACCCGGCGGCCGCACGCAGCGACGCGTACAGGGTGTTGCAGGAGTGCACCACCGCTTTGGGGCGGCCGGTCGTGCCCGATGTGAGCGCGACGTGCCGCGGGGCGTCGGGCGACGCCTGCGGCCGCTGCGCGATGGCCGGCGGTTCGGCGGACCGCGCGCTGTCCAGCAGTTCCCGCAGGTGGACCGTGCGGGGGGCGAGGCCCGCGGCGGCCGGCGCGGACGCGTCCCCGGTGACCTGCAGGCGGATCGGGATGCCGGTGAAGGCGATCTCCGCCTCCCGGGGGCCCGCCCAGGGCGACAGCGACATGGTCACCGCCCCGACGCGGCCGCACGCCAGCCACAGCGCCGCGGCCTCCCACTGGTTGGGCGTCCGGAGCGCCACCAGATCACCGGGCCGCACGCCCAGGCGCCGCAGCACCGCCGCCAGCCGCTCCACCCGGTCGGCCAGCTCGCCGAAGGTGACCGCCGCCGTTTCGGTGGCGCCCCGCAGCACCCGCACGTTCACGTAGGCGACCGCGGCGGGCGTCTGACGGGCACGGGCGTGCAGATCGTCGGTGAAGCTCTCGCACCGCCACCACCCCTGGCGGTAGAAGCGGCCCGCCGCCGGAGGCATGGCGGACGGCAACCCGGTCACACGGCTCATAGCGTCCCCCCGATGAGCCAGGCGACCAGACGGCCACCATTCGCTCACCAACAGTACATGAACAATGACTCTGCGGAATGAGAGATGCGGTCGTCAACCCCTGCCGCCAAGATCATGACCGGATGCGGAGACAGCCTGCCGCAGGCGGCCGCCGCACGCGTCTTTCGCGCCACGGCCGGGGGTAGGCGATGTCCCCGGTGCGCGAACGACAGCCCGCGGCCCAGCACCCCGGGCGGCGTCAGGTTCGCGACGTCGGTGCCGGCGACCGTCACGGGCGCCGAACGCCCGTCGCCCGCCACGGCGCATGCCGAGGTGGCGGTGAGCAGCGAGTGCAGGAAGCCGGCACCCGAGTCTCGGTGCCCGCCGGACGACCGGGGCAATTCCGCTCGGCCTGCCATCATTCGGATTTTCCGACCACAGGAGTTCGACGCGCCGGGCGAGCGGTCCGCGGCGGCCGGAAGCGAGCGAGATGATCGCGGACGACTCGAATTCGCGGCCCCTGTCCGGCCTGCACATCCCGTATCATCCGCTGCGGTCCGCGGGCCGTTGGGAAGAATTCTTCGGCCGGTCGGGAAGTGCGCGACCCGGGCGCCGATCCGACCGGCCGAATCGTTATCGCGAAGGGGGTGGGACTTCGTCCCCGGCGCTACCTATGATCGGGCGAGTGGTCAATCCTGTGGAGCTGCGAGCGGGTGATCCACGGACGGTCGGCCCGTACCGGCTGCTGGCGCTGCTCGGCGAGGGCGGACAGGGCGCGGTCTATCTGGGAGAGGACACCGCGGGGACGCGGGTGGCGGTCAAGGTGCTGCACGCCCGGCTGGCCGGGGACGACCGCGCCCGCCATCTGTTCCTGCGGGAGAGCTCCATCGCGCGCCGGGTCGAGCCGTACTGCACGGCCCGGGTCCTCGCGGCCGGCGTCGAAGACGACCGCCCCTACATCGTCAGCGAGTACGTCGAGGGAGAGTCGCTCAGCGACCTGGTCCGCCGCGCCGGGCCGCGCGACCACGGCAGCCTGGAACGGCTGGCCATCGGCACGGCCGCCGCGCTGAACGGCATCCACCGGGCGGGCATCGTGCACCGCGACTTCAAGCCGTCCAATGTCCTGCTGGCCACCGACGGGCCTCGGGTCATCGACTTCGGGATCGCCCGTGCGGTGACCTCCACCACCACCCTGTCCAGCGGGATCGTCGGCACCCCCGCGTACATGTCGCCCGAGCAGGTGGCGGGGCAGGAGGTCGGGCCGCCGTCCGACGTGTTCTCGTGGGCGGTCACGCTGACCTTCGCCGCGACCGGCGCCCCCGTGTTCGGCTCCGACGCCATCCCGGCCGTCTTCAACCGCATCCTGAACGCCGCCCCGGACCTGTCGGCGATGCCGCCGCACCGGCGCGACCTGCTGGCGGCCTGCCTGGACAAGGTGCCCGAGCGGCGGCCGACGATGTCGCAGGTGCTGGCCGAACTGCTCGGCGAGGCGCCCGCGCCGCGGCCGCACGTGCCTCCGCCCTCCACCTACCGTCCGCCCGCCGCCGCGGTCGGGCCGCCCGCACCGCCGTTCGGGGCGCCTGCGCACGGGGCGCAACCGCCCGCCGTGCCTGTACCCGCCACCGCACGGCTCGCGGACCGCACGAACGCCGTGCCGCCGGGCTCTCCCCGACCGCTGCCCATGGGCGTGTTCCTCGCCGGGACGCTGCTCCAGCTGCTCGTCGGCGTGGCCATCACTGTCTTCGCGGTGAACAACTCGCCCGACTACGACGGCCTGATCACCGTTGAGGCGCTCCTCCTGGCGGTCGGCGTGTTCGCCATCGTGATCTTGCGGCGCAGAGCACACGGGGGCGGGTAGAGCCTTGGGCGTCCTTCTGCTGCCGATACTGCTCCTGATCGTGATGACTTATGTCGCGATCCTGAACACGCCCGGCGGGGTCCGCCTGCGGGCGCGCTTTCCCGCACTCGTGGGCGCGGTGCTGCCCGGGCTGGTGTGCCTGCCGCTCGGCGGCACCTTCCTCGCGCTCGGTATGACGGCGGAAGCCGTCGTCGCCCTTCTGGCGTACACCCTCGTCGTCGTGGTCTTCGCCATCCTGGCGGATCTGCTGCGCGGGAGTTGACGGGCCTGGACGCGGCCGAACCGGAGATCTGCTCGCGGCCATCCTGCCGGATGGCGCTGCCGCTCCTGAGGGCTCCTGCGCACGCCCCCGCACCCTCCGTCCCGCTCCAGACGGCCGGAACGCACCATCGCCCCGCCGGGGGATGCGTGCCCGATTCGCCGTGAGGTGCGGGGCGGCCGGTGGCGGGTGCGGGAGTCCGGCGGTGGGGCGGCGGGAGTGGCAGCCCCTGTACGGTCGGTCCGTGGCCTGATGACGTTCCGTGGCCGTGGCGGGCGGGTCTCGCCGCATGGTGGCCGGCGATGTCATCGGGCTGCGGCGTCCTGCGCCGGCGGGGCTCTTCGGTGCGTCCGGTCGGTGACACCGGCGCGGGCAGGCGGGGCGGTGTCACCGGCTGGTCGCGCCGTCTCCACCGCGCGCGCATCGAACCGCTCGGCGGTGCCTGCCACCGCTGGACCCCCGGTGTCAGGCGCCGTGCGGCATGCGCGCGCGGTGGAAGTCCGGCGACTTGTCCCCTTCCAGTGACCGCGGTGCCGGAATCCGGCGGCCGCCCCCCTTCGATGTGCGGGCACCCCGCCGCGGGACACCGGCCCGGACTCCCGGCTTGGCGGACCTGGAGTCCGGGCGGCGGCCTGCAGGCGCGGCCGAACTGCCGTTTTGGCAGGTCAGCCCAGTGACAGGGGAGGGGGTCGCGCCGGGAAAGCACGGTCCTGTCGTGCGGCACTCTAGGACGTGATCTTGGTAGAGACAAGTTCTTGACTGATTCCAGAAAATAGGCCAATCTCTGGGGCGTGGTCGCACCCCTCGACTTCCGGGAGATGCTGCGCGGGGCCGCGTTGCGCGTGACCCGCCCCCGGTTGGCGGTGCTGAGCGCGGTGCACGCGCATCCGCACGCCGACACGGACACGATCATCGCCGCCGTGCGCAGAAATCTCCCGAAGGTGTCCCACCAGGCCGTCTACGACTCGCTGCACGCGTTGACGGCGGCGGGTCTGGTGCGGCGCATCCAGCCGTCCGGTTCCGTGGCGCGGTACGAGTCGCGGACCGGCGACAACCACCACCACCTCGTGTGCCGGTCATGCGGGGCGATCGCCGACGTCGACTGCGCCGTCGGTGAGGCGCCGTGCCTGACCGCATCCGACGACCGCGGCTTCGCGATCGACGAGGCCGAGGTCATCTACTGGGGCCTGTGCCCCGACTGCTCCACCACCCGCAGTTCCTGAACCCACCCCCGCTGAGCTTGTGGAAGGAATCGCATGGCCGAGAACAACGACGCCGTACTCGCCGAGGTGAACGAGGGCGAAGGCGGGTGCCCGGTGGCGCACGAGCGCCTCCCCCACCCCACGCAGGGCGGCGGCAACCGCAACTGGTGGCCCAACCGGCTCAACCTGAAGATCCTTGCCAAGAACCCCGCCGTGGCCAACCCCCTCGGCGAGGACTTCGACTACGCCAAGGCGTTCGAGAGCCTCGACCTGGCCGCGGTCAAGCGGGACATCGCGGATGTGCTGACGACCTCGCAGGACTGGTGGCCGGCCGACTTCGGCCACTACGGTCCGTTCATCATCCGGATGGCGTGGCACAGCGCGGGCACCTACCGCATCGACGACGGCCGCGGCGGCGCCGGGTCCGGGCAGCAGCGCTTCGCGCCCCTCAACAGCTGGCCGGACAACGCCAACCTCGACAAGGCGCGCCGGCTGCTGTGGCCGGTGAAGAAGAAGTACGGCAAGAGCCTGTCGTGGGCCGACCTGCTGATCCTGGCCGGCAACGTCGCGCTGGAGTCGATGGGTCTGAAGACGTTCGGCTTCGCCGGCGGCCGCGTGGACGCCTGGGAGCCGGAGGAGGACGTCTACTGGGGCCCCGAGACCACCTGGCTCGGCGACGAGCGCTACAGCAGTGACCGCGAGCTCGAAAAGCCCCTGGGCGCGGTGCAGATGGGCCTCATCTACGTCAACCCGGAGGGGCCGAACGGCAACCCGGACCCGCTCGCCGCGGCCCGGGACATCCGCGAGACGTTCCGCCGCATGGCGATGAACGATGAGGAGACGGTCGCCCTGATCGCCGGCGGGCACACCTTCGGCAAGACGCACGGCGCGGCGCCCGCCGACAAGCACGTCGGGCCCGAGCCCGAGGCCGCGCCCCTGGAGCAGCAGGGCCTGGGCTGGAAGAACGGCTACGGCACCGGCAAGGGCAACGACACGATCACCAGCGGGCTGGAGGGCATCTGGACGCCCACCCCGACCAAGTGGGACAACAGCTTCTTCGAGACCCTGTTCGGCTACGAGTGGGAGCTGTTCAAGAGCCCGGCCGGGGCGTACCAGTGGAGGCCGAAGGACGGCGGCGGCGCCGGGACCGTCCCCGACCCCCACGACCCGTCGAAGAAGCACGCCCCGACGATGCTGACGACCGACCTCGCGCTGCGCTACGACCCGATCTACGAGCCGATCTCGCGGCGCTTCAAGGAGAACCCCGACGAGTTCGCCGACGCCTTCGCCCGGGCGTGGTTCAAGCTGACCCACCGCGACATGGGCCCCGTCACGCGCTACCTCGGCCCGGAGGTGCCGTCGGAGACGCTGCTGTGGCAGGACCCCATTCCGGAGGTGGACCACGAGCTGGTCGACGCGCAGGACATCGCCGCGCTCAAGCAGCAGGTCCTCGCCTCGGGCCTGTCGGTCTCCCAGCTGGTCGCCACCGCGTGGGCGGCGGCCTCGTCGTTCCGCGGCAGTGACAAGCGGGGCGGCGCCAACGGCGGCCGCATCCGCCTGGAACCGCAGCGCAACTGGGAGGTCAACGAGCCCGACGAGCTGGCCAAGGTGCTGCGCACCCTGGAGGGCGTCCAGGAGTCGTTCAACTCGGCCCAGACCGGCGGCAAGAAGATCTCGCTCGCCGACCTGATCGTGCTGGGCGGGTGCGCCGCGGTCGAGAAGGCCGCCAAGGACGCCGGCTTCGACATCGAGGTGCCGTTCACCCCGGGCCGGATGGACGCCTCGCAGGAGCAGACGGACGCCGAGTCGTTCGCCCCGCTGGAGCCGACCGCGGACGGCTTCCGCAACTACCTCGGCAAGGGCCACCGGCTGCCGGCCGAGTACCTGCTGATCGACAGGGCGAACCTGCTGACCCTGAGCGCGCCGGAGATGACCGTGCTGATCGGCGGCCTGCGGGTGCTGGGCGCGAACTACAAGCGCTCGCAGCTCGGCGTCTTCACCGACACGCCCGGGAAGCTGACCAACGACTTCTTCGTGAACCTGCTCGACCTGGGCACGACGTGGCGGCCGACGTCCGAGGACTCCGACACGTTCGAGGGCGTGGACGCCTCCACCGGCGAGGTCAAGTGGACCGGCAGCCGCGTCGACCTGGTCTTCGGGGCCAACGCGGAGCTGCGCGCGGTGGCGGAGGTCTACGCCAGCGACGACGCCAAGGAGAAGTTCGTGCGCGACTTCGTCAAGGCGTGGGACAAGGTGATGAACCTGGACCGGTTCGACCTCGCCCGCTAGCCGTCAGCCCCTGACGTCCAGGCCGGTCCGCACGGGCCGGCCTGGACGTCCGCTTTTCGGCGCGGACGCCGACCGGTGTCGCAGACGTGAGACGGGCGCCCGCGGGGTCAGCCGTTCCCGGCCTCGGAACGGCACCGCGGGCACAGCCCCCAGAACGTGACGTCGGCCTCGTCGACCAGGTATCCGGCGTCGTCCACCGGGTCCAGGCAGGGCGGATGCCCCACGACGCAGTCGACGTCCTTGACCGCGCCGCATTTGCGGCACACCAGGTGGTGGTGGTTGTCGCCCACGCGACCTTCGAAGCGGGCGGGGCTGCCGGCCGGTTCGATGCGGCGTACCAGCCCGGCCGCGGTGAGCGCGTGCAGGGCCTCGTACACGGCTTGAAGGGAGATGTGGCCTACGCGCTCGCGCACCCCGGAGGCGATCGCCTCGACACCGAGGTGGTCGCCGTCCCGGACGGTCTCCAGCAGCGCGACGCGGGCGGCCGTCACCCGCAGACCGGCACCGCGCAGCTCCTCGGCGGTGGTCGGGGTCTGGGATGCGGTCATGGCACCGAACCTGCCTTCATGAACACGAACGTTTCGAGACAACGAATGAAGCAAGTCTAGTCAAGAGACGGCATGCTTACAGTAAACTACACGCCTGCCTTTGTGCGTGAACACGGAGGGTAGCGCCCCTCCAGACCTTCACCGTCGGCGACGGGGCGCAGCGGCCCGCCTATGGCGTGAGCGAGACAGTCTTATAGCCAGGCGGGCAGCCGTCTACATCACAATGGCAACAGCCGCACCGTGCCCGCCCCACGGCCGGGCGGCACTCCGCCGTCGCCGCACCCCTTGCACACCGTCCCTGTAGGCGCATCGGCATCCATCGCGTCCTCCCGAGCGGACGCTTGGGCGCGTATCCCCCCGAGCACATCGGTAGCCGACCAGCCCGACCATGATCGAATACTCTGTGTTATCAAGTAGCTACTCATCGAAGTTGGTGAGATACACGAAGGAAAGGACCGAACATGACACGTTGCGCTCGGATCGTCCTGACGGCGGCGATGACGGCGATGACCATGGCCGGGCCGGCGAGCACGGCCACGGCGGCGGTCGCCTCGGGGCACGGCGGGCACGGCGGCATCAAGTGCAACAAGGTGCTCAGCGACCTGATCTCGGTGAACATTCCGATCCTGAGCCCGGGGTCGTCGGACATCTGCTGACCGGACGGCGCGGGGGACGAGCGTGCGGAGGAGCCGTCCCCCGCGCCGCCTTCCGGTGGAAGAACGGGGTGACGCTGTGACCCAACCGAGCGCGGGGTGGCCGCGGCTGAGGGTGGCGGACTGGTCCGAAACGCGGGACACCCTGCACATGTGGACGCAGATCGTCGGCAAGATCCGGCTGGCCCACGCGCCGATGGTCAACCACTGGTGGCAGGCCCCCCTGTACGTGACACCGCGGGGACTGAGCACCTCGGCCGTCCCCTGCGGCCACGGCGCCTTCGACATCGAGTTCGACTTCCTGGCCCACCGGCTGCACGTCCGCACCAGCGACGGAGGCGACCGGCAGGTGGCGCTGGAACCCAAGCCGGTGGCCCGGTTCTACACCGAGGTCATGCGGAGCTTGGACGAGCTGGGCGTGCCGACGCGCATCCGGGCCCGGCCGAACGAGGTGGAGCCGGCCATCCCGTTCGCCGAGGACGAGCGGCACGCCTCCTACGACCCGCACGCGGCGCAGCTGTTCTGGCGACAGCTGCTGCAGGCCCACCGGGTGATCAGCCGGTTCCGGTCCCGGTTCATCGGCAAGGTCAGCCCGGTGCACGTGTTCTGGGGCGCGCTCGACCTGGCCTGCACCAGGTTCTCCGGGCGGCGGGCCCCGCGGCACCCCGGCGGCGTCCCGAACTGCCCGGACTGGGTGATGGTGGAGGGCTATTCGCACGAGCTGTCCAGCTGCGGTTTCTGGCCCGGCGGAGCCGAGGAGGGCGCGTTCTACGCCTACGCCTATCCCGAGCCGGACGGTTTCGCCGACCGCCCCGTCGGCCCGGACGCGGCGTTCTACAGCCGGGAGAACGGCCAGTTCCTGCTTCCGTACGAGGCGGTGGCCACGGCGGCGGACCCGGACGGGGCGCTGACCGAGTTCCTGGAGACGACCTACGCGGCGGCCGCCGACCTGGGCGGCTGGGACCGCGCGGCGCTGGAGGCCGACCCGCACCGCTGGGACGACCACCGGTAGCAGCGGCGCCGCAGGTCCCGCGCGGTCAGCCGGGCGTCCCCGGCCGGCACATTCCCGGTGATGGCTCCGACCAGTGCGCGCTGTCCGCCCCGCATGTCTTCGACTCCGACGGCGAAGACCTCGTCGTCGGCCTTGTCGTCGGCCTCGTCGTCGGCCGCGTCGTCGTGACGGCCCCCGCTACGGGGGCCGTCGCGTTGCGGCAGGTCGGCGCCTGGCAGGGGCACCGGGGAGAGCTGACGCGGGGGCCGCGGGCGGCGCGGGCCGCTGCCCCGCGAGAATGGAAGCCGTCCGCGGGGTGTCCGCCGCGCGGAGCACGGCGGCGTCGGCTCCGGTGAGGTGAGAGATGGCGCGCAGGGCGGTTGTCGTCGGGGGCGGAATCGGCGGACTTGCGGCGGCGGTGGCCCTGAGCCGCCGCGGCTGGCAGGTGCGGGTCTGCGAGCGGGCGGCGGAGTTCACCGAGATCGGCGCCGGGATCAGCCTGTGGCCCAACGCGCTGCGGGCCCTGGCGGCGCTCGACCTGGCGGGCCGGGTCCGCGGCATCGGGGCGGTCGAGAGCGTTGGAGGCGTGCGCGACCGGTCGGGGCGCTGGCTGTCGCGGGTCGACAACACCGAGCTCGAACGCCGGTACGGGTTCCCCGTGCTGATGGTGCACCGCGCCGACCTGGTGGACGTCCTGGCGGACGCGCTGCCGCGGGAGGCGCTGCTGCCGTCCACCGCCGTGACCGGGATAGGCGCCGACGGTGACACGGTGGTGGTCGAGCACGGGGCCGGTGAGCTGCGGGCCGACCTGGTGGTCGGCGCAGACGGCCTGCGCAGCTCCGTGCGCCGCCTGCACTGGCCGGATGCCCGGGCGCCCCGGTACGCGGGGTTCACCGCCTGGCGGATGATCGCACCGCCGCTGCCCGAGCCGGTCGCAGGCGGCGGCGAGACGTGGGGACGCGGCGAACTGTTCGGCTTCACCGCGATGACGGGCGGCAGGACCTACTGCTTCGCCGCAGCGACGGTGCCGCCGGGCGGGGCCGCCCCGGACGGGGAGGCCGCGGAACTGCGGCGCCGGTTCGCGCAGTGGCCCGACCCCATCCCGCGGTTGCTCGACGCCGTGCCGGCGGACGGCGTGCTGCGGCACGACGTCTACGCCCTGCCGCCGCTGCCCGGCTACGCCAAGGGCCGGGTCGCCCTGCTCGGCGACGCGGCCCACGCGATGGCGCCGAACCTGGGGCAGGGCGCCTGCCAGGCCCTGGAGGACGCCGTCGTGCTGGCCGCCTGCCTCGACCAGGCCGCCGACATCGAGTCCGCGCTGGTCCGCTACGACCGGCTGCGCAGACCCCGCACCCGGCGCATAGCGCGCCGCTCCGCGCGGATGGCGGCGCTGACCCTGGCGAAGTGGCCGCCGGCCGCGGCGGCGCGGGACCTGGGCGCGCGGCTCGCGCCCGGTGCGGCGGCCGTGCGCGCCATGGCGCCCGTCCTCGCCTGGCGGCCGTGACGGCGGCGCCCGTCCGGTCAGGTCTTGAGCGGGTCGTGCCCCCAGTTCATCAAAGAGTGCCGCCAGCGGGTGTCGCGGACGTCGGCGTCGGGGCGCTGCGCCAGGTGCCGGCGGATGTAGCCGACGACCTTGCGCATGTGCGCGTAGTCGTCGGCGGACAGGTCGCGGGCGTTGGTCCGCAGCAGCGCGACGATCCGGCGGCCCGACTCGTGGCCCGTGGACTCGCCGCCTCCCGGATGCTGCCCGGCCGCCTTGGACTCCTCGGTATCGAGCCAGCGTTCCAGCTCGGCGGGGGTGAGGTTGACCAGTTCGTGGAACAGGCTCGCGATCTGCTCGTCGTCCTCGCCCGGCACGGTCTCAGTCCTCCTTCTCCAGCACACCGGGCTTGTGCACGGCCCTGCCACCGGACTTGTCGCTGCGGACCTCGTACTGCGGCTCGTCCGGCGACGCCGCGACCGTCCGGCCGGCCGCCTCGGTCCGTTCGGTGATCTCGCGCTCGACCTCGCCGCGGGCCTCGCCGCCGTGGCTGCGCCAGGAGACCCGGTCGCCCTTGCGCAGCCTGTCGCCCTTGGCCATGGTGCCCTCCCGGGTTCCCGGTTTCGCCTGTCCGGGTCCCATACCCCCAGGTCAGGAGGGAACGCACCGGCGGCGGACGGCCGCGGCACAACCCGCCAACGGCGGCCTTATATCTTCGTGAACTCCCCGCAACACCCCCGAGGTTCGCATAAGGTTCCGCAGGTGCTGATTTTGAATGGACGGGCAGGTGACCGCGATACGACGTCGGCTGCGGGCGGACGCCGCGGCCGGGTCACCGGGGTGCTGGGGCTCGGCCTCCTCGGGGTCGGCGCGGCGGTGTTCGCCGCAGGCATGGCGGCGGGGCCGTCCGGGCTGGTGGCGCGCTGGGGTCCCGACGGCCCGTTCCTGCACTGGGCGGCCGAGCCGTCCCGCAGCACGGTCACCGCGGTGAGCCGCGGCGCCGCCGTCTGCGCCGGGCTCGGCGTCGTGCTGGTGCTGTGGGCGCTGCGGCGGGGATGGAACGGCATCCGCCCCCGGGTGCTGCTGCCGGCGGGAGCGCTCACCGCGGTCCTGTTCGCCCTGCTGCCGCCGTCCGGTTCCATCGACATCCTCAACTACGCCGTCTACGGCCGCATCACCGACCTCGGGCTCGACCCGTATGTGATGACGCCGAACGAGCTGCATCACACCGGCGACCCGGTGGGGCTGCTGCGGCCCCGGGCATGGGCGAAGCAGCCGACGGTGTACGGGCCGGTCGCCACCGCCGCGCACGCCCTGGCCGCCCATCTCGGCGGCGCGTCCATGGGCTGGATCGTCTTCTGGCTGAAGGTCATCCACCTCATGGCGTTCCTGGCGACCGCGGTGATGATCGACCGGCTCAGCGGCCCCGAGCCGACCGCCCGCGTCCGGGCGGCGGTGCTGTGGACGGCCAATCCGCTGGCGCTGTTCTGGATGGTCGCCAGCGGCCACGTCGACGTGCTGGCGGTGGCGCTGCTGACCGGCGCCGTCTTCCTGCTCGCCAGGCGGGCGCGCACCGGCAGGGCCGAGCTGGTGCACGGCCTGGCCGCGGGCGCCCTGGCCGGAGCCGCGGTCGCCGCCAAGGTGACGTTCCTGTTCCCGGTGCTCGGGCTGGCGGCGGCGTGCCTGCGGCGGCCCCGGACGCTCGCGGCCGGCGCGCTCGGCGCCGCCGCCACCGTCGCGATCGGCTACCTCGCCGCCGGGCGCACGGCGATCGCGTCGCTGACCCAGCGGATGGCCCACGACAGCGACCTGTTCCTGCCGATCCCCGAGCCGCTGCGGGATCGTTCCACCGTCTACAGCGCGACGATCCTGCTGGGCACCCTGGCGACCGCCGCCGTGCTCTGGTGGCGGCTGCACCGCGACACCTCCCCCGCCGCCGGGCGGGACCGGCCGCTGGACGTGCGTCCGCTGATCGCGTTCGCGATCGCCTGCGTGGTGATGTCGCCCGTCCAGTACCCCTGGTACGACGCGGCCTTCCTGCCGCTGCTGGCCCTGCTGCCGCTCACGCGTTTCGACGAGGCTCTGGTGGTGCGCGGCGCGGTGCTCAGCGTCGTGCTCCTGCCGGGCATCGGCACCGCCCCCTCCCAGTACGAGGCGGCGCGCGTCGCCGTCCTGCTCTTCTCGGCCGCCCTGGTGCTCGTGTGCCTGTTCACCGTCAGGGCGCGCACCCCCGCCCCCGCAGGCCGCGCAGCCGGAACGGGGACGCGCGGTTGGCAGGCGCACAGGGGGTAGGGGTCGTGGCGACGGCATGAGAGCCGCCGGGTCTCGACCGGCCGGACGCCGGAAGCCTCCGGCGGCGGAGAGAATCGGGGTACGGCCATGCCAGGCAACAAGGGCGTCGTGTACGTCAAGCCGGGGCAGGTGGAAGTGCACGCCACCGAGTACCCGACGTTCGAGCTGAAGGACGGGCCCGGCGTCAATCCGGCCAACGTGGGCCGCAAGACGCCGCACGGGGCGATCGTCAAGTGCGTCGCGACCAACGTCTGCGGCAGCGACCAGCACATGGTGCGCGGCCGCACCACCGCGCCGGCGGGGCTGGTGCTCGGCCACGAGATCACCGGCGAGGTCGTCGAGACCGGGCCGGACGTCGAGTTCATCAAGGTCGGCGACCTGTGCTCGGTGCCCTTCAACATCTCCTGCGGCAGGTGCCGCAACTGCAAGGAGGGCAAGACGGGGATCTGCCTCCACGTCAACCCCGACCAGCCCGGGTCGGCGTACGGGTACGTCGACATGGGCGGGTGGGTCGGCGGCCAGGCCGAGTACGTGCTGGTCCCCTACGCCGACTGGAACCTGCTGAAGTTCCCCGACCGGGACCAGGCCATGGAGAAGATCCTGGACCTGGCGATGCTGGCGGACATCTTCCCGACCGGCTACCACGGCTGCGTCACCGCCGGCGTCACCACCGGTTCGACGGTCTACATCGCCGGCGCCGGGCCGGTCGGGCTGGCCGCGGCCACGTCCGCCCTGCTGCTGGGCGCCGCCGCGGTCATCGTCGGCGACCTGAACGAGGAGCGGCTCGCCCAGGCGCGCCGCTTCGGCTGCGAGACGGTGGACGTCTCGCGCGGCGATCCGCGGGACCGGATCGAGCAGATCCTGGGGGCGCCGGAGGTCGACTGCGGTGTCGACGCGGTCGGGTTCGAGGCGCGCGGGCACGGCGCCGAGGCGCAGGCGGAGCGCCCGGCGGCCGTGCTGAACACGCTGATGGAGATCGTCCGGGCGGGCGGCGCCGTGGGCATTCCCGGCCTGTACGTCACCGGCGACCCGGGGGCGTCCGACGAGGCCGCCAAGGTCGGGTCGCTGTCCATCCGGCTGGGGCTGGGCTGGGCCAAGTCGCTGTCCTTCGCCACCGGCCAGTGCCCGGTGATGCGCTACCACCGCCGGCTGATGACGGCGATCCTGCACGACCGCGTGTCGATCGCCGAGAACGTCAACGCGACGGTGATACCGCTGGACCGGGCGCCCGAGGGGTACCAGGAGTTCGACCGGGGCGCCGCGCGCAAGTACGTCCTCGACCCGCACGGACTGCTCGCCGACGCGGCCTGAGGCGACCCGCGCTTCGGGCAACACGGACACCGCGGGTCTTACTAGGATGCATCCCGTGAACGGAGATCAAGACGGCCGGGATGGGCATCCTTCCAGCGACGTGGAACCGACGGCGCCCATCAGGCCGCCGGCCGCGGGACTGGTCGACGAGGACGACCTGCCCCCGGAGGCGGCCCCGGCGGGCGTGATCCCCGAGGAGCGCGCAGGCCGGCACTGCGTGTACTGCGGACGGCCGGTGCCGGCCGGGGCGGGCCCGGACGCCCTGTTCTGCGGCGACGCCCACCGCGTCGCCTACACCGGGGAGGCGGCGGCCCGCGACGACGAGGCCGCGCCGGTCCGGGCGCTGGCCCAGGACGTCGACCGGCTGGCGGCGCTGGTGACCCAGCTCGCCGACACCGCCGCCGTGCTGGGCGATCGGCTGGACGACGAGGTGCGCGGTGTCATCGGCCGGGCCGAGGAGGCGCTGGCCGAGGCGCGCAGCGCCCGGCGGGCGGCCGCCGAGGCCGACGACCGCGCCGAGCTGGCCGAGGCCCGCGCCGAGGCGGCCCGGCAGGAGGCCGCCGACGCGATCGAGGAGCTGCGCGCGGGCATGGCGGCCGCGAAGGCGAGCGTCACCGCCGCCCAGAACAGCGAGGCCAACGCGTGGAAGGAGGCCGGCGCCGCGCAGCAGGCCCGGGCCGCCGCCGCGAACGAGGCCGCGCACGCCGAGGGGCTGCGCAAACGCGCCGAGGCGGCGTGGAACACCGAGCGGCAGGCCCGCGCCCAGCTCGAGAGCGAACGCGACGACCTGCTGGCGCAGCTGGCCACCGAGCAGAGCGCGCTGGCCATGGCGCGCACCGAGCTGGAGGAGGCGCGCGCCGAGGCCGACGACGCGTTCGCCCGGCTCGAGGCGGCCGCCAAGACCGAACGGGATCTGCGGGCCGAGCTGGCCGCCGCGCACAGCGACATCCAGCGGCTGACCGTCGAGCTGGACGCCGCCGCAGCCCGCGCCGCCGAGCAGGCCGCGCGCGCCGACCGCGCCGAGCAGCTCGCCGACGACGCCATCGCCCGCCTCGACGACGCGCAGGCCCGCGCCGACCGCGCCGAGCAGCGCGTGGACGCCGCCGTCGACCGCGCCGACCGGGACGCCGCCGCCCTGCGCGCCCTGCAGGACACCCTGCGGTCGGCGCTGGACCTGCCCTCGGTGGAGGACCTCGGCGACGACCAGGGGGTCCGGTTCGGCGGGCCCGGCGAGGCGGGCGCGGTGCTCGCGCTGCCCGGCGGCCTGATCGGACTGGACGGCGTGCCCGACGTCCTGGACGGCGAGACGGCGGCGCGGTTCGCGCGGGCGGTCCTGGCCGTGCGCGTCCACCAGGCCACGCGGCGCTCCCACCCGGACGACGACGCGCCCGCCGCCCAAGACGGCGATCAAAAGGACGGCGGCGGGGAGGCCTGACCTTCCGCGCCGCCGCGGGCCCACAGGCGGCGGTAGAGGCCGTCGCTGCGCAGCAGGTCGCGGTGCGTGCCGCGCTGCACGATCCGCCCGCGGTCGAGCACGGCGATCTCGTCCACGGCGTCCAGGCCGGCCAGGTCGTGAGTGATCAGCAGGGTGGTCCGGCCGCGGGTGACGCGCAGCAGGTCGGCGGTCAGGGCCGCGCGGGCCGCCGGGTCCAGGTGGGCGGTCGGTTCGTCGAGCACCAGCAGCGCCGGGTCGGCCAGCAGCGCGCGGGCCAGGGCCAGCCGCTGCCGTTCGCCGCCGGACAGGCGGGCGCCGTGCACGCCGACCGGGGTGTCCCAGCCCTGGGGAAGGGAGTGGATCCACGGCAGCAGGCGGGCGGCGTCGGCGGCCGCGGCGAGCTCGTCGTCGCTCGCGCCGGGGCGCGCCAGCCGCAGGTTCTCCCGCAGGGTGCTGTCGAAGACGTGCGGGTGCTGCGGGCAGCCGCCGATCACCCGGCGCACGTCGTCGGCGGCGTAGTCGGCCAGGTCGCGGCCGTTGACGGTGACCTGCCCGCGCTGGGCGTCGACGAAGCGCAGCAGCAGCGCCGCGACGGTGCTCTTGCCCGCGCCGCTGGGGCCGACCAGGGCGACGCGGCGGCCGGGCTCCAGGTCGAGGTCGACGCCGTCCAGCGCCCAGGGCTCGTCCGGCCCGTACCGGACGCTGACTCCGCGCAGCCGCACGGTGACCGGGGGTTCGGGCGGCGGCAGCGGGCGGGACGGCTCGCGCACGGGGTCGGGGGCGTCCAGCACGCGCATGATCCGGCGGGCGGACGAGCCGGTCTCGGCCAGCCGCGCCGCCGCCGCGGGCAGCGGTGCCACGGCCTCGAACGCGGCCAGCGCGGTGAGGGCGAGCACGGCCAGCGGGACCCGTCCCAGGTCGCCGTCCTCGACGGCCGCCACGCCCAGCAGCAGCACCGCCCACACGGTCAGGCCAGTGACGGCGGTGCCGAGCCCGGCGCCGAGCGCCAGCGCGAACGCGTTGCGCCGGGTCTGCCGGGTGAGCTCGCGGTCGGCGGCGGCGAGGGAGGCGATCGCCCGGTCCCGGGCGCCGAAGGCGATCAGGTCCGGGGCTCCGGACAGGGCGTCGACGACGCTCGTGGCGAGGCGTCCCCTGGCGGCCGCGGCGCGGTGCGCGGCGCGGCGGGTGACCAGCACCGAGCACAGGGGGACCAGCACGCCCGCGACCAGCAGCCCGGCGGCCAGCGCCCCGGCCGCCGGGGCCAGCAGGAACGCGCAGGCGGCGACGGCCGCGCCGCCCGCCAGCGCGGCGGCCGCGGGCGGGACGACGCCGCGGACGAACACGTCCTGGGTGTCGTCGACGTCGGAGACCAGCCGGGCGAGCAGGTCGCCGGAGCGCAGCTCGCGCAGCCCGGCGGGGGCGATGCGGGCGAGCGCCCGGTAGACCCGCACGCGGACGTCGCCCAGCACCCGGAACGCCACGTCGTGCGAGGCCAGCCGCTCGACGTAGCGCAGGACGCCGCGGCTGACGCCGAGGGCGCGCACGGCCACGACGGCGATGGTGAGCGCGGTGACGCCGGGATGTTCGGCGGCGCGGGCGATGAGGAATCCGGACACGCCCAGCAGCGCGATCCCGGCCGCGGTGGTGGCGGCCCCGGCCAGGACGGCGACCAGCAGCCGTGCGCGCAGCGGCCGGGCGAGGCCCAGCAGGCGCGGCAGCGGGGCGCGGCGCGCGGCCGACGGCACGGCGGTCATGACGCCACCGCCATGACCGCCGCCGTCTCCGGCGGCGCGTCCGGCCGCGCCGACGGCGGGCGGCGGATGGTGAGCCGTCCGCCGTCGATCTCGGCGACCCGGTCGGCGAGCCGGGTCCAGGCGTGGTCGTGGGTGACCAGCACGACCGTGCGTCCCTCCATGAGGCGTTCGACGGCGGTGCGGACGCCTTCGGCGCTCTCGCCGTCGAGGTGGGCGGTGGGTTCGTCGAGCAGCAGCAGCGGCGCGTCCCGCAGGAACGCGCGGGCCAGCGCGATGCGCTGCCGCTGCCCGCTCGACAGGCGCGCGCCGCGTTCGCCGACCGGGGTGTCGTACCCCTGGGGGAGGTCCCGGACGAACTCGTCGGCCCCGGCGAGGCGGGCGGCGCGCCGCACGGCGCGGTCGGACGCGCCGGGGTCGCCGAGCCGGATGTTGTCGGCCACGCTTCCGGCGAACAGGTAGGGGTCCTGCGGCACCCAGGCGATGCGTTCGCGCCACCGCTCGGCGGGGATGTCCTCGAAGCCGGTGTGCCCTTCGGCGGGCTGGACGAAGCGCAGCAGCACGGCGAGCAAGGTGCTCTTGCCCGCGCCGCTGGGCCCGACGACCACGAGCCGCTCCCCCGGCGCCACCTCCAGGGACACCTCCGACAGCGCAGGGCGGTCCCGTCCGGGATGGCGCACCGTCACCCGGTCCAGGCGCAGGCGCCCGCCGTCCTGTCCGCCATCCCGTCCGGCGGCGTCACCGGCGGCGGTGTCCTCCGGCACACCGCTTTCCAAGACCTCGAACACCCGCCCGGCGGCGGTGACGCCCTCCATGCTGGCGTGGAACTGGGCGCCCACGTTGCGCAGCGGCAGGTACGCCTCGGGGGCCAGCAGCAGCACCAGCAGCGCCGTCTCGTACGGCATGCCGCCGCCCAGCAGGCGCAGCCCGATCTCGACCGCGACCAGCGCCACCGCCAGCGTGGACAGCAGCTCCAGCACCAGCGCCGACAGGAACGCCACCCGCAGCGTGCGCATGGTGGCCCGCCGGTGCGCACCGGTCACCTCGCGGATCACCGCCGCCTGGGCCTTGGCGCGGCCGAACACCTTGAGCGTCGGCAGCCCCTCCACCACGTCGAGGAAGTGGCCGCCCAGCCGTTCCAGCAGCGTCCACTGCCGCTCGGTGCGGGCCCGGGTGTGCAGGCCGACCAGGACCATGAACACCGGGATCAGCGGCAGGGTGGCCGCGATGACGCCGGCCGACGGCAGGTCGGCACCGCCCACCACGGCGAGCACGGCGACCGGCGTCAGGAAGGCCAGCACGAGCTGCGGCAGGTACCGCGCGAAGTAGGGGTCCAGCGCGTCCAGCCCGCGGGTGGCCAGCGTCGCCAGCTCGCCCGGCTGCCGCGAGGGGTCCGGGGCGCTGCGCAGGACGTGGCTCACCAGCCGCAGCCGCAGCTGCGCCTTGACCGCGGCGGCCGCGCGCAGGGCCAGCGCCTCCCCGCCGTAGGCGGCCAGGGCGCGCCCGGCCGCCACGGCGAGCAGGAGCAGGAGCGCGGGGGTGAGGTCCGCGGCGCCCTGCCCGTCGAACGCCCCGGCCAGGATGCGGGCGAGCAGCACGGCCTGGGCCAGGACGAGCCCCGTCGCGACCAGGCCCAGCGCCACCGTGCCGACGAGGAAGGCGCGGGCGGCGCGGGCGTGGTGCAGCAGGCGCGGGTCGAGCGGCGGTCTCACCGTGCCGCCTCTGCTCCGGGTGCCGCCCCGGCTCCGGGGGTCGGCTCGGCGGGGGCGACGGCCTGCCGGGTGAGGCGGCGCCGGAACACCCAGTACGTCCACGCCTGGTAACCCAGGACGACCGGCGTGAAGACCACCGCGACCCAGGTCATGACCTCGAGCGTGTACGGGGACGAGGCGGCGTTGTGCACGGTGAGGCTGTGGGCGGTGTCGGTGGTGGACGGCATGACGTTCGGCCACAGGTCGCCGAACAGCGTCGCGACCGTCGCCGCGATCGCCACGGCGGTGCCGGTGAACGCCCAGCCCTCCCGGCCGCGCAGCCCGGCCGCGATCCCGCCGAGCAGCGCGACCGCGGCGACGGCGGCGGTGACCCACGTCAGCGGCTTGCCCTGGATGATCTGGGTGACGGCCAGGAACGCGGCGGCGAGCACGGCGACCGGCGCGGCCAGCCGCGTCAGCAGGGCCCGGGCGCGCCAGCGCACCTCGCCGTCGGTCTTGAGGGCCAGGAACACCGCGCCGTGCAGCGTGAACACCGCCAGCGTGGTGAGCCCGCCGAGCAGCGCGTACGGGTTGAGCAGGGTGAGCAGGTTTCCGGTGAAGTGGTGGTTTGCGTCGATCGGGACGCCGCGGACGATGTTGGCGAACGCCACGCCCCACAGGAAGGCCGGGACGAGCGAGCCCCAGAAGACGGCGCGGTCCCAGTTGCGCCGCCAGCGCTCGGCCTCGGGGCCGGACGCCGGGCCCTTGCCGCGGTACTCGAACGCCACGCCCCGCACGATCAGCGCGACCAGGATCAGCAGCAGCGGCAGGTAGAAGCCGCTGAACAGGGTGGCGTACCACTCGGGAAAGGCGGCGAAGGTGGCGCCGCCGGCGACCAGCAGCCACACCTCGTTGCCGTCCCACACCGGCCCGATGCTGTTGATCATGACGCGGCGGTCGGTGTCGGCGTGGGCGCCGCCGTCGGCGGCGCCGCGGCGCGGCGCAAGCACCGGCAGCAGCACGCCGACGCCGAAGTCGAACCCCTCCAGGACGAAGTAGCCGGTCCACAGCACGGCGATCAGCGTGAACCAGACGGTGGTCAGTTCCATGAGCGTCTCCGGGAGTGCGGCTCGCTACAGGCTGCGCGAGCTCAGTAGGAGAAGGCGGGCACGGGCTCGTCGGCGGCGGGCGCCTGGTCCTGCGGCGGCGGTCCCTTGCGGGCGTGGCGGGCCATCAGCGCCACCGCCACCACCGCCAGCACCGCGTACAGCACCGTGAACACCGTGAGGGAGGCGACCACCTCCCCGGTGGACACGTCGGGCGAGACGCCGTCGCGTGTGCGCATCAGGCCCATCACCACCCATGGCTGGCGGCCCATCTCGGTGAAGATCCAGCCCATGGTGTTGCCCAGGAAGGGCAGCGCGATCCCCGCCAGCGCGGCGCGGTGGAACCAGGGCCCGCTCGGCAGCCGTCCGCGCCGGGTCAGCCACAGCCCGGCGACGGCCAGCAGCCCGGCCAGGAACCCGAATCCGATCATCAGGCGGAACGTCCAGTAGGTGACGGGGACGACCGGCGTGTAGCTGCCGGGCCCGTAGCGCTGCTCGTACGCCCGCTGCACGTCGTTGACGCCCTCGACGGTGCCGTCCGGCTCGCCGGTGGCCATGAACGACAGCACGTGCGGCACGCGCAGGCTCCACAGCTCCTCGCCGCCGTCCAGCGAGCCGATGGTGAACAGGGAGAAGGAGGCGGGCGCGGAGGTCTCGTACAGCGCCTCGGCGGCGGCCATCTTCATCGGCTGCTGCTCGGTCATCACGCGCGCCTGCAGGTCGCCCGACACGGTCACGCCGATGGCCGCGACCAGCGAGACCACCAGGCCGGCGCGCGTGGCGCGGCGGAACAGCGGCACCTCGCGCCGCCGCGCCAGGTGCCAGGCGCCCACCCCGGCGACGAACAGGCCGCCGGTGAGCAGCGCCGCGAAGATCACGTGGGGGAAGGTCACCAGCGCGGTGGAGTTGGTGAGCACCTGCCAGATGCTGGTCAGCTCGGCCCGACCGGTCTCGGGGTCGATCCGGTAGCCGACCGGGTGCTGCATCCAGGAGTTGGCGGCCAGGATGAAGTACGCCGACAGCATGGTGCCGATCGAGGCCAACCAGATGGTGGCCAGGTGCAGCCGGGGCGGCAGCCGGTCCCAACCGAAGATCCACAGGCCCAGGAAGGTGGACTCCAGGAAGAACGCCAGCAGTCCCTCCATGGCCAGCGGCGCGCCGAACACGTCGCCGACGAACCGCGAGTAGTCCGACCAGTTCATGCCGAACTGGAACTCCTGCACGATGCCGGTGACCACGCCCATCGCGAAGTTGATCAGGAACAGCTTCCCGAAGAACCTGGTCATGCGCAGGTAGAGCGGGTTCTTCGTGCGGTGCCAGGCGGTCTGCATGCCGGCCACCAGGGCCGACAGGCCGATGGTCAGCGGCACGAAGATGAAGTGGTAGACGGTGGTGATCCCGAACTGCCATCGGGACAGATCCAAGGCATTCAACGTCGTTGTCTTTCCTCGGGTCGGGGGTGCGCCACGGGGTTGCGGCGCGGGGGTCGTGGGCCGGTGTCAAGGACAGGCGGCGGTGACAGCGGCGGGAAGGCCGGTTCAGGTCTCGTCGACGATGACGGAGTCGACCGAGCGGCGCACGGTGACCAGTTCCGGGCCGACGGGCTCGCCGAGCCGCATCAACACCTGCGGGTGCAGCCCGTGGCAGAAGCGGGACCGGATGAACGCCCGCAGCTCCGGCACCTCCAGCGGCTGGGTGTGGAAGGCGGCGGCCAGCCCGTCCCCGGCGGCGCGCAGCAGGACGCGTTGCAGCGCCTGCCCGGCCCGCAGCCAGTCGGCCGGCCCGTCCCCGGCCGTGACGAGCATCAGCACCACCCCGGTCACCGGCTGCCGCCCATCCTCCTCCGGGCAGGCCGCCTCGGGCGGCACGCCCCAGCCGAAGCCGCGCGCGAAGTCGCGGCCGGGGAAGTACGGCTCGGTGCGCGGCTCCTGGCGCGGGTACGCCTCGTGGTGGACGCCCTCCTGCCGGGTGTTGCCGGGGGCGGGCGCCCAGCGGGCCGCCTCGGCGGCGCACGCGGGGTCGAGCCGCTGCACGTGCTCGGCGACCTGCGTCAGCGCCGCGAGCGCGCCCTTGGTGTGCGGCTCGACGGCCTGGATGAGGCGCGCCCCCTCCGCTTCGGCGTCCCAGCGCAGCGTCGACAGCAGGCCGGGCCGCACCGGGGTCGGGCGGAACCCGCCCCGGTGGGTGTGCCGGCGGCGCACGTGCGCCACCAGGTGGTCGGGGTCCTCGCGGTCGGCGGACGGCTCGCCGGGGAGCACGTCCGCGAGCAGGTGCGGCCGGTCGGGGTCGGGCAGCAGCCTGACCTTCGGGGCGTAGCCCAGCCCGCGCAGCGCGATCCGCAGGGTGAGCAGCGCCGCCCCGCAGCTGATCAGCATCTCGCGGCCGTCCGGGTCGGCCGCGGCCAGCCGCCGGTCCGGGTCGGCGCGCAGGCTGACGCGGTCGCCGCGCAGGGCGAACGTCCACGGCTGGGTGTTGTGCAGCGACGGCGCCCACACCGCCGCCTCGATGGCCTGCCGCACGTCGAGGGCGAGCCTTCGGTCCGGCGGCACGGTGGTGCCGGACGGCCGCGTAGGGTTCATGATGCCGCTCCTGATCACAGCTTTCCCGCTGACTTCAGCGCACCACTGGGCCCGTCGCCCCCGACAGGGACCAAGGTCCATTCCGCGGCGGCCCTACGGCGGTTCCCGCCCGGACCCGGGTGAAACCGGGATCGCCCCGTCACCTCGGAAAACGCTTTCGAGGCCGACCGCCGCACCCCACCGCTTGCGTCCGCTTGCGCAAGGAACCGCCTTCGCTTGCGCGAGTCTGTCGTATGCTTGCGCAATGAGTCAGTCAGGGGAGTCCGCGCGGACTCGGCGGCTCGCCGAGGTCGCGAAGAAGGTCGGGGTCAGCGAGGCGACGGTCAGCCGGGTGCTGAACGGCCGGCCGGGGGTGTCGGAGGCCACCCGGGCGGCGGTGCTCACCGCGCTCGACGTGCTGGGCTACGAGCGACCCACGCAGCTGCGCGGAGAGCGGGCCCGCCTGGTGGGCCTGGTGCTGCCGGAGCTGGGCAACCCGATCTTCCCGGCGCTGGCCGAAGTGATCGGAGGCGCGCTGGCCCAGCGGGGGTTCACGCCCGTGCTGTGCACCCGGACTGCGGGCGGGCTGTCGGAGGCCGACTACGTCAACATGCTCGTCGACCAGCAGGTGTCGGGCATGGTGTTCGCGGGCGGGCACTACGCCGAGCTCGACTCCCCGCACGAGCACTACCTGCGGCTGATGGAGCTGGGGCTGCCCGTGGTGCTGGTGAACGCGTGCGTGCCGGAGCTGGCGTTCCCCCGGGTGTCCACCGACGACGCGGTCGCCGTCGAGCAGGCCTACACGCATCTGACCTCGCTGGGGCACGAGCGCATCGCGCTGCTGCTGGGGCCCGAGGACCACGTCCCCTCGCAGCGCAAGCTGGCGGCGTTCCGGGCGATCGCGGGCGAGGTGCCCGACGAGGCGGTGCAGCACGCGATGTTCTCGCTGGAGGGCGGGCACTCGGTCACCACGCGGATCATCGCGGCCGGATTCACGGCGGTGATCTGCGCGAGCGACGTGCTGGCGCTGGGCGCGGTGCGGGCGGTGCGCCGGGCCGGGCTGTCGGCCCCCGAGGACCTGTCGGTGGTCGGGTTCGACGACTCGGCGTTCATCAACTGCACGCACCCGCCGCTCACCACGGTCCGCCAGCCGATCGAGGCGATGGGCAGGGCCGCGGTCGCCATGCTGGTGAACCAGATGGAACGCGGCTCGGTGCCCGCCGAGGAGCTGCTCTACGAGCCCGAGCTGGTGGTCCGCGGGTCGACCGCGCCGCCGAGGCGCGCCGACGCCGGCTGACCGCCCCGCGCCACCGCCCGAGCCGCCGCACAGACCGCCGCGGAAGCCGCCGCCCGCACGGGCGGCGGCTTCCGTGGTTCCGGGCACACATCCAACTTGCAAAGTCGTTGTCGAGTTTTGCGTTCACGAATGGGTCCCACCGATATCGCGTATGGCGCACTCTGCGCCGAAGCCAGGCGCCCGGCTCCACCAGGGACACCTGTCCGATCGGCAGGGTAGGACCCGCCTTCCGCAGGGTTCCGCCGGCCCTCCCGCCCCGTGTAGCGCTCCGCGACGCGATCCCCTCAGCGCGATTCGTGCGGCTCCTGCGGCTTCCGCGGTTCGCGCGGCTCGGTGTCCGCGTGCGGATGGTGGAGGTCGAGCGCCGGCCGCTCGGACCGGATGCGCGGGATGGCGTTGAAGTTGTGCCGTGGGGGCGGGCAGGAGGTGGCCCACTCCAGCGATCCGCCGTAGCCCCACGGGTCGTCCACCGTGACCTTCGGTGCCGACCTGGCGGTGCGGTAGACGTTCCACAGGAACGGCAGCGTGGAGACGCCCAGCAGAAAGGCTCCGGCCGTGGACAGGGCGTTGAGGGTGGTGAACTCGGCGGGGTAGTCGGCGAACCGCCGCGGCATGCCCTGGACGCCGAGCCAGTGCTGGACCAGGAAGGTGCCGTGGAAGCCGAGGAACAGGGTCCAGAAGTGCACCTTGGCCCAGCCCTCGTGCAGCATCTTCCCGGTCATCTTCGGCCACCAGAAATAGAACCCGGCGAACATGGCGAACACCACGGTGCCGAACAGCGTGTAGTGGAAGTGGGCGACGACGAAATAGGAGTCGCTGACGTGGAAGTCGATGGGCGGGGAGGCCAGCAGCACCCCGGTCAGCCCGCCGAACAGGAACGTCACGAGGAAACCGACGGCGAACAGCATCGGCGCCTCGAAGGTCAGGTTCCCGCGCCACATCGTGCCGATCCAGTTGAAGAACTTGATCCCGGTGGGCACGGCGATCAGGAACGTCATGAACGAGAAGAAGGGCAGCAGCACCTGGCCGGTGGTGAACATGTGGTGCGCCCACACGCTCATCGACAGCCCGGCGATCGCCAGGGTGGCGGCCACCATGCCCACATAGCCGAAGACGGGTTTGCGGCTGAACACCGGGATGATCTCGGAGATGATCCCGAAGAACGGGAGCGCGATCACGTACACCTCCGGATGCCCGAAGAACCAGAACAGGTGCTGCCAGATCAGCACGCCGCCGGTCTCGGGGTCGAAGATGTGGGAGCCGAACTTGCGGTCGGACTCCAGCGCCAGCAGCGTCGCCGCCAGCACCGGGAAGATCGCGAGCACCAGCACGCTGGTCAGCAGCACGTTCCAGGTGAAGATCGGCATCCGGAACATCGTCATGCCCGGCGCCCGCAGGCACAGGATGGTGGTGATGAAGTTGACGGCCGAAAGGATCGTGCCGAAACCGCCCATCGTGAGGCCCAGGATGCCCATGTCGGAGCCGATGCCGGGGCTGTGCACGGCGTCCGACAGCGGCGGATACATGTACCAGCCGAAACTGGCCGCGCCGCCCGGGGTGAGAAAGGACGCGGCCGCGATCAGCCCGCCGAACAGGAACAGCCAGTAGCTCAGCATGTTCAGCCGCGGAAAGGCCACGTCCGGGGCGCCGATCTGCAGCGGCATCACCACGTTGGCGAACCCGGTGAACAACGGCGTCGCGAAGAGCAGCAGCATGATCAGGCCGTGCATGGTGAACGCCTGGTTGTACTGCTCGTTGGAGAGGAACTGGCTTCCCGGATGCGCCAGCTCGGCGCGGACGACCAGGGCCAGGACGCCGCCGATGAGAAAGAAGGCGAAGGAGGTGATCAGGTAGAGGTAGCCGATCACCTTGTGGTCGGTCGACGACAGCCAGGAGACCAGAAGGGTTCCTTTGCGCGTCGCGGGCCTGTCGGCCGTTTCCGCCGGCAGGGCGGGGATGGACGTCATGCGGCAACTCCATGACTCGGAGGACGGGCCCGTACATCTCAGATGATCAGTGCGCAACGCGGCCAGGGACTAACGGCTCCGCCGCGTGGGACCTTCGCCCCGCGCCGTCCGGAGCAGCTCCCCCTGCGGAGCCGCCCGCACCGCGGGGAGCGGTTCGCTTACAAGGTTTCCGCAAGAAGTGAACGCTTGCTTGCGTGGAACGCGTGCGTGTCGGAGCCGGCGTTCCCGCGGGTGTCCACCGACGACGCGGTCGCCGTCGAGCAGGCCTCCGTCGTCCAGATACACATCCCAATTGCGATCATGCTGTCGAGTTTTTGCGCTAAAAAATTCGGGTCTTGCGCTGTGATGTAGGTCTCTGTATCTTCCTCGCAATCCCCCGAGGAGGAGACCCCCGATGAGACTCCGTCCAGTGGCGGTGCTGCTGTCCGCGGCGCTCGCCGTCACCGGCACCGCGTGCGGTGCCAAGTCCAGCAGGCAGGACGACCGCGGGGCCGCCGCGTCGGCGGGGCCGCTCGATCCGAACACGAAGGTGACGATCACGGTGGGCTGTCAGCCCCCGAAGACGGCCAAGGCCGAGCGGGCCGTCTGGGACGCCGACGTCAAGGCGTTCCAGGCCAGGTACCCGAACATCACGATCGTCAGCAAGGACGCCTTCCCCTGCATCGTCCCGGAGACGTTCCAGGCCAAGCTGGCCGGCGGGCAGATGGAGGACGTCTACTACGTCTACTACACCGACGCCCAGAAGATCATCCAGAACCGGCAGGCCGCCGACATCACCCCCTACATCGGCGCCCTCAAGCGGCTCAAGGACGTCAACCCGCAGTTCGTCAAGGCGCTGCAGGACGGCAAGGGCCGCGTCTACGGCGTGCCCCGCAAGGGCTACACCATGGGGCTGGTCTACAACCGCAAGCTGTTCGCCCGGGCCGGGCTCGACCCGGACAAGCCGCCCACGACCTGGGCCGAGGTCCGCGAGGCGGCCAAGAAGATCACCGCGCTGGGCCCCGGGTACGTCGGGTACGGCGAGTACAGCGCGGGCAACACCGGCGGCTGGCACTTCACCGCCGAGCTCTACGGGCGGGGCGGCGACGTCGTCACGCCCGACGGCAGGAAGGCCGCATTCAACGGCCCCGCCGGGCGGGCCGTCCTGCAGACGCTCAAGGACATGCGCTGGACCGACGGGTCCATGGGGACCAAGCAGCTGCTGCGCTGGGAGGACCTCATGCGCATGATGGGCAGCGGCAAGCTCGGCATGATGGTCGGCGCGCCCGACGTGGCCGTCGAGACCTTCCTCAACTTCGGCGCCAAGATCGAGGACATCGGCGTCACCACGCTGCCGGAGGCCAAGGCGTCCCTGCTCGGCGGCGACGCCTACATGATCAACCCGAAGGCGACCCCGGACCAGATCAAGGCCGCCATGCTGTGGCTGGACTTCCGCAACCTCACGCCGGGGCAGGGCCAGTTCGACTACCGGCGGTTCAAGGCCGACGGCCGCCCGGTCGGCGTACCGGAGAACCTGCTGTGGGGCACGGGCGCCAGCGGCTCGCAGGAGCGCGCGCTGCGGCGGCAGTACGCCACCGTGCCCGTGGACAACTTCGCCCCGTACGAGAGCGGGTCGCCCGCCGTCACGCCCAAGGTCGAGCCGCCGAACGCGCAGGCGATCTACGCGATCCTCGACGGGGTCATGTCGGCCGTCCTGACCAGGAAGGACGCCAACATCGACCAGCTGCTGGCCGACGCCGAGAAGAAGGTCAACGCCCTGCTGGCCCGCAGCAACTGACGCCCTCCCGGGGGCGCCGCCCGGCGCCCCCGGGCCCCCACCGGAAAGGGAGACGATGACCGTCTCGCGCAGCAGGCGCCCCGGCCCGGCGCGGACGCGGCCGCGGCTGCTCGGCCTGGCGGCACGGCGCAACCTCACCGCCTACGGCTTCCTCAGCGGCGCGCTGATCTGCTTCGCGTTCTTCTCCTGGTACCCGATGGCCCGCGAGGTCGTCCTCGCCTTCCAGAAGAACAACTTCGTCGACCCGCCCGAGTGGGTCGGGCTCGACAACATCCGGGCGGTGGTGCAGGACCCGGCGTTCTGGCCCGCCTGGCGCAACACCGCGATGTTCACCCTGCTCGCCCTGCTGTGCGGGTACGTGGTCCCGTTCGCGATCGCGCTGGTGCTCAACGAGCTGCGGCACGCCCGCGGCTACCTGCGGTTCGTGGTGTACCTGCCGGTCATGCTGCCCCCGGCGGTGTCGGTGCTGCTGTTCAAGTGGTTCTACGACCCCGGGCCGGGCCTGTTCAACCAGCTGCTGGCACTGGTGCACCTGCCCGGCCTGAGCTGGCTGGACTCCCGGGACACCGCGCTGATCTCGCTGGTGATCGTCTCCACCTGGATGAACCTGGGCACCGGCACGCTGATCTACCTGGCCGCGCTGCAGACCGTGCCGGGCGAGCTGTACGAGGCCGCCGAGCTGGACGGCGCCGGCACCTTCCGCCGGATCTGGCACGTCACCATCCCGCAGACCCGGCTGATCCTGCTGGTGATGCTGCTGCTGCAGATCATCGCCACCATGCAGGTGTTCATCGAGCCGTACCTGCTGACCGGAGGCGGACCGGAGGACGCGACGCTCAGCGTCGTCTACCTGATGTACCAGTACGCCTTCAACTACCAGAACTTCGGCGGGGGCAGCGCCCTCGGGCTGATGCTCATGCTCGTCCTGATCGTCTTCTCCGCCGCCTACCTGCGCCTGTCGCGCGACAACACCTAGAAGGCCGCCACGATGCCCCCTCTCACCGCCACCCGCCCGCCCGCCGCGTCCGCCCCGCCGCGCCGCAAGAACGTCCCCGCGCGGCGCCGCCCCAAGCCGCTGCCCGGCGACCAGCGGACGATCCTGTCGCCGCACCAGCTCGGCTCGCGCTGGGGCCGCCGGATCTACTGGCTGGTCCTGGTGTCGACGGTGCTGCTGTTCACCGCCGTCTTCGTGTTCCCGCTGTACTGGATGGTCACCGGGGCGATGAAGTCCGGCGAGGAGTTCGCCCGCATCCCGCCCACCTACGTCCCGTCGAGCTTCTCCCTCGACGGCTACCGGCAGGCGTGGAGGCTGATGAACCTCGACCGGTTTCTGCTGAACACGCTGTGGTACGCGGCGGGCGCCTGGGCGTTCACGCTGGTCTTCGACGTCGCCGCCGCCTACGCGCTGTCCAAGCTGCGGCCCGTGTTCGGCAACGCGGTCCTGCTGGGCATGCTGGCCACGCTGATGATCCCGCCGACGGTGATCCTGCTGCCGGCCTACCTGACCGTCAAGGACGTGCCGATCGTCCGGCTGGATCTGCTGAACACGCCGTGGGCGATCTGGCTGCCCGCCGTCGCCAACGGGTTCAACATCTTCCTGCTCAAGCGCTTCTTCGACGCGATCCCCTCGGCGCTGCTGGAGGCCGCGCAGGTCGACGGGGCGTCGCCGCTGCGGACCCTGTGGTCGATCGTGCTGCCGGTGTCCCGGCCGATCCTCGGCGTGGTGTCGATCTTCACGGTGGTCAACGTGTGGCGCGACTTCGCCTGGCCGCTGCTCGTCCTGCAGGCCCCGGAGAAGATGACGATCAGCGTGGGCATCGCCTCGCTGCGGGCCAACATGCCGCAGACCACGATGACCGCGGCACTGGTGATCGCCAGCATCCCGACCATCGTCGTGTTCTTCCTGTTCCAGCGGCACATCATGGCCGGACTGACCGCGGGCGGCCTCAAGGGCTGACGGCCCGCCCCTTGCCCACCGTCCGGCGGTCCGCACCCGGCCCGGGCACCGGACACCCACCCGACAGCACGTAGACAGCACCCAGAGACAGTTGCGAGGAGCGCGTGAGCATGCCCGAAGCATGGTGGCGGGGAGCCGTGATCTACCAGGTCTACCTGCGCAGTTTCGCCGACGGCGACGGCGACGGCGTGGGCGATCTGGCGGGGCTGCGCTCCCGCCTGCCCTACCTGTCCGACCTGGGGGTCGACGCCGTCTGGCTGAACCCCTGGTACCTGTCGCCGATGGCCGACGGCGGCTACGACGTCGCCGACTACCGCGGCATCGCACCGGTCTTCGGCACCCTCGCCGACGCCGAGGCCTTCATCGGCGAGGCGCACGCCCTCGGCATCCGGGTCATCCTCGACGTGGTGCCCAACCACACCTCCGACCAGAGCGCGTGGTTCCGCAAGGCCCTGGCCGCCGGGCCGGGCTCCGCCGAACGCGCCCGGTTCTGGTTCCGGCGCGGCGAGGGCGACGCGCCGCCCAACGACTGGCAGTCGATCTTCGGCGGCCCGGCCTGGACGCGGGTGCCCGACGGGGAGTGGTACCTGCACCTGTTCGCCCCCGAGCAGCCCGACTTCAACTGGACCCACCCGGACGTGCACGCCGAGTTCTTGGACGTGCTGCGGTTCTGGTTCGACCGGGGCGTGGACGGGTTCCGCGTCGACTCGGCCGCGGTGCTGGTCAAGGACCCCGACGCCGCACCCGACGGCCTGGACCCCTACACCGACCGCGACGGCGTCCACGACGTGTACCGGCAGTGGCGGCGCCTGGCCGACACCTACCCCGGCCGGATGCTGGTCGGGGAGGTGTGGCTGCCCGACCAGGAGCGGCTGGCCCGGTACCTGCGCCCGGACGAGCTGCACACCGTCTTCAACTTCCCCTTCCTCGGCGCCCCCTGGGACGCCGCCGCGCTGCGCGCCGTCATCGACGACACCATCGCCACGCTGGCGCCGGTCGGCGCCCCCGCCACCTGGGTGCTGGCGAACCACGACGTGACCCGCACCGTCACCCGCTACGGCCGCGCCGACACCTCCTTCGACCACGCCGACCGCAAGCACGGCATGCCGACCGACCCGGCGCTCGGCCTGCGCCGCGCCCGCGCCGCCGCCCTGCTGTCGCTGGCCCTGCCCGGCAGCGTCTACATCTACCAGGGCGAGGAGCTGGGCCTGCCCGAGGTGGAGGACCTGCCGGACGAGCTGCGGCAGGACCCCATCTGGCACCGCTCCGGCCACACCGACCGCGGCCGCGACGGCTGCCGGGTGCCGCTGCCGTGGTCGGGCGTCGAGCCGCCGTTCGGGTTCGGCACCGGGACGCCGTGGCTTCCGCAGCCCGCCGACTGGAAGGACCTGACGGTCGAGGCGCAGCAGGCCGACCCGTCCTCGATGCTGTCCCTCTACCGCGCCGCCCTGCGCCTGCGCGCCGCCGAGCTCGGCGACGGCACCCTGCGCTGGCTGCCGATGGGCGACGACGTGCTCGCCTTCACCCGCGACTCCGGCCTGACCTGCGTGGTCAACCTCGGCGCCGCCCCCGTGCCGGTCGACGGCGAGGTGCTGCTGGCCAGCGAACCGCTGCACAGCGGCCTGCTGCCGCCGGACACCGCCGTCTGGCTGCGCTGACCCCCGCTCCTCCCCTGTTGGTGCCCACCCCCACACACCGAGGGAGCTGAACAGCGATGAGACGAAAGTTGACCCGGCTCCTGCTGGCCGTGGCCCTGGCCGCGTCCGGCACCCTGCTCGGCCCGCCGGTCACCCCCGCCGCCGCGGCCGAGACCAACCTCGCGGCGGGCAAGACGGTGTCGGCCAGCAGCTCCAACGCCGAGTACGTCGCCACCAACGTCAACGACGGCGACCAGGCCACCTACTGGGAGAGCGCCAACAACGCCTTCCCGCAGTGGATCCAGATCGACCTGGGCGCCTCCGTCGACACCAACAAGGTCGTCCTCAAGCTTCCCGTCACCGACTGGGGCAGGCGCACGCAGACGCTGTCGGTCCAGGGCAGCACCGACGGCACCGCCTACACCGACCTGGTGCGGTCCCAGGGGCAGGTCTTCGACCCGTCCTCCGGCAACACCGTGACACTGACCTACGACACCACGCTCACCCGCTATGTGCGGATCCTCATCACCGCCAACACCGGCTGGCCCGCCGGGCAGCTGTCGGAGCTGGAGGTGTACGGGCCGGCCGGCGGCGACCGGCAGCCGCCGACCGCGCCGTCCGGCCTGGCCTTCACCGAGCCCTCCCCCGGGCAGATCAGGCTGACGTGGAACGCCTCGTCCGACGCGGTGGGCGTCACCGCCTACGACATCTACGCCAACGACGCACTGCGCGGCAGCGTGGCGGGCGACGTGCTCACCTACACCGACACCCAGCCGGTGACGGCGACGGTGTCGTACTACGTGCGGGCCAGGGACGCGGCGGGCAACGTCTCCCCCAGCAGCAACGTGGTGACGCGGCAGGGTCAGGGCGGCGACACCAACCTCGCCGCGGGCAAGCCCGTCACCGCCTCGTCGCACGTGTACTCGTTCGTCGCGGCCAACGCCAATGACAACAGCACCGCGACCTACTGGGAGTCCGCCCCGGGCGCCTACCCGGCCACGCTCACCGTGAGCCTGGGCGCCAAGGCGGACCTGACGTCCGTCGTGGTCAAGCTGAACCCCGACGCGGCCTGGACGACCCGCACCCAGACCTTCGAGGTGCTGGGACGCGGCAGCCGCAGCGGCTCGTTCACCACCATCAAGCCCTCCGCCACCTACACGTTCGACCCGTCCACCGGCAACACCGTGACGATCCCGGTGTCGGCGAACGCGGCCGAGGTGCGGCTGAAGTTCACCGCCAACACCGGCGCCCCCGGCGCCCAGGTCGCCGAACTGCAGGTCATGGGCGTCCCCGGCCCCACGCCGGACCTGACCGTCACCGACGTCTCCTGGACGCCGCAGTCCCCCACCGAAACCGACGACATCACCCTGCGGGCCACCGTGCGCAACGCCGGGACCGGCGCCGCCGACCCCGGCACGCTCGACTTCGCGATCGACGGCCAGAAGGTCGGGTCCGCGTCCGTCGGCTCGCTGGCGGCCGGGGCGAGCACCACGGTGACGGCGTCCGCCGGCACCCGCGACGCCGGGTCGTACACCGTCGCCGCCACGGCCGACGCCGCGGACGACAACATCGAGCTCAACGAGACCGACAACACCCGCACCGCCCGGCTCACCGTCGCGCCGGTGTCCAGCTCCGACCTGGCTGCCGGCGCGGTCACCTGGAGCCCCGGCAACCCGCGCGGCGGCGACACCGTCTCCTTCGCGGTGACGCTGCGCAACGACGGCACGCTGGCCGCCGCGGGCGGCGCGCACGCCATCACCCTGACCGTGCTGGACGCCTCCGGTAAAGCGGTGCGCACCCTCAACGGCTCCTACACCGGGGAGCTGGCCGCGGGCGCGTCCACCGCGCCGATCGACCTGGGCACCTGGACGGCGGCCGACGGCCGGTACACCGTCCGGACGGTGGTCGCCGACGACGCCAACGAGGTCCCCGCCAAGCGCGCCAACAACACCTCCACCCGCTCGCTGTTCGTCGGACGCGGCGCCGCCGTGCCGTACGACATGTACGAGGCCGAGGACGGCGCACTCGCGGGGGGCGCGACGGTGGTCGGGCCCAACCGCACCGTCGGCGACCTGGCGGGCGAGGCGTCCGGACGGCGGGCGGTGCGGCTCACCACCACCGGCGCGAGCGTCGAGTTCACCACCAGGGCGCCCACCAACACGCTGGTGGTCCGCTACTCGATCCCGGACGCCCCGGGCGGCGGCGGCATCGACGCGACGCTGAACGTCTACGTCGACGGCGTCTTCCTCAAGGCCATCGACCTGACGTCCCGCTACACGTGGGTGTACGGCGACGACGCCGGTCCGACCGACTCGCCGAGCGCGGGCCCGCCGCGGCACATCTACGACGAGGCCAACCTGATGCTCGGCACCACCGTGCCGAAGGGCAGCAAGATCAAACTGCAGAAGGACGCGGCCAACACCACCAGCTACGCCATCGACTTCATCAACACCGAGCAGGTGGCGGCCGAACCCAACCCCGACCCCGCGAAGTACGCGGTGCCCGCCGGGTTCACCCACCAGGATGTGCAGAACGCCCTGGACCGGGCGCGCCAGGACGCGAACCTGGTCGGCGTGTACCTGCCGCCGGGCGACTACGAGACCGCGCAGAAGTTCGACGTCTACGGCAAGGCCGTCAAGATCGTCGGCGCGGGGCCGTGGTTCACCCGGTTCCGCACCCCGGCGGACCGGCAGAACACCGACGCGGGATTCCGCGCGGACGCGTCCGCCAACGGCTCCACCTTCTCCGGCTTCTCCTTCTTCGGCAACTACACCGCACGCATCGACGGACCGGGCAAGGTGTTCGATTTCAGCGATGTCGCCGACATGACCATCGACGACATCTGGGCCGAGCACATGGTGTGCCTTTTCTGGGGCACCAACGTCGATGACTCCGTCATCAAGAACTCGCGGATCCGGAACATGTGGGCGGACGGGGTGAACCTGACCAACGGCAGCAGCGGAAACAGGGTCAGCGACATCGAGGCCCGCACCACCGGCGACGACAGTTTCGCGCTGTTCCCGGCCGTCGACCACCGCAACGAGCAGCAGACCGGAAACGTCTACGAGAATTTGACCTCCCTGCTGACCTGGCGGGCCGCGGGGCTGGCGGTGTACGGGGGCGGCGGCAACACCTTCCGCGACATCCACATCGCCGACACCCTCGTCTACTCCGGAATCACCATCGGCACGCTGCAGTTCGGCGGCATTCCCGCGCTGGGCTTCGAGTCCGATCCGCAGACGGAATTCGAGAACATCTCGCTGGTGCGGGCGGGCGGCCATTTCTGGGGGCAGCAGACGTTCCCCGCGCTGTGGCTGTTCTCCGGCGAATTCCCGTTCCGGGGCATCCGCATCAGCGACGTCGATATCGTCGACCCGACATACTCGGGCATCATGTTCCAGACCAAGTACAGCGGGGGCCTGCCGCTCAATCCCATCACCGACACCGTCTTCACCGACATCTCCATCTCCGGGGCGCGCAAGAGCGGTGACGAGTTCGACGCCAAGTCCGGCTTCGGCATCTGGGTGAACGAGCTGCCCGAACCCGGTCAGGGCCCCGCCGTCGGCTCGGCCACGTTCAACGGCCTGCGGCTGACCGACAACGACGAGGACATCCGCAACACCACGACGACCTTCACCATCATCCAGAACCCGTGACTCCACCGGGGGCCGCGGGCGGAGCCCCGCGGCCCCCTCGTCCGCCGGGTCAGGCGCGTTCGAGGACCTCGGGGAAGGGACGGCGGGGCGAACCCGGCACCGGCGGCCCGTAGCCGAACCGGATGATCATCTGGATGTGGCCGGACGCGCGCGGCATGCCGGGCCGCCGCTGCAGGTCCCGCTCCCGGTCCAGGTCCAGCATGTCCAGCGGCTGCGTCATCGGCGAGGCCGACACCCCGCGCCGGGTGGCGGTCAGCAGCACCCGCTGCAGCGCCTGCCCGGCCCGCAGCCAGTCCTCCGGCTCGTCGCCGCGGGTCATCAGCACGCCCAGCTGCGGCCGCGCGGCGAAGTGGTCGACCTCCCGTCCGGACACGGGCCGGGCGAGGCCGAAGTCGCGCACGGGCACGCCGCGTCCGCTGGGCCGGGGCCCGAAGGTGTACGAGGGGACGCCGTCGGTCCGACCGCCGTCGCAGGTCCAGCGGGCCAGTTCGGCGAGGTAGCCGGGGTCGGCGGCCAGTTCCTGGTCCGCGGCGGCGACCAGGCTGAGCAGGTAGGCCGTGGCCTGCGGTCCCGGCAGGCTCAGCGCGACCCCCTCGGCCCGGGCGGCGGCCACCAGTTCCCGGCGGACCTCCTGCGGCACCGGCCGTTTGGAGAACGGGCGGCGGCTGGTGTGCCGCAGCGGGATCGCGGCGTACAGCTCCGCGTCGGTCAGGGACGGCCCGGGCGCCCGCTCGGCCCGCACCGCCGCCAGCAGCGTGGGCCGCCCCGGGTCGGGGATCGGCTGGACCAGCGGCCGGTGCCCGGTGACCCGGATCGCCAGCCGCAGGTTGAGCAGCGCCGCCCCGCAGCTGATGTGCAGAAGCCGTCCGCGCGGGTCCAGCACCGGCAGCCTGCGCCCGGGGTCGGCGTGCAGTTCCAGGACCCGCTTGTCCTCGCACCGGAACCGCCAGGGCTGGGTGTTGTGCACCGACGGGGCGGCGATCGCCGCCGTCACCAAGCGGCGGATGCCGACGTGTGTGGCGAAGGGGTGGGGCATGGCGGACCTCCACATGCTGCTGTCACGCCCAGCCTCGCCGCGGCGGAACCGGCACCCCAGGGACGAAGGTCCTCTGATCAACAGGACCAACGCGGAGCCCGCATGCCCCGAGGAGGGGTCGCCGAGGGGATCCCTTAACCTCGTGGTGACGCCCGGAGAACAGCGGACGGGCGCCGCACCACGATTCTTTCGGACCCTCATATCGCCCGCGCCCACGGTGAGGACTTGGCCGGTGGCTCAGGACGACGACGAACGCGTCAGGTTGATGCTGCCGCAGCTGCGGCTGGACGATCTGCTCGCCGAGCTGCACGTGCGGCTGGAGGCGGCGCGCGTCACCCGCGACCGGGTGCACGCGCTGCTGGAGGCCGTCGTGTCGATCGGCAGCGAACTGGATTTGGAGACGGTGCTGCGCCGCATCGTCGAGGCCGCCACCACGCTGGTGGACGCCCGGTACGGTGCACTCGGCGTGATCGGCGGGGAGGGCGAGCGGCTCGCCCGGTTCGTCGCCGTCGGGGTGAGCGAGGAGGAGATCGAGGCCATCGGGCAGTGGCCGCACGGGCGCGGCATCCTGGGCCTGCTGATCAAGGAGCCGCGACCGCTGCGGCTGGCCGACCTGACCACCCACCCCGAGGCCTACGGGTTCCCGCCGGACCATCCGCACATGCGCACGTTCCTGGGCGTGCCGATCCGGGTCCGCGACGAGGTCTTCGGCAACCTGTACCTGACCGAGAAGGCCGGCGGCGCACAGTTCGACGAGGACGACGAGGCCATGGTGGTCGCGCTGGCCACCGCGGCCGGGGTGGCGATCGAGAACGCCCGGCTGTACGACGAGACGCGGCGCCGGGAGCGCTGGCTGGAGGCCCTGGCGGAGATCTCCACCGCGCTGCTGTCGGGCACCGAGCCGCACCAGGCCATGACGCTGGTGGCGCGGCGGGCCCGGCAGATCGCCGACGCCGCGGTGGCCGGGGTGTGGCTGGCCGACCAGTCCGCAGGCGAGTTCGTGCTGCAGGCCGCCGACGGCGCCCACGGCGACCCGCCGCGGGGGCTGCGCGTGCCGATCGACGAGGGCGCCGCCGCCGAGGTGTACCGCACCGGCGCGTCGCTGCGCGTGGTGGACGGCACGGCCGTGCCGCACGGCGCCGCGCTCGCCGCGGGATCGCAGCCCGGTCCGCTGCTGGTCGTTCCGCTGGGTTTGGGCGCCTCGGCGCGCGGCGTGCTGGCCCTGGTGAACCCGCCGAGCACGGCGGCGTTCAGCGACGTCGTCCAGCGGCTGCTGGAGGCGTTCGCCGGCCAGACGGCGGTGGCGCTGGAGCTGGCCGGGCGGCGCCGCGACGCCGAGCGCCTGGCCCTGCTGGAGGACCGCGACCGCATCGCCCGGGACCTGCACGACACCGTGATCCAGCGGCTGTTCGCCACGGCCATGACGCTGATGAGCGCGAGCAAGATCACTCAGCGGCGGGACGTGGCGGTCCGGGTGCAGCGCGCGGTGGACGACCTGGACGACACCATCCGGCAGATCCGCTCCACCATCTTCGCCCTGCAGACCGCGCCCGACGACCAGGGCCTGCGCAACCGCCTGCACCAGGTCGCCGACGCGGCCACCGAGAACCTCGGCTTCGCCCCGTCGGTCCGGCTGGACGGCCTGCTGGACACCGCCGTCCCGGACGAGATCGGCGAGCACCTGGTGGCCGTCGCGCGGGAGGCGCTGTCCAACGTCGCCCGGCACGCCCGGGCCACCGAGGCGCACCTGGCGGTCGACGTCCGCGACGAGGAGGTGGTGCTGCGCGTGGAGGACAACGGCGTGGGCATCCCCGAGGGCGGCCGCCGCAGCGGGCTGCGCAACATGGCCGAGCGCGCCGAGGGGCTGGGCGGCTCCTTCCGGACGCGGCCGCGTCCCGGCGGCGGAACGTCGCTGGTATGGCGCGCGCCACTCGGCGACGACGACTGACCCGCGGCGTGCCGCACGTCACGTTCCATATCGTCCCGGTGTGCCGAAAGGTCTGCCTTTTCGGGACCAAAGTCCCGGCCGCCGCGCCGGGCCGGTGACCCAGGATGTGACTCGGCCGCCCGCCGGAGACCGGCGGGCGGCGCACCGGCACACAGGCCGGCCCGGGGCGGGGTGCACAGCCGCCGGAGCCGGCGCACTCCGAGGAGGAAGTCTTCATGCCCATCGGCCCCGGACGGCCGCCGCGCGGCGCCGTCGGCATCGCTCTGCCGATTGCGACCCCCTCCGCCGCCGGCGGGACCCGCCGTTCCGGGGACGCGCGGGCGCGGGTGCGCCGTGGCTGAGCCGTTTCTCCCGGCCCTGATCCAGGGCGGCATGGGAGCCGGGGTCTCCGGGTGGCGGCTGGCGCGGGCCGTCGCCCGGACCGGTCAGCTCGGGGTCGTCTCGGGGGTGGCCCTGGACGTGTTGCTGGCGCGCCGCCTCCAGCTCGGCGACCCCGGCGGCCACCTGCGCCGCGCGCTGGGCGCCTTCCCCGTCCCCGAGGTCGCCGAACGGATCCTGCGGCGCTACTTCGTCCCCGGCGGCATCGCCCCCGGGCGGCCGTTCCGGCCCGTGCCGAGGCTCGGCCTGCGCCCCTCCCGGGCCCGCGACGAGCTGACCGCCGCGGCCAACTTCTCCGAGGTGTGGCTGGCCAGGCAGGGGCACGGCGGTCCCGTCGGGATCAACTACCTGGAGAAGATCCAGCTCGCCACCCCGGCCGCGGTCTACGGCGCGATGCTCGCCGGGGTGGACTACGTGCTGATGGGCGCCGGGATCCCCACGCAGATCCCCGCCCTGCTGGACGCGTTCGCCGCGGGCAGGACCGGCGAGCTGACCGTCACCGTCGCCGGCGCCGAACGCGGCCGCACCATCGCCTTCACCCCGTCGGAGCTGACCGGGGCGGCGGCGCCGCCGGCCCGGCCGCGGTTCCTGGCCATCGTCTCCTCCGCCGTGCTGGCCGCGTACCTGCACCGGTCCCCGCAGACCCGCCCCGACGGGTTCGTCGTGGAGTCCCCGGTGGCGGGCGGGCACAGCGCCCCGCCGCGCGGGCGGCTGCGGCTGGACGAGGCGGGCGAGCCGGTCTACGGGCCGCGGGACCGCGTCGACCCGGCGAAGATCGCCGCGCTCGGTGCGCCGTTCTGGCTCGCCGGCGGGCACGCCGCCCCCGGTGCGGCCGCCGCGGCCCGCTCGTCCGGCGCCGCCGGGATCCAGGCCGGGACGATCTTCGCGCTGTGCCGGGAGTCGGGCCTCGACCCCCGGCTGCGGCGGCGGCTCCTCCAGGCCGCCCTGACAGGCGGCCTGCGGGTGCGCAACGACCCGGACGCCTCGCCGGCGGGGTTCCCGTTCAAGGTCGCTGAGCTGCCCGGCACGCTGTCGGAAGCGGAGGTCTACCGCGACCGCCCGCGCCTGTGCGATCTGGGCTATCTGCGTACCCCGTACGTCAGGGCCAACGGCGCGGTCGGCTTCCGCTGCCCCGCTGAACCGGTCGACGACTACATCCGTAAAGGCGGAGCGGCGGAGGACACCGCCGGGCGGCGCTGCCTGTGCAACGGGCTCGTCGCCGGGATCGGTCTGGCCCAGCACCGCCCGGACGGCTACACCGAGCCGCCGCTTTTGACGCTCGGGCAGGACCTCGGCTTCCTCCCCGACCTGCTCGACGGACCCGGCGGCGACTACACCGCCGCCGACGCCGTCGACTACCTGTTGAACCGCTGAGAGGAGACCCATGCTGTCGCCCGATCACGCCGACACCGTGCGGGCCACCCTGCCCGCCGTCATAGACCACGGCACCCAGATCACCGCGACGTTCTACGATGCGATGTTCGCCGCGCATCCCGAGCTGCGCCACCTGTTCAACCAAGGCAACCAGGCCAACGGGGAGCAGCGGCAGGCGCTGGCGCTTGCGGTGGCGGCCTTCGCGCAACGGCTTACCAGTGAGGGCGGGCCGGCGTCCATCCAGCTGCTGCTGTCGCGCATCGCCCACAAGCACGCCTCCCTCGGCGTGCGCCCCGACCAGTACACGATCGTCGGCCGCCACCTGCTGGAGGCGGTGGCGGAGGTGCTGGGCCCCGCGGTGACGCCCGAGGTGCACGCGGCCTGGTCGGAGGTGTACTGGCTGTTCGCCACCCTGCTGGTCGCCGAGGAGGCGCGGCTCTACCACGAGGCGTCCTGCACGCCCGAGGACGCGTTCCGCCCGTGGCGGGTGGCGGAGCGGCGCCCGGAAACCGACGACGTGCTCTCCTTCGTCCTGGAGCCCACCGACGGGCAGGGCGTCCCCGGATACCGTCCCGGCCAGTACGTCAGCGTCGCCGTGACACTGCCCGACGGGCTGCGCCAGCCCCGCCAGTACTCGCTGTCACGGGTGCCGACCGGCGACGCCATCCAGATCACCGTGCGCCGGGTGCGCGGCGAGGACGGCGCGCCCGACGGGGCGGTGTCGACCTTCCTGCACCGCAACGTCGCCGAGGGCGACCTGCTGGAGGTGTCCCCGCCGTTCGGCGACCTGGTGCTGGACGACGACTCCGACCCGCTGCTGCTGATCAGCGCGGGCATCGGCGTCACCCCCGTCGCGGCGATGATCGACCACCTGGCGGCCACCGCCCCCGACCGGCCCGTGCTGGCGCTGCACGCCGACCGCTCCCCCGGCACGCACGCGCTGCGCGGCCAGATCACCAGCGCCGCCCGCGCGATGCCCGGCGTCCGGCGGATCACCTGGTATGAGGAGCCGGACGGCGCCGCCTCATCGGCGGACGAGGAGGTCCGCACCGGTCTCATGGACCTGGACGGACTGTCCCTGCCGCCCAAGGCCCGCGTCTACATGTGCGGCCCCATCGCGTTCATGCGCGGTATCCGCCGGGAGCTGCTCGCCGCGGGAGTCTCCGACGAGCGCATCCACTACGAGGTCTTCGGCCCGGACCTGTGGGGCCAGACCGACTGACCGGCACCGGGACCCCGCCGGGGGGAACGAGCGAGCACCGCCCCCCGGCGGTCCGGCGCGGGTCAGCCCCAGGGGACGGTCTCCACCTCGCCCAGGCGGTCGAGGGCCACCCGGTCCTCGCGGGCCAGGGCGGTCACCAGGTCGTCGGCCTCGTCAGGGGTGACGTGACGTCCGCGTGAGCAGCGGGCGGCCGGGTCGGGGCTCTCCAGCCACAGCCGGCGCCCCTTCTTCCAGCGCATCTGCACGACCTCGCCCGACCGGCCCTCGAAGACGGCGAAGTTGTTCTCCCAGGGGGTCAGGGCGTGCAGGACGGTGCGCGCCTCCGCCAGTGACACCGGCACGGGCCGGTCCTCGTGGTGGCCCCGCCGGTGGTCGCAGTAGCTGACGGACAGGCCGCCGGGCCCGGGGGCGGCGGCGGGCGCGGGGCCGCCCGGCCAGACGGCGAACCGGCCGAAGCGGCGGCGACGCCAGGTGAGGGGCACGCCGATCCGCTTGCCGGGGTCCCCGCCCCAGTCCACCTGCAGGCCGTGGCGGCGCAGCGCCGCGGCGACCTCCTCACCGATGGCGGCCGAGCCGCCGGGCACCTGCACGGGGGCGTCGGTGAAGACGCCGTAGGAGAGGTACAGCCCGTCGCCGTGCACGGCGCCGTGCATGTCCTGCCGGTGGCAGAAGACGTAGCCGCGGTAGGCGTGGTGCTCGTCGTCGGGCACCTCGTCGCCGATCTCGCAGACCCCGCAGCTCTGGCAGCAGGTGAAGTCGACCCTGGCCACGATCCCCGCGAGGTCGAGGTCGCGGAACGCGCGCAGCAGCCGGTCGGATTCGAGCACCTCCGGCCAGGTCCGCTGGTCGGCCAGGTATCCGGCGAACTCCTCCTCGGCGAGCCGCCGGGCCGGCGCCTCGGCGCCGGGGGCGTCGTCCAGGTACTCGGTGCCGTTCTGCACGATGCCGTCGAAGTCTTCCTCGCCCAACGCGAGCAGGAGCCGGACGTACTGCCGCAGGTCGTCCTGCCGCCTTTCATCGATCATGCCGCCGATTACCGACTCCCCCACCGACACTCCGCTCCGCAATGCGATCGAGTTGCATGATCATGCATTGGCATGCATACTTGTACTCGTGTCCAAGGTGCTCACTTCCCTGCCTGTCGGTGAACGTGTCGGGATCGCCTTCTCCGGTGGCCTCGACACCTCGGTCGCGGTCGCGTGGATGCGCGAGAAGGGCGCGATCCCCTGCGCCTACACCGCCGACGTCGGCCAGTACGACGAGCCCGACATCGCCTCGGTGCCCGGGCGCGCCACCACCTACGGCGCCGAGATCGCCCGGCTGGTCGACTGCCGGACCGCCCTCGTCGAGGAGGGCCTGGCGGCGCTGGCCTGCGGAGCGTTCCACATCCGCTCCGGCGGCCGCGCCTACTTCAACACCACGCCGCTCGGCCGGGCCGTGACGGGCACCCTGCTGGTGCGCGCCATGCTCGAGGACGACGTGCAGATCTGGGGCGACGGCTCCACCTTCAAGGGCAACGACATCGAGCGGTTCTACCGGTACGGGCTGCTGGCCAACCCGTCCCTGCGCATCTACAAGCCGTGGCTGGACGCCGACTTCGTCAGCGAGCTCGGCGGCCGCACGGAGATGTCGCAGTGGCTGCTCGCCCACGACCTGCCCTACCGCGACAGCACCGAGAAGGCCTACTCCACCGACGCCAACATCTGGGGCGCCACCCACGAGGCCAAGAGGCTGGAGCATCTCGACGCCGGCATCGAGATCGTCGAGCCGATCATGGGCGTGCGGTTCTGGGACCCGGACGTGGAGATCCCCACCGAGGACGTCACCATCGGCTTCGAGCAGGGCCGGCCGGTGACCATCAACGGCAAGGAGTTCGCCTCCCCCGTCGACCTGGTGCTGGAGGCCAACGCCATCGGCGGCCGGCACGGCCTGGGCATGTCCGATCAGATCGAGAACCGGGTGATCGAGGCCAAGAGCCGCGGCATCTACGAGGCGCCGGGCATGGCGCTGCTGCACGCGGCCTACGAGCGGCTGGTCAACGCGATCCACAACGAGGACACCCTCGCCATCTACCACAACGAGGGGCGGCGGCTGGGCCGGCTGCTGTACGAGGGCCGCTGGCTGGACCCGCAGGCGCTGATGCTGCGCGAGTCGCTGCAGCGCTGGGTGGCGGCGGCGGTCACCGGGGAGGTGACGCTGCGGCTGCGGCGCGGCGAGGACTACTCCATCCTCGACACCACCGGGCCGGCGCTCAGCTACCACCCCGACAAGCTGTCCATGGAGCGCACCGAGGACTCGGCCTTCGGGCCGGTCGACCGCATCGGCCAGCTCACCATGCGCAACCTCGACATCGCCGACTCGCGCGCCAAGCTGGAGCAGTACGCCGCGCTGGGGATGGTCGGCAGCGCGCAGCCGCCGCTGGTCGGCGCCGCGCAGGCGGCCTCGACCGGGCTGATCGGCGCGATGCCCGAGGGCGGCGCCGCGGCGATCGCCTCCCGCGGTGACGTCTCGGCCGCGGTCCCGTCCGACGACGAGATGCTCGACCACGCCGCCATGGAGTCCGGCACCGACTGATCCGCGCGCCCAGGGGCCCTGACACGCAGACGCCGGCCCGGTCGTCCCGACCACCACGTGGTGGGGCGACCGGGCCGGCGTCGTTTCGGCCCGAGGCGGGCGCGGGCACCGGAGGGGATGCGCGGTGCGGCTGACCGCCGCGGCGCCCTCCGGCCGCTCGGCCTGGTCATCGGGAGCGGCCGCCGGGCGGTCGTCCCGCACCTCGGCACCGGTCGGGTGACCGCCGGCGGGCCCGCCGGCGGCCGCTCCCTGCGCTCATCGTTCCTGGAGACCGGCGTCCGCTCCGGCGCCCGGCGCCGAGCCGCGGTGTTCGTCCGTCCCGCCGCGCGTGTGAGCGGCCACGCGCGGCGGTGTCGATGACACGCGGCGTCGTCGGCATGGGGCCCGGCGGCACCGCCCCGTCAAGCGGCGCGGTCAGGCGGCGCGGGGCGGTGCCTGGGGACCGGTGGCCTCGGGCAGCGGGTGACCGACGCGGTGCGCGTGGGTCGTCCGGCCGTGCTCGTTGGGGAACGCCAGGCCGCAGGAGCAGGCCCACACCTCGGTGACGTCGTCACCGAAGTACCACTGGATCTCCTGCGGGTCGCAGCCGTGGCTCGCGCGGCTGTGGCTGCCGCGGTTGCGCAGCGCGATCTGCGTGTCGCACTCCCCGCAGCGCACCGAGACGTCCGGACGGACCCGGGCGGGGCGCTGCTCGGCCCCGTTGCCGGCGGCCTTCTCCAGTGCCCGCTGCGCGGGGCCGCGGGTGCGCAGCAGTTCCCGCAGCGGCGCCAGCAGCTCCTCGTCGCAGCGCGGGCACAGGTCGAGCCTGGCCTGGTCGGTGCCGATGCTCACCTCGACGGTGTGCGCGGCGTCGTTCTTGGTCTGATCGTCCTGGTAGCAGCGGTCGCAGTAAGTGACGATCAACACTTCCTGCATCAGACGCCACCGATTCGCTTCAGCGACTCCATGCGGATGGCGGCCAGGCCGCGCTGCCCGATCCGGCCGATGCCACCGGACTGGTAGCCCTCGGGGTAGCTGTAGCGGTTACCGACGATGCCGCCGCTGGGTGTCATGACACGGGTGCGGATGGTGCCGCAGGTGGAGCACTCCACCGTCCAGTGGATGCGGCCGTTGGCGCGCTGCACCGCGGAGGTGCGCGGGTCCCACGCGTGCGCCCAGGTGCGGCACATCAGGTAGTCGTTGGACAGCCCTTCGGCGAACTTGGTGACATCGTCCAGCTTCGCCATGTGCGGTCGCGTTGCCATGTGTTCGGATCCCTTCGAGGACTGTGCACTTTCCACTGTGCACTCGCTCCAATGTTGCCACGCAAGATCACTGCGTGACCGGTGCCCGTCCGATCGGACACGCTGTGACAAGGATGGACCAGTGACCGCCACTGGTCAGGTGAACACGTACCACATGTGTCGCCGTGTCGGCACACCGGGTGCGTCGATTTCCGGATGTTAAGGCGGTATCGACCGCCGCCGGACGCCGCGCAGACCGATCCGCGACCGTTCCGGCCACCCCGAGCACGAAGAAAACGGCGCGAATCGGTGCGGATGCCGGTGCCGGCCTGTCGCGTGCCGGTTGCGCGGTCGGGGAGCATCCGGACTCCACCTACCCCTGGCCACGTATAGGTCAGATTATGCGCGCTTTTTCGGTCGTGCTGCAGTCTCCTTTCCGTTAAGGCGGTTCCGGGGTGCGCGGCGAGCCGCTTTGATGCGCGCCGCGGGGCGCGGCGGCCCGCCGCGCCCCGCGGCGGGCCGGACTGCGGATCAGGACGACGAGGCGCCCGCCGGGCTCCGGTCGCCGGACTCGATGGCGGCCAGCAGCTCGGCCTGCCGGGCCCGGTACCGGGCGACGTTGCCGAGCTTGATCTCCTCGTAGCCGCGGACCATGTCCGGCAGCTCGGCGAGCTCGGCCAGCAGCGGGTGGTCGGGCGCGGCGTCGAGGGCGCGTTCGATCGCCCGGCGGTACTCGGCGACGAGCGCGCGCTCGGTGCGCCGCACCCGGGTGCGGCCGAACGGGTCGAACGGGGTGCCGCGCAGGCGGCGCATCGCCCGCAGCACCCGGAACACGCCGTTGAACCACGGACCGAAAGCGATCTTGCGCTTGAACCCGAGGGCGCGCAGGATCGGCGGGTGCAGGCGGTAGGCCACCCGCGCCCGGTCGCCGAAGCGGTCGGCGATCTCGGCCCGCAGCCGCGGGTCCAGGCTCAACCGGGCGACCTCGTACTCGTCCTTGTACGCCATGAGCTTGTACAGGTTGCGCGCCACCGCCTCGGCGACGTGCGGGGCCCTGCCGCGCACGCGCTCGACGAACCGGGCGTACTCGGCGGCGTAGTCGGCGTTCTGGTACTCGACGAGGTCGGGGACGCGCACATCGAGGATCCGGGCCAGTTCGGTGCCGGGTTCGGCGGCGACCAGGGAGCGGACCTTCGGCGCGCTCTCCGGTTCCGGCCGCGGTGCCTCCTGCGGTGCCAGTTCCCGGCGCAGGCCGTCGGGGTCGGCCACGGCCTGGCGGCCGCGGCGGAACGCCTGGAGGTTGGCGGCGACGGCGGTGCCGTTGAGCTCGATGGCCCGTTCGATGCTCGCGGCGGTGACGCCGAGCGCGCCGGTCTGGTAGGCGGCGCCGAGCTGGAGGATGTTGGCGTACTGGTCGTCGTCGAACAGCGTCTCGGCCAGGCCGCGGGCGTCCAGGTAGTACGCGCGGGCGGTCGCGGCGTCCAGGGTGGCGCGGATGCGCGAGGCGTCCGGGAACGTCACGGACGGGTCGGCGATCATGCGTCCGGTCGGGACCTCGGTGGTGGACACCACGGCGGTGGTCCGGGCCGGGTCGGCGGCGCGCAGGTGCGCCGGGTCGGCGCCGACCAGCGCGTCGCACGCCAGGTACAGGTCGCATTCGCCCGCGGCGAGCTTGGCCGCCTGCTCCACCGGGGCCGCGGTGACCTTGACATCGGACACGACGGCGCCGCCCTTCTGGGCGAGCCCGGTCTGGTCGAGCGTGCGCACGTGCCGACCGTCCAGGAACGCGGCGGTGGCCAGGATCTGCGCGACGGTGACGACTCCGGTGCCGCCGATGCCGGCGATGCGGACGGTGAAGCCGCCGCCTGCGCCGGTGCGCCGGTCGGGTTCTGGCACGGCGTCCGCGGGCAGCTCGGCGAAGGTGCGGCGCGGCCGCCGTCCGCCCGGCTCCACGGTCAGGAAGGACGGGCAGTCCCCGTCGAGGCAGGAGTAGTCGAGGTTGCACGACGACTGGTGGATCGCGGTCTTGCGGCCGAACTCGGTCGCGACCGGCTGCACCGACAGGCAGTTGGACTTGCCGCCGCAATCGCCGCAGCCCTCGCAGACGCGCTCGTTGACGAACACCCTGCGCGCGGGGGTGGGCGCCTTGCCGCGGCGCCGCTTGCGGCGCTTCTCCGCCGCGCACTCCTGCTCGTGGATGAGGACGGTCACCCCGGGGATGGCGGCGAGCTCCTCCTGGGTGCGCCGCAGTTCGCTGCGGTGGCGCACCTCGACGCCCTTGACGCGCGCGGCGCGCCGCAGCCGGCGCGGCTCGGCGCTGGTGATGACGACCTTGGCGGCGCCTTCGAGCAGCAGCAGCTCGGCGACCTTGTGCACGGGCAGCGCGCCGACCGCGTCCTGCCCGCCGGTCATCGCGACGGCCGAGTTGTACAGCAGCTTGTAGGTGATGTTCACGCCGGCGGCGACGGCCGCGCGGACGGCGAGGCTGCCGGAGTGGGTGAAGGTGCCGTCGCCGATGTTCTGCACGAAGTGCCGGGCGTCGACGAACGGCGCCATGCCGATCCACTGCGTGCCCTCGCCGCCCATCTGGGTCAGCCCCACGACGTCGCCGACGGTCTCGGGGTCCATGAACAGCGCCATGGTGTGGCATCCGATGCCGGCTCCGACGATGGTCCCCTCCGGGGTCCTGGTGGAGGAGTTGTGCGGGCAGCCGGAGCAGAAGTACGGGGTGCGGGCGAGCAGCGGAAGAGAGATGCGCTCGCGCCTGCGCGCCGGCGGCGGGGCGAGTTCGGCGTGGCGGGCCAGCCGCCCGCGCAGCCCCTTGGCGATCAGGTCCGGGTCCAGTTCCCCGAGCGGGCTGAAGAGGTCCTTGCCGTGGATCTCGGGGGCGTCGCGCAGGCCGTAGAGCACCTCCTTCACCGCGGGTTCGAGGAACGCGCGCTTCTCCTCGACGACCACGATCTCCTCGAGCCCGGCGGCGAACTCGCGCATGGTCTGCGGCTCCAGCGGGTAGATCGCGCCGAGCTTGAGCAGGCGGATGCCGGAGCGGGCCAGGGCGGCGTCGTCCAGCCCGAGGATCCGCAGCGCCTGGCGGACGTCCAGGTAGGCCTTCCCGGCCGTGACGATGCCGATCCGGTCGCGGTCGCCGCGGTGGACGATGCGGTTGAGGCCGCTCGCCCGGATGTACTCCAGCGCCAGCGGCAGCCGCACCTCGTGCAGGCCGCGTTCCAGGCCGGCGAGCTCCTGGCCGAGCAGGCGGCCGCTGGGCTTGTGCCGGTAGGCGCCGTCGGGCATCGCGGGGGGCGTCCACTCGGCGTTCACCGTGACCGTGGCGGCGGCGTCGGCGACGTTGGAGACGACCTTCAGCGCCGACCACAGCCCGCTGGCCCGCGACAGCTCCACCGCATGTCGGCCGAAGTCCAGGATGTCCTGCGGGTCCGCGGGGAACAGCACCGGGATGGCCAGGTCGGCCAGGGCGAGTTCGGAGGCCGAGGGGATGGTGGAGGACTTGGCGTTGGGGTCGTCGCCGACCAGCGCCACCGCGCCGCCGTTCGGGTCGGCCCCGGCCATGTTGGCGTGCCGCAGGGCGTCGGTGGCGCGGTCCAGTCCGGGCGCCTTGCCGTACCAGAACCCGGCGACGCCGTCGGTGCGCAGGCCGAGCCCGGCGGCGAGCTGGCTGCCCATCACCGAGGTGGCGGCCAGTTCCTCGTTCAGTCCGGGCCGGTGCACCACGCGGTACTCGTCGAGCAGGCGGCCGCGCCTGGCCAGTTCCAGGTCGTAGCCGCCCAGCGGGGAGCCCTCGTAGCCGGAGACGAACACCGACGTCGATCTCCCGTTCGCGCGCCGGTCGTGCCGCACCCGGTCGAACAGGACCCGCACCAGGGCCTGGATGCCGGTGAGATAGACCTCGCCGTCCTCGCGCAGGTAACGGTCTTCCAGTGTGTACGCGCCCACGACCGGACTCCTCTCGTCGGTGAGAGAACAGCAAACGACGATCGCCGCACGCAACACCGCATCGGACTTTGCGCCCAAAGACGCAAGCATAGGAACCTCAGCGGCGTTCCGCACTGGGATCCGTTGCGTTAGCATGCCGCACCGCGGTCGCGGCGCGGCTGGATTCCGATCATGAGATTCACCGCAGTCAGCGCGTCACCAGCACCGAGACGCCGATCGCCCTCGAACGGCGGACGCGCGACCGCATGCCGCGCCGCCCCGACGCCGGCGGGCCCGTGCGTCCGGCTAACTCCCCGCACCGGGGGTAGACGACTCCGAAACGGCTGCCCGACGGGGGAAGAGAGCCGTCCGGCTCATGTGACCGGGCACACCCCGGCCGGACGCCGCCTCACCCCGCTCCACGACATGCGAGGAGAGCCGCCATGGCCGACAAACCGGACACGACCGCGACCTCGGAGCGACGGCTCGGGTGGGCCCTCGGGGTCGTGCTGTTCGCGGGCATCCTGCTGATCACGGTGGGGATCTTCCAGCTGATCGCCGGGATCGCCGCGCTCGCCCGGGGCGAGTTCTTCGTGGTCACCGCCGATTACGCGTTCTCGGTGGACGTGACCGCGTGGGGGTGGATCCACATCGTGATCGGGGTCCTGCTGGTGCTGATCGGCTGGGGGATCATGGCCGGCCGGCTGCTGGCCCGTATCGTCGGCATCGGCATGGCGGTGGTCAGCGCGGTGGCGAACTTTCTGTTCCTGCCGTACTACCCGACGTGGTCGATTGTGATGATCGCCCTGGACGTCTTCGTGATCTGGGCGCTGTGCGTGTACGGCCAGCGCGAGGCCGTCCGCACGGGCATGCGCTCGGGCCCGTGACGGCCGCGGCCGGCAGCAAATTGGCGGATGGTCGCTAGAATGGCGTTCTACCTATCGGAAGGAGATCAGGTGGACACGCCGCCGGCCGAGACGTTCTACGAGCCGCTCGACGAGGACCGCTTCGCCGGCACCGCCGCCACGGCCGGGCCGTGGTCGCCCGGCCTGCAGCACGGCGGCCCGGTCTCGGCGCTGCTGGGGCGGGCCTTCGAACGGCACGACCCCGTGCCGGGGACGCGGGTCGCGCGGGTCACGGTGGAAATCCTCACCCCGGTGCCCGTGGCGCCGCTGCGGGTGGCCGTCCGCACGGTGCGCCCGGGGCGGCGGGTCAGCATGCTGGAAGGCGAGCTGTTCCACGACGAGCGCCCGGTCGCCCGCGCCACCGGCTGGCGGATCGTCGCCGCCCCCGACCACATCGAGCCGACCGACCACGCGCCGGCCCCTCCCCCGCTGCCCGCCGCGCCCCAGGCCGTGGCCGCCTGGCCCGGGGCGCACCTGGGCGGCTACCTGTCGGCGATGGAGTGGCGCTACACCGAGGGCTCGTTCACCGGGCGCGGCCCGGGCCGGACGTGGGCGCGTGCGCGCGTGCCCCTGGTCGCCGGAGAGGACGACACGCCGCTCGTGCGCGCGCTCGTGCTGGCCGACAGCGCCTCGGGGGTGGGCGCCCAGCACGACTTCGCCAAACTGCAGGTCATCAACACCGACGTCACCGTGGCGCTGCACCGCGACCCGGTCGGCGAGTGGATCTGCATGGACGCCCGGGTCCATGCAAGCCCGCGCGGCAGCGGCCTGGCCCAGGCCTCCCTGGCCGACGCCTCCGGCGAGTTCGGCCAGGTCCTGCAGACCCTGCTGGTGGACGAACAGCGCCCCTGACGCGCCCGGCGCGCGTCACCGGGTCACAGGATGCTCAGGCCGAAGGCGCGGTCCAGCTGCCAGGCGGCCGAGGCCAGCAGCCCGGTGGCGGTGCCGACGCCCGTCAGCAGGACCGGGCCGGTGATGGTGTTCTTGCTGGGCGGGGCGGCCAGCAGCGCCTGCACGCGCTGGACGACGCCCGAGTCGGTGAACGCGGGCAGCGGCGAGGAGGACGCCTCGGCCTCCGCCCGGGCCAGGGCGACGCGGGCGATGGTGTGCGCGACCAGCGTACGGTCGCCGACGGCCTCGGCGGCGTCCTCGTCGGCCCAGCGCTCCAGCGCGAAGCGCAGGCGGGCGTTCAGCCGGCGCAGCACCGGCAGCGTGCCGGCGGCCAGCGCGCCGACCGCCAGGTAGCGGTGGTGGCGGTGCCGCAGGTGGGCGGCCTCGTGCTCGAACACCACCCGCAGCCCGATGCCGTCGAGGACGCGCAGCAGCCCGCGCGAGACGAGCACGCCGCCGTCCCGGCCGGGGACCGCCAGCGCGAGCGGAACGTCCGACTGCACCACCTCGCCGGCGCCGCGCTGGGCGTGCCGCACCTCGGCGGCCCAGCGGACCGCCAGCCGCACGGCGACGGCGGCGGTCAGCGCCGTGAGCGCCAGCGCCGGGACGCCGAGGGCGGCGGGCACCGGCTGGTCGTCGCCGAACAGCGCCCACTCGGGCAGGTACCGGTCGGCCAGGCCCGGGGCCAGGGTGGCGGCGTAGTTGAGGCCGACGAACACCAGCGTGCCGGCGACGGCCACCGCACTGGCGCCGGCGACCACCGCCAGCACCCGCGCCGACCAGGCCGGATGCAGCGGCAGCGGCGCCACGCTCACCGCGACGCCGAGCACCAGCGCCAGCGCCGCGGGCAGGAACGTCAGCGGCCAGATCACGCCGGGGCCTCGGGCTCGCCGCCGGACCGCCGCAGGACGGCGCGCAGCGCGTCCGCCTCCTCGGCGGTCAGGCTCTGCACGAAGCGGCTCAGCACGCTGGACGGGTCGCTGGCGTGCCGCAGGTGGTCGCGCATCCGGTCGGCCACCAGGCGCGACTCGTCCACCGCCAGCCGGTACAGGTAGTGCCGCCCCTGCCGCACCCGGGTGACCAGGTGCTTGGCGTGCAGGCGGAACAGGATGGTGTTGACGGTCGTGTAGGCCGGCTCCCCGGGGATGCGGGCCCGCAGGTCGGCGGTGCTGACCGGACCGCCGGCGGCGGCAAGAGCGGCCAGCACCTCGGCCTCCAACTGCCCCAGCGGTCGTCTCGCCACGGGTCCACCTCCAAGGTCGAATGCGTACCGGGAAGGGTAACCGGCCGTCCGCCCGCCGTTCACTGCGCGCCACCGAACGCGATCGTGCGCAGCGCGGCGGCGGCCGCGCGGTCCAGCAGCACGACCGAGGCGCAGCCGCCGGGGAGCCGTCCGGCCTCCGCCCCGGCGACGAGCCGCCTGATCGCACGGCGGTGCCGGGCGAACGCGCGGGGCGGCACGGTGCGTCCGCGCAGCACCTGCCAGTGCAGGGCCTGCCGCGGCGGCACGTCCATCAGCACCAGGTGCAGGCGGCGCCCGCGGCGGCGCGTGCACCGCGCCGCCCACCGGCGCACCCACCCGTTGGCGCCGCAGTCGTGCACCACGACGCTGTCTCCGGACCGCAGTGCGCGCCCCAGCCGCGCGTAGTGCGCGGCGCGGACGCCCGGACGGTAGACCGCGTACGGCAGCCAGGACGGCAGCCATCGCTCCCATGCCTCGCGGACGTCCTGCGCGTCGATCGTGTGCACCGGGCGGCCCCGCCCGTCGCGGGCCGGCACGACCCGCCTGATGAGCGTGCTCTTCCCGCTGCCGGGCAGGCCCGAGACCACGACCACGTCGCCGGCCGCGAACGTCAGGCGCGCGCGGCGGAGCCCGGTGCCGCGTCCGGCGCGCAGGTCGGTCATCGGCCTGTGGAGCGCCGGCCCGGAGGCGTCCGCGGCCACCGCTTGGAGGGCGTTCGGGAGGGCGTCGTCCACCCCGGGCACGCGCTGACTGTCCACCTGTTCGGCTCCCCCGCGGGGGGACGGCGAACCCGCCCCGGAGCGGGCGGAGCGGCACGGCCGACCCACGAACTACTTTTGTAGTAGCCAAGGTAGCAGCCCGTGCCGCGCGGCCCGGCGCCGGGCCGCGCGGCGCCCCCGCGGGGAATCGGTGGTTGGTCCCCCACCTTTGTGCTACAAGTGTCGTAGATAGTTGCCGGCGGGCCCGCGACCGTCAACGACGACAGATGAGGGGAACCATGGTTTTCAAGCGGCTGCTCGGAGCCTTCGGGGTGGGCGGGCCTTCGGTGGAGACGGTGCTGCACGAGTCGCACGGCCGTCCGGGCGGGCACCTGCCCGGGGAGGTCACCATCCAGGGCGGCGACCACGACGTGCACGTCCAGCAGGTGGTGCTGAGCCTGGTCACCAACGTCGAGTTCGAGCACGGCGACCACGAGGGCGCCGCGGGCGTGGAGTTCTACCGGGGCGCGATCGCCGGCGGTTTCCACCTGGGGGCCGGGCAGTACCACTCCATCCCCTTCCAGATGCCGCTGCCGTGGGAGCTTCCGCTCACCGAGGTGTACGGACAGCACCTGCACGGCATGGCCATGGGCGTGCGCACGGAGCTGGAGATCGCCGGGGCGAGGGACGCCGGCGACCTGGACCCGGTCTCGATCGGCCCGCTGCCGTCGCAGCAGCGCGTGCTCGACGCGTTCGGCGCGCTGGGCTTCCAGTTCAAGAGCGCCGACGTCGAGCAGGGCCACATCGCCGGGGTGCACCAGGAGCTGCCCTTCTACCAGGAGATCGAGTTCTACGCGCCGCCGCAGTACGGCGGGCAGATCAACGAGGTCGAGCTGACGTTCGTGGCGAGCCCGCACGAGCTGGCGGTGGTGCTGGAGGCCGACCGCCGCGGCACCATCTTCGCCGAGGGCGACGACGTGTTCGGCCGCTTCCACGTCTCGCACGACGAGGCGCTGCACATGGCCTGGGAGCAGGAGCTGGAGAACTGGCTGCGCGCCGTCGCCGGGCACCTGCACGGGGGCCACGGCGGATTCGCCCCCGTCCACCACGACGTCCATCACGGTGTGCACCACGACGTCCACCACGGGTCGCACGGCCACGGCGGCCCGGGCTGGGGCGGGGTCGCGGCGGGCGCGGCCGCCGGTTTCGTGGCCGGCGCGGTCGTCAACGAACTGCTCGATGACGACGATGACGACGACGGCGACGGCGACGACGGCGGCGACGCCCTCGCCGAGGCCATGGCCGAGGCGCAGCAGCAGGCGATCCAGGACGCCTACCAGCAGGCCGCCTACGAGCAGGCCTACGAGGACGCTTACGAGGACGCCTACGAAGAGGCCGTCGAGGCCTTCGAGGACGAGGACTGACACCGCGCAACGACCCCCGCAGCGCTCTACCGTGACCGGCGGCCGTCCGGCCGCCGGTCACGCGCGTGCGTGGCGGGGCCGGCCGACCGCGCCGGCGAAGTAGGCGCGCAGGCCGGACAGCGCCTCGTCGAGGCACTCCTCGATCGTGCGGTCCTCGTGCGCCAGCCACTCCTCGTAGGCGGACAGGGCCAGCGCGAGGGTGACGTTCCCCACGGCACGCGGCAGCAGGGCGTCGGGGGGCAGGCCCAGGCGGCCGGCGACGTAGCAGGTGATGACCTCGCGCCACTGCCGGTACTTCAGCGCCGAGTGGGCCTGCAGGGCGGGCGTGCGCAGCAGCAGCGTCATGCGCTGCCGGTGCTGGGGCACGGCCGCCTCGTCCACGTGGTTGAAGGCGAGCACGGCGCGGTGCACCGCCTCGTAGACGGGGATGTCGTGCGGCATGGCCGCCAGCGACGCGCGCAGGTCGGCGAGGCTCTCGTCGAACTGCCCCCACGGGATGTCGTTCTTGGACGGGTAGTAGCGCAGCAGCGTGCGCCGCCCGATGCCCGCCGCCTCGGCGATCGCGTCCAGGGTGGTGGCCTCGAAGCCCCGCTCGGTGAAGAGCGCGAACGCCGCCCGTTCGATCGCGGCATGATCGGTGGCGGGCGGACGCCCCTTCGGACGCCGGGTTGCTGACCGCACTGCGCCCCCTTCTTTTTGACCCTCAGTGCCATTAGTGTGCATGACAAGTCCAGCCGAGCCGAGGAGGCGTCATGCCCGAGCCCATGATGTCGGTCGAGGAGACCGCCCCGCAGGTCGACGACGCGGCGGCCGAGGCGGTGGAGGAGGAGTCGCTGATCGAGGAGGTCTCGATCGACGGCATGTGCGGCGTCTACTGACGCCCGCACCGGGGAGCCGACCGTGGCCGACATCCTCGACCAGGCATGGGAGCTGTCACCGTCGGTGGCGCTGCGCCCCGAACCGTTCGGGGCGCTGGCCTACCACTTCGGCAACCGGCGGTTGACCTTCCTCAAGCGCAGGGAGCTCGTGGAGGTCGTCCAGGGCCTGGGCGGCGCGCCCGACGCCCGGACCGCGCTGGAGCGGGCGGGCGTGCCCGCCGCCCAGTGGGGCGCCTACGCCAGGGCGCTGCGCGGCCTCGCCGACGCCGACATGATCCGCCAACGCGACACCACGGGAGAGGCGCCATGACCGACACGACGGCCGAGGCGAACGGCGCGGTCGGCTCCGCCTCCGGCTCGCTGATCGAGACGTTCGAACGCGGGCTGGACGCGCCGATCTGCCTGACCTGGGAACTGACCTACGCCTGCAACCTGTCGTGCGTGCACTGCCTGTCGTCGTCCGGCAGGCGCGACCCGCGCGAGCTGACCACCGAGAAGTGCGAGGCGGTCATCGACGAACTGCAGGCGATGCAGGTGTTCTACGTCAACATCGGCGGCGGCGAGCCGACCGTCCGCCCGGACTTCTGGCACCTGCTGGAATACGCCGTCGACCACCACGTCGGCGTGAAGTTCTCCACCAACGGCGTGCGCATCGACCCCGCGCGCGCCCGCTACCTGGCGTCCACTGACTACGTGGACGTGCAGGTGTCGCTCGACGGCGCCACCGCCGAGGTCAACGACCGGGTGCGCGGGCCGGGGTCGTTCGACACCGCGATGCGCGCGCTGGACAACCTGGCCGCGGCCGGGTTCCGGGACGCCAAGCTGTCGGTCGTCGTCACCCGGCACAACGTGCCGCAGCTGGACGAGTTCAAGCGGATCGCCGACGAGCACGGCGCCACGCTGCGGCTGACGCGGCTGCGCCCGTCCGGCCGGGGCGCCGACGTGTGGGACGACCTGCACCCCACCCCGGCCCAGCAGCGCGAGCTGTACGACTGGCTGGTGCGGGCGGGCGAGAACGTCCTCACCGGCGACTCGTTCTTCCATCTGGCCGGGTTCGGCGGGAAGCTGCCGGGCCTGAACATGTGCGGGGCCGGGCGCGTGGTGTGCCTGATCGACCCGGTCGGCGACGTGTACGCCTGCCCGTTCGCCATCCACGACGCCTTCCGCGCGGGCAACGTCCTGACCGACGGGGGCTTCGCCCGGGTGTGGCGCACCTCGGAGCTGTTCGCGCGGCTCCGCGCGCCGCAGGACGGCGGTGCCTGCGCGTCCTGCCGGTTCTACGACGCGTGCCGGGGCGGGTGCATGGCGGCCAAGTTCTTCACGGGCCTGCCGCTGGACGGGCCCGACCCCGAGTGCGTCCAGGGCCACGGCGAGCCGGCGCTGGCCGATCCGCGGCGGACGGTGCCCGCGCCCGGCCGGGACCACTCCCACCGCACCGCGCCCCGGAAGCGGCGCTCCCCCGGGCCCGTGCCGGTGCGGATCGGCAGGCGCCCCGAACCGGCGGCGCCGCCGGCGTCCCCCTGCCAGGAGAGCCCCCTGGCCGGTTTCACGGCCACCGAGATGACATCCCCTGAGACAGCTGAGAGGTAGCGCATGGGCGACGCGTGGTTCGAGACGGTCCTCGAGGCCCAGCGGCGGGCCCGCCGCAGGCTTCCCCGGTCGGTGTACTCGGCGCTGCTGGCCGGGTCCGAGCGGGGCACGTCGTACCGGGACAACATGGCCGCGTTCGCCGAGTTGGGGTTCGCGCCGCACGTCGCGGACCTGTCGGCCAAGCGCGACCAGCAGACCACCGTCATGGGGCAGCCGGTCTCGCTGCCCGTGGTCATCTCCCCGACCGGGGTGCAGGCGGTGCACCCCGACGGCGAGGTCGCGGTGGCGCGGGCCGCCGCCGCGCGCGGCACGGCGATGGGGCTCAGCTCGTTCGCGAGCAAGCCGATCGAGGAGGTCGTCGCGGCCAACTCGCAGACCTTCTTCCAGATGTACTGGATGGGGTCCAGGGACTGGATGGTCCGGCGGATGGAGCGCGCCCGGCAGGCCGGCGCGGCGGGCCTGATCGTCACGCTGGACTGGTCGTTCTCCAACGGCCGGGACTGGGGCAGCCCCTGGATCCCCGAGCGGCTCGACCTGAGGGCCATGGCGCGGCTGGCGCCGCAGGCGCTGGCGCGGCCCGCCTGGCTGGCCGGGTACGCCCGGTCGCGCCGCCTGCCCGAGCTGACGGTGCCGAACCTCGCCGAGCCGGGGCAGCCCGCGCCCACGTTCTTCGGTGCGTACGGCGAATGGATGCGCACTCCCCCGCCGACCTGGGACGACATCGCCTGGATGCGACGGCGGTGGGACGGGCCGTTCATGCTCAAGGGCATCTGCCGGGTTGACGACGCCCGCCGCGCCGTCGACGCCGGGGTCACCGCCATCTCGGTGTCCAACCACGGCGGCAACAACCTGGACGGCACGCCCGCGCCGATCCGGGTGCTGCCGTCCATCGCGGCCGCCGTCGGCGACCAGGTGGAGGTGCTGATGGACGGCGGCGTGCGGCGGGGCGGCGACGTGGTGAAGGCGCTGGCGCTGGGCGCCCGCGCCGTCATGATCGGCCGCGCGTACCTGTGGGGGCTGGCCGCCGCCGGTCAGGCCGGGGTGGAGAACGTGCTGGACATCCTGCGCGGCGGCATCGACTCGGCGCTGCTCGGGCTGGGCCGCTCATCGATCCACGACCTGACGCCCGACGACGTGCTGGTGCCCGAGGGCTTCACCCGCACGCTCGGCGCCGCGCCCGGGCCGGACGGGCGATGAGCGGCCGGACGCTGCTGGCGCGGCGGTCCTGGCCGCAGGTGCCCGAAAGGGCGCTCGTCCTGGTCCCGGTGGGGTCGTTCGAGCAGCACGGGCCGCATCTGCCGCTGGACACCGACACGGTGATCGCGGCGGCGGTGGCCGAGGGCGCGGCCGACGAGCTGGCGCGGCGCCGTCCGGACGAGCCGGTGCTGGTCGCGCCGCCGGTCGCCTACGCGGCCAGCGGCGAGCACCAGTCGTTCCCCGGGACGGTCTCCATCGGCCACCAGGCGCTGCGGTCGGTGCTGGTCGAGATGGTGCGGTCGCTGTCGGCGTGGTGCGGGCGGACCGTGTTCGTCAACGCGCACGGCGGCAACCTGCCGAGCCTGCCGGACGCGGTCGCGCGGATGCGGCGGGAGGGGCACCGGGTGGCGTGGGCGCCGTGCCGGGCCGAAGGCGCCGACGCGCACGCCGGGTTCACCGAGACCTCGCTCATGCTGCACCTGGCCCCCGACCGGGTGGACATGGCGCGCGCCGCGCCCGGCAACACCGCGCCCGTCGCCGAGCTGCTGCCCGCGATGGCCGCCGGGGGCGTCGCCGCGGTGTCGCCGTCGGGCGTGCTCGGCGACCCGACCGCCGCCACCGCCGCCGAGGGCGAGCGGGTGCTGCGGCGGATGGTCGAGGAGGTGTGCGCGCTGATCGACGGCGGTGCGCCCGGCGCCGACGGCCGCCTGCGCCGCATCCGGGCGGGCCGCAGATGAGCCCCGCGTCCGAGGAGGAGCGGGTCGCGCTGGTCACCGGCGCCGCCCGGGGCATCGGCGCCGCCACCGTCCGGGCCCTGTGCGGGCGCGGCTACCGGGTCGTCGCCGTGGACTGCTGCGCCGGGGACGTCCCCGGCGACCTGCCGGGGGTGGCCTACCCGCTCGCGGGCAAGGACGAGCTGGACGCCCTGCGCGACGAGCATCCGGACCAGGTCGTCGCGGTGGTCGCGGACGTCCGCGACCGCACCGCCCTGGACCGCGCCGCGGCGACGGCCGTGGAGCGGTTCGGCCGGATCGACGCCGCCGTGGCGGCCGCGGCCGTGATCTCCGGGGGGCGGCCGCTGTGGGAGACGCCCGAATCGCACGTGCGGGCGCTGTGGGACGTGGACGTCATGGGCGTGTGGAACACCGCCGCCGTCACCGTGCCGCGCATGCTGGCCGGCCCCGACCCCGGCGGCTGCCGCTTCGTCGCGGTCGCCTCGGCCGCCGGGACGCGCGGGCTGTACCACCTGTCCGGCTACGGCATGGCCAAGCACGCCGTGATCGGGCTCGTCCGGGGGCTGGCCGCCGACCTGGCGGGCACCGGTGCGACCGCCGTGGCCGTCTCCCCCGGCTCGACCCGCACGTCGATGCTGTCGGCCACGGCGGCCCTGTACGGGCTGGACGGCGCGGAGTCGTTCGCGGCGTCCCAGCTGACCGGGCGGCTGATCGAGCCCGCCGAGATCGCCGAGGTGATCGCGTTCTGCTGCTCGCGGGCCGGCGGCGTCGCGACCGGCACCGTCATCGGCGCGGAGGGCGGTTTCCGGGGATGAGCCGCGCCACGGCCCCGCCCGGCCCGCCGTACGGCTTCGTCGTGGAACTCGGCCGCCGCGTCCGCGTGTACGACGGCGGCCGCACCCTGGTGGGCGGCGCGCCCGTGCGGCTGCTGCGCCTGAACCGGCGGGCGGCGGCGCTGCTGCACGGCCGCCGCGTCGAGGTGACCGACCGGCTGTCGCAGCGGCTCGCCGAGCGGCTGCTGGCCGTCGGCGCGGCGGACCCGGTGGTGGCCGAGCTGCCCCCGGTGGACCTGTCGCGGGTCACGGTCGTCGTGCCGGTGCGCGACCGCGCCGCCGCGCTGGACCGGCTGCTGACGGGCCTGGCGGGCCGCGTCCGCGCCGTCGTCGTGGACGATTGCTCCGACGACCCGCGGGCCGTCGCCCGGGTGGCGGCCCGGCACGGCGCCGAACTGGTCGCGCTGCACCGCAACCTGGGGCCCGCCGGGGCGCGCAACGCCGGGCTGGCGAAGGTCGGCACCCCGTTCGCGGCGTTCGTCGACTCCGACGTGGTCGTCGCCCCTGAGGCGCTCGCCACGCTGCTGCGGCATTTCCACCATCCCCGCGTCGCCGCCGCCGCTCCGCGGATCCTGGGGCTGCCCGGCCGGGGCGAAAAGAACTGGATCTCCCGCTACGAGGACGCCCGGTCGTCCCTCGACCTGGGCCCGGAGCCCGCGCTGGTCCACCCCCGCTCCGCGGTCAGCTGGGTGCCCAGCGCGTGCCTGGTGGCCCGGGTCGACGCCCTCGGCGGGGGCTTCACCGACGGCATGCGCGTCGCCGAGGACGTCGACCTGGTGTGGCGCCTGGCCGCCCGGGGCTGGCAGGTGCGCTACGAGCCCGCCGCCACCGCCCGGCACGACCACCGCACCCGGCTGGCCGATTGGCTGCGCCGCAAGGCCTACTACGGCACCGGGGCGCACCCGCTGGCCCTGCGGCACGGCGCGCTGGTGGCCCCGGCCGTGCTGACCCCGTGGAGCGCCGCCGCCGCGGCGGCGGTCCTCGCCCAGCGGCGCTGGTCGGTGCCGGTGGCGGCGGGTGCGGCGGCCGTCGCGTTCGCGCGGCTGTCGCGCACCGTCTCCGGCAGCGGCCGTCCGCGCCGCCTGGCGGCCGACCTCGTCCGGTTCGGGCTGCTCGGCACCGCCGGGCAGACCAGCGCCCTGCTGCTGCGGCACTGGTGGCCGCTCAGCCTCGCCGCCTGCCTGTTCTCGCGCCGCGCCCGGCGCGCCGTGGCGGTCGCCGCCGTCGCCGACGGCGTCGCCGAGTACCTGCGCGTCTCCCCCGGCCTCGATCCGGTGCGCTTCGTGCTGGCCCGCCGGCTGGACGACCTGGCCTACGGCGCGGGCGTCTGGGCGGCCGCCCTGCGGGCCGGGTCGCTCCGCTCGCTGCTCCCGGACTTCCCGGGGGTGCCGAGGTCGCGGGGCGGCAGCGCGCGGACGAGCACGGCGATGACGACCAGCGAGGACAGCGACCACCACACGTGGGCGTCCCGCCAGGCGGGCGCGTCGAGGCGGGTGGTGACCAGGTAGCCGAACCCGGCCCAGAGCCCGGACACGGCGACGGCGGGCCAGGTGCCGCGGCCGGCCAGGGCGATCAGGTACGGCATCGGCCAGGCCAGGTACTGGGTGCCGAACCGGTGCGTGGCGATCAGGAAGGCCAGCAGCAGCGCGGCCGTGAGCACGGCCGGGTCGGCCCTGCGCCACCACCACGCCGCGGCGAGCACCCCGGCCGCGAGGATCAGCAGCCCGGGGCGGGCGTACGCCGGATCGACGATCTGCTGCCCGCCCGTCGCGACCGCCGTCCAGCCCCAGTCGCCGACCACCGGCCGCGTGGACAGCGACTTGGCGAGCGTCGAGGGCAGGTCGCCCACCGGCGTGCCCAGGAACACGCAGCCGCTCAGCAGGAACACCAGCGGCACCACGCCCGTCCACACGAACGCGACGACCCGGTTGCGGACCCCGGGCAGCGCGAGCAGCACGCCGGGCAGCATCAGGGCCGCCCAGCTCGCCGAGGTCACCGCGAACCCGACGAGGATCCCGGCGGCGTGCGCGCGGCCCGCCCCCCGGCCGCCGTCCCGCGCCACCACCAGGGCCGCCACCCCGAGCAGCAGGGTGATCGGCGCGAACTGGCCGTGGATGGCGCTGACCATCGCGCCCACCGGGGCGCAGGCGTACTGGAAGGCGCGCAGCCCGCTCTTGCCAGGGTCGGCGGCCAGCCTGCCCACCAGCGGAATCAGCGCCAGGTCGCACAGGATCGGCACCGCCCGGCCGACGACGCCCCACGGCACGCCCAGCAGCTCGCCGAGCGCCCGCTGCCCCGCCAGGACGTAGGCCAGGAAGGGCAGGAAGTGCCAGCCTCCCTCCCGCAGGTGCACCAGCGGGTCGCGGCCGTCGAGCACGGTGTCGGCGGTGGAGCGGAAGTCCTCGGCCAGGTCGTAGGGCTGCCAGCCGTCCCGGACGGCGACCACCAGCAGCACCAGCCGCAGCAGCGCGCCGACCGCAAGCGCCGCGGTCAGCGGCGGCCGCCACCCCGCGCGCGCGGCGGCCACGGCCAGGACCAGTCCGATCGTCAGCGGCAGGCCCGCCGCCAGCACGTGGGTCACCGGGTGTCCTTCCTTTCGCCGGTCATCATGCCGAAGGGGGGCGCCGCCCGGCGAACCGGGGACGCCGCGATGCGGTCGAGCGGCCAGAGCTGCGACCAAGGTCGGCTAGGGTCGAGCTTCAAAGACAAGCACGCGAGCGTCGCGAGTGAACGCAGGTGAGGGAGAAGTCGCCGGTGGAGGGGTTGGAGTCGCCGGACGAGGCGAAGCTTGAGGGCGCGCGGGTGCTGGTCACCGGCGGCGCGGGGTTCATCGGCAGCCGCGTGGTGGCGGCCCTGCTCGATGCCGGGGCGGAGGTGATCGTGGCCGACCGGCGGCCCCATCCGGATCCCGCGGTCCGCTCGGTGGTGGGCGACCTGTGCGACCCCGATGTGCGCAAGCGGGCGGTCGGCACCGCGCCGGACGGCATCGTCCACCTGGCGGCCGCGACGTCGGTGCTGCGGTCGATCGAGGACCCGGCCGGGGTGTACCGGCTGAACGTCGACGCCACCGCCGGGCTGCTGGAACTGGCACGCGAGCAGAAGGTGCGCCGGGTGGTGTTCGCCTCGACCAACGCCGTCACCGGCGACGTGGGCGACGCGCCGATCAGCGAGCGGCTGCCGCTGCGGCCGCTCACCCCCTACGGGGCGACCAAGGCGGCCGCGGAGATGCTGCTCAGCGCCTACTCGGGCGTGTACGGCATGCGGGCGTGCGCACTGCGGTTCGCCAACGTGTACGGCCCGGGGATGCTGCACAAGGACAGCTTCGTGCCCCGCCTGATGCGCGCCGCCGCGGCCGGGACGGGCGTCCAGGTGTACGGCGACGGCCGCCAGCTGCGCGACTACGTCCACGTCGACGACATCGTCCAGGCGGTGCTGCTGGCCTGGCGCAAGGGCCTGACCGGGCCGCTGGTGGTCGGGTCGGGCCGGTCGACGAGCGTCAACGACCTGATCGAGGCGGCCCGGGAGGTCACCGGCGCGCCGATCCCCGTCGAGCACGTGCTGGCCAAGGCCGGGGAGATGCCCGCCGTCGTGCTGGACATCTCCGCCGCCCGCGCCCTGGGCTACGAGCCGCGCCACGACCTGCGCTCCGGGCTGGCGACCGTGTGGCCCGACTTCGCCCCCGCGGGGGAGGCGTCGTGACCGCGGTGAACGAAAAGGTCGAGGACGTCGACGAGGCGGCGCTGGCGGCGTTCCGCGCCGAGTACGGCACACGGCTTCCTCCGGTGGCCATCGTCATCGCCGCCTACAACGAACAGGACGGCATCGGTGAGGTCGTCGGGGCGATCCCGGCGACGGTGGGCGGGCACGAGACCGCGACGATCGTGGTGGTGGACGGCTCGACCGACGACACCGCCCAGGTCGCCCGCAAGCACGGCGCGATGGTCTGCGACGTGCCGGTGAACCGGGGGCAGGGCGCCGCGCTGCGCCTGGGGTACCGGATCGCCCGCGAGGGCGGCGCCGAGTACATCGTCACCACCGACGCCGACGGCCAGTACGACCCGGCGCACATCGAGCGGGTGCTGGCGCCGGTGCTGAGCGGCGAGGCCGACTTCGTCACCGGGTCGCGGCGGCTGGGCCGCCAGGAGACCTACGACCGGGTGCGGCGCACGGGCGTGTACGTGTTCGCCTGGGTGGTGAGCCTGCTGACCGGGCAGCGCGTCACCGACACCTCCTTCGGCCTGCGCGCCATGCGCGCCGAGGTCACCGGGGCCGTCACCCTGAACCAGCCGCAGTACCAGGCGTCCGAGCTGCTGATCGGCGTGATCTCCCGGGGGTACCGGGTGAAGGAGGTCCCGGCGACGATGCGGCTGCGCACGGCCGGGACCACCAAGAAGGGCGGCAACCTGGTGTACGGGTACCGCTACTCCCGCGTCGTGTTCGGCACCTGGTGGCGCGAGCGGCGCGCCGCGCGCGGCCGGCGCCCGGGGCGCCCGCCGTCGGCGAACACCAGGTAGTGGAACAGGACGAACTTCACCACGAACATCACCCCGTAGACGGCGAGGAACACCCCGCCGACCAGGGCGGCCCCCAGCGCCTCGTCCTCCACCAGCCGGTCGACCTGCCGGTCGGCCGCGCCGGTGGCCCACGCGCTGAGGGCCATGGTGGTCAGCGCGATCACCCAGTACGGCAGCAGCTCGCGGAGCGGGTCGGCGCGGCCGCGGCGGCCCCAGGCCCACCACCGGTTGAGCCCGTAGTTGAGCGCCGCGCCCGCCGCCCAGGCCGCGACGGAGGCGGCCTGCGGGCCGAGCAGCCCCGGCCCGTAGGTGAGCAGCAGCACCGCCTCGCTGGCCACGGCGGCCAGCACCGAACCGATCGTGTACCGGGTGAACACGCGCGCGAACGAGCGGCGGCGGCCCGGCGCCGCGGGGACCGCGGGCCGGGCCGGCGCGGTGGCGGTCATCGCCTCACCGCGCCTTCTCCGCCCGCGGGCCGGCGCCGCGGGGACCGCGGGCCGGGCCGGCGCGGTGGCGGTCATCGCCTCACCGCGCCTTCTCCGCCCGCGGGCCGGCGTCCGGCACGCGGGCGACGGCCAGCACCGACTGGCCGAACGGGATCGGCAGCAGCCGGTCGAGCACCCGGGTGGCCGGGACGACCACGCGGTCGTACACGCCCACGGCCCCCGACTTGGGCCCCTGCACCCTGCCGAGCCGCATCGCCGCCCACCAGGCGACGCCGCCGAGCAGGTTCACCGGCCGCGACAGCTCGCACGCCAGCCCGGCCCGCCGGATCGCGTCCCGCAGGGTCGCGGGCGTGTACCGGCGGAAGTGCCCGACGCGGCGGTCGAACTCGCTGTACAGGCTCTGGTAGCCGGGCACCCAGAGCACGATCGTGCCGCCGGGGACGACCGAACGCGCCAGCACGGCGAGCACGTGCGCGTCGTCTTCGAAGTGCTCAAGCACGTTGATCGCCACTGCCGTGTCGACCGGCCGGTCCAGCGCCTGCGTCCCCGCCAGGTCGAACTGGTGGGCCTCCACCTCGGCCCGGTCGGCGAAGCGGTTCTTCAGCAGCGTGACCGCGTCCGGGTCGACGTCGGTGACGACCAGCCGGTCCAGCCCGGTGAACTGGGCGGCGAACTCGCCGAGCCCGGCGCCCACCTCCAGCACGCTGCGGCCGCAGTGCGGGGCGATGAGGTCGTACTGGTAGCGCCGGTAGCGGGGCTTGTCGGCGCCGCCCTCCTCGGCCGGCACGGTGCGGCCGGTCGCGCGGGCGAACGCGCCCTCGGGTGAGGTCATGGACGGCTCCCGGTCGGTCATGTCTCCTGCACGGGGCTGGCGTGGCGGCGCCAGTCCACCTTGGGCGTCAGGGCCTCGGGCCGCACCCGGTGCGCGTGCCGCTTGGTCACGTCGAACAGCGAGGTGATCAGCGTATCGGACAGCAGATGGGGGGTGAGGCCCAGCTCCAGGAGCCGGGTGTGGGTGACGTTGTAGTAGTGGTCCTCGTGCTCGACCCGCGGGTTGTCCAGGTGCTCGATGCGCGCGTCGCCGGGGAAGCAGCGGACCACGGTCTCGGCGATCTCCTGGACGCTCATCGCCTCGGTCATCTGGTTGAACACCCGGAACTCGCCGCGCTCGGCCGGGTTCTCGCAGGCCAGCTCGATACAGCGGACGGTGTCGCGGATGTCGATGATGCCGCGGCGCTGCCCGCCGCGGCCGTAGACGGTCAGCGGGTGCCCGAGCACGGCCTGGATGACGAACCGGTTGAGCACGGTGCCGAACACCGCGTCGTAGTCGAAGCGGGTGGCCAGCCGGTCGTCGAGCACCGTCTCGGGGGTCTGCTGCCCGTACACCACGCCCTGGTTGAGGTCGGTGGCGCGCAGGCCCCAGATCCGGCAGGTGAACTCGATGTTGTGGCTGTCGTGCACCTTGGACAGGTGGTAGAAGGAGCCGGGGCGCTTGGGGTACAGCACCCGGTCCTTGCGCCCCTTGTACTCCAGGTCGAGCCAGCCCTCCTCGATGTCGATGTTGGGGGTGCCGTACTCGCCCATGGTGCCGAGCTTGACCAGGTGGATGTCGCGGTCCACCTCGGCGATGGCGTACAGCAGGTTGAGCGTTCCCACGACATTGTTGACCTGGGTGTAGACCGCGTGCTTGCGGTCGATCATCGAGTAGGGCGCGGCGCGCTGCTCAGCGAAGTGCACCACGGCGTGCGGCCGGAAGGTGCGCAGCATGTCGTAGGTGAAGTCGGCGTCGGTGAGGTCGCCGATGAACACCTCGATGGACGCACCGGTCACCTCCCGCCACGCCGCGACGCGCGTCTGCAGCGTCTCGATCGGCACCAGGCTCTCCACGCCGAGCTCGTAGTCGTACTGGCGCCGCGCGAAGTTGTCGGCGACCGCGACGTCATGTCCGCACCGCGAAAGGTGCAGCGCCGTGGGCCACCCGAGGTACCCGTCGCCGCCGAGGACGAGAATCCGCATGCATCACTCCTGACCTGTCCGGACCGGTTCGTCGGGCGAGCGCGGAATACGGCCGGCCCGCGGCGCGGATGCGACATGGGCGGCCCCGGGAACGGCATGGTGGGGGGCCATGACGGCAGCCGGTGGGAACGATCGCCGACATGGGCCGACACCCTTCTGACGAGCGCCGACTCCATGCCGACCAGGCTTTCCGGCTCACCCGGCCGTCACCTTACCGGGCAAAACTGAATGCCAGCTGTAAGCCTTCCGGCCGGCACCGCGCCCCCGCCGGCGCCCCGGCCCGGGCCCGGCGGCGCCTCAGCCGGCGCCCCGGTCGGCGGCGCGGTCGGCGCCCCGGTCGGCGGCGCGGTCGGCGGCCCGGTCGGCGGCGCGGTCGGCGGCGCGGGCCCGGTCGTAGCGGGCGCGGGCGGCCAGCACCGCCGGCATCTCCTCCTCCACCAGGCGGATCAGGTCGCAGAGCCGGGCGGCGACGCGTTCGCCCAGCGGCGTCAGGCTGTACTCGACGTGCGGGGGGATGGTGGCGCGCACGTCGCGCACCACCATGCCGTCGCGTTCCAGCACGTGCAGGGTCTGCGCCAGCATCTTCTCGCTCACCCCGTCGACGCGGCGGCGCAGCGCGTTGAAGCGGTGGCTGCCCTCGGCGAGCGCGGCCAGGGCGAGCGCGCCCCACTTGCCGGTGACGTTCTCGAGCGTGCGGCGGGACGGGCAGGCGCGGGCGAACACGTCCGCGACCAGCTCGTCGGTGATGTCGCCGGCGGTGCTGCCGGCGGTGCCGTCGGCCTCGGCGCGGGGGGCGGGACGGGTCACGTCCGGGCTCGTGCTGGTCATGTGTCAACGGTAACCGCCCGGGCGGCCGCCGCACCGCACCGCCTCTCCCCTCTGGTTAGTGCTGTGGAATAGTTAGTGCACGATCGCCAGTACGCACTCACCGTGGAGAGGAACCGCTGTGATCACCATCACCGGAGCCACCGGCAGGCTCGGCCGGCTGACCGTCGAGGCGCTGCTGGAGCGCGGCGTGCCCGCCGACCGGATCGTCGCCGCCGTACGCACCCCCGACAAGGCCGCCGACCTGGCCGAACGCGGCGTCCAGGTGCGCCGGGCCGACTACGACGAGCCAAAGACCCTCGCCGCCGCGCTCGCCGGGACCACCCGGCTGCTGCTCGTCTCCGGCAGCGAGGTCGGCCGGCGCGTCCCCCAGCACCGCAACGTGGTGGAGGCCGCCGCCGCCGCGAACGTCGAGCTCATCGCCTACACCGGCATCCTCAACTGCGACACCAGCAAGATGGTCCTCGCCGAGGAGCACAAGGCCACCGAGGCGGTCATCCGCGAGTCGGGGCTGCCGCACGTGTTCCTGCGCAACGGCTGGTACTTGGAGAACTACACCGAGAACCTGGCGCCCGCCCTGGAGAGCGGCACGCTCATCGGCGCCGCCGGGGACGGCCGGATCGCCGCCGCCACCCGGGCCGACTACGCCGCCGCCGCGGCCGCCGTCCTGACCGGGGACGGGCACGCGGGCAAGACCTACGAGCTGGGCGGCGACACCCCGTTCACCATGGCCGAGCTCGCCGCCGAACTGTCCCGGCAGACCGGCAGGGACATCGCCTACCGCAACATGTCGGAGGAGGAGTACGCCAAGGCGCTGGTCGCGGCGGGCGTGCCCGAGCCCTACGCCAAAACCCTGGCCGACAGCGACACCGGCATCGCCCGCGGCGACCTGACCACCGGCTCCGGCCACCTGCGCGCCCTCATCGGCCGCCCCACCACCGCGCTCGCCGACGCGGTCGCGGCCGCCCTGAAGGGCTGACCGCGGGCGCGCCGTTCAGCTGACCGGTCAGCCGACCGGTCAGCGTGCCGGGGCGATCCGCACCGGCACGCCGTTGAGGTGGGCCATGCCCGCCAGGGGCTCCAGGTCGGCGGGGTCGGGCGAGGCGAGCAGGTTGACGTTGACGCCCCCGGCGGCGTTGGCGACCCGCCAGCCCCCGCGGTGACCCCAGCCGTGCGGGACGGCGACGGTGCCCGGCGTCATCTCGTCGGTGACCTTCACCGGCAGCTCCACCGAGCCGTGCGGCGAGGAGATGCGGCACCGGTCGCCGTCCTGGAGCCCGTGCTCGGCCGCGTCCTTGGGGTGCACGCGCGCGACCTGCCCGCGCGTGCCGCCCTTGGCGCGCATCAGCGCGGGCGCGTTGTGCATCCAGGAGTTGTGCGACCGCTGCTCGCGGATGCCGATCAGGCGCAGCGGGTATTCCGGCGGCGGCTCGGGGTCGGCGGCGAGCCGGTCGATCTCGGCGGCGATCTGCGGCGGGGCCAGGTGGACCCGCCTGTCCCGGTGCCAGATGCGGCGGCGCAGCCTGCCGGTGCGGTGGTGCTCGGCCAGGACGATGCCGTGCGGGTGGGCGCGCAGCCGCTTCAGGCTGAGGCCGCCGCGCCGCAGCCCGTACCAGTCGCCGTACGGGCCGGTGCGCAGCAGCGCGTCCACCAGGAAGCGGGGCGAGGGCCGCACGCCGAGGCGGTGCGCGATGCGCTGCGCCCGCAGGGCGCCCACGCCGAGCCCCATGCGGCGGGCCAGCTCGTCGAAGATCTGCCATTCCTGGCGGGCCTGGCCGCGCGGCGGCACGACCGGCTCGGTCCAGGTCACGTACGGGGTGAGGTGCAGCTGCAGGAACGGCAGCGGGATGTCCTCGCGTTCCAGCCATGTGGTGGCGGGCAGCACGTAGTCGGCCTTGCGGGCGGTCTCGTTGACGTACATGTCGATGCAGACCAGCAGGTCGAGCCGGTCGAGGGCGGCGTCGAGCGCGGCGCTGCCCGGCACCGTCAGCACCGGGTTCCCGGCCGCCACCAGCAGCGCCCGCAGCCGCCCCGGGCCGGGTGCGGTGATCTCCTCGGCCATCACCCCGGCGGGGAAGGTGCCGAGGATGTCGGGGTAGCCGCCGACGCGCGAGCGGGTCCGGCCGTAGGAGGCGCGGCCGGAATGTCGCAGGATCTCGTCCACGCGGACGGGCGACTCGCCGAAGACCGCCCCGCCGGGGCGGTCCAGGTTGCCCGTGACGGCGGTGACCGCGTCGATCAGGAACGCGGTGAGGGTGCCGTACCGGCCCAGGCAGGAGCCGGTGCGGCCGTAGACGACGGCGCGTTCGGCCGCGGCCAGGTCGCGGGCCAGGGCCCGCACCCGGTCGGCGGGGACGCCGCTGCGGTCGGCGGTGCGCTCGGGGGCGAAGCGGGCGGCCAGGGCGCGCAGCTCGGCCAGGCCGGTGGCCTGGCGCGCGCAGGCGGCGGCGTCCTCGAGGCGTTCGGCGAAGATGACGTGCAGCAGCGACAGCAGCAGCCAGGCGTCGCCGTCGGGGCGGACGGGCAGGTGCTCGAAGGCGCGGGCGGTCTCGGTGCGGCGCGGGTCGGCGACGATGACGCGGCCGCCGCGGCGGACGATCGCGGCCAGGTCGTCGCGGATGCGCGGCGCGCTGAGCACGCTGCCGTGCGACACCAGCGGGTTCGCCCCGATCATCAGCAGCAGGTCGGTGCGTTTGAGGTCGGGGATGGGCACCAGCGTCGGCGCCCCGTACAGCAGCGCGCTGGCGGCGAAGCGGTTGTTGACGTCCTGCGATCCGGCCGAGTACAGGTGCGGCGACCCGAGCGCGCCCATGAACCCGGTGAGCCACAGCGGGTGGCTGTAGGAGAACGTCGCCGGGTTGCCGAAGTAGCAGCCGATCGCGCCGCCGCCGTGCTCGCGGCGGATCCGGGTGAGCCGGGCGGCGATGTCCGACAGGGCCTCGTCCCAGCTCACCTCGTCGAATCCGCCGTCGGCGCGGCGCCGCAGCGGCCGGGTGACGCGGTCGGGGTCGTTGTGCACCTCGGCCATCGCGATGCCCTTCGGGCAGGCGAAGCCGCGGGAGAGCGGATGGTCGGGATCCGGGCGCAGCCGGAGCAGCTCGCCGTCGCGGACGGTGGCGGTCAGCCCGCACAGCGGCTCGCAGATCCGGCAGTAAGTGGTCACTTGCATCGTCCCCATGGGGACGATTATGCGCCACCCCCCGCCGCCCGCCACCCCTCGCCCTAGGTGCCGGCGCCGCGGACCATGCGGGCGTGGGCCAGCCAGCGGCGGGCCTTCTCGGCGTGGGCCAGGTCGATGTGCTGGCCCCGGAAGCGGACCGCGCCGTGCCCGTCCCTCGCCGCCCGCTCCACCGCCGCCACCAGCTCCTCGTGGTAGGCGACCTCGTCGTCGGTGGGCGTGAACACCTCGTTGACGACGGGCACGTGCGAGGGGTGGATGACGACCTGCCCGCGGAAGCCCAGCTGCAGGCCGTAGTCGGCGAACGCGCGCAGCCCTTCCAGGTCGGCCAGGTCCTCCCACAGGCCGGTCAGCGCGTGCAGGCCGTGCCGGCGGCAGGCCAGCAGGACCCGGCTGCGCAGGTAGAGCGACTCGCTGCCCTCCGGCGACCACCGGAAACCCACCGCGCGAGCGATGTCGGCGTGCCGCGAGGTCGGGCCGATCATCGCGCCGACCCGCGGCGAGGCGGCCGCGATCGCGCCGCACTCGTCGATGGCCTCGACCGTCTCCACCGGGACGATCATCTCCAGGCCGGACGCGCCGTTGCGCGCCTCGAACCAGTCGATGAGGGCCTCCCAGCGCAGCACGTCGGCGGCGTTGCGGATCTTGGGGGTGAACAGGCCGGTCAGCTCCGGGCCCACGACGCGTTCCAGGTCGGCCCCGGCCAGCCGGGTGTCCAGCGCGTTGGGCCGGACGAACAGCCCGATGCGCGGGTCCGCGGCGCGCAGCTCGGCGAGCGCGGCGCGGACGGTGTCGCGGCTTTCGGCCTTGAGGTCGTCCGGTACCGAGTCCTCCAGGTCGAGCACGATGGCGTCGGCCCCGGACGCCAGCGCCTTGCGCGCCCACGCGGGTTTGTGTCCGGGGACGAACAGGACCGATCGGTAGGGGTGCATCGCGTGCCTTTCAGCGGCCCGCCGCCCGGCCGGCGGCGTCGGGGGTGCGGTCGTGGGTGTCGGGGGTGATCCCGGCGGCGCGGAGCTTGGCCTTCTGGACGCGCTGCGACGGCGTCTTGGGCAGCGCGTCGACGAACCGCAGGTAGCGGGGGACGGCGAAGGCCGGGATGCGGCCCTCGCACCACCGCCAGACCTCCTCGGGGGTGACCTCGTCGCGGGTGACCAGGTAGGCCATGACCTCGTCCTCGCCCGCCTCGGACGCGGCGGGCACCGCGATGACCGCGCACTCGGCCACCGCCGGGTGGCTGAGCACGGCGGTCTCGACCTCGTAGGAGCTGATGTTCTCGCCGCGCCGGCGCAGCGCGTCCTTGAACCGGTCGACGAAGTAGAACCAGCCGTCCTCGTCGCGGCGCAGCGCATCGCCGGTGTGGAACCACAGGTTGCGCCACGCCTCGACGGTGCGGTCGGGCATGCCGAAGTAGCCGTTGCTGGAGATGAACGGCACCTTCGGCCGGACGACCAGCTCGCCGACCTGCCCGACCGGGACCTCCTCGTCGGTCTCCGGGTCCACCAGCGCCACGTCGAACCACTCGTCGGCGGCCAGCCCCGCCGCGCCCGCCGGGCGGTCCTCCCCGTAGGGGGACAGGATCGGCGCGGACGTCTCGGTCAGGCCGAACACCTCCACGAACGCCTCGATGCCGAAGCGCTCCTTCATCGGGGCGAGGATCGAGGCGGCGGTGGGCGCGGCGAACACGCAGCGCAGCGGGTTGTCGGCGTCGTCGGGGCGGCGCGGCTGCTTCCAGATGAAGTCCATCATCACGCCGATGAAGTTGGTGACCGTGACACCGCCGGTGCGGATCTGATCGATCCACCGGCTGGCGCTGAACCGGCTGCGCAGCACGAAGCGGCCGCCCGCGACCATCGCCGGGTAGGCGGCCATGAACTGGGCGTTGCCGTGGAACAGCGGGGTGACCGCCATCCACGCGTCGTCCGCGGTCAGCCGGGTGAGCGCGACGCACTCCTGGGCGAAGAAGTACATCTGCGTGTGCGGCATGGCCACGCCCTTGGACGGGCCGGTCGTGCCGGAGGTGAAGAAGACGGCGGCCAGGTCCCGGGGGCTCACGGCGGGCAGTTCGGCGGGGCCGCCGGCGAGCAGCTCCTCCCAGGGGGCGGCCTCCCAGCCCGCGGCGCGCAGCGTCTCGATCGCCTCGGCCTGCCGCCCGGTGTCGATCACCCAGAACTTGCGGATGTCGGCGGCGGCCTCGGCGACGGCGGTGAACCGTGCGGCGTGCACGTCCTCGACGACGGCCAGCCGCGCCCGGACGGTGCGCACCTGGTGGGCGAGGAAGTCGTGCTCGTAGGCGGTGTTGATGGGCACCTCCGCCAGCCCGGCGACGGCGGTGCCGAGCCAGGTGCGCACGAACCGGGAGGAGTTCGCCGCGTAGATCACGACCCGGTCGCCGGGCTGCGCCCCGTTCGCCAGCATCGCCGCGCCGATCGCCTCGGCCTCGGCGAGCACCTGCGCGTAGGTCCAGGCGGCGTTCTCCTCGGGGGCGTCCAGCCAGACGGCGTCGGGCCGCCGTTCGGCGTGGTGCCGCAGGACGGTGGGCAGCGCCCAGTCCTCGCGGTTCGGGAAGGCGGGGTGGATGTCGCGGTAGTAGCGGAAGGTCACGGACGGCCCCCTTCACGTGCGGCGTCGGTCGCGGCGCGGGCGCCGCGGAAGTCGGGGGCGCGCCGCTCCAGGAAGGCCCGGGCGCCCTCGCGCATGTCCTCGCTGCCGATGGCCTGGACGAGCATGCCCAGGCCCGTGTTCATGTTGTCGGCGGACTGGTGCCACCACTGGTTGGAGCTGATCTTGGCGATCTCCAGGTAGCGGGGGCTGAGCGCGCGGATCTCGGCGATCCAGCGCGCCACCGCCTCCTCCAGCCCGTCGTCGTCGACGACCTCGTTGATCAGGCCCATGGCGAGGGCCTGCTCGGCGGTGTAGCGGCGGCACAGCATCGCCATCTCCTTGGCGCGCTTCTCGCCGATCTGGACGGTGAGCATGTTCGTGGCGCCCAGCACCCCGGCCGAGCCCACCCGGGGCCCGGTCTGCCCGAACGTGGAGCGGCGGGTGGCGATGGCGAAGTCGCAGGCGACGACGAGCTCGTTGCCGCCTCCGGCGGCGGGCCCGTCGACCGCGGCGATCACCGGGCGGGGGCAGGCGCGGATGGCGTCGACCAGCCGCAGCGAGGCGGTGAACAGCGCCCGCAGCCGGCCCGGGTCGGGGTCGTCGAGCTGGTCGAGCGCCCCGCCCGCGCAGAACGCCCCGCCGGTGCCGGTGAGCACCACCGCGTCGGCGTCGGCGGCGTCCTCGAACGCCCCGATCATGGTGCGGGCCATGGCCAGGTCGTAGGCGTTGCGCCGCTCGGACCGGTCGATCCGGATCCAGGCGACCGGCCCGCGGCGCTCCACGTGCACGCCCACCGACCCACTATTCATACGATTCATACTCATAGATTCTAGTCGTGGACGCGGCCGACCGGCAGGGGCTCGCCGCCCTCTGGGCGGACGAACTCGACGCGCACCGGCAGGCCCGCGCGCAGCTTCAGGCCCTCGGCGTCCACCAGCCGCAGCGTCAGCCACGGCCCCTCGGTCAGCTCCACCAGCCCGATGACCTGGTCGGGCCCGCGGACGCCGTCGGGGCCCCGGCGGCCCGGCTTGACCGTCCAGGACACCAGCTCGCCGGTGCCCGCGGCGGGCCGCCACTGCAGGTCCCGCGCCTGCGTCACCGAGCACACCACCGCGGCCGGCTCGGACCATTCGCCGCTGCTGGGCGAGTAGCGCAGCAGCAGCGTGCCCTCGGCGGCGGCGTCGAAGAACGGGGCCGAGTGCTCGTCCCGCTCCACAGGGATCAGGCTCATCAGTGCGTCCTTCTCGTCCGGCATCGCGTCACGTCCTGGGGTGCGGGCTGAGGATGAGGGTCGAGTGGAAGTCGAGCACTCCCCCGTTGCCGCTCACCATGATCAGGTCGTGCGCGGGCACCTGGCGGTCGCCGCCCTCGCCCCGCGCCTGGATGACCGCCTCCGACAGCGGCGTCATCCCCCACATGTAGAAGGACGACAGCTCGCCGCCGCCGGTGTTGACCGGCAGGCTCCCGCCGGGCGCGATCGCGCCGCTCGCGACGAACGCGCCGCCCTCGCCCTTGGCGCAGAACCCGTAGTCCTCCAGCGTGACCAGCGTGGTGTAGGTGAAGCAGTCGTAGATCTGGCACATGTCGATGTCGCCGACGCCGATCCCGGCCATCTTCAGCGCCTCGGCGCCCGACCGCGCCGCACCCGTGACCAGGCCGAACTCGCTGCCGCGCCGGTTGACGTAGCCGGGGTGCGCCTGCCCCCAGCCCCAGATGTGCACCGGCGGCCTGCGCAGCCCCGCGGCCCGCTCGGCGGTGGTGAGGATCACCGCGACGCCGCCGTTGCTGACCAGGCAGCAGTCCAGCAGCCGCAGCGGGTCGGCGATCATGCGGGAGGCCTGGTGGTCGGCCAGCGTGATCGGCTCGCGCATCTGCGCGCGCGGGTTCATCGACGCCCACTGCCGGGCGGCGACCGCGACGGCGCCGAACTGCTCGCTGGTCGTCCCGTAGGTCTCCATGTGGCGGCGGGCCGCGATCGCGTACCGTTCGGGCGCCGCCTTGAGCCCGGCGGCGGCCGGCAGCGCGCCGACGCCGCGCATCGCCCGCCGCTGCCCGGCGTACGAGGCGCCGGCGCCCTTGCCCTCCTTCAGCGGCGCGTCCGCGTAGACGCAGGCCACCACGTCGGCCATGCCGGCGGCGATGGCCATCGAGGCGTACTGCACCATCTGCCCGGCCGACGACCCGAACCCCTGGATGGTCGCCAGAAGTCGGGTGTTGCGCATCTGCAGCGTGGACTGCAGGCGCAGGTCGATGTCGCCGCCGACGCCGGGGTTGACCAGCAGGCCGTCGATGTCGCCCAGCGCCAGGCCCGCGTCCTCGGCGGCGCGCGCGATCGCCTCGACGGCGAAGTCGGCGGGCGTGCGCCCGTAGATCCGGCCGAACTCGGTCAGCCCGAGGCCCGCGATGACCGCGGTGCGTCCCCCGCTCATGCGCCCTCCTCGCATGCGTCCTCCTCACCACGGCGCGGCAGCACGACCTCGACGACGCCCGGCCCGACCGTCACGCCGCCGGAGTTCTCGCAGCGGATCGCGATCTCCACCACGCCCCGGCCTTCCTCGTCGATGCGCGCGTCCTTGACCTCGCCGCGGACCCGCATGGTGTCGCCGACGACGTTGAACGACCGCATCCGGAAGCCGCGGATGGCGCGGATCTGCCCGGCCAGGCCCATCCAGTCGCGGACGCAGCGTTCCCACGCGCCCAGCAGGAACTGGGTGTTGGCGTACATCTCGGGCGCGCCCGTTTTGCGGGCGTACTCGGTGTTGTGGTGGATGGAGTTGAAGTCACGGTTGGCGCCCGCCGCCATCACCAGCCGGTAGACGGTCAGGGGGTAGTCGGCGCCGGGCAGCTCCTCCCCGACCGTCACGTCCTCGAACCTGCGCCCTTCCAGGGCCGTCGTGTCCACCGGCTCACCCCTTTCGGTCGTCGTTGTCGGGAACGTCGTTCTTGGGGACATAGGCGTAGGTGCCGATGCGGATGCGCGCCACCACCTCGCCGAACGTGGTGACGATCTCGCTCTCCCAGGTCATGAAGGCGCCCCGCCCCACCGAGGTCTCCTTCGGCACGCACGACACCAGCCGCCGCCCGCGCCGTCCGATGCGCTCGCCCGCCACCACCGGGCGCAGGAAGTCCACCTCGATGTCGGTGCCGAAGAAGCCGGTGGTCTTCGGGCCGATCGGCATGTCCTGGTTGTTGATGGCGCTGCGCACCGGCTGGGCGTCGCGGTCGTCGCTGTCGAACAGCGTCTCGCCGGGCCGCCACATCGGCGGGAGCGTCCACGACATCAGCCCGGTGTAGGGCATGGTGACGTCCGCGAACCCGGCCCGGCGCGCCACCTGTGGATCGGTGTGCAGCGCGCAGTCGAACTCCAGCGGCTCCAGATATCGGCGGATCGCGCCGCGTTCGACGGCGTCCGCGCCCCAGACGGTCTCCCCGTCGGAGAAGTCGCGGCCGACCGCGTCGACGACGGGCTGCCACTCGGCCTTCCAGTCGTCCGGCCCGGCGGCCGCCTTGTTCTTCGTGCTCGCCTGTGCGCTCAACGGAGCGCGCCTCCCTCCAGCAGTTCACGCACCCGCGCCTCGGGGTAGCCGAGGATCTCCCGCAGGACGGTCTCGTTGTCCTGCCCCAGCGTCGGGGCGGGACGTCGCACGGCGCCCGGCGTCGCCGACAGCAGGTAGCGCGGCCCTTCGACGTACGCCGTGCCGTGCAGGCGGTGCGGCAGCGCCACGATGTGGCCCCGCGCGGCCAGCTGCGGGTCGGCGACGAAGTCCGCGCTCGCCTGGGACGTGTGGGCCGGGACGCCCTCGGCCTGCAGCAGCCGCTCCACGTCCCGGGCGCGGTGCCGGGACGTCCACTCGGCGATCGCCTCGTCGAGCATGTCCTCGTGCTCGCGGCGGCCCGGCGCCGTGGCCAGGTCCTCGCGTCCGGCCAGGTCGGGGCGGTCGAGGACGGCGGCCAGGCGGAGCCACTCGGCGTCGGTGCGCACGGCGATCGCCACGAACCGGTCGCGGCCGTCCTCGGGCCGGCACGGGTAGACGCCGTGCGGGACGAGCACCTCGTCGCGGTTGCCCCGGCGCCGCGCGATCGTCCCGTCGAACCCGTACCGCGCCACCTGCGGCGACAGGAAGAACACGCCCGCCTCGATCTGCGCCACGTCGATGTGGCGGCCGCGCCCGGTGCGGCGGCGGTCCTCCACCGCCGCCAGCAGCGCCGCCAGCGCCAGCCGGGGGCCGAGGTAGTCGGTGTAGGGGCCGAACGGGCCGAGCGGCAGCCGGTCCTCCCAGCCGACCAGGCCCTGCAGCCCGCTCAGCGACGAGCCGACGTTGCCGTACCCGGCGAGCCTGGCCAGCGGGCCGCTCTGCCCGGCGATGCTGGTGCTCAGCATGATCAGGGACGGGTTGTCCGCCGCGAGCGCGGCGTAGTCCAGCCCCCAGGCGGCCATCCGGCCGGGCGAGAACGACTCGACCACCACGTCGGCCCAGCGCGCCAGGTCGCGGACGACCGCGCGCCCGTCCTCGCTGTTGAGGTCGACGGTCAGGCCGAGCTTGCCGGCGTTGCAGTTGCCGAACAGCGCCGAGTTCTCCGGGCCGGGCGCGCCGCCGTAGAACGGCTGCATGAGCCGCGCCGTCTCGATGCGCGTGCCGGACTCGGCCCGCACGACGCAGGCGCCGAAGTCGGCGAGGGCCCGGCCGATGAGCGGCCCGGCGACCACCCACGCCAGGTCCAGCACCTTCAGGCCGTCCAGGGCCCGTGCGCCCCGCGGGCGGGCCGCCGGGACGGCACGGTCGGTACAGACGGCACGGTCGGCGCAGACGGCGCGGTCGGCATGGTCGGCAGGGTCGGCGCGGTCGCCGGGGAGCCATTCGCGCAGCACCTCGCCGGTGTGCTCGCCGACGCGCGGGGCGCGGCGCCGCACCCGCGGCCCGTCGCCGCCGGTGACCTGCGCGAAGCGGCCGGGGATGCGCACCTTGCGGCCCTCGATCTCCACCTCGGACCAGAAGCCGCGGGCCGCCAGGTGGGGCGCGTTCGCCACGTCGGCCATGTCGAAGATCGGCACGCAGAGCAGGCGGCGGCGCAGCGCCGCGTCCAGCACCTCGGCCTTGGTGCGGTCCTTGAGGAAGGCGCGGACGGCGGCGCGGGCCTCGTCCAGGTCGGCGGGGGTGAGCGTGCCGTCGGCGAGCAGGCGCGGCAGGGTGCGCCAGTCCCAGGACGCGATGCGCTCGTCCACCGCGCCCTCGTCGCGCAGCCAGGCGAACAGGTTGTTGGTGAACGCTCCGGCCGCCGGGCCCATCGACAGGTGCAGCTCGACCATGCCGTCCTTGACCTGCCACTTCTTCATGGCGTTGGGCGTGGCGGCGCCGCTGCCGCTCTGGTCGGAGGGCGGTGCGGGCTCGCGGTGCCACTCGGGGTCGCCGTCGCCGACCGCGTGCGCCAGGACGCGCGCGAGCGTCGCCACGCCCAGGCACGCCTGCGCCGAGACGTCCACGACCTGCCCCTCGCCGGTGGCCTCCCGCGCCAGCACCGCCAGCAGCGTGCCCGCCGCGGCGTCCGCCCCGGCCTGCAGGAACGCCTGCGGGGCGCTGATGCGCAGCGGCGGCCGGCCCTCGTCGCGGTGCGGGTCGAGGGGGCCGCCCGCCGCCCAGACGACCAGGTCGCCGTCGGCGTAGCCGGCCTTGGGCCCGGACAGCCCGAACGCCGTGATCGCCGTGACGATCAGCCGGGGCCGGCCGGTGCGCAGCGTCTGCGGGTCCAGGCCCCGCTCCCGCAGCCACGCCGCCGGGGCCGAGGTGACGACGACGTCCGCCGCGTCCGCCAGGCGGTGCACCAGCGCGCGGCCCTCCTCGGTGTCCAGGTCGGCGACGACGCCGCGCCGCCCGGCCGCGTAGGCCTCCCAGAACAGCGACGGGCCCGGCCCGCCGGCGACCGGCGGGGCCTGCCGGGCGGGCGACCCGCCCGGCGGTTCGACCTGCACCACGTCCGCGCCCAGGTCGGCGAGCAGCCGCCCGCACATCAGGCCGCGCTCGTCGGTCAGGTCCAGGACGCGCAGGTGCTCAAGCATCGGCACCGGCGCCGCCCAGCGGACGGGAGGCCTCGCGCAGGGAGATCGCCCGCTCGGGGCAGGCGCTGGCCGCCTCCCGCGCGTCCGGCAGCAGCCCGTCCGGGACCTCGATGGTCTGCCCGCGCTGGGCGACGAAGCCCTCGTCGTCGTCGGACAGCAGCCCCTCGGCCACCGAGTAGCAGCGGCCGTGCCCCATGCACCGGTCCGCGTCGATCGACAGGAACATTCCTTCAGACCTCCCATTCCAGGGGCAGCGTCGGCATGGTGAGCTGGCCGCCCCGCTCGGTCAGCGTCACGCCCGGCCGGATCCGGTAGTCGGGGATGCGGGCGTGCCACTCGCGCAGCACCACCGCCAGCTCGAGGCGGGCCAGGTGCATGCCCAGGCAGCGGTGCGGGCCGGCGCCGAACGCCAGGTTCTGGTTGACGCCCTCGCGGCCCAGCACGAACCGGTCGGGGTCGGGGAACTTGCGGGGGTCGCGGTTGGCCGAGGCGATGCCCAGCCAGACGACGTCGCCCTTCTCCAGCGGCAGGCCGTGGAAGTCCTGCGGCTCCTGCACCTCGCGGCCCGCCTGGATGACCAGCGGGTACATGCGCAGGAACTCCTCGACCGCGGCGGGCGCCAGCTCGGGTTCGGCGATGATCCGCCGCCGGTCCTCCTCGTGCCGGGCCAGGTGGGTGAAGATGAAGCCGAGCGCGCTGCGGGTGGTGTCCAGCCCCGCCAGCATCAGCGTCATGCAGATGGTGAGGATGTCCTCCTGGGACAGCGGCTCGCCGTCGATCCGCGCCTGCACCAGCCGCGTCACCATGTCCTCGGCCGGGTCGCGGGGTGCGGCGCGGCGCTCGTTCACCGCCTGGTCGAAGTACTCCAGGATGTTGCGGCGGGCCTCGGCGGCCGCCTTGGGGTCGCCGCCGAAGAAGCCCGCGAACAGCGTCTCCGACCAGGGCAGGAAGAACTCGCCGTCGGCGACCGGAAGGCCCAGCAGGGACAGGAACAGGTCGGTCGGGTAGCGGATGGCGAACTCGGCGACGAAGTCGCAGCCGCCCTTGGGCCGGACCTCCTCCACCAGTTCGACGCAGCGGCTGTGCGCCAGCGGCTCCATCCGCCGCACCGCCGCCGGGGAGAAGAACGGGTTGAGGACGCGCCGCAGCTTGGCGTGCTCCTTGCCGTTGAGGTCCTGCGGCAGCAGCGCGATGCCCGGCTCGGGGTTCAGCGCGCTGCGCACGCGTGTCGTCCACACCGCGTGGTTCTGGAAGCCCTCCAGCACGTCGTCATAGCGCTGCAGCATCCAAAAACCGCGCGGCCGGGTGTCGTTGAAGTGGAACCGGGCGGCCTCGCGTTCGGCGTCCAGCAGGGCGTAGTGCCCGTACAGCTCCGAGTCCTCGCCGTACTCGGTGTGGCTGACGGGGCAGCCGCGCATCGTCCGGACCCCGGGCGCGTCGTCCGGCCCGGTCCGCTGCCTGGTCTCGCTCATCGGGGGATTCCTTCGTCGTTCGGTTGTCGCTCGGGTCCCGCGGGACGAGAACTCGTCACTCGCCCGACGCCAGGCCGGGGATGAACGTCGCGATCTGCGGGAAGAAGATCAGGACCAGCGTGACGATGATCGCCATCGGCATGAACCACCACACCGCCCGGAACACGTCGTTCATGCTGATGCTCTGACCCTGGTTGACCTGCGGGTCCTTGGTGATGCTGTAGATGATGAAGGCCAGGATGCCGACCGGCGGCGTCACCACGGCCAGCTCTCCCATGAACACCGCGAACACCCCGTACCAGAGCAGGGAGATGTCCAGCGCCTTGAGCGTCGGCATGAGGATGGGGATGGTCAGCACCATCATCGGCAGCGGCTCCATGAAGGTGCCGAGCACGACGTAGACCACCGTCATCAGCAGCAGGAAGCTCACCCGGTTGAGGTTCAGCCCCTCCACCAGCTCGGCGAACCCGTTGCTGATCCCGGTCAGGGTCAGCATCCGCGACAGCGCCTCGACGCCGATCAGCATGAAGAAGATCGCGCCGACGCTGGCCACGGTGCCGGTCGCGGCGTCGGCCACCGCCCGCCAGGCGCCCGAGCCGCGCCGCCACACCAGCGTGACCAGCAGCGACACCAGCGCGGCGACGGCCCCCGCCTCGGTGGCGGTGAACACGCCGGAGAACATGCCCACCACGATCAGCACGATCAGCAGCGGGACGGGCCAGATGCTCACCAGCCCGACGAACCTGTCCCGCCAGGTCGCCGCGGGTGCAGAGGCCGCACCCAAGGCCGCGCCGGAGGCCGCCCGGGCCGCCGCTTCGGCCGCCGCCCCCGTCCCCGCCCAGCGCCGCGCGAACAGCACGATCATGACGGTGAACAGGGCCGCGACCAGCAGGCCCGGGCCGATGCCGGCCAGCAGCTGCGGCCCGATGGGCACCTCGGCGATCCCGGCGTAGATGACCAGCATGATGCTCGGCGGGATGAGCTGGCCCGGCAGCCCCGCGACCACGACCGACCCGATCGCCAGCCGCCTGTCGTACCCGGCCTTGAGCATCTCGGGGATGCCGATGCGGGCCAGGGCGTAGGTCGTCCCGACCGAGGAGCCGCTCACCGACGCCAGGCCCGCGCCCGCCAGGTTGGTGCCGACGGCCAGCCCGCCCGGCAGCCAGCCCAGCCACATCCGGCCGACCGAGTACAGGCTCTCGGTGAGCCCGGCCCGCCACAGCAGCAGGCCCATGAGGATGAACATGGGCACGACGCTCAGCGTCCAGTTCGCCACCTGCTGGTAGGGCAGCGTCGTCAGGGTGCTCTCCACCAGCGGCCATCCGCGCAGCGCGTGCACGCCGAGCAGCGCCGGGATCGTCATCGCGATCGCCACCGGCATCCGCAGGAAGATCAGCACGAGCATCAGCGCACAGGCCAGCGCGCCGATCGCCTCGGGCACCAGCGGCAGGAACAGCGCGACGGTGGAGCCCACCACGGCCGCCGCGGTCAGGACGAGGACGATCCAGGACCGCATCTCCGAGGCGCCTTCCCGGCCGTCGCCGCCGGGGTCCTCGGCGCCGGCCGGGGCGCCGACGGTGCGCGTGGCCGGTTCGGTCATGACCGGGCCTCCTTGTTCTCGGCGGCCGACAGCTCCTGCAGGACGGCCGCCTCGTCGGGGTCGGTGGTGGCGGGGCCGGTGACCGGGCGCAGCGCGGCCCGCACGGCGGCCGCGGCGAACTGCGCGGTCAGCCCGGCGAAGGCGAGCGGGACCAGAAAGTACGTCGGCCAGGCGGGGACCTCGCTCACCCCCGCCGTCTTCTTGATCTCGTAGGCGTGCAGGGCCTCCTGCCAGCCGTACCAGGCGAAGCCCGCGGCCAGCGCGCAGCAGGCGGCCAGCACCACCGCCAGCACCGGGCGCCGCCCCGCCTGGGGCAGCCGCTCGAACAGCAGGTCGGCCGCGATGTGCTGGCCGCGGTGCTGGGCGGCGACGAAGCCGAGGAAGGCGACGACCGGCAGGTACCAGTACTGCACGATCTCCAGCGTGTTGGGCACCGGCCGGTCGGCGAACGACCGCAGCAGGGCGTTGACCGTGATGTGCAGCATCATCACGAAGGTCACGGCCACGGCCGCCACCTCGATCACGGCCACGTCCAGCCGGAACCTGCGGGACGCGGCGTCCGGCGCGTGCTCGGGCCGGCCGTCGGCAGCGGGGTGGGATGGTGCGCTCATGGCGGCTCCATGGCGAAGGTGGGGTGGGTTGGGCCGCCGCGGCGGGGCGCGGCGGCCAAGACGTGCGGTCAGAACGGGCGGTCAGAACGGGCGGTCAGGACGGGCGGTGCGGCAGGAAGATCTGCTGGTAGACCTGCTGGATGTAGCGATCCACGTCCACTTTGCCGGACTTGTACCACTTATCGAAGTCGGCGTGGGCCACGGTCTCCTTCGGCCCGACGGCCTGCGCCTCCTTCAGCCACCGGTCGGCGGCCGACTGGATGTTCGTCACGAACGCGCCGGGGTCGTCCACCTTGGCCTTGGTCCGCAGGTCGTTCAGCATGCGGGTGTTGGCCGCGGTCATGGCCTTGCGGGCGTCGTCGGAGAACGGGCCGACCGAGCCGCCCGCCGCCTTGGCCTCGGAGACGGCCTGCGCGATGTTCGGCCAGATCTTGCCCTCGATGTTGGAGCTCAGGAAGACGTCCAGCCGGTCCCACAGCAGCTGGCGGGCGACCAGCGGCAGCCCGTCCCAGGTCTGCTGGTTGATCGCCATGCCGCCGGGGGCCAGCGCGAACCCGGCGGCGGGGTCGATGGTCACGTTCGGCGCGACCTTGACGAACCCGCCGAGCACCCCGACGGTGAAGCTGGAGACGGTGCAGTCGACCACGCCGCGCTGCAGGCTCTCGAACTGCTCGGTGTAGGGCACCGACGCGGGCGCGGCGCCCAGCGCGGTCAGCTCGGTGTTCTGCGCCTGGCCGCCGGAGGCGGTCTGCACGCCCTTGAGCGAGGCCAGGTCGCGGCGGGGCTTGCGGCAGAACATCACGTTGGCGCCCGAGTCGTAGTAGGGCACCATCAGCTTGATGCCCTTCTTCTCGAACTCCTCGGTGATCTCGGGCGTCTTGAAGGCCACCTCGTTGGGCCAGGCGTTGGACTGCAGCGTCCCGGCGATCGGCGTCTGGTTGGACACGAAGCTCGCCTGGATCAGCGCCGCGTTGGCCGGGTACTCCGAGGGCTCGTAGATCGGCAGCACCTGGCCGATGTCCAGCCGGCCGTCCACCAGGGCGTCGTCCACCTCGGCGGGCGGGGCGACGCCGTTGGAGTAGGTCACCTCGAAGGTGATCTTGCCGCCGGACCACTCGGTGACGGCCTTGAGGTAGTCCTCGACGTTCTTGCCGGTGACCGAGCCCTTGGGGGACGGGGACTGGGTGGTCAGCTTGATCGGTTCGACGTCGGCGAAGGCCGCCTTGTACTGCTCGATGGTGGCCCCCGCGGGAACGCCCTTGCCTCCACCGCCACCGGCCCCGCCGCCTTGGGTGTCGGCGCACGCCGACAGTGCGAGGACGCTGCATGCGCCCAGGGCGAGGGCGACTGCGCGCACGCCCCGGCCACCGCTGTTAGCGACCATGTTCCACTCCGTCGCTCGGGAAAAGATGATGAATATGATTCGCCTGTATTACGTCCAGGTCAAGAGTTCTATGCGCATGAATCGAAGGAAATATGGCCAGGTGAGGAACGTGCGCACGCTAGGTGCGCAGGCCGCGCCAGGCGGTGGTGCCGCCGTCCACCGGGAAGATCCCACCGGTGAGGAACGAGGCGTCGTCACAGGCCAGGAAGCAGACGACCTTGGCCACCTCCGCCGGCCGCCCGAACCGGGGGATCAGGTGCGCGCCCGTCATCTCCCGCAGCCTGGCCTCCCGGTCCGGCGCGGCCGCCAGGTGCGCGCGGCTCATCGGCGTCTCGATGGAGCCCGGGCAGTAGGCGTTGCAGCGCACCTCGGGCGCCAGCGCGATCGCGGCGGCCCGGGTGAGCTGGATGACGGCGCCCTTGCTGGAGGTGTAGGCCGCGGCCGGGTAGCCCGTCATCCCCGCGACGGACGCGGCGTTCACCACCGAGGGACCGCGCCCCGACGCCCGCAGGTGCGGGGCCGCCGCCTTGGTCGCCACCCACACGGCCTTGACGTTGACCGCGTACACCCTGTCCCAGGCGTCCTCGGGCAGCGTCTCGAACGTGGCGCCGGGGGCGACCGCGCCGTCCATCACCCCGGCGTTGTTGACCAGGGTGTCCAGGCCGCCCGCCGCCGCGGCGGCCGTCTCGACCATGTCCGCGACCTGCGCCGCGTCCGCCAGGTCCACCCGGATCGGCAGGCCCCGCGCGCCGGCCTCGCCGACGGCGGCGGCGGTCTCCTCGGCGGCGGCGAGGTCGATGTCGGCCACGGCCACGAACGCGGCGCCCTGCCGGGCGGCCTCCACGGCGATCTCCCGTCCCATGCCGGCGCCCGCGCCGGTCACGAGCACACGCTTGTCCGTGAGCATGTCGGTCTCCGTTCTGCTGTTGGAAGGTGTGCGCGCCGCGCCCGGCGACCGACCGGCATCCCCCGCCCGCCGCGGCCGCGGTCAGTCGCCGGCGGGCACGCGTCGGCCGGCTTCGAACAGCGCGGTCGGCTCCTCGTAGCGGCCGCCGGCGAAGGGCGAGTGGCCTCCGGCGCCGGTCATACCCGCGTCGACCGGCAGCACGATGCCGGTGACGTGGGACGCCTCGTCGCTCGCCAGATAGAGCGCCCCGGCGGCGACGTCGGCGGGACGCAGCGGCCGGTCCATGTACGCCGTCTCGCCGAGCGCGCGCTCGGCCCCGCCCAGGTCGTCGGCGCCCCCGGCCACCAGACCGGCGGTCATGGCCGACACGACGGCGCCGGGCACGATCACGTTGCACCGCACGCCGAACCGGCGCAGCTCGGCGGCGACCGAGTTGGACAGCCCGATGATCCCGGCCTTGACCGCGCTGTAGACGTGCGGGCCGACGCCGCCGAGCACCCCGGCGGGGCTGGAGGTGGACAGGATCACCCCGCTGCGCCGCGGCTTCATCACCCGCGCGGCGTGCTTCATCCCGCACAGCGCGCCGCGCAGGTTGACGGCGATGGTCAGGTCGGCGTCCGGCATCCGGGTGCGGTCGATCGGGCCGAGGGCGCCCATCACCCCGGCGTTGTTGAACATCACGTCCAGACGGCCGAACCGTTCGACGGCGGTGTCGACCAGGGCGGCCACGTCGTCCTCGCGGGAGACGTCGGTGCGCACGAACACCGCGCCCTCCCCCAGGGCGGCGGCCAGCGCCTCGCCGGGCCCCTCCTGCACGTCGGCGATGACGACGCGGGCGCCCTCGGCGTGGAACAGGCGGGCGGTGCCCTCGCCGATCCCGCTCGCGCCGCCGGTGATGACCGCGACCTTCCCGGCCAGCCGTCCTGACATTGACCCTCCTCGGTCGGTCTGCCGCGCGCGGGGGTGTCACGCGCGGAGGTCGCACAGGGGTGTGCGGAAAAAGCGGGCGTCCAGGCCCGGTCAGGGGGCGACGGCGATGGACTTGGTCTCCAGGTACGACCGGAACCCCTCCGGGCCCATCTCCCGGCCCAGGCCCGACTCCTTGTAGCCGCCGAACGGGGTGCCGAACGCCTGGGGACGCCCGTTGAGGCTGACCATGCCGGTGCGGATGCGCCGGGCGATCGCCAGCGCGCGGTCCTCGTCCGGTGTCCACACCGAGCCGGACAGCCCGTAGCGCGAGTCGTTGGCGATCGCCACGGCCTCGTCGTCGCCGTCGTACTCGATCACCGCCAGGACCGGCCCGAAGATCTCCTCCTGGGCGACGCGCATGCCGTTGTCGACGCCGTCCAGCAGCGTGGGCGGGACGAACCAGCCGCGCGCCAGCTCGCCGGGCAGCTCGGCGCGCTCGCCGCCGACGACGACGCGGGCGCCCTCGGCCCGGCCGGTCGCGATGTAGCCGGCGACGCGGTCGCGCTGCACCTTGCTGATCAGCGGCCCGACGGTGGTGGAGGGATCTGCGGGGTCGCCGAGGCGCTGCGCGCGCAGCGCCTCGGCCAGCGCCGCGACGATCTCGTCCCGGCGGCGGCGCGGCACCAGCACCCGGGTCTGGGCGATGCACGCCTGGCCGTTGACCAGCAGCGCCATCGGCAGCAGCGCCGGGACGACGGCGTCCAGGTCGGCGTCGTCGCAGATGATCGCGGCCGACTTGCCGCCCAGCTCCAGCGTGACGCGGGCGATCCGCTCGGCCGCCACCGCCATGATCTTCTTGCCGGCGGCGCTGCTGCCGGTGAAAGCGATCTTGTCGATCCCGGGATGGGCGACCAGCCGCTCCCCGGCGGCCCGGTCGCCGGGCACGATGCTGAGCACTCCCTCGGGCAGCCCCGCCTCGGCCAGCGCGTCGGCCATGGCGTGCACGGTCAGCGGCGTCTCGGGCGGCGGCTTGAGCACCACCGAGCAGCCGGCCGCCAGCGCCGGGGCGACCTTGAGGGCCGGAGCGCTGAGCGGACCGTTCCACGGGGTGATCGCGGCGACCACCCCGACCGGCTCCTGGGTGACGATGCTGGCGTTGGCGCCGTCGGTGCGCCGCTCGTCGTAGCGGAAGGTCTCGGCCAGGTCGGCGTAGTAGCGCAGGTGCCGGATGGGGTTGGGCACGTGCGCGCGTTCGCTGAACCAGATCGGGCAGCCCAGCTCGGCGGTGATGCCGGCGGCCAGCTCGGGGGCGCGCCGCTCCAGCAGGTCGGCGGCGGTGCGCAGCACCTGGGCGCGCCGGGCCGGGTCGGTGCCCGCCCACACGCCCGCGTCGAACGCCTTGCGCGCGGCGGCGACCGCGTCGTCGATGTCGGCGGGCGAGGCCAGCGCCGCGGCGCCCAGGTGCTCGCCGGTGGCGGGATTGCGCACCTGCACCGCGCCACCGTCCCGCGCCGGAACCCGGCGCCCCCCGACGAACAGCCCCAGTGGCCCGCTCCGCACCGCCGCCATCTGCGCTCCGATCCCGCCCGATCACCAAATCTGTGATAATGAACATAAGGGTCGGTCAACGGAAGGTCAAGGGCCCGACCCCGCGGACCTGCGCGAACCATGATCATCTGGGTGCGGAGCGATCGCGCGCACCCGCCCCCACGGCCTGACCGAGGAGCGACCATGACGAGCCGGAGCCAGATCGCCGACCTGCTGCGGCGGGTGCGCCGCCTGGAGGAGAGCGAGACCGCGCGCAACCATCTGCACCGCTACGCCGAGGCGCTCGACGATCCCGACCCGGAGGCGGTCGCGGCCCTGTTCACCGAGGACGGCGCGCTGCACACCCGGCCGGCCGGGCGGCCGGGCCGGACGATGACCGGCCGCGCGGCCATCGCGGCCTTCTACCGGGACCGGATCGCGGCCGACCCGTCGCAGAAGCGGCACTTCATCGTCAGCCCCCGGACCACCTGGGTGGCGCCGGGCGTGGTGGAGATCGCCTCGTACTTCCTGTTCACGGCGCGCGCCGACGTCTCGTCGGTGATCGGCTGGGGCACCTACCGGGACCGGCTGCACGTCGACGGCGACACCGCCCTGTTCGCCGACAAGACCATCGACCTGCACGTGAGCACCGACCTGGAGAAGGGGTGGGCGCGTCCGTGAACCGGCGGACGCGCCCGCCTCATGCGGACGTGTGAGGCGTGCCCGGCGGGCCGGGCACGCCCCGCCGGCCGCGTGCGGCGCGGCGGTCAGGCGAACGCGGGGAGCACTTCGTTCTTGAACAGCTCCAGGGTCCGCAGCACCTGCTCCTGGGGCAGGTCATACCACTGGGCGCGCAGGATGACGTGGGTGAACCCGTCGGCCTCCAGGGCCTTGAGCGCAGCGACCGCCCCCGCCGGGTCGGTGAACAGATAGGAGGCGTCGGCGACCTCCTCGGCCGCCCGGTCGCCGCGCAGGTGCCGGTACGCCTCGCCCTGCTGCGGCGCGTTGTACTCGGCGTACCTGCGGGTGAGGGCGCCGCGGGCCGCGACGCCGACGGCCCGCGCGCGCTCGCGGTCGTGGTCGAGCACCAGTTCCCGGCGGACGACCAGCTCCGACGGCCCGAGGCCGAGCCGCTCGCGCTCCCCCCGGTAGTGCCCGAGGAGCGTGCGTAGCTTCTCCGGGGCGACGTGGGGCGGGACGATCCAGGCGTCCCCGAGCCGGGCGGCGCGCAGCGCCCCGGTGCGGTGCGGGCCCGCACCGATCCACACCGGCGGCCCGCCCGGCTGCACCGGCGGCAGGCTGATGTGCTGGTCGTCGACGCGGAAGTGCTCGCCGCGGAAGGTGACGCGCTCGCCGCTCCACAGCCGCCGGATCAGCTCCACGGCCTCCTCGTAGCGGCCGAGCCGGTGCTCCATCGGGATGCCGAAGGAGGCGAACTCGTTCTCCCGGTAGCCCATGCCGAAGCCGGCGACGGCGCGGCCCCCGGTCAGGTGGTCCAGGGTGGCGAACTCCTCGGCGACCTCGACGGGGTGCCGCAGCGGCAGGATGAACATGTTCGTGCCCAGGCGCATGTCGCCCGCGTCCTCGGCGAGCGCGGCCAGCAGCGGGACCGGCTGCAGGGTCGGCATGCCGCCGAGGTAGTGCTGCAGCACCCAGATCGAGGAGATCCCCGCGTCGCGGGCCGCCCGCACCTGCTCGCGGATCAGCGGGACGCGCCGCGCGGGCACCGCGTCGGGGGGGAAGTCGTTCATGACGGCGAGCCCGAACCGCAGCACCTCGGCACCTCCACAACGCCCGGGCCACCCCGGGCGACATCGTACGGACCAGCTGGACAGGGGACGTCAGGGCTGGCAAAAACAGGTTCATCATGCGCCTGGATTTCGGCCCGGGTCAAGCGTCCCGGCCCGCCGCGCGACCTGGGCGGGCCCGCGAGGAGGGCCGCCGCCCCGGCGATCGCTTGACGCGGCGGCTCTCCACCAAATACCTTCATTTCATTATCAGAGTTAAGGGTAGGGAGCGCCTGGTTGTGAGCACGCCCACCGGATCGAACGAACGCCCCGGGCCGCCGCCCGGGGAACTGGACGTCCTCGTCGTCGGCGCGGGCTTCGCGGGCCTGTACGCCCTGTACCGGCTGCGCGCGCTCGGCCACCGGGTGCACGCCGTGGAGGCGGCCGGCGACGTCGGCGGCGTCTGGTACTGGAACCGCTACCCCGGGGCGCGCTGCGACATCGAGAGCGTCGACTACTGCTACTCCTTCTCCGACGAACTGGTCCAGGAGTGGGACTGGACCGAGCGCTACCCCTCCCAGCCGGAGATCCTGCGCTACATCAACCACGTCGCCGACCGGTTCGACCTGCGCCGCGACATCACCTTCCGCACCCGGGTGACCGCGCTGACCTTCGACGAGGAGGCGGACGCCTGGACGGCCGTCACCGAGCACGGCGACCGCGTCACCGCCCGCCACGTCATCATGGCCACCGGCCAGCTGTCGGTCGCCAAGCCGCCGGACATCGAAGGCGTCGGCGACTTCGCCGGCGACTGCCACCACACCGGAAACTGGCCGCCGGGCGGCGTCGACTTCACCGGCAAGCGGGTGGGCGTGATCGGCACCGGCTCGTCCGGCGTGCAGGTCATCCCGCAGATCGCCCGGCAGGCCGCGCACCTGACGGTGTTCCAGCGCACCCCGCACTACATCGTCCCGGCCGTCAACCGCCCGCTCGACCCCGAGTACGTCGCCGACCTCAAGTCGCGCTTCGAGGAGTACCGCGAGCAGGCCCGCAACCACCCGGGCGGCACGCACCGCGTGCTGCACGAGGACCTGGCGGTGGAGGCCGACCCCGCGGAGCTGCGCGCGCGGCTGGAGGAGTACTGGCGGCGCGGCGGCCCCGACATCCAGGCCGCCTACCAGGACATCACCCGCGACATGGAGGCCAACGAGCTGGCCGCCGAGTTCGTCCGGTCCAAGATCCGCCAGATCGTCCGCGACCCGTGGGTCGCCGAGCGGCTCACCCCGCGCGGCTACCCGTTCGGCAGCAAGCGCCTGGTCCTGGAGATCGGCTACTACGAGACGTTCAACCGCGACAACGTCCGCCTGGTCGACGTGCGCGAGACCCCCATCGAGCGCATCGAGCCCGAGGGCGTGCGCACCGCAGGCCCGCAGCCGGAGCTGCACCGGCTCGACGTGCTGGTGTTCGCCACCGGGTTCGACGCGCTGACCGGCGCCGTGCTGAAGATCGACATTCGCGGCCGGGGCGGACGGTCGCTGCGCGACAAGTGGTCGGCGGGCCCCCGCACCTACCTGGGGCTGGCCACCCACGGGTTCCCCAACCTGTTCTTCATGGCCGGGCCCGGCAGCCCCTCGGTGCTCAGCAACGTGCTGGTGTCGATCGAGCAGCACGTCGAGTGGGTCTCCGACCACCTGGAGTACCTGCGCAAGAACGGGCTGACCCGCTCCGAGGCCGTCCTGGAGAAGGAGGACGCCTGGGTCGAGCACGTCAACGAGGTCGCCGCGCAGACGCTCTACCCGCGCGGCAACTCCTGGTACCTGGGCGCGAACGTGCCGGGCAAGCCGCGCGTGTTCATGCCCTACGCCGGCGGGGTCGGGCGGTACCGGCGGATCTGCGCCGACGTGGCCGCACGCGACTACGACGGCTTCGACCTGAGCTGACCCCCGAGCCGTCCCACGAACGATCGCGAGCGGGAAGGCCCCGCACGTGAACACACCAGGAGGTCCGGCGCGTGAGCCCTGCTGACATGCGCGACGACAGTCCCCCCGCCGACGGCCCCCTCGCGGGCGTGCGCGTCATCGAGCTCGGTTCGATGTACGCGGCGCCGACCGCCGGCCGGATGCTGCGCGACTTCGGCGCGGACGTGGTCAAGGTCGAGGACCCGGCCGGCGGCGACTTCGCCCGCCAGTGGCAGCCCGCGCACAACGGCCTGGCGATCGGGTTCTCCCGGCTGAACGCCGGCAAGCGGTCGGTGGGCATCGACCTTCGGCAGCCCGCCGGGCGCGACCTCGTCCGGCGGCTGGCCCGGGACGCCGACGTGCTCATCGAGAACTTCCGCCCCGGCCGGATGGAGGCGTGGGGCCTGGGCTACAAGGAGCTGTCGCAGGACAACCCCGGCCTGGTGCTGACCCGGGTGAGCGGCTTCGGGCAGACCGGCCCGTACCGGGAGCGCCCCGGGTTCGGCACCGTCGCCGAGACCGCCAGCGGCTACGCCTTCCTCAACGGCTGGCCGGACTCGCCCCCGACCGCGCCGCCCTTCGGGTTCGCCGACTCCATCGCCGGCATCGCGGCGGCGTTCGGCACGACCATGGCGCTGTACCGGCGGGAGGCGGGCGACGGCACCGGCGGCGAGGTGGACGTGGCGCTGTACGAGCCGCTGATGTTCATCCTCGGCGACGCGGTGCTGCGCTACACCACCTCCGGGGAGATCATGCAGCGCTGCGGCAACGCGTCGGGCGCGGCCTCGCCGCGCGGCATCTACCAGGCCGCCGACGGGGCGTGGCTGTCGATCGCGGCGTCCAACCAGAGCATCGCGATGCGGCTGTTCGACGCGATGGGCCGGCCCGACCTGCGCACCGACGAGCGGTACGCCACCAACGCGGCGCGCATGGCCAACAACGAGGAGCTGCAGCGGATCGTGGCGGACTGGGTGCGGTCGCGGCCGCGCGCGCAGGTGCTGGCCGTGCTGGACGAGCACGAGGTGGTGGCGGCGCCGGTCAACGACGCCCGCGACATCACCCGCGACCCGCACTTCGCCGAGCGCACGCTCAGGGAGCTGGCCGGCACCGTCCTCGGCCCCGCCGCCGTGATGCCCGGCCCGGTGCTGCACGTCAAGGACTACCCGGGGCCGGTGTACCAGGGCGTGCCCGGCGTCGGCGAGCACACCGGCGAGGTGCTGGGCGGGGAGCTGGGGATGTCGGCGCAGGAGCTGGCCGAGCTGGCCGCGGCGGGCGTGATCAGCGCCCCGGGAGGGGCGTGCCGATGACCGCACCGGTGGCGCCCGGCCCGGCGGCCCGCGGCACGCCGCGGCCGAAGAAGACCGCCGAGCTGCTGGCGCAGCGGATCGTCGCCGACATCAACCGGCGCGGCAACACCGTCGGCGACCGGCTGCCGCCCGAGCGGGAGATGCTGGAGCACTACAGCGTCGGCCGCGGCACGCTGCGCGAGTCGCTGCGGTTCCTGGAGCTGCAGGGCGTGATCGCGCTGAAGCCGGGCCCGGGCGGCGGGCCGGTCGTGCAGCGGCCGGACGCGGGCACCCTGGCCACCACGCTGACGCTGCTGCTGCAGTTCGGCAACGCGCCGTTCCGCACGGTCGCCGAGGCGCGCGGCGGGCTGGAGCCGATGATGGCGCGGCTGGCCGCCGAGCGGATGAGCGCCGGGCACCTGGCCGACCTGCGCTCCAGCGTCGAGCTCATGGGCGACCACCTGGACGACCAGGCGGTGTTCCTGGAGCAGAACAAGCGCTTCCACGACGTCATCGCGCACGGCTCGGGCAACCAGCTTTTCGGGCTGGTGGTGGACGCGCTGCTGGGCATCCTGGACGGTTCGGCCATCGGCATCGACTACCCGGAGGTGCGGCGCCGCGCCGTGCACCGGGCGCACCTGCGGATCTACGAGGCGATCGCCGCGCGCGACCCGGCGGCGTCGGCCGAGGCGATGACCCGGCACATCGAGGAGTACATCCGCTACGCCGAACGCAAGTTCCCCGAGGTGCTGGCGGCCCCGATCGTGTGGAGCGACGGCCTCTAGCACCCGCCCGGACGCTCCGGGTGCTCCGGGAGGACCGCGCGGGGACCTCCCGGAGCACACCCGGTCACCGGATCACCCCGCCCAGGGCGAGTCGATCCCCAGGACGCGGGCCATGGTGCCGCCGAGCACGGACTTGGTCTCGTCGTCGGTCAGGCCGAGCGCTGCGATCGCGGCGATCTCCGCGCCCGGGTCGGTCATCGGCCAGTCCGAGCCGAACACGATGCGCTCCGCGCCGTGCCGCCGCACCAGCCGCCGCACCCGTTCCGGCGGCAGCTCCGCCAGGCTCGGCGGCCAGGACGTCTCCAGCACCACGTCGGCGCCGTCCAGCATCTCCTCGGCCTGGTCCAGGATGCGGTAGCCGCCGAAGTGGCAGGCCACCAGCCGCAGGTCGGGGAACCGCCGCGCGATGTCGGCGATCATCCGGGGGTTGGACAGCGCGTTGGTGCGGGCGTCGCCGCCCTCCCCCACGTGCGCGATGACGGCGACGTCGGAGCCGAACGCCTCCAACAGGTCCCACAGGCGCGGGTCGTCCAGGGCGAAGTTCTGGAACAGCGGGTGCAGCTTGACCGCCGTGACGCCGTGCCGCCGCAGGCTGGCCAGGTTCTCCTCGACGGGCAGGTCGACGTGGACGGTGCCGACGGCGACCCGCCGCTTGCCCGCCAGCCCGGCGACGAACGCGTTGACCTTGTCGACGTGCCGGGCCTGGTTGGCGATGCCCAGGCAGCAGCTGACGTCGACGCCGGCGCGGTCCATGGCCGCGGTCAGCCCGCCGACGGTGCCGTCGCCGCGCGCGGTGAGTCCGGGCACGCGGTTGCCGCCGAGCGCGGCCGCGGCGATCCGGTCCGGCCACACGTGGCTGTGCGCATCGATGATCATGTTCTCCTCACAGCTTGCCGGACTCGCCGCCGTCCACCACGAAGGTGGCGCCGGTGGTGAACGACGACAGCGGGGACAGCAGCAGGCACGCCAGCGGCACCAGCTCGTCCGGGTCGGCCATGCGCCCGGCGGGGATGCGGGCCACGCGGCGGCGCAGCAGGTCGGGCGACTCCAGCACGGCGCGCTGGGCGTCGGTGCGGAACGCACCCGGCGCCAGGCAGTTGACCTGGACGTTCTTGGCGGCCCACTCGGCGGCCAGGGCCTCGGTGAAGCGCACCACCGCGCCCTTGGAGGTGGAGTAGGCGACCAGGTGCGGCTTGCCCCGCACGCCGGTGGTGGAGGCGACGTTGACGATGCGGCCGCCCCCCTGGGCGATCATGTGCCGTCCGGCGGCCCGGGCGAGCAGCATGGGCGCCAGGACGTTGACCGCCATCACCTCCTTCCACACGGCGGGGTCCTGGTCGGCGAACCTGCCCGCCGGGGCGATGCCCGCGTTGTTGAGCAGCGCGTCGATGCGTCCGTGCCGGGCGACCACCTCGTCGGCGAGCCCGGCGACGGCGTCCTCGTCGCGCATGTCGGCCTCGACGGCGGTGATGCGCCCGCCGCTGCGCGCCGCCAGCTCGTCGAGCGCGTGCTTGGAGCGGGCGGCGCCGACGACGTGCGCGCCCTCGGCGGCGAGCCGCAGCGCGATGGCGGCGCCCAGGCCCCGGCTCGCGCCGGTCACCAGGACGACCGCGTCCCGCAGCCGAAGATCCATCAGGACACTCCCTTCGCCAGGCGCCGCGCGAGCGAGTCGAGCAGCACCTCGGTGGCGCCCTCGTACACGCGCAGCGGGCGCGCGTTGCGGTACAGCCGTTCGATCTTCGAGCCGCGCACCAGCCCGAAGCGGCCCATGACCTGCAGGGACCGGTCCACGACCCGGCCGGCGGCCTCGGTGGCGGCGACCTTGGCGAGCGAAGACATATCCAGGCGGGCCAGCGGGTCGGCGCCGGCCTGCGCCGCCGCCCGGTAGGCGAGCGCGCGGGCCGCCTCCACCTCCGTCCACGACAGCGCGACGTTCTGCGCGACGGCGCCCAGGTGGATCAGCGGCCGGCCGAACTGCTCGCGGGTGGTGACGTGCCGCAGCGCCTCGTCCAGGGCCGCCTGCGCCAGCCCGACCGCCGACCCGGCCACCGACACGCGGAACACCGCGAGCGTCTGCAGCATCAGCGAGAACGCCTTGCGGGGCACGCCGAGCCGGTTCTCCTCGGGCACCACGACCCCGTCGAAGTCCAGCTCGCCGAGGATGTGCGGGGCGATCAGGTCGCTGCCGGGGGTGACGGTCAGCCCGGGCGCGTCGGCGGGGACGAGCACCATCGAGTACCCGTCCGCGCCCTCGCGGCCGAGGACGCAGTAGAAGTCGGCCGCGCCGCCGTTGGTGATGAACGACTTGCGGCCGTGCACCCGCACGCCGCCCGCGACGCTCTCGACGGTGGTGGTGACGGCGCGCAGGTCGGACCCGACGTCCGGCTCGGTGAGCGCCAGCCCGGCGATGGCGTCGAGCGCGGCCACCCGGGGCAGCCACGCGCGGCGCAGCGCGTCGCTCCCGCCGACGGCCAGCGAGTAGCTGCCGATGCCCTGCATGGCGAACAGCGAGTCCAGGTGCGCCGAGGAGTACATCAGCGCCTCGCGCACGACGGTGATCGTCAGCGGGTCGAGGGTCTCGCTCTGCCCGCCGTAGGCCGCAGGCACCACGTGCCGGGCCAGGCCGGAGGAGCGCAGGGCCGCAAGGACCCCGGCGTGCACCCGGGTGCTCTCGTCGGCCTCGGCGGCGAACGCGTCCACCTGCGCCGCGACCTGCCGCGCCGCCTCCTGCACGCTGCGGTGGCGCGGGCTCAGCTCGAACAACTGCCCTTCTTCCACGATGCTCCTTAGGGTCGCCTGTCGGGGCGGACGGTCAGCGGCGCTGGTCGAACCTGCGGCCGAGCAGCTCGGAGGCGATGCGGATGCGCTGCATGGTGGGGGTGCCGCCCGCGATGGCCCAGCCGTGCGCGTCGCGGTGCAGGCGCTCGATGCCGTACTCCTCGGTGTAGCCGTTGCCGCCGTGCAGCTGCATGGCCAGGTCGGTGACGCGCTTGGCCATCTCGTTGGCGGCGCACTTGGCCAGCGAGGTCTGCAGCGGGTCGGGCAGGCCGGCGCCGGCGCCGGCGGCGGCGCGCTGCACCAGCAGCCGGGCCGCCTCGACCTGCAGCAGCATGTCGGCCAGCGCGAGCTGGACGGACTGGAACTCCACCAGCGGCTTGCCGAACTGCTCGCGCCGGCACACGTACTCGCGGGTGCGGTCCAGCGCGGCCTGCCCGATCGCCAGGCTCATGGTGGAGTTGCCGAGCCGTTCGATGGCGAACACCCCGAACAGCCTGCCGAAGCCGCCGGCGGGCACGACGACGTTCTCCTCGGGCACCCGGACGCCGTCGAGGATCACGTCGGCGGACGGGATGCCGCGAAAGCCCATGAGCCGCTCGGGCCGGCCGAAGCTCAGGCCGGGCATGCCCTTCTCCACGACGACGGCGCCGATGCCCTTGGCGCCGGGGGCGTCGCCCATCCGGCAGTACAGCAGGTAGCGGTCGGCCTCGCCGCCGTTGGAGATCCAGCGCTTGACGCCGTTGACGACGTAGCCGCCGTCGACGCGTTCGGCGCGGGTGCGCATGTCGGTGGCGGCCGACCCGGCGTCCGGTTCGGAGATGGCGACCGCCATGGTGCTCTCGCCCCGGATGATCGGCGGCAGCCAGCGCGCCCGCTGCTCCTCGGTGCCCAGATGGTTGATCACCTGGGCGGGCCCGGTGTTGGCCTCGAAGATCTGGAACGCCGCCGGCCGGGACACCTTGGCGAACTCCTCGATCACCGCCAGCGCCTGCGGCAGCGGGGCGCCCGCGCCGCCGAACCGCTCGGGCAGCGCGATGCCGAGGAAGCCCAGCTCGCCCAGGCGGCGCCGCTCGGCCTCCGACACCGGGGTGCGGGCGGCGTCGCGTTCTTCGGCCGACGGGCCGAACACCTCGGTCGCCACCCGGGCCGCCAACTCGCGGATCTCGTCGATCTCGGGATGCTCGGCAACGGCAGTCATGGAACCCGCCTTCTCCCTAGTAATGATGAACCTGGTTTGTGGGCGAGCGGCGGTCATCGGCGCTCGTGGACATACTGATGCATATCATGATAATCAATTGTCATGCAGCAGGGACACCCGCCGACCGAGGCCGTCATCGTCGATGCGGTCCGCACCGCCGCCGCACGCGGCCGACCGGGCGGCGCGCTCGCCGACGTCCACCCGGTCGACCTCCTGGCCCAGACGTTCACCGCGCTCTTCGCCCGCACCGGCCTCGACCCCGCCCTCGTCGACGACGTGCTGGTGGGCTGCGTGTCGCAGGTCGGCGAGCAGTCGGCCACCCCCGGCCGGATGGCCTGGCTGGGCGCCGGCCTGCCGGCGCACGTGCCCGCCGCCACCATCGACCGCAAGTGCGGATCCAGCCAGCAGGCCCTGCACTTCGCCGCGCAGGCCGTCATGTCCGGCTGCCAGGACGTCGTCGTGGTCGCCGGCGTGGAATCCATGAGCAGGGTTCCGATGGGCTCGGCCCGCGCGGGCGCCGACCCGTACGGCACCGCCGTCGGCGCCCGGTACGCCCCCGGCCTGGTGCCGCAGGGCGTCGCCGCCGAACTGGTCGCCGCCCGCTGGAAGCTGAGCCGCGACGAGCTGGACGCCTACGCCGTCCGCTCGCACCGCCTGGCCGCCGCCGCGCGCGACTCCGGCGCGTTCGACCGGGAGATCGTGCCGGTGGACACCCCGGCGGGCCCGTTCGGCCGCGACGAGACGATCCGCCCCGACAGCACCGCCGAGCGCCTGGCCGCGCTGCGGCCCGCGTTCGCCCGCGACGACCTGGCGGCCCGCTTCCCGGAGATCGGCTGGCACATCACCGCCGGGAACTCCTCGCAGATCACCGACGGCGCCGCCGCCCTGCTGGTGATGAGCGCCGCCCGCTGCGCCCGGCTGGGGCTGACACCGCGCGCCCGTATCCACGCGATGGCGGTGTGCGGGGACGACCCGCTGCTGATGCTCACCGCGCCGATCCCGGCGACGCACCGCGTCCTGGAACGCTCCGGGCTGACGCTCGCCGACATCGACCACATCGAGATCAACGAGGCGTTCGCATCCGTCCCGCTGGCCTGGCTCGCCGAGTTCCCGGACGCCGACCCGGACCGGGTCAACCCGCGCGGCGGCGCCATCGCCCTCGGCCACCCGCTCGGCGCGTCCGGCGCCCGCCTGGCCACCACGATGCTGCACGCCCTGGAGGACGGCGGCGGCCGCTACGGGCTGCAGCTGATGTGCGAGGCGGGCGGCATGGCCAACGCCACCGTCATCGAACGCCTCTGACCCCGCCTGCCGAACCCGCCTTCCCGCCCCGCCACCATCGCGAAACGGAGACACCCGCGTGGACGTCAAAGGAACATCGGTCATCGTCACCGGCGGCGCCTCGGGCCTGGGCGCGGCCACCGCGGCGCGGCTCGCCGAGCGCGGCGCCCACGTGGTCGTCCTCGACCTGCCCGAGTCCGACGGCGCGGCCGTCGCCGGCCGGATCGGCGGCACCTTCGCCCCCGCCGACGTCACCGAACCCGAAGGCGTGCAGGCCGCGCTCGACGCCGCCGAGGCGGCCGCGCCGCTGCGCGCCCTGGTGCACTGCGCGGGACGCGGCGGGCCGGTCCGGCTCGTCGGCCGCGACGGCTCCCCCGGGTCGCTGGAGACCTACGAGCGGATCGTGCGGATCAACCTGATCGGGACGTTCAACGTGCTGCGGCTGGCGGCCGCGCGGATGGCCCGCAACGAGCCCGTCGGCGGCGAACGCGGCGTGTGCGTGCTGACCGCGTCGGTCGCCGCGTGGGAGGGGCAGATCGGCCAGATCCCGTACGCGTCGGCGAAGGCGGGCGTGGTCGGCATGACGCTGGTGGCCGCGCGCGACCTGGCGTCGCGGCTGATCCGGGTCACCACGATCGCGCCCGGGCTGTTCGACACCCCCATCCTGGCCCGCCTGCCCGAGGACGTGCGCGAGTCCCTCGGCAGGAGCGTCCCCCACCCCAACCGGCTCGGCGTCCCCGACGAGTACGCCTCGCTGGCCCTGCAGATCATCGAGAACAGGATGCTGAACGGCGAGACCATCCGCCTGGACGGCGCGCTGCGCATGGCCCCCCGCTGACCGCCGGATCGTCGAAGGAGACCGAAGATGAGCCAGACCGCCGGCGCGGAGCCGGAACTGCTGGTGGAGGAGCGCGGCCCGGTGCTGGTGCTCACCATGAACCGGCCCGCCGCCCGCAACGCCGTGACGCGGAACATGGCGCACCGCATCGCCGAGGCGCTGGACCTGCTGGACGCCCGCCCCGACCTGGCCGTCGGCGTGATCACCGGGGCGGGCGGGACGTTCTGCGCGGGCATGGACCTCAAGGGGTTCGCGCGCGGCGAGCGGCCCGTCGTGGAGGGGCGCGGCCTGGCCGGGCTGGTGCAGCGGCCGCCGCGCACACCGCTGATCGCCGCCGTGGAGGGGTACGCCCTCGCCGGCGGGTTCGAGATCGCCCTGGCCTGCGACCTGATCGTGGCGTCGCGGGCGGCCACATTCGGGCTGCCGGAGGTCAAGCGGGGCCTGACGGCGGCCGCCGGAGGCCTGCTGCGGCTGCAGCGGCGGGTGCCGTACCACCTGGCGATGGAGCTGGCGCTGACCGGGCGGATGTGGCCCGCCACCGACGCCGCCGAGGTCCGCCTGGTCGGCCGGCTCACCGACCCCGGCAAGGCCCTCGCCGGGGCGCTGCAGCTGGCGGAGGAGATCGCCGCGAACGCGCCGCTGGCGCTGGCGGCGTCCAAGCGGGTGCTGGTGGAGTCCGCGGACTGGACGCTGGACGAGCAGTTCGCCCGGCAGGAGGAGATCGTCGCCCCGGTCCGCGAGTCGGCCGACGCCAAGGAGGGCGCGCGGGCGTTCGTGGAGAAGCGCGCCCCGCGCTGGACCGGCTCCTGAAAGGGACGGCCCCGAAGGCCCGCCGCCCGGCGCGCCGCGCGCCGTCAGCGCCAGCCGACGACCTCGTTCATCAGCGCCGGCTGCTTGCGCCGCACGTAGGTGGCGTACTCCTGCATGTGGTCGCGCATCAGCTTGTCGGCCGCGTCGGCGTCGGAGTCGGCGATCGCCTGCGCGATGGCGGCGTGCGCCTCGCGCACCTTGGCGCGGCGGGCCTTGGGGAAGAACATCCCGCTGACCCGGTCGTGGAAGATGTGCCCGAGCGAGGCGCTGTAGAGGTTGAGCATGCCGTTGCCCGACATGGACGCGACCAGGCGGTGGAAGTCGCCGCTGTGGCTGAGGTAGCCGGCGTCGTCGTCCAGCGGCGTGCCCTGGGCGATGCTCCTGAGCAGCTCGACCTTGTCGGGTTCGCGGCGCTCGGCGGCCAGCCGCGCCATGACCGGCTCCATCACCAGCCGGGCCTCCATCAGCTCCCGGAAGGTCATCCGCGCCGCCTGGAAGTACAGCGACGCCATCTGGCCGAAGGCGGCCGCGCTGACCTCGGCGACGATCGGCCCGCCGCGCGGGCCCGGCTTGATCGAGATGAGGCCGTGCACCTCCAGGATGCGCAGCGCCTCGCGCAGCGACCCGCGCCCGACGCCGTACTCCTCGATCATCTGGGCCTCGGACGGCAGCGGCGTGCCCGGTGCCAGCCCCTCCGCGCCGATCTTCCGCACGATGTCCTGCGCGATCGCCTCGCCGACCTTCACCCCCCGTTTGATATGCGGCTGCGCCACGTCGTCCCTACCCGTCTTCCTGAATCAATGACAACCATCATTATGGTCCATAGGAAGACCCGGCATGGCGCCGCGGCGACCCGGCCGACGCCTTTACGTTGTAGATCACAAGGTGCCGTCCCGGGCGGTCGACCCGGGACGGCACGCGGCGCGGCGGCCGCCGCCCCGTGACGAGAGGCATCACCCCGGCAGAGGGAGACGATCAGCCGCGTTCCGGTGCGCGGCGCTCGGTGGCCGCGTCGGCCAGCAGGCCGAGGCCGATGCCGAGGAGCCAGACGTCCTTGCTGACGCCGATGCCCTCCCGGCTGGGCCAGACGCTGCCGGGTTTGCGCAGGCCGGGGGCGCGCAGGTAGAACGCGACCAGGGAGCCGCCGAACCCGGTGAGGGCGGCCCCCGCCAGGGCGCTCGGCACGAACGGCGCGAGCAGCGCGGCGCCGGTGGCGATCTGCCCGGCGGCCAGTAGGCGCAGGAATCGGTGCGGCGGGACGTCGCGCAGGAACGGGAAGGCGGCGGCCGCCATGCCGTGCGTGGCCGCGGCTTGCTCCTTGTCCCCCTTCCACAGCTCCAGCCCGCTGTGCAGGATGTACGCGCCGCAGGCGAGGCGGCCCGGAACGGTCCTCAGCTTCATCGCATCCTCCTGGTGGACGGACGGTCGGGCATGCGATGGGGGGCGGGGCGCGTCCGGGACCGGGCCCGGCCAGGTCAGGCGGGGGCGGCGGACGCGCGGGCGGAGGCGACCAGTTCGCGGGTCGCGGGGGCGACCTCCTGGCCGAACGTGCGCAGGAAGGCGGGGTCGTCGGCCATGGCGATGAAGCCGCTGACGCCGTACTCCAGGGCCAGCTCGGCCAGTTGCTCGGCCCACCGCGCGGGCGGTCCGGTGAACGGCTCCTCGCCGCCGGACCCGAACCGGCCGCCGATGTTGAGCAGGCGGCGCACCGCGGCGGGGTCGCGTCCGGCCGCGGCGGCGGCCTCGTCGATGACCGCGTTGCCTTCGGCGAGCCGGTGCACGCCGTCCAGGTACGGCAGCGAGGGCAGCCACCCGTCGGCCTTCCCGCCGACCAGACGCAGCATGCGGGGCTTGTAGGCGCCCAGCCAGATCCCGATGTCGTGGGCGGGGGCCGGGCCGCGCTTGGCGCCGTCCACCCGGTGGTAGGCGCCGTCGATGCGCAACCGCGCGGTGTTGCCGGCGTCCCAGACGCCGCGGATGACGTCGATGGCCTCGCTGAGCGCGTCGACGCTCTGCGCGGGGGTGAGGCTGGGCCCGCCCATGGCCGCGATGGCGTCCCGGAAACCGCCGGCGCCCAGGCCGAGCTCGAAGCGGCCGCCGCTGAGCAGGTCGAGGCTCGCCGCCGCGCGCGCCAGCACCGCGGGCGGACGCAGCGGCAGGTTCAGCACGTTGCCCGAAAGGCGGACGCGCTCGGTGCGCGCCGCCACGTAGGACAGCAGCGTCCAGGTGTCCAGGAAGCGCGGCTGGTAGGGGTGGTCCTGGAACGTCACCAGGTCGAGGCCGGCGGCCTCGGCCTCCTGCGCCAGGTCCAGCACGTGTTTCGGGTCGGCGCTGCCCGGGGTGATGAACGCGCCGAACATGAGGTCGTGGCCGTAGTCGGTCATGACTCCCCCCTCACTGCCGCCGCGCGGACGTCGCGGCCGCACGGCCCCAAGGTGATCGGACGTGCCGTGGAACCGCGCGCCACGGGACGGTATTCCGCCCCGGCCGCACGGGAAACGGCCACGGCCCGGCGTCCTCGGCCCGGCCTCGCCGTTAGGCGGAAACCCGGCCGGGTAGGCGGCGCATGAGGTGGTCGCCGTGAAGGCCGTCCTTGGACTTCCCAAGCGCTTGCTCGTGGGTCGCCCGATGCGCACCCAGCAGATGGGCGAGACGCTGTTGCCCAAACGCCTGGCGCTGCCGGTGTTCTGCAGCGACCCCCTGTCGTCGAACGCCTACGCCACCGAGGAGATCCTGCTCGGGCTGGGTCTGGGCGGCATGGCGCTGCTGCACCTGGCGCCCTGGGTGGCCGCGGCGGTGATCGCCCTGCTGGCCGTGGTGGTGATGTCGTACCGGCAGACCTGCCGCGCCTATCCCAACGGCGGCGGCGCGTACGCGGTCAGCCGCGCCAACCTGGGCCTGAACGCCTCGCTGGTCGCCGCCGGCGCGCTGCTGATCGACTACGTGCTGACGGTGGCGGTGTCGGTGGCCGCCGGGGTCGCCAACATCGTGTCGGCGTTCCCCGCGCTGCACCCGTACGCGGTGCAGCTGTGCGTCGCGATGATCGCGGTGCTGACGGTGATGAACCTGCGCGGCGTCAAGGAGTCGGGCACGGTGTTCGCGATCCCCACCTACGGTTTCGTCACCGTCGTGTTCGCCATGCTCGCCTGGGGTGCGGTCCGCGCGCTGACCGGCGGCGTGCCGGTGGCCGAGTCGGCGTCGCTGCGCGTGGAGCCGGCCCACCACGCCGCCGGGCTGCTGGCCGCGGCGATCGTGCTGCGCTCCTTCTCCCAGGGCTGCACCGCGCTGACCGGCGTGGAGGCGGTCAGCAACGGGGTGCCGAACTTCCGGCCGCCCAAAGCGGCCAACGCCGCGGCCACCCTGGCGCTCATGGGCGCCCTCACCGTGACGATGTTCGCGGGCATCACGGCGCTGGCGGTGACGGCCCGCGTGCACGTCACCGACGCCCCGGGGCGGCTGGCGGGCGCGCCCCCGGGCTATATGCAGAAGACCGTGATCGCGCAGGAGGCGGCGGCGGTGTTCGGCGCCGGCTCGGTGCCGTTCTTCCTGGTCGCGGTGTTCACCGCGGCGGTCCTGGTGCTGGCGGCCAACACCGCGTTCAACGGGTTCCCGATCCTGGCCTCGATCCTGGGCGAGGACGGCCACCTGCCGCGCCAGTTCGGCCGCCGCGGCGACCGGCTGGTGTTCAGCAACGGCATCGTGCTGCTGGCGCTGCTGGCGATCGCGCTGATCTGGGCGTTCGACGCCAGTACCACCCGGCTGATCCAGCTGTACATCATCGGGGTGTTCGTGTCGTTCACGCTCAGCCAGTGGGGCATGGTGCGGCACTGGACCCGGACGCTGCGCACCGGCGGCGCCGCGCCCCGCGGCCGCATCCGCCGGGCCCGGCTGGTCAACGGGCTGGGCGGCACGCTGACCGCGCTGGTCCTGGCGATCGTGGTCGTCTCCAAGTTCACCCACGGCGCCTGGATCGTGTGCGTGGCGACGCCGCTGCTGTTCTGGATGATGAAGGCGATCCGGCGGCACTACGACCGGCTGGACGCCGAGCTGCGGCCGGGCGACGAGCCGGTGCCGCTGCCCAGCCGCATCCACGCGGTGGTGCTGGTGTCCAGACTGCACACCCCGACCCTGCGGGCGCTGGCGTTCGCCCGCGCCACCCATCCCAGCACCCTGACCGCCGTCACGGTGGACGGCTCCCCCGCCCAGGTGGCGGGGCTGGAGCGCGAGTGGCGGGAACGCGACATCCCGGTGCCGCTGGTCGTCCTGGACTCCCCGTACCGGGACATCACCGGCCCGGTGCTGGACTACGTGTCGCGCGTCCGCCGCCGGAGCCCCCGCGACGTGGTGTGCGTGTTCATCCCCGAGTACGTCGTCGGGCACTGGTGGGAGCAGGTGCTGCACAACCAGAGCGCCCTGCGCCTGAAGGCCCGGCTGCTGTTCCGCCCCGGCGTCATGGTGTGCAGCGTCCCATGGCAGCTGGCTTCGGCCGGCACCGAGGCGCAGGCCCGCCGGGCTGAACGCGCCGCCATGAACAGCCGCCACCGCGTCCGCCGGGTCATCCCCCTGCCGCACCGCCGCTCGGACGCCGACCGGTGACGGCCCGGTCCGGCCGCGCCCCCGCTGCGGGCACCGGGGCCCTGTCACGGACATCATGATCTACCGGGTGCGACGGCATTCTTGACACTCGTCTTCTTGATCACCTTGTCCGGCGCGCCTAGCATCCTGACTGGTCGACGACGGTGCAGGGGGTCGGCGGGGCGACATCTTCGGGGGCGAGTTGACCAGGGACACGGGGCCGTGACGCGGCCGCGGACGGCGCCGCGCGCGAGCGGCGGGCGCACCGCGCGGGCACCCGCCCGATGGGTCCGCCACCCGATCGTCCTGGTGGCGGGGGGCGCGGCGATCGGCGCGCTGGCGGGGGCGGCGCTGGGGCACCGGGTGGTGCACCGGTACGGCCGCCTTTGCCGGGGGCCTGCCGACGAGGTCGCCCTGGCCGTGCAGCGCGAACGCCGGCGCATCGCCCGCGAGCTGCACGACGCGGTCGGGCACGGGCTGGTCGTCATCGCCATGCACTCGCGGCGGCTGCCGGCGGTCAGCGCGCAGGCGCAGTCGGTGGCCCGGCTGATCGACGAGACCGCCCAGGCGACGCTGCGGGACATGCGGCAGATCATCGGCACGCTGCGCGGCGCCCCCGAGCCCGGCGGCTGGCTGCTGTCGCAGCGGGCCGCCGAGCTGGTCGGGCGGATGCCCGACGGGCGCGCGGTCGAGCTGGAGGTGACCGGGCGCGAGCCACCGTTGCCGCTCGACCTGCGCACCACCGCGCTGCACGTCGTGCAGGAGAGCCTGGCCAACGCGCTCAAGCACGGCGGCGGCAGGCTGCGCGTGCTGATCGAGTACGGCGACGAGCTGCGCATCACCGTGACCGACGAGGGCGGGCGGCCGCCCGGGGAGGGCTGGGCCGGTCCCGGCGGGCAGGGGCTGCGCGGCCTGGTCGAGACGGTCACCGCGCGGGGCGGCTCGTTCACCTTCGGGCGGCCGCCCGGCGACGGGTTCCTGGTGCGCGCCCGGCTGCCGCTGCCCGCCGCGCGCCGCCCGCCCGGCGCCCCGTCCGGCGCCCCGTCCGGCGCCCTGTCCGGCCTCCCCGCCGGCTCCGGGGCCGGCGCGCCGGGCAACGGGCCGGGCGAAGCGGCGGGCGGGGCGTCATCCGACGTCATGGCGCACCGCCCGTAGCACGGCGGCGGCGTTGAACCCGCCCGACCCGCGCGCCACCACCAGCGCGTGGCGCAGCGCGGCGCGCTCGCGGGGCTCGGTGACCAGGTCCAGGCCGTAGCAGTCCTCGCCGTCCAGGTTGACCGACGGCGGGATCGTGTCGTGGTGCAGCGCCAGCGCCGCCCAGGCCACGTCGAGCACGCCGGCGCCCGAGCCGAGCCGCCCCGTCATGGTCTTGGGCACCGTCACCGGGACGGACCCGACGGCGTGCGCGAACACCTCGTGGATCGCCGCGGCCTCCAGCGCGTCGCGCGCCGGGTCGCCCGCCCCGTCGGCGAACACCACGTCCACGTCCTGCGGGGTGAGCCCGGCGCGTTCGATGGCCAGGCGCATCGCCCGGGCGAGCTGCCGGTGGTCGGGCGGCGGCCCCGCGGGCCGGTGCGCGTCGTGGGTGGACGCGGTGCCGGCCAGCTCGGCGTAGATGGTGGGCGCGCCGCGGCGCAGCGCCCGTTCGCGCTCCTCCATGACCAGGATCGCGCCGCCCTCGCCGGGCACCGCGCCGGTCGCCGACCGCGCGAACGGGCGGTAGGCGGTGCGCGGGTCGCGCCCGCCGCTCATCTCCGGCGTCCCCTGGCAGGTGATCGCGTACGGGGACAGCGGCGCCTCGGTGCCGCCCGCCAGCACCGCCTCGGTGCCGCGCCGGATCAGCCGCCGGGCCTGCGCCATCACGTCGATGCCGCCGGCGCCGTCGGACACGATGACGCCGCACGGCCCCTTGATGCCGTGCCGGATCGACAGCTGGCCGGTGCTGGCGGCGTAGAACCAGGCGATCGACTGGTAGGCGGTGACGTCCTGCGGGCCCTGCGCGTACAGCGCCTGGATCTCCCGCTGGCCGAACTCGTTGCCGCCGGACGCGCTGGAGGTCAGCACGCCCAGGGCGTACGGGTCGTCCTCGGCGGCCGGGTCCAGCCGCGCGTCGGCCAGCGCCATCTCGGCGGCGGCCAGCGCCATCCACGTCCACCGGTCGGTCTGCACCCGCAGCCGGTCGGGGACGAGCCGTTCGGCATCGAACCCGGTCACCAGCCCGGCCACGTGGATCGGCAGCTCCGCGGTGTCGAACGCGGTGATCGGCGCCAGCCTGCACGTGCCGCGCAGGGTCGCCGCCCAGTGCTCGGCCACGCCGATGCCGGTCGGCGCGACCACGCCGATCCCGCTGATCACGGTCGTGCGGGCGCCGTCCGCGCCGCCGTCCGCGCCGGCGGGCCCGCGGGCCCGCCGGCGGGCGAGGGTCGCGGCCGTGCGGCCGCCTTCGGCGCTCATGAGTCCGCCCGGCCGCCGGCGAGCCGGGAGAAGATCATGGCGGACTGGAAGCCGCCGAAGCCGCTGCCCGCCGACAGCGCGTGGTCCACCCGGGCCTCCCGGGCCGTGACCGGCGTGTAGTCCAGGTCGCAGTCGGGGTCCGGGGTGTGCAGGTTGGCGGTCGGCGGGATGACCCCGCGCTGGATCACCAGCGCGCACGCGGCCATCTCGATCGACCCGATCGCGCCGAGCGAGTGCCCCACCACCGACTTGATGGAGCTGATCGGCACCTGGTAGGCGGAGTGGCCCAGCGCGCGCTTGTAGGCGGCGGTCTCGTGCCGGTCGTTCATCTTGGTGCCGGACCCGTGGGCGCTGATGTACCCCAGGTCGGCGCCGTCGAGCCGGGCCTGCCGCATGGCGTCGGCGATGGCCTCGGCCAGCTCCAGGCCGTCGGGCCGCAGCCCGGTCATGTGGAAGGCGTTGGCGCGCGAGCCGTACCCGGTGACCTCGCAGTAGATCTCGGCGCCGCGGGCCCGGGCGTGCGCCAGCTCCTCCAGCACCAGCACCGCGCAGCCCTCGCCGAGCACGAACCCCTTCCGGTCGGCGTCGAACGGCCGCGACGCGCCCTCCGGGTCGTCGTTGTGCGGGGTGGTCGCCCGGATCGCGTCGAACGCGGCGGCCGAGAACGGCGTGACCGGCGCCTCCGACGCCCCCGCCACCATCACGTCGGCCTCGCCGTCGACGATCAGCCGGTGCGCGTGCCCGATGGCGTCGATGCCCGCGGTGCACCCGGTGGAGATCACTGCGGCGGGTCCGTGCGCGCCGTAGCGCACCGCCAGCTCGCTGGCGCCGCTGGACGGCACCAGCGCCTGGTACAGGAACGGCATGACGTGCTCGGCGTCGACCACCCAGTGCCTGCCGTGGTCGCTGGCGACGACGTACTCGTCCTCCAGCGTCCCGGCGGCGCCGGTGGCCGTGCCGAGCGACACGCCCATCCGTTCGGTGTCCACGGCCTGCGGATCGAGACCGCTGTCGGCCATCGCCTCGTCGGCGGCGGCCATCGCCATCTGCACGAACCGGTCGGTGCGGCGCACCTCCCGGGGTGTCAGCCCGTAGTGGGCGGGCACGAAGTCGCATTCGGCCGCCACCTGGGAGCGGAACCGCGCGGGGTCGAAGAAGGTGATGCGCCGGATGGCCGGTTTGCCGTTGACGATCCGCCGCCAGAACTCCTCGCGGTCGCCGCCGCCCGGCGCCACGACGCCGATGCCCGTGACGACGGTGCGCCGCGGCCCGGAGGCGGGACGCGAACGCCTCCCCGCGCCCTTGTCAGGTCTCACGACGTCTCCTTCACGCGCGGCTTCAGGTGCGTCTTCGCGCTCGCCCGCCCGGACTCGGCCCTGGCGGCGGGCTTGGCATGCCCCGCCTCGGCGTGCCCCGGCCCGGCGGGCGCCGCGGCGGGCGCGGCCTTGCCCGCGGCGGCCGGCTCGTCCTCGGTGTCGACGTGGCCGAGGTCGGGACGCGGCGCCAGGGGGCTCAGGTGGAACACCACCAGCGACTCGCTGTCGCCGCCGGTCACGCGGTGCCGCACGCCGCGCGGGACGAGCAGCGCCTGCCCCGCGCCGACGGTCGCGGCCCGCCCGTCCAGCTCGACGCGCATCTCCCCGGAGGCGACGAACAGGAACTCCTCCGAGTACGGGTGGTAGTGCTCGCGGGTCCGCTCGCCCGGGCGCAGGCGCACCGCCCCGCCGAACCCGAACGCCGACCCGATGGTGCTCGGCGCCAGCAGCGTGCGCATGTCGCCGCCGCGCCGGGTGTTGGACGGTACGTCGTCCAGCCCCACGACCGTGCTGCGCCGCGCCTCCAGCCGCTCCTTGATGATCCGCATCTGCTCGACGGAGTTGCGGTTGATGTTGCCGGTCATCCACTCGTCGTCCACGGGCGCGTCCGGCTTCATGCGGAAGTGCTGCACCCAGCGCATCCGGGTGCGGTCGGGCTCCAGCTCCTCGAACGTCCAGATGATGTCCATGAACTCGAACGGGCCGGTCTCCAGGCGGCGGGCCCGCACGGTGCGGGTGCGCGGGTCCCACTCCCGGCGCGACACCCACGACCAGGCCTTGCCGTTCTCGTCGGGGTGCATGGTGAGCCGGAAGGTGACGGCGTGCTCCTCCTCCTCGAGCACCTCCACGGCGGCGTACTCGGTGAACAGGTCCGGCCAGCCGCGCACGTCGTTGGTCCTGGCGAAGACGTACCCGGCGGGCGCGTCGATGACGATCGAGTTGTCGGTGGTGCCGATCATGTCGTCCTCCCTCTGCGGGCCCGTTCGCGGGGCCGCGCGCGTGCCGCGGGGTCCGGGCGGGCCCCGCGGGAGCCTCAGGCCCCGGCGAGCCTGCCGTTGACCAGGTCGCGCACTCCGGCGGGGCTGGTCTCGGCGGTGATGTCGTCCTCGATGTCCACGCCGTAGCGCTTTTTGATCCGGCTGGCGATCTCAAAGCGCGCCAGCGAGTCCAGGCCCAGCTCCTCGAAGGACCGGCCGTGGTCGCCGGCCGTCACGCCGGCGGGCGCGCCCACCGCGCGCAGCAGCGTCTGGACGTCGTCATCGGTGAGCACCGGTGCGGACGTCGTCTTCTCGGACATCGCTGTCTCCTTTCGGACGGGTCATCTGGTCGACGAGGTTGGTGTGGTGCCGTCCCGCGGCGAACTCCGGATGCGCCAGCAGCTCGCGCAGCAGCGGGACGGTGGTCGCCACGCCGGGACCGCCGACGGCGAACTCGGCCAGGGCCCGGTCGGCGCGGGCGACGGCCTGGTCCCGGGTGGGCGCCCAGACGACCAGCTTGGCGATCAGCGAGTCGTAGTCGGAGGGCACCCGGTCGCCCTGGGCGAAGCCCGAGTCGACGCGCGTCCCGGGCCCGCCGGGCGGGCGGAACACCTCCAGCACCCCGGGCGTGGGCCGGAAGCCGGCGTCGGGGTCCTCGGCGTTGATGCGGCACTCGATCGCCCAGCCCGTGAGCCGCACGTCCCGCTGGGTCAGCGCGAGCCGCTCCCCCGCCGCGATGCGGATCTGCTCGCGGACCAGGTCCAGGCCGGTGACCATCTCGGTGACCGGGTGCTCGACCTGGATCCGCGCGTTCACCTCCATGAACGTGGGCCGTCCGGAGGGGTCGACGAGGAATTCCACCGTCCCGGCGCCCTGGTAGCCCAGCGCGCGGGCGGCGGTGACCGCGTACTCGCCCAGCCGGGCGCGCAGGTGCGGCGACAGCCCCGGGGACGGCGCCTCCTCGATCAGCTTCTGCCGGCGCCGCTGCAGGGAGCAGTCGCGCTCGCCCAGGTGGACCGCCGCGCCGTGCGCGTCGCACAGCAGCTGCACCTCGACGTGCCGGGCGGCGGGCAGGTACCGCTCCAGGTAGACCTCGCCCGATCCGAACACGGTGCGGGCGACCGCCGTGGTCTCCCGGTAGGCGCGGCGCAGCTCGGCCGGCGTGCCGGCCACCGCGATGCCGCGTCCCCCGCCGCCCGCGGCCGCCTTGACGATCACCGGGTAGCCGACGGACCGGGCCACCTCCAGGGCCTCGTCGAGGGCCGCCGGCGTGCCGTCGCTGCCGGGCAGCACCGGCAGCCCGGCGCGGGCCAGCAGGCCGCGCACCCGGGCCTTGTCGCCCGCGACCTCCATGACCTCGGGCGGCGGGCCGATGAACGCGATGCCGTGCTCGGCGCAGATCCGGGCGAAGTCGGGGTCCTCCGACAGGAACCCGTAGCCGGGGTGGATCGCGTCGGCGCCGGTGCGCCGCGCCGCCTCGATGATCGCGGGCACGTACATGTAGCTGCGCCGCGCCGGCGGCGGGCCGATCTGCACGGTCTCGTCGGCGTACGCCGCGGCGCGGCCGTCCCGGTCGGCCGTGGAGTGCACCGCGACGGTGGCGATGCCCATCTCCCGGCAGGTGCGGGCAATGCGCACGGCGATCTCGCCGCGGTTGGCGATGAGGATCTTCTGGAACACCGCGGGCCCCCGGTCAGTCCCGCCGCCGGTCGGGACGGTCATCGCAGCGGTGGTCGGGGCGGATGCGCACCAGCGGCTGGCCGAACTCGACCGGGGCGGCGTCGGGGACGACCACGTCCACGACCTCGCCCGAGCACTCCGCCGGGATCTCGTTCATCAGCTTCATCGCCTCCACGATCCCGACCGGCTGCCCGGCCTCCACCCGGTCGCCGACCTCCACGAACGGCGGCTCGCCCGGCGCCGGGGACCGGTAGAACGTGCCGACCAGCGGCGCGGTACAGGTCGCCAGCTCCTCGGCGGCGTCCGCGGGGTCGGCCGGCCCGGCCGGCGCGGGCACCGCGCCCGCGGCGGCCGCCTCGCCGTCCGCGCCGCGCGGGGCGGGCCCTTCGGCGGGCCCCCAGGTGATCTCGAACGAGCAGTCGCCGGCGCTCACCGCCAGCCGCGCCAGCGGCCCGGGCACGGTGCCGACCAGGCAGGCGACCTCCTCGCGCAGGGCGCGCAGCAGCCCCTCCCGGTCGGGCCGGATTCCGGCCAGGCCGCCGCGGTGCAGTTCCCCGGCGGCGCCGTTCCCGTGCCCGGACGGGCCGCCGCCCACGCCGTTCGGGGCCGGGTCCCGGGACGGGGCCGCCCCGTTGCCACCGTGCGTCACGTCCCCCCGGGAACGGTCCTTGACCATGCCGTTCCCGGCGGCGCGCCGCGCGTCGTCCGCCGCGGCGTGTGCGAAGTGTTCAGACATCGGCGACCACCCCCAGGTCGCGGAAGCGGGCGTGACGGCGGGCCACCAGTTCGGCCCCGTCCAGCCCGTCCAGCTCGTGCAGCGCGGCCAGCACGGCCGCCTTCAGTGCGTCGGCGGCGTCCTCGGGCGCATGCTGGGCCCCGCCGCCGGGTTCGGGCACCACGCCGTCGGCGACGCCCAGCCGCAGCAGCTCCGGCGCGGTCAGGCGCAGCGCCCCGGCCATCTCCGCCGCCCGGCCCGGATCCCCGCACAGGATCACCGAGCAGCTCTCCGGGCTGATCACCGAGTAGCAGGCGTGCTCCAGCATCAGCACCCGGTCGGCCACGGCCAGCGCGAGCGCCCCGCCGCTGCCGCCCTCCCCGATCACGGTGGCGACGACCGGCACGGTCAGCTCGGCCATCGCGGCGATCGACTCGGCGATCGCCCACGCCTGGCCGCGCTCCTCGGCGCCCACTCCCGCCGCCGCGCCCTGCGTGTCGACCAGGGTGACGACGGGCAGGCCGAGCCGCTCGGCCAGCCGCATCAGCCGCACCGCCTTGCGGTAGCCCTCGGGATGCGGCATGCCGAAGTTGCGGGCCACCAGGCCGGCGGTGTCGTGCGCCTTCTGGTGGCCGACGACCATGACGTTGCGGCCGCCGAGCCGGGCCGGGCCGCCCACGACCGCCGGGTCGTCGCCGTGCAGCCGGTCGCCGTGCAGCTCGACGAAGTCGGTGCACATCATGCCGATGTAGTCCAGCGTGGTGGGACGGTTGATGTCGCGGGCGAACCGCACGGTCTGCCAGGCGTCGCGCTCCGGCGCGTCCGGCCGCCGCGGCGCCTCGTACCGCCCGGCGTCCGCGGCGCGCGGCGCGCACAGCGACAGCAGGCGGGCCAGCACCGGGCGCAGGTTCGCACGCGGTTCGACGCGGTCCACCATGCCGTGCTCGCGCAGGTACTCGGCGGTCTGGAAGCCCTCGGGCAGCGCCCGCCCGGTGGCCGACTCGATCACCCGCGGCCCGGCGAACCCGATCAGGGCGCGCGGCTCGGCCAGCACGACGTCGGTCAGCGTGGCGAACGACGCGGTGACCCCGCCGAAGGTCGGGTCGGTCAGCACGCTCACCGTCAGCACCCCGGCGCGCGCGCAGGCGCGGACCGCCTGCGCGGTCTTGGCCATCTGCATCAGCGACAGGCAGCCCTCCTGCATGCGGGCGCCGCCGGAGGCCACCACGAGCAGCAGCGGCGTGCGGGTCGCCAGCGCCTCCTCGGCCGCCCGCGTCACCGCCTCGCCGACCGCCGAGCCCATGCTGCCGCCCATGAACGCGAAGTCCATGACGGCCGCGACGACCGGCATGCCCTGCACGGTGCCGCGGCCGCGGACGACCGCGTCGTCCAGGCCGGTGCTCTCCCTGGCCCGCGCCAGCCGCTGCGGGTAGGGCATCCGGTCGCGGAAGCCCAGCGGGTCGGCGCCGCGGAAGCGGTCGGGCGCGGCGGCGAACGACCCCGGGTCGAGCAGGTGGCCGAGGCGCTCGGCCGCGCGCAGGCGGTGGTGATGCCCGCAGTCCGGGCACACGCCCAGCGCCCTGGTCAGCCTGGGGACGTACACGGTCGCGCCGCAGCCCGCACACCGCACCCAGCGTCCGGCGACCTGGGCGCGCCTGTCCGAGGCGGCCGGGGCGCCGCCCTTCATCCGTTCCCCCGCACGGCGGCGCCGGGCGGCGCGGACCCGCGCAGCGCGGGCCCCTGCGGGCCCTCCTCCGGCGTCCACCGGTAGAACTCCTCGGCCATGGCGTCCTTGGGCGCCCGCCACGTCGCCGGGTCGTAGGCCATCACGTAGTCCTGCAGGTCGTCGCTGAGCCGCCTGAAGTCGGCGCGCCCGCGGGCGCTCTCCACCGCCGCCCGCGCGTCCCCCGCGAATTCGACGTAATGGAAATACAGTCCGTGGAACTGGTAGAGGTGGCGCCGGACGACGCCCAGCGCCCGGGGCAGTTCCGACGCGTCCGACTCGGCGAAAAGCCGGGCGACGCCGTCGGCCCCGCCGGGTTTGAGACGGGCGACGATGAGGGTCCGATCAGACACGGCGGCTCACTCCCGATTTCATTGAAAAAACACGACGCCCATCACTTTAGGGCGGCATTTCATCCGCGTCTTCCCACGCCGACCTGAATTGCCGCGTCCCCCGCGGGGCGGTCAGCTCATCCGCTCGGCGGAGGTCATCGCGACGCCCGGGCGCAGCAATCCGCACTCGTAGGCGTGAATGACCAGCTGGACGCGGTCGCGAACGCCGAGTTTCTGGTAGAGGTGCTGCACGTGCGATTTCACGGTGCTCTCCCCGAGGGAGAGCAGCCGGGCGATCTCCTCGTTGCCGTAGCCGCGCACCAGCAGCTTCCACACGTCGGTCTCGCGGGCGGTCAGCCCGTCCAGCGCGGCCGCCGAGGCGGGTGTGACGGTCGGGCGCCGGGCGAACTCGGCGATCAGTCGGCGGGTGACGGCCGGGGCCAGCAATGCGTCCCCGGCGGCCACCACGCGCACCGCCTCGACGATCTTCTCGCCGGGCACGTCCTTGAGCAGGAACCCGCCGGCCCCGGCGCGCAGCGCGGCGAAGACGTGCTCGTCCTGGTCGAACATGGTGAGCATGATGATCCGCACGCCGGGCACGCCGTCCGGGCCGCACAGACGCTGGGTGGCCTCAAGGCCGTCCAGGCCCGGCATGCGGATGTCCATCAGCACCACTCGCGGACGCGTCGCCTGGGCCAGCCGCACCGCGTCCAGCCCGTCGCACGCCTCCCCGACGATCCGGATGCCGTCCGCCTGGGCGAGGGTGGCCCGCAGCCCCTCGCGCACCAGCGGCTGGTCGTCGGCGATCAGCACGCGCACGGGTTCCACTGCCTGCGCCTCCGTTCCAGGGCACCGCGAAATGACGGTGAAAGCGGGGAGCGCCGCCGGACGCGAGCCCGCCGATCGATGTCCGCGCGCCGGGGCGGCGATGGTCCGGCGGCTCGGCACGTCGTGCGGCAATGGACATATACCGCCGAGCGCCCGCTGAATTCCCATGTGTTCCCCAAGGGCGGGCCACTTCCCCGGCGATCATCATCAAGCGGCCTTCTCCCCGGGGCACGGAAAGCGGCACCGGCGCCCTTTCCGCCGGAGCGTCCGGACGCCGGTACGGCGCCGTCAGTGGCCGCTGAGCGCAGGCTCGGGCGGCGGCGCCATACGGGTCGTGACGGTCTCCATCATCGCCTTGCGGAAGTACTCGGCCGCCCCTTCGGGCGTGCTCATGTCGCGTTTCTCGGCCAGGTGCCGCTCCAGTTCGCGTTCCAGCTTCTGGATGTTGGGGTCCTGGGACAGGTGCCGCATCAGCGTCGGCAGGTCCCCCTCGATCTCGATCATCCGCACCACGATGTCGTCCTTCATGAACACCGACGTGCTGATCAGCCGTGACTTGCCGTCGGCCAGCTGCCGCGGGGCCCGGTACCCCGACATCAGCTTGCGCACGGCGTCCTGGCTGCCCGGCTTGATCCGGAACATGACCGCGTGGCGTTGCATGGCGTCCCCCCTCTGCAATCGGATGCTCTCCGTGCGTCACATCCTTCGCTGCGACGGTGTGCGCTGTCTCCCATCGGCCGGATGAACATGCGTCTCCGCTGCGCGAGGGGGACGTCGCCCTCGGTGAGGAGACGCCGCGAAGAGACAGAGACACGGTGAACAGACACAGTGAAGAGACCGCGCACCGGCCCGGACGTGCGGGCGGCGCGCGCCGACCTGCTGATGGACTATCCCATGATGTCGCTTTATGTAATTGAACATACGCTGAGCGTAGTCGAAGGGGGACATCATGGGCGAGACGCAGGTGCCGGTTCTGATCGCGGGAGGGGGCACGGTGGGCCTGGCCATGGCCGTATTCCTCGGCCATCACGGGGTCCGCGCGCTGGTGGTGGAGCGGCGCGCGGCACCGTCGGACCATCCGCGCGCCACCGGGCTCAGCGGGCGCACGCTGGAGCTGATGCGCGAGGTCGGCCTGCAGCAGGCCGTGGAGAAGGAGTGCTACGTGCCCGCCGACCGGATCTGGCGGCGCACCGTCCGCACGCTCGCCGAGCTGCGGACCGCCCCGGCCGAGTGCACCGTGCCGGAGACCCATCCCATGCTGGCCGTCGGCGGGCCGTCCGACCTGCTGACGCCCGCGCCGGTCCCCGGCAGCTGCCCGCAGGACCACCTGGACGCGGTGCTGCTGCCTGCGGCGGCCGAGCGCGGCGCGACGGTGACGTTCGGCACGGAGCTGACCGGCCTGCGGCAGGACGCCGACGGCGTGACGGCGGCAGTGCGCGGCCCCGCGGGCGAGCGGCGGGTCCGCGCCGACTACCTGGTGGCCGCCGACGGTGCGGGCAGCACGGTCCGCGGGCTGCTCGGCATCGGCTGCGACGGCCCCGGGCGGGTCGGCCGCCGCACCCTCAACATCCTGTTCCGCGCGGACCTGACCGCCGTCGTCCCGCGGGTGCCGGTGCTGACCGACATCACCCATCCGGACGCCACCGGGCGCCTGGCCGCCCTCGACGGCCGGCGGCGGTGGGCGCTGCACGTGATCGCCGACGACGGGGAGCGGTACGACGAGGAGCGCTGCCGGTGGCTGATCCGCACCGCGGTCGGGGCGCCGGACCTGGAGGTCGAGGTGCTCAGCGCGCTGCCGTGGCGGCCGACCGCCCGCGTGGCGCGCCGCTTCCAGGACGGCCGCGTGTTCCTGGTGGGGGACGCGGCGCACACCGTCCCGCCGCAGGGCGCGTTCGGGCTGAACTCCGGCATCGCCGACGCGCACAACCTGGCGTGGAAGCTGGCCGCCGTGCTGCACGACCAGGCCGGCGCCGCGCTGCTGGACAGCTACGACGCCGAGCGCCGTCCGGTCGCCGCGTTCACCATGGAGCAGGCGCTGCTGCGGCACCGCAACCCCCGGCTGCACTGGAGCCCCGGCGCCGTGGCCGAGCGGGCGGCGGCGGGCGCGGCCGGCGCGCCCGTCGTGCACCTGGGGTACCGGTACGCGTCGTCGGCGGTCGTCGGCGGCGGCCGGGACCTGCCGTCGCTGGAGGACATCACCGAACTGCTCGACGGCACGCCCGGTTCGCGGATCCCGCACCGGTGGCTGCGGCTGGACGGCGCCGAGACCTCCACCCTGGACCTGATCGGCTCCCGGTTCACCCTGTTCGCCGGGCCGGACGCGCCCGGCTGGCAGGAGGCCGCGCGGGCCGCGGCCGCCCGCCTCGGCGTGCCGCTCAACGTGTACCGGGTCGGCTCGGCGGACCTGGCCGACCCGTCCGGGACATGGCACGAGGACGTCGGCATCGGCGCCCGGGGCGCGCTGCTGGCCCGTCCGGACGGCTTCGTCGCCTGGCGGACCGGATCCTACCCGCCGGACGCCGCCGAAGCGGTCGAGGCCGCCCTGGCCCAGGTCACCGGCCGCACCTCGCTCCTGCCGCGCCGCCCGGCCGCGGCGTCGCGCTGAACCGGTCAGTCCGCCGGGCGGCGTTCGCCGACGGTGACCAGCAGGACGCCGACGGCGGACACGGCCATCCCGGCGGCGACGCCGGCGGTGACGTCCTGGCCGAGGATCGGCACGGCCAGCAGCGCGGTCACGGGCGGGACGAGGTAGAGCAGGCTCGTCGCCGCCCCGCCGGAACTGCGCCGCAGCAGGACGAACAGCAGCAGCAGCGCGGCGATCGAGTTGACCGTCGCCAGCCACGCCAGCGAGCCCAGCGCCGCCGCCGTCATCGGCAGGTCCAGCCCGCCGTACGCGGCCGCCAGCGGCAGGCAGGCGGCCGCGGCGCCCAGCAGCTGCACGGTCGTGCCGGTGCGCAGGTCCACCGAGTGCCCGAACCGCTTCTGGTAGAGCGTGCCTGCCGCCAGGCCGGCCAGCGCCAGGCCGGTGAAGGCGTACCCGGTCAGGTCGCCGCCGCCCGACAGCCGGCCGCTCACCGCGACCAGCACGCCGAGCAGCCCGACCACCAGCCCGGCCCACTGCCGGGCCGTCAGCCGTTCGGCGAACAGCGGCACCGCCGCGGCGGCGACCACCAGCGGGCACGCGCTGAGGATCAGGGACGACAGGCCCGCCGGGACCCCGCGCCCGAGGCCGAGGAACACCCCGCCGAGCTGGACGGTCTGCAGCAGCACGCCGCTGACCAGCAGGTGCGCGTACACGGCGCGGCCGCGCGGCCAGGGCGCCCGCATCGCCGCGGCGATCAGGCCCAGCACCGCCGCCGCCAGGACGAACCGCCACGCCACCAGCGCCAGTGTCGGCCCGGTGCGCGCGCCGATGGTCCCGGCGATGTAGCCGCTGCTCCAAATCGGGACGAACGCCACCGGCACCGCGGACGCCGCCGCCCGGCCGACCGTCCACCCGCGGCGCCGCCCCTGGACGCCCTCCGCCGGATCCCCGGTGCACGCGGCCTCGGACGCCACGGCCCCACCTCCCGAACCCCCTACCCGACAAACCCACCGACAGGTATCAACCGTCGTGCCCGGGCGGATCATCCCGGGTGCGGGCCATGTCCTCCGCGTCGGAGGGGGCCTGGCCGGTTTTGGCCAGGGCGGCGGGGGCGGGTTCGGGTGCGGCGCGCAGGGCGGGCCAGGCGCGGTAGACGACGGCGGTCAGGGGGACGGCAAGGGCGGCGCCGGGGATCCCGGCGAGGACGCCGCCGACGGTGAGCGCCACGATGATCCCCAGCGGGTGCAGCCGCACCCAGCGCCCGACCACCAGCGGATGCAGCAGGTGCCCCTCGATCTGCTGCTCGACGAGCAGGATGCCGAGGAAGATCACCGCCGCCCACAGGCCCTTGGCGCTGAAGGTGACGGCGACGGCGAGGGTGCCGCTCACCAGGATGCCGACGATGGGGATGAAGCTGCCCACAAAGATGATCACCGCGAGCGGGGCGACCAGCGGCACGCCCAGCACCGTCAGCACGATCGCCAGCACCACGGCGTTGATGGCGGCCACCGTGACGGTGCCGTGGACGTACTGCGACAGCGCCCGCCAGGCCGCGCGGCCCGCGCGGTCCACCCGCGCCCGGTAGGACCCGAGCCCGCTGATCAGCCAGTCCCAGATCCGGCGCCCGTCCTTGAGCAGGAAGAACAGGACGAACAGCATGAAGATGAAGGCGACCAGGATCTCCACGGTCAGCCGCCCGGCCTGGACCGCGGTGCTGGCCAGCTCGCCGCGGCGGGTCTCCAGGTACTTCACGCCCTCGTCCACGTACCGCTGCAGCTGCGAGGTCTTCAGGTGCAGCGGCCCCTCGACCAGCCAGCGCTGCACCTCACGGCCGGTCTGCTGCACCTCGGTGACCAGCCGGGGGAACTGCGCGTTCGCCTCGACGACGATGTACGTGCCGACCCCGCCGAGCACGACCAGCGACAGCAGCAGGGTGATCCAGGTGGCGGCCAGCGGCGGCAGCCCCCGCCGGCCGAGCCACGCCGTGACCGGGTGCAGCAGCGCGCACAGCAGCAGCGCAACGATGATCGGGAGCACCACGATGGTGAGCCTGGTGCAGATCCATACCAGCCCGTAGCCCACGGCGGCGAGGACGAGCAGCCGCCAACCGAAGCCGGCTGCCGTGACCAGCGACGGCGGCACCTGCCGTGCCCCCTCCGCGCGCATGTCGTCGTTCCTGCGATCCTCGTTCACGGCCCCGCCTCGACCGCCGCCGATGCCGAGAGGCGGCCGGTCCAGCCAGCAGCGTGCCCCTTGCCGCGGCCGGGAAACCCGGGACCGGGCGGACGGCCGTGCCGCCTTCCCCCGGGCGCCGCACTCAGCCGGAGCGGCCGGACGACGGGACGAGGCGGGCCATGCGCCGCACGGCGAGCGGGCCGCGCCCCCGGTGCAAGTGGCTCAGCGCGGGTGGCTCAGCGCGGGTGGCTCAGCGCGGGTGGCTCAGCGCGGGTGGCTCAGCGCGGGTGGCTCAGCGCGGGTGGCTCAGCGCGGGCACTCGCAGCAGGGCATCTGCCGATGCTCGGAGTATGCGAGGAAGTCGTCGACCATGCGGTTGAACAGGACGGCGAGCATCTCGCGCTGCGGCGGCGGCCATCCGGCGAGCGCGTCGCTCATCCACTGCCGGCCCACCCGGCGGATGCGGTCGGCCGCGTCGCGTCCCCGGGCGGTCAGCCCGACGCGGAAGGCGCGGTGGTCGTCGGGGTCGGGCAGGCGCTCCACGTACCCCGCCTTGGCCAGCCGCTGCACCTGCCGGGTGACGTGCGACGGTTCGACCCCCAGCCGGCCGGCCACCTCCCCGAGGCGCAGCGGCTCGGTGTCGGACAGCAGCCGCAGCACCGGGACGGCCGCCCGGTCGACCGGAATCCCGGCCTCGGCCGCCACCGTGCCGTGCCGGCGGCTGCGGTTGAGCAGGTGGGAGAAGCGGGCCAGCGCGCGCTCGATCTTCATCACGTCGGCCGGCACCGCGGACTCCCCGGCGCGCGGGTCGGGCCGGGCGGATTCGGCGGCTTGGACGGACCGTTGTGCGGACATGTCCCCCATCCTACGAATTATTTGCTTAACTAAAGCAAGTTATCGTGCGCCCGCGGATCGTCCGCGCCCACCCCGGCGCTCCAGCCGTCCGGCAGGAGGTCTCATGTCAGGCACCGGTACCAAGGGGACCGGACCGGTAAAGCTCACCGAACACGCGGAGACGGAAACGACGCGCGCACCGGCGGGGCTCACCCTGCTCGCGCTGGCCGTCGCGGGGATGGCCGTCTCCGTGCAGCAGACGCTCGTACTGCCGCTGCTCCCCCGGCTGATGACCGCCTTCCATGTGTCGGTGTCGGCGGTGACGTGGGTGTTCACGGCGTCGCTGCTGGCCGGGGCGGTCGCCACGCCGCTGCTGTCGCGGTTCGGCGACATGTACGGCAAGAAGAAGATGATCATCGTGACGCTGGGGCTGCTGGTCGCCGGATCGGTGGTGTGCGCGCTGTCAACCTCGCTCGGCGTGCTCATCGCCGGGCGGGCGCTGCAGGGCGCCTCGGCGGCGCTGATCCCGCTGGCCATCGGCACCATCCGGGACGCCTTCCCGGCCGACCGGGTCACCACCGCGATCGGGGTCGTCAGCGCGACGATGGGCGTGGGCGGCACCATCGGCATGCTGTTCACCGGCATGATCGCCGACCACAGCACCAGCCACCACCCGGTGTTCTGGACGGCGGCCGCGCTCGGCGCGGGCGCGCTGGTGCTGGTCGCGGCGTGCGCCCCGTCCGGGGGCGGACGCACGGGCGGCAGGCCCGACGTCCTCGGCGCCCTCGTGCTCGGCGCCTGGCTGGTGTGCCTGCTGCTCGGGATCAGCCAGGGCAACTCCTGGGGCTGGGGCTCGGGCCGGGTCCTCGGCCTGTTCGCCGCGGCGGCGGTGCTGTGCGCGGTGTGGGTGGCGGTCGAACTGGCCGTCCGCGAGCCGCTGGTGCGGCTGAACCTGCTGGTCGGCTCCCGGTCGCTGTCGGCGAACCTGGCGTCGCTGGTGCTCGGCTTCTCGATGTTCGCCGCGTTCACCCTGGTGTCCAACTTCGTGCAGACGCCCCGGGAGCAGGTGGGCTACGGGCTGAGCGGCTCGGTGCTGGACGTCGGCCTGTACATGCTGCCCAGCACCGCCACCATGCTGGTCTTCTCGGCGCTGGCCGGACGGTTCGAGGCCCGGCTCGGCGCCGCGTACACGCTGGCGATCGGCTCGGTGTTCGCCGCGCTCAGCTACGTGTGGCTGGCCCTGTTCAACGACTCGGTGGCCGACCTGCTGGTGTTCGGCGCCGTGCAGGGCGTCGGGTTCGGCATCGCGTACGCGGCGCTCGGCACCCTGGCCGTGCAGCACGTCCCGATGCACGAAAGCGGCATCGCCAGCGGCATCAACTCGCTGGTCCGCACGGCCGGGGGCAGCACGGCCAGCGCGGCGACCGCCTCGGTGCTCACCGCCAACGTGATCCGGGGCACGTCGGTGCCGAGCCTGCACGGGTACGTGCTGTGCTTCGTGCTCGCGGCGATCGGCGCCGGTTTCACCGCCGTCGTCGCGGTCCTGCACGGCCTGCGGCACGGCCGCCGCGCCGCGGCGGCCGCCTGACCTGCGGCTCCGGGGACGCCGCCGGGGCCGGCGCGGCGATCCGCGCGCCGCCCTGGGCCGCCGGGATGCGCCTTCCGCCCGTCCCGGCGGCTCACGCCATCGACCTGACGGGAGACGGATACGTCACCCTGCCGATGGACTTCCCGGCCGGACGGGCCATATTCGGTGGCCATTCCCGGTCGGCTGCAACGGCGAACGCGATGATCGCTCGGGCCATGCCGACGATGTGGGCGTCCTGGTCAGGGGTCGAACGGCCAAACCGCGCACGAAGTCGTCCGCGCTCGCCGGCCCCGGCGGGAAACACCGGATCGCCTTTCCGGCGCGGGAACATCATGACCGCTGATTCGGCGGGAGGCCCGGGGCGGCGGTGAACGAGCGGGCGCACTTCGGTTAAGCACGGTGCGCCGCACGGTGAAAGCCGTGGCCGTCGTGCCGTGCGGGCGGCCGCTCGGAAACGTTCCTAGCTGGAGCGGGTGCACGGCGAGCCGAAAGACGAAGAATGCTTTCGTAGATCTTTTACGCTTGCCGAGGCGATCATTCACGCTCACGCTCTTGGTCATGCTCCCGCTGATCCGCAAGGGAACCGTGGCGCTCGGAGTCGCAGCGTCCCTCATCGCCCTGCCCGGCACCGCCGAAGCGGACACCGACTGGGCACCGGACCTGTCGGTCATCGACGGCGACGATGTCAACGTCCGCCACGACGGACACGCCCTCCGTCTTCGCGACACCCGCACCGGACCCGCCGCCCTGGACGGGGCCGTCGCCTCCGGACGGCTCCTCCTCGCCCCCACAGACCTGCCCGAACCGGTCAACCGGGTGAGTGCGCAGGTGACGGGCGACGGAACCGTCGAGGTGCGGGCGCACCTGGGCGGCACCGAATGGACCGAGTGGTATCCCGCCGGCGAGGTGCTGCCGGCCGCCTCCCGCCGCATCCAGGTGCGGGTGGTGCTGTCGACCGCGCCCGGCGGCGCCTCCCCCGCGGTGTCGTCCGTACGGCTCACCGGCGAGCAGGTCGCGCAGCCCCGGGTCGCGGCCGCGGCCGCGCGGACGTACCGGATCTACGCCACCCGCGAGGGCCTGGTCGGCGGCACGACGGCCAGCGGCCACGTCATCACCGCCAGGGACCACTTCGTCGCACTGCCGTCCCGCCGGGGGCTGTCGTCCAACAACGCCGGCGAGTACTCGGTGCGCGTGTGCACGACGTCGGGTTCGCGCTGCGAGTACGCGCCCGTGTGGGACGTCGGCCCCTGGAACACGCGCGACGACTACTGGAACCCGCCGTCGGTCCGGCAGATGTGGACGGACCTGGCCCAGGGCAGGCCCGAGGCCCAGGCCGCCTACCAGGACGGCTACAACGGCGGCAAGGACGAGTTCGGCCGGACGGTCGCCAACCCGGCGGGCATCGACCTCGCCGACGGCACCTTCTGGGACGGGCTGCGGCTCACCGACAACGCCTGGGTGAACGTGACGTACCTGTGGACGGGCAGCGGCCCCAAGGGCATCGTCCGCACCGCCGGCGCGCCATTGAACGTGCGCTCGTCCGCCAGCACCTCCGCCGGCATCGTGGGGCTGGCGGCCAACTACGCCAACGTCATCGTCGAGTGCCACGTCCGGGGCCAGACGGTGACCGGCACGTACGGCACCAGCGACCTGTGGAACCGCATCGGCCCCGGCCACTTCGTTCCCGACGTCTACCTCTACACCGGGTCCGACGACCCGGTGGCCCCCGCCTGCTGACGCAGTCGCCCCCGCCCGCCGACGAAACGGAGCCGCCCATGAGAGTGCCCGCACGCTCGACCGCCGTCCTGCTCGCCGCCGCCCCCGTCCTGGCACTGCTGCCCGCCGCCCCGGCGATGGCCGCGCCCACGTTCCAGATGCCGTTCCCCTGCGGGCAGGTGTGGTCGGGGCAGACCCGCACCAACCACAGCCCGGCCAACTCGGTGGACCTCAACCGCACCAACGACGACGGCGACGCGGTCACCGCGTCGGCGGCGGGCACCGTCGCCCGCGTGGAGAACACCGGCAGCACCAGCTACGGGCTGTGGATCGAGCTGGACCACGGCGGCGGCTGGCGCACCCGGTACGCGCACCTGTCCGGCGAGTTCGTCACGGTCGGGCAGAGCGTGGCGGCCGGGCAGCAGATCGGCACCGTGGGCACCTCCGGCGGCTCCACCGGCCCGCACCTGCACTTCGAGGAGCGCCTCAACGGCGTGGACCAGAAGATCAAGTTCAACGGGACGCAGATCACCTACTGGGGCACGGCCGACTACACCAGCCGCAACGCCTGCATCGGCCCGTCCGGCACGGTCAACACCTCCGGCGCCGCGCTGACCGTCCGGTCCGGCGCGAGCACCGGCAGCTCGGCGATCGGCTCGGTGCCCGACGGCGGAACGGTGTTCTTGACCTGCTACCGGCGCGGCACCACGGTCACCGGCACGTACGGCACCAGCGACATCTGGAACAAGGTCGGCGCCGGGTACGTCGCCGACGCCTACGTCTACACCGGATCCGACAACCCCGTGGTCCCCGCCTGCTGATCCCGGGCGCCCCGCACCGGCGGCGGCCGGCTCACCGCTGCGACCCCCGGTGAGCCGGCCGCCGCCGTTGACGTTGACGCAGCGGCCGAACCCGCGAACCCACGCCCGGATCGACCCGCTCTGCGCGCCCTTGGCTCCACCAGGTGGAGGCGTTCGGCGCCCCCTCCACCGTCGGGGGCACCTCAGCCTCGGCGGCGGACCGGAGGACGACCGCGACGGCCCAACCGCCGCCGGCCGCCGTGCGACGATGGTGCGTCCCCTGCCGCGCGTCCTGCACACCGGTCGCGGGCACCGCCCCCTTCCAGCGGCGATGGGCTGGGGCCGGACGTCCGTTGTCGGAAACGGACGAACGGCTGATAACGTGACCGGTCGAGCGCGCGACGGAGCGAAGTCCGGTGCGATTCCGGCGCTGTCCCGCAACTGTGATGGCCGTCCCCCGCACGGCCGAGCCAGGTCGCCTCCCGCGCGCGGATGACGTCGACCCTCGCGGAAGGGCGGCCCGTCGCGGGCGGCCCGTCCGCCCTCTGGAGGCTCCGGTGAGACCGCTACGTGCCCTGGGCGCGGCCGCCCTGACCATCGCGCTGACGCTGACCGCGGCGTGCGGCGGCGCGAACGAAGACTCCTCGTCCGGCCGGGATGGAGGAAGCGGCGGCGCGATCACCGTCCAGGCGGCCAACGGCACCGTCACCCTGCCCGGCGTGCCCAAGCGGATCGTGTCGCTGTCGCCCACGCACACCGAGACGCTGTTCGCCATCGGGGCGGGCCCGCAGGTGGTGGCGGTCGACCAGTACTCCGACCACCCGGCGAACGCGCCGAAGACCAAGCTGTCGGGGTTCAAGCCGAACGCCGAGGCCGTCATCGGGTACAAGCCCGACCTGGTGGTGCTGTCGGACGACATGGACGGCATCGTCAAGGCGCTGGAGAAGGTGAAGGTGCCGGTGCTGCTGGAGCCCGCCGCCACCCGCCTCGAGGACGCCTACGACGAGATCATGGACCTGGGCACCGCGACCGGCCGCGCCGAGCAGGCCCGCAAGCTCACCGACGACATGCGCCGCCGGATCCGGCAGACGGTGGACGCGGCCAAGCAGGCCGGCGCCTCCGGCGGCGACCCGCTCACCTACTACCACGAGCTGGACGAGCAGTTGCACACGGTGACGTCCAAGACGTTCGTCGGGCAGGTGTACGCGCTGTTCGGCCTGCGCAACATCGCCGACGACGCGCAGCCGTCGGCGGGCGCCTACCCGCAGCTGTCGCGCGAGCACCTGCTCAAGAGCGACCCCGACCTGGTGTTCCTGGCCGACACCAAGTGCTGCGGGCAGAACGCCGCCGCGGTGGGCAAGCGTCCCGGCTGGTCCGGCCTGACCGCGGTGAAGCGCGGCGGCGTCGTGGAGCTGGACGACGCGATCGCCTCCCGCTGGGGTCCGCGGCTGCCGGAGTTCGTGCAGGCCATCGCAGACGCCGTGCGCAAGGCGTCGGCGGCGAAGTGAGACCGCCGCTCCGGTGAGAACGCTCCTGTGAGAACACTTCAGTGAGGACGCGGGAGGCGGCACGGCTGCGCCCCCTGCCGCTTGCGGTGGCCGTGCTGGTGCTGCTGGCGGCGATGCTGGCCGCGCTGCTCGTCGGGCCCGCCGGCCTGCCGGCCGCCGGGGTGGTGAAGGCGCTGGCCGACCGGCTGCCGTTCGTGCACGTGGACTCGGGGCTGGCCGCCGTCGACCGGAACGTGCTGTTCGAGCTGCGGCTGCCCCGGGTGCTGCTGGGCGCGGTGGTGGGCGGGCTGCTGGCCGTCGCCGGGGCCGGCTACCAGGGCGTGTTCCGCAACCCGCTGGCCGACCCGTACCTGCTGGGCGCGGCGGCCGGGGCGGGCGTCGGCGCCACGCTGGTGATCGTCGTGCTGTCGGACCGGCCGACGCCGGCGGTGCCGCTGGCGTCGTTCGCCGGGGCGCTCGGCGGGGTCGCGCTGGCGTACGGGCTGGGCAGCACGGCCGGGCGCGGCGGGTCCGGCACCGCGACGCTGGTGCTGGCGGGCGTGGCGGTGTCGTCGTTCCTGGCGTCGGTGCAGGCGTTCCTGCAGCAGGCCAAGGCGGAGGAGCTGCAGCGGATCTACTCGTGGATCCTGGGCGGGCTGGGGCTGGCCGACTGGCCGACCCTGGCGATGATCGCGCCGTACGCGGCGGTGGCGGTGGTGACGCTGCTGCTGCACGGGCGGCTGCTGGACGTGCTGAGCGTCGGCGACGAGGAGGCGGCCTCGCTGGGGCTGTCGGCGGCGCGGGTGCGGCTGACCGTGCTGGCCGCCGCGTCGCTGGCCACCGCGTGCGCGGTGGCGGTCAGCGGGCTGATCGGGTTCGTCGGCGTCGTGGTGCCGCACGTGGTGCGGCGGCTGGCGGGCGGCTCGTACCGGATCGTGCTGCCGCTGTCGCTGCTGGGCGGCGCGGCGTTCCTCACCGTGGCCGACCTGGTGGGCCGCACGATCGTGGCGCCGGGCGAGCTTCCGCTGGGGGTGGTCACCGCGTTCGTCGGCGGCCCGTTCTTCGTGCTGGTGCTGCGCGCGGTCCGGGGGCGGGCGGAGCCATGAGCGTCTCGGTGCGCGGTCTGGACGTGGACCTGGAGGGGCGGCCCGTGCTGCGGGGCGTGTCGCTGGAGGTGCCCGCCGGGGCGTGGACGGCGGTCATCGGCCCGAACGGCGCGGGCAAGTCCACGCTGCTGCGGGCGGTCCTGGGGCTGGTGCGGCCGCGCGGCGGCGCGGTGCGCGTGGCGGGCGAGGACCCGTGGTCGCTCACGCCGCGCCGCCGGGCCCGCCTGGTGGCCTACGCGCCGCAGAACCCGAACCTTCCGCCGGGGATGACGGTGTTCGACTACACGCTGCTGGGCCGCTCCCCCTACATCCCGCTTCTGGGCCGCGAGAGCGCCCGCGACCGGGCGGTGGCGGCGCAGGCGCTGGACCGGCTCGACCTGACCGGCCTGGCGGGGCGTCCCCTGGACCGGTTGTCGGGCGGGGAGCGGCAGCGGGTGGTGCTGGCGCGGGCGCTGGCGCAGCAGGCGCCGGTGCTGGCGCTGGACGAGCCGACGACCGCGCTGGACATCGGCCACCAGCAGCAGGTGATGGACCTGGTGGAGCGGCTGCGGCGGGACGACGGGCTCACCGTGCTCACCACCATCCACGACCTGACGCTGGCCGGGCAGTACGCCGACGCGCTGGTGCTGCTGTCGGGCGGCCGGGTCGCGGCGTCCGGCCCGCCCGGCGAGGTGCTCACCGCCGAGGCGGTCGGCGCGCACTTCGGCGCCCGGGTGCACGTCGCGCCGGGCCCGGACGGCCGTCCCGTGCTGTCCCTTGAGCGCTCTCGCGGTGAGGGCCGATGAGGCTGCAGACGCACTGGCGGGAGGAGGACGGCGCCCGGCTGGCGGCGACGGTGTGGCGGACGGGGCCGGGCCTGCGGGCGATCTCCTCGGCGCTGCTGGGCGGCGGGATCGGACCGGTCGGGTGGGTGCTGAACGCGCAGGTGCCCGGAGGGTACGCGCGGCTGGATCCGCAGGCGCACCTGAGTGAGCTGGCGGACGCCTACGGGCTGCGGGGACGCGGCGTCGCCATGATGACCGCCGCGCCTGTGGACCGCACCGTCCAGGCCGAAGACGAGGGCGTGGCGGTGTCGGCGACGGTGGGGCTGCGCGTGCCGACGTGGGCGGCCGCTCCCCCGGGCGCCGCCGATCCGCACATGGCGCCCGCCCGCCTGGACGGCACCGCCCCCGGGACGATCAACATCGTGGTGGCGGTGCCCGTGCCGCTGGGCGACGCCGCCCTGGTCAACGCGGTCGTCACCGCCACCGAGGCCAAGACGCAGGCGCTGCTGGAGGCGGGCTGGTCCTGCACCGGCACCGCGTCCGACGCGATCTGCGTGGCCGCGCCCGTGGTGCCGGAGTCCGGCGGCGAGGAGCCGTTCGCGGGACCCCGGTCGACGTGGGGGGCGCGCATCGCCCGCGCCGTGCACGCCGCGGTGCGCGCGGGGGCCGTCGACTACGCGGCTCGGCTGCGGGAACGCGCCTGAAACGCGGCCGGCCGCCGCGCCGTCCCGGTACGGCGCGGCGGCCGGTCTGACAGGGCCAGTGCTTTGCGGTGGGGCCTCACCTCCTCCTCGGTCGTCCAGCCCGCGTGGGACATCAGCCCGCGTGGGGCAGCCTGAATCCGTTCAGGGAGTGCAGTCCGGTGGGCGCCTCCGGCTCTGCGGCGGGCCGGGTGCCGTTGACCGGGCCGGTTGCGTCGACCCGGCGGTCCCCGGCGGCGGCCCGGTCGGCGAGGGCGTCGGGGACGACCATGCCGGTCAGCGCGTCGATCTGGCGGCGGGCGCGCTCGGCCTCGGCGCGGGCCGCGTCGCGTTCGCCGGTCAGCGCGGTCAGTGCGGCGCGCAGCTCGTCGACGGTGCGCGACAGCTGCCAGTTCTGCTGCTCGCACTCGTGCAGGCGCGCCTGCATCTGGTCGCGGTCGGCCACGGCCTGGCCGCGTTTGGTCTCCGCCTCGTGCAGGGCGGAGCGCAGGTCGTCGGCGGCGCGGCGGGCGGCGGCGGCCTCGATCCGCTGGCCCTCCACGATCGTCTCCGAGTCCGACAGCCGCGAGTGCAGGGTGACCAGCTCGGAGCGGGCCGACTCCAGCGCCGACAGCAGCTCGCTCTCGCGCTCGACGACCCGGTCGCGTTCGTGCGCGGCGGCGAGCTTGGCGGCGGCGGCCCGCTCGGCGGCCTCGCGGGCCTCGGCGGCCTCGCGGCGCGCGGCGTCGCGTTCGGCGGCGACCCGCTCGGTCTCCTCGCGGGCGGCGGCGGCCTCGCGTTCGGCGGCCTCCATCCGCTCCCGGGCGGCGGCGGCCTGCCGCCAGGCGGCCTCGGCCTGCCGCTGGGACTCGTCGCGCTCCTGCTGCGCGGCCGCGACGCGGGCGGCGGCCTGGGCGTCGGCGTCGGCGATGCGCCGCTCCACCCCGGCGACGCTCAGCTCGGAGGCCAGCGACCCGGCGAGCCGCCCGACGGCCTCCTCCATCTTCTCGACGATCTCCCAGGCCCAGGCGACCTGCCCGGTCAGCCCGGGGGTGTCGCGGCCGCGTTCGCGGCGCCGGCGGGCCTCGGCGGCGCACGCCCCGTCGTTGTCCTGGCAGTAGCGCACCGACCAGGTGCCGGGGACGGGCTGCGGGACGGGCCTGCCGCAGTTGGCGCACGGCCACACCTCGATGGAGTTCGGCGCCCGCTTCCCCGGCCGCGGCGCCGTCCGCTCGGGTGCCGCGCCGGCGCGCTCGGACCAGTCGGCGCCGGCCACCTTGACGTCGGTCGCCGCCTCCGGCCGGGCGTCGCCGTCCGGGGACGCCGCCGCGTGCTCCTCGCCGTCGCGACCGTCCGCCGAACCGTTACCGAGGGGCGCCACCTTCTGGTCCGTCATGCCCGGTCGTACGCACCGGCGGCCCGCGCCGTTCAACGCCCGCGCAAAAAACGGTTCCGCCGGGCCGCTAGGAGACCTGGTGGAGGGCGGCGCGGGCCATCGCGTACAGCAGGTCGCCCATGGCGGAACGGTCCACGGCGGAGGCGCTGTAGGGGGTGGAGTTGAGCAGGCCGAAGCAGGCGTGCACGGCGGCGCGCGCACGGTCCTCGGGGGGCGGGGCGTCGGGGCGCATGCGGCGCAGCACGCCGACCCACTCCTCCACGTACGCGCGCTGCAGGCGGCGGATCTGGTGGCGCTGCGGCTCGGGCACGTTGTCCAGCTCGCGCTCGTGGACGGTGATCAGCGCCGGGTTGTCGAGGGCGAACGCGATGTGCCAGCGCAGCAGGGCGTCCAGGGCCCGGGCGGGGTCGGGGTCGGCGGCGCGCCGCGCGCCCTCGGCCCGCAGCCGCTCGCTGATGTCGAGCAGCATCTCGGCCAGTACCGCCTCCTTGCCGCGGAAGTGCCGGTAGAGGGCGGGGCCGGTGAGCCCGACCGCGCGGCCGACGTCGCCGATGGAGGCGCCGTGGAAGCCGCGCCGGGCGAACAGTTCGGCGGCCGCGGCCAGGATCTCGGCCCGGCGCGGGGACGCCACCGCCGCCCGGCCGCCCGCGGGGCGCACGGGTTCGGAGGTCATGAGGGAAGTGTAGGGGGGTGGACGTCCGATGTTAACGAGTATTAACATCGGCCTTGTTAACGGTCATTAACACGACGAGGACGCCACCGATGACCGGACCCGTGCTGCCCACCCGCGCCGACCCGGCGGACCCGGCGTTCAAGGCCAACGCCGAGCACAACGCGGCGCTGGCCGCCGAGCTGCGCGACCGCATCGAGCGGGCCGGGCGCGGCGGGCCCGAGCGCGCCCGCCGGCGGCACGTGGCGCGCGGCAAGCTGCTGCCGCGCGACCGGGTGGACGCCCTGCTCGACCCGGGGTCGCCGTTCCTGGAGCTGTCGCCGCTGGCCGCCGACGGCATGTACGACGACGAGGCCCCCGGCGCCGGGATCATCACCGGGGTCGGGCGGATCTCGGGCCGCGAGTGCGTGGTCGTCGCCAACGACGCCACCGTCAAGGGCGGCACCTACTACCCGATGACGGTCAAAAAGCACCTGCGGGCGCAGGAGGTGGCGCTGCACAACCGGCTGCCGTGCGTCTACCTGGTCGACTCGGGCGGCGCGTTCCTGCCCCGCCAGGACGAGGTGTTCCCCGACCGCGAGCACTTCGGCCGGATCTTCTACAACCAGGCGACCATGTCGGCCCGCGGCATCCCGCAGATCGCCGCCGTGCTCGGCTCGTGCACCGCGGGCGGCGCCTACGTCCCGGCGATGAGCGACGAGGCGGTGATCGTCCGCGGCCAGGGCACGATCTTCCTGGGCGGCCCGCCGCTGGTGAAGGCCGCGACCGGCGAGGTCGTCACCGCCGAGGAGCTGGGCGGCGGGGAGCTGCACGCCCGCACCTCCGGCGTGACCGACCACCTGGCCGAGGACGATGCGCACGCGCTGGCGATCGTCCGCGACATCATCGCGACGCTCGGCCCGCGCGCGCCGCGCCCCTGGGACGTGGCGCCGCCCGAGCCGCCCGCCGCCGACCCCGGCGAGCTGTACGGGGTCGTGCCACCCGACCCGCGCACCCCCTACGACGTGCGCGAGGTGATCGCGCGGATCGTGGACGGCAGCCGGTTCCAGGAGTTCAAGAAGGAGTACGGCAGCACGCTGGTGACCGGCTTCGCCCGCGTCCACGGCCACCCGGTCGGCGTCGTGGCCAACAACGGCATCCTGTTCGCCGAGTCGGCGCTCAAGGGCGCGCACTTCATCGAGCTGTGCGACCGCCGCTCGGTGCCGCTGCTGTTCCTGCAGAACATCACCGGGTTCATGGTGGGCCGGCAGTACGAGGCGGGCGGCATCGCCAAGCACGGCGCCAAGATGGTCACCGCCGTGGCGTGCGCCCGCGTCCCCAAGTTCACCGTCGTGATCGGCGGATCGTTCGGCGCGGGCAACTACGCCATGTGCGGCCGGGCCTACTCCCCCCGCTTCCTGTGGATGTGGCCGAACGCGCGGATCTCGGTGATGGGCGGGGAGCAGGCCGCCGGCGTGCTGGCCACCGTCCGCCGCGACCAGCTGGAGGCGCGCGGCGAGCAGTGGCCGCAGGAGGCGGAGGAGGAGTTCAAGGCGCCGATCCGCGAGCAGTACGAGAAGCAGGGCAACCCGTACTACTCCACGGCGCGGCTGTGGGACGACGGCGTGATCGACCCCCTCGACACCCGCCGGGTCCTGGGGCTCGCGCTGTCCGCGGCGGCGAACGCGCCGCTGGAACCCGTCGGCTACGGCGTCTTCCGGATGTGAGGCCGCAAATGTTCGAAAGCGTCCTGGTGGCCAACCGCGGCGAGATCGCGGTCCGGGTGTTCCGCACGCTGCGGCGGCTGGGCGTCCGCTCGGTCGCCGTGCACACCGGCGCCGACGCCGGCGCGCGGCACGTCCGGGAGGCCGACGAGGCGGTGCGCATCCCGTCGTACCTCGACGCGGACGCGGTGGTCGCGGCGGCCCGCGCGGCCGGCGCCGAGGCCGTCCACCCCGGGTACGGCTTCCTGGCCGAGAACGCCGGGTTCGCCCGCGCCTGCGCCGCCGCCGGGCTGGTGTTCGTCGGCCCGCCCGCCGCGGCGATCGAGGCGATGGGCGACAAGATCCGCGCCAAGCGCACCGTCGCGGCGGCGGGCGTGCCGGTCGTGCCGGGCCGGGACGAGCCGGGCCTGCCGGACGAGGAGCTGGCCGCCGCCGCGCTGGAGGTGGGCCTGCCCGTGCTGCTCAAGCCGTCGGCGGGCGGCGGCGGCAAGGGCATGCGGCTGGTCCGCGACGCCGCCGAGCTGCCCGACGCGATCGCCGCCGCCCGCCGCGAGGCCCGCGCCGCGTTCGGCGACGACACCCTGCTGGTGGAGCGGTACGTCGGCAACCCCCGGCACATCGAGATCCAGGTGCTCGCCGACGCCCACGGCAACGCCGTCCACCTCGGCGAGCGCGAGTGCAGCCTGCAGCGCCGGCACCAGAAGATCGTGGAGGAGGCGCCGTCCCCGCTGCTGGACGAGGCGACCCGCGAGCGCATGGGCGCGGCGGCCGTCGCGGCGGCCCGGGCCGTCGGGTACACCGGCGCCGGGACGGTGGAGTACATCGTGCCGGCCGACCGCCCCGGCGAGTTCTTCTTCATGGAGATGAACACCCGGCTGCAGGTCGAGCACCCCGTCACCGAACTGGTCACCGGCCTCGACCTGGTGGAGCTGCAGCTGCGCGTCGCCGCCGGGGAGCCGCTCCCCCTCACCCAGGAGGAGGTGCGCCTGAACGGCCACGCCGTCGAGGCGCGCGTCTACGCCGAGGACCCGGCGCGCGGCTTCCTGCCCACGGGCGGCCGGGTGCTGCTGCTGGACGAACCGTCCGGCACCCGCGTCGACTCGGGCCTGGAGGAGGGCGACGAGGTCGGCGGCTCCTACGATCCGATGCTCGCCAAGGTGGTCGCCTGGGGCGCCGACCGCGCCGCCGCCCTGCACCGCCTCGACCGCGCGCTCGCGTCGTACACGCTGCTCGGCGTCCCCGCCAACGTGGCGTTCCTGCGGGCGCTGCTCAAGCACCCGGACGTGGCGGCCGGCCGTCTCGACACGGGCCTGGTCGAGCGTTCACCGGCCGACCTGACGGGGGACGGCTCCGTCCCCGCCGAGGTTTTGGCCGCCGCCGCGCTGGAACGCATGCTCGCCCTGGACCCCGGCGACGACGCCGACCCGTGGGACATCCCCGACGGCTGGCGTCCCGGCGCCCCCGCCTGGACCCCGTGGATCATCACCCCGGTCGGCGGCGACCCCGTGGAGGTGCGCGTCCAGGGCCGCGCCCACGACGCGCTCGTCGCCGTCGGCGACGCCGCGCCCGTCCGCGCGTCCCTTCGGCGCGACGGCCGCACGCTGACACTCGCCCACGGCGACCGCACCCTGACCTTCCGGCACGCCCGCGACGGCGGCACGCTGTGGCTCGGCCGCGACGGGCACGCCTGGGCGCTGGCCGAGCACGTGCGCGCCGAGACCGGGGGCGGCGCCTCCGCGGCCGGGGACGGCGTCGTCCGCAGCCCCATGCCCGGCACCGTCCTCTCCGTCAAGGCGAGCCAGGGCGAGCGGGTCGCCGCGGGCCAGCCGCTGGTGGTGGTGGAGGCGATGAAGATGGAGCACACCGTGACCGCGCCGGTCGCCGGCACGGTCACGGACCTGCCGGTCCGCGCGGGCGCGCAGGTCGCCCTGGACGCGGTGCTGGCCGTCATCGAGGAGGAGTGACGATGCGGGTGCCGCTGGACGGCCTGCCCGACCGGGTCGAGATCTACGAGGTCGGGCCGCGCGACGGGCTGCAGAACGAGAAGGCGACCGTCCCGGCGGACGTCAAGGCCGAGTTCGTCGCGCGGCTCGCCGACGCCGGACTGCGCACGATCGAGACGACCAGCTTCGTCCACCCCAGGTGGGTGCCGCAGCTGGCCGACGCCGAAGAGCTGCTGGCCGCCCTGCCCCCGGCGGCCCCGGGGGCGCGCCGCCCCGTCCTGGTGCCCAACGAACGGGGACTGGAGCGGGCGCTGCGCAACGGTGTCACCGAGATCGCGATCTTCGGCAGCGCCACCGAGTCGTTCGCCCGGCGCAACCTCAACCGCACCGTCGACGAGTCGATCGCGATGTTCGCGCCCGTCGTCGAACGCGCCCTCGCCGAGGGCATGTGGGTGCGCGCCTACGTGTCGATGGCGTGCGGCGACCCGTGGGAGGGCGACGTGCCGATCGACCAGGTGGTGCGCGTGGCCAAGCGCATGATGGACCTCGGCTGCGCGCAGCTGAGCATCGGCGACACCATCGGCGTCGGCACGCCCGGCCAGGTCACCGCGCTGATCGAGGCGCTGGTCGCGGCGGGCATCGGCGTCGACCGGCTCGCGGTGCACTTCCATGACACCTACGGGCAGGCCCTGGCCAACACGCTGGCCGCCCTGCGCGCCGGTGTCACCACGGTCGACGCCTCCGCCGGCGGCATCGGAGGCTGCCCGTACGCCGAGAGCGCCACCGGCAATCTGGCCACCGAGGACCTGGTGTGGATGCTGCACGGCCTCGGCATCGACACCGGCGTCGACCTCGCCGCCCTCGCCGCCACCAGTAGCTGGATGGCCGAGCGCCTCGGCCGTCCCAGTCCCTCCCGCGTCGTCCAGGCGCTGGCACCCAAGGAGCAGCAATGATCGACTTCACGCTCACCGAGGAGCAGGAGGAGCTGCGCCGGACCGTGGAGCGGTTCGCCCGCGAGTCCGTCGCGCCGGTGATCGGCGACCTGTACGAGCGGGGCGAGTTCCCGTACGAGATCGTCGCCGCGATGGGCAAGATGGGGCTGTTCGGCCTGCCGTTCCCCGAGGAGTACGGCGGCATGGGCGGCGACTACTTCACCCTCTGCCTCGCCCTGGAGGAACTGGCCCGCGTGGACTCCTCGGTGGCCATCACGCTGGAGGCCGCGGTGTCCCTGGGCGCCATGCCCGTCTACCGCTTCGGATCGCAGGAGCAGAAGGAGCGGTGGCTGCCGTCGCTGACGTCCGGCGAGAAACTGGCGGCCTTCGGGCTGACCGAACCGGGCGGCGGCTCCGACGTGCCCGGCGGCATGCGCACCACCGCCCGCCTGGACGGCGGCCACTGGGTGCTCAACGGGTCCAAGTCGTTCATCACCAACGCCGGCACCGACATCACCGCGTTCGTCACCGTCACCGCGCTGACCGGCGAGAACGAGATCTCGACGATCATCGTGCCGAACGGCACGCCCGGCTTCACCGTCGGCCGCAAGTACTCCAAGGTCGGCTGGTCGGCGTCCGACACCCGCGAGCTGGCGTTCGCCGACGTGCGGGTGCCCGCCGAGAACCTGGTCGGCGAGCGCGGCCGCGGCTACGCCCAGTTCCTGCGCATCCTGGACGAGGGCCGCATCGCCATCGCCGCGCTGTCGGTCGGCCTGGCCCAGGGCTGCGTGGACGAGTGCGTGCGCTACGCCGGCCAGCGCGTCGCCTTCGGCCGCGAGATCGGCCGCTACCAGGCCGTCCAGTTCAAGATCGCCGACATGGAGACCCGCGCGCACACCGCCCGCCTGGCCTACTACGCCGCCGCGGCCCGCATGCTGGCGGGGCTGCCGTTCAAGAAGGAGGCGTCCATCGCCAAGCTGGTCGCCTCCAACGCCGCCATGGACAACGCGCGCGACGCCACCCAGATCTTCGGCGGCTACGGCTTCATGAACGAGTACCCCGTGGGCCGCTTCTACCGGGACGCCAAGATCCTGGAGGTGGGCGAGGGCACCTCCGAGGTCCAGCGCATGCTCATCGCCCGCTCCCTGGGCCTGCCGCCCGCCGCCTGACGCCCGCCGCCTGACGCCCGGCGGCCCGTCCGGGCCCTCTGCGCGCCGCGACCGGGCGGGACGGCCCTGACGGCCCCCGGTGCAGCCGCCCGGTCCGCGGCCGCGCGTGGACTCGGCCGCCGCCTGCGGGTCGGGCCGGGAGCCGGAGGTGAATACCGGGCGCGTATATTAGGCGGCCGCGTCGACTGCGCATCGTCTGCCCCGAGGAGACCGCACCGTGACGTCCAGCGCGCCCTTCCACCCCTCCGACGGCGACCCCGTCCCGCCCTCGCTGCGCGGCTTCGCGCGGGTCCACGCCGACCTGGTCGAGCTGCACGAGAACCCCGCCCACCTGGTCGCGCGGCACCGTGCGCCGGGCCGGCGGGTGGGGCTGGTGTCGGGCGGCGGGTCCGGGCACGAGCCGATGCACGCCGGGTTCCTCGGCCGCGGCATGCTCGACGCGGTCGCGCCCGGCAAGGTGTTCGCCTCCCCGCACAACCGGCAGATCCTGGAGGCCAGCCGGAAGGCGGCCGGGCCCGGCGGCGTGATCCACGTGGTGAAGAACTACACCGGTGACCGCATCAACTTCGGCATCGCCGCCGAGCGGCTGCGGCTGGAGGGCATCGAGGTCCGCCGCGTGCTGGTGGACGACGACCTGGCCACCGACTCCGCCGACACCGCGACCGGGCGGCGCGGCACCGGCGCCACCGTCGTGGTGGAGAAGCTGCTCGGCGCCGCCGCCGACGACGGGCTCGGCATCGACGAACTGGCCGAGCTGGGCGCGGCGTTCGCCGCCGCGTCGCGCAGCCTGGCCGTGGCGTCCCGGGCGCAGACCTCCATGCACACCGGCAGGCCCGCGTTCGAGCTGGCCGAGGGCGAGCTGGAGTACGGCGTCGGCATCCACGGCGAGCGCGCCGCCAAGTCGATCCCCCGGCCGTCCACCGAGGACCTGGTGGACCGGATGCTGGACGAGGTGATCGCGGGCCTCCCGGCGGGGCCGGACGAGGTCGTCGCCGTCGTCAACGGCCTGGGCGGCACCACGCTGCTGGAGCTGTACGGGCTGCACGACCTGGTCGCCGGCGGGCTGGAGCGGCGCGGGTTCGCGCTGGCCGGCGCGCTGGTCGGCACGTTCGCCCCCGCCCTGGACATGGCCGGGTTCTCCATCACGCTGACCCGGATGCGGCCCGAGTGGAGAACCTGGTGGGCCGCCCCGGCCGTCACCCCCGCGTTCCCCCGCACCGCCCCCCGCACCACCGCCGAGGAGACCGTCTGATGCCCGCCACCGAGGCCGACCAGGAGTCCGTGCTGCGCCGCTACGCCGCCGCGGCCGAGGACGCGCACGCCGAGCTCACCGCGCTCGACCGGCACAGCGGCGACGGCGACTTCGGCGACAACCTGCGGGGCGGGCTGCGCGCGGCGGTCGCCGCGTTCGAGCGGTCCGGGGGGCCGGCGTTCGGCGTGCTCGGCACGGTGTTCCTGGACGAGGTCGGCGGCACCAGCGGCCCGCTGCTCGGCCTGCTGTTCACCGAGATCGCCCGGGCGCTGGAGTCCGGCGCGGACGCGGCGGCCTGGGCGGAGGGCGCGGCGGCCGGGCTGGCGGCCATCCAGCGCGTCGGCGAGGCGAAGGTGGGCGACCGCACGCTGGTGGACGCCCTGGCGCCCGCCGTCGACGCGCTGCGCGCGGGCGGGGACGACGCGTTCGCCGCCGCGGCGCGGGCCGCCGCCGAGGGCGCCGCCCGCACCGCGGAGCTGCGCGCCCGCATGGGCCGGGCCAGCTACGTCGGCGACCGCGTCAAGGGGCGGCCCGACCCGGGGGCGGTCGGGGTCGCGCTGCTGTTCTGGGCCCTCGCCACCGCCGCCGACCCCGCCGCGGACGTGCCCTCCCCGGTCCCCTCCCTGTGACGGCCGCTCCCGCACGGTAGGTCCACCGGGCACCGGGGTGCGCCGCGCCTCGCGGCGGACAAGTCGGCGGGTGTCTCGGCGGGCGTGTCGGCGAGCATGTCCCGGTGTCCGGGGAGCCTGAGGGGGATGTCGGGTATGTCACATCCGCATGGCGCTGCGGGTCACGGCCCGTTGCAGGGGGAGACGGCCGACGTGCACGGAAATGTCAGACCCCGCCGGAATACTCCCGGTACGGCGGGGGTTTAATCGTTCGCGAAAGTGTCAGTCGCTGCAGTATTTTGCTGCGGCATCCCGAAGCCCCGTCGTGATCCCGTCGCGCCCGCATGCCCGGGCCCAGATGATTGGAAGACCGTTTTGACCGCTCCCGCGTCTTCGCAGACGAAGGCCGATCCGCCGGACTCGGCGTCCGCTGGAGGGCTCGACCGCGGCGTGCTCGCGGTGGCCATCGTCGTCGTCCTCGGCGCGATCATGTCCATCCTGGACGTGACCGTCGTCAACGTCGCGCTCAAGCACCTGTCCGAGGACTTCGACGCGTCGCTCGCCACCATCCAGTGGGTGGCCACCGGCTACACGCTCGCACTGGCCACGGTCATCCCGGTGACCGGCTGGGCCTCCGCGCGGTTCGGCACCAAGCGCCTGTACATCCTGTCGATCGTGCTGTTCGTCGCCGGGTCCGCGCTGGCGGGCACGGCCTGGAACGCCGAGTCCCTGATCGCCTTCCGGGTGCTGCAGGGCCTGGGCGGCGGCATGATCATGCCCGCCGGCATGACGATCCTCACCCAGGCCGCCGGCCCGCAGCGGGTCGGCCAGGTGATGAGCATCGTCGGCATCCCGATGCTGCTCGGCCCGATCACCGGCCCCATCCTGGGCGGATGGCTGGTCGACGACGTCTCCTGGCGCTGGATCTTCTACATCAACGTGCCGATCGGCGCGGTGGCGCTGTTCCTGGCCGCGCGCATCCTCAAGCGCGACGAACCGCGCCCCGCCGAGCGGCTCGACTTCCTCGGGCTGCTGCTGCTGTCGCCGGGGCTGGCCGCGCTGATCTACGGGCTGGCCACCGGCGCGGAGAAGTCCGACTTCGGCCGTCCGAACGTGCTCATCGCCACCATCGCCGGGGCGGTGCTGACGCTCGGGTTCGTCGTCCACGCGCTCGGCCGCCACAACAAGAACCCGCTGATCGACCTGCGGCTGTTCCAGCGCCGCTCGGTGGCCACCGCGTCCGGCACGCTGGTGCTGTTCGCCTGCGCCTTCTTCGGCGCCATGCTGATCCTGCCGCTGTACTACCAGTCGGTGCGCGGCGAGAGCGCGTTCACCGCGGGCCTGCTGCTGGCCCCGCAGGGCGTGGGCGCCATGGTCACCATGCCGATCGGCGGCAAGCTCACCGACCGCGTGGGCCCCGGCCGGGTCGTGTGGATCGGCCTCACCATCGTGGTGCTGGGCGTCGCGGGCTTCGCCTCGCAGCTCACCGCCGACGCCTCGTACTGGGGGCTGGGCGCCGCGCTGTTCGTCATGGGGCTCGGCATGGGCATGACGATGATGCCGACCATGTCGGCCGCCATGCAGACCCTGCAGCACGACGAGGTGCCGCGGGCCTCCACCGCGCTGAACATCATCCAGCAGGTGGCGGGCTCGATCGGCACCGCGTTCATCGCCGTCCTGCTGGCCTCCCAGCTGCGGGCCCGCGACCTGCCCACCGGCGGCGGCGCGGCCGAGGCCCCCGCCGGGGCGCAGGCGCAGCAGGTGCCGCCCGAGGTCATGGCCCAGGTCTTCAACAAGATGGCCGACGCGTTCCAGACCACCTACTGGTGGTCGCTGGCGCTGCTGGTGCTGGCCTTCATCCCGGCGCTGATGCTGCCGCGCAAGAAGCCCGACGGCGCCGTCGACGCGCCCATGCCGATGCACTGAGCATCCGCACGGCCGAACGCCCCGTCCCGAGGTCTCAGCCTTCGGGGCGGGGCGTTCTCCGCTGTACGCCCCTCTCATCCCGCCTCGAAGGCGATTACGGAGCGGCCCCGGGCGCGGGGCGGCGGATGCCACGCCGGGGGCCGCCCGGCGCGGGATGCGAGGGGACGCGGGTCAGGGCCGCGGCCCGGTGGCGGCGTCCTTCCAGTACTCGTCCTTGAGCAGGCGCTTGTAGAGCTTGCCGGTGGCGTGGCGGGGCAGCTCGGCGCGGAAGTCGACCGAGCGCGGACACTTGTAGTGGGCCAGGCGCTCGCGGCAGTAGGCGATCAGCTCGGCCTCCAGCTCGGAGCCCGCGTCGTCCATGGACACCGGCTGCACGACGGCCTTGACCGACTCGCCCATCTCGGGGTCCGGCACGCCGATGACCGCCACGTCGGCGACCTTCGGATGCACGGCCAGCACGTTCTCGGCCTCCTGCGGGTAGATGTTCACCCCGCCGCTGATGATCATGTAGGAGCGGCGGTCGGTCAGGTACAGGAAGCCGTCCTCGTCCACGTAGCCGACGTCGCCGAGCGTCGTCCAGCCGCGGCCCTTGGGGTCGCGGGACGCGGCGGTCTTCTCGGCGTCGCCGTGGTACTCGAACTCGGGGCCGGCGCCGAAGTAGAGGGTGCCGGGCGTGCCGGGCGGCAGCTCGTCGCCGTTCTCGTCGAGGACGTGGATCTCGCCCAGCAGAGGCCGTCCGACCGTGCCCTTGTGGGTGAGCCAGTCCTGGGAGTCGGTGTAGACGAAGCAGTTGCCCTCGGTCCCGGCGTAGTACTCGTGCAGGATCGGGCCCCACCACTCGATCATCTGCTCCTTGACCGGGACGGGGCAGGGCGCGGCGGCGTGCACGGCGCACCGCAGCGTCGACAGGTCGTAGCGGGCGCGCACCTCCGGCGGCAGCTTGAGCATCCTAATGAAGTGGGTGGGCACCCACTGGCTGTGCGTCACCCCGTACTTGTCGATGGCCGCGAGGGCCTGCTCGGGGTCGAACTTCTCCATCACCACGACGGTGGCGCCGAACCGTTGGAAGGTGAGGCTGTAGCGCAGCGGCGCGGCGTGGTAGAGCGGCGCCGGGGACAGGTACACCGAGTCGCCGTCGGGCTGGAACAGCAGGGAGATCAGCTGGTAGAGGGGGCCCGGCGTGCCCATCGGGTCCAGCCGCAGCTCCGGTTTGACGCCCTTGGGGCGGCCGGTGGTGCCCGAGGAGTACAGCATGTCGACGCCCTCGCACTCGTCGGCGATGGGCGTCGGCGGATGGGCCGCGACCCGCTCCTCGTACGACTCGAAGCCCGGCGCGACGCCGTCCAGCATCAGCCGCAGCCGCACCCTGGGTGTGCGCTCGGTGACGGCCGCAGCGGTGCCGGCCAGGGCCTGCGAGGAGATGAAGACCTTCGCCTCGCAGTTGTCGACGATGTAGGCCAGCTCGTCGGCCTGCAGCCGCGAGCTGACGGCGGTGTAGTAGAGCCCGGAACGCTGCGCCGCCCAGGCCACGGCCAGGAACAGCGGATGGTTCTCGAGCATGAAGGCGACGTGGTCACCGGGGCGCAGCCCCTCGGCACGGAGGAGCTGCGCGAGCCGGTTGGACTCCTCGTCGAGTTCCCGGTACGTGACGATCCGCCCGGAGCCCGCCATGATCACGGCGGGCCTGCCGGGCGATCGCTCGGCGATCTGTCCCAGGTGCATGCGTCAGCACGGTACCCGGCGGAACGCCAAAATGGAACGGGATTCGGTTTCGGTTTACCGACGGTCCCGACCGGACCGCGGCTCAGACCAGCATGTGGTCGAAGTCGCCGTCCTTGGCACCGCCCACGAACGCCTCGACCTCCTCCCGCGTGTAGACGAGGATCGGTCCGTCCGGATACCGGGAGTTGCGCACCGCGATCTCCCCGGTGGGAAGTTCGGCCAACTCGACGCAGTTGCCGCTCGGGTTGCTGCGGCGGCTCTTCTGCCAGACGAGTCCGTGCCGCCAGAGGTCCGACAGCTCGTCGCCGTACATGCGTGCCCCCTTGTCAGGCCGTCTCGCCTCCCGCGCGGGAGGCTGCGATCTCGCCCCACCCCTGTAGCCATGGTACGAGATGCACGTGCATTCGTTCTTGCATTGGTTCATGCAGACGGTCTTGCATCTGCACGACATGGGGAGCAAGATAGCGAACGCCGCGCACTGAACACCCGCTCGCCACTGGGGTCTGACAATGATCGTTGACCAGGCAGACGACGTCGCCGCTCCGGCCGCGCACGGGGGGAGGCGGGCCTGGCGGCCCGCGGCCGCCGGGCGGGCGCTGTGGCCGGACGCCGGCCCGACGGCGTTGGTCCCGCCGGCCACACCGGGGCTGGCCGGCCACTGGCCGACGCCGCCCTCGGGGCGTCCGCGCACCGCCCGCCGGGTGCTGCCCGCCGACGCCGCCTCGCCGAAGGCGGCCCGCGAGTTCACGCGGGCCACGCTGGAGGAATGGGGGCTGGCCGACGCCGCCGAGGACGTCCTGGTCACGGTGTCCGAGCTGGTCACCAACGCGTTGCGGCACGGCCTGACGGGCCTGCTGCGCCCGGCGCCGCCGTGCCCCATCCAGGTGGTGCTGCTGGGGCATCCGCGCCGCCTGGTCGTGGCCGTCACCGACCCGGGCGCCCAGGTGCCCGAGCAGGCCGAGCCCGACCCGGACCGCTTCGGCGAGGCGGGCCGCGGCCTGGTGGTGGTCGGCGCGGTCAGCGACGCGTGGGGCTGGGCGCCCCTGTCCACCGGCGGCAAGGCCGTCTGGGCGGCCTTCGACCTGCGCCCGGCCTCCACCGGCCGCTGAGACCCCGGGCGGCCCGCCCGCGGGTTCCCCGGGCGTGCCGGAAGCCGCCCGGGGCCGCCGGGTGACGGCCGCCTGCCGCGTGCCCGAGACCGCCGGCTGCGGGGGCGGCTTTGCGCGGGGAGGTCGGCGCGAGCCGGGAGCCGGCGTCTCGGGCCGCGTCTGGAACGCCCCGTCCGGGCGGTGCGAGAGGGCGCCGAGCGGGCTGCGGCGAGGCTGCGAGCGCCGACGAGGGGGCGGCGTTCGCCGCGGCGCCGGCGGCTGGTCGGACGCGGCGTCCCCGCATCTGCCGGGCCCGGGGCACGAGCGGTGGTGACGGCGCGTCCGTCAAGTCGGTGGCACGCTCCACAACAAGCGCGCGGGTGGTGCGCCGGCGCGACGCGGTCGCCTCAGGACCGGGCGGCACAGGGGTTCGGACCGGTCATCCGCGGGGTTCGGACCGGGGAGCCGTCCTTTCGGCGGGGGGCACAGTCGGGTCGGTCGCTCAGGGGTTCGGAAGGCTGTGTCCCCCTAAGGTCCCCCTGCGGGGGACGGCGGGTCAGTTGACCCGTTGGGGCTGTTCCAGAGCGCTGAGGAAGTCCCTGGCCCAGCGGTCGACGTCGTGTTCGAGGACGCGCTTGCGCATCGCGCGCATGCGGCGGGCCTGTTCGGCCGGGTCGGCGTTCATCGCGGCCAGCATGGTGCTCTTGAGCCCGTCGATGTCGTACGGGTTGACCTGGAAGGCCCGCTTGAGCTCGGCGGCCGCGCCGGCGAACTCGCTGAGCACCAGCGCGCCGCGCAGGTCGTCGCGGCAGGCGACGTACTCCTTGGCGACCAGGTTCATGCCGTCCCGCAGCGGGGTGACCACCATGACGTCCGCGGCCAGGTAGAGGGCGGCCAGCTCGGCGCGGTCGTAGGAGGTGTGCAGGTAGTGCACGACGGGGAAGCCCAGCTCCCCGTAGTCGCCGTTGATGCGGCCGACCTGCTGCTCGATCTGGTCGCGCAGCAGCTGGTACTGCTCGACCCGCTCCCGGCTGGGCGTGGCGATCTGCACGAACACCGCCTGGCCCGGTTTGAGGTGGCCGTCCTCGAACAGCTCCCCGAACGCCTGCAGGCGCTGGGCGATGCCCTTGGTGTAGTCGAGCCGGTCGACGCCGAGCAGGATCGTGGGGTCGCCGAGGTCGGCACGGATCTCCTCGGCCCGCTCGCGCACGCTGGGCTGGGCGACCAGCGACTTCAGCTCGTCCACATCGACGGAGATGGGGAACGCGCGCGCCCGCACGACCCGCTCCTCCCACAGCACGTCCTGGCGGAAGTGCCGGGCGTCCAGCAGGCGGCGGCACAGCCGGACGAAGTTGGCCGCCGCGCCGGGCAGCTGGAAGCCGACCAGGTCGGCGCCCAGCAGGCCCTCCAGGATCTGCCGCCGCCACGGCAGCTGCCAGAACAGCTCCAGCGGCGGGAACGGGATGTGCAGGAAGAAGCCGATCCGCACGTCGCGGCGGCGGCGCCGCAGCATGGCCGGGACGAGCTGCAGCTGGTAGTCCTGCACCCACACCACGGCGTTCTCCGCGGCGACCTCGGCGGCCGCGTCGGCGAACCGCTCGTTGACGCTCACGTAGGCGTCCCACATCTCCCGGGAGTACACCGGCGGGGCCACCACGTCGTGGTAGAGCGGCCACAGCGTGGCGTTGGAGAACCCCTCGTAGTAGAGCTCGACGTCCCGCCTGGTCTGCTTGACCGGCCACAGGGACATGCCGTCCTCCTCGAACGGCTCCAGCTCCTCGTCGGGCGCGCCCGCCCATCCGATCCATGTGCCGTGACGCCGGCGCATCACCGGCGCGATGGCGCTGACCAGGCCCCCCGGGCTGCGCCGCCAGGAGGCCGTCCCGTCCTCGTCGACGACCCGGTCCACCGGCAGCCGGTTGGCCACCACCACGAACTCACTACCGTGCGTCACCAACGCACCGCCTTCCCAGCAATCTTCGACGATCACATGCCCAGAAACGGCAATCTGGAACTTCTCGCCATTCTGCCGTGATCCATATGACATCGGCATGACAGGGCTGTAGACGCAACCAGTCGGTACATAACGCGACAGATAGCACCAGGCCGGGACCTGGGCGCTCTTCCGGTCGCTTTCACTCGGCCGTTCACGCGGTCGTTCCGCATCGCGTGTTCGCTCCCACCCGAAACGGCGCCGGTCAGCGGGCGCGGGCGACGTCCGCACGGACGGTTAGTTCAAATCCGAACGAACTATGATGGTGATGTGACAGGCACCTCGCCCCTCGATCCCCGGCAGATGCGCGCCTGGCTGGGCTTTCTGACCGCCTCGCACCTGCTGGAGCACGAGATCGAACGCCAGCTCAAGCGCGACGGCGGGCTGTCGCACGGGGAGTTCGAGGTGCTGGTGCGGCTGGACTGGGCAGAGGGGCACCGGATGCGCATGTCCGACCTGGCCCGCGAGGCGATGGTCTCCAAGAGCAGGCTCACCTACCAGGTGGCGGGGCTGGAGAAGGACGGGCTGGTGCGGCGTCGGCCGTGCGACGCCGACCGCCGCGCGGTGTGGGCGGAGCTGACCGACAAGGGCGCCGCCGCGCTGGCCCGGGTCCGGCCCGGCCACCGGGCGGTGGTGCGCGAACTGCTCATCGAGCAGCTGTCGGACGACGAGCTGGAGGTGCTGGGCGAGGCACTGAACCGCGTGGCCGAGCGGCTGCGCGAACGGTCCCGGCAGCGCCGCCGGTAGCGCGGTGGACGACTTCGGCGGCATCGTCCGCACCCGGCCGCTGCGCGTGGCCCGCCCGTCGTGCGCGCGCGAGGTGGCCGACGCGGTGCGGCGGGCCGCGGCGGACGGCCTGCCGGTGGCGGCGCGCGGATGCGGGCACTCCACGGCGGGCGAGTCGCAGGCCCCGGGCGGCGTCATGATCGACATGCGCGGCATGCGGGCCGTCCACGACGTGGGCCGCGATCACATCACCGTGGACGCGGGCGCGACGTGGCGGGAGGTGCTGGACGCCACCCTGCCGCACGGGCTCACGCCGCCGGTGCTGACCGACCACCTCGACCTGACGGTGGGCGGCACGCTGTCGGCGGGCGGGGTGGGCGGGACGTCCCACGTGCACGGGACGCAGGCCGACAACGTGTCGGCGCTGGAGGTCGTCACCCGGCAGGGCGAGATCGCGGCGTGCTCGGCGTCGCGCCGCCGCGGGCTGTTCGACGCGGTGCGCGGGGGCATGGGCCGGCACGGCGTCATCACGCGGGCCACGCTGCGGCTGGTCGCGGCGCCCGAGCGGGTGCTGGTGTGCACGGTGCCGTGCCGGGACGCGGGCGACCTGGTCGCCCTCCAGCGCCGCGTCCGGGCCGATCACGTCTCCGGCCAGGCCAAGCCCGCCGAGGCGGGGTGGCGGTTCGAGGCCAAGGCCGCGGTGTTCGACGGGACGCGTCCGCCCGAGGGGGTGGCGCCGTCGAAGGTGGAGCGGCTCCCCTACCGCGACTTCGCCGACCGGATGCGGCCGGACGTGGCGGAGCTGGTCCGGTTGGGCGAGTGGGCGCGGCCGCATCCGTGGGCGATGGTGCTGCTGCCCGCCGCCCGCGCGGCGGAGCTGATCGGCGAGGTGCTCGCCGGGACGGAGGTCCGCGACGTCGGCCTCAGCGGCGTCGTGCTGGTCAAGGCGCTGCGGATCGGCCGCGTGCCGATGCTGCGCTCCCCCGCCGACCCGGTGCTGTTCGGCATGCTGCGCACCGCCTCGCCCGGCTGCCGGACGGCCGCGGAGATGGCGGCCGCCAACCGCCGCCTGCACGAGCGGGCCGCGGCCGCCGGCGGCGTCCCCTACCCCGCCTCCTGATCAGCCGGGCTCCTGCGCCCGGCCGTCCCGGACCGGGTGGGCGGCCTGGAAGGCCAGGCGGTCGTCGGCGCGGGCGGCGATGCGGCCGAGCGCGTCGTCGAGTTCGAGGAAGACCTCCCAGGCCGGTTCGCCCGAGGCGGCGGCGAGCCGGTCGACCAGGCGCTGCTCCAGGTCGGGGACGCGCTTGGCCTTCCACGCCTTGTCGGCGAGGCCGACCAGCAGGTCCTCGACCGTGACGCCGTCGCCGTCCCAGGCGGCGTGGGTGCGGGCGAACCGGGCCAGCCGCTCCTCCACGCCGTGCGCGCGCAGCAGGGCGTGCCCGGCCGCCTCGTGCCGGTCGCCGGGGCCGGACAGCTCGGCGGGGTGCAGCACCTTGCCGATGTCGTGCGTCGCCGCGCCGAACAGCACCGCCTCGGCGTCGACCGGAACGCCCGGGTACGCCGCGGCCATCCACTCGACCAGCTCGCCGGCCGCCTCGTGCACGGCGCGCAGGTGGGCGGCCAGCCGGGGCGGGGCGTCCAGGTCGGCCAGCAGGCGGGCGGCGCGGGCGGGCAGCGGCGGCGGGCCGGGCGCCGTCAGCGCGCGCCGCAGGGCGGGCGAGGTCACCGCTGGGCCAGCGCGATGACCTCGGCGCCCGGCAGCGCGGCCAGCGCCTTGCCGGGCAGCAGCAGCTTGGAGCCGCGGATGCCGCTGCCGACGACGGCCTGCGGCAGCGCGGCGGCCGCCTCGTCCACCAGCACCGGCCAGTCTCCGGGGATGCCGAACGGCGTGATGCCGCCGTACTCCATGCGGGTGCGGGAGGTCGCCTCGTCCATGGGGGCGAACGACACCTTGCGCGCGCCCAGGTGCCTGCGCACCGCGCCGTTGACGTCGGCGCGGTCGGTGGCCCGCACCATGCACGCGGCGTAGCGGACCTCGCCGCCCCGCTTGGCGGCGACGATCACGCAGTTGACGCTGGCCTCCAGCGGCACGTCGTAGTGCGCGCAGAACTCGGCGGTGTCGGCCAGGGCCGGGTCGATCGGCGCGACGTACGCCTCCGGCACGTCGCGCACGGCCGCGGCGACCGGCTCGGCGAGCAGGTCGGGCCGCTCGGCCGCGGGCGCCCAGTCCAGGTTTCCCAGCATCGCTTCGTCTCTCCCCTGTGTCGTTTCGCGTCCCAACGATGCCATGTGTCCGCGGCCGTCCGGTCAGCCGACGTGCTCACGTTGGGAGCCGCGGGTGCGCCGGTGCGCCCCCGGCGGCTGGCCGCCGCCCTTGCCGCGCCCCTTCACGATGCGCACGATGAGGAAGACGACCACCGCCAGCCCGGCGAGCCCGACGACGACCTTGGAGTAGGCGCCGACGTACTCCTCCACCAGGTGCCAGTTGTCGCCGAGCTGGTACCCGGCCAGCACGAACACGGTGTTCCAGATGGCGCTGCCCGCCGCGGTGTAGATCAGGAACGCCGGCATCGACATGCGCTCCACGCCCGCGGGCACGGAGATGAAGCTGCGGAACAGCGGGATGAACCGGCCGAAGAACACCGCTTTGCCGCCGTGCCGGGCGAACCACGCCTCGGTGCGGTCCAGGTCCTCCAGCTTGACCAGCGGCATCCGGGCCACCAGGCGGCGGATGCGGACCCGTCCGATCATGGCGCCGATCAGGTACAGCGCCAGCGCGCCGACCACCGAGCCGACCGTCGTCCAGATCAGCGCGGCGACCAGGCTCATGTCTCCGCGCGCCGCGGTGAACCCGGCCAGCGGCAGGATCACCTCGCTGGGCAGCGGGGGGAAGATGTTCTCCAGGGCGATGGCCGCGCCCGCGCCGATGGCGCCCAGCCGCTCCATCAGGTCGGTGGCCCAGCCCGTGATGCCGCCGGTCGGCTCGGCGGCGCCGCCGGCGTCCGCCCGCCCCCCGGCGAGCGCCAGGTGCGTCATTGCGATCATGTCCCAAAGGCTACGGATGCCGCAGTGTGCCCCGCCATGAAAACGACCACCCGGTTCACCGGCCGTGCGCCGCACCGGACACCTGCGGAAAACCACAGGGTACCGGCGAACGCCCGGGACGCGGCCGCGCTCGGGACCAAGCGGGTGACGCAGCGGGGCCGGGAGCGGGGCCGGTGCGGGGCCGGGGCGGGTCAGGACAGGGCGGCGGACGCGTCGCCGCGGCGGGACGCCAGGTGCGCGCCGCGCTCCCACTCGTTGTCGAACGCCAGCACGGTCGCCATGACCGGGGCGCCGGGCGGCGCGTCCTCCCGCGTGATCACCACGTGGCAGAGCCCGCCGCGCTCGGCCAGGTAGACGGCCTGCTCGGCGTCGCGTTCGTAGAGCCGGACGCCGCGGAAGCGGGCGACCACCTCGTCGAACCGGACGGTCTGCCTGCGCATGCGCGCCTCCCCCTCACGCCCTTCACGCCGTCCCGGACGCCGGGCGCGGCGGCGCGCCGCCGGGACGCGGGCGCGCACGGCCCGGGCCGGGCACCGCCATTCCCTCATTCCCGTGTTGCGGGCTCGTGTCGGCCGGATGAAGGCTCATCGAACGGGACGCCGCGCGGCCCGGTCGTCGGGCGGTGCGCGCGGCTGAGCAGAGGGTCGGTCTCGGGCGGCAGCGGGTCGGTCTCGGGCGGCGCCGCGCTCGCCGGCGGCCCGGAGCCCGGCGTCCCCGCACCGCCCGCCGACACCGAAAACCACAGCACGAACGTGCTGCCCGCGCCGGGGGCGGAGAACAGCCGCACGTGGCCGTTGTGCGCCTCGACGATGCTGCGCAAGATCGCCAGGCCCAGGCCGGTGCGGCGGTCCCGGTCGCGGGAGCGGCGTGTCTCGGCACCGCGCCAGAACCCGGCCAGGGTCTGGGCGGCCAGCGTCTTGGCCACCCCCGGCACGCCCTCCAGCAGGCAGTGGCCCCCGGCCAGGACCGCGACCAGCATCCGTTCGATCATCCGGTCCTGTCCGACGATCACCCGTTTGACCTCGAACAGCGCCCGTTCGGCCAGCGCGCTGGCCGGCGGCCGGACCCGGGCGGCGTCGATGCCGCCGGGGGTCTTGGGCGGCGCGCCCGGCCGGCCGTGCTCCTCCGGCCGGCTCATCGCGTGTCGGCGGCCTCGGAGCTCTGCCCGCGGCGCCACGGGCAGTCCTCGGCCGTCCGGGCGGCGTCCTGGGCCTGGTAATCGACGATCCGCAGCTCGGTGCGGACCGGTTGCGGACCGCTGTCGGCCAGCGCCGCGCTCCCGGCGACGGGCGTTCCGCCCCCCGCCAGCCCGGCCGCCGCGATCACGATCCTCTTACGTCCGCTGAGACTCATGCTCGCCGTCCCCTCGCTCTCCGCTCGGTGGTGTCCGGCCGCTCCGGCCGGACGGCACGCGACGATCACAGCAGTCCGGGGCGAAAGCGAACTTAAGGACGGCGCGGCGTCGCGCCGCCGCGGGCGCCCGTCCGGCCGGGGCCGCGGAGAGAGATGCGTCACGCCGCCCGGCGGCCTGCCGCGGACGGCGGGCGCACCGGATCCGCAGGCCGCCGCGGGCGCGGGGGACGGGACCGGGGCGCCGGGCGGCGGCCCCCGCCCGACCCCGTCGGAGATTCTTTTCTGATCGACTTTTCCGATAACTGCCTTTCTTGTAGCGTTCGCAGCGTTTTGTAAACCGCTTTCCTGATCTTGGTTTCCCGCCACAAGATCGCGAAAGGAGCTCGCGATGCCCACGGCGACAGGCCTGGCCGCGGCCGCGCTCCTCGGCCTGCTGACGCTGCTGGCCGCCGCGTGGCTCGCGACCGGGCGCTCCCCCCGCCTGTCCGCCGACCCGGCCGGGTCCGCCGGCGCCCCGGACGCCGACGGCTCGGCCGACCATCCCGAGTCGCTCACCGCCGTCCTCACCCAGGACAGCGAGGAGTACCTGGCGTGGCTGGCCGACCATCTGTGGCCCGGCGACGAGTACCTGGAACTGGAGCAGCAGTGGCGCGCCGAGCTGGAGGCCGGCGAGCTGCCCGAGCCGTACGAGTCCCCGCTGTGCCCGCAGTGCCGCCTGCGCCGCGAGGACGTGTGGCCGTGCCCGCACTGCGGCAGGCTGCTGCACCCCTCGTGCGGCCACGGCATGCGCCGGCGCCGGGTCGCGCGCCCGTACCGGGCGCAGGGCGCCGGGTCCGAGGCCGTGGTCGGCGAGTGGATCTGCACCGGATGCCGCTCGGTGGTGGGCCTGGACGTGGCGGGCGGCGACGAGGCCGGGGGCGGCGAGGCGGGCGACCTGCTCACCTGAGCGCCGCATTAAACGCCAGGAAGGTAAAGAATCCGCCATCCGCTTGCGAGTTTCGGTCGATGCTCTGCAAACTCGATGTATGTCCTAAATCTGAGGACATCTGTGGAGGTATCCCGTGACCGCTCAGCGACTCCCGGCCTGTGTCCACCGGCCGCCCTGTCCAGGGCCGGACAGCGCCGACCACGACGCGGCCCGCATCGTGGCCAGCCACCCCGAGCAGGGCTGGAGCCTCCTGTGCAACGGCATCGTCCTCTTCGAAGACACCGGCGAGCTGCTGCCCGACGGCCGTGTGATCGCGCCGCACCGTCCCGCCCCGCAGCCGCGCCGCACCGCTGCGACAGCGACGGCCTCCTTGAGGTGAACGCCCCGCCGCCCGGCTGAGGCGGCGCACGCTCACCGACCAGACCCCCCGGGGAGCACGGACCGCGCATCCCCCGCACCACTCCAACCCCGTCGCGGGACGTGTCTCCTCTGTTGTGCGGGCCTTCGGCCGGCCTACGGCCGAAGGCCCGCACGTTTGTTCGCGCCCAGCCCGCCCGCCGTCTCGACGGCGCGTTGAGCTGCGAAAACGTGCCCCGGGCGTACGCTTTCACGCGTCGCCGGGCCGCCCCGGCGGCGCACCGCCACGGCATGTCGCTCTCCCCGCCGCCGGAACCGGTCTTGTAGCGTTCAGTTGTTTTGCTCCTTACGCAAGGTTCTTCGCGGAAGGGCGGCGCGGCGTGTTCGTGGTCCTCGTCCTGGTCTCCCTGGCCTGCCTGCTGTGGGTGGGCCGGTGGGTGCGCCCTGCCCGCCCCGGCGGCCTTCCGGGCGCGCCGGGCCGCCCGGGCGAGCCCGACGGGCCGGGCGGGCACCCCGAGTCGATGACGGCCGTCCTCGACCCCGCCGACGAGGAGTACCTGGCCTGGCTGGCCGACCACCTGTGGCCCGAGGACGAGTACCTCGACGTCGAACTCGAGATGGGCGACGGCGAAGAGGAGGCCGGGGGCGGCCTGCGCCGGTGACCCCGGGGCGCGGCCCCGGGTGCGGCGACCGGCGACGCACACGCGCCGAACCGCTCCATACGGAAGAATCACCGCCATGCGGTTCGGCGTTCTGGGGACGGTGGAGGTGCGTCTGGACGACGGACGCGCCGTGAACGTCGGGGGTCCGCGGGTGCGCGCGCTGCTGGCCCTGCTGGCGCTGGGCGCGGGCCGCGTCGTCCCCGCCGAACGGCTCATCGACGACCTGTACGGGGAGGAGCCCCCGGCCGGGGCGGCGAACGCGCTGCAGTCCCAGGTGTCGCGCCTGCGCCGGGCCCTGGGGGACGCCAAGCTCGTCGAGGGCACCGCCGCGGGCTACCGCCTGGCCGTCCCGCCGGACAGCGTGGACGCCCACCGCTTCGAACGCCTGGCCCGTGAGGGACGCGACGCCCTGGCCGCCGGCGACCACGCCCGCGCCGCGGCGTCGCTGCGCGAGGCCCTGGACCTGTGGCGAGGCCCCGCCCTGGCGGACGTGCCGTTGCAGGGCGGCCAGGCCGCGCGCCTGGAGGAGCTGCGGATCGCCGCCGTGGAAGACCATGCCGAAGCCGCGCTCGCGCTCGGCGAGAACGCGTCCGTGCTGCCCGCCCTCCAAGAGGTGGTGGACGCCCACCCGCTGCGCGAACGCGCCCGGGGCCTGCTGATGCGCGCCCTGTACGGCAGCGGACGGCAGGCCGAGGCGCTCGCCGTCTACGAGGACGGGCGGCGGATCGTCGCCGACGAGCTGGGGGCCGACCCGTCCGCCGAACTGTCGGACCTGCACCTGTCGATGCTGCGCGGCGACCTGGACCGGCCGCGTCCCGCTCCGCCCGCCCCCGCCTCGCTGCCCGCGCAGCTGACCAGCTTCGTGGGGCGCGAGGAGGAGCTGCGGCAGGTGGGCGAGCTGCTCGCCGAGGCGCGGCTGGTGACGCTGCTGGGGCCGGGCGGCGCGGGCAAGACGCGGCTGGCGGTGGAGGCGGCGGCACGCGACCGGGGCCCGGTGTGCTTCGTCGACCTGGCCCCCCTCGGCGCCGGGGCGGAGGTGCCGAAGGCGCTGCTGGGCGCGCTCGGCCTGCGGGAGAACCCGGTGCGGCCGGAGGCGCCGGGCGAGCCGTCCGGGCCCGTCGACCCGGTGGGGCGGCTCATCACCGCGCTGACCGGCCGCCGCATGCTGCTCGTGCTGGACAACTGCGAGCACGTGGTCGAGGACGCGGCGCGGATCGCGCACCGGCTGCTGACCGCCTGCCCGGACCTGCGGGTCCTGGCCACCAGCCGGGAGGCGCTGAGCGTCACCGGCGAGTCGGTGCGGCCGGTGCCGCCGCTGCCGGTGCCGCCCGCCGAGCTGCCCGCCGGGCAGGCCCTGCGGTACCCGGCGGTCCGGCTGTTCGCCGACCGCGCCGCCGCCGTGCGGCCCGGGTTCGCGGTCGACGACGGCACGCTCCCGGCGGTGCTGCGGATCTGCGCCGCGCTGGACGGGCTGCCGCTGGCGATCGAGCTGGCCGCGGCGCGGCTGCGCTCCCTTCCGGTGGACGAGGTCGCCGCGCGGCTGGACGACCGGTTCCGGCTGCTGTCGCGCGGCAGCCGCGCCGCCGCGCCCCGGCACCAGACGCTGCGCGATGTCGTCGGGTGGAGCTGGGACCTGCTCGGCGAGGAGGAGCGGCGGCTGGCCCGCCGCGTGACCGTGTTCGCCGGCGGGTTCTCGCCCGCGGCGGCGGCCCGGGTGTGCGGCCTGCCCGAACCCGACGCCGACGAGCTGCTGATCGGCCTGGCCGACAAGTCGCTGCTGCAGCCCGAGCCCGCCCCGGCGGGCGTCCGCGGGGGCCCCCGCTACCGCATGCTCGACACCGTCCGGGCGTTCTGCGCCGAACGGCTGGAGGAGGCGGGCGAGCACGACCGGGTGCGCCGCGCCCACGCCGAGTACTTCCTGGAGCTGGCGCTGACCGCCGACCCGCACCTGCGCGGTCCCGAGCAGCTGGAGTGGCTGGAGCGGCTGGCCGCCGAGCACGGCAACCTGCACGCGGCGCTGCGGCACTGCGTGCGCGCCGACCCGCCGCTGGCGCTGCGGCTGGTCGCGGCGCTGTCGTGGTACTGGTGGCTGCGCGGCCGGGTCGAGGGCGCCGCGCTGGCCGCAGAGCTGCTGCGCGTGATCGGCCCCGAACCGCCGGACGGCCTGGAGGAGGAGTACGTCGCCTGCGTCGCCAATGCGGTGTCGGGCGGGTCGGAGGTGACCGGCGGGGACGCGCGCCCGCTGCTGGAGGCGGCGTCGGCCGCGCTGCGGCGCCTGGACCGCGAGCTGCGGTATCCGGCCACGCTGGTGCTGTGGGGGCTGACCACCGGCCCGAGGGACGACGACCCCGTGGCGGACGACAGGCTGATCGGCTCCGCCCCGTGGACGACGGCGCTGCTGCACATGAGCCAGGCGTTCATCCAGCAGTTCCGCTCGCGGCTGCCGGAGGCCGAGGCCGAGTGCGAGGCCGCGCTGGCGGGGTTCCGGGCGGTGGGCGACCGGTGGGGCATCGCCAACACCCTGGACCAGCTGGCCCAGCTGACCGCGTGGCGGGGCGACCGCGACCGCGCCCGGCGGCTGCTGGACGAGGCGCTCACCATGATCGAACCGCTCGGCGCCATGGAGGACACCGCCGACCTGCTGTGCACCCGGGGCCTGATGTCCCTGCAGGACGGGGACCTGGCGGCCGCCCAGGCCGACTTCGCCGCGGCCGTCGAGCTGGCCCGCCGGTCGGGCGCCCCCGACAAGATCGCAACCGGGTACGGCTGGCTCGGCGACGTGGCGCGGCTGCGCGGCGACCTGGCCGAGGCCCGCCGGCGGTATGAGGCGGCGATGCACGCCTTCGGCAGCGAGCGGTTCCTCGCGCGGGCCGCGCAGTCGGCGGCGCACGTCGGGCTCGGCTGGGTGGCCGTCGCCGAGGGCGACCTGCAGGCCGCGCGGCGGCTGCACCGGCGGGCGCTGGACATGTCGTTCGACCACCCCGTCTTCCTGCACCGCGCGGAGGCCGTCGTGGGGCTGGCGGGCGTCGCGCTGCGCGAGGGCGACGCCGAGCGCGCCGCCTTCCTGCTGGGCGCCGCGGCCGCGCTGCGCGGCGGCCAGCCCCACAGCACGCCCGACGCCGCCCAGGTCACCGCACGGGTGCGCGCGCTGCTCGGCGACGCAGCCTTCGCCTCCGCCCACGACCGCGGTGCCGCCCTGACCCCGGAGGAGGCCCTCGCCGCCGCCCACGGCGAGGCGGACGACGGCTCCTGACGGCCCGCCGCCCGGCCGCGCACCGCCCGGTCGGCGGACCGGTCAGCGGACGGTGCACCGGCGGTCAGCGGCGGGCCGGACGCTGCCGTGCATGAACACCTCAGCCGTACCGTCCCACCGCAAATGGGGCACCTTCGTCATCGGGTGCCTGCTCATCCTGGTGCCCGGCATCGATCTGACGGCGCTGAACCTGGCCGTCCCCCACATCAGCGCCGACCTGGACCCGTCGGCCACGCAGATTCTGTGGATCGCCGACAGCTACGGCTTCGCGCTGGCCGGGCTGCTGATCACGATGGGCGCCGTCGGCGACCGCGTCGGGCACCGCAACCTGCTGCTCACCGGCGTCGCGGTGTTCGCCGCCGCGTCCGCGCTGACCGCCTACGCCCCGAACGCCGAGCTGCTGATCGCGGCGCGCGCCCTGCTCGGCGTGGCCGGGGCCACGCTGATGCCGTCCGCGCTGGCGCTGATCCGCCGCGTGTTCACCGATCCCAAGGAACGCACCGCGGCGCTCGGCGCGTTCTTCGGGTCCGGCGCGCTGGCGGTCGGGCTCGGCCCGGTGCTCGGCGGCGCCGTGCTGGAGCACTTCTGGTGGGGCGCGGTCTTCCTGATCAACGTGCCGATCATGGCGGTGATCCTGGCGGCGGGGGCCGTGCTGCTGCCCGGCTCGCACGGGCCCGGGCACGGCCGGGTGGACGTGCTGAGCGTGCCGCTGTCGGCCGCCGGCGTCCTCGGCATGGTCTACGCGGTCAAGGAGGCCGCGGCGCACGGCCCGGACGCCGTGCAGGTGCGCTGGGGCGTCGCGGTCGGCGCCGCCGGGCTGGCGCTGTTCCTGTGGCGGCAGACCCGGCTGGCGCACCCGCTGATCGACGTGCGGCTGTTCCGCCGGGCCGCCTTCGCCGGCTCGGTGACGATCAACCTGTTCGCGATGTTCGGCCTGGTCGCCCAGTCGCTGATCTTCTCGCTGTACTTCCAGCTGGTGCTGGGCTGGTCGCCGCTGCGGGCGGGCCTTGCCGGGCTGCCCGGTGCGGTGGGCGCCGCGGCGGGCGGCGCCGCGCTGGCCGCGCCCTTGATCTCCGCCGTCGGCCGGGCCCGGACCGTGGCGATCGGCATGGCGGTCTCCGCCGTGTCGTACGCCGCGTTCGCCGGGTTCGGCACCGACCCGTCGTACCCGCTCCTGGTGGTCCCGATGCTGCTGGGCGGCCTGGGCATGGGCCTGGCGCTGACCGTCACCGGCGACACGGTGCTGGCCTCGGTGCCCCGGCGGCGCGCGGGTACGGCATCGGCGATCTCCGAGACGGCCGCCGAACTCGGCGGCGCCCTGGGCATGGCGGTCCTGGGCAGCGTGGTGACCGCCGTCTACCGGCGTGCCCTGGAGGTGCCGTCCGGCCTGCCCGCGGGCGCCGAGCACGCCGCCCGCGAGTCCCTGGCCTCCGCGGCGGGAGCGGCCGCCGCCCTGCCGCAGGACCTGGCCGCCCGGCTGCTGGACGCCGCGCGGGCCGCCTACGTCGACGGCATGCACGCCGCCATGCTGGCCAGTGCCGCGGTGATGGCGTGCGTCGCGGTGACCGCGGTGTTCACCCTGCGGTCCGTGCCCAAGGTCATCCCGGGCGACGTGCACGACGAGGTGCACGACGACACGCCCGCCCCGGCGGCCACCTGAGGCGATGCTCGCGGCTGCCTCCGCGACCGACTGGGGCGGGCCGGCGGAGGCGAACGCGAAATACTCATCGCCCCCGTGGGCGGCGGGTGAGGCCGACCCCGGCGTGCGCCTTCTCCTGACCTCGAAGAATCCGCTCGTATTCCCGCCGCCCACGTCCCGGACAAAGCACCGGCCGACCCGTGGACCACGCCGGCACCTGAAGTGGTCCGCAGTGTTCCGGTAATGTCCCGCCGCCCGAGCGCGATGGCTCAGCCCGCACCGCATCAACCGGCGTCTTCCGCCGTCCGGCGGGTCACATCCGCATATGCCCGCCAGGAGCGCGCCCGCCGCGGAAATCATCGAAATGCGTTCGCAAGGTGAGCCCGCGCCGGCCCGGCGCCGGCGGATTGCGGCCTCCCGGCGCGGCCCGGGCCGGGAGGCCGGAGACCTTCGCAGATCATTGCAGCCACTCCCCCGTGAACATGGCGGTGACCGTGCGGCCGGATTCGTCGCCGTACCAGCCCCAGCTCGTCGCCAGGTGGGAGACGGTCCGCAGGCCGCGCCCGCTCTCGGCGAGCTCGTCGACGTCCCGGACGGCGGGCTCTCCGGGGCCGCCCTGGTCGGTGACGGCCACGGCCACACCGCTGCGACGGCCGAGGACCTCGAGGGTGAACAAGCCGTTCCCCTGCCCCGACTTGGTGTGCCGCAGCGCGTTGACGACGAGTTCGTCCACGGTCAGCAGCACCTCGTCGAGGGCGGGGAATCCGGTCAGCAGGCAGGAGGTGAACCGCCGTGCGGCGCGGGCCTGTTCGGCGTCACCGGGAAAGGACCGGCGCCAGTACAGGGCGGTCGGTGGTGTGGACAGAAGCATCGGATACCTCGGGCTCGGGAGATCTGGGACGACCTCTCGGGGGGCAGCGCGATTTCAATGCTCACATCCAGAGCCGCGACAGTCTGTCAATGCGGCTGTCGAATCGCCGCGGCAGCCCCGCCATCACCGGGAATGCGGAAATTTCTCATGCCGGGCCCGCCTTGGCGGGCACCACCATGCGGCGGGGGCGAAAGTTACCCCGCAAGAACGCATGACAAAGTCGCCGGCGGCAGCCGAAGAGACTGTCGGCGCCTTTCGCATGCGACTCGCGCACCCCATCCGGCCACCGCCGCCCGGCCCCGTCGCGCGGGCGCCGCTCCCCCGCGGGCCGGCCATGGAGCGGCACCGGCGCCGTCGCCCCCCGTGCGCGGGCCGCGCGGCGCCCACGGCCGCCCGCCGGGAAGCGGGCTGGAAAAAGTGATATCAGTTTGCTAGCTTGGTGACATACTGAGAGGAGCTGGACATGAAGGTCGACGTGGGTGCCGCCGGTCTGGTGGAGCTGCCCAAGGTGGACATCACCGAGCGGGAGGCCCGCAACCTCAACGGGGTGCCCATGCTGGGGCTGGTGCTGGTGCTGGTGCTGCTGGGCGCGGCGGCGACCGGGCTCGGCATCCTGCAGGGAGGCGCGGCACTCGCGGCCGGAATCGCGGTCGGGGTTGTGCTGGTGCTGGCCGGCCTACTGGTGGCCGTAGGGCTGACCGCGGTGGAGCCGAACGAGGCGCGGGTGCTGCAGGTGCTCGGGCGCTACTCCGGGACGGTCCGCACCGACGGGCTGCGCTGGGTGAACCCGATCAGCGAGCGCAAGCGGGTGTCGACGCGCATCCGCAACCACGAGACGGACCGGGCGAAGGTCAACGACCTGGACGGCAACCCGATCGAGATATCCGCGGTGGTGGTGTGGCAGGTCGAGGACACCGCCCGCGCGATGTTCGCGGTGGACGACTTCGTGGAGTTCGTGGCGTTCCAGACCGAGGCCGGGCTGCGGCACATCGCGGGCAGTTTCCCCTACGACGCCGACGACCGGCTGTCGCTGCGCGAGAACGCCGATGAGATCACCGCCAAGCTGCAGGAGGAGCTGACGCTGCGGGTCGCCGCGGCCGGGGTGCGGATCGTCGAGGCGCGGATCACCGGGCTGGCGTACGCGCCGGAGATCGCGCAGGCCATGCTGCGCCGCCAGCAGGCGGGCGCGGTGGTGGCGGCGCGGCAGCGGATCGTCGAGGGCGCGGTCGGCATGGTCCAGCTTGCGCTCGACCGGCTGGACGAGGAGAACGTGGTGGATTTGGACGAGGAGCGCAAGGCCGCCATGGTCAGCAACCTGCTGGTCGTCCTGTGCGCCGACCGCGACGCGCAGCCGGTCGTCAATACCGGTTCGCTCTACCAGTGACGGAACGCAAGAAGATTCTCCTTCGGCTGGACCCGGCCGTGCACGACGCACTGGCCCGCTGGGCGGCCGACGAGCTGCGCAGCACCAACGCCCAGATCGAGTTCCTGCTGCGCAAGGCGCTGACCGACGCGGGGCGCATGCCCCGCGGGGCCGCGCGGATGCGGCGGCCGGGCCGGCCCCGCAAGAACGAGACCGGGCAGAAGGACGAGGAACAGGACGAGAACCAGGGCGGGGGTTAGGTCATGGTGAGGATTCCCGAATCGCTGCCGGCCAGGATGTACTTGCTGGCCTACGATCTGAAGCGGGGCCGCATGGCCCACTGCGGCGGCCGTCTGGGCTATGTGCTGCGCGGCGCGGCCCTGGCCGAGCTCTACCTGGACGGACGGCTCGTCGAGGAGCGCCACGGCCCCCGCCCCGGCACCCCGGGCGACGACCCGTACGGCCTGGTGGCCCAGATCTCGGCGTCGCGGCCCCGGTCGTGGCGTTACTGGGTGCGCAAGGACAGCCGCGTGATGGTGCGCAGGGTGCGCGACGAGCTGGCCGCCGGCGGCTGGATCCGGGTGCTCGAGCGCCGGGTGCTGGGGGTGTTCCCCGCGCACCGGGTGGAGGTGAAGGACCCTCGGGTGGTCAAGACGCTGTGGCGCGGGGCGTCCTCGGCGCTTCAGGGCAGGCCCGTGGCGCACGTCAACAGCTATGACGCGGCGGCGGTGGCACTGGCGGCGGCGGGCGAGCTGAACACGGTGCTGCCCCGCCGGGAGCGGCGCCGCCACCGGCTGCGCATCAGCCAGCTGAGCGCGCGGACCGGTCCGGCGGCCGGGGCCGTGCGGAAGGTGATCCGCGCGGACCACGCGGCCGCCGCCGCCGGATGACCGGTGGATCAGGGACATCTGCCTGGCGCAGGAGCCGGAGAGGCGTCACCCTCGGGGGACGCTGGGGCCGGCGCTGCGGCTGGACTCCGGCACGCTCTCCCCCCTGCTCAAGCGGCTGGAGGCGGCGGGCCTGGTGCGGCGCGAGCGCAGCGCCCGCGACGAGCGCCAGGTGACGGTGTCGCTGACCGGCCCCGGACGGGAGCTGCGGCGGCGGGCCGCGGCGGTGCCCTTCCGCATCATGGCGGCGACCGGCCTGGACGAGCCGGAGCTGGTCGCGCTGCACCGCTCGCTGGAACGCCCCACCGCCGCCCTGGACGCCGCGTCCGGCCTCGGCTGAGCGCCCCGGCGGCGCCGCGGCCCGGGCGCCGGGCGGCCGCGGGAAAAGCGATCGCCGCGGGCCGGGCGGGAGCGCTAGCGTGCCGGGCCATGGAACCCCACGACCGCTTTCTCAACGTCGTCGACGTGGAGGCCACCTGCTGGCAGGGCCGGCCGCCCGCCGGGCAGGTCAGCGAGATCATCGAGATCGGGCTGTGCGTGGTGGACCTGCAGACCCGCGAGCGGGTCGAGCGGCACCGCGTGCTCGTGCGGCCCGAGCGCTCGACCGTCAGCGCGTTCTGCACCGAGCTGACCGGGCTGACCCAGGAGGAGGTCGACGGCGGGGTCCCGTTCGCGGAGGCGTGCGCGCTGCTGGAACGCGAGCACCACGCGCGTTCGCGGGCCTGGGCGAGCTGGGGCGACTACGACCGCAAGCAGTTCGAGCGCCAGTGCGCCGCCGCCCGGGTGCGCTACCCGTTCGGCCGCCGCCACACCAACGCCAAGGCGGCCTACTCGGCGGCCCACGGCCTGCCGCGCAGGCTCGGCATGGACGGAGCCCTGCGGCACGCGGGCCTCCCCCTGGAGGGCCGCCACCACAGCGGGGCCGACGACGCCTGGAACATCGCCGCCCTCGTGCTGGACATCGTCGCCGCGGGCGCCTGGCCCACCTGACGGCCCGCCGACCTGGACATTCGCCGCACGGGCCACGATTCGGGCCGTCTGTCACGGGCAGGGAGCCTGCGAGGACACCAGCCGCCGGACGGAGCCGACATGGAGAGCCGACATGGAGATCAGCCTTGATCTTCGCCTGCCCCGGGACGCCGCGAGCGTTCCCGCGGCGCGGCGCCTGCTCGACTCGTCCCTGTGCGCGCTGGGGGTGGACGCGGCGATCCGCGGCGACATCGAGCTGATGCTCACCGAGGCGTGCACCAACGCGATCCGGCACGCCGGCCGGGGCGAGGAGTACACCGTGCGGGTATGCATCCTGGACGAGCGCTGCGTGATCAAGGTGGTCGACTCGGGCCCCGGCTACGGCGCCGGCTCCGGAAACGGCGCGGGTCTCGGCGAGGCGCCCGGCCCGCTGTCCGAGCACGGCCGCGGGATGCTGCTCATGCGGGCCCTGGCCGACGGGGTGCGGTTCGGGACGGCGTCCCGCCAGGGCGCCCTGGTGTCGCTGGAGAAGCACCTGCACTACGGGCGCGACTCCCTGGGCAGCCTGCTCGCCGACCACGCGGCGGACGGCCGGTGGCCGGGAGGTAGTGTCCGAATCATGAGCGAGGCCGACCCGGAGCTGCAGGAGTTCGCGACCAGGCTGTTCGACCTGGCGCGCGGGGGGCGAACCGACGAGCTGATCCCCTACGTCGACGCCGGCGTGCCGGTGAACCTCACCAACGACAAGGGCGACACGCTGCTCATGCTGGCCGCCTACCACGGCCACGCCGACACCGTCCGCGCCCTGGTGGCCCGCGGCGCCGACCCCGAACGCGCCAACGACCGCGGCCAGCGCCCGCTGGCGGGGGCGGTGTTCAAGCAGGAGGCCGAGGTGGTGCGGGCGCTGCTGGACGCGGGCGCCGACCCGCGCGCCGGGCGCCCGTCGGCGATCGAGACCGCGCGGATGTTCGACCTGACCGAGTACCTCGCCTGGTTCGACGAGGCCATCGCCACCTGACCGGCGGCGCGCGGCCGGGCGGAGCGCCGGACCGGCGGCGTGGACCGCCACGGCCGCGGCCCCGGGACCGTGCCCCGGCGGAAGCGGGCTCGCGGTTCGCCCCGCCGGGGCGTCACGACCGTCCGGGAGGGGCGGTGAGGAGGTCGGCGGAGTGGTCGCTGTCCACCAGGACGCGGCGCATGGGGAAGGGGATCTCGATGCCCTCGGCGCGGAAGCGGCGGTGCAGGCGCTTGACGAACTCGTGCTTGATGCGGAACTGCTCGCCGAACTCGCAGATGCGCAGGATCACGTTGAAGCCGATGCGCGAGTCGCCGAAGGTGTGGAAGCGCACCAGCGTCTCGGCGCCCTCGACCCCGCCCTGCACCTCGGCCATGACCTCCTGGCCGACCTCCACGACGACCTTCTCCACGTGCTCCAGGTCGCTGCCGTAGCCGACGCTGCACCCGATGATCAAGCTCATGTCCTGGGCGGGCCGGTGGTAGTTGGTCAGGATCGTGTCGGAGAACCGCTGGTTGGGGATGACTTCGATGTTGTCCGACAGGGTGCGGATCGAGGTGTTGCGCCAGTTGATGTCGACGACATAGCCCTCCTGGCCGCTGCTGAGCCTGATGTAGTCGCCGGGCTCGATGGTCTTGGACGCCAGCACGTGCACGCCCGCGAACAGGTTGGCCAGGGTGTCCTGCAGGGCCAGCGCCACGGCCAGGCCGCCGACGCCCAGGGCGCCCAGCACCGGGGTGATCGATACGCCCAGGGTCTGCAGCATCACCAGCGTGCCGACGCCCAGCACCACCACCCGGGTGATGTTGGCGAAGATCGTCACGTTGGCGGGGGTGTCCTGCTTGCCGAGGGCGATCGAGGCGACGATGCCCGCACCCATCCGCGCCAGGGCCAGCGCGACGATCAGCACGGTGATCGCGGTCAGCACCCGGCCGGTGATGTCCAGGGTGCGCGGCGTGAGGTGCAGCGCGTTGGCCGCCAGCCACGCGCCGCCCAGCAGCGACAGGGGCAGCGCGAGGTCGTGCAGCAGCCGGGCGACCAGGTCGTCCCAGGCCCACCGGGTGTCCCCGGCCCGCCGGGCCAGCCGCCCCGACAGGATGCGCAGGACGATGGCGACCACGACGGCGACCGCCATGATCACTGCGGCGGCGATGACCGAGCCCCACTCCAGTGAGTCAGGCATAGCGCGAGTTCTCTCCCTCTGCTGGACGGTTGTCCGGCGGACCGGCCGGACCTGCGAAATGACCGATGCATGGCAAATGTGCGACATGTCGCACCAGTCCCGATACGTGGTGATCGTAGTGGGGTGCCGGCGCGGGCGGGGGCCTCTCGGAGGGAAGGAAGCGCTGACCCGCGGTGACGATCGACCGGATGCTGAGTCTGGGAGTGGTGCGCCGGCTGGAGGTCTCGCCGCTCGGCCTGCCCAACGGCCCCCACCGCGTCGCCGTCCGCCGCGACCCGCCCGTCACCGCCGCGGGGACGGGCGAGCCGATCGGTCCTGCCACCCGCATGCCGCCCGCCCGCCAGGAGATCTTCCACGACCCAGAACACCCGTCCGCGATCGTCCTGCCCGAGCCGCCCGGCCGACCCGCGGCGGCCGCGCTCAGGCGGGGGCAAGCCGCGCGCCGTCGGCGACGACGGCGGCGTGCGGAGGGTGCGGGCACCGCCCGCCCACGCCCTTCGGCGTGACGGTGACCTCGCGGTCGAACAGCTTCCCGCCGGCGCCGTCGCGCAGCACGACGGCGACCTCGACCGGCTCGGACGGCAGGCCTTTGAGGTCGACGAAGGCGTCGGCGTCGCCGGTCGGGCTGGCCGACGCACCGCAGACGCCCTCGGGCGGCCCGCCAGGGCAGTTCTGCGGCACCGCGACGCTGGACGGCATGAGCCCCAGGGCCCCGCTGGTGCGGCACCGCCCGTCCCAGCACACCGTCACCGAGGCGCTCTCGGCCCTTTGCGCCAGCGGCGCCTTGACCCGGACCGCGACGCCAGGCCTGGTCCCCGGGCAGGCGGCATCCCTCCCGCCCGTGGAGCAGGCCGCCAACCCGCACAGCGCCGCCACCGCGGTGACGATCAACGCACTCGGCCGCATACAGTTCCGACGCGGCTCGACCCTGCGTGGTTGCGTGGCCGCGCGGGCCACCGCGGTCGCGCGGGCGGCGCGGGCCACCGGGATCCGCGGGGCGGTCAGGAGGCGGCGGCGCGGCGGCGGAGGGCCTCCAGGGCGCGATCGGCATGGACGTTCATGCGGATCTCGCTCTTGATGACCTCCAGAATGCGGCGGTCGGTGTCGATCACGAACGTCTGCCGCCGGGTCGGGGCCAGCGCGAAGCCGCGCTTGACGCCGAAGCGGTCCCGCACCGTGCCGTCGACGTCCGACAGCAGCGGGTAGCCGAGGGAGTGCTTGCCGGCGAACTCCTTCTGCTTGTCCACCGGGTCGCCGCTGATGCCGACCGGGTGCGCGCCCAGCGCGGCGAACTCGGCGGCCACATCGCGGAAGTGGCACGCCTCGGCCGTGCAGCCCGCGGTCATCGCGGCCGGGTAGAAGAACAGTACGACGGGGCCGTCCGCCAGCAGGCCGCTGAGGGTGCGCAGCCGTCCCGTCTCGTCCGGAAGCTCGAAATCGTCCACCACGTCACCGACGTTCATGGCGACGACGCTATCCGGCGGCGGGCTCCAGCGGCAGACCCGGCCCCGGCCGGAATGCGGCGAACATCGCCTGGAGGGAGGCCCGCGGCGCGGACGCCGCGGCGGCGGTGTCGGCGCGGTGCAGCAGCGCGGAGATCGCCGGTGCGGACCAGATGCCGCGGGCGCCCGGGCAGGCGCGCAGGTAGGCGGCCACCTGGCCGGTCCGCCAGCCGTGGGCGTCGCGCAGGCCGCGCGCCAGCATGGTCAGGTACGGGGCGGACGGGGCGTTCAGCACGGCCCGTCCCGCACCGTGCGGGGCGGTGAAGGTGAGCATCGGGTACCCGTCCCGCTCGCCGACCTTCAGAACGGTCTCGTAGTGCCCGGGGCCGATCCGCTGCCGCCCGGTGGCCAGCGCCTGCGACAGATCGTGGTCGGCGCCGACCTCGCGCCGCATCTCCTGGGCCATCACATCGCAGAACTGCTCGCGGGTCACCAGGTAGGCGCGGGCGGCCGTGCGGCCCGGCAGCTCGGCGTCGTAGAACGCCATGCCGCCGCCCCACGTCAGCGAGTTGAAGGCGAAGTAGACGCCGCCGGGCAGCGTCACCGCCTTTTCGTCGCGCGCGGGCCGGGGGTCCCGGCAGCCGGTGTAGTGGCGCATCGCCCCCTCGGGGCGCCCACCGGCCAGGTAGCAGGAGAACCGCTCCCGCGCCAGGTTGGACCCGTAGGCCACGTACCAGACGTGATCTGCGCACACGGTCACCCAGTATTACCGCCGATCTCCCGTGCTTTGAACGTCCCACGCCAGGTCGGGGGCCTTTTTGGGGGTGCGGAAGGCACCTCGGGCGCCACATGGTTCCCACATGTCTCATATGGGGTCTGTCGCGTGCGTCACGACGTTCGGAGGTTTGATCCCAGGGCGCTACGGAAAGAGACCATCACAGGCGGGTGTCTACGACGCAGATACCTCCAGGTTTGCGCCATGTGTGCCTTCGGAGGTCTGCGTCATGAAAAGCTCCCTGAACATCGCTTTGGTTTCGATGTCCGTTCTTACCGGGGAGCACACCCACGCTTCCGTGGTGCGTGAGCTGGCCCGCGCGCTGGCACGTCCGGTGCCCGGCGGCGACCAGCGCAACCACGTGACCGTCTACGCGCGCCGCTATGACGAAGCGACGCGCGAGCGGACGCGCCTCGGCCCCGGAGCCACGCTGCGGCTGATCGATGCCGGACCGGCGCGCCCGCTGACCGAGCACGAACTCCTGCGGCACGTCCGCGACGTCGCCGACGAGCTGCGGCGGCGCTGGTCGGGCGCCGCACGCCCCGACGTGGTGCACGCCCACGGCTGGATCGGCGGGCTGGCGGCCTGCGCGGTGGCCAGGGAACTGGGCATCCCGTTCGTGCAGTCCTACCACGGGCTCGGCACCGTCGAGCGCCGCGCCGGACGGGCGGTGCACCCCGCCCGCATCCGCCTGGAGGCCGCGCTCGGACGCGGCGCCGACACCGTCCTGGCGGGCAGCGAGCAGGAGGCGCACGCACTGGTGCGGCTCGGCGTGCCCCGCCCCCGGATCGGCATCACCCCCTACGGCGTGGACGGCGGCCACTTCAGCCAGACCGGCCCCACGCTGCCCCGCGGCGGCCGGCCCCGCCTGGTGACCGTGTGCCGCGACCTGACCGACGGCGGGATCGCCACCGCGATCCGCACGCTGGTCAGCGTCCCCGGCGCCGAGCTGGCCGTCACCGGCGGCCCTGCCCGCGAGGAGCTGGAGAACGACACGGCCGTGCACCGGCTGCGCATGCTGGCCAAGGAGCTGCACGTCGCCGACCGGGTGGTCTTCATGGGCCGGATGCCGCGCCGGTCCCTGCCCAAGCTGCTGCGCACCGCCCGCCTGGTGCTGTGCCTGTCGCCGGACCGCCCGTCGCCGCTGGTGGCGCTGGAGGCGATGGCGTGCGGCGTCCCGGTCGTGACGACCCCGGTCGGCGGCAACGCCGACAGCGTCCTGGACCACATCACCGGGCTGCACGTGCCCGCCGGGCGCCCGGTGGAGATCGGCCGCGCGGTGCGGCGCCTGCTGGCCGAGGAGACCACCCGGCACGGGTACGCCATCGCCGCCGCCGACCGCGCCCACTCCCGCTACTCCTGGAGCCGCATCGCCGCCGAGACCCTGCGCGCCTACGGCCGGCTCCTCCCGCCCGAGGAGGACGAGCCCCACCCGGCCGCCGCGGCCGAGGAGCCCGCCGAGGCGTCGGTGCCCGCCCAGGCCCGCGAGTCCGACCTGGCGGCCGCCCTGATGAGCTGACCTCTCCCTCTCAGAACCCGTGGGATGCCCGGACTGTGCGGTCAGGGCGTCCCACGGTCATGTCAGGCAAGCACACCGCTTCGCGGCGACAACGCCCCAAAGCCGCAGCGCGGCGTTCGTCCTCGGTGACGGCCTGGCGCCTGAGCGCGTCCGCGCCCGGTTACCCTTCCAGCGCCTCGAAGAACGCGGCGCCGACAAGGGTGGTGTGCGCGGCACGGCACCTGCGCCGAGGATCACGCCGCCGAGAAGCCCGTTCAGCTTGTCCAGGCGGGAACGGTCGTACTGGCCGAGGATGTTCAGCGCACCCTGGTAGGTGAGGGAGGGGTCTCGACGCACGCCGGCAGCTTAGGCGCGGCGATCGGCCGCAGACGGGCGGATCACCCGAACCGGACGCGTCAGACGGGGGCGAGGATTTCGGCGAGACGGTCCACGACGGGGCGGGACTGCAGGTGGAGATGGGCGATGTCGAGCCCCTCGTCACCGAGGACGACGAGGAGGTTCCGGTCGCGGACGGCGTAGACGACGATGTGGCCTCCGGAGCAGCGGATCGTCACCTCGCGCAGTTCGCCCATGCCGACCTCGTTGCCCGCGCTCTTGCTCAGCCCGAGCGCGGCGGCGGCGAGGGCGGCCAGCACTTCGGGGCGGACCCCGTCGGTGTCGGAGGCGACCGGCAGCCCGTCGGAGGAGGCGACCGCGGCGTCGGTCACGCCGGTCACCTGCTCGCGCAGGGCCCGCAGTTCGGCGAGTACGGCCTCGTTGTTCATCGTCCCGCCTCAGACCCGCAGTTCGCCGTCGATGCGCCGCAGGTGGTGGCGCGCCAGGGCCAGGTTCGCCCGCTCGCGGTCGAGGACGAGGTAGAGGAACAGGCGGCTGCCGCCGGCGTTGGAGAGCAGCCGGATCAGGTGGTACTGGGTGTCCAGGGTGATGAGGATGTCCTCGATCGAGTCGCTGATCCGCAGCGCCTCCAGGGTGCGGAGCTTGGCCCGCACGACCTCGGCGCTCCGGGCCGCCGCGAGCTCCATGTCGACCTCCTCGGCGCTGCCGGACTCGCCGAGCGCGCCGAGCGCCATCCCGCTGTCGTAGTCGACCAGCGCCGCCCCGAGCGCCCCGTCGATGGCCATCGTCTCCTTGAGCGCGGTTTCGATGTTCATCGGTCTTCCACCCCCTGAACCGGACCACTCAGCAGTGCCGGAGAACAACGTAACGATCTAGGACACCCCGGGCGAGGCGGATCGGGACTTTCGCAAACGTTATTTTCCACCTGTCCGGTGACGGCACCGGAAGTAATCTACGCCAACGCTGGGTGCCTGACCGCTCCGGGGGGCCTGGCATGATGTTGCCACCGTCAGCAACACAGAGCTGCGTTCGGCTGGAAGTGACGACGTGACCGCTTCTCCCATCACGCCCTCGGGGGCCGCAGCCGGCCGGCCGTCGGGCATTCTGATCTCGGCTCTCAGGCGCCGCGGCCAGGAGCGCTTCTCGGGGACTCTGCGCCTGGACGGCAACCCGGGCGGCACGGTGACCATGCGGGACGGCCGGATCGTCGCGGCCGCCACGCCCGCCTCGCCCGGCCCCGAGTCGCTGCTGCTGCGGTCGGGCCGGATCGCCGAGCCCGAGTGGTCGCGGGCGTTCGCGGCGGCGGCCCCGGCGGGGCGGCTGCCGGACGAGCTGGTGGAGCGGGGCCTGCTCGGCGAGGTCGGCGTCGAGGTGCTGGCCCGGACGGCGGTCGTCGACGCGCTGTTCGCGATGGCGCTGACCGGCGTGCACACCTGCACGGTCGAGCACGCCGGCGCGGCCGGGCCCGGGCCGTTGGTGCCGGTGGAGCCCGGGTTGGAGACCGACCGCCTGCTCAGGGAGATCACGCGGCGGCTGGAGGTGGCCGACGGCTGGCGCGTGCTGGACCTGACGGTGCGGTCCCGGCCGCGGGTCGTGCGGAACGAACCCGATCAGATCGTGGACCCGGCCCGGCGCGAGGTCCTCGGCCGCGTCAACGGACGGCGGACCCCGCGCGACATCGCCTTCACTTTGGGCCGCGGCCTGTTCCCCGTCATGTCGGACCTGGCCACACTGCTGCAGGACGGCTTCATCTCTCTCACCGAGGCCCCGACTCCGCCGCCCGCACCCCCCGAACACCCGGTGGTGCCCCCGCCCGGGCCCGCGCGGCTGGACGCATCCGAACTCCCGAGGCGCTACCGCAACGGCAACGCCCCCACCGCCTGACGCGAGCCGCATCCGCGCCTACGGCGAGGCCGCGCCCGCGTTGCGCGAGACGCACGCCGGGCGGCGCCCAGGGTGAGCCCCCGACGCCGCCCCAAGACACACTGAACCGCCGCACCACCCGACGCGGAGGACGAGCGGCCGCACGCTCCGCCTGTCAGGAACCCCCGGGAGCGCCGAGGCGCTCGACCTCAACGGCCCTACCGTCGCCGGTACGGATGCTGCGGCCACCGAGCGGGGACTGCAGCTTCACCGTTTCCGTCACCTTCAGCACGCCGACACCGCCTCCTTCATCGGCGTACGGATTCCACCCTCGGTAACACCGAGTGTGAACCGTCACCCGGTCCCGCGTCTCTGCCGCCCCTATCGCGCAGTAGAGGCCCGACGACATCTGGGCATGCACCTCGATGCTCCGTTCGTCCTTCGATACGACGACCTTGGTCACGGTGCCGTCGAGCTCGACTCCCCTGCTGACGAGCCACCCGTAGGCGACCGCCAGCGCACCCAGCGCCGCGACGACCACGGCGTTGTGAACGAACCGCCGCATCGGCTTCCTCCCTCAACGGGAGCACCATGGTCGCACCACCGAATGCCGGCCGGTGCATTCTCAGATCATGACGTCTGACGTGGTAACAGGCTCCTCACCCATCAGAAAGCGCACTGGTGGCCGACCGCCGGCGCGCCGGGGGACGGCGGTCAGAGGGGCAGCTCGTCTTCCGCTGCGGGGTAAGAGCTCTGCGCGCCGGGCTTGCGGACGGCTGCGGCCCCCACCCGCGCCGCGTAGCGCGCGGCCTCGTCCAGGGCGTCGCCGCGGGCCAGGCGCAGGCACAGCGCGGCCGTGAAGGCGTCGCCCGCGCCCGTGGTGTCCACGACCTCCACCTTGGGGGCCGCGACGGTCACCGCACCGGACGCGTCGGCCGTCAGCGCGCCGTCCCCGCCGAGCGTGATGACCACCGACCGGGGGCCGCGCTCCAGCAGCGCCTCCGCCATCGCCGAAGGGGCCTCCGGGCGCTCCCCGCCGCCGCGTCCGAGCAGGAACGCCGCCTCGTGCTCGTTGACCACCAGCGGGTCGCACAGCGCCAGCAGCTCGTCCGGCACGACGGCGGGCGGGGACAGGTTCAGCACGACGCGCGCCCCGGCGTCCGCGGCCGCCCGTGCGGCGGCCAGGACGGTCGGCACGGGGGTCTCCAGCTGCAGCGACACGACCGCCGCCGAGGAGATCATGCCGCGTGCCGCGGTGACGTCGTCCGGGGCGAGCCGGGCGTTGGCGCCGGGCGAGACGATGATGCTGTTGTCGCCGTCCGGCCCCACGGTGATGAGGGCGACGCCGGACGGGCCGGGCGTGACCAGCAGGTGGTCCAGCCGCACCCCCGCGTCGGCGAGCGCCGCGCGCAGGAACTCGCCGTGCCCGTCGTCGCCGACCCGGGCCAGGATGCCGACCCGGCCGCCGAGCCGCGCCGCGGCCGCCGCCTGGTTGCCGCCCACGCCGCCCGGATGCACGGCCAGGTCGGACCCGAGCACGGTTTCGCCGGGCGCCGGGCGCCGCTCGACGCCCACCACCAGGTCCGCGTTGACCGATCCCACCACGACGACGTCGAACTCCTCCGACACCGCACCCTCCTCGCCACCGAAGCCGTACGGACGCAGGGCTCAAGCTTGCCACCACGGTCAGGTGCCGGGGTCGCAGGGCCGCAGCGACGCCAGATCCACCACCTCGGACAACTCCTCGACGGTCGGGTAGTAGCCGCGACCGACGCGGGCGCCCGCGTCGGTCACCAGGAACGCGCCCGGCACCCCCGCGGGGACGCCGGCGGCGTCCGCCCACACCCGGTGCGCACCGATCAGCCGGACGGCGGTGACCCGTACCCCGCCCGGGCCCGCCCAGCAGCCGCGTTCACCATCCCCCCGATCTTCCCCCACGGAGCGATGTTACTTTCCGTGAACATCTCGGCACGTTCCGGGGTTGTGGCGACAGGGGCCGATGGGGCCGGGGATGAACGCCGTTAGACTCCGCACGTGCGGTGGTTCGCCTTGATCATTACTTTTGCGCTGGCCGGGTGCGTCCTGACCGGCACGGCGCGGGCCGCCGCGCCCTCGCCGCCGTCGTCGCCGTCGCCATCACCGACGTCGGGGAGCCTCGCCGACCGGCTCGCGCGGCTGCTGGCCGACGACCCGGTCCAGGTCACCGACCACGCCCTGCGCGCACTGCCCTACGACGCGCACGAGCGGATCCGCGCCGCGGTGGCGCGCCTGGGCGTCCCGGCGTACGTGGTGGTGACGCCGGGCTTGACAGAGGTCTCGCCGAGGGACGACGACCTGATCGCGTCGCTGCACGACCGGCTCGGCAAGGACGGCGTGTACATCGTCACCGATTCGTCCGGGTCCGGCACGGCGCGGCAGTTCGGTGGAACGCTCCCGGCCGATAGCGCGTGGACCGCGGCGTACCTGCGGTCGGATCGGGACGAGGGGCTCGTGGAGCAGATCACGCGGTTCGTCGACATCGTGACCGCGCCCGACGCGCAGCGCAGGATCGACCAGGCGCGCGAGGAGGCGCGCCGGGACGACTCGTCCGACGGTCCCAGCGAAAGCGACATCAGGGACCGCAAGGAGATGGCGGCGTTCGGGGCGGGCACCGCCCTGACCGGGGTGCCGATGCTGGTGCTGCTGCTGCGCCGGTCGTCCCGCCGCGGCGCGGCCCGGGCGGCGCGGCGGTGATCGGGCGCCTGGCGGCCGTGCTCGCCGCCGCACTTCTGCTCGCCTGCCTCGGGGCGCCGGCGGGCCCCGCCGCGGCGGCGCCGTCACCCGCGCCGCACGAGGAGACCCGGTTCGCCCGGGTGGCGGCGGAGCTGGCCGAGGATCCGCTGTCGGTCGACATGTACCTGGCGGACGCCTTCAGCCGGGCCGACCGCAGGCGGATCAAGGCGGAGATGGCCGCGACGGCCAAGCGCATCGGCGTTCCCGTGTACGTCGTCGTCGCGCCCAACCCGATGGAGTCGGAGTCCTACGGGGAGGACGAGGCGTTCCTGTTCGGCCTGCATGAACGGGTGGGGCGCAACGGCCTGTACGTCCTCGTCGACGAGCACGGACACATCGAATCCGTGGCGTTCGGCGTCCCGCGCCGGATCCCCTACGCGCCGAGCAAGGTCTACTCCCCCGCCGACCTGGACGCGCCCATGGCGGACGTGCCCGCACGGCTGCGGCAGCTGTTCGACTCCGTGGCGTCGGCCCCGTCCGCTCCCGCGAGCACGCCCACGCTCAACAGCACACCGCCTCCCTTCGGGCAGGAGCATCCGCCGTTGGAGGCCGAGTTCTGGGGGCCGTTCCTCACCGGACTCCTCCTCGTCGGCCCCTTCGGGGCGCTGCTGCTGTTCGCGTTGATCCGCGCCCCGGTCGCAGGGGTACGCGCCCTGCGCGCACGGTCCGGGACACCGTCCCGGGGGGAGACCAAGCCGTCGGTGCGCTCCCTGCGTGTGCGCGCCGCTCGCGCGCTCGGCGAACTGCGCGACATGCTGCCCGACCACGAGGAGTCCCCCGGGCACGGCTACGCCGCCCGCGCCTACGACGCCGCGCAGATCCTCTTCGACGACGTCGCCGAGGACCCGGCGGACGCCGACGAGGCCGTGCTCGACCTGGTGTGGGCGGTCGTGCTGGCACGCCAGGGCCGGGAGGTGCTGGACGGGGCGAAGGACCGCCCGTCGGCGCCGTGCTTCGTCAACCCGCTGCACGAGCCGTCCGCCGCCCGCCGCAAGATCAAGGGGCACGGGCGCCGCCCCGTGTGCGCCGACTGCGCCGCCGCGCCCCCGTCGTCGCTGGCGGGCAGGACGCTGCGCGTCCCGGGCGGCCGCCTCCACCACGGTGTGCCCGGACGCTGGTCCAGGTTCGCGTCCGCGGCGCACGGCCGCGAACTGCCCTCGGTGGTACTGGAGTCTCTCGGTGTCGACTGAACACTGGCCTGCACGTCCCGCGGGCGCCGCAAGGGCGCCGTCGCCCGGCGAGCGGATCGCGGCGGCGCTGCGCAAGTCGCCGATCTACGTCGATTCGTCGCTGGCGTCGGCCCTGCCGAAGGCGCGGCGGCAGGAGCTGCTGGCCCACATGCGCCGGTCGCCGATCCCCGTCTACGTCGTGCTCGTGCCGCTGGTGAAGGGCGGCACGTGGGAGGACCCCGAGCAGCTCCTCACCGTCGTGCACGACCGGCTCGGCCGCGACGGCGCGTACCTGTCCCTGGACGACTTCCAGGACCAGCTCGCGGCGCGGCAGTGGGGCGGCACGCCCGAACAGCAGGAGAACACCCGCTACGCCGCGCAGGTGCCGTTCTTCCTGGACGAGATGGAGGACGCGCCGCTGGCCGACCGGCTGATACGCGCCGTCGACCTGATCGCGGCGGGCCGGGGCAAGGCCGAGTACGACGCCGCCACCGCGCACCTGGGCCGGACGCGCACCTCCACCGGCTCCGACCAAAGCGACGACGACGACGGCGGCGCGACCCTGCCCGTGGTGCTGGGCTCGGCGGGGCTGGGCGCGGCCGCCGTCGCCGGGCTGGCGGTGTGGCGGTGGCGGCGGACGGGCCGCGTCCCCCCGCCGTCGCAGCACCGGCTGCCGCGCACCGTGCTGGCCACCGCGCTGCGCGCGAACGAGGAGGAGCTGCGCGGGCAGGCCGCCCGCGAGGTCGTGGCGTTCGGCGAACTGCTGGACCGGACCGACGTCGACGCCTCGGCCCCGCGCGTGCGGGCCCTGATGACCGAGGCGCTGGACGCCTACCAGGCGGCGGGCAAGGTGCTGGACGCGGCGCGCGGGCTGCCGGACCTGGCCGGGGTGCTCGTGCTGGTCGACCGGGGCCGCGACGCGCTGGAGTCGGCGCGGTCGCTGGCGGACGGCGGCCGGGAGGTCCCGAGCAGCCCGCTGTGCTTCTTCAACCCGCTGCACGGCGACTCGGCGGTCGCCGTGAACTGGCGTCCCCTGGGCAGCCGCGAACGGCTGCGCATCAAGGCGTGCCACGACTGCGCCAAGGCCGTCCGCGCCCGCCGCACCCCGCAGGTGCTGCTGGACAGGGTGGACGGGCGCCCGGTGCCGTATTTCGAGGTCGACGCGGACGACAGCCTGTGGGCCCGCACCGGGTACGGGCAGCTGCGCGGCGACCTCGTCCAGCGGATCCTGCGCGGCGACCTGCACCGCTGAGCACCGCTGAGCACCGCCGGCGGCCACGGCGGCCCGAAAGCGCAGGAGAACGCCGGGCACCCGCGGACGGCGCCGCCGCAGGTGCCCGGCATCGCGACGTTCCACCGCGGGCACGACCCCGCGGTGAGAGCGCCGGCCGCCAGGTCAGCCGGCGAACGTGGCCGGGTCCGGGCCGAAGCGGGTGCCCTTGTCGAGGGCGGCGATCGCGGCCTTGTCCTTGTCGGTCAGCTCGAAGCCGAACACGTCGAAGTTCTCGGCGATGCGCGACGGGGTCGCCGACTTGGGGATGACCACGTTGCCCAGCTCCAGGTGCCAGCGCAGCACCAGCTGCGCGGGGGTCTTGCCGTGCTCGGCGGCCAGGCGGCCCAGCTCGGGGTCGTCCAGCAGGCCCTGGCCCTGGCCGAGGGGGCTCCACGCCTCGGTGAGGATGCCGTGCTCGGCGTGGAAGGCGCGCAGCTCCTCCTGCTGCAGGTACGGGTGCAGCTCGATCTGGTTGAGGACCGGCACCACATCGGTCTCGTCCAGCAGCCGGGTGAGCGTGTCCACGGTGAAGTTGGACACGCCGATGGCGCGGACGCGGCCGTCGGCGTACAGCTTCTCGAACGCGCGCCAGGTGTCGAGGTACAGGCCGCGGCTCGGCACCGGCCAGTGGATGAGGTACAGGTCCACGTACTCCAGGCCGAGCCGCTCCAGGCTGGCGTCGAAGGCGCGCAACGTGGAGTCGTAGCCCTGCTCGCTGTTCCACAACTTGGTGGTGACGAACAGCTCCTCGCGCGGCACGCCCGAAGCGCGCAGGGCGCGGCCCGTGCCCTCCTCGTTCTCGTAGATCGCCGCGGTGTCGACGCTGCGGTAGCCGGTCTCCAACGCGATCTTGACGACCCGCTCGGCCTCGGCGTCGGGGACCTGCCACACTCCGTAGCCGAGCTGCGGCATGGTGACGCCGTTGTTGAACGTGACGTTGGGAACGGTCACGAAATCTCCCTGCTCACATGGGTGTTGAAATCATGCATCCGGTATCAGACCACCACCATGCCCGGAATATTCCGGCCTCCACCTCGGGCGGCGCGGTGGCCCGGGTCACAGCGGCGCCACGTCGTAGGGGACCTTGTGCTCGTCGAGGTCGCGCAGGGCCTCGGGGGACGCCCCCGCGTCGACGATGACGCGTTCGAACTCGCCGAGCGGCGCCACCCGGTGCAGCGCCGTGCGGCCCAGCTTGGTGTGGTCGAGCAGCAGCACGTTGCGCGCCGCCGACGCCAGCATCGCCCGCTTCACCGACACGATGTGCTGCTCCTGGTGGAAGGCGTACCCGGCCGACACCGCCGACGTCGACACGAAGCACAGGTCCACGCTGAGCGACTCGATCGCCTCCACGCAGGACACGCCCAGGAACGAGTCGTGCATGGCGTCGTAGTCGCCGCCCAGCGCCATCAGCCGGATGCCGCGGAACTGCGCCAGCAGGTTCAGCCCCTCCAGGAAGTTGGTGACCACCGTCAGCGGCGTCACCTCCGACAGCCGCGCCGCCAGCGCCAGCGTGGTGGTCGAGTCGTCCAGCATCACCGCCATGCCCGGCTCGATGAGCCGGACGGCGCGCTCGGCCACCGCCTCCTTCTCCGCCCGCATCGACTTGCGGCGGTAGGCGACGTTGCTCTCGAACACCCCGGACGGCTGCGCGGTCACCCCGCCGCGGAACTTGCGGACCACCCCCTGGCGCTCCAGCTCGTCCAGGTCCCGGTGGATCGTCATCAGGCTGACGCCGAACCGCTCGGCCAGGTCGGCGGCCGACGCCGACCCCTCCGACAGCACCTGCTCGGCGATCAGCCGCTGCCGCTCCGCGGGTCCCTGCGCCCGCCGCGAGGCGCCCCGCGCCTCGCTCTCCCCTTGCTCCATGGCACCATCCTCGCGCGTGTGGCGGCCTCCCCGCGCACCCGCGGCGAGCCCCCCGCCGGCCCTGTCACCGGTCCGTCGGCCGTCTACCGGGTGCGTCGCCGCCGGCGGCGTCCGGCCACCGCGTTGAGCAGCGTGGAGGCGATCAGCAGCACGCCGAGGGCCAGCAGCTGGTAGCGCGAGCCCGCCGACCCCTCGAAGTACAGCAGGATCCCGGCGTTCAGCCACACCACCAGCAGCGCCGCGACGATCACGCCGCCGACCCGGCCGACGCCGCCGGTGATGGCGACCCCGCCCAGCACGGCGATGGTGATCGCGGGCAGGGCCATGCCGTTGCCGACCGTCCCGGCGTCGGGGCGCGCGGAGGCGAACTGCCCCACCGTGACGACCGCCGCCACCCCCGACAGCAGCCCCGCCAGCGCGAACGCGCGGAACCGCACGCCGCCGACCGACAGCGCCGCGTACCGGGCCGCGGTCTCGTTGGTGCCGACCGCGTACAGGCGGCGCCCGAACGCGGTGCGGTTGACCAGCAGCCACACCAGCACCGCGCAGGGCAGCAGGAAGGTGAAGAACTGCCTGGGCACCGGCGGCAGGCCGAGCGGCAGCCGGACCATGCTGGTCAGGTCGTGCAGGTCCTGGACGGGCTTGGTGGAGATCGGCGCGTTGTCGTGGCTGACCAGCGCCAGCGAGCTGTAGGCGTATCCGGTGGCCAGCGTGGCGATCAGGGAGGGGAAGCCGAGCACGGCGACGAGGAACCCGTTGACCGCGCCGAGCGCCGTCCCGAACGCCAGCGCGGCCACCAGGGACGGCCACAGCGGCCAGCCCCATTCGCCCACCATGAACCCGAACGCCATGCCGGTCAGGCTCACCATCGCCCCGACCGACAGGTCGATGCCGCCGCGCCCCGACAGGATCACCAGCATCTCGGCCAGCGCCAGGATGCACAGCGGCACGAACGACTCCAGCGCCGCCGCCATGTACGCGGCGTCGTACGGGCCGAGCAGGTAGCCGCCCCGGTCGAGGACCTTCATCCAGGCGACCAGCACGGCCAGCAGCAGCACCAGCAGCGCCACCCGGTCGTGCAGCAGCAGGCGGCCCAGCCGGGCCAGGGGCGAGGGCGGCCGCGCCCCGGCCGCGCCGTCGCGCGTGGTGGTGTCCGCGGGCTCACTGGTCGACTGCGGCATCACAGGGACCGCCTCCGGCGCTCGCGCAGCAGGTCAGATCCGACCGCCACGAGGATGAACACTCCGATGAACAGCGAGGTCAGCTCGTTCGGCCAGCTCAGCAGGGTGACCGCGCTGGTGACGGTGCCGACCAGCAGGGCGCCCAGCACGGTGCCGAGCACGGTGCCGCGGCCGCCCTGGATGCTGGTGCCGCCGATCACCACGGCGGCGATGACCTGCAGTTCCATGCCGGTTCCGGCGCTCTGCGCGACCAGTCCGCCGCCGCCGATCATGCAGCAGGCGGCCAGCCCCGCCAGCAGCCCGGTCACGGCGTACACGGTGAGCAGCCGCCGGGTGACGCGCACCCCGGCCAGCCGCGCCGCCTCGGCGTCGCCGCCGATCGCGTACAGGTGCCGCCCGGTCGGGACGTGCCGCATGTACGCCCACATGAGCGCGGCCAGCGCGACGGCCAGCAGCCAGGAGTGCGGCAGGCCGAACGTGCGGCCCTCGGCGCCGCCGCCCAGCGGGCCGAGCGTGCCGGGCACCCCGGCGACCTCCCGCCCGCCGAAGATCTGCAGCGCGACGAACCGGTACAGGTTGAGGGTGCCGAACGTGATGATGATCGGGTGCACCCGGCCGTAGCCGACCAGCGCCCCGTTGATCAGGCCGAGCACGCCGCCGACCAGCAGCGCCAGCCCGACCGCGGGCGCGAACGCCAGGCCGCCGTCGCGCAGCTGCTGCGCCACGATCACCATCACCACGGCCATGGTGCTGCCGACCGACACGTCGATGCCGGCGGTGACGATGACCGCCGTCATGCCGACCCCGACGATCGTCACCGGCGCCACCGTGGCCAGGATGTTCTGCAGGTTGGACGCGGTGAAGAAGGTGTCGACCGACAGGCCGAGCGCCGTCCACAGCAGCGCGATCACGCCGATCAGCACCGCTTCCTGGCCCTCGATCGCGCCCGCGGCGGGACGCCGCGTCCAGGGCCGTGCGAGCGCCGTCATCGTTCCTCCCCTCTGTCGTCCGAGCCCTGGTCCGCGCCCTGGTCCGCGCCCTGGTCCGCGCCCTGGTCCGCGCCCTGGTCCGGGGTCTGGTCTCCGGCGTCGCCCGCGGCCGCGGCCAGGACGTCCGCCTGCGCGGCGCCGTGCGGGAACTCGGCGACGATCCGCCCGCCCCGCACCACCAGGACGCGGTCGGCCAGGCGGATCGCCTCGGGCAGGTCGCTGGACACCACCAGCACGGCGCTGCCCTCGTCGGCCAGGCCGAGCACCAGGTCGTGGATCTCGTCCTTGGCGCCGACGTCCACGCCCTGGGTGGGCTCCTCCAGCACCAGCACGGGCGGCCGCCGCACAAGCTGGCGGGCGAGCACGACCTTCTGCTGGTTGCCGCCCGACAGCGTGCCGACCGGCGTCGCCGGGCCGGGCGCCTTGATGCGGATGCGGTCGATGAACTGGGAGGCGACGGCGCGTTCGCGGGCCCGGTCCACCCACACGCGGGCGCGGCTCAGCACCGGCAGGTGCCCGACGGAGATGTTGAAGCCGATGCTCTTGGACGCGAACACGCCCTGCACCTTGCGGTCGCCCGGCAGCATCGCCAGCCCGGCGGCGACCGCGTCCGCCGGCGTGCGGGGGCGCACCTCGCGGCCCGCCACGTGCAGCGTGCCGGAGTCCGGCGGGTCGATCCCGTACAGGGCCCGCGCGATCGCCCCGGTGCCGGACCCGACCAGCCCGAACAGCGCCACCACCTCGCCGGCCCGCACCTGGAGCGACACGTCCCGGAACGCCCCGCGCCGGGACAGGCCGGCCGCCTCCAGCACCGGCGGGCCGTCCGGCACGGCCCGCCGCTGCGCCGCCCCGGCCGGCGCGTGCCCGACCATCAGCCGCGCGATCTCGCGGATCGTCAGCTCGGCGGTCGGCCGGGTGGCGACCCGGGTGCCGTCCCGCATGACGGTGACGCGGTCGGAGATCACCGTCAGCTCGTCCAGCCGGTGGCTGATGTAGATGACGCCGACGCCGTGCGAGCGCACCGACCGCAGCACGTCGAACAGCACCTCGATCTCGCGGTCGGTGAGGATCGCCGACGGCTCGTCCAGGATCAGCACCTTCGCCTCGTGCGCGAACGCCTTGGCGATCGACACCAGCTGCCGCTGCGCCACCGGCAGGTCGGCGACGCGCACGTCGGCCAGGCCGGGATCGAGGCCGAGGCGGCGCAGCAGCTCGACGGCGCGGCGGCGCTGCGCGGCCCGGTCCACCAGGCCGCGGCGGCGCAGCTCCCGGCCGAGGAAGATGTTCTCGGCGACCGGCAGCTCGCCGAACAGCTGCGGCTCCTGGTAGACGGTGGCGATGCCCGCCTCGAACGCCGCCGCCGTGCTGCCGCCGGGCAGCACCCGCCCGGCCATCTCCACGGTGCCCGCGTCGGCCGCCTCCGCCCCCGAAATGATCTTGATGAGGGTGGACTTGCCCGCGCCGTTCTCCCCGACCAGCGCGTGCACCTCGCCCGCGCGCACCTCGAAGTCGACGCCGCGCAGCGCCTGCACGCCGCCGTAGCGGCGGCGGACGCCGGTCAGCCGCAGCAGCGGCCCCCCGGCGCCGTTGGTCTCCTCTTCCACCGGCCGGGCCCTCTAGTAGTTGTAGTTGCCGACGTTGTCCTTGGTGATCCGCAGCGGGTCGCCGAGGAGCAGCATCTTCTGGTCGGGGAAGTACTTCACCGCGGGCAGCTTGTCGCTCACCTTGTTGGTCGCCTGCAGCGGCGTGCCCTTCTTCAGCTGGGTGCCGGCCCACACCGTCAGGTAGCCGAGCTGCTCGACGTCCCACAGCACCGAGGTGCTGGACGAGCCGTCCATCAGGTACGGCTTCATCGACGCCGGGGTGCCGACCCCGACGGTGAACACCTTGCCGATCTTGCCGGTCTCTCGGACGGCCTTGGCCACGCCCGGCGCCGAGGTGGTGCACTCGCCGACCAGCCCGGTCAGCTTGGGGTGGGCGTTCATCAGGTCCTTGGCCATCGAGGTGGCCTTGGCCTCGTCCTCGCCCGCGTACACCACGTCGACGATCTTGGCGTCGGGGTACTTCTCGGCGGTGTACTTGCGCTGCACCGCGATCCAGGAGTTGAGGTTCCCGGCGGTCTGCCCGCACGAGACGATGGCGTACTCGCCCTTGCCGCCCATCTTCTCCAGCAGCGCGTCGGTGACGGTCTGCCCGATGCCCTCGGCGGTGGCCTGGTTGACGAACAGCTCGCGCACCGAGTTGGGCGCGTCGGTGTCGGACGTCATCACCTTGATGCCGCGGGACTGGGCGTCCTTGAGGATCGGCGCCATCGAGTCGGGGTCGTTGGGCGCGACCACCAGCACGTCCACCCGCTGCTGGATCAGCGACTTGACCACCTCGGTCTGCGCGCCCGGGTCGGCCGTGGTGGGGCCCTTGTAGATCCACTCCACGCCCAGGTCGGCGGCGGCCTGGCGCCCGCCGGTGTTCATCGCCTCGAAGTAGGGGATGCCCTGCAGCTTCGGCACGAACGCGACCTTGATCTTGCCGTCGCCCGAGCCGCCGGAGCCGGAGGCGTTCTCCTTCTTGCTGCACCCGGCGAGCCCCAGGCCCGCGGCGAGGGCGAACGCGACACCGACGGTGACCGTCCTGGTCAGCCTCATCATGATCTCCTTTCGTCGGCAAACGCCGCCGCTTGGTCGGCCGCCGCGAACGCGCGCAGGCGGCCGTACAGGTCCGACCAGCGGTCCGAGCCGGACGGCTCGACCCGGCCGGTGCGCGTCCCGGCCCGTACCGCCGCGCGCGCCTCGTCCAGTCCGGACAGCTCGCCCAGCGCCATGAGCTGGACGAGCACGTTGCCCAGCGCGGTGGCCTCGACCGGACCGGTGATCACCGGCAGCCCGGTCGCCTCGGCGGTGAGCCGGTTGAGCAGCGTGTTGCGCGAGCCGCCGCCGACGATGTGCACGGCGGGCACGGGACGTCCGGTGACCTCGGCGATGTCGTCGAAGGCGGCGCGGTAGCCCAGGGCCAGGCTGTCGAGCACGCACCGCACGACCTCGGCCGGCCCGGCCGGGACCGGCTGCCCGGTGCGCCGGCAGTAGTCGCGGATGCGCGCGGGCATGTCGCCGGGCTGCACGAACCCGGGGTGGTCGGGGTTGACCACGCTGACGGCGGGCGGGGCCGACTCGGCGAGGCGCACCAGGTCGTCGTAGCCGTAGCGGCGCCCCTCGCGCTCCCACTGGCGGCGGCATTCCTGCAGCAGCCACAGGCCCATGCAGTTGCGCAGCAGCCGGATGGTGCCGCGGACACCGCCCTCGTTGGTGAGGTTGGCCTTGCGGGCCGCCTCGGTGACGACCGCCTCGCCGGTCTCCACGCCCACCAGCGACCAGGTGCCGGACGAGACGTATCCGGCGTCGGGGTGCACGAACGGCACGCTCGCCACGGCGCTGGCGGTGTCGTGCGCACCGGGGACGATCACCTGGGCTCCGGTGTAGGCGGGGTGGTCGAGCGCGGCGGGCAGCACCGGGCCGAGGACGGTGCCCGCGTCCACCACCTCGGGCAGCATGTGGGTGGGGACGCCCAGGTCGTCCAGCAGCCCGGTCGCCCAGGCGCGGCGGGTCACGTCGTAGGCGCCGGTGGTGCTGACCGCGGTGTACTCGGCGACGGTCGCGCCGGACAGCCGGCGGTGGAACAGGTCGGCCATCATCAGCAGCGTCGCCGCGTCCGCCAGCACGCCGCGGCCGGCGTCGGCCATCAGCTGGTAGACGGTGTTGATCTCCATCAGCTGGGTGCCGGTGTCGGCGTACAGCCGTTCGGCGCCGACGCGGCGCACGGCGTCGGCGAGCACGCCCCGGGTGCGCGGGTCGCGGTAGCTGACCGGGTCGGCCAGCGGCTCCCCGTCGGCGTCGAGCAGGCCGTAGTCGAGGCCCCAGGTGTCCACGCCGACCGAGTCGACCCGGCCGGCCAGGGCGCCCGCCTTGGCCAGGCCGGTGCGCATCTGCGACCACAGGTGCTCCAGGTCCCAGCGCAGCAGCCCGCCGGCGGGCCGCGGGCCGTTGGGGAAGCGGTGCACCTCGGTCAGCTCGACGCGGGATCCGTCGAACCGGCCGAGGACCACGCGGCCGCTTTCGGCGCCCAGGTCGGCGGCGACGACGGCGCGGGAACGCCCGCTCATGTGCCCCTCCAGCAGATAACACCCGAGGTGATGGAGTTCACAGAGCCTGTAACACAGGCCTCTCCAGCGTCAAGAGCTCGTTACGTATTTGTGAAGCGGGACGGCCGTTTCCTGCAACTTCCTCGCAGAACGCCGCCCGGGCGCACCTCGTGCGGGAGCGTGGAGGAGGCCTGGCGGACAGCCTCAAACCTGATCCACTTGATTTGTTAACGCTTGCTGGCTATAACTTCACAGAGCAAGTCGCGATTTGCCGGGGGTGCCGTGCCCGATCAACCCGGCGACGCACACCCTTCCGCGACCCGCTCGACGGACGATGGCCGGGTGCGGCCGCACCGCGGCATCACCGCTGCCTGGAACGTTACAACAGGCCGTACCCTCGGCTTGCCGGCGCATTGCAACCAGCTGGCGGTCCCCCCCCCCCGGGCCGCCGCGCGACGACGACGGGATGACCAGGTGACAAGGCTGTTCGTAGCCCGGCACGGCGAGACGGTGTGGCACGCCGAGAACCGGTACGCCGGCGTCAGCGACATCGCGCTCAACGCCACCGGCCGCCGCCAGGCCGAGGCGCTCGGCCGCTGGGCCTCCGGAGCCGGGATCGACGCGCTGTGGGCCTCCCCGCTCGGCCGCGCCCGCGCCACCGCCGCCCCGGCCGCCGCCGCGCTCGGCCTGCCGCTCAAGGTGGACGCCGACCTGACCGAGGTCGACTTCGGCTCCGCGGAGGGCCGCACGCTCTCCGAACTGCCCCCCGACCAGGTCGCCGCCTTCCGCGCCGACCCGGTCGACGCCCCGTTCCCCGGCGCCGAGGACCCGCGCAAGGCCGCCGCGCGCGGCGCCGCCGCGCTGCGCCACGTCGCCGCCGCGCACCCCGGCGAACGGGTCCTGGTCGTCGCGCACAACACCCTGCTGCGGCTCACCCTGTGCGAGCTGCTCGGCATCCCGCTGTCGCGCTACCGCCGCGTGTTCCCCAAGGTCCTCAACTGCGCGCTCACCGAGCTGGAGATCGACGGCACGGAGACCGGCCTGCTCGCCTACAACGTCCCGGTCTGACCACCCACCCCGCCGCACCCGTCCACGCGACCGCCGCGCCCCCATCGCCGCCCCCCGCCCCAGGCCCGGTGTGGCCCGCAGCCGCACCTTCCACCGAGTCCGGCAACCCCAACGCACGCCCCCACGGCACACCTCCGCCTTACCTACGACGGATCCGCCGGCGGACAGCCGGCGGACAGCCCAGTCCACGCGCCGCCCGGAGCGAGCATGGCCCCGTCCACGTGCGGGGACCCCGCTCCGAGTCCGGCCAGTGCGGCCGCGGCAGCGATAGCCACCGAGCCCGGCAGTCCCAGCGCGCGGCACCCCCGCGCCGCAGATCCGCCCGCATGCGGCAGGCCGCCAGCGGACGGCCGGGCTTCCGCACCACCCGGAGCATGCACGGCGACGCCCGCGCACGGAGACCCCACTCTCCGGGTGGCCGGTGCGGCCGCGGTGGCAGCTTCCGCCGAGCCTGGCAGGGCCTGCGCGCGGTGCCCCTGACGCATCTTCGCTCCCAAGGCGTGGGGCCGTCGGCGACTTGTTGGTGGACGGGGCGGCCCATGTGCTGCTTGGAGCGATCGGGTGGCGTTCGCGTCCTGGGGCTCGCTTCGGGGTGGTGGGTGCGGCGGCAAGTTTCAGCGAGTCTGGCAGTGCCAGGTTCTCGCATGTCGGCGGCCTGCGGGTGCGCGCATGCCGGTCCGCCGGAACGGTACAACCGGTGGGCCGTATCACCAGACGGTGACAGGTCGATGACGGTGCGGTGGGGCCCGGGAGGCCCAAAACCCCGTGAGCAGGAGGTGACGGGTGCGCGAGCGGCGTCTGGCCGGGTGGCCTGGGCCGATGGTGAAGGCGCAGGTCACGGGAGCGGGCGCGGCGCGGGTCCGGTCGCGGGGTGGGCGCGGTGGAACCGGGCGGGGTGCGGTTTGGGCCCATATCCGGGCGGCGCAGGCGGAGTGTCCTTAATGGCCCCTATTGCGCACAGGATTACCTGATTCGCGGGACAGAAAATGTATGGTTCCGATCAGTTTGAGCTCGGGTCGTGACAGCCGGAGGGGCCGCAGGTATCTTCAAGATGCTCTTGCCGCCGGGCATATCAAAGGCCCCTACCGGAGAGAGGAAAGCGATGAGCAGATCGGAAATTATTACTCACGACCAGCTGCAATCGTGGCTTATTGACCGGATCGCGTTCTACCTCGACCGGCCGGCCGAGGACATCGACCCGTCGGTGGAACTGGCCCGGTACGGCATGGACTCGGTCTACGCCATCAGCGTCGTCAGTGACATCGAGGACCACCTCCAGGTGGAGGTGGACATGGCCGAGGCGCGCCGCCGCGGCACCGCCGCCTCCCTCACCGACTACTTGATCGGTCTCGTCGCGTGATGGCCGCCCTCCCCTGGCGGCTGGTGGTGTTCGGTGACAGCGTGGCCGAGGGACGCGACGACCCGGACCCCGCAGGCGGCTGGACCGGCTGGGCCAGAAGGCTCGCCGACCTGCTGGAACTCCCCCGCGACCGGGTCGCCAACTTCGGCCGGCCGGGGGCGACCATCGCGGACGTGGCGGGCGAGCAGCTCGCCGCGGCCGGGGAGCCGCAACCGGGCCTGGTGGTGCTCAACTGCGGGATGAACGACGCCCTGGCGGGGTTCGACCGGGAGCGGGTGGCGCGCCGCGCCGCGGAGGTCTTCGCCTGGGCGGACCGGGGCGGGGCGGTGGCGATCGCGGCACCGGTGCCCTGTCCGCCGTTCCTACAACAGGTTCCCATGTCGGCTTTCCGCAGGAAGCGGACCCGGCAAAGAATTGACGAGTGCAACGCCGAGCTCCGGCGGGCCGCCGAGAAACACGGGATGGCGTTCCTGGCGCCGGGCGCGGTCGGCCGGGTGGCCGATCCGGCGCTGTGGAGCGCGGACGGAATCCATCTCAATCCGGCGGGACACGCCTATGTCGCGGAGGTGATCGCCCCCATCGCCAGATCCCTGCTCGCAGCACGCCTCGCCGGCACCGCAACGAACCGAGGACGGACATGAAGAAAGCATTTTCCCTTCCCCTTTCGAGTTTCCGCGTCAATTTTCCGACGGCGCTGCTGCTGCCGCTCGCGCCGGTCCTGCTGGTGCAGGCGCGGCGGACGGCGCGCCGCACCCCGCGGCTCGACCCCGCGTCCGGCGCCGACCACGGCGTGGCCGGCACGGGCGCCCCGGACCTGCGCCTGGTGGTGATCGGCGACTCCACCGCCGTGGGGGTGGGCGCGGCCGCGCACGCCGAGGCGCTGCCGGGGGCCCTGGCCGCCGCGCTGCACCGGCGGCTCGGCCGGAGCGTGGCGTGGTCGGTCACCGGGCGCAGCGGCGCGACGGCCCGCAGGGTCGCCACCGACCTGGTGCCCGCGCTGGACGGCGCCGCCGACCTGGTCGTGATCACCGTCGGGATCAACGACCTGATCCGGCGGCGTCCGCTCAAGGCGTGGGCCGCCGACCTGTCCGCGCTCCTCACCGCCGTGCGCGGCGCGTACCGAGACGCGGCGGTGCTGGTCGCCGGGATGCCGCCGGTGCACCGGTTCCCGGCGCTGCCGCAGCCGCTGCGGCTGGTCATCGGCGCCCGGGCGCGGGCGATGGACCGCGTCATGCGCGAGGTGGCGCTCGTCCACGGGGCCGTGCACGCGCCCATGGACGAGGCGATGGCCCGCGACCGGCGGCTGTTCGCCGCCGACGGGTTCCACCCCTCCCCCGCCGGCTACCGGGCATGGGCCGACGACCTGGCGCGGGCCGCGGCGACGCACGTACCGCAGGCCACGACGGCGGGAGGGGCGGCATCGTGACCGGAACGTTCCGGGCTGCGGTGGAGGCCGCCGACCTCACCGCGATCACCCGCACCCTCGACCCGCACATCGTGTTCCACAGCCCCGTGGTGGTGCGGCCCTACCTGGGCCGCGACGCGGTCGTCCGGCTGCTCGGCGTCCTGATGGAGGTCTTCGAGGACTTCCGCTACACCGACGAGCTGGTCGGCCCCGCCCCGGCCGCGGGCCCGCCGCCCCGCGCGCTGATCTTCCGCGCCCGCGCCGCGGGCACCGCGGTGCAGGGCGTGGACCTGCTGGAGTTCGGGACGGACGGCCTGGTCACCGGGCTGACCGTCATGGTGCGGCCGCTTCCCGCGGCGATGACGCTCGCCCGGCTGGTCGGCCGGCGGCTGGAGGAGCCCGCGGCGCCCGCCGCGCCCTGACCGGGCGGCGGCGCCGGACGTTCACGGACCCGACGGAGGGGTCGCAGAGATGGACAGTCACACCCGCACGCGAACCGTCCAGGCGCGGTTGTCCCCGGCGCACCGCGTCGCCGCCGACCTGGACGCCTATCTGGGAGACCCGATGGAGGACGGCGCCGGCCCGTTCTCCTACCGGGCGATCGTGGAGGCCGAGGAGCGCGACGAGCTGCCGCCGGGCGCGGTCGAGGCGGTCCGGGCCTGGGGGTTCCCCGGCTACCTGGTGCCCGGCCACCTCGGCGGGCGGCTGACGACGCTGGAGGAGCTGTTCCTGGTCACCCGCGCGGTGTCGCGGCGCAGCGTCACGGTCGCGGTGATGTACGGATCGGGCCTGCTGGCGGTCAACCCGGTATGGCTGTGGGGCGACCCCCGGCAGCAGAAGACGGTCGCCGAGGGCGTCCTGCGCGGCGACCTGGCCTGCTTCGGGGTGTCGGAGGCCGACCACGGCAGCGATGTGACGGCGTGCGAGGCGCGCGCCGAGGCGGCCGGGGACGGCCTGGTGCTCACCGGCGTCAAGTGGCCGGTCGGCAACGCCACCCGCGGGCGGTTCGTCACCGCCTACGCCAGGACGGGCCCGCGTGACTTCTCCCTCCTGCTGGTCGACAAAAAAGAGCTCGATCCGGCGAGCTGGTCGGCGCTGCCGCCGGTCCGGACGGTGGGGCTGCGCGGCCACGACCTGAGCGGCGTGGAGTTCGCCGGCGCGCGGCTGCCCGCCGGGTGCGTCATCGGGCGGCCCGGTTCCGGGCTGGTCCAGACGCTCAAGACGCTGCAGATCACCCGGACCGCCATCGCCGCGCTGTCGCTCGGCACGATGGACGCGGTGGTGCGCATCGGCATGGAGTACGCGGTGCGCCGCACGCTCTACGGGGCGGAGATCTACCGGATCCCGGTCATCCGCGACCAGCTCCTCAAGGCGCATCTCGACCTGCTGGTCGCCGAGTGCGTGGCGCTTCCGGTGGCGCGGGCGCTGACGGTGGCGCCCGGACGGCTGAGCCTGTGGTCGTCGGTCGTGAAGTACTTCGTGCCCGTGCAGGGCGAGGAGGTCGTCGCCGGTATCGGCAGGGTGCTGGCGGCGCGCGGCTACCTGCGGGAGGGCGTCGCGCACGGCGCGTTCCAGAAGCTGCAGCGCGACCACGCCATCGCGAGCGTCTTCGAGGGGACGACCCACGTCAACCTCGCCAACATCGCCGCCCAGCTGCCCCACCTCGTGGAAGACGGCGGCGGCCCGGGCGACGGCGGCCTGCTCGCCGACCTGTTCTCCTGGACGCACGCGCCGCCGGCCTGGCGTCCCGACGGCCGGGCGCTGCGGCTCACCAACGAGGGGCGGGACGAGATCGGGGCGCACTTCGAGGAGACCGCGGGCGCCGTCGTGGCCGAGGCGGGCGTCCACGCGGCCCCGGGCGTGGCGGCCAGGCTCGCCGACCTGGTGGACATCGTCGGCGACCTGCGCACCCAAATGCGCAGGGGTGTCATGGCCACCCCGGATGACACCTCGTCGGTGGCGGCGCTGGACCGGGCCCGCCGTCACTGCGAGGTCCACGCGATGGTGTCGTGCATGCTCACCTGGCTGCACAACCACCGCGCGTTCGGCGGGGCGTTCGCCGACGGGCAGTGGCTCGTGCTGTGCCTGGAGCGGCTCGTGCAGCGCGCCCGGCCCGACACCGCGCTGTCGGAGGAGTTCGTGCCGCCGGTGGAGGAGGCGATGCTCCGGTGCCGGGACGCGCGCCGCTGGTTCTCGCTGACCGCCCTGGCCGACGAGGGGGTGACGGCGGATGCGTCCGCGCGGTGACTTCGTGTCGGTCGTCCGGGACGCCGTCGAGGAGCACGGTGACCGGCGCGGCTTCACCTTCGTCAGCGAGGAGCCGGGGCCGGGGCGCCGGTACCGGGAGAACTTCCTCGGCTTCGCCGAACTCGACCGGCGGGCGCGCGTGCTGGCGCGCCTGCTGCAGGAGCGGGGCCTGCGGGACTCGGCCGTCCTGCTGCTGTACCCGGAGGGCCTTGCGTTCCTGGCGGCGTTCCTCGGCTGCCTGTACGCCCGGGTCGTCGCCGTCCCGGCGCCGCTGCCCGCGCTGGACGCGGGCCGGGCGGACCGCACCCTGCGGATCATCGACGACGCCGGCATCGCCTGGATCCTCACCGACGCGGCGCACCGGGGCCCGATCGAGGGGTGGCTGGCCCGCACGGGGCTGACCGGGCGGGTCCGGTGCCTGGACACCGAGACGGCATCGGCCGATCACGGCTTCGATCCGGGTGTTGGTCCGGTGCCGCGCATGGACTCCGGCACCCCGGCGTTCCTGCAGTACACCTCCGGCTCGACCAGCGCCCCGAAGGGCGTGCTCGTCACCCACGGCAACCTGCTGTGCAACGGCGAGGAGATCAAACGCCGCATCGGCGGGTCGGCCGACACCGTGGGGGTCGGCTGGGTGCCGCACTACCACGACATGGGCCTGGTGGGGCAGTTCCTGGAGCCGCTGTACCTGGGCTGCCGCTACGTGTTCACCTCGCCCCTGACGTTCATCAAGCGGCCCGTGCTGTGGCTGGAGCTGATCACCCGGCACCGCGCGACGATCACGGTGGCGCCGAACTTCGGCTACGAGCTGTGCCTGCGCCGGGTCACCGACGCGCAGCTCGACGGCCTCGACCTGGCGTCGCTGCGGACCGCCAAGAACGGGGCCGAGCCGGTGCGGGCCGCGACGCTGGACCGGATGGTGGAGCGTTTCGGGCCGGTGGGGTTCCGGCGGGAGATGTGGATGCCGTGCTACGGGATGGCCGAGGCGACGCTGCTCATCACGGCCGCGCCGGTCGGCGCCGGGCCGGTGGTCCGCTCCTTCGACGCCGAGGCGCTCGGCCGCGGCGAGGCGGTCCCCGCCGCGCCCCTCGGCCCGCAGCCGCCGGCGCGGGCCGAAGACGCCGGGGTGCGGCGGCTGGTGAGCTGCGGCCGCCCGGTCACGCTGGACGTGCGGATCGTCGACCCGCAGACCCGCGTCCCGCTCCCCGACGGGCGCGTCGGCGAGATCTGGGTGCGCGGCGGCAGCGTCGCCCGCGGCTACTGGCGCGCCCCCGAGGCGACGCGCGCGGCGTTCGGCGCCGTCACCGCCGACGGCGCCGGCCCCTACCTGCGCACCGGCGACCTGGGGTTCCGCGCGGACGGCGAGCTGTACGTCACCGGGCGGATCAAGGACCTCATCATCGTCAACGGCCGCAACCTGTACGCGCACGACATCGAGGAGGTGGCGCAGGCGGCGCATCCGGCGGCCCGCACCACCGCCGCGTTCCCGCTCGATCCGGACGAGCAGGCGCCGGGCGGCGCCGAGCGGGTCGTGGTCGTGCAGGAGATCAGCACCGGCGCGGCGGGCGGAACGCCGCTGGGCGAGCTGGCCGCGCTCACCCGGGAGCGCGTGGCCCGCGCGTTCGAGCTGCCCGCCGTGAGCGTCGTGCTGGCCCGGCGGGGCGCGGTGCGGCGGACCACCAGCGGCAAGACCCGGCGGCGGGCGACCCGGCGGGACTTCCTGGACGGGCGGATCGACGTCCTCGCCGCCGACCCGGAACCGGTCCCGGCGGCGCCGAAACCGGGCATTGAACGCGCCCGGAATCGCGTGCCGAAAACCGGCGGGGCGGCGTCGCCAACGGGTAACGGCTCCGGCGCTCTGGCGATCTGAAAATTTCCTAGTCAAAACAGTGACTGGCCCGACAATCGGGTGCTAACGTCTGACACCACCCTGAGTCAGGCGGGGAGACATGGGCCATGGCGCTTCGTCACGCGGTGCTCGCAGCGCTGCTCGACGGCGAGTACAGCGGCTATCAGCTCGCCAAGATCTTCGATGTGTCGGTCTCGAACTTCTGGCACGCCGTGCCGCAGCAGCTGTACGCCGAACTGGCCAAGCTGGAGACCGAGGGGCTGATCAGCGGACGGCGCGTCATTCAGAAGGACCGTCCCAACAAGCGGGTCTACACCGTCACGCCGGCCGGGCTGGCCGAGCTGGAGCGGTTCGCCGCCACCGCGGCCAAGCCGGGGATCATCCGGGAGAACCTGCTGGTCATGGTGCAGGCCGTGGATCACATCTCCGCCGAGCCCGTGATCGCCCAGCTGGAGGAGCGCGCCAAGATCTCGGCCGCCAAGATCGAGATCTTCCGGCGCACCCTGCAGCGCCTGCGCGGCGACATGGACGAGGAGACCTATCTGCGGCACGGCTCCCCGGTCGGCCCGTATCTCACCTGCCTGCGGGGCCTGCGGTTCGAGCAGGAGAACCTGGAGTGGTTCCAGAGCACCGCCCGGCTCCTGCGCGAGCGCGCCGCGGCCCGGACCGAGGAGGGCGGATGACCGTGCCGTCCCCTCCGCGCCCCGCCCGAGGAGGCGTCCACCATGTCAGGCGACCACCGCACCATCGAACGGCGAAGTAGCGGTCCCCCGCGACCGGCCGTGGCGGCGCCGCCCCCGGCGACCGCCACGCCGCCGGTCCCCGCCGCGCCGCCGTCCCCCTTCCCCGGCCTGCCCCCGTTCCGACATCCGTCCCCGTTGCGAGATCCGGCCCGCGTCCCGCGCGCCCACCGCGCCCACCTGCTGATCCGCGCCCGGCCGGGCACCGGATCCGCCTGACCGGGCAACCGCGCACCCTCGCCCTCGCTCGGACCCACCACACGAACCGCAATTCCCGGAACGGAAAAGCCATGCGGGTCTACATGCCTATTTATGGTTCGTCGGATACGGGGCGCAGACGGCTGAATCGGCAGCGATGGGGATGGCAATGTCCGTGGACTGGTACCGGGCGGACGGGACGCCCGCCACGGCGGACGAGGCGCAACGGCTCCTGCTCGACACGAACGCCCGCCTGCTCGCACAGGACGTCGTTCGCGTCGGACCGGTCGTCGTGGTCGTCTCCACATGGTTCACCGTGACCGATCTGGGATTGGCGGCGAACGGAAGGCCACTGCTATGGCAGACACTTGTATCCGACCTGTCGATGCACGCGGACGTCGGCCGGTACACCACGCGGGAGCAGGCCGAGCGCGGCCATCGGGAGGCGGTCGCGCTGATCACCGAACGGCTGCGCGACCTGGTCGCGCGGGCCGCCGCAGACGGAGCATCCGACGGGACGGCGGGCGGGGCCGCGGATGGGGGGTGAGGTGATGGCCACCGAAGATCGGCTTCCCTTCCCGTCCGGGGCCGCGGACGACGCGGCGGACAGCGATCCGGAAAGGGAGAGCGGTGCCCGCGGGAACCCCGGCGGCGACCTCGACGGTAAGGCCCGCGGGGACTCCCGGAAACCGGCCCGAAAAACCCGCCGGAAGCGTCCGATACGCCTGCGGATCACGGCGCTGCTGGTGGTCCCGCTGACATCGCTGGTCGCGTTGTGGGTGTTCGCCGCAAATCTCACCCTGGGGCCCGCGTTCGACAAATACGACTTCTCGACCACCTACGAGAAGATCGTCAAGCCGGGCCTGTATCTGGTGAACCAGCTCCAGCAGGAGCGTTCGCTGAGCGTCGTCGCGATGACCGGCCGCGACGCGCAGTCCCGCCAGCGGCTCGGCGTGCAGCGCGCCCGGGTGGACGCCGTCCAGCGGGTCTTCCGCGGCAGCGCCCTGTCCCGGGACGCGACCGACGCCGCCAAGCCCGAGACCGAGCAGCGCCTGGCCGAGGCGCTGCGCTGGCTGGACCGGCTGCCGCAGTACCGCGGCCGGGTCGACGCCGGCGACGCCACCGTGTTGCAGGTCATCGACGACTACAGCGCCGTCCTGGACAAGGTCATCCAGGTGTTCGGCAACCTGGTGCTGGTCAACGACCTGGCCATCTTCGAGCAGGGCCGGGCGCTGATCGGCATCGGCAACGCGCGCGCCTACATGCTGCGCCAGGACGCGCTGATCACGGCGGCGCGGCTGCGCGACGGGCGGCTGACCGCGGCCGAGCACCTGGCGTTCGTGCAGTGGGCGGCGGCGGGCCGGCGGGAGTTCGACGCCGGGCTGGCGGACCTGGACGGCGCCGTCCGCGCGCCGCTGCAGCAGCTGGCCGAGTCTCCCGAGTACCGGCGGTACCGGGCCGCCGAGACCGCCGTCGTCAACTCCTCGGGCGGGCGGCTGCCGGCGGAGGCCGCGTCCTTGCAGGCGGCCACGGGGCAGCTGTCGCAGGTCTGGGAGCAGCGGCTCACCCAGTCCAGCGCGGCGCTCAACGACCTGGCCGAGCCGATCGGCGACCGGATCGTGCGGCGGCTGGTGCTGGCGGGCGGGTTCGGTCTGCTCGCGGTGGTCGCCTCCATCGTGCTGTCGCTGCTGGCCGCGCGCGGGCTGTCGCGCGAGCTGCGCGGCCTGCAGCGGGCCGCGCTGGACCTGGCCACCGACCGGCTGCCGGGCGTGGTGGCGCGGCTGCGCCGCGGCGAGGAGGTGGACGTCGAGGCCGAGGCGCCGCCGCTGGTGATCGGCAAGACCCGGGAGGTGTCGCGGGTCGGCGAGGCGTTCACGAAAGTGCAGCACACCGCGATCGACACCGCTGTGCGGGAGGCGTACCTGCGGCAGGGCATCAGCCGGGTGTTCCTCAACGTCGCCTGGCGCAGCCAGTCGCTGCTGCACCGCCAGTTGCACATGCTGGACGAGATGGAGCGCCGCACGTCCGACCCGGAGGTGCTGGCGGACCTGTTCCGCCTGGACCACCTGACCACACGCATGCGCCGGCACGCCGAGGGCCTGGTCATCCTGTCCGGCGCGACCCCGGCGCGCGGCTGGAGCAGGCCCGTGCACATCGAGGACGCGCTGCACGCCGCCGTCGCCGAGGTGGAGGACTACACCCGCGTCGAGGTGGTCGTGGTGTCGTCCGGGGCCGCGCTGATCGGCGAGGTGGTCGCCGACGTCGTCCACCTGCTGGCCGAGCTGATCGAGAACGCCACGGTGTTCTCGCCCGCGCCGACCGAGGTGCTGGTGCGCGGCGAGATGGGCGCCAACGGGTTCGCGGTCGACGTCATCGACCGCGGCATCGGCCTGGACCAGTCCGAGCTGGACGCGCTCAACCTGCGGCTGGCGCAGCCCCCGGAGTTCGACCTGGCCGTCACCGACCGGCTCGGCCTGTTCGTCGTCGGGCGGCTGGCCGGGCGGCACGGCATCCGGGTCGCGCTGCAGCCGTCGCTGTACGGCGGTGTCAGCGCGGTCGTGCTGATACCGCGCAAGCTGATCGTGAACGTCGAGCAGTCCGAGGACGAGGCGGTCGCGGCGGGTCCGCGGCCGGCGCCCCAGCGGCCGCCGCGTTCGGCCCGCCCCGACGGCGCGGACGTCCCGACCGCCGCCTGGTCGCCCTCTACTCCCCCGTCCAAGGCGATGCTGAATGCGCCGCCCGCCGTCGACACCTGGGGATCGGGGACGGAGCCGCCATCCGACAGGCCGCCGTCGTTCGAGGGGGCCGTCGCCTTCGACGCATCGCACACCGACCGCGCGGCCGCCCCGCCGCCGCCCCGCCAGGAGGACCCGGGCACCTCGAACGGCACGGGTGCGTCCGGCAGGGGGCGGGCGCCGCTGCCGCGCCGCGTGCGGCAGGCGAACCTGGCGCCGCAGCTGCGCGACGACGACGCCCCGCTCGCGGCGCCCGCCCCGCAGGGCGAGGACCCGCTGGAGGCGTGGGAGCGGCGGTCGGCCGAGGCGTCGCGGGAGCTGTTCGCATCCCTGCAGGCGGGCTGGCTGCGCGGCCGGGAGGAGGACGAGGGACCGGGGGACCACCGGCAGGAAAGGGGAACGTCACCATGACGCAGCAGGAAGTGGCGGCCCAGCTGGGCTTTCTTCTGGACGATCTGGTGGACCGGGTGCCGCCGGTCCGCAAGGTCGTCGTCCTGTCCCGCGACGGGCTGGTGATGGGGGCGTCCCGGGACGTGGGCCGCGAGGACGCCGAGTACCTGGCCGCGCTGGCGTCCGGGTTCCACAGCCTGGCGGTCGGTGCCGGGCCGCACCTGGACGCCGGCGAGATCAGGCAGACGATCGTCGAGATGGACAAGGGGCTGTTCTTCGTCGTCCCGGCCGGGGCGAACAGCTGCCTGGCCCTGCTCAGCGACGCGGGCGCCAACGCGGGCCTGGTCGCCTACGAGATGACGATGCTGGTCAAGCGGGTCGGCAGGCAGCTGTCCACCGGGCTGCGCCATAGCGGACGGGGAACGGGCCCGGGGCCGGGATCCGGGTGAGCGGGCGTGGACGGCAGCGTCCCCGGTCCGGGCGGGGAGCGGTGGCTCGACGAGGCCGCCGGGCCGATCGTCCGCCCCTACGCGGTGACCCGCGGCCGGACCCGGCCGCGCGGCGAGCCGCTGGACCTGGTCACCATCCTGGTCGCGACGGGCGCGGCGCCCGCCCAACCGGAGCGGCTGTCGCGCGAGCGGCGCCGCCTGCTGGCGCTGTGCCGCCGCCCGTACACGGTGGCCGACCTGGCCTCCGACCTGGACCTGCCGCTCGGCGTGGTCCGGGTGCTGGCCGACGAGCTGATCCAGGCGGGCCTGCTGGGCGTCCAGCGCTGGTCCGCCCCGGCCGCCCCGCACACCGATCCGAACCTGCTCAGGAGGGTCCTCGATGGAATCCGCGCGCTCTGAGCCGGCGGACGGCCCGTCCGCCGGCCCGCTCCCGCCCGCCGGGCCGCCGCGCAGCGCCGGGCCGCCGGTGGAGCGGCCGGGCGTCGACGGCCCGCGCGTGGCGCTGAAGATTCTGGTGGCCGGCGGGTTCGGGGTGGGCAAGACGACCCTCGTCGGCGCGGTCAGCGAGATCCGCCCGCTGCGCACCGAGGAGGCGCTCACCGACGTCGGCATCGGCGTCGACGACCTGGACGGCGTGGCGGCCAAGGCCACCACGACCGTGGCGATGGACTTCGGCCGCATCACGCTGCGCGACGGCGTGGCGATCTACCTGTTCGGCACGCCCGGGCAGGAGCGGTTCTGGTTCATGTGGAAGGAGCTGTCGCGCGGGGCGCTCGGCGCGGTGGTGCTGGCCGACACCCGGCGGCTGGCGGCCAGCTTCGCCTCGATCGACTACTTCGAGCGCCGGGGCACGCCGTTCGTGGTGGCGGTCAACTGCTTCGACGGCGCCGACCGGTACGAGCCGCCGGAGATCCGCGCCGCCCTGGACATCGACCCGCACGTGCCGGTGATCCTGTGCGACGCGCGGCGGCGCGCGTCGGCCAAGGAGGTGCTGGTGGGGCTGGTCGAGCACGCGCTGCGGCTGGCCGGGACGCCCCCGCCGCCGCCCCGCCGGTGGCGTGCGGGCCCGGACCCCGCCCGCATCTCACCGCCCTAGGCACGCCAAGAACGCAGCGCAGGCGGAGGCTCGGGATCTCGGTGCAGGCCGGACGGGAGTGCTCCGTCCGGGGCGGCGTGCAAGTAGAGGTGGCCGATGCCGTCGCGGGCGGCCTGCGGCACGCCCGAGCACCCTGTGCCCGCCGCCGTCCGGGGGTGCGGCCGAGTTTCTCAACGTCGATTTGGACCAGGTCGCCGGGCGCTGGTGCTCGCAAGCGGCAGACGGGTTCGCCGGTGGCCCGGTCGGATGCCGCCAGGGGCACCACGCCGTGGCGGACCGTGATGCGGTGCGCGGTCGAGAGCGCAATGCCGATGCGGGCGGGCGGACCGGGCCGATGCAATACGCCCGACGCGGGCCGATGCGATACGCCCGTCCCGGGGCAATCATTTGCGCCTCGACGCAGTGGTGGTGTCCGGTCGGGTGCGGTCGTGCATGCCGGCAGCGCCCAACTGCGGCGGGCGGCCCACCATGCGGCGGTCGTGTGGCCGGCGCCGAAGCGTTCGGCAGCTCGGCGCAGCGGCCGGCCGCTCGACGACACACCGGGCCAGACGCAGGCGTCCGATCGGAGTAAAGGGGGCGTTGCGGTGGGACACGAGGGCCTCCTTAACGTCGGTGGTAGATGTCGCAATCCACACCGAACCCAGAAGGCTTTCTTGCCGTTCAAGAACCGCACACAGCATGTCGCCTGTCACCAACGTCCCCGAACAGCACACCTACTGAGCTTCTCGTTAGTTCTGTGGGCGTGACGAGGTGACGGCTGTCAGTATCGCGGCATGCCCCCAACGCCCGGCCTGAAGGTCTCGAAAAACCGTCCCGCCGTTGACCCGGCCGCATTTGGCCGAGGCGCGGCGGATGCGTGCGACCGGACTGCTCGAGCAGGGCCGTTCCCAGGCCGAGATCGCCCGGATGCTGGGCGTGTCGGCCGGGCGTTGGAAGCGGCGCATGCAGGCGGGCGGAGTGGGCGCGCTGCGGCGCCGCCCGGCCACCGGCCGTCCCGCCAAGCTCGATGACGCCCAGGTCGAGCAGGTCCGTGCCGCGTTGGAGCAGGGATGCTCGACCACAGCATCTCGACCGGGTTGAGGCTTGGGGGCGTAGGCGGGCAGCTGTGAGCCGGGCCCGCCCGACCGCCCATGCCCGCATTTCGCGGCATCTGGCACGCGCCCGGCCCGTCCCAGATCAACACCACGCATTCCTCCCTGGCAATAACGCCTTAAGCCGGGCAATCAGTCGATCAGGGCAGCGGTGTCACAGTTGCCAGGCCGCAGATCGCAGTAAACCTGCGCCCCTCCCGGAGGCGGTGTGACAGCCCAGGCACCGGGGCAAAGCCGGCACCCGCAGCAAAGCCGCACCGGCTTCACACAACACCGTGAGTGCGGATCCGCACGAGATTCCGGCACGCCGACCAGGCCCACCGCGATCACGGTCAGCAAGCACCTGACCAGCTCCGCGGACGCCACTAGGCAGCGCAAACCCATCCCGGCACCGCCACGCCGGACCGCGTCCCGAGCCAAGAGCAGGCCCCGCCGGAGTGCTACCGTCGAAAGTCGAGCGTGGCACGCGTCATCCCGGCCACCAGCGGCTGGAGGGCTGCAAGGAACCGCATGGCGCTGGGCGGCCGGGCGGGTCCAGGGTTATAAACCGGCTTCCCCGTGCGGGTGCTCTGGGGCAGTCCCAAACCCAGCCGAGCCCGGCCGACCGCTGCCCAAGGCGGCTCGGAGCACCACACGCTCACCGCGGGCCCCGGCGCCCCGGCTCGCCTCGGCGACGGCCGGCGGCAACCGCAACGATGTCACACAGCCGCCGCTCTGGAGGCCGCGCCGCCCGTCCGAAGGACCGTTGCACGCCCCCTCGTCGGCGGCCCAGGCGTCCGCAGCCTGACCGCGGCCGCGAGCAGGCCGCGCCGGGCCGACTTCTCGCAGCCGCCTCGCAGAAAATCCACCCTCGAAACATCGGCAACGGAGCTCGACACCACTTCGCGCAACCGGATCCCCCCAGAAGTCCTGGCGGTGCCGGTCGGCCGCGCTGTAGCGGGGTTGGCCGCCCTCGTCGGCGGCCCAGGCGTCCGTCGGCCGACCGCGGCCGCGACCAGGCCGCGCCGAGCAGACCACTCTCAGTCGCTCCGCAGGCGAGCCGATAACAGCCCCTGGCAACGCGGAAACGGCAGCCGGGTGCACACGGTCGGACGTGCCGAGCAGGCGGAAGCGGAGCCGGTCGGGTCGCCGGGCCATTCACCGCCGACCGGCCGGAAGAAGCCCTCGGGGCCGAGCCCCGACGACGAGCATCACATCGCACAGACAAGCGAGGATTGCGCGCTGGTGGTGTTGAGCACCTGGATGCCGAACGCGCACACCGCGTACGAGGTGGAGGTTGCCGCCGGTCGTCGCCTGAAAGATCCCCGACAGATCTCGACACCGCATAAGCGCGAGATATCGAGATTTCGAGATCCCGCGGGGAATCCCGGCGACACCGACCAGGCCACACCCTGATCACGACCGGCACAAAAACCAGAACGGCGGCGGCACCGCCACCAAACAACCCCGGAAAACACCTCGAGGAAAAGAGAAAGGCCCCCGCCACAACGCGGGGGCCTCCCAACTGAAGAAAACGTCCGGCGGCGTCCTACTCTCCCACACAGTCACCCATGCAGTACCATCGGCGCTGAAGAGCTTAACTACCGGGTTCGGAATGGGACCGGGTGTTTCCCCTTCGCCAAAACCACCGAACAACCAACAC
>NZ_BSTN01000003.1 GCF_030269545.1 Actinomadura sp. NBRC 104425 | reverse complement strand
CGGGCTGCGGCTGGCACTGGCCGACGTGCGGATGGAAGACCGCCGTCTGGCGCGCGCCCTGCTCGACCGGGAGGTCCGCCGCTCGATCGACCGCGTCTTCAACGCCTATCCGCCGGGCGGGTACGGCTCGCAGGGCCCGTATCCGCCGCAAGGTCCTTATCCGCCGCAGGGCGGCTACCCGCCCCCACCGCCCCACGGCGGACACGGCGGCGGCGGTTACTTCCCGCCTGGAGGCGGCGGGATGTCCAGCGGCAAGGGCCCGCGCCGGCGTCCGCCGTTCCCCATCCCGTGCCTGACCGGCACCCTCACCTTCGCGACATGCGGTTGCTACCAGCCGCCGTGGAGCAAGCACTACAACAGGGGCTGCGGGGGACGCTGCTGGTGCACCCGCGACGGCTGCTGCTGCGACGCATGCGCCGAGGCAGCGAGCACCTGACCCCGTTACCCGCCCACGCGGGTGCACCGCAGCGAGGACGAAGACCCCGCTGCGGTGCCCTCCCTCCACATGGAGGGCGGGGGCGCCCGGGGTCATGAAGGGGTGCCGACGTCGCAGGTCAGGTTTCATGTGGCTCGGCTGGGGCGCTCTTGCCAGGCCGCGGCCGTGCGGGAGCGGGCAGCGCATCACGGCCCGCCCGGTGCCGCGCGGGTCCGGGTGTAGGGCAGGTCCGGGCCGACGCCCCGGACGATCAGCCCGCGCAACGACTTGTCCGGACGCTGTGCGGTGTCGGCCGGCATGCGGGGGTGGGGCGTGTCGGCCGCTGGGTGTCCCCCTCTGGGACCACGGGCGGCTCCTGCGGCGCGCTTCGGCGCGCCTGGGCCGTGGCGCTCTCTAGCGTGGGGGTGGTCTGCGTCACAGCTCACAGATTGCCGTCGCACGGAAAAGAGCCTCGCGCATCTTCCTTGCCGTCGCGCGGCAACGAGTCACAATGCGCTCATGACGCAACGCATCCCTGCAGTTCGTCGTCGCAAGATCGAGCGTGATGCGACGGCCATCCGTCTCAACGGGATTCGCCGCGGTCTGGCCACCGAGGAGATCATTGACCGGATGCTGCGTGCGCTGCCTGACCTGTTCCCGCTGGAGGCGTGGCGCATCGCCCACGGCTGGTCCCGCGCCGAGGTGTCGGCCCGGCTCGACATGCTGTACGAGCGGGACGGCCTCGCGCCACCGGGCATCGACGCGGCCACCCTGTGCCGGTGGGAGCACGCCGAGCGCCGCCCCAGCGACGAGCGGATCGACTACCTGTGCCGCCTGTACCGAACTCGCCCGGACAGGCTCGGCTACGGCACCGACCACACGCCCGGCGAGGTCGGGCACCTGCAGCGCTCAGGCATCATCGACGCCTACCCGCACACCACGGAGGAATCCGAGCAGGATCTGATCAGCCGCATCACGAACGCGCGCGAGCGCGTCAACATGTTCGGGCTGACCAGGAATTTTTACGGCAGTGAGCAGATGCTGCCGGTGTTCGAAAAGAAGGCGGCGGCCGGGCTTCCCATTCAGCTGTTCATCATGGACCCGTACTGCGAGTCGCGGCGTGATCGGTACCGCATCGAGCCTGCCGAGGCGGCGATGGAGGACCCGGACCGGTACGTCCGTGAGGTGCTGCGCCCCTTGGGGGCGGTCGCGGCCCGCTACGACCGGTTCCGGATCTCCCTGTTCAACTTCCCCTGCTCGTTCGCGATCGAGGAGATCGATGACGTGTGCCGTGTGATGCTGTACGGGCACGGCAAGCGCGGCACCGAGGGACCGATCATCACTTTCACCGAGGGGTCGTCGTCACACGCATATCTGGTCGACCAGATCCGCTGGCTGGAGCGGTTGTCTCAGGGGGATACGCCAGAGCCCTGGGCGTCCAAGGGGATCCGCGTCCGGCCGTTCACCCTCGACGACTGACTGCCCGCCGACTCGTCGGTCGGCGGGCGGATCGTAGCTCTGTCTCGTGCTGTCAGCCTGCGGGGGCGCGGGGGCTTAGGCCCTGTAGGACACCGGCGCGTACGACACCTGGCCGCACTGCCAGCAGGAGATGTCCAGCACGCGGCAGGGGTCGAGGTCGGTGAGGGATGGTGCCCGCCAGCGGCTCGCGCGGGTGCTTGCCCGGGCAGTCGGCGACGCGTGTCACCACTCGTCGTCGAGCTGGATGAAGGCGCCGACGAGGCGTCGCCACCAGGGCGGCCGGGGCGCTGCGTGCCTTCCGTGCATCGGGCGCAGCACCCGTCGGGACGGGGCCTGCCGGGGCGGTGCCGAGCGCCGTGCGGACTTGGGCTCGGGTGGCTGCCGCGGCAGGGGGACGGGCCGCACTCCGGCGGCGGCCAGGCGCCGCTCCAGTTCGGCGGGCGTGGCCGCGGCGACCGCTTCGTCACCGGCCGGGTGGCCGGTCGGCCGCAGCACCATCGCCATCCACACGGCGGCGCGGTCGTCCCACCACACCGGCACGCGGTACCGCCGCTGCAGATGGGCGGTGACGGCAACGGTGTCCCACTGCACCGGCCCCGCGGGCGCCATCACCGCCCGGACCCCTCGTCGGCGCACCGGCGCAGGTGCACCCGCACGTACAGGATCGCGTCCCGCAGGTGGTCGGCCTCGGCGAGCGGCTCGCCGCGCCCCGTCCAGAACCACAAGCGGCCGCCGTCCTCCGGGCGTGGCCTGCACGTGATCGTGTCCGTGGCACCGGGCACGTCCTCGTTGGTGACCTGCAGACCGTCCGCCGTGCGGGCGACCGTCAGGCCGTCCGCCCCCAGCGACGTGCCGAGCGCGGACAATGGGTCATACTCGTACATCAGTCGGACCTCCTACGTCCGGCGAGGCCCCGGGGTTCCCCGCTGCCCACACAGCGGCCCGGGGTCGTCCTATCTCTGTGTCGTGTGACACAGAGTTACGACGGGACAGTAGAGAGTGCCGACCGGTTCAAAAGGCGCGCGGTGCACCCCTTTTCAAGTGGGCGCAATCGGCTACCTCGATGAGGGGGTGCACAATGCGCCCTCTGATCACACCGGCAGGCCCAGAACCTGCGCGAACCCCTTCGCCTTTCGCTCGATCAGCGGACCGCCGTGGTCAACCACGTCGGCGGCCATCTGCCGTGCCAATGGTGAGTAATGCACGGCTTCGCGCGACACTTTGTGCGCGTGCCGGAGCCAGTCCAGGGTGCCCGAATAGTCGCGCTTCAGATGATAAGAGCGCGCCGTCTCGATCAACAGACGTGATCGCCGTTCCAGGCTCGGAATGGTCTCCGGGGCGATCGTCTCGGCACGTTCCCGCGCCGCAGCCGACTTCGACAGGTCGGCACCGATGGACACCGCGTGCACGGCCACGTTGGCCGCGCCGAACTGCGTCCAGGGATGCAGGTAGGTGCCGAGACGCTCGGCTGCGCCATTCGCGAGTTCCCAGTGGTGCCAGGCGTCGCCGTCCCGGCCGGCGCGGGCGCACGTGATCGCCGCGTGCAGCTGCAGCGCCCCCCACATCCCCCTGAGGCTGTCGGGCCCGTCTTCCAGCCGCGGCTGGAGGACGGCCGCGGCGTCCATCACCAGCCTGAGGGCCGTGTCGTAGTCGCCTTTGGCGCGGTGCACGTTACCGAGAACCCATGCGGCCCCGGCGAGCGTCTCGGGTTGGTCGGCCTCCTGAGCCGAGGTCGCGCCGCGGTCGGCCGCCACCATCAGCAGGTCAGGCTCGGACGTCCAGGCCAGCATCTGCTCGCACAGTGCGTAGACCTCGGCCAGGACCGCGTATGCGGTGCGCCGAGCGGGGCCGTCCACTGTGCGGGTCGCGGCGCGCGCATCGGTGATCAGCGCGGGCAGGATGCGGCCGACATCGGTGCGCTGGGTGGGGGAGGCGTGCCACAGCCGCCACGCGTCGGCGGTGCGCTGGCGGACTGCCTTGACGTCGACGGGGTCGGGAGGCGTGAAGGTCTGGCTGTGGATGGCCTCGCGGATCGCTGGTACCGCCTCATGCGGGATGCGCCGGAGGGATGACACGGGCAGCGACACGGCGGTGTGCAGATCCATGTCGGTGCCGATGAGGACGGCGAGGTCACCGACGCCGAGAACGTCGGCCAGGCGCAGAAGCATCGGCAGGCGCGGCGGGAGGCGTCGGCTTTTTTCGATGTCTTTCAGCCATTGAGGTGATCGGCCGACGAGTCCGGCGACGATCAGCCGGGACATGCCCTTGCGTTCCCGGATGATCTGGATGCGTTCGCCGGTTTTCTTCCCTTGCAGGTCATCAAACATGACGCACCCTCGGGGTTGTTCCGTTACCTGCTGCCCACGGTACGCGCTTGGGCAGGCGACGTCAGGCGGCTTCGCCTCCGTTTATGCGGGCGGTGGGGCCGCCTATCTGCGCCGGGAGCCGGACTGGCCGTTAGAGGTGTTGAGGCGTGAGCGGGACGACGAGGCGCATTGGTCACTGCAGGACCCGGATGCGCCGGAGTCGGCGTGGGTGACGACCGGACCCGCCGCGCTGAAGGGGAGAGCGGCGGGCGGGACGGCGTCCGCGCCCGAACGGACGCCGTCCCACCGTGCCGCCGGATCGCCTGCGATGCCTTTCAGTTCCGCTCGGCGCGCCGGCTCATGTAGGCGTCCATGGCGCGGCCCAGTTGGGCGAACTTCTCGGTGTAGCTGAACGGGTAGATGCCGGCGGGCGTGTCGGGGCGGTCGGCGTCGATGTACTGCGTGCCCAGGTTGGAGAACACCACGATGATGTAGTGGCGGTCTCCCTTGCCCGGCAGGGCACGGACGATGCCGGCGTCGGCGGCGGTGTTGTTCACCCAGCCGGTCTTGTGGGCGAAGGAGACCTGGGCCTTGGCGTTGCAGGGCCGCACGTCCCGGCCGAACTTGTTGCCCGCGACGGTGACGGTGCCGTCCGCGCCGATCCAGCGGGAGGCGACGGTGCTGGGGATGCCGGGCGCCGGATAGGTGCCCCCGCACCAGTTGCTGGTCGACAGCATGTCGTTGAAGCCCTGCTGCCTGAGCTTGGACATGAAGAACGCGCGCGACGAGGCGCTCAGCACGCCGTCGCTGGTGACCGGCTTGCCGTTCGGTGCGGTCCAGACGCGGCCGGGGGCGCCGTTGACCAGGGTCAGCAGCTTGGCCGTGTCCAGCGAGCTCATCGTGACGGAGTTGGACCACCGGCCGCCGGTCTCCGGGTTGGTGCCCTTGAGCTGGAGCGTCTGCAGGCCGAGGTCCTGGAAGGTCTGGTTCAGCGGGTCGATCGCGTTGTGCTCGTGCAGCAGCTTGACCAGCGCGCAGGACGCGGCGTTCGACGACCAGGTGAGCGACTCGTCCATGTACTGCCGCACCGTCTTGGAGGTGGCGGTGCCGCACAGGGACACCGAGCTGTCGGAGGTGGGCCGGTAGTCGAAGGTGTCGTCCAGGCTGATCTCGCCCTGGTCCACCAGCCGCAGGACGCCGAAGTTCACCATGAGCTTCAGCACCGAGGCGGGGTAGTTGAGCATGTGGTCCAGCGGGGCGTTCTCCCTGCCCGCGACCACGTCGATGGAGCCCTGCCCCTTGTTGGCGTACCAGCCCGCGTCGTCCCACTGCCGCCAGCGCACGCTCGTGGTGGACAGGTTGCGGTCGACGGGGACCACGACGCCGTCCTTGTAGAGCGGGCTCATCAACACGGTGCCGGATGAGACGGGGCGTCCCTTCCGGTCCAGTTCGATGATGGTCGCGTCCATCTGCGGCTGCTGGACGATCGGCTTGGGGTCGGCCGCCGCCGCGTACAGGCGGGCGCGCTGCCGCGGCGACTGCGTCGCCTCCTTGTCGACGGCCGTCCGCAGCGCGCCGGCCTGGGCCGTGCCGGGCGGCGCCGTGTCCAGGACCTCCTCGAACCGCAGCCGGTCGATGGTCGCCCGCAGCCGCTCGGCGAGCGGGCTGGCCGTCTCCTTCCCCGCCTGCGCGGCCTTCCGCACCTCGACCGCCTCCGCTCCGGCCGAGCAGCCCGCCAGCGCGATCGCCGTCATGAGGCCGACGGAGCCGCGCAGCCATCCACGTCTCATCGTGTTCGCCTTTCCCCGATGGGTGAGTTCGTGATCATAGGGAGCGCGGAGGGCACCCACAGCCGGAAACGGGGAAGCCGGCGCCGACGCACAAGAAATCTGGCGCCGAACGACCAATTCGTCCAGGGGTCAGGACAGCAGGCCGTGGGCGGCGGCCATGTCCAGCGCAGCCTGGGCGGCGGGGGCCAGCAGGTCGCGGTCGGCGGGGGCCACGTAGCGGTACTCGTCGACCTCGCCCGCGGGGAGGATGTCGCCCTGGTAGGCGGCCGTGAAGCAGGCCATGCGGACCTGGGTGAAGGCGGGCTGGTCGTGGGCGGGGGCCCGGACGACGCCGACCTCGCGGAAAGAGCCCTCGTCCAGCTGGACGGCCAGTTCCTCGCGGACCTCCCGGGAGAGGGCCGCCCAGTCGTCCTCGCCGGGTTCGCGCTTGCCGCCCGGCAGGTAGAGCAGGTCGCGGCCGCGGGACCGGACGGCGAGCAGGCGGCCGTCGACGGCGTGCAGCCAGGCGACGACGTCCAGTTCCATGGTCACTCCTCGGGGGCGGGGCGGATGGTGAGCACGGTGTCGGAGGCGAGGCCGAAGCGGGCGGCGGCCGAGCCCTGGTTGACGGCCAGGCCGAGCCGGCCGGACGAGTCGACCCAGACCAGGGGCTCCCCCTCGGCCACGCTGCCGAAGGTCTCGGCGAAGGCGGCGCGGACGGTGCGGGGCGTGCCGTCCCGGTCGGTCCAGGCGACCTCAAGGGGCGTGCCGTAGGCGTAAGTGGCGGGAAGGTCGTCCCGTCCGGCAGCCAGGATGAGGCTGCCGAAGCGGTCGATGTAGAGGGCGGACGTGGTCACCGCGTCGCCGTCCCTGGTGACCGGCGGCACCCGCAGCGGGCACAGCTCGCCCGGTGGGACGCGCGGGCCGAGCGCGGACGGGGGCAGGCCGTTGGCCACGTGGGCGGCGGCGGGGGAGAAGATGTCGCGGCCGTGGAAGCTGGTGGACACCTCCGGCAGCCGGTAGGCGGGGTGGGCCAGCTCGTACGCGTCGATCGCGCCGCCCAGCGCTTCGGCGGCCGGGGGCAGGAGCCCGTTGTCGGGGCCGATCAGCACGTCGCCGCGTCCGGTGACGACCGCCACGGGGCGGCGCCGGGTGCCGACCCCCGGGTCGACGATGCCGACGTGCACGCCGGTCGGCAGGTAGGGGAGGGCCTGGCGGAGCAGCATGGCGCCCTCGGTCACCGCGTAGGGCGTCACTTCGTCGCTGAGGACGAGCACGTTCGCCGACGGGGCGATCGAATAGACCACACCGGCGCAGATGGCCGTGTAGGCGGCGCCGAAGTCGGTGGTCAGACTGATGAACGCACGGTCCTGCACGGCAGCGAGGCTACCAACCGGATCTTCAGGCGACGGCGAAGAGGACGCCGATGACGCCGAGCAGCGCGGTGACGGCGGTGGCGAGGAGGACGGAGGCGGGGTCGGCGACCGGGGCTCCGGCGGGCAGGCGCCGGCCGCGGCGGCGGTGGGTGCGGCGGGCGCGGCGCAGTTGCAGGGCGGCGGCGCCGCAGACGGCCGCGGCGGCGAGCACGGCGCCTGCGGCCGACGGCGCGAGCCGCACGCACAGCAGCCCCGCCGCCAGCAGGGAGAGCGTGGTGCGCGACCAGGCGAGGGCGGTGCGCTCGGGCTGGGCCCCCGGGTCCCACAGGCGGCTCACCGTCTGCCCCCGCTCAGGCGGCCAGCAGGGCGACCAGCAGGACGACGGCGGCGGCCGCCAGGCCGTACGACATGACCGGGGCCAGTGCGGGCGGCGGCAGCGTCTCGGCGCGGCGCAGCGCGCGTTCGGTGCGCAGCCAGCGGCGGAAGGCCAGAACGGCGATCAGGGCGCCGGCGGCGGCGAAGCCGACGGCCAGCGCGTCGCGCACCGGACCGGCCAGCAGGTCGCGGCTGAGGGCCAGCCCGATCCCGGCGGCGATCACCGCCAGGGCGGTGCGGATCCAGGCCAGGAACGTGCGCTCGTTGGCGAGGGTGAACCGCGGGTCGGGGTCGTCGCCCTCGGCGAGCAGCCGGTCGGTCCACCGCCCGCGCTCGGGGTCCACGGCGGTCATCGGAACATCACCCGGTGTGGTCGGCATTGCCGGTTCATCGTATGCGGAGACCGTTTTTTCCGCCGAACCGATGTGATTGGGGAATCCGACCGAAAAAGGGCGTTTTATCTAATTCGTTTCGCCGGGGTCGTCGGCGCCGAAGCGGCGGGCCGAGGCGTCCTCCTGGGCCAGCCGGTGCAGGGCGGTGAGCACCTGCTCGTACAGGACCGTGGACACCAGCATGGCGTGCACCGCCCGGCTGCGCGGGGCGTCGGCGGCGACCGTGCCGATCTCGTGCTCGGCCACGGCCGCGGCGGCGCGCGTGTACGGCAGCAGGTCGTCCGGCGTGACGGGGAAGCCGAGGCGGCGCAGCGCGACGAAGGTCTGGGCGAGCAGGTCGCGGGCGGGGGCGCGGTCGGTCACCCGCCAGCCGAGCTCGCGGATCAGCGCATCGACGTCCCGGCGCGCGGCCCGCCACTGGGCCGCCAGGTCCTCGGGCGCGGCCGGGTCCCGGTCGGGCGCGTCCACGTGCGGGCCGATGGCGTACTGGGTGATGCCGAACAGCCGGTGCATGCCGACGTCCGCGTCGTCGACCGCCGCCACGATCCGCCGGATGGCGGCCACCGGCAGGTCGCCGACCTCGCGCAGCGCCCGCACCAGCCGCAGCCGCTCCAGGTGCCGCTCGTCGTACTCGGCCCGGGTGGCGCCGGTCGCCGTGCCCTTCGGCAGCAGGCCCTCGCGGATGTAGTACTTGATCGTCTGGATGGTCAGCCCGCTGCGGTCGCTGAGCTCGGAGATCTTCACCCCGCACACCCCCCTTGACTGGATACTAGAGCTATCCAATACTTGGATACCGTCACTATCCAATAGGGGAGGAGGCCCGGATGTTCACCGTCGTCGACGGCGACCGCATCGAGCGGATCGAGGCCCGGCCCGGTCCCGGCGGGCGGCTCCTGGCCCCGCTGGACCGGCCGCTGCTCGGCTGGGAGCGCAAGCCGCACGGCTGGTGCCGCGACGACGCCTGCCTGCCCGCCGCCCGCGCCGCCGCGGCCGAGACGTCCGACGGCGTGGACGTGGCCGCGTTCGCCGAGCTGACCGGGCATGTCGCCGTCGTCGACGCCGCCGAGCGCGTCGTGGCCCTGGCCGCAGCCGCTCCGCGCCTCACCGCCGCCGAGGCGCCCGACTTCGCATTGGACGGCGTCCGCCTCGCCGACTTCCGCGGACGCAAGGTGGCGCTGGTGTTCTGGGCCTCCTGGTGCGGGTGCCGCTACGACCTGTCCGCCTGGGAGGAGCGGCATGCGGCGCTGCGCGACCACGGCTTCACGGTCGTCAGCGTGGCGTGCGACCGGTCGGCCGACGACGCGCGGCCGTGGATCGAGGAGGCGAAGGCCACCCATCCCGCCCTGGTCGACACCGAGGGCGTCGTCGCCGAGCTCTACAACGTGATCAACGTGCCCACGGTGGTGTGGATCGACGAGCGCGGCCGCATCGCCCGTCCGCAGGACACCCAGACCGCGACCGACCTGTTCCGCTCCATGAACGGCCTGGACTCTAAGGAGTCCTACGCGGCGCTGCGCCGCTGGGCGCTCGACGGCGACGCCGGGCTGGACGAGGCGCAGGTCCGCGAGCACCTGCGCGTCCCGACGGCCGACGAGCAGCGGGCCCGCGCGCACGCCCGGCTGGCGGTCTGGCTGGCCCGCGGGGGCCGGGGCGAGGCGGCGCGGCGGCACGTGGCCGAGGCCGCCGCACTGGCCCCGCACGATGTGGCGATCCGCCGCGGCCTCATGCCGCTCATCGGCGAGGACCCGTTCGGCGACGCCTACTTCGCGTTGCGCGACGAGCTGGAGAAGGCGGGCATCCCCATCTACCGGCCGCTGCCCGCCCGGCCGACGGCATAGCCGGGGCCGGCCGAGAGCCCCGGCCGACAACTCAGGAGGCGGTCCGGCGCATCGCCTCGGAGATCTTCTCGGCGGCGGCCATCACCGGGCCGGCGTGCAGGCGGCCGGGGGAGCGGGTCAGGCGCTCCAGCGGGCCGGACACCGACACCGCGGCGATCACCCGGCCGCCCGCGCCCCGGATCGGCGCCGACACCGAGCCGACGCCCTGCTCGCGCTCGCCGACGCTCTGCGCCCAGCCGCGGCGCCGCACCTGGGCCAGGGTGGTGGCCTCGAACTTGGCGCCGCGCAGGCCCCGGTGCAGCCGGTCGGGCTCCTCCCAGGCCAGCAGCACCTGCGCGGCGGACCCGGCGGTCATCGGCAGCGCGGCGCCCACCGGAATCGTGTCGCGCAGCCCGCTGCTGCGCTCGGCGGCGGCCACGCACACCCGCACGTCGCCCTGGCGGCGGAACAGCGAGGCGCTCTCGCCGGTCAGGTCCCGCAGCTGGGCCAGGATCGGCTGGGCGATCGCCAGCAGCCGGTCCTCGCCCGCGGCAACCGCCAGCTCGGCCAGCCGCGGCCCCAGGATGAACCTGCCCTGGGTGTCGCGGTGGACGAAGCGATGGTGCTCCAGCGCGACGGCGAGCCGGTGGGCGGTCGGCCGCGCCAACCCGGTGGTCTGGACGAGCTGCGCCAGCGAGGCGGGACCCGCCTCCAGGGCGTTCAGCACCAGAACCGCTTTGTCAAGTACGCCGACTCCGCTAGAGTTGTCCATGACTTGATATTGCCGTCTCGTTATGTGAGATGCAAGTCGGACGGCGAGCCCGGCGCGACCCGCGCGCCCGGCGCGAACGGAAACTCAGGTGAGGTGAGCGATGGGCCGTACATTGGCCGAGAAGGTGTACGACGCGCACGTCGTACGGCGTGCCGAGGGTGAACCGGACCTGCTCTACATCGACCTCCACCTGGTGCACGAGGTGACCAGCCCGCAGGCGTTCGACGGGCTGCGCATGGCCGGCCGCACCGTCCGCCGCCCCGAGCTGACGATCGCCACCGAGGACCACAACGTCCCCACCACCGACCTGCTGCGGCCGATCGCCGACCCGGTGTCGCGCACGCAGGTGGAGACGCTGCGCAAGAACTGCGCGGAGTTCGGCATCCGGCTGCATCCGATGGGCGACGACGGGCAGGGCATCGTGCACGTCATCGGCCCGCAGCTCGGCCTGACCCAGCCCGGCATGACGGTCGTGTGCGGCGACTCGCACACCTCCACGCACGGCGCGTTCGGCGCCCTGGCGTTCGGCATCGGCACCAGCGAGGTCGAGCACGTCCTGGCCACCCAGACGCTGCCGCAGGTCAAGCCCAAGACGATGGCCGTCACGGTGAACGGCACGCTGCCCGAGGGCGTCACCGCCAAGGACCTCATCCTGGCGATCATCGCCCGGATCGGCACCGGCGGCGGCCAGGGCCACATCATCGAGTACCGCGGCGAGGCGATCCGGTCGCTGTCGATGGAGGGCCGCATGACGGTCTGCAACATGTCCATCGAGGCGGGCGCCCGCGCCGGCATGATCGCGCCGGACGAGACCACGTTCGCCTACCTCAAGGGCCGCCCGCACGTCCCCCAGGGCGAGGACTGGGACCGCGCCGTCGAGTACTGGACGTCCCTGCGCACCGACGACGACGCGACCTTCGACAGGGAGGTCGTGATCGACGCGTCCGAGCTGACCCCCTTCGTCACCTGGGGCACCAACCCCGGGCAGGGCCTGCCGCTCAGCGAGTCGGTGCCCGACCCGGCTTCCTTCGACGACCCGGTCGAGCGCGCCGCCGCCGAGCGGGCGCTGCAGTACATGGACCTGACCCCGGGCACTCCGCTGCGCGAGATCGCCGTGGACACCGTGTTCGTCGGCTCCTGCACCAACGGCCGCATCGAGGACCTGCGCGCCGTCGCGAGCGTCCTCAAGGGCCGCAAGGTCGCCGACGGGGTGCGCATGCTGGTCGTCCCCGGCTCGATGAAGGTCAAGCAGCAGGCCGAGGAGGAGGGCCTGCACGAGGTGATCTCCGCCGCCGGCGCCGAATGGCGGGAGGCGGGCTGCTCGATGTGCCTGGCGATGAACCCCGACAAGCTCACCCCGGGCGAGCGCAGCGCCTCCACGTCCAACCGCAACTTCGAGGGCCGGCAGGGGCCCGGCGGCCGCACCCACCTGGTGTCGCCCGCCGTCGCCGCCGCCACCGCCGTCACCGGACGCCTGACCGCCCCCGCCGACCTGTAAGGACGTTCTGCACCATGGAAGCCTTCACCACCCACACCGGACGCGCGGTGCCGCTGCGCCGCAGCAACGTCGACACCGACCAGATCATCCCGGCCGTCTGGCTCAAGCAGGTCAGCCGCACCGGGTTCGACAAGGGCCTGTTCTCGGCCTGGCGCGAGGACCCCGACTTCGTGCTGAACCGGCCCGAGTACCAGGGCGCCAGCATCCTGATCGCCGGGCCGGACTTCGGCACCGGCTCGTCCCGCGAGCACGCCGTCTGGGCGCTGCAGCAGTACGGGTTCCGCGTCGTGATCGCCCCCCGGTTCGGGGACATCTTCCGCAACAACTCCACCAAGATGGGGCTGCTGCCGGTCGTGCTGCCCGGCGACGTCGTCGAGAAGCTGCAGACCCGCGCCGAGCAGGAGCCCGCCGCGGAGATCACCGTGGACCTCGGCGCCCGCGAGGTGCGCGCCGGCGACCTGGTCGTCCCCTTCGAGATCGACGACTACACGCGCTGGCGCCTGATGGAGGGCCTGGACGACATCGGCCTGACCCTCCGCCACGCCGACGACATCGCCGCTTACGAGCAGCGCCGTCCCGGCTGGCTGCCCACCACCGTCTGAACGGTCTTTCAGGGGGGCGGTCCGGCCTGACACGGGCCGGACCGCCCCCGGGTGCGCGAGCACGCACGCCCACCGGCGACAATCGACAGTGTGCCCAGACACACGCTCGTATCGTTGGGGGGCTCTCCTTGACCCAAGCCCGACCCCAGCCGGGCGAGCAGCCGGAGGTCCCGCCGCCGTGGAGCGGCCCCGAGTGGGACGACCCCGCGCTCACCCGGCTCGCCCGGCGGCTGCGCGACGCCCACCGCCTGGTGGCGCCGCTGCCCCGGGACACCCGCCGGCGCCTCATCCGGCACCTGCTGGCGATCACCGACCTGGCCAAGCGGGACACCGAACTGGCCTCCCGCAGGCTGGACGCCTTCCTGGCCGACTTTTCCGGCACGACCGACGCCCGCTAACGTGCGGAGTGGCCGGACAGGTCCGGCTCCCGGGTGAGACGGGGGCGATGCCGACAAAAACGCCAGCGACACAAGGATTCTTGCGTGCAGGTGATTGTCTCGCTGCGGAGGCTGCCTTAGTTTCGTTCGGGCAAGGGGGGAACTAGAGGAGTAACCCATGAACAAGCGTGAGCTGGTCGACGCCATCTCAGAGCGGCTGGGCAGTAAGAAGGCCGCAGCCGAGGCGGTCGACGCGATCCTGGAGACGATCCAGGACGCCGTCGCCAAGGGCGACAAGGTCGCGATCACCGGGTTCGGTTCGTTCGAGAAGGCCGACCGGCCTGCCCGTACGGCTCGCAACCCCGCAACCGGCAAGACCATCCAGGTCCCCGCGACGTCCGTGCCCAAGTTCAAGGCGGGCGCCGACTTCAAGAACCTGGTGGCCGGCAAGAAGTAGGTCGTCGGCAGATCACCCGTGGCAGCGCCCGGGCCGCCGCCCCAGGCGGCTGCTCCCGGGCGCTGCGGCATTTCAGGCGCGCTCCGGCCCCGCCAGGGCCGCCTGTGCGCGTCCGAGACGCCGCCCTGCGCCTCCCCGGCCCGCGCGGACGGTCAGGGACCGGTGCCGGGCAGCGGGAACGTCGACAGCGTCACAACCGTGATTCGGCCGCCCTCGGCGGCCAGGTTCACCCGCTGGCCGAACCGCAGCATCCGCAGGCCGCCCGCGTCGAACGCGGCGCTGTCGAAGGGAAGCTCGGTGCCGTCGTCGAGCAGCACGCTGCCCGAACGCGTCTCCGGGTCGTACGTCCGCACCGTGCCCTGCATGGCGGCCACCCTAGCCGGTCCCGCGGCCCGTGTGATGGTCACCGGGCGCGTCCGCCCGGCCCGCTAGGCGGGAGTCTGCAGGGCGGTGATGCGGCGGGCCACGGCCGTGGTGCGCGGGCCGCACCCCAGCGCGAGGGCCGCGCGCAGGTCCGGCAGGGTGTCGACGTCGCGGCGGACGCTCGCGGTGTCCGGCACCAGCAGCTCGCGGGCCCCGCGGGCGCGGTGCGCGGCACGCGAGTCGCCGCCGAAGGCGGGCGCGAACGGCACACCGGGCCGCGCCGTGTACAGGGTGGTGCCGATCCCGGCGGCGTCCGGCACGAACGCCGTCGGCGCCCCGGCCGCCGCGTCCAGGACCCGGGCCAGCTCGTCCGGGCGCAGCGCGGGCAGGTCGGCCGACAGCGCGCCGACCCCGCTGCCCGGGGACAGCTCGCGGCCGCGCAGCGCCCCGTACACCAGGGCGGGGTTCAGCCCGGCGTCCGGCTCGTCCGGCACCACGCGGGCGCCCAGCGCGGCCAGCTCGGCGGCGGGCACCGGGTCGTCGGTGACGACGATCACGTCGCGGACGCGGTCGCAGCGCAGCGCGGCCGCGACCGTGTCGGCCGCGACCGCGAGCGCCAGGGCCTGCCGATGCGGGCCCGCCGCCGCGGACATGCGGGATTTCGCCCGGGCCAGCACCTTGACCGGCACCACGAGCGACCACTGGAGATGAGACGCTGCGCGCTGTGCTGTAGACATGGCAACTCGACACTATGCGCACGCAACCGCGAAACTGAGGACACCCCGCGCTCACCGCGTGGGCGCATCGAGAAAGGGACGGGCATGAGTCAGGGGTACGGGTATTCGCCGGGCTGGCGGAGGCTCACCATCGTCGTGCTGCGCCCGCTGCTGTTCGGGCTGCTGAAGCGGGACTGGCGCGGCCGTGGCAACGTGCCCCGCAAGGGCGGCATGATCCTGGCCGCCAACCACATCTCCGAGGCGGACCCGCTGGCGCTGTCGCACTTCGTGTACGAGTCGGGGCGCTACCCGGTCTTCCTGGCCAAGTCCCAGCTGTTCGAGGTCAAGTTCATCAAGAAGGTCCTGTACGGCACCGGGCAGATCCCGGTCTACCGCGACCGCACCGACGCCGCGCTGGCCCTCAAGGACGCCGAGAAGGCCCTGGAGGCCGGCCAGTGCCTGATCTTCTTCCCCGAGGGCAGCTGCACCCGCGACCCGGAGCTGTGGCCGATGACCGGCCAGACCGGCGTGGCCCGCATGGCGCTCAAGACCGGCGCCGCGGTCGTCCCGGTGGCCATCTGGGGCACCCACGAGCTGCTGCCGTACCCCAAGGTCGAGAAGCGGGGCCTGGCGGGCACCCTGAAGAAGGGCTTCCACCCGTTCCCCCGCAAGAAGATCAAGGTGATCGCCGGGCCGCCGGTGGACCTGTCCCGCTACCAGGGCAAACCGCTCACCAAGAGCACCCTGCGCGAGGCCACCGACGAGATCATGACGACCATCGCCGGGCTGCTCGGCGAGCTGCGCGGCCAGGAGCCCCCCAAGGAGCTGTACGACCACCACAAGGTCCTGGAGGAGCGCCGCCGGGCCGCCGCCGCGGCCGCGCCCGGGGACCGCTCCGAGGCCCGCGCAGAGACCCGAGCAGAAGCCGTGCGGCCGGACGGGGCCGCGGACGCCGGCGAGAGCAAGGAGGCGGAGACCGCGTGACAGTCCGCACCGCCGTGATGGGGGCGGGGTCCTGGGGGACCGTGTTCGCCAAGCTGCTGCGCGACGCGGGCGGCGAGGTCACGGTGTGGGGGCGCCGGCCCGCGGTCGTCGAGGCGATCAACGAACGCCGCGAGAACCCCGACTACCTGCCGGGGATCGTCCTGCCCGAGGGGGTGCGCGCCACCACCGACCCGGCCGAGGCGCTGGCCGGCGCCGACTTCGTGGCGCTGGCCGTCCCCGCCCAGTCGCTGCGGGAGAACCTGGCGGCCTGGACGCCGCTGCTGCCGCCCGATTCGGTGCTGGTCAGCCTGATGAAGGGGGTGGAGCTCGGCACCTGCCGCCGGATGTCGGAGGTGATCGCCGAGGTCGCCGGGGTGCCGGACGAGCGGGTCGCGGTGTTCTGCGGGCCCAACCTGGCCCGCGAGGTCGCCGCCGGGCAGCCCGCCGCCGCCGTCGCCGCGTGCGTGGACGAGGAACGCGCCCGGCGGCTGCAGGCCGCCACCATGACCCCGTACTTCCGCGTCTACACCACCACCGACGTGATCGGCTGCGAGCTGGGCGGCGCGGTCAAGAACATCGTGGCGCTGTGCGTCGGCATGGCGGTGGGGCTCGGCTTCGGCGACAGCACCCGGGCGCTGCTGATGACCCGAGGGCTGGCCGAGACGGCCAGGCTGGGCGCCGCGCTGGGCGCCGACGAGCACACCTTCGCCGGGCTGGCCGGGATGGGCGACCTGATCGCCACGTGCAGCTCGCCGCTGTCGCGCAACCGCACGTTCGGCGAGAACCTGGGCCGCGGCATGACGCTGGAGCAGGTGGTGGCGGTCACCAAGCAGACCGCCGAGGGCGTCAAGTCGTCCGAGGCGGTGCTGGAGCTGGCCCGCAAGCACAACGTCGAGATGCCGATCACCGAGGCGGTCGTCAACGTGCTGCGCCACGGGGTGCCCATCAAGGACGCCGCGATCTCACTGATCTCGCGTTCTCCCAAGCCGGAGCGCTACGGAGTGTGACATGCTGTGAACGATGCGTACCAAGGGAAGCAGTCGTTCACACGGTGAGAACACCCGAGCCGTCCACCTGCCCGCGCCGCCGCTGCCGCGCCAGGCGCCGGTGGGGCAGCCGGTCTGGCGCGCCGGCGCGTTCGCCTTCGCCGGCGCCGCCGAGCATGCGGCCCTGCTCAGCGGCCGCGCGCCCGGCTACTCCTACGGCCGGATGGCCAACCCCACCGCCGACGCGTTCGCGGCCGGCCTCGCCGCCCTGGAGGGGCACGGGACGTCCGGGCCGGTGGAGGGGGAGGCGTTCGCGTCCGGCATGGCCGCAGCCACCGCCGTGCTGCTGGCGTTCACCGACGCGGGCGCCCACGTCGTCGCGCCCGCCGGCCCGCACCGCGACCTGTACGTGCTGCTGGACGGGCTGCTGTCGCGGTTCGGCGTCGACGCCTCGTTCGTCGACGTCGCCGACACCGCCGCCGTGCGCGAGGCGATCCGGCCCACCACCCGGCTGATCTGGGCCGAGGTGCCGGGCAACCCCGGGCTGGCCGTCCCCGACCTGCCGGGCCTGGCCGCGCTGGCCCGCGGCGCGGGGGCGCTGCTGGCCGTCGACGCCACCCTGGCCACGCCGGTGGTGTGCCGTCCCCTGGAGCACGGCGCCGACCTGGTGGTGCACTCGGCGACCGCGGCGATCGGCGGGCACGGCGACGCCACCGGCGGCGCGGTCGTCGGCGCGCCCGACCTGGTCGAGCAGGTCCGCCGGGTCCGCGTGCAGACCGGCGCGGCGCTGGCGCCCGACGAGGCGTTCCTGCTGCGCCGCGGCCTGGAGACCCTGCCGCTGCGGGTGCGCCGCCAGTGCGACACCGCCAACCTGTTCGCCGCCGCCGTCGCCCGGCACCCGGCGGTCCGCTCCGTCGACTACCCGGGGCTGCCCGGCCACCGCGGGCACGAGCAGGCCCGCGCCCTGTTCGACGCCGGCCCGGAGGGCACCCGGTACGGCGCCGTGGTCACCGTCACCCCGGCCGGCGGGCGCCGCGCGGGCCTGGCCCTGGTCGACGCCCTGCGGCTGGCGACCCCGGCGACCTGCGTCGGCGGCACCCACACCCACGTCGCCCATGTGGCCTCCACCACTCACCGCTGCCACGACGACGCCGCGCTGCGCGCCGCCGGCATCGACCCCGGCGCGGTCCGCTTCAGCCTGGGCCTGGAGGACGCCGAGGACCTGGTCCGCGACGTGACCGAGGCGCTCGACGCCGTCGGCCGCACACTGGACGGCGCCGACGGCACCCGGCTCGTAGCCGACACACACTGATCGCTGTAGGGTCGGACATCATGTCCGACGCTTCACCAAAGATCCGTGTGGCCGTGGTCTTCGGCGGACGCAGCAGCGAGCACGCGATCTCCTGCGTCACCGCAGGGGCAGTCATGGCCGCCATCGACCGCGACCGCTACGAGGTGGTGCCCGTCGGCATCGCCCGCGACGGCCGCTGGGTGCTCGCACCCGAGGACCAGCAGCTGGCCATCGAGGACGGGCGGCTCCCCGAGGTCTCCGGCGACGGCAAGGCCCTGGCGCTGCCGTTCGACCCCGCCACCAAGGGCCTGGTGGTGGTCGAACCGGGCCGGGTGCCCGCCACCCTCACCGAGGTCGACGTCGTCCTGCCGCTGCTGCACGGCCCGTACGGCGAGGACGGCACCATCCAGGGCATGCTCGACCTGGCGGGCGTCCGCTACGTCGGCGCGGGGGTGCTGGCCAGCGCGGTCGGCATGGACAAGGGCTTCATGAAGCTGGTCTGGCAGGCCCGCGGCCTGCCGGTCGGCCGGTACGTGATGGTCGGCGACCGGGAGTGGCGCACCGCCCGCACCGCCAAGCTGGACGAGATCAAGCAGCTGGGCCTGCCGGTGTTCGTCAAGCCCGCCCGCGCCGGGTCCAGCATGGGCATCTCCAAGGTGGAGTCCGAGGACGACCTGACCGCGGCCGTCGAGGCGGCCCGCGAGCACGACCCCAAGGTCATCGTCGAGGCCGCCATCGTCGGCCGCGAGATCGAATGCGGCGTCCTGCAGGGGCTGGACGGCGGCCCCGCCGAGGCCAGCCTGCCCGCCGAGATCCTGATGACCGGCGACCACGACTTCTACGACTTCGAGACCAAGTACCTGGACGGCACGACCCGGCTGGCCATCCCCCCGGACCTGCCGCCCGGGGCCGTCGCCGAGGTGCAGCGCCTGGCGGTCGCCGCGTTCGACGCCCTCGACTGCGAGGGCCTGGCCCGCGTCGACTTCTTCTACACCCCCGACGGCCGCTGGATCCTCAACGAGATCAACACGATGCCGGGCTTCACCCCGTCGTCGGCGTTCCCGCAGATGTGGGCCGCCAGCGGCGTGGACTACCCCGCCCTGGTCGACCGGCTCATCCGGACCGCCCTCGACCGCCCCAGCGGCCTGCGGTGACCGGGCCCGGTGCCCGCCGGGGAACGCTAACCGGGTCGTAAGGGTGTTGAAATCACTCGGAAACAGGTCGGTCGGCAGGATTCTTTCGTAACCAGTCCCCGTGAGGAAGGAATCCCGTTGTCGCTCCCGCTTGCCTCCGAACCGTCCATCAGTGCGGCCGCCGCTCCCGCGTTCGCCGTGTCGCCGTGGAGCGGTGGGGACGCGAGCCGTGCGGTGCCCGGGCACGACCGGTGGCACCCGGAGATACCGGCGGTGGCCGAGGTGCTCACGGGCGGCTCGATCCGGATGGAGTGCCAGGCGCGCGAGCCCGGCGCCGATCCGGTGCTGTGCGGTCCGGTCGTGGTGGTGGGCGCCGAGCCCGGTGACGTCATCGTGGTGGACGTGATCGGCGTGGGCCGCTCCGACGGCGTGTACGCGCCCAACGGGCACCCCGGCGTGATCGGCTGCGCGCCGGACGCGGCGATGCTCACGGCCGCGGCCGCCGCCGAGCAGGACCGGAAACCGGCCGCCGAACCGGACGCGGACGTGTGGCGGCTGGACACCGGGGCACCCAAGATGCTGCTCGGGCACGTCGAGGAGGGGACGGCCGCGTACCGGCGCATCGCGGCCGAGGCGGTGAGCAGCGAGGCCCGCGGACGGCAGATCGGCGGCTGCGGCATCGCGCCGCTGACGGCCGGGTCGCGGGTGCTGCTGCCGGTGCACGTGCGCGGCGCCAAGCTGTCGGTGGGCGACCTGCACTTCCCGGTGCGCGGCGCCGACGACTGCCGCCTGGCCGCCCGGTCCGGGTGGATCGACCTGCGGGTCCACCTGACCCGCCGGGGCGTGGAGCGGTTCCGGGTGAACGGGCCGATGCTGATGCCCGCCCCGAGCCCGCTGGCCGGCCGCTGACCGCGCTCGCGCTCGGCGATCAGCTTCTCGATCTGCACGTGCAGGCGGGACCTCAGCGGCCAGCCGACGCAGTGGGGCAGGAAGATCGCCGCCCGCCGCCCCGGTGACGACCGCGACCTTCCCCTCGAACCGCACTGTGCCTCCTCTAGGACGGGCTTTCGGCGATCGCCTTGGTCTCCAGGTACTCCTCGAACCCGGCCACGCCAATCTCGCGGCCGATGCCGGACTGCTTGTAGCCGCCGAACGGGCCGTCCGCCGCGTACCACACGGCCGCCGTTGACGCTGACGGTCCCGGTGCGCAGCCGCCGCGCGACCGCCCGGCGCGCTCGGCGTCGCCGCCGTGCACCGCGCCCGACAGCTCGTGCGGCGAGTCGTCGGCCGGCCGCACCGCGTCGTCGTCGCCGTCGTGCGGCAGGATCACCAGGACGGGCCCGAAGATCTCCGCGCGGGCGGTGCGGCAGTCGTTGGTCAGGCCGGTGACCAGGGTCGGCTCGATCCAGAAGTCGTTCTCGCGGTCTGCCGCCCTCCCGCACCGCCGGCTCCAGACAGCTCTCGACGCGGGCGCGCTGCCGGGCGGAGATCACCGGACCGCACACCGTGCCGTCGTCGCGCGGGTGCTCCTCGAGGCCGACATCACCCGCATGACCGCCGGCACGACCGCCGCCCGCCACCGCTTCTCACCCATGCGCGACGGCACCCCACATCCCCGACTGACCCGGCCGAAGGAGCGCAAGCTGATCTGCTGAGAAGCACGGCGGCTTCTTCCGGCGCCCCCTTGAATATCGAACCGTTCGGCGAACACCGGGCACGTGCCGCACCAATGAGTCATGCGGCCGCCGTCGGAGTTGCGGAATAAGTGTTGCTTGCACGGGGACTTTCTGGCACAGTGGTCTTCGTCAGCCCGACAGGGGAACGACACCGAGACTTTTGGAGAGGAGGACCGGCCATGACGCTCGAACTACTGCGACTGCGACTGCCCGGGGCGTCGCTCGCCGACCATGGCCGGTCCCTCGCCTGATCTCCCGGCCGCGCGGTTCCGAGCGACGCCTTCCCCGACCGATCGCCCCTTCTTTCTACGCGCGGCTCTACTCCAACTGGCAGAGAGGCCACTTTCAGGAAGTGGATGTTCCGGGTTCGAATCCCGGGAGCCGCACCACGCCCCCGTTGCCCAACTGGTAGAGGCGCCTGTTCGAGATGCAGGAACGGTGCAGGTTCGAATCCTGTCGGGGGTACGATCCGGCCCCTCGCCCACGTGCGCTGGGCGAAAGGCCGGACAGGACACGCGGCACGCCGCATGACGGTGCTCCGCGAGCAGGTAGCCCGACAGTGAACCGGACACAAAGACTGAGGGGAAGGTCACCGCGAAGTACGAACGACTACGACTGCCCGGGGCACCGCTCGCTCGCCGCGGCGGGTCCCTCATCTGATCTCCAGCGGAGCGTTTCCAAGCGACGCCTTCTCTGAAGGATCACTCCTTCTCTTTTCGTGCGGCTCTACTCCAACCGGCAGAGAGGCCACTCTCAAAAAGTGGATGTTCCGGGTTCGAATCCCGGGAGCCGCACCACGCCCCCGTTGCCCAATTGGCAGAGGCGCCTGTTCGAGATGCAGGAATGGTGCAGGTTCGAATCCTGTCGGGGGTACGTTCCCGGTTTCTCGCCTACGTGCGGTGGACACGATCACACGGCACACCGCCAACGCGGTGCATGCTCCGCGATTCAGCCAGGCCGCAATATGGGCCGACGACGCGCCTGCTGTGGCATGGTGCCGTTCTGGGGCACGCATCCCGTTCACGTGCGGTGGGCGGAAGGTTGGGCGGGGTATGTGGCGCGCTGTGCGGCACGGTGCTGTCCTGGTGTCGCATCTCTGCGGCCGCATGCGGCTGACGGGGCGTCCCCGAAAATCGCTTGGGAGCAGTGGTCGTGCGGTGGCATTGTGAGGGCGCACGCCGAGGGGTGGCGCCGACGCGGGAGAGTCGGGCCTGCCGGTAAAGCAGGTGCTTCGTGCTGAGTGGGTTCGAATCCCACCCGCCCCACAGAGCCGACCGAACGTCGCGGCACTCAGCACCGAACACCTCTCGACTGCTCCGCATGCCGCGCCGATCGCTGTGAGGGAGAGCGGCAGGCCGGCTCGCCGCTTGGACGGGTCCGTCCGCCGAGAACGTCACGGAGGGCCGGTCGCGGGCGCGCACCTTCACCACCTGCATCGAAGCGCTCGGCGATATCGGCACCGAGCTGCTGGACACGGGGCGTCCGCGATGACCTGTCGGCGGGACGACGGCCGTGCGGTAATCCTGCACCGCAGGCTCGTCGGCCGCATCTGGGAACTGACCCTCGACCTCCTCGACACGCAGGGCCTTCCGGAGGCGTGGGGAGAAACCTACAGTGGCTGCAGTACGTCCGCAGCGCCCGGGAGGCGCGGCAGCCGCAACCTTAGCGTTCCGCATCGGAGGTTCAGCGGGGTCGGCCCTCGCCCGTGTCTTGTCACGCGCACATTACTGAACTAATGTCTGGACACATGTCCAGTGAGTTGGCGACCGAGCCCACCCGGCGGCGGCTCACCGGGCGGCAGGCCGACACCGTGCGGCGGCTGACCGAAGCGGCCGTCGCCGAGCTGCGCGACCACGGATACGACGGGCTGACCGTGCGGAACGTGGCCCGCCGCGCCGGGGTGGCGCCGGCCACCGCCTACACCTACTTCACGTCCAAGAACCACCTCATCACCGAGGTGTTCTGGCGGCGGCTGAGCGCGCTGCCGCCTGTCGAGCGGGGGACGGGCCCGGCGCGCGAACGGGTGGCCTCGGTGCTGCGCGAGGTGGCGCTGCTGGTGTCCGACGAGCCGGAGCTCGCGGCGGCGTGCACGGCGGCGATGCTCGGAAGCGACCCCGACGTGCGCGAGCTGCGGCAGCGCATCGGCGTGCGGATCCGCGAGCGCCTGCGGACGGCGCTCGGCGACGACGCCGACCCCCGGGTGCTGGGCGCGCTCGAAATCGCCTACGCCGGTGCGCTGGTGCACGCCGGCATGGGTCACACCTCCTACGCCCGCATGGCCGACCGGCTGACGGAGATAGCGGAGCTGATGCTGCCCGAGTGAGGTGACGGCTGTGGAGCCCCTGCGGGAGCCTCCACCTGCAGTCCGTTCGACGACGCCGTCCACGAGGACCCCTACCCGACGTACGCGCGCCTCAGGGATGAGGCGCCGCTCTACCGCAACGACGAACTCGGCTTCTGGGCGCTGTCGCGGCACGCCGACGTGGCGGCGGCGTTCCGCGACCACGTCACGTTCTCCAGCGCCAACGGCGTATCGCTGGAGCCCAGCGCGTGGGGGCGGCGGTGGTCCTGGAGCGCGACTGGTTCGACCTCGGCAACGTCACCGCGGTCTCCGTAGAGATGATCAAGGCCGACGTGCTGTCGGACGGGATGCGGCGGCTGGAGCGCGCCGCGTCCGGCGAACCCCTTCCCGGCTACCACCCCCGCGGCGAGAGCCCGGTGCCGCTGTGGGGTGGGCCCGCCTAGATCTGGCCCTCGGGCTTCTTGGGGATGGTGGAGGCGATCGCCGAGCCGAGCTCGATGAGGACGTCGCCCGGCGGCGCGTACTTGGCGGGCACGGTCACCTCGACGTACGCCTGGCGGGCCACGGCGGTGAACGTGACGGGCCGGTCGGCGGGGACGCCGAACCAGTCCACCCCGTTGATGGTCATCAGCTGGGAGTCCGGCCGCAGCCCGGCCGGACGCGGCACGCCGCAGCGCAACGCGATCGCGGGCGAACCCCACGCGGCGGTCAGCGGCGACTCCGGGGTGGTGTCGCGGCGCTGCTGCCCGTGCACCTTCTCCGGCAGCCGCAGCCCCGCGCACAGCCGGGCCGTCGCGGCGTCCGGCGTGGGCACGGGCACCTGGACGGCCCCGGCGCCGCATCCGGACAGCAGCAGGGCGGCGGGCAGGAGCGCCAGGGCGGCGCCCCGCGCCCGCACCGCGCGGCGGACGCCGGGCAGCGGCATGCGGGCACCGGGCGGCGGCACGCGGGGGACAGGAGGGCGCACGGTCGGGTCGGAACCTCAGATGTGCACGATCGGACAGGTCAGCGTGCGGGTGATGCCCTCGACCGCCTGGATCTGGGCCACCACCAGCTTGCCCAGGTCGTCGACGTTGCCGGACTCGGCGCGGACGATCACATCGTACGGCCCGGTCACGTCCTCGGCCTGGACGACGCCCGGGATGTCGGCGATCTGCCGGGCGACCTCGGCCGCCTTGCCCACTTCGGTCTGGATGAGGATGTAGGCGCGCACCATGTCGTCCTCCCCGGGCGAAGAGTGTGTCGACGGTCACCGTATCGTGATACCCGCTGTGACGGCGCGTCGGGGGCGATGTCCATTTTTCGGGGGGCGTATGACCACGATCGGTGACTTGGGGGAGTTTGGCCTGATCTCCCGGCTGACCGGGGGGCTGCCGCTCGGGCCCGACGTGGCGCTCGGCCCCGGCGACGACGCGGCCGTGGTCGCCGCGCCGGACGGGCGTGTCGTGGCCACCTGCGACCTGCTCGTGGAAGACCGGCACTTCCGCCGCGACTGGTCGTCCCCCTACGACATCGGGCGCAAGGCCGCCGCGCAGAACCTCGCCGACGTGGCCGCCATGGGCGCCCGCCCCACCGCGCTGCTGGTCGGGCTGGCCGCGCCCGCCGCCACCGACGCCGTTTGGGCGCAGCGCCTGTACGAGGGGCTGGCCGACGAATGCGCCGAGGCCGGCGCGTCGGTGGCCGGCGGCGACGTGGTGGCGGCTCCGGCGGTCACTCTCGCGATCACGGCGCTGGGCGACCTGGGCGGGCGGCCGCCGCTGACGCGGTCCGGGGCGCGCCCCGGCGACCTGGTGGCGGTGCGGGGGCGGCTCGGCTTCTCCTCGGCGGGCCTGGAGGTGCTGCGGCGCGGCGAGCGCGAGCCCGCGGAGCTGGTCGAGGCGCACCGGCGGCCCCGTCCCCCCTACGAGGCGGCCGAGGAGGCGCGCGCGGCCGGCGCGACCGCGCTGCTGGACGTCAGCGACGGCCTGCTGCAGGATCTCGGTCACATCGCCGAGGCCTCCGGCGTGCGCGTCGAGGTCGACTCCGCGGCCGTCCCCGTGCCGGCGGTGCTCGGGCCCGACGGGCTGCGGCACGCGCTCACCGGCGGCGAGGACCACGCCTTCGCCGGCACCTTCCCGCCCGCCGCGCAACCCCCGCCGACCTGGGCGGTCATCGGCCGCGTCGCCGAAGGCGAGGGCGTCGTGGTGGACGGCCGCCCCTACGGACCCGGCGGATGGGACCACTTCCGCGGTTGAGTCGGACGGGCCCCGCCGACGGCCGGACACCCCCGGCAGGCGCGCGCGCCGTCTTTCAGCGTCTGGTGGGCACATTTGGAGCTGGTTTGGTATACATCCTCTGATCGAAGAGGGATGGGATGGGACGACACACCAAGCCGAACCGGCCCGCCGACGAGGGCGACGCGACCGGCGCCGATCCGCCGGAGAACGGCCGCCGCTGGATCAAGCTCATCGGCCTCGTCCCCCTTCCGCTCTTCCCGATGCTGGCGCTGGTGATGGCGGTCGGCGTGGTCTCCTACGCGTTCAGCACCCAGCAGATCTCCCTGAACTTCGCCGGCGGAGCCCCGTCCGAGCCGCACACCGGCAGCAGCCAGGTGTCCGAACGCGGGCAGGGCGACCGCGCCAGCCGGGGCGCCGAGCGCGCCGACGGCCTGGTGGTCGCCTTCCGGGTCGCCTCCCGCACCGAGACCGGCTACCGCGCCACCGCCACCGTCACCAACCGCGGCACCGAGCCGGTGGCCAAGTGGGCCCTCGCCTTCAGGATCAAGAACTCCAAGATCGTGTCGTTCTCCGGCGCCACCGTCGTGCGCACCGGCACCACCGGCTTCGTGCGCAGCCGTCCCGGCGCCCCGGCGCTGGCCCCCGGCCGGTCCGTCCGCGTGGTGTTCGTCGGCACCGGCACCCCGCGCGGCCCGTACTACTGCATTCTGAACCGCCTGCGCTGCACCCGGGTCTGACCCGCCCGCCGCGGATCATCGCGATCGGGAAACCGCCTAGAGTGGGCGGCATGACGCATAACTCCCCAGGCGACAAGGCACCGCCGCTCGTGCTCACCGTGGCGGGCTCCGACTCCGGCGGCGGCGCCGGTATCCAGGCCGACCTGAAGACGATGCTCGCGCTCGGCACTCACGGGATGAGCGTCATCGCGGCGGTGACCGCGCAGAACTCCCTGGGCGTGCAGGGCTACTGGGAGCTGCCGCCCGAGGCGGTGCGCGCCCAGCTCGACTCGGTGCTGTCCGACATCGGCGCCGACGCGATCAAAACCGGCATGCTGGCGTCCTCGGTGCTGGTGGAGACCGTCGCCGAGGTGCTCGCCGGGGTGGACGTCCCCGTCGTGGTCGACCCGGTCGGCGTGTCCAAGCACGGCGACCCGCTGCTGGCCCCCGACGCCGTCGACGCCGTCCGGAGCGCGCTGCTGCCCACCGCCACCGTCGTCACCCCCAACCTGTGGGAGGTCGAGCAGCTCACCGGCGTGAAGGTGGTGGACGAGGCGGGGATGCGCGAGGCCGCCGAGGCGGTCAAGGCGCTCGGTCCCCGCTGGGTGCTGATCAAGGGCGGCCACCTGCCCGGCGAACCGGCCGACCTGCTGTTCGACGGCGAGCGCGAGTACCGCTTCACCGCGCCCCGCCACGACAACCGCCACACCCACGGCACGGGCTGCACCCTGGCATCCGCGATCGCCTCCTACCTGGCGCGCGGCGAGGACGTCCACGACGCCGTGGCCAAGGCCAAGGAGTACGTCACCGGCGCCATCGCCGCCGGCTTCCCCCTGGGGTCGGGGATCGGCCCGGTCGACCACGGCTGGCGGCTGCGCGGCTCCGCCTGACCCGCCTGCGCGGACAGCAAAAAGTCGGCTCGCCGGAGAACCGGTGAGCCGACTCGCGGATTTCCAGGAGAACGCCCCTGGGAGAGGGGACGGGCGCGACTGCGACGCCGGGCGGACCCCGGTGGACGGCCTGTCGCCCTGGTCGCCGCCCCGGTCCGTCTCAGACGGAGGGCTTGACGACCTTGCCCGCCTTGATGCAGGACGTGCAGGCGTTGATCCGCTTGGTGCTGCCGTTCACGACGGCGCGCACGCGCTGGATGTTGGGGTTCCAGCGGCGCGGGGTGCGGCGGTGCGAGTGGGAGACGCGCATGCCGAAACCGGGTCCCTTGCCGCAGACGTCGCAGACGGAAGCCACGGGAAACTCCAAGTGGTGTCGATGCTGTGCGATGGAGCGACCGGTGTCTCACCGGACGGACCGGCGCTCGCCGAGCGCACCCCGGACGAGGCGCACGGACCAGGGTAGCCGACCCGGCGTCGGGGAGGCGAATCGGCCGCGCCCCCACCCCGGGCGCGGTCTGTTCCCAAGGGTACGTTGCGCGCGGTACAGATGGGGACGCGGAAACCCCTGCGGCACCCGGCGGACACCCCCGGCGGGGGCCGGGCACCGGTGGAGAGGGGCGGGTGTGGGCGAGGTCCTCGACGCGGCGGCGGTACGGCGGTGGAGCAGGCTGGCGGCCGACGCCCTCGGCCGGACCCGCGCCGAGATCGACTCCCTCAACGTCTTCCCCGTTCCCGACGGCGACACCGGCACCAACCTGCACCTGACCGTCCTGGCGGCCGCCGAGGCGGCCGAGCAGGCGGACGGCGGCGCAGACGGCGACGCGGCCGGCGTGTGGCGGGGACTGGCCCAGGGCGCGCTGCTGGGCGCCCGCGGCAACTCCGGGGTGATCCTCAGCCAGGTGTTCCGCGGGCTGGCGGAGATCCTCGGACCGGGAGGCGCCTCCCCCGACCCGGCCCGTTTCGCCGAGGCCCTGGGATACGCGGCGGTCCTGGCCCGCAACGCCGTCGCGCACCCGGTCGAAGGCACCATCCTCAGCGTGCTGGACGCCGCGTCCGCCGCGACCGGGGACGGCGCGACCGGCGGCCTGGCCGAAGCCGCCCGCGCGGCCGCCGCCGGGGCGCGGCAGGCGCTGCGCCGCACCACCGCGCAACTCGACGTGCTGGCCCGCAGCGGCGTGGTGGACGCGGGCGGGGCGGGCCTGTGCGTGGTGCTCGACGCCCTCGCCGCCGTGATCACCGACGAGTACCCCGAACGGTACGAGGTGCCCGCCCGAACCGGGGCGCCCCCGGCCGGCGAGCGCGCCGCCCGGCGGGAGGCCGCGGCCGCCCCCGGCTACGAGGTCATGTACCTGCTGGACGCGCCCGACGAGGCCGTCCCGCAGCTCCGCGAGGACCTCGACCGGCTCGGCGACTGTCTGGTCGTCGTGGGCGGCGACGGGCTGTGGAACGTCCACGTGCACGTCGACGACGCGGGCGCCGCCGTCGAGGCGGGCCTGCGGGCGGGCCGCCCGCACCGCATCCGCATCACCTACCTGCACGCCGAGGAGCACCCGCAGGCGCCGTGCACGGGACGCGCCGTGGTGGCGGTCACTGCGGCCGGCGGGCTGGCCGAGCTGTTCGAGAGCTGCGGCGCGCGGGTGGTGCGCCACGAGCCCGGCGCCGCGCCGCCGCTGGCCGTGCTGGCCGACGCGGTCGTCGCGGCGGGCGACGAGGTGGCGGTGCTGCCCGACGAGCCGGGGGTGCTGGCCCTGGCCGAGGCCGCCGCCGAACGGGCCCGCGACAGCGGCGTGCGCATCGCGGTCGTCCCCACCCGGGCGGCGGTGCAGTGCCTGGCGGCGCTGGCCGTGCACGACCCGCTGCGCCGCTTCCACGACGACGTGATCGCCATGACCCGGGCGGCGGGCGCCACGAGGTTCGGGCATCTGGAGGTGGCCGCCGGGGAGGCCGTGACCAGCGTGGGCCTGTGTCGGCCCGGCGACGTCCTCGGCCTGATCGAGGGCGACGTCGCCATGATCGGCACGGATCTCGCCGAGGTGGCCCGGCAGGTGCTGGACCGGATGCTGTCGGGCGGCGGCGAGCTGGTCACCCTCATCGCCGGCGCGCAGGCCCCGCCCGGACTGGCCGCTGCGCTGGAGGACCACCTGCGCGAGCACCGCCCGGACGTGGAGGTCGCCGTCTACGACGGCCGCCAGGAGCGGTGCCCACTGCTCATCGGGATCGAGTGACCCCGGTCCGCCCCGCCCCTGACAGTGCCGCGCGGTAGAAAGGGGGGCGTGGCGAAACTCGACGAGCCGTTGCGCAAGGTCCTGGGCGACAGGACGGCCAAGGTGCTGGACAAGGGCCTCGACCTGCGAACCGTCGGCGACCTGCTGCACCACTATCCGCGCCGGTACGCCACCCGCGGCGAGCTCACCCCGCTCAACGACCTGCAGGACGGCGAGCACGTCACGGTCATGGCCGAGGTCGTCAAGGTGCAGGGCCGCACGCTGTCGCGCAGCCCCGGCTACGTCCTGGAGATCACCGTCACCGACGGCACCGGCGAGCTGAAGCTGAGCTTCTTCGGCCGCAAGGGCTCCTACCGGCCCGAACGGGAGCTGTCGCCGGGCACCCGCGGCCTGTTCGCCGGCAAGATCAGCACCTACCGGCCGCGCAGCGGGCGCCCGCAGCGCCAGCTGGCCCACCCCCAGTACAAGGTGGTCGCGGCGCGCGACGCCGAGGAGGCCGCCCAGGAGTGGGCCGACGAGATCATCCCGATCTACCCGTCCACCAAGGGCCTGGACATCGAGACGATCGGCAAGTCCGTCGGGATCCTGCTGGACAACCTCGACGGCCTGGGGCTCGGCGACGACCCGCTTCCCGAGCCGCTGCGCCGCCGCTACGGCCTCGTCGGCCTGCGCGAGGCGTACGAGGGCATCCACCGCCCCCGCGACTGGGAGGAGCTCGGCCGCGCCCGCAAACGGCTCAAGTGGGACGAGGCGTTCGTCCTGCAGGTCGCCCTGGCCCAGCGCCGCCGCGCCGCGGGAGCCCTGCCCGCCACGCCGCGCCCCGCCGTCGCGGGCGGCCTGCTCGACGCCTTCGACGCCCGCCTGCCGTTCCAGCTCACCAAGGGCCAGCGCCAGGTCGGCGACGAGATCGCCGCCGACCTGGCCCGCGAGCACCCGATGCACCGCCTGCTGCAGGGCGACGTCGGCGCGGGCAAGACCATCGTGGCGCTGCGGGCGATGCTGCAGGTGGTCGACGGCGGCGGGCAGGCGGCGCTGCTGGCGCCGACCGAGGTGCTGGCGCAGCAGCACTACCGGTCGATCATCGGGATGCTCGGCGAGCTCGCCCAGGCCGGGCAGATCGGCGGGGCCGACCACGCCACCCGCGTGGCGCTGCTGACCGGGTCGCAGGGCGCCAAGGCCCGCAAGGAGGCGCTGCTGGACGTGGCGTCCGGCGCCGCGGGCATCGTCGTCGGGACGCACGCCCTGCTCCAGGGGCACGTGCAGTTCGCCGATCTGGGCCTGGTGGTGGTGGACGAGCAGCACCGGTTCGGGGTCGAGCAGCGCGACGCGCTGCGCGAGAAGGTGTCCGGGGGGCGGCCCCACGTGCTGGTGATGACCGCCACCCCGATCCCCCGCACGGTCGCGATGACGGTCTTCGGTGACCTGGAGACCTCGGTGCTGGGGCAGCTGCCGGAGGGGCGGTCGGAGATCCGCACCCACGTGGTGCCCCCGGAGAAGCCCGCCTACTTCGCCCGCATCTGGGAGCGTATCAAGGAGGAGGCGCGGCAGGGCCGCCAGATCTACATCGTCTGCCCGCGCATCGGCGAGCAGGAGGGCGCCGAGGACGACGCCCCGGTGGTGGCCGAGGACGAGGCCGGACGCCGCTCGCCGCTGGGCATCATGGAGCTGCTGCCGCGGCTGGAGAACGAGCTGCTGACCGGGCTGCGCATCGGCGTGCTGCACGGCAAGCTGCACCCCGACGAGAAGGACGCGGTCATGCGCCGGTTCGCGGCGGGGGAGCTGGATGTGCTGCTGGCCACCACGGTCGTCGAGGTCGGCGTGGACGTGCCGAACGCCACCGTCATGGTGATCATGGATGCGGACCGGTTCGGCGTCTCCCAGCTGCACCAGCTGCGCGGCCGGGTCGGCCGCGGCACGCTGCCCGGCCTGTGCCTGCTGGTCACCGATGCCGAGCCCGGCAGCGGGTCGCGGGCCCGGCTGGACGCGGTGGCCTCCACCACCGACGGGTTCCGGCTGTCCCGGCTGGACCTGGAGCAGCGCCGGGAGGGCGACGTGCTCGGCGCCGCGCAGGCCGGCCGCTCGTCCAGCCTGCGGCTGCTCACGCTGCTGCGCGACGAGGACGTCATCCGCGCGGCCCGCGAGGAGGCCACCCGGCTGGTCGACGAGGACCCCGACCTGGCCGGCCATGCCGCGCTCGCCGACGAGCTGGCGGCCCTGCTGGACGAGGACCGCGCCGGCTACCTGGAGAAGGCCTGAACGCCTGCGGGCCGCGCCCGCGCCCCTGTGACGGAGACCATGCCGATAATTCCCTAGTTAATAGGTTGACTTACTTAAGTTTTCTCGATGACGATGGGGTCGTGTCTCCGATCCGGCCCCTCACCGCGCGGCTGCACGTCGACTTCCGGCGTCAGGCCAGCGCCTTGTGTCCCCGCCGCTGAACCGCAGTCCACAGGTTCCGACGGCACCGGAGGCATGACCCCATGACGACCACCGACCGCGGCGCGCCCGCCGACCCGACCGCCGACCCGACCGCCGACCTGGACGGGCTCCTGCGCGACCCCGAACCCGAGGTGCGCGCCGCCGCCCTGCAGACCCTGGCCGACCTGGTCCGCGCCGACCGCGGCCCGCTGTCGGCCGGCGACACCTTCGCCTGGGCGCTGGCCGACGCCGACCCCGAAGTCCGCCGCGTCGCCGCCGCCGCCCTGCGCGACCTGCCCGAGCTGTACCTCGGCGACGAGGGCGTCGAGGCGCTGCTGCTGGCCCGGTCCGGCGGCGCCGACCCCCACGTCCGCCAGGTGGCCGCCGACGTGCTGGCCGCCCTCGTCCGCACGGCCGACGAACTGTACGCCCAAGGCCTGCAGGACGGGGAGCCGCACCTGCGGGTGCAGGCCGTCGTCGGGCTCGTCGCCCTGCACGCCGCGGCCGAGGTCGCCGACGCCGCCGACGACCCGGCGCGGGAGGTGCGGGTGGCGGTCGCCGAGGGGCTCGGCAGGCTGGCCCGGCCGTCCGGGCTGCCCGCCCTGGAGCACCTGCTCGCCGACCACGACCCGGTGGTGCGGATGGCCGCGCTGGACGCCGCGGCCGCGCTGGGCGTGCCCGAGCCGCTGGCCGGACGCGTTGTGACAGCTCTCACTCACCCCAGCTGGCAGGTGCGCCGACGTGCGGCGTTGGCCCTGGGGGCCGCCGACGACCCCGAAACGGCCGTCCCGTCGCTCGTGCGGGCGCTGCGTGACCGTATCGTGGACGTGCGACGCGCAGCGGTCCAGTCTCTGGAACGATGGGCGTCGCACCGACCGGACGTGCTCACCGCGCTCACCGAAGCGCTGGCCGATCCGGATCCGGGTGTGCGCACGCAGGTCCGCTGGGCGCTGGCCTGACGGGCGGCGGCGCACACGGGCCCGCACGGGCCCGATACCGGCGTGGGCGGGGCGTCCTGGGGTGGGGGCGCCTCGCCCGCCTTATCTCCGCCAGTCTTCTCTCCGCCCGGGCGCCGGGATACTGAGGGCATGACGAGGGTCATTGCGGGCAGTGCCGGAGGGCGGCGGCTCGTCGTGCCGGCGGGGCGGGACACCCGGCCCACCAGCGACCGCGCCCGCGAAGGGCTGTTCTCCACCATCGGCGCGCTGCTCGGTCCGCTGGACGGGCTGCGCGTCGCCGACCTGTACGCGGGATCGGGTGCCGTCGGCCTGGAGGCGCTGTCCCGCGGCGCCGCGCACGCGCTGCTGGTGGAGTCGCATCCGCGCGCGGTCAAGGTCATCCGGGAGAACGCGGCCGCGCTGCGCCTGCCGGGTGCGCGCATCTGCGCCGACCGGGTGGAACGCCTCGTTCGTCGGCCCCCGGACGAGCCGTACGACCTCGTCTTCGCCGACCCCCCGTACGCGCTGTCCGACGACGCCGTGACGAGCCTGCTGGAAGCGCTGCGGGACCAGGGCTGGACGGCCCCCGACGCCCTCGTCGTCGTGGAACGCGCGGCCCGCGGCGCCCCGCACCGGTGGCCCGAGGGCTATCTCCCCGAGCGGGACCGGCGTTACGGTGAGGCGGTGTTCTGGTACGGCCGTGCCGTGCGGCGGTCGTAGGAGCACCCCGCGCCCGTCCGGGGGCAGGGCGCCCGCTTTCGCCCCACCACGGCCCGCGTGCGGGGCGCGGTCACGCGGCGGGCGGGGCAGGAGCCCGGGTGAAAGCGCACCGAACGCGGTTTGGTACGGTCGCGCCGCAGGTCACAACCGCGGGACCGAAGGGGCTAACCTCGTGCGCCGTGTCGTCTGTCCGGGATCTTTCGACCCCGTCACCAACGGGCATCTCGACATCATCAGCCGGGCCTCCCGCCTCTACGACGAGGTGGTCGTCGCCGTCCTGATCAACAAGGCGAAGAAGAGCCTGTTCACCGTCGACGAGCGCGTCGACATGATCGCCGAGGTCACCAAGGAGTACGGCAACGTCAGGGTGGACAAGTTCTACGGGCTGACCGTGGACTACTGCCGGCAGCAGAACATCCCGGTGATCGTCCGTGGGCTGCGCGCCGTCAGCGACTACGAGTACGAGCTGCAGATGGCGCAGATGAACCACCGCATCGCCGGGGTAGAGACCCTGTTCATGGCCACCAACCCCGAGTACGCGTTCCTGTCGTCCAGCCTCATGAAGGAGGTCGTGAAGTTCGGCGGGGACATCTCCGGGCTGGTGCCCGATATCGTCCACGAGCGGCTCGTCGAGCGCCTCCAGGACGCCGACGACTAAAACGCCGCGCCGCCCGGACCCGCGCCGCCCGGATCACCGCCCGGACCGGCGCCGGGCCGTCCTGAGTTGGGGGCGGGCCGTGCGGTTCGCTACCCTGGGAAATCGGCCTGGAGCGACGGCCGTTATCCACCATGCGTCACGAAAGCAGGAATCCTCTGTCCCGCCTCGACTCGACCCGCCCGCTCGTGCTCGACCTCCGAGCGCTGAGCAGGCAGCCCGGGTCGTCGCGGGAGGAGACTCTGGTCGTGCCCGCCCCGGAGGATTTCGGCGTCGAGATGGTGGGCGTTCCCGAGGGCGCGGACCTGGAACTGGACCTGCGGTTCGAGGCGGTGCTGGAGGGCGTGCTCGTGACCGGGACGGTGCGCGTGCCCCTGGAAGGGGAGTGCGCGCGCTGCCTGGACCCGATCGCCTCGACCTTCGAGGCGGACTTCCAGGAGCTGTTCGTCTATTCTGACACCCGCTCCGGCGGGCACGCGGAGGACGACGAGTTCCGACTCGAGGACGACCTCCTCGACCTCGAACCCGTGCTGCGGGACGCGGTGGTGCTGGCGCTGCCGCTGTCCCCGCTGTGCCGGGAGGACTGCCCGGGGCTGTGCCCGGAGTGCGGCGCGCGGCTGGCCGACGTCGGACCGGAGCACCGCCACGAGGCGGCCGACCCCAGGTGGGAGGCCCTTCGGGGCCTGCTTCCCCCGGATCTGCCTTCGGGTGGGAGCCGACCACACGACCGACGAGAAGGAAAGCAGGAGGGCTGACGTGGCCGTCCCCAAGCGGAAGAAGTCGCGCAGCAACACGCGGCACCGGCGTGCGCAGTGGAAGGCCACCGCGCCGAACCTGGTCGAGTGCCCGACGTGCCGCGACAAGAAGCTCCCGCACGTCGCGTGCCAGACGTGCGGCACCTACGACCGGCGGCAGGTCATCGCCCCGTCGGCCTGACCTTCGCACCCCGCGGGGGGCGGATCCGCGCGCGGCGCGGCCGCCCCTTGCGGTGCTTTCGCCATCGACCACACCCGGCGGGCCGAGGCCGGCGCGGGCAGCGAGGTCGGGGACGGGCGCCCGAGGCCGTGGTGCACGCCGGGAATGGCCCCCTGGGCCGGTCGACCGGCGCGCACCTCGTCTTCGCGGAACTCTCCTCGCCGCGCCGCATTGTGCCGTCCGTCCGGCCGCCCGCCGTGACGGCAGCCGCGGCGCACGCGGCTGCGGGCCTTGCGAGGAGGGCCTGTGAGCGCGAAGAAACCCGAACCCGTGCCCGCCGACCGCGCCGAACTCGTCGCCGCGCTCGGCGTGGAGGTCTCCGACGAGCTGCTGGAACGGGCGTTGACGCACCGTTCGTACGCCTACGAGAACGGTGGCCTGCCCACCAACGAGCGCCTGGAGTTCCTCGGCGACTCGGTGCTGGGCCTGGTCGTCACCGACACCCTGTTCCGCGGCCATCCCGACCTGCCCGAAGGGCAGCTGGCCAAGCTGCGCGCCGCCGTGGTCAACATGCGGGCGCTGGCGGGGGTGGCGCGGTCGCTGGGCGTGGGCGCCCACATCCGGCTCGGCCGGGGCGAGGAGGGCACCGGCGGCCGCGACAAGGCGTCCATCCTCGCCGACACCCTGGAGGCGCTGATCGGCGCCGTCTACCTGGACCGCGGTCTGGACGAGGCGTCCGCGCTGGTGCACCGGCTGTTCGACGCGCTGATCACCCGTTCGGCGGGCCTGGGCGCGGGCCTGGACTGGAAGACCTCGCTGCAGGAGCTGACCGCGGTCGAGGAACTGGGCGTGCCCGAGTACCACGTCGCCGAGAGCGGGCCCGACCACCAGAAGACCTTCCGCGCGTCCGTGCGGGTCGGCGGCGTCACCTACGGCTCGGGCGAGGGGCGCAGCAAGAAGGAGGCCGAGCAGCACGCCGCCGAGGCCGCCTGGAACGCCATCCGCGAGATGGCCGTGCGGCGGGAGCAGGGCTCCGAAGAGGGCGAGGCGGACGGTGCGCGCGACGTCTCCGGCAACGCCGCCGCCGACGGCACGGGCGCGTCCGGGCGCCCGTAGTCTGGCGGCATGATCGGATCCGCCGCGCCCGCCCCGGAGGCCCGGGATGCCTGAGCTGCCCGAGGTCGAGGTCGTCCGGCGCGGGCTGGAACGCCATGTCGCGGGCCGCACGATCAGGTCCGCCGAGGTGCTGCACCCGCGGGCGGTGCGCCGCCACCTGTCCGGCCCCGACGACTTCGCCGCGCGCCTGGCCGGCCGCACGGTGGACGTGCCGCGCCGCCGCGGCAAGTACCTGTGGCTGCCGCTGATCGGCCCGGGCAGCGCGCCGGAGGACGCGGGCGAGGCGCTGCTGGCCCATCTGGGCATGAGCGGGCAGCTGCTGGTCGGGGACCCCGACCGGGCCCCGGACAAGCACCTGCGGGTCCGGATCGTGTTCGACGACGACGGGCACGACCTGCGGTTCGTCGACCAGCGGACGTTCGGGCACCTGATGCTGACCGGGCTGGTCCCCGACGCCTTCGCCCCGCCCCCGGAGCGGGCGAAGGCGGCGCCCGTCCCGGAGCCGATCGCCCACATCGCGGCCGACCCGCTGGAGGACGCCTTCGATGACGAGGCGTTCTACCGGGCGCTGCACCGCAGGCGCACCGGGGTCAAGCGGGCCCTGCTGGACCAGTCGCTGATCAGCGGCGTGGGCAACATCTACGCCGACGAGGCGCTGTGGCGGGCCCGGCTGCACTGGGCGCGTCCCACCGAGACCCTCACCCGCGCCGAGGTGCGGCGCCTGCTGGAGGCGGCGCGCGAGGTCATGGCGGCGGCGCTGGCGGTGGGCGGCACCTCGTTCGACAGCCTCTACGTCAACGTCAACGGCGAGAGCGGCTACTTCGACCGCTCCCTGGACGTCTACGGGCGCAGGGACGAGCCGTGCCGGCGCTGCGGCTCGCCGATCAGGCGCGACGCGTTCATGAACCGCTCGTCCTACAGTTGCCCGAAGTGCCAGCCGCGTCCCCGCCGTGCGCGTTATTAGAGGGCAGTGGGGGAGGACTGTGACCGACGAGGCGAAGGTGCGGCTGACCGCGTGGGTGCGGGGCCGCGTGCAGGGGGTGGGTTTCCGCTGGTGGACGCGGGCCCGTGCGCTGGAGCTGGGCCTGGCGGGCAGCGCGACCAACCTGCGCGACGGCCGGGTGGAGGTGGTCGCCGAGGGGCCGCGCACGGACTGTGAGCGGCTGCTGGAGCTGCTGCGCGGTCCGCAAACGCCCGGGCAGGTGACCGGCGTCACCGAGCGCTGGAGCGAGCCGCGCGGCGCCGTCGGCTTCGAAGAGCGCTGACCGGGCCCGGGACCGGTCGCCGACCTGCGGGAAGACGGGTCGCGCGGGCGCCGGGACGGGCCCGGTGATCGAGTAGGGAATTCCGGTTTGTACCTGCTAAACTGGTGACGACAGGTTGTTACCGGCCTGTGATGTGCGTCTTGACCAGGACACCGGCCGGTGCGACTCTAGACGATACGCGCACCAACACTTCGTTGCTCTTCGTGCGCGATCCCTGCTGGTTACTCAGCGTGGAGGACCCTTAGTCATGGCGAAGGCTCTACTCGGCCACGTCGGCGGTCCCGACCCCCGGATGGTCGCGGAGATGCGGCGCCTGCAGCAGCGCGTACGTGATCTGGAAGCCGAGCTGGTGCGGCTTCAGGCGGAGAACGACGCGCTCGCTTCGGCGGCAGACGACGGCGTTATCTCTCTCGGGGTGAAGGACCGCGAACCGGCGCTGACCTGATCGGCGCCTTTTCCATCGAAACAACACAGGGACGTCGAAGGCGGGCGTCCCTATTGTTTTGCACCTTTTTACCGGTCGTTGGTGATGTTCTCCGCGGGGCGGTACGTTCTCGGCGGACCGCGCGAGTTGCCGCACCCGGGCCTTGTGCCGTCCGACGAAACTCCGGGTGCGCTCGCCTGGTAAGGGCCTCCTCGTGACAGCCGCCGGGCATCCGGCCCTCGGCGCGTGACGGCACCCGCCCGCCGGCCCCGTCGGCCGCACCGCGCTTACCGCACATGCCACCCGCACCAGCCCCCCGCGTGAGCGATACCGACCACCTCCTCGGCCTCCACCGCAGTGCACGCGGCACCCGCCGGCGACGTTCGGCGATACGGGCGGACCCCGGCACATCGGGCGTGGCACATTAGAAGGAAGCGGCAGCGCAGATACCGGGCCAGGGGCGTCTTGGCCGGTATCGTTCGACAAGCTCCCGGCCCTGCGCGCCGGGCATGCGACGCGGGCCCGCCCGTCTGGGGGGACGCAGGGGCGGCCCCGCACCAACAGCGTTCCGGGGGGCGTGGCCCTGCGCGATCCGTCGAGGAGGACAGCGAGCGCGTGTACCTGAAAAGCCTGACGCTGCGCGGCTTCAAGTCCTTCGCGTCCTCCACGACCCTGAAGTTCGAACCCGGCATCACCTGCGTCGTCGGGCCGAACGGGTCGGGCAAGTCCAACGTCGTCGACGCGCTGGCCTGGGTGATGGGCGAGCAGGGCGCCAAGTCCCTGCGCGGCGGCAAGATGGAGGACGTCATCTTCGCCGGCACCGCCAGCCGCCCCCCGCTGGGCCGCGCCGAGGTCGTCCTCACCATCGATAACTCCGACGGCGCCCTGCCCATCGACTACACCGAGGTCACCATCAGCCGGCTGATGTTCCGGTCCGGGCAGAGCGAGTACGCCATCAACGGCGACCCGTGCCGCCTGCTGGACATCCAGGAGCTGTTGTCGGACTCGGGCATCGGCCGCGAGATGCACGTGATCATCGGGCAGGGGCAGCTGGACCGGGTGCTGCACTCCGGCCCCGAGGGCCGCCGCGCGGTGATCGAGGAGGCCGCCGGCGTCCTCAAGCACCGCAAGCGCAAGGAGAAGGCGCTGCGCAAGCTGGACGCCATGCAGGCCAACCTGACCCGCGTGCAGGACCTGGTCGGCGAGCTGCGCCGCCAGCTCAAGCCCCTCGGCCGGCAGGCCGAGATCGCCCGCCGGGCCGCGGTCATCCAGGCCGACCTGCGCGACGCCCGGCTGCGGCTGCTCGCCGACGACCTGGTGACCTTGCGCACCAAGCTGGAGCAGGAGGCCGCCGACGAGGCCGCCGTGCGACAGCGGCGCGCCGAGACCGAACGCGCCCTGGCCGAGGCGCAGCGCCGCGAGGGCGAGCTGGAGGCCGAGGAGGCGATCGAGGCGCCCAAACTGGCGCAGGTCCAGGACACCTGGTTCAAGCTGTCGGCGCTGCGGGAGCGGCTGCGCGGCGTCGCCGACCTGGCCGCCGAGCGGCACCGCAACGCCACCGAGGCGCACGAGGAGGAGCGGCGCGGCCGCGACCCCGAGGAGCTGGAGCGCGAGGCCGCGCAGATCCGCGAGCAGGAGGAGATGCAGCGCGCCGCCCTGGAGGAGGCCCAGGCCGGGCTGGACGGCGCCGTCGCCGAACGCTCCGCCGCCGAGGAGGCCCTCGCCGCCGAGGAGCGTCGCCTGCAGGCCGCCGCGCGCGCCGCCGCCGACCGCCGCGAGGAGCTCGCCCGGCTGCGCGGACGCGTGGAGGCGCTGCGCGGCAAGGTCCACGCGGGCGAGTCGGAGATCGGCCGCCTCACCGAGGCCCGCGCCGAGGCCGAGGCGCGCGCGGAGGCCGCCCGGGCCGAGTACGAGGCGTACGAGGGGGAGGTCGCCGAAGACCCCGAACTCCTCGCCGAGCACGAGCTCGCCCAGGAGGCCCTCGCCAACGCCAAAGAGGCCCTGGAGCAGGCCCGCGCCGCCGTCGACGGGCCCCGCCGGCGGCTGACGCAGGCCCGCGAGGCCGTGGCGGCGGCCCGCTCGGCCGACCAGGCCGCCCAGAAGAACGTGACCGCCCTGCAGGCCCGCATCGAGGCGCTGAACCTGACCCTGGGCTCGGCGGCCGACGGCGGGGAGGCGCTGCTCGCCGCCGGCTCCGACGGCTCGCTGCAGGGCGTCCTGGGCACCGTGGCGTCGCTGCTCACCGTGCGGCCCGGCTACGAGACCGCCGTGGCCGCCGCGCTGGGCGCCGCCGCCGAGGCCATCGCGGTCGGCTCGCTGGACACGGCGGAGGCCGCGCTGGCACTGCTGCGCGCACGCGAAGCGGGACGGGCCGGCCTGGTCGTCGGCGGCGGGGCCGAACCGCCGGACGACCGCGTCCCCGGCGTCGACTACGCGGCCGACGCGGTGACCGTCCCCGACGGGATCCGCCCGGCCCTGCGGCACCTGCTGCGCGACGTGGCCGTGGTGGACGACGTTGCGGCCGCCGCCGAGCTCGTCCGGCGCGAGCCGCGCCTGCGCGCCGTCACCCGCGACGGCGACCTGGTCGGCGCCCACTGGGCCCAGGGCGGCGGCGCCGGAGGCGCCCAGAGCCTGCTGGAGATGCGCGCCGCCCTCGATCAGGCCACCGAGGACCTCGCCGCCGCCGAGGCCGCCGCCGAACGCAGCGCCGCCGACCTCGCCGAGGCGGTCGAGGCCGAGCAGCAGGCCCAAAGCGCCCTGGACGCCGCCCAGGCGGCCGTGAACCAGGCCCAGTCGGGCGTCAACCAGGCCCAGAGCGACCTGGACCGCGTCCGGGGCAGGCTGCGCGAGTTCGAGAGCAAGGCCGCCCAGGAGGCCAAGCACGCCGCCCGGCTGGAGGCGGCGGTGCGCGCCGCGCGCGGCGAGGTGGAGCGGCTCACCAAGGCGCTGGACGCCGCAGGCGAGTCCCTGGAGCGCGACGCCCAGGCCGCCGAGGAGCTGGCCCTGCGGCTGGCCGAGGCGGAGGAGGCCGCCGAGGTCGCCGACGACGCCGGGCACGACACGCAGGCCCGCGACGAGCTGGCGGCCCGCTGCCAGGAGCTGCGCGCCGCCGAGATGGAGGCGCGCCTGGCCGTCCGCACGGCCGAGGAGCGCGTGCAGGCCATCGCCGGCCGCGCCGACGCGCTGGAACGCACCGCCCGCCGCGAACGCGAGGAGCGCGCCCGGGCCGAGCGCCGCCGCGCCCGCCGCCGCCGGCAGGCCGAGATCGCCCGGGCGGTGCTGTCGGGGGCCCGGCAGTCCCTGGACCGCATCGAGGTGTCGCTGTCGGCGGCGGTCGCGCAGCGCGAGGCCGCCGAACGCGCCCGCGCCGCCCGCGAGGCGGAGCTGAAGGTGGTGCGCACCCAGGTCCGGGAGCTGTCGAGCACCCTGGAACGGCTGGTCAACGCCGTGCACGGCAGCGAGGTGGCCCGCGCCGAGCAGCGGCTGCGGCTGGAGCAGATGGAGCAGCGGGCGCTGGAGGAGTTCGGCCTGGAGGTCGAGGCGCTGATCAACGAGTACGGGCCCGACCAGCCCGTACCGCCCGGCCCCGAGGCGGGGGAGGACGCCGAACCCGTCCCCTACGACCGGGCCGCCCAGGAGAAGCGCGCGAAGACCGCCGAACGCCGGCTCAACCAGCTCGGCAAGGTCAACCCGCTGGCGCTGGAGGAGTTCGCCGCCCTGGAGGAGCGGCACGCGTTCCTCACCAACCAGCTGGAGGACCTGAAGAAGACCCGCCGCGAGCTGCTGGGCATCGTCAAGGAGGTCGACGACCGCGTCCAGCAGGTCTTCGCCGCCGCCTACGAGGACACCGCGCGCGAGTTCGAGCGGATCTTCGTGCGGCTGTTCCCCGGCGGCGAGGGCAGCCTGTCGCTCACCGACCCCGAGAACCTGCTGGAGACCGGGGTGGAGGTGGCCGCCCGCCCGCCCGGCAAGAAGGTCAAGCGGCTGTCGCTGCTGTCGGGCGGCGAGCGCTCCCTGGTGGCGATCGCGTTCCTGGTGGCGGTGTTCAAGGCCCGCCCGTCCCCGTTCTACGTGCTGGACGAGGTGGAGGCCGCCCTCGACGACACCAACACCCAGCGCCTGCTCACGGTGTTCGAGGAGCTGCGGGAGAACTCCCAGCTCATCATCATCACCCACCAGAAGCGCACGATGGAGGGCGCCGACGCCCTCTACGGCGTCAGCATGCGCGGCGACGGCGTCACGCAGGTCGTCAGCCAGCGGCTGCGCGAACCCGAACCCGCCTGACCCGTCCGCCGGGCCGAGCGGGCGGCCGGGCGGCGACGGAGGACGGGTAGGGACCGGTGGTGTCGGCGCATCGGCGCCGGTCTGGAAAACTGGGGACCGCTATGGAGTATCTGATCCTCATCGCCGGGCTGACCGTCCTCGCGCTCGTCGTGGGCGGCGTGTTGTTCTTGCGGCCCGGCCGCCGCAAGCCCCGCCCGCCCGTCGAGCCTCCGGCGCCGCCCACCGTGTCGGGCGCCGGCACCGTCACCGTCGAGGAGGAGGATCAAGCGGCGCCGACGCTTGAGCGCGCGCCGCCGGCGGAGGCGCCGCCCGCCCCGCCCAAGCCCGAGATCGAGATCCCGCCGCCGTCGGCGGGGCGGCTGGTGCGGCTGCGGGCGCGGCTGGCCCGGTCGCAGAACGCCTTCGGCCGCACCCTGCTCGGCCTGCTGTCGCGCGAGACGCTGGACGAGGACGCCTGGGAGGAGATCGAGGACACCCTCATCGGCGCCGACATCGGCGTGAGCGTGGCCCGGCAGATCACCGAGGATCTGCGCACCCGCGTGCAGGTGCTGGGCGCCCGCACCCCCGAGGAGGTGCGCGCCCTGCTCAAGGAGGAGCTGCTCAAGCAGATCGGTCCGGACTTCGACCGCTCGCTGCGCACCGCGCGGCACGGCGACCGGCCCGCGGTGCTGCTGGTCGTCGGCGTCAACGGCACTGGCAAGACCACCACCTGCGGCAAGCTGGCCCGCGTGCTCATCGGCGACGGCGGCAGCGTGGTGCTCGGCGCCGCCGACACCTTCCGCGCCGCCGCCGCCGACCAGCTGGAGACGTGGGGCTCGCGGGTGGGCGCCGAGGTGGTGCGCCGCGACGAGGGCGCCGACCCGGCCAGCGTCGCGTTCGAGGCCGTCAAGACCGGCGTCGACACCAAGGTGGACACGGTGATCGTCGACACCGCCGGCCGGCTGCACACCAAGACCGGGCTGATGGACGAGCTCGGCAAGGTCAAGCGCGTGGTGGAGAAGCAGGCCGCGGTGGACGAGGTGCTGCTGGTGCTGGACGCCACCACCGGCCAGAACGGCCTGCAGCAGGCCCGCGTGTTCGCCGAGGTCGTCAACGTCACCGGCATCGTGCTCACCAAGCTGGACGGCACCGCCAAGGGCGGCATCGTCGTGCAGGTGCAGCGCGAGCTGGGCGTCCCGGTCAAGCTGGTCGGGCTGGGCGAGGGGCCCGACGACCTGGCGCCGTTCGAGCCCGAGGCGTTCGTCGACGCCGTCCTCGGAGACTGAAAGCCCCGTGCACCGGACGGGACGGACACGCCCCAGCGGCACCCCGAGTGCCGCTGGGGCGTTCTTCTTTGCTGGTTTCGGACGGCTGTCAAGGCTTGTTACGTCCGCCGAAGACGGCCGGAAAACGCGAAACAACGGCCAGTGAGGTTTTTGAAACATTTCAGAAACATCACTGTGGCGGGTTTCACACCGTAGAAACACGAGGGCCTTCCGGGTGAAACGGGTGCCGAACACGCTCTGAGCAGTCCAAGTTCGGTGTCGAGGAGGGACTCTCCCCGAGATGAAGATCGATAGCGGCAGTACCGCCTGGATGCTGGTGAGCACGGCGCTCGTGCTGCTCATGACCCCCGGATTGGCCTTCTTCTACGGCGGCATGAGCCGGGCCAAGAGCGTGCTCAACATGATGATGATGAGCTTCGCCAGCATCGCCGTGGTAGGGATGATCTGGGTCGTGTACGGCTTCTCCCTCGCCTTCGGCGACGGCGGGGCGCTCAGCTCGTTCATCGGAGGCTTCGGCGACGCGGGCCTGGTCGGGTTGGAGAAGGCGGCCACGGCCGACGACGGCACGGGCATCCCGCAGCTGGTGTTCGTCGCCTTCCAGGCCACGTTCGCCATCATCACCGTCGCACTGATCAGCGGCGCGATCGCCGACCGCGCCAAGTTCGGCGCCTGGCTGGTGTTCATCGCCGCGTGGGTGACCCTGGTGTACCTGCCGATCGCGCACTGGGTGTGGTGGTCCGACGGGGAGGACAAGGCCGGCTGGATCTTCGACCTGGGGGCGCTGGACTTCGCCGGCGGCACGGTGGTGCACATCAACTCCGGCGTCGCGGCGCTGGCGCTCGCCCTCGTCCTCGGCAAGCGTAAGAACTGGCCGAAGGAGCCGGCCCGCCCGCACAACCTGCCGTTCGTGCTGCTGGGCGCCGCGCTGCTGTGGTTCGGCTGGTTCGGGTTCAACGCCGGGTCCGCGCTGGCCGCCAACGAGACCGCCGCGGTCGCGTTCATCAACACCATGGTCGCCACCTGCGCCGCCGGATTCGCCTGGATCGTGGTCGAGAAGCTGCGCGACGGCGCGTTCACCACGCTGGGCATGGCCTCCGGCATCGTCGCGGGCCTGGTCGCCATCACCCCCGCCTGCGCGTTCGTCACGCCGATCGGCGCGCTGGTGCTCGGCCTGATCGCCGGCGCGGTGTGCGCGTTCGCGGTCGGCCTCAAGTACCGGCTGGGCTACGACGACTCGCTGGACGTCGTCGGCGTCCACATGGTCGGCGGCATCGTCGGCGCGCTGCTCATCGGAATCCTGGCCACCACGGCCGTCAACGACGGCGGCGCCGACGGGCTGCTGGCGGGCGGCGGGCTCGGCCTGCTGGGCAAGCAGGCGGTGGCCGTCGTGGCCACCCTCGCCTACTCCTTCGTCGTGACGTTCGTCATCGCCAAGGTCATCGACCTGGTGGCGGGCTTCCGGATCCCCGAGGACGAGGAGGTGAGCGGCATCGACACCGCCACCCACGCCGAGACCGCCTACGATTTCGGCGGCGTGCCGTCCGGGGCCTCGCCCGCCGTCGCCGCCGCCCGCAAGTCCCCCGCCGTCTCCGAGGACGGCGCCGCTTCGACCAAGAAGGTGCAGGCCGACGCATGAAGCTGGTCACCGCAGTCATCAAGCCGTTCAAGCTGGACGAGGTGAAGGCGGCCCTGGAGACCTTCGGGGTCAAGGGGCTGACCGTCAGCGAGGCCAGCGGCTACGGCCGCCAGAAGGGGCACACCGAGGTGTACCGGGGCGCCGAGTACAAGGTGGACCTGGTGCCCAAGCTGCGCGTGGAGATCCTCGTCGACGACGAGGACGCCGCCGACGTCATCGACGTGGTCGTCAAGGCCGCGCAGACCGGCAAAATCGGCGACGGCAAGGTGTGGGCCGTCCCGGTGGAGACCGTCGTGCGCGTGCGCACCGGCGAGACCGGCCCCGAGGCCCTGTAGGTCACCGCGTGGCCCTCGTTCACCGAACATTCCGGGAACAGACCGAGCAGGCCCGTCCCGCGACCGGTGCGGGCGGCACCACGGACACGGCCCGCGCAGCCCTGGCGGCTGCGCGGGCCGCGCGCGCCGACGAGCTGGACCGCTGGCTGACCGGCCTGCTCACGCCGCATCGGGACGCCCCCGCGCCGGGGGTGGCCCTACTGGCGGTGGGCAGCCACGCCCGCCGCGAGCTGACCCCGGGCGGCGACCTCGACCTGGTGCTCGTGCACGACGGCCACCCCGGGATCGCCGGCATCGCCGACCGGGTCTGGTACCCGATCTGGGACGCGGGCCTGCGGCTGGACCACTCGGTGCGCACCGTGACCGAGGCGCGGGCCGTGGCGCGCGCCGACCTGAAAGCGGCGCTCGGGCTGCTGTCGGCCCGCCCGATCGCCGGCGACTGCGCCCTGGGCGGCGAGCTGCGCGCCGCCGTGCTGGCCGACTGGAGGGCCGACGCCGCCCGCCGCCTGCCCGAGCTGGCGGACATGTGCCGCGAACGCTGGCGGTCCCAGGGGGAGCTGGCGTTCCTGCTGGAACCCGACCTCAAGGAGGCGCACGGCGGGCTGCGCGACGTGCACGTCATGCAGGCGGTCGCGGCGTCCTGGGTGGCGTCGGCGCCCGGCGAGCGCGTCCGCGCCGCCCACGGCCTGCTGCTGGACGTCCGGCACGCGCTGCACGAGGTCACCGGCCGCGCCACAGACCGGCTGGTCCTGCAGGAGCACGAACCGGTCGCGCACGCCCTCGGCCTCCTCGACGCCGACGTGCTGCTGCGCGCCGTCGCCGAGGCCGCCCGGACCATCACCTACGCGGGCGACCACCTGTGGCGCCGCGTCGAACGGTTCCGCGCCTCCCGCCGCGGCACGGGCGCCCCGCGCCCGGCGATGGGCGCCTGGGCGGGCGCCGCCACGGGACGCGGCGCGGCACGCGGGGTGGAGCGCAAGCCGGTGGGGGACGGCGCCGTCGAGCACGACGGCGAGGTCGTCCTCGCCCGCGGCGCCGACCTCGACGACCCCTCCCTGGTGCTGCGCGTCGCCGCCGCCGCGGCCCAGGCGGGCCTGCCGCTGGCCCCCGCCACCGTCGACCGGCTCGCCGAACGCGCCGCGCTGCCGTCCGCGCCGTGGCCCGACGCGGCCCGCGACGCCCTCGTCGCCCTGCTGGGCGCGGGCGGCGCCGCCATCGGCGTCTGGGAGGCCCTCGACCAGGCCGGGCTGATCGTCCGGCTCATCCCCGACTGGGAACGCGTCCGCAACCGGCCCCAGCGCAACCCGTTCCACCGCTTCACCGTCGACCGGCACCTGGTGGAGGCCGCCGCCGAGGCCGCCTCACTCACCCGCGAGGTCGCCCGGCCCGACCTGCTGCTGGTGGGCGCCCTGCTGCACGACATCGGCAAGGGCTGGCCCGGCGACCACTCGGCCGGCGGCGCCGTCGTGGCCCGCGACCTGGGCGCCCGAATGGGATTCGCGGACGGCGACGTGCGCGTCCTGGAGACCCTCGTCCGGCACCATCTGCTGCTGCCCGACACCGCCACCCGCCGCGACATCGACGACCCCGCCACCGTCCGGACCGTCACCAAGGCGCTGGAGGCCGTTCCGGGGCGCGAACGCGAAACCCTCGAGCTGCTGTCGGCGCTGGCCGTCGCCGACGCCAAGGCCACCGGCCCGTCCGCCTGGGGGAGCTGGAAGGCCCGGCAGGTGGCCGAGCTGTCCCGCCGCGCCGCCGCCGCCCTGTCCGGGGGGACGCCGCCCCCCGCGCCTGTGCTCGGCCCCGAAACGCTCGCTCTGGCCCGCCACGACGGGGGCGCGGTGCGCATCGCGGGGGCGCGCGTCACCGTCGCCGCCCCCGACCGCCCCGGGCTGCTGTGGCGCGCGGCGGGTGTGCTGGCCCTGCACAGGCTCGTCGTACGTTCGGCCCGGACCGTGTCGTCCCCTGCGGCAGAGGCCCGCGCCACCGCCGTGCTGGACTTCACGGCCGTCCCCGAGTACGGCACGCCGCCCGACCCCGCCGCGCTGGAGGCCGACCTGCGGCGCATGCTCGCCGGTCGGCTCGACGTGGCCGAACGCCTGGAACGGCGGGCGCGGTCCATGCGGGTCCGGCCCGGCATCACCGTGCCGCCGCCGCGCGTCGGCATCGTCCACGACGCGTCCAGCACCGCCACCGTGGTGGAGGTCCGCGCCCACGACCGCCCGGGCCTTCTGTGGCGGATCGGGCAGGCGCTGGGGGAGTGCGGCCTGTCGGTGCGCGCCGCCCAGGTCGACACGCTCGGCGCCGAGGCGGTGGACGTCTTCTACGTCGTCGATTCGCAGGGACGCCCCGTCAGTGACCCCGACGCGCTGGCAGCGGTACGCCGGCACGTCCTGGCCGCACTGCGCTGACGCACCCCGTGCCGGGGGTGGGGAGGCGGTAGGGGGCACAGCCGCCTCCCCACCCGGCTCAAGGGCGTCCGGGCCCGTGGCCGGACCACCTGGGCTCGCCGAGACCCTGGCCGGGCCGGTGCGGATCCGACGGACGGCCGGCTTGCCTGTGCCGGGGGGCGTTGTCGGGCTTCCCCCCGGAGCCGGGGTTCGGGGCCTTCATCGGCTTTTCGCCGCCGCTGTTGCCGTTGCCGTCGCTGCTGTTTCCGTTGCCCTTGCTGTTGCCGTTGTTGCCGTTGCCGTTGTTGTTGCCGCGGCCCCTCGGCGGGTCTCCGGCGGGAGTCCGTCCGGTCGAGCTTCGCGGGGTGGACGCCTCGGTGCTCTCCTGCGGCGTCGGCTGCAGCAGCCGCGAACAGTAGCGGGACACCTTGGCGTCGCCTCCCGCCGCCTTGGAGAGGTCGCGGAACCGCTGCGAGCGCAGCGCCTTCGCCTTGGCGTCGCCGTCCAGGCCCGTGTAGTCGCGGCATTTGTTGACCAGTTTCTGATCGGCCGCCGTCGTCCCTGGGGACGGAGTCGCCGTGCCCCCCGTCCGCAGCGGAACCGACGCGGGCGGGTCCGGGGAGGGCGACGGCGTGCGCGACGAGGACGTGCCCTCACCGGCGGGCCGCAGGGGCAGGGTCCCCGCCGCCACCGCGACCCCGCCGCCGACCACCGTGACCAGCACCGCCGCAGCGATCTTCGCGGTGAAGGCGCCGGCGAGCCGCGGACGGCCCCGCCCCGCCCCCCGCCGTGCCGCGGCCGCGGGTGCCGCGGCGCTCGCCGAGCACGCGGCGCGGAACGCCGCCACGGCCGCCTCCTCGCCGGCCAGCTCCGACTCCTGGGCGGGCGCGGCGGCGCGGGCGAGCAGCCGGGCGAGGGGCTCGGCGTGCGGACCGTCCGCCGCGCCGCCGAGCAGGCGCTCCGCTGCGGCGCGGTCGAAGTCCTGGCTGCCCCTACTCATGTCACCCTCTCCAGCGCCAGATCCCCTTGAGCCGTCACACCCGGCCCCGTTCACACCTGACCGGCCGACGGGCCGCGCCGCTCCTCCGCGGGCCCGAGGGGCCGCCGCGCCCGCCGCCGCCGGTGCCCGGCGGCCGGTTCACCGGGCAGGGGCGACGGGTCGGCGGAACGCTCGGCGAGCCGCTCGGCCAGCCGGTGCAGCCCCCGGTACGCGGCGGTGCGGACCGCACCGGGCCGCTTGCCCAGCACCCGCCCCGCCTCCCTGGCGTCCAGCCCCACCACCACGCGCAGCAGCACCGCCTCGGCCTGGTCCTGCGGCAGCCCCGCGATCAGCGCGACCGCCGCGTCCGTGGACAGCCGCGCCAGGGCGTCGCGTTCGGTGTCGTCCCCGCCCACCAGATCGCCCAGCTCGTCGATCTGCGCGCTGGTGTCCGGGCGGCGGCTGACCCGGCGCAGATGGTCCAGCGCCCGGTGCCGCGCCACGGTCGACGCCCACCCCCGGAACCGGTCGTAGTCGCCCTCGAACGAGCCGATGTCGCGCGCGATCTGCAGCCAGGCCTCCCCGGCCACGTCCTCGGCCTCCGCCCCGACCAGAGCCCGCAGATAGCGCAGCAGCCGGGGCTGCAGATCCCGGTACAGCAGCCGGAACGCCGCCTCGTCCCCGGCCTTCGCGGCGCTGAGCGCGGCCTCCAGGCCCTGGTCGTGCGGGTCGGCGCGGCGGGTCCTCCCACGTCTGCTCATGGGCGACCGGGGGGCCGGGCCCAGGTGTTCACCAAGGCATCCTCGAAAAGTGGGGGGTCGGGGTCGGTCGTGGCGGACGTGCGGCGGCCGTCCTCATCGCGAGGGAAGGGCCACTTCACGTCGAGGACCCAAGTCTCCGGATAGGGCCGCCCAGTTGCAAGGACAACCGACCAAAGCGGGACCACCGTGACGTGCGCGTACGCCCCCGCAAGGCTCTGGGCGGGAACTCTGGGCGCGCTGCGCGCCCCGGGCGGCCGCGCCGCGCCGACCGGGCGGGAGCCGGCCGTTCACCCGATACCCTGATAACGATCCCAGACGCTTCCAAGGACGGGTCCAGACGTGTTCGAGACGCTCTCCGACCGGTTGACGACGGTCTTCTCGTCGCTGCGCAGCAAGGGCAGGCTCTCCGAGGCCGACATCAACGCGACGGCCCGCGAGATCCGTGTCGCGCTGCTGGAGGCCGACGTTGCCCTGCCCGTGGTGAAGGACTTCATCGCGCGGGTCAAGGAACGCGCCCGGGGCGCGGAGGTCTCGCAGGCGCTGAACCCGGCCCAGCAGGTCGTCAAGATCGTCAACGAGGAGCTCATCGAGGTCCTCGGCGGCGAGACCCGCCGGATCCGCTTCGCCAAGCACCCGCCCACCGTGATCATGCTGGCCGGTCTGCAGGGTGCGGGTAAGACCACCCTGGCCGGCAAGCTGGCCCGCTGGCTGAAGCAGGAGGGGCATGCGCCGCTGCTGGTCGCGGCCGACCTGCAGCGTCCCAACGCAGTCCAGCAGCTGCAGGTGGTCGGCGAGCGCGCCGGGGCCGCGGTGTTCGCGCCCGAGCCCGGCAACGGCGTCGGCGACCCGGTGGACGTGGCGCGCCGCTCCATCGACCATGCCCGGCGCGCCCAGCACGACGTCGTCGTCATCGACACCGCCGGCCGGCTCGGCATCGACGCCGAGATGATGCAGCAGGCCGCCGACATCCGCGACGCCGTCCACCCGGACGAGATCCTCTTCGTCGTCGACGCGATGATCGGCCAGGACGCGGTGAACACCGCCCAGGCGTTCCTCGACGGCGTCGGGTTCGACGGGGTCGTGCTCACCAAGCTCGACGGCGACGCCCGCGGCGGCGCCGCCCTGTCGGTGCGGCACGTCACCGGCCGCCCGATCATGTTCGCCTCCACCGGCGAGAAGCTGGAGGACTTCAACGTCTTCCACCCGGACCGGATGGCCGGCCGCATCCTAGACATGGGTGACATCCTCACCCTGATCGAGCAGGCCGAGCAGGCGTTCGACGCCGCCCAGGCCGAGCGGATGACCACGAAGTTCGCCTCGGGCGAGGACTTCACCCTCGAGGACTTCCTCGAGCAGATGATGATGATCCGCAAGCTCGGGCCGATCGGCAACCTGCTGGGCATGATGCCGGGCATGGGGCAGGTCCGCGACCAGATCAGCCAGATCGACGACCGCGACCTGGACCGGGTGGCCGCCATCATCCGCTCCATGACCCCGCAGGAGCGCGCCAACCCCAAGATCATCAACGGCTCCCGCCGGGCCCGCATCGCCCGCGGCTCGGGTGTCACGGTAGGCGAGGTCAGCGCCCTGGTGACCCGCTTCTTCGAGGCCCAGAAGATGGTCCGGCAGATGGCGGGCGGTATGGGCTTCCCCGGCATGCCCGGCCGCCGCAAGGCCGCCAAGGCGGCCAAGGCCAAGAACAAGAAGGGCAAGCAGCGCAGCGGCGACCCGCGCAAGCGCGCCGCCGGCCGCGCCGCCAAGGAGACCGCCGTCCCGACCCCGGACGGCAACCTTCCCCAGGGCCTGCCTCCCGGCCTGGGCGGCCCCGGCGCCCTCCCCCCGGGCCTGGGCGGCCAGCTTCCCCCCGGCTTCCAGATGCCGGACCTGAGCAAGCTGCAGAACCGCAAGAAGAAGTGACCCGCCCTCCGGTGGTGCGGCCCCGCCCGCAGACGCGGGACCGCACCACCGGAGAAGGCAATGCCCGGCACGCACCACATCGTCAAGTGCCAGGGCTGGTCAACGCCTCTCGCCCCCCGATGATGCGCGGACCGGCGGCTACCCCTCCCGTCCACTGGCGTGGGCTCATCGTTGCGGCCCGGTTTTGATCATGAGTGTGGTCGGGCCCGATTCTGGCGGGTGGCGGGCGGCCGGGGGTGGCGTGGCCGCTAGGTCTGCGGTTTCAGGTCGCGTCCAGGGCTGCATGTGTGGATCGTCGCGTTAGGTAGGAGGTGCGGCCGGCGGCGCAGGCCATGGTTGCGGCTCGGTTCTTGCGGTAGTTGTCGCTGGGGTCGTTCTTGCCGGATGCGGACGTCTGTGGCGGTGTGTGCGTTGTGATTCGGTGGCCGTGCGTTGATCGTCGGCTCAAGGGCGGGCCGTGTGGAGGGCGTCCGGCGGCTGCGGCGGGCGCTCTGCCCGAGCCGCCCGTTGAATGATCTTCGTTGGGGCGTGAGTCGCACTTCGGCGTCGCGTTGGGGGGCGAGGGGCGGAGGCTTCATGATCAAAAGAAGTTTTTGCAGAACGGACGCGTCCGAGCAGCTCAGGAGGCCGGCGGGATGGGGCAGGGGGCGTCCGCGGTCCGAATCATGAAACCGTGGGACGGCGGCGAAATGGTGCGGCCTGGGCGGTAAGGCGGCGGTGGGGATGTGGCTCGGGAGGGAGAAGCGGCGAGGTGGGCGGCGTGTCATGCCGCGATTGGGTTATCGGGGCGATCGTCTGGCAGAATGGCAGGCTGGAAACCCGGATACGCGCAGGCGCCCTCTCTCGTCCTGAGCGGCCGGAGTCCATGGAGCGGCCGGTAGCCGGTATCCCCACCTGGTGAGGCCCGCTCGGCCCTGTATGAAGTCTGGAGAACACCACACCCGTGGCAGTCAAGATCAAGCTCAAGCGTCTGGGGAAGATCCGGAACCCGCAGTACCGGATCGTCGTCGCCGATGCCCGCACCAAGCGTGACGGCCGGGCCATCGAGGAGATCGGCCTGTACCAGCCCAAGCAGGAGCCCTCGCTCATCCGGGTGAACTCCGAGCGGGTGCAGTACTGGCTGGGCGTCGGCGCGCAGCCGACCGAGCCGGTGCTCAACATCCTCAAGATCACCGGCGACTGGCAGAAGTTCAAGGGCGAGCCCGGCGCCGAGGGCACGCTCAAGCAGGCCGAGCCGAAGCCCGACAAGAAGGCCCTGTTCGAGGCCGCGGTCAAGGAGTCGCTCGGCGAGGAGGAGGCCGCCGCCACGACGGCGCGGTCCCGGAAGAAGTCCGAGTCCAAGAAGGGCAAGGGCGAGGACCGGGCCGACGACGCCGCGGCCAAGGCCGAGGACAACACCGAAGCTAAGAGCGAGGGCTGAACGTGCTCGAAGAAGCGCTCGAGCACCTGGTGCGCGGGATCGTCGAGCATCCGGACGACGTCCGGGTGAAGGCCCGCAGGATCAGGGGCGGCCGGGTCCTGGAGGTGCGGGTGCACCCCGACGACCTGGGTAAGGTGATCGGCCGCAGCGGTCGTACCGCCAAGGCCCTGCGCACCGTGATCGGCGCCCTGTCCGGGGGCCGGCACGTGCGGGTGGACCTGCTCGACCTGCACGAGGTCCGCTGACCATGCGCCCCAGCGCCGACCGCGCCCCAGGGGCGGCGGCGCCCGTCCGGCGCCCCGCGCAAGGACACGCCCGGGCCCGCGGTGCCGGCTCCGGGCCGGCGGCCGGTCAGCTGGTCGTCGGCCGGGTCGGCCGTCCGCATGGGGTGCGCGGCGAGCTCACCGTCGACGTGCGGACCGACGATCCCGATCGCCGGTTCGCACCGGGTACGCAGCTGGCCACCGACCCCGCGTCCGCCGGTCCGCTGACCGTCGAGCACGCCAGATGGCACTCGGGCCGGCTGCTCGTGCGCTTCTCCGGGGTCGACGACCGGAACGCCGCAGAAGAACTGCGCGGCACCTGGCTCGTCGTCGATTCCTCCGACATCCCCCCGTCGGCCGATCCCGACGAGTTCCACGACCAGGAGCTCATCGGGCTGGCCGTGGTCACCGTCGACGGCACCGAGGTCGGCACCGTCGCCGAGGTGCGGCACCACGGGCAGGATCTGCTCGTGGTGCGGCGGACCGGCGGAGGCGAGGCGCTGGTGCCGTTCGTCGCCGCGCTGGTCCCGGAGGTGGACGTTCCCGGGGGGCGGTTGCGCATCGACCCGCCCCCCGGCCTCCTCGACTGAGCGGCTGGGCCGGCCGCGCGGCGTCCTCTCCGGGAGCCGGCCGACCGAACCGGGCACCGGGGGCCGCCCGCCGACGTAGGACGACACATCCGATTCCGGGGCGAAGAGCGGTCGGGACCCCGCGAACCGGCACGACCGAAAAGCCGCATGAAGCTCGATATCGTTACGATCTTTCCGGAGTACTTCGCTCCGCTGGACGTCTCCCTCCTGGGCAAGGCGCGCCGCACCGGCCTGCTCGACGTACATGTGCACGACCTCCGGCAGTGGACCCACGACCGGCACCGCACCGTCGACGACACCCCCTACGGCGGCGGGCCCGGCATGGTGATGAAGCCCGAACCGTGGGGGGAGGCGCTGGACGCCATCGCGCCCCCCGGCGGACCCGTCCCCCGGCTGATCGTCCCCACGCCGAGCGGCCGTCCGTTCACCCAGGCGAAGGCCGCCGAACTGGCCGCCGAGCCCTGGCTGATGTTCGCCTGCGGCCGGTACGAGGGCATCGACTCGCGGGTGGTGGACGAGGCCCGCACCCGCATGCCGGTGGACGAGGTCAGCCTGGGCGACTTCGTGCTGGCGGGCGGCGAGGTCGCGGTGCTGGTGATCGTCGAAGCCGTCGGCCGGCTGCTGCCCGGCGTGCTCGGCAACGCCGACTCGGTGGCCGACGACTCGTTCGCCCCCGGCGCGATGGAGTCGCTGCTGGAAGGCCCCGTCTACACCAAGCCGCCGGTCTGGCGCGGCCGCGCGGTGCCGGACATCCTGCTGTCGGGCCACCACGGCGCGATCGCCCGCTGGCGCCGCGACGAGGCGCTGCGGCGCACCGTGCGCAACCGCCCGGAACTGGCCGCACGCCTGGACCCCGCGACGCTGGACGCGCACGACCGCCGGGTGCTGGCGGAGGCCGGTTTTCCGGTGGACGACGAAGATATGGCAAACTGAGTAGTCGCCGTGCGCGCGCACGCGTCCGGCACCCAGACTCTCATCAAGATCCACTTCGCGCGGCGCGACGCCCCCTCCTCACCGCCGGGGCCTCTCGGACGGCCGCGTGTGACCGTGAGGAACCGCTGTCATGCACACCCTGATCCGTGAGATCGAGCAGGCCACGCTGCGCACCGACCACCCGGACTTCCGTCCGGGCGACACGGTGAAGGTGCACGCGCGCATCACCGAGGGCAAGGTCACCCGGATCCAGGTCTTCGAGGGCGTGGTGATCCGTCGGCAGGGCGGCGGCGCCCGCGAGACCTTCACCGTGCGTAAGGTGAGCAAGGGCGGGTACGGTGTCGAGCGCACGTGGCCGCTCAACAGCCCGCACATCGAGAAGCTGGAGGTCGTCACCCGCGGTGACGTCCGCCGGGCCAAGCTCTACTACCTGCGCAACCTGCGCGGCAAGGCGGCCCGCATCAAGGAGAAGCGCGACTTCTGATCGCCGCCGCGACTTGCGGCGCCTCGGACCGCGGTCCGAGGCGCCTGCTGTTTACTCCGGCATTTTTCGTCTCAATTCCGGGTAATCGCTTTGAATCCGCCTTGTGGCGGGGCGCCGTTTCAGGAACCCTTCGAGGTGAACGGAGCGCAGCCCGCACGGACGGCGCGCCCGGTGCCGGGCGCGACACGATCGTTTGCGCGGGGTGTGACGGCGTCCGCGCCGATAGGCTTGCGCTGGGATGAGTGACGAGGACGATCGGAGAGACGTGCGATCGGAAGCCGAGGGCGCGGTGCCCGACGACAAGCAGGCCGTGACCTCCGGTGCGGAGAGCGCTGGCGAGACGTCCTCGGACGACGGGGAGAGCGGCGACCGCAAGGAGCGCAAGCAGGGCTCCTTCTGGAAGGAACTGCCGATCCTCGTCGGGGTGGCGCTGGTCCTCGCCCTGCTCATCAAGGCGTTCGCGGTACAGGCGTTCTACATCCCGTCGGCGTCGATGGAGAACACCCTGCAGATCGGCGACCGGGTGCTCGTCAACAAGATCGTCTACCACACCCGGGACATCAAGCGCGGCGACATCGTCGTCTTCAACGGCCTGGACTCCTGGGACCCCGAGGTCCAGATGGAGGAGCCGGGCAACCCGCTCTCCCGGGCGCTGCGCGGCATCGGCCGCACCTTCGGTCTGCTGCCCGGCGAGAAGGACTACATCAAGCGAGTCATCGGGACGCCCGGCGACCACGTCAAGTGCTGTGACGCCCAGGGGCGCATCACCGTCAACGGCACGCCGCTGGACGAGAGCTCCTACCTGTACACCGACCCGCGCGGCGCTCAGGACAAGCCGTCCGCCGAGCCGTTCGACCATGTGGTGCAGCCCGGCCAGCTGTGGGTGATGGGCGATCACCGCTCGGTCTCCTCCGACTCGCGGGCGCACCGCGGCGACCCCGGCGGCGGCACCATCCCGACCAACCGCGTCATCGGCCGCGCATTCGTGATCGTCTGGCCCTTGAACCACGTCGGCACCCTCCCGATCCCGAAGACGTTCGAGCAACCGGCCCTGCAGGCCGCCTCGGCCGTCGTCCCCGCGACCCCGATCGCCCTGGGGTTCGCAGGCGCGCTCCCCATCACCTACCTCCGCCGCCGCCTACGCAGCCGCCGCTGAGCTCCGCGCCCCGCCCCGCAAACCAGGCCGCGCCCACAACCTCAGTCGGCGCACGCCCACGACGGCCTCGCCGAAGCGCGCACGCAGGACTCAGCACCACCGTCCGCCACGATCCGGACGGTGCACCGGGCGCCCGCTCCTGCTGCCCGAGGCCCCGCCAAGGCGAACCCTGCTGACCACGCTGCGCCTCGACACGTTCGCCCCGCGTCGGAGAGCTGCCCGCAACTGACGGCCCTACGACCGCATCGCCCCCAAACCCAAGCCGCTTGCCTTGCCGGTGCGTGTGCTGCAGGCGGCAAAGGCGAATCCTGCTGACCACGCTGCGCCTCGACACGTTCGCCCCGCGTCGGAGAGCTGCCCGCAACTGACGGCCCTACGACCGCATCGCCCCCAAACCCAAGCCGCTTGCCTTGCCGGTGCGTGTGCTGCAGGCGACAAAGCGGTCGGTCGGCGGCGGGGGGCTCACCCGGTTGTGGCGGCGCTGGGGCTGCGGGTGGTGTGGTCGCGTCGTGCAGGGGGATCTGTGGGGGTAAGTCGTATTCCGGGCGCAGTGGTGGGCGCGGGCGACGTACGCTGCGGACCATGAGAGGTCGTCCACTCCGCTTCACACCGCGCCGGGACGCCGGGTTGTACGGCTATGAGCGGGCGCTGGAGCACGCGGGTTTCAGCCCGGTGGCCGGTGTCGACGAGGCGGGCCGCGGGGCGTGCGCGGGGCCGCTGGTGGTCGGCGCGGTGATCCTGCCGAGCGGACGACGCGGACGGATCGAGGGGCTCACCGACTCCAAGCTGCTCACCCCGGCGCGACGCGAGGAGCTGTACGCCGAGATCGTCGAACGGGCCGTGGCGTGGAGCGCCGTGGTCATCCCGTGTCATGACGTCGACCGGCTGGGGGTGCACCGGTGCAATGTGACGGGGATGCGGCGCGCGCTGGCGGCCCTGGAGCGGCGGCCCGCGTACGTGCTGAGCGACGGGTTCGCCGTGCCCGGACTGGACGTTCCCGGGCTGGCGGTGATCAAGGGGGACCGGGTCGCGGCGTGCGTGGCGGCGGCCTCCATCGTGGCCAAGGTCACCCGGGACCGCCTCATGATCGATTTGCACGAGCGCTATCCCCGGTACGGCTTCGACGTGCACAAGGGGTACGTGACTCGCGATCATTCCGCGGCGCTGGCCAGGTACGGGCCGTGCCCGGAGCACCGGTTCTCCTTCGTCAACGTCGGGCGGGCCGTGCGCAACAATGGTGGGGAGGCCATGGGGGACGCCGGGTACGGCCCCGTGGGGGAGGTTCCCGGCGAAGGCCGGACGGAAGGGGCACGAGCGTGAGCGCCGAGGATCTCGAGAAGTACGAGACCGAGATGGAGCTGCAGCTCTATCGCGAGTACCGCGACGTCGTCGGCCTGTTCACCTACGTGGTGGAGACCGAGCGCAGGTTCTACCTCACCAACTCGGTCGATCTGCAGGTGCGCAGCTCCGACAACGGAGAGGTCTTCTTCGAGGTCACCATGCAGGACGCCTGGGTGTGGGACATGTATCGGCCCGCTCGCTTCGTCAAGAACGTCCGGGTTGTCACGTTTAAGGACGTCAACATCGAAGAACTCGCCAAGAGCGACTTCGAACTGCCCGCCGACCACTAGGGCCTGTCTCGAAGTGTGGTGAGTGGCGGCATGTCGCACGCCGGACGCAGTGAGGCATCGCGGCCGCGATCTGCGAACCGGCCGATCAGGCGGGCGGTCGGCGTCGGCGCGGCGTGCGCGGTGGCCGACCACCCGGGTTCGACGAGCTCGCCGTCCGCCACCAGGCCACCGTCCACATCGCCGCCATCAACGAACGGCTCTGGCCAACTTTGAAACACGCCCTAGCCGCACCGCCCGCAAACGATCTCCTGGTGAGTCGGGGGCGTCGGGTGCGGCGTGGATCGCGGCATCTGCTTCGGCTCCCCGACTCACACGCTGACACGCCGCCGGCCGAGACCAGCATGGTCGTGCCCGGCTGCGTTGCTGAGGACGGACGAACCGTCGAACGGGACGGGCGTTGCCGTCGTGGGGTGAAGAACGGCGACGGGGCGAAATCGGGCAGGTGGCGGGCGGAGAAGTCGGGTGGCGTGGTGATGACGGCGCTGTGCTCGCCGCGGCCGCGGTAACGCTCGCTGGTTGGGCGACGGGGCTGGAGCGCGGCGTTGAACGCCGGGCGCATGCTTTCGCGAGAGGTGACGATGGCGGCGGGGCGGCGGCGTCGCGGAGATCAGGGTCGGTGCTGGGTGGAGGGTTTTGGTGCTGGGCGGAGGGGTGGGGGCGTCGGGTGGCGGTCATTTCGGTTTCTTGGCGGCCTTGGTGAGGCGCCAGCCGGCGGCGCTGCGTTCGACGAAGCCCGCGGCGGCCAGAAGGCCGAGCTTGCCGTTGGCCGTGGCCAGGTCGACGCCCGCCTTGACGGCGATCTGCGCGGGGCCCGCGGCGCCTCGGCCGGGGAGGGCTTCCAGGACGGCGCGGGCGGTCGGCTCCAGGCGGTCGCGGGGCAGCACGGGGCCGGACGGGACGGGGGCCAGGTCGTCGCCGATACGGCCCACCGCCTCGACGACCTCTTCGGGCCGGGTGACCAGGAAGGCGGACGGGTCCTCCCGGAGTAGCCGGTGGCAGCCCACCGACGTCCGCGAGTCGATCGGGCCGGGCACCGCCATCAGGACGCGGCCCAGCCTGCGGGTCCACGCGGCGGTGCTGAGGGCCCCGCTGCGCGCCTCCGCCTCGACGACCACCGAGCCCCGGCACAGCGCGGCGATCACCCGGTTGCGGACGAGGAAGCGCAGGCGGTGCGGCTCCACCCCCGGAGGCGACTCGCTGATCAGCACCGCCCGCCGGGCGATCTCGGCGAACAGCCCGTCGTTGGACGCCGGATACGGCACGTCCACGCCGTTGGCCAGTACCGCGACCGTCGGGCCGTCGGCGGCCAGGGCGCCCCGGTGGGCGGCCGCGTCGATGCCGAGCGCGCCGCCCGAGACCACCGACCAGCCGCGTTCGGCCAGGTCGGTGGCGAACTCGGCGGCCACGCGCAGGCCGTAAGAGGACGCGGCGCGGGAGCCGACCACGGCCACCGAGCGCAGGCAGGCGTTGCGCAGGTCGCCCGGGCCGCGCAGCCACAGCGCGTACGGGCGCTCGCCGCCGAGGTCGTCCAGCGTGGTGGGCCATTCGGGGTCGCCGGGGCAGACCAGGCGCCCGCCCAGCCTGGCGCAGATCTCCAGATCGCGTTCGGGTTCCGCGGCGGCCGACCGGATCCGCCAGTGCCGCAGGCGGCCCGCCAGACGCTCGGACAGCAGGTCGCCGGGGACGTCCCCGGTGCGGATCGCCTCGACGGCCCCGGCCGGGCCGAGGCGGTCGACGATGCGGTTCAGCAGCGCGTCGCCGGGCTCGGCGATGGCGGTCAGGGCGGCCCTGGCCAGGCGTTCGCCGGTCATGTCCGCCTCCATGTCCACAGGGCGAGCGCGCCGCCGACGTCGTCCGGGGAGGGCTGATCGCGGCCGACCAGGTCGGCGATCGTCCAGGCGACCCGCAAGACGCGGTCGAGACCGCGGGCGCTGAGCGTGCCGTTCTGCAGGGCCTCGTCGGCGGCGTGCATCGCCTCCGGTTCGGGGAGGAAGCGCCGGCGCAGCTCGGGGCCGGGAATCTCGGCGTTGCACCGCCAGGGGGTGTCGGCCAGGCGTTTGCGCGCCCGGTCGCGGGCCTCCTGCACGCGCTCGGCGACGACCTGGCTGGACTCGGCGAACTCCAGGTCGTACCGCAGTTCGGCGCGGCTGGCGGGGACCAGTTCCAGCTTCAGGTCGATGCGGTCGAGCAGCGGCCCGGAGATCTTGGATAGGTATTTGCGCCGGACGCCGGGGGCACAGGAGCAGTCGATCGACTTGGCCGCCGCGCACGGGCACGGGTTGGCGGCCAGGACGAGCGTGAACCGGGCGGGGAAGGTCGCCGTCCCCTCCGTGCGGGAGATCCGTACGGAGCCCTCCTCCAGCGGCTGCCGTAGTGCGTCCAGAACGCCGCTTTGGAACTCGGGTGCCTCGTCCAGGAACAGGATGCCGCGGTGGGCCAGGGACACCGCGCCGGGTTGCAGCGTCCGGCCGGAACCGCCGCCGACCATGGCCGGGCGGGTGGCGGTGTGGTGGGGCGCGTAGAACGGGGGACGGGTGATCAGCGGCTGGTCGGGCGGCAGGGTCCCGGCGACGGAGTGCAGCGCGGTGACCTCCAGCGCCTCTTCCGGCTCCAGCGGGGGCATCAGGGTGGGGAGGCGCTCGGCGAGCATGGTCTTGCCGCACCCGGGAGGGCCGCTGAAGTAGAGGTGGTGACCGCCGGCCGCGCTGATCTCCAGGGCGCGGCGGGCCTCGGCCTGGCCGCGCACGTCCGCCAGGTCGACCCCGGTGCCGTTGGCCTGGCCGCCGAGGGTGAGCCCTTCGGGAGCGGTGCGGACGGGGAGCGGGTCGTCTTCCTCCTCGATCGGCGGCGGCTCGTCGCGCAGCAGGCACAGCAGCCCGCGCAGCGTCCGCGCCGGTATCACCTGCAGGTCGGGGACGAGTTCCGCCTCGGCGGCGTTGGCCTGCGGGACGACCACAGTGCGGCAGCCGGCGTGCGCGGCGGCCAGTGCCGCGGGCAGCACGCCCGGGATGGAGCGGATCCGGCCATCCAGCCCGAGCTCCCCGACCATCACCAGCCCCGCGCAGGACCGCGGCGGTACCGCCTCGGCGGCCGCCAGCAGCGCGACCGCGATGGCCAAGTCGAAGGTCGAGCCCCGTTTCGGCAGACTGGCCGGGAAGAGGGACACCGTGACGTGCCGGTTGGGCCAGTCCTCGCCGGAGTTGAAGATGGCCGCCCGGACGCGGTCGCGTGCCTCGTTGAGCGCGGCGTCCGGCAGCCCCACCAGGTGCAGGCCGGGAACGCCGCTGGTGATGGCCGCCTCGACGTCGATGACGAAACCGTCCACGCCGACCAGCGACACGGACCGGGTCCTGGCGAGCGTCACCTCAGCACACCCCCTTCATGTGCTCGACGGAGAACCCGCAGCTCTCGGCGCGGTAGCCCCCTGGGACGGGGGCGGCCGTGCGCCTGTGGCGCGCGTTGTACCCGCCGGCACCGGCGGCGAGCCCGAACAGCCCGGCCACCACTCGGGCGACCCAGGAAACGCCCCTGCGGCGGGCCCCCGCCAAGGGCGGGGGACCGGGGATCAGGCCGAGGACGTCGATGCGGACGTCGGAGCCGCGGACCCGGTGTGCGGCCGCCCACCGGCCGGCCAGCCGCCGCAACCGGGCGGCCTTGTCGGGCGTGATCGCCTCCAGCGGCGTGCCGTAGGCCGCCGAGCTGCGGGTCTTCACCTCGCAGACGACGGGGCGCCCGCCGTCATGGGCGACGATGTCCAGCTCGCCCTCCGAGCACCTCCAGTTGCGGTCGAGGATCGTCCAGCCCAGACCGACCAGGTAGGCCGCTGCGGCCTGCTCGCCGCGGCGGCCGAGGGTCGCGTTGTCGTTCATGGTTCACCTCCGTGCATCAACGGTGACGCCGCGTCACGACAAGCAAAAGGCGAACCGGATTCTGTGGATAACTCCGAACTGTGATCTTCAAAGTGCCGGCGGATGCTTGCCTTCCCGGCCTGCGTGGCGCAGCGTGCAGGCTGTGAACGCCGACGACGACACCCCCCGGCCGCCCGCCGTCCCGCGCGAGGTGCTGGCGGAGTTCGAGCGGCATCTGCGCTCCGAACGAGGAGTGTCGCCGCACACGCTGCGCGCCTACCTCGGCGACATCCGAGACCTCTGCCGTTACGCCGCCGAGGTCGGGGCGGCGGGGGTGGAGGCGCTCGACGTCGCCGTCCTGCGCGCCTGGCTGGCCAGGCAGCACGCCGCCGGCCGATCCCGGGCGACCCTGGCCCGTCGCACCGCCGCCGCGCGGACCTTCACCGCCTACCTGTTCCGGCGGGGCCTCATACCGGACGACCCGGGGCTGCTCCTCGGCACCCCCAAACGGCTGCGCGACCTTCCCACCGTGCTGGCGCAGGACCAGGCCGCCCGCCTGCTGGACGGCATCGACGCGGAAGGGCCCCTGGGGCTGCGCGACCGTGCCGTTCTGGAGGTGCTGTACGCCACGGGCGTGCGCGTCAGCGAACTGTGCGGCCTCGACGTCGACGACCTGGACGCCGAGCGCCAGACCGTGCGCGTCCTGGGCAAGGGCGGCAAGGAGCGCACGGTGCCGATGGGCGCCCCTGCCGCGCGCGCCGTGCAGGACTGGCTCCGCCGCGGCCGTCCGGAACTGGCGACCGAGCGCAGCGGCCCGGCACTTTTCCTCGGCGCGCGCGGGGGCCGCCTGCACCCCACCAGCGCACGACGGATCGTGCACACGCGCATCGCCGAGGTGGGCGACATGCCGGATCTCAGCCCCCACGGCCTGCGCCACAGCGCCGCCACACACCTGCTGGAAGGCGGCGCCGACCTGCGCAGCGTCCAGGAGATGCTCGGGCACGCCTCCCTGCAGACCACGCAGATCTACACCCAGGTCTCCATCGAACGCCTCAAACAGGTCCACCGCCGCGCCCACCCCCGTGGCGCCGGATAGCGTCCGGCGCCACGGGTCCCCGCGTTGCCGTCGCCTGCACCTACGGGCCCGGCCCGGTGCCAAAGGTCAGGGGGCGCGGCGTTGTCGGCGTTCCCTGGCCAGGTCGATGACGCCGGGTGGCGGGCGTCGTGCGGACGGACGGGAGCGCGTGTGGCGCCAGGCCAGGCTCAGCAGGAACGTCAGCAGCATCCCCACCAGTGCCCCACCGCCCGCCGTTGTGGCGGCCCGCAGGTCCAAGCCGGAGGAGGCGGGCGTCTCCCGCGAGGGCGACGGTTTCGGCTGGGGACGCGGCTCCCAGTAGGGCAGGAGGCGGACCTTCGGCCGCACCAGGCGAAGAGGGTCGAGATAAACCGAGCCCTGGATCAGGCCCCAGTGCAGGCATGTGACCGGGCAGTGCGGCCAGGTCGCCTCCACGGTGCCTATGTGGGTGCCGGGGTTCACATGGCGTCCTCGGCGGACGGCGGGGCGCACCGGCAGATACGTCGTGCGCAGCGCACCGTGGGTGACGGCCACGACGCCCTTGCCCGCGAGGCGCCCCGCATAGGAGACGCGGCCTGCGGCGGACGCGTACACCGGTTCGCCCGGACGGGCCGCGAGGTCGACGCCCCGATGACCCGCGCTCCAGGGGGACGGCGGCGGAGAGAACGCCCGCAGCACCTTGGGGGCGGGTGGCCCTAACGGCCAACGCCAATGGAGTGACGGCGCGGAGGGGGCCTCCCGCCAGGGCGCCGGCGTCGAGGCAAGGGAGCGTGGCGTCGAGGCAAGGGAGCGTGGCGTCGAGGTGAGGGAGCGTGGCGTCGAGGTGAGGGAGCGTGGCGTCGAGGTGAGGGAGTTGGCCGGGACCGGACGGCCGGGGGCGGGCCCCGGCCGCGACGGGCCGGTGGAGCCGGAAGACGCCGGATGGCCCGGGGCGTTCGAGGTGACCGCGTCCACGAGAGACGGGCTGGCGGGAAGGGAGACGGCCGCCAGGGTGGTGCAAGCGAGGAGGATGGTGAGTACGCTCATGTGCGGCAGCCTGCTCCCCTCCGTCTTACGGTCGCCAGACCCGGTAGCGCATGTGGATAACCGCCGCGAGCCGAGGGCCGCCGCTGCGGCCCGTTCCACCCGTGCGCTGCACATCCCGTAGACTGGGGCAACGGTCGTGTGGGTGCTCACCCGGACGGCCGAATTCACGCGCCCGCCGATCACCCGGCTTGATCGCGGTGGGGCACAGCCGCTCGGTCCGTCATGCGTTGGCGGCGAGGCAGTGTCGCGGGCGCAGGCGGACAACCGAGACGTGGCCCGGAAACGACCGGGCCGGACAGGAGATCACGGGCCATGGCACCCGTCGTCACCATGCGGCAGCTGCTCGAAAGCGGCGTTCACTTCGGCCACCAGACCCGCCGGTGGAACCCGAAGATGAAGCGCTTCATCTTCACCGAGCGCAACGGCATCTACATCATCGACCTGCAGCAGTCCCTGTCGTACATCGACCGCGCCTACGAGTTCGTCAAGGCGACGGTCGCGCACGGCGGCACGATTCTGTTCGTCGGCACCAAGAAGCAGGCCCAGGAGGCCATCGCCGAGCAGGCCACGCGGGTCGGCATGCCCTACGTCAACCAGCGCTGGCTGGGCGGCATGCTCACCAACTTCTCCACCGTCCACAAGCGGCTCACCCGGCTCAAGGAGCTGGAGGAGATCAACTACGACGACGTGGCCGGCTCCGGCATGACCAAGAAGGAGCTGCTGGGCCTGCGCCGCGAGAAGGACAAGCTGGAGCGCACGCTCGGCGGTATCCGCGACATGGCCAAGGTGCCCAGCGCCGTGTGGGTCGTGGACACCAAGAAGGAGCACATCGCCGTCAACGAGGCCAAGAAGCTCGGCATCCCGGTGGTGGCGATCCTCGACACCAACTGCGACCCCGACGAGGTCGACTACCCGATCCCCGGCAACGACGACGCCATCCGCAGCGTCAGCCTGCTGACCCGCGTCGTCGCCGACGCGGTCGCCGACGGGCTCATGGCGCGCGCCGGAGCCGCCTCCGGCGGGGACGAGAAGCCGGCCGAGGGCGGCGCCGCCGCCGAGCCGCTGGCCGAATGGGAGCGCGAGCTGCTGCAGAGCGGCCAGACCCCGGCCGCCGAGGCCGCGCCCAAGGAGAGCGGGCCCGCCGCCGACGCCGCCCCCGCCGAGGGCAAGGACAGCGGGGCCGCGGGAGCCTGACGACCGGGGGCTCCGGGGGCGCCCCCGACGGCGGCCCCCGGAGCCCGGTCTCCACCCCAAGCCTTACGTGCCACGACGACAGAGACGAAAAGAGCGATGGCGAACTTCACCGCCGCTGACGTCAAGCGGCTCCGCGAGCTGACCGGCTCGGGCATGATGGCCTGTAAGAACGCCCTGACCGAGGCCGAGGGCGACTTCGACAAGGCCGTGGAGATCCTGCGGCTCAAGGGCGCCAAGGACGTCGGCAAGCGCGCCGAGCGCACCGCCGCCAACGGCCTGGTCGCCGAGCACTTCAACGGCACCGGCGACGGCGCGATCCTCGAACTGAAGTGCGAGACCGACTTCGTCGCCAAGAACGCCGAGTTCATCGAGCTGGCGAACCGCATCGTCGAGTTCGCCGCGGACAGCGACGTCACCGACACCGAGGGCCTGCTGGCGGCCGAGATCGAGCCGGGCAAGACCGTCGAGGCGCTGATCCAGGAGGCCAGCGCCAAGATCGGCGAGAAGCTGGAGCTGGGCCGCTACGCCCACTTCACCGGCGCCTACGTGGCCAGCTACCTGCACAAGTCCGACCCGTCCCTGCCGCCGACCACCGGCGTGCTGGTCGAGCTGGACACCGAGAACGCCGAGGTCGCCAAGGACATCGCCCAGCAGATCGCGGCGATGGCGCCCAAGTACCTCACCCGCGACGACATCCCGGCCGACGTCATCGCCAAGGAGCGCGAGCTGGCCGAGCGGCTGACCCGCGAGGAAGGCAAGCCCGAGAAGGCCATCCCGAAGATCGTCGAGGGCCGGGTCAACGCCTACTTCCGCGACTTCGTCCTGGTCGAGCAGGCGTTCGTCAAGGACAACAAGAAGACCATCGCCAAGGTCCTCGACGAGGCCGGGGTCAAGGTCAAGCGGTTCGCCCGCTTCAAGGTCGGGCAGGCCTGACACCCAGCCCGGACGAGGCCGCGGCAACCGGGTGAGCCGGTGCCGGGCATGGGGGCGCCCCACACGGCGCCGCCCGCGGCCGTCCGGCACCGGCGTCGCGGCACAGGCTCGGATCCGGCCGGACGATGGCAGCGCGTTCCGGCCCGGATCCGGTCAGCCGGTCCGGCAGGACGGGCGGACGAGAGCGACGGGCAAGGCGGCAGCCCTGGACGCGCCCGCCGCCCGGCCCGAGCCGTGACCGGGCACGCAACCTGGGCCAGGGCCTGCTCACTACGGGACGTCCGCAGAAGCTACCGTGGGGCTCAGGGGCTACCGTGTGGGCTGACAAGGGCCTACGAGGGGCTCACACGAGGGCGCAGCAGACTCGGGGAGAGCCGCCGGCGAACAGGTACCTGCCCGCCGGGGAGCCGCCCCGAATCGGGGAACGTCCTGAAAGCCTGCGGGGCAGGCATGCCGGCACAATCCAGCAGACGCCGTATCGAGGAGGCCGCCGACGTGCAGGAGACATCGACAACTGACACGACGGCGGCCTCGTCGTCTACCGCCCGCCCGCACCGCGCCGGGTGGGAGCGGGTGCTGCTGAAGCTGTCCGGCGAGGCGTTCGCCGGCGCCGACCCCCTCGGCATCGACCCCGTCGTCGTGCAGCACGTCGCCGAGGGCGTGGCCGAGGCGGTGCGCGAAGGAGTCCAGGTCGCCGTGGTGTGCGGCGGCGGCAACATGTTCCGCGGCGCAGCGCTCGCCGAGCGGGGCATGGACCGGGCGCGCGCCGACTACATGGGCATGATGGGCACGGTCATCAACTGCCTGGCCCTGCAGGACTTCCTGGAGAAGATCGGCCTGGACACCCGGGTGCAGACCGCGATCACCATGAGCCAGGTCGCCGAGCCGTACATCCCGCGGCGCGCCATCCGCCACCTGGAAAAGGGCCGCGTGGTCATCTTCGGGGCCGGGCTGGGCCAGCCGTTCTTCTCCACCGACACCACCGCCGCCCAGCGAGCGCTGGAAATCGGCGCCGACGCGGTGCTGAAGGCCACGCAGGTGGACGGCGTGTACGACACCGACCCGCGCAAGAACCCGGACGCGGTCAAATTCGACCGGCTGGACTACGGTGAGGTGCTCCAGCGGGGCCTGAAGGTCATGGACGCCACGGCCATCAGCCTCTGCATGGACAACGCGCTGCCCATCGTCGTCTTCGACCTGATGGGCCAGGGCAACATCGTCCGGGCCGTCCGGGGTGAGAAGATCGGCACGCTGGTCTCCCGGGCGGACGGCTGACACGGCCGGGACGCGGCGCGCCGGGCGCCGGGCCGCCGGGTCGGCCCGGCCGCGGAGGCACCGCCGCGGCCCGGACGGCGGCGTCCGGTTCCGGGGAAGCGGCGGCTCCGTGGTCCCGGGGACTCCGGGATCAGGGGACAATGGCAAGGTGGCAAGGGCCGACTAGGTGACATGGGAGTCGAAGTGATCGACGAGACCCTCCTCGAAGCCGAGGAGAAGATGGAAAAGGCGGTCGCGGTCGCCAAGGAGGACTTCCAGGCCATCCGCACCGGCCGCGTCACTCCCGCCATGTTCAACAAGATCACCGCGGAGTACTACGGGACGCCGACGCCGATCAACCAGCTGGCGTCGTTCCGGCTGCCCGAGCCCCGCATGGTCATCGTCGAGGTCTTCGACCGAAGCTCCATGAACGCGGTGGAGAAGGCGATCCGGGACAGCGACCTGGGGGTCAACCCCACCAACGACGGCAAGGTCATCCGGGTGGTCTTCCCCGAACTGTCGGAGGAGCGGCGGCGCGAGTTCATCAAGGTCGCCGGGAGCAAGGCGGAGGAGGGCCGGGTGGCCATCCGCAACATCCGCCGCCGAGCCAAGGAGACCCTCGACAAGCTGGCCAAGGACGGCGAGGCGGGCGAGGACGAGGTCCGGCGCGCCGAGAAGGAGCTCGACGACGTCACGCACCGCTACGTGGCGCAGATCGACGAGCTGCTTGAGCACAAGAAGGCGGAGCTGCTCGAGGTTTGATGGAGCTGCACGAGACCGGAGAGCCGTCGGGCTCACCGGCTGAGGCCCGCGCATCCTCCGGTCCCTCCGGTTCCGCGGAGGGCGCGTCCTCGCCGGGCCGCGCGGGGGACGCGCACTCCCCCGGGCCTCCCGGCGACGCGTCGGCCCCGGCCGCCCCGGGGGACGCGCCCGCGCCGAAGAGGAAGCTCGGCCGCAACCTGCCCGTCGCCGTCGGCGTGGGCGTGCTGCTCGGCGCCCTGGTGCTGGGGTCCCTGTACACGGTCAAGGAGATCTTCCTCGGCGTCCTGGCCGCCTTCCTGCTAGTCGGGCTGCACGAGCTGAACGGGGCGTTCGCCACGCGCGGCATCCGCGCTCCGCTCATCCCGGCGGCCGCCGGGACGGTCGCCACCGCCGCGGCGTCGTACGCGTGGGGGCCGACGGGCCTGGTGGCCGCCGCCGCGTTGACCATCCTCGGCGTGCTCGTGTGGCAGATGCCCCAGGGCGCCGACGGGTACGTGCGCGACGCCGCCGCCGGGCTCTTCATGGTCGGCTACCTGGGGGTCATGGGCGGCATCGCCGCGCTGCTGCTGCGGCCGGGCGACGGCGACGACCGCATCGTGGTGTTCATAGCGGTCACCGTCGCCAGCGACATCGGCGGGTTCTTCGCGGGGTCGTTCTTCGGCAGGCACAAGCTGGCGCCGTCCATCAGCCCCAAGAAGACCTGGGAGGGCGTCACCGGCTCGGCCGCCGCCTGCATGGCGGTGGGCGCGTGGCTGGTGTGGTGGCTGCTGGACGGGCAGCTGTGGCAGGGGGCCGTCATCGGCGCCGCCGCCGTCGTCACCGCCACGGTGGGCGACCTCGTCGAGTCGATGATCAAACGGGATCTCGGCATCAAGGACATGGGGACGCTGCTGCCCGAGCACGGCGGCGTCATGGACCGCCTCGACTCCCTGATCGCCACGCTTCCCGTAGCGTGGCTGCTGCTGGAACTCTTCGTCCCCGCGACGTAGGCGGGGCGCGCGCACCGGTGAACGCCCCGCAGGGCGCCGCACCGGTGCGGACGCCTAGGAGACGACCCAGGAACGGCCCTGCTGCGCCAGACGGCGAACCAGGGCGTCAGAGCCCTCGTTCTTGGCGTAGCGGTGCTCCTCTGCGGTGATGGGCACCAGCCACAGCCACCGCACGTGGTCGCCGCCGACGGACAGGCCCGTCAGACCGGGGGGAACCGGCCCTGCGAGACGGCTCGGGTCCTCCAGCAGCAGCACGCCCTCCCAATGGGAGCCCCCGGTGTTGAGGGGGAACGTGTGCGCCTCGTGGTACCACTTCACCACGTCGCCGGGGGCGAACCACGTGACCGACCGCCACGGGTACTGCGACAGCCACGGGAAGATGCTGCCGGCGCGCTGGCTGGGCAGGGTCGTGGCGACGGCCAGTTCGATGCGGCTGTGCGGCGAGACGTCGTCCTCGTACAGCTCGACGGTGGGCATCCGCTGGCGGCTCATGCCGACGGTGCTGAGCACGGTGAAGTCGCGGCCCTCCTGGGCGGGCCGCTCGGAGACGCCGACCGTGGGCGCCACGCCGCTGCGGCCTCCGGGGTGCTGGCGGCCGACGTCGTGCCAGTAGTGGCCGCCCGGGCCGAGGCGTTGCAGCAGGTGCCCGAGGACCGACTGCTGGAAGTCCGCCCAGGAGCCGTCCTTGGCGCAGACCTCCCAGTGCTCTCGCGCGCGCTCGACGCGGGGTGCGAACTCGTCGATCTCGTCGTCGAGGGGGAAGGCGAAGGGGCTCTGCCGTTTCACGTCCCGGCTGTAGCCGGGGATGCCCCGGCTCATGTCGGACCAGCCCGGGATGACGCACAGCGGTTCCCCCGCTTCGAGGACGGCGACCCCGTCGCCCTCCTCGAACCACACGACCTCCAGGGAGCCGGCCTGCACGGGCTCACGGCCGTCGGGGTGGCGCACATGCGAGGCGGGCATGAGCGGCGCCAGCCCCGCCTCCACCCGGGCCCGATCCTGCTCGACGGGCGCCGCCTGATGGTTGGCGATCCACGCGGCCCCGACCACGCCGCCGCGGACGTCCTTGAGGTACGCGGCGGTGACCACCCCGTCGGACTCGATGACGAGCCGGCGGCTCCCGTAGGGGCTGACCTCGGACAGGACGGTCGACGCGGCTGTAGAGGACCCCCTGCGCAATACCGACATGATCGAGACCTTAGCCGCAGACAGGGCCGTGCGCAGGCATGTCGCGCTCATGGACGCCGCCGCGTTCCCGGAGGCGACGGCGGTCGGGGCATGCGGCGGGGTTTGCGACACTGGGAACATCATGTCTGCCACCGCCGAACCAGCCACCACCGGGGCCGCCGGGAAGAAGGCGCCGCCCAAGCTCGTCTTCGCGGCGCCCCGCAGGGCCAAGCCGCCGCGCCACCTGGCCGACCTCACCCCGGCCGAACGCCGGGAGGCGGTCGCCGCGCTGGGAGAGAAGCCCTTCCGGGCCGACCAGCTGTCCCGCCACTACTTCGCGCGCCTGGTCGATGACCCCGCGCAGATGACCGACCTGCCCGCGGCCGTGCGCGAGCGGCTCACGGCGGAACTGCTGCCCACCCTGATCACCCCCGTACGGCAGCTGTCGTGCGACGGCGGCACCACGCTGAAGACGGTGTGGCGGGCCTTCGACGGCGCGCTGTTCGAGTCGGTGCTGATGCGCTACCCCGACCGGGCCACCATGTGCGTGTCGTCCCAGGCGGGCTGCGGCATGAACTGCCCGTTCTGCGCCACCGGCCAGGCGGGGCTGACCCGCAACCTGTCCACGGCCGAGATCGTCGAGCAGGTCACGGCGGGCGCGCGCGCCATGGCGTCCGGGCGGATTCCAGGGGGCCCGGGGCGCGTCTCCAACATCGTCTTCATGGGCATGGGGGAGCCCCTGGCCAACTACAAGGCGGTTCTGGGGGCCATCCGGCGCATCACCGACCCGAGCCCGCGCGGGCTGGGCATCTCCCAGCGCGCGGTCACCGTCTCCACGGTCGGGCTCGTCCCCGCCATGGAGAAGCTGGCCGCCGAGGACCTGTCCGTGCGGCTCGCGGTGTCACTGCACGCGCCCGACGACGAGCTGCGCGACGAGCTCGTCCCCATCAACAACCGGTGGAAGGTGCGGGAGGTCCTGGACGCGGCGTGGGCGTACGCCGACCGCACGGGGCGCCGCGTCTCCATCGAGTACGCCCTGATCAAGGACGTCAACGACCAGGCGTGGCGGGCGGATCTCCTCGGCAGGCTCTTGCGCGGCCACCTCGTACACGTCAATCTGATCCCGTTGAACCCCACGCCGGGATCCAAGTGGACCGCCTCCCGGCCCCGGGACGAGCGCGAGTTCGTCCGCAGGCTGGAAGCGCACGGGGTGCCGGTCACGGTTCGCGACACTCGGGGGAGGGAGATCGACGGTGCCTGCGGCCAGCTGGCCGCGACCACCGCGAAGTAGCGGGCCGGAAGGGACGTTCCGCGGCGTCCGGGCCTCGGGCGAGGCGGGCGCCGCCCCGGACGGCACGCGCGCAAGGCTGAGGAGTCCGGTGCCGTGAGGACGGGGACGCGCCTGCCGGTGGCGCTGCGCGGTTACGACCGCGCCCAGGTCGACGGGTTGCTGCGCAGGATCGGCGACGCGCTGCGGGGCGGCACCGCGGTGACCGCCGACGAGGTGCGCCGGACCCGGTTCGACGTCGTCCTGCGCGGTTACCAGCCGCGCGCGGTGGACGAGCTGCTGCGCGAATGCGTCCTGGAACTGCAGGCCGCCGCGCCCCTCGGCCGGCGCCCCCGGCGGCCCCGGGTGCACCCCGGATGGCTGATCAGCTGGATCCAGAACGCCCGGTTCTCCGGCTCGGGCGTGCGCGCGGGGTACGACGTGCGGGACGTGGACGCCTTCCTGGACCGCGTCATCGACGGGCTGCGCGGCACCGCTGCGCCGGTGACCGCCCGCGACGTCCGGGAGAGCGCGTTCCGCGTCGTCCGCTTCGGGCCCGGCTACGACGAGCGCGAGGTCGACGAGTTCCTGGTCCAGCTCGCCGGTGCGCTCGAACCCCGCTGACAGAGTTATCCACAGTTTCCGGTTGCTCTGGTCAACGCCCGCCGGACGCGCGACGCTCGTGACATGGATCACTTCACCGCGCAGCGTCAGCGGCTGCGCTCCATGTTCGGCGTCTTCTTCGCCCCCGAGGTCGTCGCGGCGCTCCTGGCGCTGGTCCGGCCCGCGGTGCGGCTCGGCCCGGACGGCGAGACCGCGGTGCGGCTCGGCGGCACGCCCCGGCTCCCCGCCGGCGCACCGTGGCCGACCTGGAACGGCCGCCCCCTCGACTACCTCTGCACCATCGACTTCACCCGGCTGTCCGCGCTGGTGCCCCTCCCCGGCCTTCCCTCCGAAGGGCAGGTCGCCTTCTACTACGCCAGCGCCGTCCCACGCCCCTGGGGCGACGAGCCCGGCCAACGCGACGGCTGGCGCCTCTTCACCGGCGACCTCAGACGGGCCGAGCCGCCGGAGGGAGCGCTGACCTACCCGCCCTGCACCCTGCGTGCGGCGCCCCTGCTGTCCATTCCGGCGCCCCAGGAGCCCGTGCTGCGGCAGTTGGAGAACGCCTACAGCGGCACGCTCCCGGTGTACGAGCAGCTGTATGCGGCCTGGCTGCAGCACATCTGGCCGGACGACACGCCCGTCCACCAGATCGGCGGCTGGCCCGCGCTCGTCCAGCGCCCCCTCGGCTCAGACTGCCGCCGAGCCTTCGGCCAGGACCTCGGCGCCCCCGCGCCGCAGGACGGTGCCCAGAGCTGCACCCTGCTGCTCCAACTCGACTCGGACCCGCGCCTCGACTGGTACTGGGGCGACCCCGGCCGCGTCTACTTCTGCACCCACCAGGGCCAGCCCCTGCACCACGCATGGCTGACCCTCCAGGCGACTTGACTTCCTCCCCGCCTGAAGGCGGGGGTCCAACCGTCGCCGGTCGGCCTTCCTGCTTCACCGCCGGTCGCCTCGCCCGAGAGGACTCCCGATGAGGTCTTACACCAGCTCCACAGGCGTTTCAGCTCTCCGTCGGCCCAGCGGCGAGCACAGGCGGTGAATCGCCTGCCCCTGTCCTGCTCCGCAGGGGTCCGATTCCTTCCCCGCCTAAAGGCGGGGGTCTCCTCGGAGGTCCTCGATGAAACTCAGACACGGTTGCGGGCGGTCGCCGTGTAGGCGATGTAGGTGATGCGGCCGGGAGGCAGGGACAGGGAGACGTCCTGGAGTGCCCAGGGGCCCCTCTTTGCCTAGCGGAAGGCGACGCCGTCCGAATGCATGAGCGCCTGAGTGCAGCGTCGGCCGGGCAAGCGCGCCGTTGGCCTCCGGCACGCGGCACAATGCCCGCATGGGAGACTCCGCGTCCGCCAAGCCGTGCCTGTTCTGCGAGATCGTGAAGGGCGAGCGTCCAGCCCACCTTGTGCTGGACAGCGCGGACGCGGTCGCGTTCCTGGACACCCGGCCCTTGTTCAAGGGACACACGTTGCTGGTCCCGCGCGAGCACATCGAGACGCTGCCGGACATGCCGGAGCACATGCTCGGCACGTTCTTCGCGCAAGCCAGGCGACTGGCGTCGGCCATGGAGACGGTGCTGGGCGCCGCGGGGTCCTTCGTGGCCATGAACAACAGGGTGAGCCAGAGCGTCCCCCACCTCCACGTGCACGTGGTGCCGCGCAACCGCAAGGACGGCCTGCGCGGCTTCTTCTGGCCCCGCCGCACCTACGCCTCCGACTCCGAGGCCGCCGACTACGCCGCCCGCCTCCGCGCCGCCCTGTGACCGCCTAGAGCACCGCCGTGCGGGCGCCGGTGCGGCTGGTGGTGTTGGCGTGCTGTCTGGGGGTTATGAGCCTATACGCTGCCTTTGGTGACGGATGTCGTTGTATTCCGGCTACGGTACGGCGTCGAGGAACACGCCCGCGTCGAGCACATCGGCGGCCGGCGCCCCCCGGACCGGAGGACCCGATGACCGAGACCAAGCACGCCGCGGCGCCTGCGGACGTCGGCGCCGCGCTGCCCGCCATCGAGCTTGCGGGAGTGGCCAAGGAGTACCGCGCGCACGGCCAGACGGTGGCCGCGGTCCGGGGGCTGGACCTGGCGATCGCGCAGGGCGAGTTCTTCTCCCTGCTGGGTCCGTCGGGCTGCGGCAAGACGACCACGCTGCGGATGGTCGCCGGGTTCGAGGAGCCGACGGCGGGCGCGGTGTACCTGCACGGCGCCGACGTCACCGGTGTCCCGCCCAATCGGCGCGACGTCAACATGGTGTTCCAGTCGTACGCGCTGTTCCCGCACATGAGCGTGTTCGAGAACGTGGCGTTCGGGCTGCGTCGCCGCCGCGTGCCCAAGCCGCAGATCAGGGCCAGGGTCGGCGAGATGCTGGAGATCGTCGACCTGGCGGGGCTGGAGCGGCGGCGGCCCGGCGAGCTGTCGGGCGGGCAGCAGCAGCGGGTGGCGCTGGCCCGGGCGCTGGTCAACCGGCCGCGCGCGCTGCTGCTGGACGAGCCGCTCGGCGCGCTGGATCTCAAGCTGCGCCAGGCCATGCAGGTGGAGCTGAAACGCGTCCAGCGCGAAGTCGGCGTCACGTTCGTGTACGTCACGCACGACCAGGGCGAGGCGCTGACCATGTCCGACCGGATCGCGGTGATGAACGACGGGCGGATCGAGCAGCTCGGCACCCCGCGGGAGATCTACGAGCGTCCGGCGACCCGGTTCGTGGCCGGGTTCATCGGCACGTCCAACCTGCTGGAGGGCGAGGTCACGGCGATCGAGGACGGCCGCGCGGTGATCTCCTACGGCCCGGACGGGCGGATCGAGGTGCCGCTGCGTCCAGGACTGGCTGCGGCGCCGGGGCGGCGGCTGGAGCTGACCGTGCGGCCCGAGAAGATCGGCATCGGCACGCGGCCGCCCGGCGGCGCGCTGTGCGCGGTCCGCGGCACCGTCACCGACACCGTCTACCTCGGCACGTCCACCAACTACAACGTCAGCACCGCGACCGGCGCGCAGATGGTGGTGTTCGCGCAGAACGCCACGTCGGCCGAGGAGGTCGCGGAGCGCGGGGACACCGTCTGGCTGACGTGGGAGCCGCGACACTCGTACGCCATGGGAGCAGCGCAATGACCTCCGCCCGCAACCACCTGGACCCCTCGCTGCTGCGCGGGCTGACCCGGCCGAGGCCGGTCAGGCCCCGCCGCGACGTCCTGCGGCTGCTGGGCGCCGCCGGGGCCGGGCTGGTGCTGACGGCGTGCGGCGTGCAGGGGCAGGGCGGCAAGCAGAACGTCACCCGGTCGCAGGTCGCGCAGTACTGGGCGGGCAAGACCAGGAACGGCAGGCTGAGCTGGGCGAACTGGCCCGGGTACATGGAGGACGACCGGGCGACGCTCAAGGCGTTCGAGAAGGCCACCGGGATCAAGGTCGACTACAAGGAGGTCATCCAGGAGACCGCGTCGTGGTTCGGCAGGATCCAGGCGCCGCTGGCGGCCGGGCAGTCGATCGGCTTCGACCTGATGGTCATGACCAACGGCATCCAGCTGGAGAAGGCCCGCCAGCTGGGCTACCTGGCGCCGCTCGACCACTCCCGGCTGAAGACGTTCGCCGCCAACGCCGGGCCCGGGTTCAAGAACCCGTCCTACGACCCGGGCAACACGTTCACCGTCCCCTACGTGTCGGGGATCACCGGGATCGCCTACAACACCAGGTACGTCGACGAGGAGATCACCAGCATCGCCCAGCTGTTCGACGCCAGGTACAAGGGGCGGGTCGGCATGATGGCCGACTCCCAGGAGCTCGGCAACTTCGGCATGTTCCTGATCGGCGTGGACCCGGAGAAGTCGACCCCCGCCGACTGGGAGAGGGCCGCTGAGCGGCTCCGGCGGCAGCGCGACGCGGGCATCGTCCGCAAGTACTACGAGCAGGACTACATCGACGCCGTCAGCAAGGGCGACGTGTGGCTGACCATGGCGTGGTCGGGCGACGCATACAGCCTGGCCGGGCCGGACGTGAAGTTCGTCGTGCCCGAGGAGGGCGGCACGATCTGGACCGACAACTTGTGCATCCCGAAGACCGCCGCCAACCCGGTCGACGCGATCACACTGATGGACTGGCTGTACGACCCCGAGAACAACGCGCCGCTGACCGAGTACATCAACTACATCACGCCCGTCCCCGCCACCCGAACGGTGATCGCCGAGCACGCCCGCCGGGCCGCCGGCGAGGAGAAGAAGGAGCTGGAGCGGCTCGGCTCGAGCCCGCTGGTGTTCCCCGCGGCCGACGACATGGCCCGGCTGCGGCACTACCGGCGGCTCAGCCAGGCCGAGGAGACCCGCTACCAGAAGATCTTCGAGCCGATCAGCAAGGGCTCGTGATGGCCGGTCCCACACGGCGCAGGGCGGCACCGTACCTGATGGTCCTTCCGGCCGGGCTGTGGATGCTGGTGTTCTTCGTCATCCCGCTCGTGCTGATGGTGTCGCTGTCGCTGCAGACCGGCAACCTCGTGGACGGGTTCCGGCAGACGTTCCACTGGCAGAACTACACCGACGGCCTGGCCGCCTACGGCGACAAGTTCGCGCGGTCGCTGTGGTACGGGCTGCTGGCCACGCTGGCGTGCGTGGCGCTGGCCTACCCCGCCGCGTACTGGATCGCCACGCGCGGCGGGCGGCGCAAGCCGACGTACCTGTCCCTGCTCCTGGTGCCGTACTTCGTGTCGTTCGTGCTGCGGACGGTCGCGTGGAAGCTGGTGCTGACCGACAACGGGCCCGTCCTCGGCCCGCTGCGCGACCGCGGCCTGCTGCCCGCCGACGCGCACGTGCTGGACACCGGGTTGGCGGTGGTGTCCGGGCTGACCTACAACTACCTGCCGTTCATGGTGCTGCCGATCTACGTGGCGCTGGAGCGGATCGACCCGCGGGTGGTGGAGGCCGCCCACGACCTGTACGCCTCGCGGTTCCAGGTGTTCGGCCGGGTGGTCCTGCCGCTGTCGCTGCCGGGCGTGTACGCCGGGGTCGTCATGACGTTCGTGCCGATCTGCTCGGACTACGTCAACGCCGAAATGCTGGGCGGCCCGCGCAACACCATGATCGGCAATGTGATCCAGTCGGAGTACTTCGACAACAGCGCCTACCCGCTGGCCTCGGCGCTGTCCTTCACGCTGATGGCGATCCTGCTGGTCGTGATCTTCGTCTACGCGCGCGCCCTGGGCACGCGGGACGTCCTGGAGGCGGCCCGCCGATGACCGCGACCCTCGTCCCGCGCCGCCGGGCCCGGCGCCGCGCCGCGTCCTCGGGACGCCTGCTGCACGTCTACACCGTGCTGCTGATCGCCTGGCTGCTGCTGCCGATCGCGGTGATGATCCTTTTCGGGTTCAACGACACCCACAGCAGGCAGAACTACCGCTGGGAGGGGTTCACGCTCCGCTGGTACCGGCACCTTTTCGACAAACCGGACCTGACCACCGCGCTGGTCAACTCGGTGACGATCGCGCTGCTCAGCACGGCGGTCACCACGGTGCTCGGCACGGCGGCGGGCCTGGCGCTGGGACGCCACCGGTTCCGCGGCCGGGGCGCGGCGAACCTGGTGCTGCTCATGGCGATCTGCTGCCCGGAGGTCGTGATGGGCGCCGCGCTGCTGTCCATGTGCGTCACCTTCAACCTGCCACGCGGCTATCCGACGATCCTGGCGGCGCACGTGATGTTCTCGATCGCGTTCGTGGCGGTGACGGTGCGCGCCCGCGCGGCCGGGCTCGACCCGGCCGTCGAGGAGGCCGCCGAGGACCTGGGGGCCGGGCCGTGGACGAGGTTCCGGCTGGTCACCCTGCCGATGATCATGCCGGGCGTGGTGTCGGGGGCGCTGCTGGCGTTCGTGCTGTCCATCGACGATTTCGTCATCACCGGCTTCACCGGCGGCGCCACCGTCACCTTCCCGCTGTGGGTCTACGGCTCCACCCGGACCGGCATGCCGCCCCAGGTCAACGTGATGGGAACGCTGATCTTCGCGGTCGGCGTGCTGGTGGCGGTGGTCTCCGCGCGGCGGAACGTCCTGCGCCGGTGACCTGCCCGCGGCCCGCCGCCGACGGCCCGGCGGGCCGCGCGGATCAGTCCGGGGAGGGGTCCTCGGCGCCGAACACCTCCGTGGAGACCTCCAGGTACAGCTGCTCGGGGTAGGGCATGAAGCGGACGTTGCGCAGCGCCTGCTTGTCCCCGGCCGACTCGATGACGAACTCCCCGTACCCCAGCATGCGGCCGAGCACCGACCGCTCCAGCGCGATGTCCTCGACCTTGGCCAGGGGCATCATCGCCACCTCGCGGTTGATCACCCCGCTGATGACCATGAGCCGGTGCTCGGTCACCAGGAAATACCGCAGCGACCACGCGAGGACCTTCCACACCAGGTAGCCCAGGGTCGGCAGCCACAGCCACCAGACCCACAGGATCCCGGTCACGGCGGCGACCAGCGCGCAGGCGATCAGCCCGCCCACCACCGCCAGCAGGGCGGGCAGCAGCACGGCCGGATGCCCCCGCACCGCGATCACCCGCTCCTCGTGGGACATCAGGTACCGGCCCACGGTCCGCGACCCGGCCTCGTGGCGGAAGACCATCATGTCCTGGATGTTCATGCGGCACCCTTGTCATGATCAGGGGCTTCAAAGGTAGCCGAAGCGGCGCGCGCGCCGCAGTGCCGCGCGCGTCGGGTTTTCCTCGCCGGGCCGACCGCCGCGCCGCGGTCGCCGCACGTCATGGACGGGTCCGCATACCGCCAACGTTGGGTGCGCCGTCGATATGGCCCCGCGAAATCGGAAACGCCCCCTGTGACCGAGGTGATGTGGTCACGGGGGGAGTGCCATGGCCGAGATGGTGGCCGACTACGTACTCAAAAGGCTGCGCGACTGGGGCGTCGAACACGTCTTCTGCTATCCGGGCGACGGCATCAACGGCCTGGTCGCGGCGCTCGGCCGGGCGGGGGCGCCCAAGGTGGTGCAGCCGCGGCACGAGGAGATGGGCGCGTTCGAGGCGGTCGGCTACGCCAAGTTCGGCGGCGGCGTCGGCGTGTGCATGGCCACCAGCGGGCCGGGCGCGATCCACCTGCTGAACGGGCTGTACGACGCCAAGCTCGACCACGTTCCGGTGGTGGCGATCGTCGGGCAGGTGGCCCGCAGCGCCATGGGCGGCAGCTACATGCAGGAGGTCGATCTGCAGGTGCTGTTCAAGGACGTGGCGTCCGACTACGTGCACACGGTCGCCGTCCCCGAGCAGCTGCCGAACGTGCTGGACCGGGCCCTGCGCACCGCCCTGGACCGGCGCGCCCCCACCTGTGTGATCATCCCGGCCGACCTGCAGGAGGCCGAGTACGAGGCGCCGGCGCACGCCTTCCGGCAGGTGCCCTCCAGCGCACCGGGGTACGCGGCGCCCGAGACGCGCCCGCCCGAGGCCGAGATCGCCCGCGCCGCCGAGGTGGTCAACGCGGGGGAGAAGGTGGCGATCCTGGTCGGCCAGGGCGCCCGGTCGGCCGCCGCCGAGGTGCTGGAGCTGGCCGAGGTGACCGGCGGCGGCATCGCCAAGGCGCTGCTCGGCAAGGACGTCGTCTCCGACGAGCCGGCCTTCGTCACCGGCGCGATCGGGCTGCTGGGCACCCGGCCCAGCTACGAGATGATGCGCGACTGCGACACCCTGGTGATCGTCGGGTCCAGCTTCCCCTACAGCCAGTTCCTGCCCGAGTACGGCGGCGCCCGCGCCGTGCAGATCGACATCGCCGGGCACATGATCGGGATGCGCTACCCCACCGAGGTCAACCTGGTCGGGGACGCCGCGGCCACGCTGCGGGCGCTGCTGCCGCGGCTGCGCCGCAAGGAGCACGGCGCCTGGCGCCGCACCATCGAGCGCAACGTGCAGCGCTGGTGGCAGGCGATGGAAGCGCAGGCGAAGATGCCCGCCGACCCGGTCAACCCGATGCTGATCTGCCACGAGCTGTCGTCCCGGCTGCCCGACGACGCGATCGTCACCTGCGACTCGGGGTCGGTCGCCAACTGGTACGCGCGGCTGCTGCGGTTCCGCGGCCGGATGCGCGGGTCGCTGTCGGGGACGCTGGCCAGCATGGGCCCGGCCGTTCCGTACGCGATCGGCGCCAAGTTCGCCCACCCGGACCGGCCCGCGATCGCGCTGACCGGCGACGGGGCGATGCAGATGAACGGGATGGCCGAGCTGATCACCGCGTGCCGGTACTGGCGGAGCTGGCCGGACCCGCGGCTGATCGTGGCGGTGCTGCACAACAACGACCTCAACCAGGTCACCTGGGAGCTGCGCGCGATGGGCGGCTCGCCGCGCGTCCCGCAGACCCAGGACCTGCCGGACGTGTCGTACGCGGGCTTCGCGCGCTCGCTGGACCTGGAGGGCATCGAGGTCGACAAGCCCGGGCTGCTCGGCTCGGCGTGGGACCAGGCGCTCGGCTCCGACCGCCCGGTGGTGCTGGACGTGCGGTGCAGCGCCGACCTGCCGCCCATCCCGCCGCACGTCGAGTTCGACCAGGTGAAGAACACGATGCAGGCGCTGCTGAAGGGCGACCCGGACGCCTGGGGGATCGTCGGCGAGGGGGTGCGGGCCAAGCTGCGGGAGGCCCTTCCGCGCCGGGGGAGCTAGCGGCCTTCTTGCCCATCGGCGGACGCGTCCGGAAGATGGGATCATGGTCACCCCTGAGGAGTCCCCTCCCGGCTCGTCCCGGGGGCATCGACTCGGTGCGGACGTGACGGGGCGGCCGGTGTGGCGGCTGCTGCTGCGCGGCCTGGGCGTGTTCCTGCCGGGCTGGCGGGCGCCGCAGGGGGTGACGGGCGTCCGCGACGGCGCGTCCGGGTTCGGGCCGCCGGGGTACGTCGACGGCGCCGCCGGCTTCGGCCTGTACCTGGCGGACCGGGCGCGCGGCCTGGAACCCGACCGCGAGATCTACGTGCGCGGGCGGCAGGACCCCAGCTTCGGCATCGTGATCGCGGGGCCGTCGGCGGCGATCGGCACCCGGGTCGTGGACGCGGCCGGGCTGGTGCGGTACGCGCGCCGCCTCACCTTCGAGGAACTGTACGACGCCGCCGACGCGGGCTCGGTGCCCTACGCGGTGCGCGCCGCGCGGGCCGTGCACAACGTGGTCCTCCTGGACCGCGCGGCGGGTGTGGGGCTGTGCGCGGAGGCGGACCCGGTGACGGGGCGGGCCGCGTGCCCGCTGTTCGTGCGGCTGCGCGCGTCCAACCGCACCGTGCGCGCCTACGGCCTCGGCCCGGCCGTCACGACCCCGCGGCCCACAGGCTGAGGTCCCACAGCTGGTGGGAGGGCAGGCGCCGCAGCCGCACGGCGGCGGCGGCCGCGTCCCAGAACACCCCGTCGCTCTCCAGCTCCAGCGACTGCGGCGGGGTGAGCACGGCGCACAGGAACTCGTCGCGGCTGCGCACCGCCAGCAGCGGGCCGATCTGCGCCACGGCGCCGCTGCTCTCGTAGAGCGCGCGCAGCAGCGCCTTGAGCGCGGCCTCGTCCTCGGGGGGAGGGTCGGGGGTGATGCCGGGCGGCAGGACGCGTTCGCCGGGGCGTCCGCGCGCCAGGGAGCGCGGGCCGCCGCCCGATGGGAGGTCGGCGCCCGTGGAGATGAGCAGGGCGGTGAACACGCTGCCGAGGTTCTCGGGGCGCTGCCCGGCCAAAAAGTAGCGGCGGCGTTCCGGCGCGTCGTCGGCCGGCAGGCCGCCGGCCTTCTCGGTGGTGCGGAACCGGATCCGCAGGCCGTTGGCCTGCAGGCACCGCTCGTACACCTCGGCGAGGATGTCCTCCAGCCGGCCGTCACGCGTCCACAGCCGCCCGACCACGTTGACCGACGCCCCGTCGCGCCCGCCGCGGGGGCGGGCCTCCAGCGTGGCTGTCACGGCCTCGTCCAGCTCGCTCTCGGTGAACGCCAGCAGTTCGGCGACGACGTCCTCCACGTCCTCCAGCGTGCGGGTGAGGGCGCGCTGCAGCTCGAGCATCTGCGCGCCGTCGCGCTCCAGCTCGGCCAGCCGCGCCAGCGCCGCCTCCACGTCGGCGCCGCCCGCGCCGCGCTCGCCGGTGCGGGCGCCGGCCTCGGCGACCGCGCGCACCGACGTCTCCACCTCCGCCAGCTTGCGGCGCAGCGCGGCGAGCGTGACCCGCTGCTGCTCCAGCTCGTGCAGCCGGCCCGCCTGCGTGCGCAGGTACTCGTCGGCCCGGTGCACCAGCGCGGCCAGCTCCTCGACCTGGCTGGTGTTGTCGCGCAGCCGAGAGTCGAGCGCGGGCAGCACGTCCCGCTTGACCCGCGACAGCTCGGCGGAGAGCTGCTCGCCCACCGTCACCAGCACGCTGTTCTGCTTGGTGACATGCTCGTTCAGCTCGTCGACGCGACGCACGAACGCGGCGGCCTGGTGCTTGCTCTGCCGGCCCGCGTACAGCTCCAGCGCCCCCACGACGACGCACAGCACCACCAGGATCACCGTCGTCAATGGGACTCCTCCGGACGCGGCGGCGGTTCTCTCATCGTGTTGTGATCGCGACCATAACCTACGAGGCCGTAACAGGACGGGCACTTACGTAAGCGACTTATCTTCCTGACCGAAAGGCACCTGCGACCGGCTTGCGTCGGCGCGCCGGGCACGGCGGCGTACAGCGCCGGAACGGGCGCTGGAGCGTGTCTTCCGCAGGCCGATCTGCAAGCCGGGTCCGTTCACCGGTACTCCGCCAGGCGCGGGCGCACGCCGGCCGCCACCAGGACGAGGATGACCAGCCCCGACACGGGGAGCACCGCGTCCCAGCCGTCGGTGCCCTCGTCGCCGGCCCGCACCGCGTCGTCGAAGTCGCGGCGGTGCAGGCCGGCGAGCGCATTGAGGGACGCATCGTACTGGGCGAACAGCCGGATGCCGGTATCGGGGCCGGTGCCCAGCCGCGCGCGGACCGCCTCGTCGGTGCGGCCGGCGGCGGCCAGGTCGCGGATGCGGCGGTCGGCGAGCTGGAAGGTGCGGAAGTCGTCCAGCACCTTCTGGAACGCCTGCGCCTGCCCGCCGGTCAGGTCGCGTGCGGCCTCGTCCCCGAGGAAGCCCAGAAAGCGCGCCCGCTGCCGGGAGCGGCCCTGGGACTCCACGGCCTCGGTGTACTGGGGAAGGCTGTCGGCCTGCAGGTACAGGATCGACTGCGACTTGCTGAGATAGGTCTGCGTGTAGGTGTCGGCGCGGTCGGGGTCCAGGAGGAAGCGGGTCTGGTCGGCGTTGGCGCTGTTGCTGATGGCGCGGGTGCGCGACAGCGCGAGGATGGGGTCGAACCCGTCGCGTTTGGCGTCGCGCAGGTGCCCGGCCTGGGACGACAGCATGGACGTGCTCATCACCACGAGCACGAGCGCCGCCAGGGTCGCCAGCGCGACGCCCGGGTTGAGCACGCGCCGGAACCGCACGTACAGGTAGTGGTTGAGGGCGAGTAGCAGCGCCAGCAGCAGCACGCCGATGACGACCACCAGCGTGCGGCCGACCAGCACCGCCGACCGCTCGGACTCGTAGGTGTGCCGGACCAGGGTGCCGTTGTCGAGGGTCAGGTTGTAGGCCTTCGGCAGCAGGTCCAGCTTCATCAGGTCGGTGGCCTGCCGGTAGGCGTCCAGGACGCGCTGCGGCGGGGGCCCGGCGGCGTGGTCGGCCTGCTCGTCCAGCAGCAGCGCCTGGCCGGCGTAGCGTTCGTAGCGGCCGAGGGCGTCGAGCAGGTCGCGGGCCGTCTCCCGCTCGGTGGGGCCGTCGGCGAGCCGGGACGCCTGCAGCAGCGCGGCGCCCGCTTCGGCGCGGCTCTGCTCGTACCGGGCGAGCAGCTGGTCGCGGCGCATGCCCAGGTTGCGCGAGTTGCCGATGAGCAGCGCGTTGGCCAGGTGCGCGTCCATGTCGGTGAGGTGGAAGTACAGGTCGCCGGTGGCGACGACCTGCGGACCCGCGTCGTGGCCGATGACGCGGACGCCGTCGCGGGCCGCCCCGACGGCCCACCACGTGGACGCCAGCAGCGCGACGAGCGCCAGGATGACCAGGGCCGTCAGCGCCCGCACCCGGCCCGCGACCGTGCGGGGCAGCAGCGGCAGCGACCGGGGAGGCGGCGTGTGCCGTCCCGGTGGGGCGGGCACGCGCGCGCTCGGGGGCCGCGCCCCGCCCGGCGCCGGCCCCCCGCCGGGGGGACGCGCCACGGCCGTCATGCCTTGCCGCCCTTGCTGAGCGTGATGGTCGTCCACGCGCCCACGTGGATGCGGTCGCCGTCGCCGACGGGCACCTCGACGTTCAGGGGGATCGGTTCGGTCGCGCCGTTGAGGCACGTGCGGTTGGTGGAGCCGGGGTCGACCAGGGTCCAGGTGCCGTCCGGCTTGGCCAGTAGCACCGCATGCACGTGGGAGACGCCGGGGTCGGCCGGGGGCTCCTGCAGGTCGATCTCGGGGTTCGTCCCCCGGGACACGCTGCGCCTGCCGATGCGGATCTGCTTGCCGGTCAGGGGGATCCGCCGTTCGGGGCAGTAGGGCGGGAACGGGATGTCCTTGCTGTCGGGTCCGCCTCCGGCGATGACGGTGTCGTAGTACTCGCGGTCGGCGTTCACGATGGCCACCCACTCCGCCTCCTGGGGTGCGGGCTCGGCGGCTGCGGCCGGGGCAGGGGAGGGCTCGGCAGCCGGGGCCGGGGCGGGGGAGGGCTCCGCGGGCGGGGTCGGCTGCGGCGGGGCCGGCTGCGGCGGGGGGAGTGGTTGCGGCGGACCCGAGGGGGTCGGCCTGCCGCCTCCCGTCGCGAAGTCGTAGCCGCACTCCTCGCAGAAGCGGTCGGTGGACGGCGTCCCGCAGTCCGGGCAGGGCACGCCCTTGCCCCCTGCGGGCTGCCCCGCCGCCGGGGCGGCCTCGGAGGGCGTGGACGCGGGGGAGGCGTCGCCGCCGATGCGCTGACCGCACACGTCGCAGTAGTCGTCGGTACCGGAACTGTGCCCGGACGGACAGATCGCCATGCTCAGCCCTCGCCCCTGCGCGTACGGACGGTCTTGGTCGACCGGGTGTCCAGCGACATCACGTCGGCCTTGTCGACGTTCTTGCGCAGCCGGACCGTCCCGGTGGCCGGGTCCACCACGTCCACCACCTTGCGCAGCATGGACGTGATCGCGTCGTTGCCCGCCTCGTCGGCCAGCCGCACCGCGCGGGCCAGCCGCGCGGTGGCGGTGTCCAGGTCGCCGGCCTCGCGCGCCGCCAGCCCCTCCTGGATGGCCTGCGCCAGCTCGGCCTGCCCGGTGTAGTGCGCCACCCGCGGGTTGATCTTGGTGGACTGCGCCTCGTCGTCGGTCCACTGCGCCAGCACGTTGCCGGTCGCCAGCACCTGCTCGGCGCGGTCGGCCGTGCCCGGCAGCACCAGCTTGATCCAGGCGGCGCGCAGCTCGGTGCCCACCGCCGCGGGCGGCACCTCCACGCACACGTGGTAGTCGCGGCTCTCGGCGCCCCACGCCCCGATCGGGTAGTCCCCGGCCTGCGGCGCCGCCTCGACGCGCCGCCCGGTCAGGTCCTCCACCGACGGCATGACCTGCTTGACGAACTTCACCGCGGCGGTCTTCGGCGTCCACACGCGCAGCATCACGTCGGCGACGGCCTTGCCCATCGCCGCCTCGGTCATGGCCTGGAAGTCGGCCACCAGGTCGGCGGGGTCGGCGACGATGTCCACGCTGCCGAGCAGCGCGGAGGCGATCTTGCGCAGCTCGGCGACCTCCCAGTTGGTGCCCACGCCCCGGCAGTCGCACACGAACCGGCCCGAGCAGCGCTGCAGCACCGCGTCGAGCTGGTCGGGCGTCTCGTGCTGGTTCATGCCGTCGGTGAGCAGGATGGCGTGCCGGATGCCGTCCTGGTGGGCGTCGAACAGCTCGTCGGCCAGCCGCAGCCACGAGCCGATCGCGGTGCCGCCGCCCGCCTGCAGCCGCGCCAGCGCCACCCTGGCCTTCCTGCGGGTGGCCGCGTCGGCCCGCACCAGCGGCGGTCCGCCCGGATAGACCAGCTTGGCGTCGTTGGACCCGGCGATCACGGCGAAGTGGACGCCGTCGCGCAGCGTGTCGACCGCCACCTGCGCGGCCTCGATCGCGGCCTGCAGCTTGCTGTCGGGATAGGACATCGAGCCCGAGGTGTCGATGATGATGACCTCGGCGGCCTCGGCCGCCGCGCCGCCCGCGCGGGCTCCGCCGGACGACTCGACCGACACGATCGCGTGGACCTCGCGGCCGCCCACGGGCAGGTACTTGTTCTGGTCGACCTTGACGGTGAACTGCGGCTGGTCGCTCATCGGGGTTGCTCCGTAGTCGGCGGGACGGATGAGTTCGCGCAGGGCGCGTCCTGCGCGGCGGGGGCCTGCGGGACGGGGACGACGGCGACGGTGACGTTGTCGCGGCCTCCGGCGTCCAGGGCGTGCCGCACGAGGAGCCCGGCCGCCTCCAGCGGGGGGACGGCCTGCGGCGGAGCGCCGGAGGCGGCCGTGAGGACGTCGGTGAGCTGCTCGGGCTCGGGCAGGTAGTTCCACAGGCCGTCGCTGCACACCACCACCGCGCCGGGCCCCTCGACGGGGTGGGTGCGCACATGCGGGGCGATGTCCTCGGCGTCCGCGCCCAGCCACGCGGTGATGACGTGCGCGTTGGGGTGGGCCTCCGCCTCGGCCTCGGTGAGGGCGCCCTCGGCCACCATGGCGGCGGCCCAGGAGTCGTCGTCGGTCAGCCGCCGCGAACCTCCGGCGGACGCGGCCAGCCAGTAGGCGCGGCTGTCGCCGACCCACCCGACGGTCACCGCGCCGGGGGCGACGACGGTCGCCACCAGGGTGCAGGAGGGCGCCTCGTTCGGAGAACCCGCCAGGGCCGCGACGGCGTCGCCCGCGCGGGCGATGGCCGTGCGCATGGCGGACTCGGCGTCCGTGCCGTCGTCCAGTGCGGCGACCAGCGACGCGACGGCGGTTTCGGCCGCGGCCTCGGAGGCGTCCTCGGGGCGCGGCGACGACCCGACCCCGTCGCACACCACCACCGCCACGCCCCCGCGCCACGGGGCGATGGCCAGGGCGTCCTCGTTGCGGCTGTAGCGCAGCCCGCGGTCGCTGACCCCGGCGGCGGCGCCGTCGGGCAGTTCCACCTCGACGTGGTCGCGGTCGGCGGGCTGGCGCAACCCGCAGTGCTCGCAGTAGCCGTCGGCGTCGATGGTGGTCGCGGCGCACCCCGTGCAGCGCCGCAGCCGTACCGGCGCGGAGCCGGAGTGCGGGTCGAGCCGCTGCCCGCACGCCTCGCAGAACTCCTCGCCCGGGTACACCACCTCCCGGCACGCGGGGCACCCCAGCTCCACCGCCTCGGCCGTCCCCCGGTCCCCGGTCACAGCAGCGTCCTGGGGCGGACGGCGTTGGCGCGGTCGATGAGCAGCCGCCGTTCCTCCCTGTCCGTGCTGTGCCGCGCCAGCGACCGGTACGTCCTCTCCAGCGCGCTCCGCACTTGCCTCTCCGTCAGTCTCGCCCCCAACACACTGCCTTCCTGCGGGGAGTGCTTCGGCGCACGGCGCACCCAGGCCAGGGCCGCCTCCAGCACCTCCGCCTCCAGACGTTCCCGCCGCTCGCCTTCGACGTCGAGCGCGGCCAGGCGGTCCCCCGCGCCGACGAGGTCGGCCGCGGTGAGCTCGGACGGGAGACGGCCCCGCACGATGGTCGTCACCGCCGCCAGCTGAGCGGCCACGTGCCGGATCGAGGTCTGCGGCACCGAGTCCAGGACCGCGACGGCCCCCGCCCGGTCGCGCTCGGCCAGACGCACCCGGGCCAGGCCGAACGCCGCGTTGATGTAGGAGTCGTCGGTGCGCCACACCGCCTCGTACAGGCGCGCCGCGTCGGCGGGGGAGGTGCGCTCCCGGCAGAACGCCAGCGCCAGCTTGGGCGCCGCCTCGCCGGGCAGCAGGCTGTAGAGGTCGTCGAACATCGCCGCGGCCTCGTCCACGCGCTCCAGGGTCAGCGTGGCGACCGCCCGGTACCAGGCGAGCCGCCAGTCGCCGGACAGCTCGCCCGCCAGGTCGTCCAGCAGGCGCAGCGCCTCGTCGAGGCGGCCCAGCTCGATGCGCACCCGCACGCCCGTCAGCCTGACCTCGGGCGTGCGCTCGGGCGCGCCGCCCAGGGCCGCCATGAGCTGCCGCGGCTCCAGCGCCGTCAGCCCGGTCAGGAACCCGGCGGCCGGGTCGGCGCCGTCCACCAGCGGCACCGGCAGCGCGGACGCGGCGTCCCGGGGCGTCGGCACCGGCAGCGGGGCGCCGCCGTACACGTCCGGCTGGGCTCCCGCGGCGAACCGCTCCGGGCCGAACAGCGCCGACGGGGCGGGCCGCGGCCGGCCGTCCTCGGCGGCCAGCACCTCCCGCAGCACCCCGGTGAGCTGCTCGGCCATCTCGGCCGCGTCCTGGAAGCGCCGCGCCGGGTCGCGGTGCGTGGCGCGGCGCAGGAACCGGTCGAACGATTCGTGCCGCGCCAGCACCGGCACCTGCTCGCGCGGCGGCAGGCTGGTCGCGTAGGTGGTGGTGAACTCGGCGAACGGGAAGCTCAGCACCGCCAGCGCCCGACCGACGGTGTACAGGTCGGAGCTGACGGACGGTCCCTCGTCGGCGATCTCCGGGGCCTGGTAGCCGACCGTGCCGTAGACGGCGCCGTCCTGGTCGTCGATCCGCCGCACCGCGCCCAGGTCGATCAGCCGCAGCTGCTCCTCGGACTGGATGACGTTGTCCGGCTTGAAGTCGCAGTACAGCAGCCCCTGCGCGTGCAGGTAGCCGAACGCCTGCAGCACCTCCAGGGCGTAGGCGATGGCCTGGCCGAGCGGCAGCGCCTCCTCCCCGAGCCGCCGCCGCTCCAGCAGGATGTCCTTGAGCGAGCGGCCCCCGACGTACTCCATGACGATGTAGCCGGTGGGGGCGCCGGTGGCCGGGTCCGGATGCTGGACGAAGTTGTAGATCTTGACGATGTTGGGGTGCTCGACCTCGGCGAGGAACGCCCGCTCGGCCGCCGCGGCGGCCAGCGCGTCGGCGTCCCCGGTGTCCAGCAGGCCCTTGAGCACCACCCAGCGGTCGCTGACGTTGCGGTCCTTGGCCAGGTAGATCCAGCCGAGGCCGCCGTGCGCCAGGCAGCCCAGCACCTCGTACTGGCCGCCCACCAGGTCGCCGGGGCGCAGCTTGGGGGTGAACGAGAAGCCCGTCCCGCACTTGGCGCAGAACCCTTCCGTGCGGCCCGGCCGGTCGCCCCTGCTGCGCCCCACCGGTTCGCCGCAGCTGCCGCAGAACCGCTTGTGCTCGGCGACCTCCGGGTTCGGCAGGACGGCGCCGGCCGGGTCCCGGTACGGCACGCGCGGCACCTCGACCAGGCCCGCGCCGAGCTGCCCGCGCCGCCCCGACCCGCGCGTGGGGCCCGTCCGCCCCGTGCCCGCGCCGGTGCGCGCGCTGGAGCCGCCGTGCGTCGGCGTGCTGGGCGCGGCCGTCGGCCCGGACGCCGCCGCGGGGTCGGACGGGGCCGCGGGGGGCAGGCCGCAGGTGTCGCAGTAGCCGTCCTGGATCGTGCCGGTGCAGCCCTGCCGTGCACAGGCGTCGCCCGGGGACGTGCCGGGAACCGCCGCCTGCGACGCGGGGGCGGGGGGCAGGCCGCAGGTGTCGCAGTAGCCGTCTTCGATCGTGCCGGTGCAGCCCTGCCGCGTGCACGCGTCACCTTTCGCGGCGGCCGGGGCCGCCGGTAACGGCGCGGGGGCCGGGGGCAGGCCGCACTCGACGCAGTAGCCGTCCTCGACCGTCCCGCCGCAGCCCGGCGCGGTGCACTGAATCATCGGCGCGATCCCTTCGCCCGTGCGGAGAAGGCCTGCTGGTACACCGACAGCGCCACCGTCGCCCCGCGCAGGTCGCACGGGGACGTCCACAGCAGCGCGCGTGCGCGCTCGCACATCGCGGTCAGCTCGTCGTCCCGCAGCCGCCGCAGCGCGCCGTCCACCTCGTCGCGGGTCAGCGGCGGGGGTGCGGCACCGCTCATCGCGGCCCCATCTCACCCATGTTCGCCCCCGGTATCGCGCTTTCGGGGGATCAGTGTTCACCATGCGGACGGCGCCGCTCAAGACCTCCAAACCGTCGGCGTTCGAACGTATTATCGAATCATGGCGAACGTAGCGACGCACCGCACCGCCCTCACCGCCGCGGAGATCGCCGCGCTGGCGCTCTCGCTGGCGCACCTCGGCGCCGGGCCGCAGGCGGCCACCGCCCGCCGCGCCCTGCGCACCCTGCTCGACGACGCCACCGACACCGAGACCGTCGCCGCGCGTTCCCTGCCCGTCCCGGCCGCCCCCCGGCCCGCCCGGTCGGCCGACGCCGCCCCGTCCACCCTGCAGACCCTCACCACGCCGCTCAGCCCCGCCACCGCCGACCGCGCCCGCGTGATCGCGGCCGCGATCACCGAGCACCGCGTCATCCGGCTCGTGTACGGCGACGCCCGCGCCAACGTCACCATCCGCGAGGTCGAACCCGTCACCTGCCTGGTCCACCGCGACCACTGGTACCTGGTCGGCTGGTGCCGGATGCGGCGCGGCGTGCGCGCCTTCCGGTTCGACCGGATCCTCGCCGTCGAGTCCACCGGCATGCCCGCCCGGCCCCACCGCGCCGAGCGCTACCTGCCCTTCCAGGGCCGCGCCGCCGCCTGATCCGAGGCCCCGTGCGGCGGCCCGTCCGTGCCCCTTGCGCGGGCCGCCGCACGGTCCCACCCCTGCGGCGCCCCCTGGGTCAGAACGCCGTGGTGCGCTCCACGGCGTCGGAGACGACCGCGGCGACGTCGCGGGTGCGGGTGTAGGCGGAGCGCTGCGTCCGGGCGCCGTTGCCGCGGTCGAGCAGGCCCCGCAGCAGCCCCCGCACGGTCTCCAGGTCGCCGAAGCGGTCCAGAGCGGGGCCGACGTGGTCCAGCAGCGCGGCCACCACCGCGTCCGCGGGGGCGGCGCGATGGGTGACCGGGTGCACCAGGTCGTCCCGCAGCCCGGAGCGGCTGGCCCGCCACATCGCCAGCCGCAGCAGGTGGGTGCGCACCGGGTCCGGGGGCTCGCCCGCCCGCCACGCCCGCGCCGCCGTTTCGACCAGCGCCCGGACCAGCGCGGCGAGCAGGACGGCGTCGCCGGCGTGCAGGCAGACGTCCGCGACGCGGACCTCCACGGTGGGATAGCGGTGGGAGATCCGGGCGTCGAAGTAGATCATGCCCCGGTCGAGCACCGTGCCCGTGCCGAGCATCCCCTCGACGGTCGCCCGGTACCCGGCGAACGAACCGAACAGCTCGGTCGGCCCGCTGGACGGCCAGCGCCCCCACACCTGGTGCCGCCAGCTCTCGTAGCCGGTGTCGCGGCCCTGCCAGAACGGGGAGTTGGCGCTCAGCGCCAGCAGGGGCGGCAGCCACGGCCGGATCCGGTCGAGCACCGCCGCGCCCTCCTCCGGCGAGGCCACGTTCACGTGCACATGGCAGCCGCACGTCAGCTGCTCCGCCGCGGTCAGCGCGTAGGCGTCGGCCATCCGCCGGTACCGCCGGGACGGGGTGAGCGACGGCCGCACCGCCACCGGCGAGGTCGCCAGCGCCGCCACCGCGACGCCGACGCCGCGCGCGGCCTGCGCCGCGGCGCGCCGGGCCCACCTGATCTGGTCCGCCAGCTCGCCGAGCGACGCGCACGGCCGGGTGCACACCTCCAGCTGTTCGCGCTGCAGCTCGGTCTCCAGGCACTCGCCGCCCGACGACTCGGCCTGCGGGTCGTGGTGGCCGCGCGGCACCTCGCCGTGCTCGTAGCAGTAGCGGATCACGTCGACCGAGACGGCCTTCGGCGCCCCGTCGATCGGATCGACCAGCAGAAGCTCCTCCTCCACGCCGATGGTCCGGGGCTGCGCCGCCTTGCGTTGGTCCACGCTGTCGTTCTGCCCGGGGGACGGCCGATACACGGCCGTGGGCGGGGAGCCGCTGCAGGGCCCCGGCGGTCACGCCCACAGGTAGAGTCCGCGCCCCGTTCGCACGACCGCCGCCAGCCACTCGAAGAACTCCTCCAGCCACGGATCCTCCGCGCCGGCGTCTCCCTCCCACAGGGACCAGCCGCACCTGTACCCGCCGGGCACGCTCCGGTTGAACGCCCTCCGGGCGGCGCCGAGCAGCTCGGCATGCCGGACGACCGCCTCCCACCGCTCGTCCTGCCCGGGCTGCGGCCGGTCCTGCGCCGCCGAGCCCGGTACGGGGCCCGGCGGCGGGACGGCCGGCACGGGCGGCAGCGCCAGCACATCCTCACGTGCTTGCAGGAAGCGCGGCTTGCGCGCCCACGCGTTGGCCCGCCCCTCGGCGGCGCGCGCCGCACCGGTCAGCTCCCGCTGGATCTCGGCCAGATCCCGCGCCATGTCCCAGGCACGCAGCCGCTCCAGGTAGTGCCGCATGCGCCCGGCCCGCACATGCTCGTACCACCCCCGCCAGCGCCCGTACGCCTCCTCGGCCTCGCGCGGCGGCAGCGTCGTCCAGGCGGCGTCGCGCCACTCGGGCGGGAACCGCGGGTTGCGTCCGACCACCATCACCCGGAAGGGCGGCCCGTCGACGAGCAGCAGCCCGCGCAGTCGCCGGTCGACGTCCCGGAACCGCCGCGCCGCCGCGTCCTCGTCCGTCCCGGCGGGACGCGGACGCGACGTCAGCCCCAGCAGGTGCGCCAGCCGCGCGTGCTCGGCCGCCAGCGACGCCACCTCCCGCGGCTCGGCCCCGTCGCGGACGGCGGCGGGCACCCAGTCCGTGCCCATCAGTCCCTGCCCATCAGTCCCTGCCCATCAGTCCCTGCCCATCAGTCCCTGCCCATCAGTCCCTGCCCATCAGTCCCTGCCCATTGCCGTCGCCACCCGGCGTTCCCGGCCGTCACCCGGCATATCCGACAATCCCCCCGTTGATGCCGTCCGCGCACCACGGTAGACGGTCGGGGGCGCGCCGCTCAGGAACGTTCCCAGCGCAGGGAGGCGAGCGCCAGCAGGGCGACGTGGAGCGAGACGCAGGACTCCACGTCGTCGAGGTCGGCGTCGAGGACGCGCTCGATGCGGCGCAGGCGCTCGTAGAAGGCGGGGCGCGACAGGTGGGCGCGCTGGGCGGCGACGGCCTTGTTGCGGCCCGAGTCGAGGTAGAGCTCCAGGATGCGGGTGAGGTCGCTGCCGCGCTGGGCGTCGTACTCCAGCAGCGGGCCCAGCTCGCGTTCGACGAAGGTCTGGACGCGAGCGTCGTCGCGCAGCAGGTGCAGCAGGCCGCGCAGCCGCAGGTCGGGCAGGCGGTAGACCAGGCGGGTGCCGGAGCCGCGCGCGGCCACGTCGGCGACCTGCTCGGCCTCCAGAAAGGAGCGGCGCACGTCGCGGACCGACTCCACCACCGAGCCCGCGGCCATGACCACCTCGCCGTCGGACTGCCTGCGGACGCGGGCGGCCACCTCGTTCAGCGCCGTCTCGACGTCGGCGCGGGCGGGCAGCGAGGCCAGCACGCCGACGCGGGCGTGCGGGCCGTCCTCGTCCAGCACGCCGACCAGGGCGGCCAGGCGGGCCTCCTTGCAGGCCGCGGCCGCCGCCTCGGCCAGCCCGGACAGGGCGCCTGCGGCCGGGCCGGCGCGGGGGCGCAGCACCACGCCCAGCAGGCGGCGGCCCGACAGCGGCACGCCGAGCGCGCGGGCGCGGGCGGCGGCCTCCTGCGGGTCGGCGTAGGAGTGGGCGAGGATCCGCGCGATGATCGTGCCGTGCGCCTGCCGCTCGACGCTCTCGGCGTGCCGGTCCAGCAGGCGGCCGAGCGCGAGAGTGGTGGCGGCGCGTTCGATCAGGACGGTCTCGCGGGGCGTGGGCGGCCGCCCGCAGGTGAGGATCAGGCGGCCCCAGTCCTCGCCGCGCGCGCCGACCATGGTGACCAGCCAGCCGGACGCCTCGTCGTAGCCGGTGCGCCCCTCGGGCCGCACCGCCCGCGAGCGCGTCTCCCAGGCCGACAGCAGCTCGGCGGGGTCGCCCGGCCCCGCGTCGGCGGCCAGCACCTGGTGCGACAGGTTCTCCAGGACGACCGGGTGCCCGCCGAGCGCGGCGGTCTGCCGGACGACCTCGTCGGTGGAGGCGCCCTCCACCGACAGCCGGGTGAAGATCTCGTGCAGCTGCTCGGAGGCGCGCAGCTCGGCCATCTGCTCCTGCAGGATGCGCGCGTGCACCGACTCGGTGATGTCGACGAACGCGGGCTCGTGCGCCAGCATCACCACCGGCAGGCCGTGCTCCTCGGCGGCGGCCAGCAGCGCCGGCGGCAGCGACCGGGCGTACCGGCGGCCCAGCTCGATCATCAGGCCGCTGACGCCGACCTCGGCCAGCTCCCCGATGTAGGCGCGCAGCCGGGCGGGCGCGTCGGGCAGCGCGATCCCGGTGGTGAGCACCAGCTCCCCGCCGTGCAGCAGGTGGGCGATATCGGTGACCTCGGCCACGTGCACCCAGCGGACCGGGTTGCCGAGCCGGTCCGCGCCCGCGACCACCCGCGGCTGTCCGCGGCGGACCGCGTCGAGCTGGAGGACATCCGCCACTGTCGGGAGCATTTGCCGGGATGATACCCGGCACCCTGTCAGCCGGTCATTACGGGATGTAAAAGACACTTGGGCGGTTGCGGCCCCGGCAGACCGTCAAGACCTGGGGGTGCCCTCCTGACAGTCTGCCGGTAGCCCCGGGCGGGACCGCGGACGAGACTGAGGACATGTCGGAACACGCGAAACTGCTGCGCCGCCACCGGGCGGTCATGCCGGACTGGCTGGCGCTCTACTACGGCAGTCCCATCGAGATCGTCGGCGGCAAGGGCAACCGCGTGACCGACGCCGAGGGCAACGGCTACCTCGACTTCTTCACCGGCATCCTCACCAACATGATCGGGTACGACGTGCCCGAGGTGCGGGAGGCGGTGGAGCGGCAGCTGGCCACGGGCGTCGTGCACACCTCCACCCTGTACCTGCTGCGCGGCCAGGTGGAGCTGGCGGAGAAGATCGCCCGGCTGTCGGGCATCCCGGACGCCAAGGTGTTCTTCACCAACTCCGGCACCGAGGCCAACGAGACCGCCCTGCTGCTGGCGGCGGCCGCGCGGCGCAGCGACCAGGTGCTGGCGATGCGGCAGTCCTACCACGGCCGCTCGTTCGGCGCCGTCGGCGTGACCGGCCTGCGCACCTGGAAGAACCTGCCGTACTCGCCGCTCAACGTGCACTTCCTGCACGGCGCCGACCGGCACCTGCCGCAGTTCGCCGGGCTGTCGGACGCCGACTACATCCGGGTGTGCGTCGAGGACCTGCGGCACGTGCTGGCCACGGCGACCGGCGGCGACGTCGCCGCGCTGATCGCCGAGCCGATCCAGGGCGTCGGCGGGTTCACCATGGCACCCGACGGGCTGTTCGCCGCCTACCAGGAGGTGCTGGGCGAGCACGGGGCCTACTTCATCTCCGACGAGGTGCAGACCGGCTGGGGCCGCACCGGCGAGACGTTCTTCGGCATCACCGCCCACGGCGTGACGCCGGACATGATGACCTTCGCCAAGGGGCTGGCCAACGGCTTGGCGGTCGGCGGCGTGGTGGCGCGGCGCGAGCTGATGGACGGCCTGGACGCCAACGGCATCTCCACGTTCGGCGGCAACCCGATCGCCATGGCCGCCGCCAACGCCACCCTCGACTACGTCCTCGACCACGATCTGCAGGCCAACGCCGCCCGCCAGGGCGCGGTGATCATCGGCGGGCTGCGCAAGGCCGCCGCGGGCCTGCCGGTGGTGCGGGACGTGCGCGGCAAGGGCCTGATGTTCGCCGTCGAGCTGGCCGACCCCGGCACCGGCGAGCCCAGCCCCCCGCTCGCCGACGAGATCTTGGAAGAGACGCGGCGGCGTGGTCTCCTGGTGGGCAAGGGGGGTCTGTACGGCAACGCCATCCGCATGGCGCCGCCGCTGACCCTCACCGACGCCGAGGCCTACGAGGGCCTCGGCATCCTGATCGACTCCCTCCGAGCTGTGAACGAGGCCGCGACAGCATGACAACGCAGACGTCCCCGAGCCCCGAGCACACCGCGTTCAAGCACGTCACGCACTGGATCGGCGGCAGGCCGTCCGCCGGCGAGGCCGAACGGCGCGGCCACATCCACGAGCCGTCCACCGGTCGGGTGTCCGGCACCGTCGACTTCGCCTCCCCGGCGGAGGTCGACGCGGCCGTCGCCGCCGCCAAGGCCGCCTTCCCAGCCTGGCGGGACGCCTCGCTGAGCGCCCGCACCCGGGTGCTGTTCCGGTTCCGCGAGCTGGTCGACGCCCACCGAGACGAACTGGCCCGGCTGATCTCGTCCGAGCACGGCAAGGTGGTCTCGGACGCGGCCGGCGAGGTGGCGCGCGGCCTGGAGGTGGTGGAGTTCGCCTGCGGCATCCCGCACCTGCTCAAGGGCGGGTTCTCGGAGAACGTGTCGACGCGGGTGGACGCCTACTCGATCCTGCAGCCGCTCGGCGTCGTCGCGGGCGTCACGCCGTTCAACTTCCCGGCCATGGTGCCGATGTGGATGTTCCCCATCGCGATCGCATGCGGCAACACCTTCGTGCTCAAGCCGTCGGAGAAGGACCCGTCGGCGTCGGTGCGGCTGGCCGAGCTGTGGGCCGAGGCCGGGCTGCCGGACGGGGTGTTCAACGTGCTGCACGGCGACCGCGTCGCGGTGGACGGCCTGCTCCACCACCCCGACGTCAAGGCCGTCAGCTTCGTGGGCTCCACCCCGGTCGCCCGGTACGTGTACGAGACCGCCGCCCGCGCCGGCAAGCGCGTGCAGGCCCTCGGCGGCGCCAAGAACCACATGGTGGTGCTGCCGGACGCCGACCTGGACCTGGCCGCCGACGCGGCGGTGTCGGCCGGGTTCGGCTCGGCGGGGGAGCGGTGCATGGCGATCTCGGTGGTGGTCGCGGTGGAACCGGTCGGCGACGAGCTGGTCGCCAAGATCCGCGAACGGGTGGCGAAGCTGACGGTCGGGCCCGGCGACGACCCCGCGTCCGACATGGGCCCGCTGGTCACCCGTGAGCACCGCGACCGCGTCGCCTCCTACCTCGACAGCGGCGTCGCCCAGGGCGCCGCCCTCGTCGTGGACGGCCGGCAGACCCCCGTGCGGGGCGGACGCGGCGAGGGCTTCTGGCTCGGCCCGACCGTCCTCGACCACGTCACGCCCGAGATGGACGCCTACCGGGACGAGATCTTCGGCCCGGTGCTGTCGGTCGTGCGCGTCCCGTCGTACCAGGCCGCCATGGACCTGCTGGCGGCCAACCCGTACGGCAACGGCACCGCGATCTTCACCAACGACGGCGGGGCGGCGCGGCGCTTCCAGAACGAGGTGGAGGTCGGCATGGTCGGCATCAACGTGCCGATTCCGGTGCCGATGGCCTACTACTCGTTCGGCGGGTGGAAGGACTCGCTGTTCGGCGACAGCCACGCCCACGGCGTGGAGGGCGTCCACTTCTACACGCGCACCAAGGCCGTCACGGCGCGGTGGCCGGATCCGAGTCACCGCGGCGTTCATCTCGGCTTCCCCGCCGGCGGCTGACCGCTGCGCAGAGCGCCGCCAGGAACAGGCCGGCGGCCAGGCAGGCGAACGGCGTGGCGGGCAGCACGTAGCGGTAGTCGAAGTCCGCCGAGGCGAGGGGGAACACCAGCAGCGTCGCCGCCGTGGCCCAGGCGAGCAGCACGGTGCGGCGCAGCCGGGGCGCCAGGAGCGTCCCGGCGGCGCCCACCACGAAGATCACGCCGAGCGCCGGTCCGGGCAGGTAGACGTTCCGCTGGTAGGCGACCATCGTGTCGGCGTGCGGCTGGACGACCCGGCTGGGCGTCGCCGTCCGCCCGTAGGTCATGGCGTCCAGCAGGGCCGAATGGCCGCCGCCCCAGCTCTTGCCCCCCGGGAAGATCTGCGGGTCGGAGGGGAAGTGGTACAGCGCCTCGGTGGCCGCGGTCGGATACGGGAAGCGTTCGGGGCTGAACGCCTTGCCCATCCCGTCGGCGACCGTGCGCAGGTAGTCGCCGGGCTGCGCCAGCACGGCGCGGATCGCGAAGTCCCGCAGCACCTTGTTGGCCTGCGGGCTGACGGTGCTTTCGTAGATCACCCGCGGGGGCGCCTCGCTGCGCCAGATCAGGTGCCCGGGGGCGTAGCCCTGCTGCTTGAGCTCCGGGGTGAGGCACAGCCCGTCCTCGTGCATGGGCGGACGGATCTTCGCGCAGTCGGCGAACACCGCCGTGCGCCCCCACAGGTACAGGCCGTCGCTGTAGGTCAGCCCGTAGCCGCCGTGCGCCGAGTGGAACCACGCCATGTACGACACGATCGGGACGGCGGCCGCCGCGCCGAACGCGGCCGCCGCCCGCAGGCCGCGCCGCCGCAGCAGCAGGCACACCAGGATGACGGGGATCAGCGGCGCCCCCGCGGAGCGGACCAGCACCGCGTACCCGAGCAGCAGCCCGGCGGGCAGCGCCAGCCACCAGGGGGGCCCGGTGCGGATCCGCCACAGCAGCAGCGTCACGCCGGCGGCGATCAGGAACGTGAACAGCGCCTCCGACATGAGCAGGTGCTCGAGCTCGATCTGGTAGGCGTCGTACAGCACCGGCAGCGTGACCAGGGTGGCGGCCCAGCCGGGCAGCCCCGCCCGCCGCAGCAGCAGGTAGATCATCACTGCCACGGCCAGCCCCATGAGGTGCTGGACGACCGCCACGGCGGTGAGGCTGTGCAGCGGCTCCATCAGGTTCAGCAGGAACGAGTACCCGAGCGTCTTGCTGGGGGAGGGATGCGGCCGCAGCGCCCGCCCCAGGTAGAAGTAGGAGTCGCCGGTGAACCAGAGCACGCCCGGGTAGCCGCGCACCGCCGTCCAGCGCAGGTACGCGCCGCCCGCGAGCGCCATCAGGAAGAACGCGTGGGTGCCGAGCCACCGCAGCATGCGGGCCCGGGCGGTGCCGGGGTCGGCGCGACGCTGGGACCGCAAATCCGGGCGAATCGCCCTCGCGGGGGTAAATATCGCAAAGGACCGCCGGGGCAGCGCCGGGCGGCCGGTCGTTTCGTTGATCACCAGAAGGCACACCGTACGGGCCGCCGGTGACGCGGGGGTGAACGGCGGATGGCGGCCGGTGGGAACCCGCCGCTCGGCGGTTCCGCAGCCTTCCGCCGGGTGCGGGTTTTGCGAAGTGAACTTTTGCCGTCCGGGCTCCGACAAATAATAGCTACACGTATTGACTGGGTCTGTGGCGGGCGACACAATCTGATCAGCCCATTTAAATGGGTGAATTCGAAAAGGGTCCTCGGTCGAAGTGCCGCCGCCCGGGAACGCCGGGGCAAAGGGAGCCGCGTGATGACTGCTGACGTGCATGCCGCCGAAGTCGACGCACTCAGCAGACGCTATCCCGGGTGGACCATCTGGTTCGGCCCGCGCACCGGACGGTGGTGGGCGCTGCCCCCGCGCGAGCGGGACGTCGGCGCCTTCGTCGAGGCCGAGACGCCGCAACGGCTCATCGCACGCATCGAGGTGATCTGCCACGCCGAGTCGTCCAGGCGGCCGGCGCCCCAGCCGGCGCCCCAAGCAGCGCTCCAGTCAGGGCAGCTCCAGTCAGGGCAATGGCCGCCCGCGCGGGCGGTAGGGCCGGTGACCGGGCACGGTCCCCGGCCGTCCGACGACCCCCGGCCGGACCCGCGACGCCCCTCGAATCTGCTGCGTCTCGAGGGCGGCACCCCGTCGCCGCTCCGCCGGGTGCCGGCGATGGCGTGGCCGGGCGGCACCGTGCGGTGATCCGCCGCTCCCCCGCCCCGCCGCGTCCGCCGGCGCCGCCGCGGCTCCGGGAAGGGCAGTAGCCCGCGCCATATCCCTCTCCGGCAACCTCCGTGTATGGCGCGGTCACCGGCACCCGCTGCCCGCCCCGGGCCGCGGCGGGCTCCCCCTCCCGCGCGAATCATTTCCCGCGCCGCCGGAAAACGGCGTGCCGGTGCGACCGGAATCGGCGAAGCGGGGTATGTGAAACGGGCCGTTCGCCTCGCTGGATTATTCGGCGTCCATTCTTGCGGACCGGGGGAACGGCCGCGCCCGGCGGCATCGGGTTCCGTTCGAACGGCGCGGCGCGTCCTCGTGCGCGCGCCGCCGTACTCGTGAACGGGGACGGGCCTGATCCTGCGGCCGGAGACGCTACGCTGCGCCGATGGGGCGGGCCGGCGCCGGGGACGGGCGGCCCGCGGGGAGCCGGGGGCCCGCCGACCGCGGCGGACACGACACGCGACTCGGGAGCGACATGGGGCTGAGGGCCAAGGTGCTGGCCTCGGGAGTGGCCGCGGTTCTGGCCGCGGCGCTGGGCGCCTGCAGCGGCGGCGAGGAGAAGCCGGTCGGCACGGTGGGGGTGGCGAGCACCCTCGGGCCGGGGGAGGGCGCCCTCAACCTCGTGACCCTGCCCGGCTACATCGAGAACGGCGGCAGCGACCCGCGCGTCGACTGGGTGACGCCGTTCCAGGAGCGCACCGGCTGCAAGGTCAGCCTGAAGGTGGTCGCCTCGGCCGAGGACATGGCCGAGGTGATGCAGATGAAGTCCCGCCGGTACGACGGCGTGGCCGCGCCGCCCGAGGTGGCCGGGCGGCTCATCGACAGCAAGGACGTCGCGCCGGTCAACACCGGCCTCGTCGACAACTACCGCAAGCTGGAGCCGCGGCTGCGCAACCTGCTCAAGCGCGACAAGACCGTCTACGGGGTGCCGTACGTGTGGGGCTCCAACCTGCTGATGTACGACACGCGGTCGGCCCAGCCCGCCCCGTCGAGCTGGGCGGCGCTGTTCGACCCCGCGCAGGCCCGCCGGTACTCCGGGCGCCTGGTCATGCGCGACAGCCCGCTGGCCATCGCCGAGGCCGCGCTCTACCTGCGCGGCACAGACCGCGACCTGGGCATCGACGACCCGTACTCGCTGACCCGCGAGCAGCTGGAGGCCGCCAAGCGCGTGCTGGCCCGGCAGCGTCCCCACGTGAAGATGTACTGGGAGCTGCCGGCCGACTCGGTCAGCGCGTTCGCCGGGGGCGAGGCGGCCGTGGGGCAGGTGTGGCCGTACCAGGTGGACGTGCTGAGCCGGGCGGGCAAGTCCGTGCGGGGCGTCGCCCCCTCCGAGGGGGTGACGGGGTGGATGAACGCCTGGATGATCGGCGCGCGCGCCGAGCACCCCAACTGCATGTACCAGTGGCTGCAGTGGACGGCCACGCCCGACGTGCAGCAGCAGATCGCCGAGTGGTCCGGGGTCGCGCCCGCCAACCCGCAGGCGTGCGACGGCGACCGGCTGAGGGCAGCGTTCTGCAACGCCTACCACGTGGGCGACCGCGACTACCTCGACAAGGTCATCTTCGCGCACACGCCGTCCAGGCAGTGCGGCACGTCCGGCGGCGCCGAGGGGCGGCGCGACTGCACCGACTACGCCGAGTGGACCGAGGCGTGGTTCGAGGCCACCAAGGGCGGCAAACGCGTCCCGTGAGTCGGGGAAAGGGCTCTCCGGCGCGCCCGACCGCCCCCAGTCGGGCGCGCCTTACGGGTGGTCCCGGGCGTCCCCCCGAAAGCCCGGGTCACCCTCCTCCATGAGAGACCTCCGTGACGGCGGTCTACGTGATGACCGCAGTCCGCGCCGGCTCCGGTTCACGGACCGGAATCCCGGCGTTCGCGCCCGGCTCCCGGTCCCCCCTGCGGGGGCGAGGTACAGGACGGATGGCCGGCGCGCACTCGTCGCACGCGAACACGCCCTGGCCTTCGGGCAGGCGGCCGACCCGGACGCGCGGTCTCGGCCACTTCTTGTGGCAGACGACGCAGGCGTCCCCGTCGCGTTGCGCGGCGGTCAGCACGCCGGGGTCGAACGTCAGCTCGCCCATACGGCCCATCCCTGTCTCCCGTGACGGGTGCCGATGCACGCTTACCTTTATAGGCGGGCCAGTGTGATGTATCAGTTACCGTCGGTGAAAAGCCGGGCAAAGTTCGGTCCCGGGCGCAAGGGGCCGCGCCGGAGCGGCCGCGTGATGCGATCGGCGGGGGCTTTCCCGACCAAAGGTAGAAATCGGGAGAAATATCACCTTTCAATCGGGGTGCCTGCTTTGCCCGGCGTTGTACGAGTCGGACATACAAAGGAGACATGCGCGTCACCGCCCCGCCCAGGCGTGCACGGAACGGGCGGCACTGGCCCCGTTCGCTTCGTGCCCGGGTGACTCTTGCGGCGGTGGGACTGATCGGCGCGGTGCTGCTGATCGTGGGCGTCGCCACCATCGTGGCGGCGCAGTACCTGATCACCTCGCATCTGACCGCCCGCGCCGCCCGCGCCGCCCAGCACACCGCGGCGGCGTACCGACACGGGGCCGCGACCGGGGTGCTGCCCGCACGCGACGGCGTGGCCCTGCTCCAGGTGGTGTCCACCGGCCGCGACCCGCGGGTGCTGGCGGCCAGCGCGCCGCTGCAGGGCAAGGCGCCCCTCAGCCACGCCCTGCCCGCCTCGGGGAAGGACCGCGTCGACACCCGCAGCTGCGGCGATCCGGCGTGGCATTCGGACTGCCTGAACATCGTCGGCTACCGGACGACGGTGCCGGGGCACGGCACCGTCGCGGTGTACGGGGCCGTTCCCGGGCCGTGGGCGCTGGGCAGCCCCGTCCCGGCGCTGACCGTGGCCGGGCTGTGCATCGTCGTGGTCGTCGTGGCCGCCGGGGTGACCTGGCGCGCCGTGGGCCGCACGCTGCGCCCGGTCGCGCAGCTGGAGACCGCCATGTCCGAGATCACCAGCACCGACCTCAGCCGCCGCATGCCGGTGCCCGACAGCCCCGACGAGGTGGCGCGGCTGGCCGCCACGCTGAACGCCACGCTGGACCGCCTGCAGCGGTCGGGCGAGCAGCAGCGCCGGTTCGTCGCCGACGCCTCGCACGAGCTGCGCACCCCGCTGACCGCCCTGCGCACCCGCGTCGAGCTGGCGCTGAGCGCCCCCGAGGAGACCGACCCGATGGAGACGCTGCGCGAGTGCCTGGACGACGCCGAGCGGCTGCACCACGTCGTCGAGGACATGCTGGCGCTGGCCCGGCTGGACGCCGGCGTCGAGCCCGCCCGCATCCCGCTGGATCTGAGCCGGCTGGTGGAGAGCGAGCTGGCCCAGTGGTCGTCCCGGCTGCCGGTCTCCGCCCGCGTCGACCCGGGCGTGGCGGTGGCGGGCAACCGGCTGCAGCTCGCCCGACTGCTGGTCAACCTGCTGTCCAACGCCGACCGGTACGCCGCCGGCCACGTCGAGGTGGTGGTGCGGCCCGAGGGCGAGGAAGCGGTGGTGGAGGTCTGCGACGACGGCCCCGGCATCCCGTCCGCCGACCGGGAACGGGTGTTCCAGCGTTTCACGCGGTTGGACGCCGCGCGCAGCCGCACGGCCGGCGGCACCGGGCTGGGCCTGACGATCGCGCGGGACATCGCCCTGGCGCACGGCGGGAGCCTGCACGTCGCCGACAGCCTGCGAGGCGCCCGGCTGCTGCTGCGCCTGCCCCTGCTGCGCGACGCGGACCGCCTCGCCTCGCCGCCGTCGCCGGACGGGTCCGGTTCGCAGGCGCCGTCCGGTGCGCCCCGGCCGGTCGCCGCCCAGAGCCCGCAGCCGACGAGGTCGGCGGCGTGCCGGCCGCACGGGCCCGGCGAGCGCTCCTAGACCGGCCCTGCGCGCCCCACGGGCCGGACGGGCCCGGGCGGTGAAAGACCCGGCGGCCGGTGCGCGGGGGGAGACACCGGCCGCCGGGCCGCGGGAGGATGCCGGTCCCGGCCGACCGCGCGGGCCTTACGAGGACTGCGCCGTTTCGTAGAGGTCCTGCGCGTCCGCGCCGAAGTACGGGCCGAACATGTGGGTCGGCAGGAAGTTGTACTTGAAGCTGTTGACCGAGTTCTGGATGCCGGTGCCGGTGGACTCGTCGAAGCTGATGAACCACGGACCGCCGCTGGACCCGCCGGTCATGTCGCAGGCCAGGCCGTGGTCGTCGGTCAGCAAGAAGTCGTCGATGGACGGGCCGCTGCAGTAGATGAGCTCGGACCCGTCGTAGGGGTCGGCCGCCGGGTAGCCGAAGGCGTGCATGTCCTGCCCGCGCGGCTGGTTGAACGCGATGCCCTGGCCGCCCACGACGTCGACGAGCTTGCGGCCGTCCAGCTCGTTCACCACGGCCGCGCCCACGTCGTAGTTGAGGTCCTCGCTGGCCGTCCACTGGGGGGTGGCGAGCGTCTTGCCGGCGGTCCACGTGCCGTAGGGGCGCGCGCCGTTGTCGTAGCCCGGCACGAACACCCAGTTGGTGTGCCAGGCCCCGTCCAGCTTGACGCAGTGCCCGGCGGTGATGATGGTGCTCTTGTTGTCGCTCGTCACCGCGTCCCCGGAGCACGAGGCGGTACGGCCCTGATAAGTGAAGAACACTCGTCCCGCCGTGTGCGTCACCTTGCCGCCCCCGGTCCAGGGGCTGCCGGTGTTGGGGATGGAGAAGGAGGGCGGCAGCACCTTGGCCAACCCGCGCCGCACCTGATCCAGGGTCTTCTTGTACTTGGGCTTGAACAGCTTCTCCATGGGGACGGCCGACCGCATGCGTTCGGTCGTCCAGAACCGCAGCACGCGCTGTTGCTCCGAGTCGTCGGGCGCCTGCATCCGGGTCACCGGGCCGGGGGAGGACGGCGGCAGGGGAGCGGCGGGGGCGGATGCGTTCGCGGGGACGGTCAGCAGGGGAACCAGCGCAACACCGCCCACCGCGGCCATGGCCGCGTTGCGCAGAAGGCGTTTCATGTGGTCTCCGGAGATCGGGGGGAGACGGGGGTGAAAGGGTCGGGAGAGAGGTGTACGCCTGTGAGCGGACGGTAGTTTCGCGCTCAATGTCCGACTAGTGGCATAACTTCACAAATGCCGGGCGTTGGATCGGTGTTTTTGCGCGTCACCGCATTTCAGCCCGGGGCCGCCGGCGGCCGCGCACGGGGCCGTCCGCCGATGGCCGACAATGGACGGGTGACCGCAGACCAGAACGCCGCCCCCGCCCCGGCCGACGGGCCCGCCGGGGGCGCCCCCGGCGCGCGCGACGTCGTCGTGCTCGGCTCCACCGGTTCCATCGGCACGCAGGCCCTGGACGTGATCCGACGCAACCCCGGCCGCTTCCGGGTGGCCGGGCTGGCCGCCGGCGGCGGCCGCGTCGACCTGCTGGCCCGGCAGGCCCTGGAGTTCCGGCCCGAGGTCGTCGCGGTGGCCCGCGCATCCGCCGCCCAGGACCTGCAGCTGGCGTTCTACGCCGAGGCCAAGCGGCACGGTTACGCCGCCGGCGACTACGCCATCCCCAAGATCGTGGCGGGCCCGGAGGCCGTCGCCGAGGCGGCGGCGTGGCCGTGCGACGTGGTGCTCAACGGGGTGACCGGCGCGCTCGGCCTGTCCTCCACCCTGGCCGCGCTGGACGCGGGCCGCACCCTCGCGCTGGCCAACAAGGAGTCGCTGATCGTCGGCGGCCCGCTGGTCGCCGAGCGCGCCCGGCCGGGGCAGATCGTCCCGGTCGACTCCGAGCACTCCGCGCTGGCCCAGTGCCTGCGCGGCGGCCGCGCCGCCGAGGTCCGCCGGCTGGTGCTGACCGCCAGCGGCGGGCCGTTCCGCGGCCGCTCCCGCGCCGAGCTGACCGACGTCACCCCCGAACAGGCGCTCGACCACCCCACCTGGGACATGGGCCCGGTCGTCACGATCAATTCCGCCACCCTGGTCAACAAGGGCCTGGAGGTCATCGAGGCGCACCTGCTGTTCGACGTCCCGATGGACCGCATCGAGGTCATGGTGCACCCGCAGTCGGTGATCCACTCGATGGTGGAGTTCACCGACGGCTCGACGCTGGCCCAGGCGAGCCCGCCCGACATGCGCCTGCCCATCGCGCTCGGCCTGAACTGGCCGGATCGCGTCCCGGACGCCGCCCCCGCCCTCGACTGGACCCGCGCCCACACCTGGGAGCTGTTCCCCCTCGACGACGAGGCGTTCCCGGCCGTGGCGCTGGCCCGCCACGTGGGGGAGCGCGGCGGCACCGCCCCGGCCGTCTACAACGCGGCCAACGAGGAGTGCGTGGAGGCGTTCCGCGCGGGCCGCCTGCCGTTCCTCGGGATCGTCGACACCGTCGCGCGGGTGGTGCACGAGCACGACTCGGGCGGGCCGCAGGGCCGGCTTACGCTGGACGACGTGCTGGCCGCCGACGCGTGGGCGCGGACGAGGGCGCGCGAGCTGACCGCCCGCGAGGGCTGACGGGCGCTCCATGGCGGATCCTCGCCGACCCGCTGCGGCCGCCGCGGTGGCGCGGAACGTCCGCAATCGGTCACCCAAAGTATCGGATCGGTCATGACATCGCCGCGCACCGGGCATTCGCCGCCCGGTCGAGCCTTATCCATCCGCCCGTGCCGCCTAGGGTAGGAGGGCGAGGTAAAGGAGAGGGATGAGCGTTTCACTCGGTATTCCGACGGTCCGCGGCGACGAACCGCGCCGGCTGGCTCCGCGCCGCAAGTCGCGGCAGATCATGGTGGGGGACGTGCCGGTCGGCGGCGACGCGCCGGTGTCGGTCCAGTCGATGACCACGACCGTGACCGCCGACGTCAACGCCACGCTGCAGCAGATCGCCGAGCTGACCGCGGCCGGCTGCCAGATCGTGCGGGTCGCGGTGCCGTCGCAGGACGACGCCGACGCGCTGCCCGCCATCGCCCGCAAGTCCGCCATCCCGGTCATCGCCGACATCCACTTCCAGCCCAAGTACGTGTTCGCCGCCATCGAGGCGGGCTGCGCCGCGGTCCGCGTCAACCCCGGCAACATCAAGAAGTTCGACGACAAGGTCGGCGAGATCGCCCGGGCGGCCAAGGACGCCGGGGTGCCGATCCGGATCGGCGTCAACGCCGGCTCCCTCGACAAGCGGCTGCTGGCCAAGCACGGCAAGGCCACGCCCGAGGCCCTCGTGGAGTCGGCGCTGTGGGAGTGCTCGCTGTTCGAGGAGCACGACTTCCGCGACATCAAGATCTCGGTCAAGCACAACGACCCCGTGGTGATGGTCGAGGCGTACCGCCTGCTGGCCGAGCGCTGCGACTACCCCCTGCACCTGGGCGTCACCGAGGCCGGGCCCGCCTTCCAGGGCACCGTCAAGTCCGCGGTCGCCTTCGGCGCGCTGCTGTCGCAGGGCATCGGCGACACCATCCGCGTGTCGCTGTCGGCGCCTCCGGTCGAGGAGGTCAAGGTCGGCACCGCCATCCTGGAGGCGCTCGGCCTGCGCGAGCGCGGCCTGGAGATCGTCTCCTGCCCGTCCTGCGGCCGCGCCCAGGTGGACGTCTACAAGCTCGCCGAGGAGGTCACCGCCGGCCTGAAGGACTTCCCCGTCCCGCTGCGCGTGGCCGTCATGGGCTGCGTGGTGAACGGCCCCGGCGAGGCCCGCGAGGCCGACCTCGGCGTGGCCTCCGGCAACGGCAAGGGCCAGATCTTCGTCAAGGGCGAGGTCATCAAGACCGTCCCCGAGTCGCAGATCGTCGAGACCCTGATCGCAGAGGCCATGCGCCTCGCCGAGGAGATGGGCGTCGACATCGACGAGGACGGCTCGGCCTCCCCGCAGGTGACCGTCCACTGACGTCCGCGCGGGCGTCCCACGCGCCCGCGCACACCCCCTCCGGGCGGCCCGGGCACCTCGCCGCCGGGCCGCCGCCCGCTCCGTCCCGGGCCGCCGGCCCTCTCGCGCCGGGCCGCCGGCCCTCTCGCGCCGGGCCGCCCGCCCGGTTTCGTGCGCCCCTCGGCGGGCTCGCACTGCTTCCCTTCCGCGCCCCGGTCTGCACCCTGGACGCCTGCTCTTGGGCGCGCTGGCCGCGCAAGGCGGTGGTTTGCGGAGTTTTCGGGCTTCGTCACGATTGTGCATCACTCGCTGTCGGCTCTCCCGCCGCAGGTGTCTGCATCGTCAAGATTTCTCCGTTGTTCCGCTCGGCGGGCTCCGCCGGGAGCCCGCGCGGACCGAGGGAGGATCCGTGAGGAGACTCGTACCGATCACCGCGGCGGCGCATGCCCCCGCCACCGACGACGACCACGCGTTGATCCGCTGAAGCGTCAGGGCCCCGTTCCCCGCGCCGGAACGGGGCTCTGTTCTGCCGACCGGACCGATCCCGAGGGGGTTCGTTGAGAAGGCTCGTAGTGATCATGTCCGCCGCGGCGCTCGGCATCTGCGGCACCGCGGCCGCCGCCGGCGCCGCAACGGCGTCCCCGGCGGCCGCGCGCCCCGCCGCCGGCGCCCTGGAGTGGGGCGCGTGCCCCACCGACGTGACCGGCGGCTCGTACCTGAGCAACGCCGAGTGCGCCCAGCTGCAGGTGCCGCTCGACCATGCCAAGCCGAACGGCCGCAAGATCTCGATCGCGGTGTCCCGGGTGAAGGCCACCGACACGGCGCACTACCAGGGCGTCCTGCTCGCCAACCCGGGCGGTCCCGGCAGTGCCGGGCTGTACCTGGCGGGCGGGCTGGCCGCCTGGCTGCCCCAGGAGGTCGCCGCCAAGTACGACATCATCGGGTTCGACCCGCGCGGCGTGGAGTCCAGCAAGCCGGCGCTGAGCTGCGTGCCGGACTACTCCGACCCGGTGCGGCCCGACTACGTGCCGTCCAACGCCAAGGAGGAGCGGGTCTGGCTGGCGCGCTCGAAGAAGTACGCCGAGGCGTGCGGTGAGAAGTACGGCTGGCTGCTGCCGCACATGCGCACCACCGACGCGGCCCGCGACATCGACGCGATCCGCAGGGCGCTGGGCGCCGACAAGATCAGCTACTACGGCTTCTCCTACGGCACCTACCTGGGCGCGACGTACGCGTCGCTGTTCCCCCGCAACGTCAAGCGGATGGTGTGGGACGGCAACGTGGACGTCCGCAACGTCTGGTACGAGGCCCAGCTCAAGCAGAACGAGGCCTTCGAGCGCAACATGAAGCTCTGGTGGGCGTGGACGGCCGAGTACGACTCGCTCTACCACCTCGGCGCGACCGCCAAGGAGGTCGAGGCGACGTACTACCGGATCCGGGCGCAGGCCAAGAAGTCCCCGATCGGCGGCAAGGTCGGCCCGTCCGAGCTGGACGACATCGTGCTCAGTGCCGCCTACAACACCGTCTTCTACACCTACTTCGCCGAGGCGCTGTCGGCGTGGGCGGTGAACAAGGACGCCGGGCCGCTGCTGGGCTGGGTCAGCGAGGGCGGCGGCGACAACGGGTTCGCCGTCTACAACGCCGTGCAGGCCGTGGACGCCCCCTGGCCGTCGAAGTGGAAGACCTGGCACGACGACGCCGTCCGCCAGTACCGCAGCGGCATCCGCTTCAACTCCTGGTCCAACACCTGGTTCAACGCGCCGATCCACTTCTGGCCCGCCGAGAGCGGACGCGCGTTCAAGGTCGGCGACAAGGCCGGGAAGGTGCCCCCGTTCCTGCTGGTGCAGTCCACGCTGGACGCGGCCACCCCGTACCCGGGCGGCGAGCAGATGCGCAAGCTGTTCCCCACCGCGCGGCTCATCGCCGAGGAGGGCGGCAAGACGCACGCCAACACCCTCAACGGCAACGCCTGCCTGGACGACCGGGTCGCGGCGTACCTGAACGCGGGAACGCTGCCCGCACGCAAGCCTGGCCGGGGCGCGGACGTCACCTGCCAGGCCGACCCCAGGCTGAACGACCCGAACCCCTACACGCTCAAGTCCGCGACGGCGCCCAAGGGCAAGGACGTGCTGATCGGCCGTCCCTGACCCCGGACCGGTCCCGGCCGGACTTCGCAGCGGCGGCGCCCGCGGACCGCACCGCCGGTCCGCGGGCGTCGGCTTTGCCGGAGTATCGAGCGGAATCGCGCTGATCACGGCGCTCCCGGACAGCGACGCGTCCGCCCGGTAGACAACGAAGGGTGCTCACTGTCTTCTCTGCTGGCGGGGCGCCGGTCGGCGGAACCGGAAAGGGCGCCGCCGCGGCGGCGGCCTCGGCCCTCGCCCTCACCCTGCTCGCGCCGCTTCCGGCGGCCGCCTCCACCGTCCGGCCGCCGCGCCTGTCCTGGCGCCCCTGCCCGGCCAACGACCCGGTCGAGAAGACCGCGCTGCGGGGCATGGAGTGCGCCACGCTGGCCGTCCCGCTCGACCACTCCCGGCCCCGCGGCAGGAAGATCAGGCTCGCGCTGTCCCGGATCCGGCACACCGCCCGCACCTACCAGGGCGTGGTGCTGCTCAACCGCGGCGGGCCCGGTGCGCACGCCCGCGACCTGCCGCGCTTCGTCACCGGCAACCTCGACAAGAAGGTCGCCGCGCAGTACGACTGGATCGGCCTGGACCCGCGCGGCGTGGGCGGCAGCAAGCCCGCGCTCGTCTGCGACCGCACGTACCAGGACCCGGGGCGGCCCCGCGCGCCCTACGTGCCGCGCAGCGCCGCCGAGGAGCGCGCCTGGAAGAACCGGGCCCGCCGCTTCGCCGCCGACTGCGCCCGCCGCTACGGCTCGATCCTGCCGTACATGCGCACGGTGGACTCGGCCCGCGACATCGACTACGTCCGCGCCGCCCTGCGCCAGAAGAAGGTCACCTACTTCGCCTACTCGTACGGCACGTACCTGGGCGCGGTGTACGCGACGATGTACCCGCACCGGGTGCGGCGCATGGTGCTCGACAGCGTGATCAGGCCGAGCGCCGTTTGGTACCCCAGCAACCTGTACCAGAACGTCGTGTTCGAGCGCCGCATCCGCTCCTACTTCGCGTGGATCGCCCGCCACCACCGGACGTACAAGCTGGGACGCACCCGCCGGGCCGTGGCCCGCTCCTACGCCAAGGTGCACAGGGCGGTCACCCGCAAACCCGTCAACGGCCGCCTCGGCCCGTCCGAACTGGACGATGTGTTCCTCAACGACGGCTACAACGACCGCACCTGGCCGTCGCACGCGCGCGCCCTGTCGGCCTACCTCGTGCGGCGCGACCCCAAGCCGCTGGGCAGGCTCTACCGCAGGCCGACCTGGCTGGACCAGAACAACTACACCGTCTACAACGCGGTGGAGTGCCGCGACGCGGCATGGCCCCGCAACTGGGCCCGCTGGCACGACGACGCCTGGCGGCTGTACCGCAAGGGTTACCGTTTCGAAACTTGGAGTAACACCTGGTACAACGCTCCGTGCGCCTTCTGGCGGGTGCCGGGGGGATCGAAACCCGCCGTCCGAAACCGGCGCGGCCTGCCCCCGATCCTGCTGGTCGCCGGCACCGCGGACGCCGCCACCCCGTACCCGGGCGCGCTGGAGACGCACCGGCTGTTCCCGCGCTCCCGGCTGATCACGCAGCTCCGCGGCGGGAACCACGGCGTCACCTTCAGCGGGGACCGGTGCGTGGACCGGGCCGTGGCCGCCTACCTCGCCACCGGCGCGCTGCCGCCGTCGCGCAAGGGCTCGGACCTGGCGTGCTCCGCTCCGCCGCCGCCCAAGGCCGGCTCCGGTCGGCGGGACCGCCGCACCGGCACCGCCGCGGAGGCCGCGGAAGGGGAACCTGTTGCCGCGACAGGGCGGTGAACGTCATAGGCTTGTTACGTGGTGCTGACGAACGTGGCCCATCTGTGGCGGCCACTGCCCTCAGGGGGCCGGTAACGCCATGCGCATGCTGGGGTCGCTGCCGGTGCGGGTCCTCGACGACCGCCACCGCGACGAGGTGCTGGCCATTCTCGACGCCGACCCGGTGGCCAACGTCTTCGTCAGCTCCCGCGTGCACGCCTCCGGGCTCGACCCCGGCCGACTCGGCGCGCAGATGTGGGGCTACCTGAGGGACGGACGCCCGACGGCGCTGTGCTACTCGGGCGCCAACCTCATCCCCGTCAACGCCGACTCCGCCGCGGTGCGGGCGTTCGCCGAACGCGCCCGCGCCCAGGGCCGCCGCTGCTCGTCCATCGTCGGCCCGATCGACGCGGTCGCCGAGATGTGGGAGATCCTCGAACCGTATTGGGGGCCGCCCCGGGCGATCCGCTCCGTCCAGCCGGTCATGTCGACCTCCACGATGCCGCCGGTGCCCGCCGACCCGCATGTGCGGCGGGTGCGCATGGACGACTTCGACATCGTCTACCCCGCCTGCGTGGCGATGTTCACCGAGGAGGTGGGCGTCTCCCCGCACGCCGGGGACGGCGGGGTGCTCTACCGCGCGCGGGTCGCCGAGCTGATCCGGGCGGGCCGCGCGTTCGCCCGCATCGAGGACGGCCGGGTCATGTTCAAGGCCGAGGTGGGCGCCGTCACCCCGCACGTGTGCCAGGTGCAGGGCGTGTGGGTGCCGCCCGACCTGCGCGGGCGCGGCCTGTCGGTGGGCGGCATGGCGGCGCTGGTGGAGGAGTGCCTGCGCACCGTCGCGCCGACCGTGTCGCTGTACGTCAACGACTACAACGCGCGGGCGCGCGCCGCGTACCGGCGTGTCGGGTTTGTGGAGGTCGGCACGTTCATGTCGATTCTTTTCTGAGCGGGACGCACCGGCCGCTAGCATCCGGCCGTGGAGTTCGCCGGCGCGTTGCGGCAGGCCATCCGGGGCAGCGGCCTGACCCTGGAGCGCATCCGCCACCGCCTCGCCCGCCGCGGGGTGTCGGTCAGCGTGGCGACGCTGAGCTACTGGCAGCGCGGGCGCAGCCGGCCCCGGTCCCGTCCCGTCGTGGCGGCGCTGGAGGAGATCCTGCAGGTGCCGGCCGGGACGCTCACCGGCCTGCTGGACGAGCCGCCGGGCCCGGGCGGCGCCGCCGGACGCGGTGCGGCGGGCTCGGGCGACCGCGCCGACCGCGCGCGTGCCGCCGCCGACCTGTGGCCCGACCCCGAGCTGTACGCGCGCGTCGTCGGGCAGCTCGACCGCTCGGCCGACCACCGGCTCGACCGCCTCAGCGCCCACGACGTGTACCGGCTGGACGCCGCGCGCCGCCCCCGCTCGCTCTCGGTGCGCGAGGTGCTGCGCGCGGCCGGCGACGACGCCGACCGGGTCGTGTGCGTGCACACCGTGGCCCCCGCGGCGGATGCGGACGGGGCGCCGCGCGCGGTGCTGACCGGGCTGCGGTACTGCCGCGCCGGGCGGATCCGCGCCGAGGGCGGGCTGATGGCGTTCGAGCTCGTGCTGGACCGCGTCCTTTCGGCGGGGGAGACCGCGGTCGTGGAATACGAGCTCGTCCTGCCCGCCGACGGGCCGCCCGCGGTGGACTACCGGCGCCGTTTCGCCCGCCCGGTGCGTGATTATCTTTCGGTGGTCCGATTTCACCAGGAAATGATCCCCGCGCGCTGCTACGGTTTCTTCCAGGAGAGCTGCGACGCGCCGCGGGAACGGCTCGGCGAGCTGTGGATCGGCGCGTCCGGCAGCGCGCATATCGCCGCGGGGGCGGTGCGGCGCGGCGTCCTCGGCGTCGAATGGGAATGGGACTGACCGAACCGGCCGGCGAAACGGCGCCGCAGGGAAAAGGTGCCGTCCGAAATCGCAGATCCCGGTAAACATCGCTGACATGAACGCGATGCAATCGTTATCCAGTGGCCCGGCTGTGAAATTCGGGGTGCCGTTGAAGACATTGACGGACGTCCCGCCCCGAAACGAGGATCTCATCGGTCCCCCTGTCCTCCCGCTCACGGAGAAACGATGAGACGACGTACCCTGCCCATCGCCGTCCTCGCCGCCGTTCCCCTGGCCGTGGCGGGCGCCCTGCCCGCCGGAGCCGCTCCCGCCGCCCCCGCCGTCCCGGTCGCCATGGCGGCCGCCGGACAGGGCGTCGCCGGACAGTACATCGTGACGCTGAAGAAGGGCGTCTCGGTCGACTCGACCGTCACCAAGCGCGGAATCCGCACCCAGCACCGCTTCGGCAAGGTGCTGAACGGCTTCTCCGCCAAACTCACCGATGCCCAACTGTCCAAGTTGCGCACCACGCCCGGTGTCGCGTCCATCGAGCAGGACGCCGTCATCACGGTGGACGCCACGCAGAACAACCCGCCATCGTGGGGCCTCGACCGCATCGACCAGACGAACCGGCCGCTGTCGAACAGCTACACCTACAACTCCACCGGTGCGGGCGTGAACGCCTACATCATCGACACCGGCATCTACACCGCGCACTCCGACTTCAACGGCCGCGCCACCAACGTCTACGACGCCCTCGGCGGCAACGGCCAGGACTGCAACGGCCACGGCACCCACGTCGCGGGCACCGTCGGCGGCACCACCTACGGCGTGGCCAAGGCGGTCAACCTGCGCGGCGTGCGCGTGCTCGACTGCAGCGGCAGCGGCACCACCTCCGGCGTCATCGCCAGCATGAACTGGGTGGCCAGCAACCACGTCAAGCCCGCCGTGGCGAACATGTCGCTGGGCGGCGGCTACTCCTCCTCCCTGAACACCGCCGCCAACAACCTGGCCGGCGCCGGCGTGTTCCTGGCCGTCGCCGCGGGCAACGAGACCACCAACGCCTGCAACCGCTCGCCGGCCAGCGCCGCCAACGCCACAACGGTCGCCGCGAGCACCAGCACCGACGGCCGGGCCTCCTACAGCAACTACGGCTCGTGCGTCGACCTGTACGCGCCCGGCTCGTCCATCACCTCCACGTGGCTGAACGGCGGCACCAACACCATCAGCGGCACGTCGATGGCCACGCCGCACGTGACCGGGACCGCCGCCCTGTACAAGGCCACCTACGGCGACGCCTCCTACAGCACCATCCGCAGCTGGCTGGTCAGCAACGCCACCTCCGGCGTCATCACCGGCAACGTGTCGGGCACCCCGAACCTGCTGCTGAACAAGCGCTCCCTGTGACGGGCGCACCGGTGCCGGGCATCCGCGCGTCCGGCACCTGACCCCGTGCGGCGGAACCCCCGCCGCGCCGACCCTGACACGGGCCCCGCGAAGCCGCTCCGGCGGCTCGCGGGGCCCCTGTTTTGTGGAAACTTGCCCGTTGGAAAAGCCTGGCCGCCGCCTTACAGTTACCCCGCAGGTTTTCACTGCTGTTGTCAAGGCCGATCACAGGGGGCGCGGCCGTTGCCCTGTCTACCGGAGGCCGATGATGACGGTGCAGAGCGCCACGACGGAGGACGACCTCGCCGAGGTACTGCGGTACGGCCCGTTCAACGTGGCCCTGCACGCGGCGATCCAGGCCCGCGGGCTCAGCCTGGAGGCCCTGCGGCGGCGGCTGGAGGCGCAGGGCATCGCGGTCAGCCTGTCCACCCTCAGCTACTGGCAGCGCGGCCGCACCCGCCCCGAACGCGCCGACTCGCTGCGCGCGGTGCGGGAGTTGGAGGTCATCCTCGGCCTGCCCCGCCACTCCCTGCTCACTCTGCTGAAGCCGACCGCCGAACGGTCGGCCGGCCCCTGGCTGCCGGTGGAGGCGCTGTGCCCGGAGCCGGGCGTGCGCGACCTGGTGGACGAGATCGGCGAGCGCGGTGAACGCATGCTCACCGGGCTCAGTCTGCACGACCAGTACGTCCTCGGCCCCGACCGGGAACTGCGCGAGGTGCGCACCCGCGCGGTGTTCCAGGCCCGGCAGCGCGGCGCGGACCGGTGGATCGCCGTCTACCACCATCCGCACGGCATCCTGCCGACCTCCCGCACCGCGCACGGCTGCCGCTTCGGCCGCGTCCGCATGGACGGCGCCAGCGGCCTCATCGCCGCCGAGCTGCTGTTCGACCGCGCCCTCGGCCGCGGCGAGACCTACCTGCTGGAGTACGGGTTCGGCTTCGAGGGGACCGGCGGCCCGGCCGTCACCGAGGAGGGCCGCGGCTTCCGCACCCCGCAGCACGAGTACCTCATCGAGGTGCGCTTCCACCCGGCGGCCCTGCCCGCCCGCTGCTACCGCACCTGGCGCCCCGACGCACACACGGCCCTGAAGGACTCGGCCGACCTGCGCCTGTCCGCCTACCACAGCGTCCACTTCATCGAGTTCGGCATGGCCGCCGGCTACCACGGCATCCGCTGGGAGTGGACGTAGCACCGGACCCGGCCGGAGGCTGCGCTATCTGACGAGCAGGTCGAGCAGGCGGGACAGCTCGGCGGCCGGGTCGTCGGTGAGGCCGGCGTGGACGGGGCCCGGCTGGACGATGGTGCTGCGGGGGGCGGTGAGCCAGCGGAAACGGCCGCCCGGGGGCTCCCCGGCGGCCTGGCCGGCGCGTTCGCCGCCGCAGCACAGGGCGTCCACGGCGTGCAGGGCCTTGCGGACGCCGTCCAGGTCGAGGGACGGGTCGAGGGCGAGCAGCCGGCGTTCGTCCAGGTGCGTGCGGCAGCCCAGGAAGTCCTTGGCGCGGCAGTAGACGACGACGCCCACGTTCATGGCCTCGCCGCGCTCCACCCGGGGGACGACGCGCAGCGTGGCGTACTCGAAGACGGTGCTCACCGGGAGCCACCCCCGCCCAGCCGGCTCGGGCGCTTCTCGCCGCGGCGCGTGCCGGTGTCGGGCCGGCGGTGCGCGACGTCCAGTTGCGGCAGCCAGGCGCGGGGCTCGGCGGCGCGGGCGAGCAGCAGCTCGACGTAGGCGTCGCGGGCCGCGTCCGCGCCGTCGAAGTGGGGGTCGCCGTCCAGCCAGCGGTCGGGCACCAGGCCGAGGACCTCCCGCAGGAGGGGCTCGGTGATGCGGGGCGCCAGCTCGGCCTCGGCATCGGCCAGGGCGGTCGCGTACCGGGTGAGGACGTGGTCGTCCACGTCGTACGGGCCGGAGAACACGCGGGAGGCGTTGGCCCAGGCGTGATGGAAGTACAGGCTGGCGCCGTGGTCGATCAGCCACACGTCGCCGTGCCAGACCAGCATGTTGGGGTTGCGCCAGCTGCGGTCCACGTTGCCGATGAACGCGTCGAACCACAGCACCCGGGAGGCGAACCCGGCGTCGGGCGTCCAGCCGAGCGGGTCGAAGCCGAGCGAGCCGGGCAGGAAGTCGACGCCGAGGTTCCAGCCGGTGGACGCCTTGAGCAGGTCCTGCACGTCGGGGTCGGGCTCGTGCCGGCCGATCGCCGGATCCAGATCGATGATCACCTGGTCGGGCACGCGCAGGCCCAGGCGGCGGCCCAGCTCCCCGGCGATCACCTCGGCGACCAGGGCCTTGCGGCCCTGCCCGGCACCGGTGAACTTCATCACGTAGGTGCCGAGGTCGTCGGCCTCGACGACGCCGGGCAGCGATCCGCCCTCCCGCAGGGGCGTCACATATCGGATGGCGGTCACGAGCGGCAACACGCGATCACGCTATCCGGTGCGGGCGCCGACCGGGGAGCCGGGCCGCTGGGAGGATGGGCGCATGGCGACGCTGGTGGACCTGTCGGTGCCCCTCGTGACCGGGATGCCGGTGTACCCGGGCGACCCCCGGGTGGAGATCGGCCCGGCGCTGACGGCGGCGCGGGACGGCGTGAACGTGCAGCGGGTGCACATGGGCTCGCAGTCCGGCACGCACGTGGACGCGCCGTACCACGTCGACGACGCCTGGCCCCGCCTGGACGAGCTGCCGCTCGACCGGTTCACCGGCCCGGCGGTGGTCATGGACGCGCGCGGGCTGCCGCCCCGCACCGCGATCGGGCCCGAGCGGCTGCCGGACGGCCTGGCGCCGGGCGTGGTGCTGCTCATCGCGACCGGATGGTCGGCGCGGTGGGGCGGTGAGGAGTACCTGGCGCACCCGTACCCGGCGGTGGAGACGGCCGAGGCGATCGCGGCGGCGGGGGTGCGCACCGTGGGCATCGACGCGCTGAGCGTCGACCGCACGCCGCCGCCGGGCGACGGGTCGTTCTCCCTGGCCGTGCACCGGGTGCTGTGCGGCGCCGGAGCCGTGATCGCGGAGAACCTCACCGGACTCGACGCGCTGCTCCAGGCGCAGGCGGCGGGGCGGCGCGTCGAGGTGTCGCTGTTCCCCATCCGGCTGGACGGGGACGGCGCGCCGGTCCGCGCGGTCGCCCGGCTGGACTGATCGCATCTCGTCGATCGCATTGCGGCGATGACATTGCGGCGATCACATTGCGGCGATCACATTTTGGCGATGACCTCCTCGGCGAAGCGCTCCATGGTGGCGAGCTTGAGCGCGAGGGTGCGGCCGTGGCGGGCCTTCTCCTCCGGGGTGGCCAGCCACCAGGGCGCGGCCATGGTGCCGGTGACGCCGCGGTCGGCCCACCTGCGGTACAGGTCGGCGCTCGGCAGGGCGCCGATCGGCGCGATCACCTTCAGGTCGTCGAGCGTGCGGCCGTGGTCGGACAGGTGCCGGGCGAGGCGGGCGAGCACGTGGGCGAGCTGGTCCTCGGTGTAGATCCGGTTGCCGATCCAGCCGTCCCCGATGCGGGCGGCGCGGCGCAGGGCGGCGTCGCTGTCGCCGCCGATGTAGACCGGGACGGGGCGGCCGGGGACGGGTGCGATGCTCAACGGCCCGAAGTCGTAGTGGGCGCCGTGGTGCTCGACCGTCCCGCCCCGCCAGAGCGTCCGCAGGGCGGGGATCATCTCGTCCAGGCGCCTGCCGCGCGTGTGGAAGTCCTGCCCGGTCTGCAGGAACTCGTCCTTGCACCATCCGACGCCCACGCCGAGGATCGTGCGGTCGCCCGACAGGACCGCGGCCGTGGACACCGCCTTGGCGACGGTGAACAGGTCGCGAGCGGGCGCGATGTAGACGTTGGTGGCGAAGCGGACCCGCTCGGTGACGGCGGCCATCGCACCGATCGTCACCCACACGTCCGGCCAGTGCGTGCCGGGCTCGTACGGGGGCGCGCCGGTGTCGCTGTAGGGATAGGGGGACTGGTAGTCGGCGTAGAAGATGTGGTCCGACACCGCGACCGCGGCGTATCCGAGCCGGTCCGCGGCCTGCGCCAGCGGGACGTACTCGCGGGTGTCGACGAACGCGGCCCCGAGCCAGAACTCCATGCGCGTCTCCTTCCACGGCGGCCTCCCCTCCGGGCCCCGGGGGCCGGGGCCCCGGAGAGGGGGAGGTCAATCCTGGAACTCGGGGATGACCTTGGTCGCGAACAGCTCCAGGTTGCGCTTGACCGTGTCGGTCGGCAGCACGCCCTGCTGGCCCTGCATGAACAGCCCGAACCACTCCAGGTCGGGCATGCGGTCGAGCATGCGCTGGATGCCGCGCTTGACGTCGTCCGGGGTGCCCAGCAGCGCCAGCTCCACCTCGCTCATGCGCTTGAAGTCGCCCTTCTCCGGCGAGATGGGCCGGTGCCGGTCGTCCTCCTTCTTGCGCAGCACCTCCAGGTAGCCGAACGGGCCGAAGAACGCGGCGAAGTCCTTCTGCATGCCCTTGCCGTAGATCTCGATGGCCTCCTCCTTGGTGTCGGCCATGCCGACGACCTTGAGGATGCCGGTGTGCTCGCCGAGCTTGTAGTTCCGGCCGGCCTTGGCGCACTCCTCCTGGTAGAGCCTGGCCTTCTTGGCGTGCTCGTCGGGGTTGGGGGTGAACATCCACGGCAGGATGTCCTCCTGCGCGCAGCGGATGACCGACCGGTCGGAGATGGTGAACGGCTGCCACAGCTCCGGGTGCGGGTTCTGGTAGGGGCGCGGGCACACCGACACCGACCGGATCACGCCGTTGTCGTCGATCTCGCCGGGGGCGCCGAACGTGCGGGTCCACTCGGCGGCGGGCCACCCCTCGATGCCGCTGTAGGGGGCCGGGACCTCGTAGTCCAGCACGTCGCTCTTGTAGCGCAGCGAGTCCTGCGTCCACGCCAGCTTCATGATCTTCAGGATCTCGCCGAAGACGTCGAAGTTGCGGTTGTCGGACGCCGAGCCGTCGGAGCGGGCCGCGGCGGTGTGCCAGCGCTGGCCGAGCACGTTCATCCACCGGTTCTGGTAGCCGCGCGCCACGCCCAGGCGCAGCCGGCCCTTGGAGAAGTGGTCCAGCAGCGCCACGTCCTCGGCCGCGCGGATCGGGTCCCAGGCGGGCAGGACCAGCCCGAGCGGGGCCAGCAGGATCCGCTCGGTGCGGGCGGCCAGGTCGGTCAGGAACATCAGCGGGTTGACCGAGAACTCGAACCCCTCGGAGTGGAAGTGGTGCTCGGTCATCATCAGCGCGTCGAACCCGATCTGGTCGGCGTGCACGGCGATGTCGCGCACCTCGTCCAGCAGCTTCTGGTAGGACTCGACGTCGCGGCCGATCGGCCGCCGGGCCTTGGCGTTCTCCTCGGCGGCGTACCCGGATCCGGGGATCTGCGGGTTCATCATGATCGCAAACTTCACGCGGGCATCTCCTTGTCGAGCGTGTCGAGCCTGTCGAGTTCGGTGAGCCAGTCGGTGGCGACGTGCAGGAACTCCGCCGGGCGCTCGGCGTGCAGCCGGTGCCCGCCGCCCGGCCAGACCAGGGCGCGGGAGGCGGGGTGCTTGAACAGGCCGCGCTCCCAGTCGGCGGACCCGGCCTGAGCGTGCGACCAGCACGACAGCACCGGGCAGGCGCGCCGGGCCAGGTAGGCGTCGGCGGCGGGGCGCACGCCGAACTGGTCGTCGCCGGAGTACATCCCGGCGAACCCCTCGGCCAGGGCCTGCGGCGCCGTCCCGAGGATCTTGCGGCGGTGCCACTCGCGCAGCCACGGCGGCGACGCGGCGGTGTAGCACCAGGCGTCGTTGGCCAGCGCGGTGCCGTACGGGTCGGCGCGCAGCCCCTCGATCATCGCGGGGAACGCGGCGGCGACGTCCGGCGGCTGCCCGTAGCCGGGGTCGACGCAGACCAGGGCGCGCACCCGGCCGGGGTGCTCGACGGCGAGCGCGCTGACCACCAGGGCGCCCAGGGAGTGCCCGAACGCGGTGACGCGCGGCACGTCCAGGCGGTCCAGCAGGCGCACCAGGTCGGCGGCCAGCTCGCGCGGCCGGTACCCGGAGTCCGGCGCCGAGGAGTAGCCGTGGCCGCGCAGGTCGGGGGCGATGACGCGGTGCCCGGCGGCCAGCCGCGGCAGGTGCGGCACCCAGTCGTGGGAGTCGGCGCCGAGGCCGTGCACCAGCAGCAGCGGGGCGCCGTCCGCGTCGGGCGGCCCGTCGTCGGTGTAGAACAGGCGGACCTCGCCGAGCTCCGCGAAAGGCATGGCCCCTCCGAATCGGTCCGTGTGGACCGCGGTCGCCGACATTCCCGAACAAGCGCACGCTACATCAATCGCGGTTAGCCGAGCAATCGCTTGGTTAGGATGTGTGGCGTGGTCCGGGGAGGAGCGGACGGGACCCGGAGGCGGAGGGGAGCGCGCGGATGCGGCTGGGGATCACGATGTTCGCCACCGACCTGACGGTGCCGCCGCACGAGCTGGCCCGCGCGGCCGAGGAGCGCGGGTTCGCCTCGCTCTACCTGCCCGAGCACACGCACATCCCCGTCTCGCGGCGCACGCCCCCGCCGACCGGCGACGACGTGCTGCCCGAGGAGTACGCCCGCACGCCCGACCCGTTCGTCGCGCTGGCCGCCGCCGCTGCCGTCACCGAGCGGATCGCCCTCGGCACCGGGGTGTGCCTGCCCGCCCAGCGCGACCCGATCGTGACCGCCAAGGCCGTCGCCACGCTGGACCGCATCTCCGGCGGCCGCGTCGTGCTCGGCGTCGGCTACGGCTGGAACGCCGAGGAGGCCGCCGACCACGGCGTGCCCTGGACGCGCCGCCGGGCCGTCGTGCGCGAGCACGTGCTGGCCATGCGCGAGCTGTGGACGCGCGACGAGGCGTCCTTCGCCGGCGAGTTCGTGTCTTTCGAGCCCTGCTGGTCGTGGCCCAAGCCCGCTGGCCGCGTGCCGGTGCTGCTGGGCGGGGCGCCCGGCCCCACGCTGTTCGCGCACGTCGCCGAGTACGGCGACGGATGGATGCCGATCGGCGGGGCGGGCGTGCGCGAGGCGCTGCCCGCCCTGCGCGCGGCGTGCGAGGCCGCCGGGCGCGCGATGGCGCGGGTCGTGCCGTTCGGGACGCTGCCGACCCCGCGCAAGCTCGACTACTACGCCTCGCTCGGGATCGACGAGGTGGTGCTGCGCGTCCCCGCCGGGGGCCGCGACGCCGCGCTGGCCGTCCTGGACGACTACGCCGCGGCCTACCTGGACCGCTAGCGGAGCCCTGCTCGGGCTAGCGCACCATCCGGAAGCACAGCCACGTCGGGAAGCGGTTGGCGACCCCCTGGTTGGCGCGGACGGCGCCCAGGATCAGCAGCACCCACTGCGCGACCATGTGGAACAGCAGCACCGGCACGAAGCAGATGACCAGCGGTGCCGGATGCTGGAACACCGCCGCGAGCACCCCGCCGACCGCCAGCGCGATGAGGACGTGCAGCAGGTAGGTGATCTGCACGTTGAGCGACTGCGCGGCGTGGTGCCGCACGAACGGCGACTCGTTCTTCTTGACGAAATACAGCACCAGCGGCGCGAGGAAGCCCACCGCGATCGTGAGCACGTAGCACAGCAGCGCCCAGGTGGTGTCGTCCGGCCTGACCGGGCCCTGCGGGTTCGGCGGGACGCCGGGCGGCCCGTACCCTCCCGGCGGCTGCGGCCCGTAGCCGTAGGGGTTCCCGGCCCCGGGACCCGAGCCGTACCCGGGGGGAGGCGTGTATCCGGGAGGCGGCGGCGCTCCAGGCGCCTGCCCATAGGGGGAGTGGTGCGGAGGCGGCTGGTCGTTCACGTCGTTCCTCTCGCCGGCGGAGGGTCAGCAGGAATCTATACGAGCTCGCCGACGCCGCAGGAGAGTCACTCGAAGACGACGACGGAACGGGCCACGGCGCCCGACCGGACGTGCGCGACCGCCTCGTTGATCTCCTCCAGCGGGACGCGCTCGCTGACCAGGCCCGCCAGGTTCAGGCGGCCGCGCCGGTAGAGGTCGACCAGCAGGGGCAGGTCGCGGGCGGGCACGGCGTCGCCGCCCTGGGTGCCCATCAGCCGCCGGGACGCGAACAGCCGCCCGGCGGGCAGCCGCAGCTCGGCGTCGGCGGCGGGGCTGCCGACCATGACGGTGGTGCCGCCGGGCCGGGTGGCGGCGAACGCCTCGGTCAGCACCTGCGGCACGCCGGTGGCGTCGAAGGCGTAGTCGACGCCGCCGCGCACGATCCCGCCGACCCGGCGCGGCAGGTCCCCGGCGGGCAGCGTGTGCGTGGCGCCGAACTCCTCGGCCAGCTTGAGCTTGGCGTCCACCACGTCCGCGGCGATGATCGTGGTGGCGCCGGCCAGCGCGGCGCCCTGCACCACGTTCAGCCCGACGCCGCCGCAGCCCGCCACCAGCACGCTGGCGCCGGGCTCGACCCGCGCGGTGTTGAGCACCGCGCCCACGCCGGTGACGACACTGCAGGCGGTCAGCGCGAGCAGGTCGAGCGGCGCGTCTTTTGCGACCTTGACGCACATCGCCTCGGCCACCACGACCTTCTCGGCGAAGGCGCCGATGCCGATGTAGGGCCGCACGGCCTGGCCGCCGGCCGACAGCCGGGTGCTCCCGTCCGGCATCGTGCCCGTGATCGCGGCCAGCCGGGCTGGCCCCGAGCACAGGTGCGCGCGGCCGCGGGCGCACTCGCGGCAGCGCCCGCACGGCCCGTTCATCGCGACGATCACATGGTCGCCGGGCCGGACCGCGGTGACGCCGGGGCCGACCTCCTCCACCACGCCCGCGCTCTCGTGGCCGAGCACGCACGGCAGGTGCGACACCACCGGGCTCTTGCCGTCCAGGGCCTTCAGATCGGAGCCGCAGACGCCGGACGCGGCCACCGCGACCTGCACCTCGCCCGCCGCGGGGGCCTGCACCTCGACCTCGGCGACCTGCAGCGGGGCGCCGAACTTACGCAGCAGCGCCGCGCGCATCACCGTGCTCGCCACGTCGCTCACCTCCGCGCAGCACGCTAGCACCAAGCATTTGCTTGGTCGAGCGTCTCGGGTGCGCCGACTCCGGCGGCGGGCGGCGCGAGGTCGCCGTTGACACCCCCGACCGCCGGTGGCGTCCGTCTGCGACCGGGTCGTCGTGCTGGGCCTCGGCGAGGTGATCGCCGACGGGCCGCCCGGCACCGTCCGCAAGGACCCCCGGGTCCGCGCCGCCTACCTCGGCCGACCGCCTGCGCCGCGGGATCAGCCGAGGACGCGGTCGAGGTTGAACGCGGCGCTGATCAGGGCCAGGTGGGTGAAGGCCTGGGGGAAATTTCCCTGCTGCTCGCCGGTGCGGCTGATCTCCTCGGCGTACAGGCCCAGGTGGTTGGCGTAGGTGAGCATCTTCTCGAAGGCCAGGCGGGCCTCGTCGACGCGGCCGGCGCGGACCAGGGCCTCCACGTACCAGAACGAGCAGATGGAGAACGTGCCCTCCTCGCCGCGCAGCCCGTCCGGGCTGGCCGCCGGGTCGTAGCGGTAGACCAGCGAGTCCGACACCAGGTCGGCGGTCAGCGCGTCCAGGGTGGACAGCCACTTGGGGTCGGTGGGGGAGACGAACTTGCCCAGCGGCATCATCAGCAGCGCGGCGTCCAGGACGTCGCCGCCCTCGTACTGGACGAACGCCCGCCGCCGCGCCGACCAGCCGCGGTCCATGATCCGCCGGTAGATCGCGTCCCGGGCCTGCCGCCAGCGGCGCAGGTCGGCGGGCAGGCCGCGGTGGTTGGCCAGCCGGACGGCCCGTTCGATCGCCACCCAGCACATCAGCCGCGAGTACAAAAAGTCGCGCCGCCCGCCGCGGGTCTCCCAGATGCCCTCGTCGGGCTGGTCCCAGTGGTCGCACACCCAGTCCACCAGCGTGCACACCTGGTCCCAGTGGTCGCTGGAGATCGGCTGCCCCCACTTGTCGTACAGATAGACCGAGTCGATCAGCGCGCCGTAGATGTCCAGCTGGAGCTGCCCGACGGCGCCGTTGCCGATGCGCACCGGCGCCGAGCCGCGGTGGCCCTCCAGATGGTCGAGCACGCGTTCGGGCAGGTCGGTGCGCCCGTCGATGCCGTACATGATCTGCAGCGGGCCGTCGGCGCCGCCGCCGCGCAGGCTGACGTGCCGGATCAGGAAGTCCATGAACGCCTTGGCCTCGTCGGTGAAGCCCAGGCGCAGCAGCGCGTAGACGCAGAACGCGGCGTCGCGCACCCACACGTACCGGTAGTCCCAGTTGCGCTCGCCGCCGATCCGCTCGGGCAGGCTGGTGGTCGGCGCGGCCACGATCGCCCCGGTCGGGGAGTAGGTGAGCAGCTTGAGGGTCAGGGCCGAGCGGTGCACCATCTCCCGCCACCGGCCCCGGTAGCGCGACGCCGACAGCCAGCGCCGCCAGAACCGCACGGTGGCGTCGAACTGCCGGTCGGCCTCGGCATGCGGGCAGCCGCGCGGCGGGACCCGGTCGCTGATCCGGTCGAGCGCGAGCACCTCGGCGTCGCCCTCGGCGAGCTTGAACTCCGCCCAAACGTCCCGGTCGTCGTGCTCGACCGGGACGGTGGAGGTCAGCGCCAGCGTCAGCGACGCCGACTCGAACACCGCCATGCCGCCGTGCAGGCGCAGGACGTGCGGGTCGGCCCCGTACCCGAACCGGGGCGCCACCCGCGTCCGGAACGGCACCGACCCGCGCACGCACACCACCCGCCGGATCAGCCGGTGCCGCTCCTCCTCCCCCGGGCCGGCGACGGGCATGAAGTCCTGGACCTCGCCCACCCCGTCGTCGGTGAAGAACCGGGTGATCAGCACGTTGGTGTCGGGGAAGTAGAACTGCTTGGTCGCCGCCGGTGTCGCGGCGGCCAGCTCGAACGAGCCGCCCCGGTCGGCGTCCAGGATCGCGGCGAACACGCTGGGCGAGTCGAACGACGGGCAGCAGTACCAGTCGATCGTGCCGTCCGTGCCCACCAGCGCCACGCTCCGCAGGTCGCCGATCAGTCCGTGCTCGGCCACCGGCAGATACCGGGACGCATCGTCGTCCGCCCGGTGCCGCATTCCCTCGACCATGGCAAGCCCCCCGTGTCTTCCCAGCGTAAGCCCGGAATCGGCGCCGGTCGTGCCCCGCCCTGTCCGCGGGCGGGCGGGGCGGGGGCATGATGGGAACGCCCGTTTCGGTCATCAGTGAGAGGAGTTTCGGCGTGGGAGTCGAGTTGGCACGGCGGCTGCCCGGGGTCTTCCGGACGGACCCGACCACGCGCGCGGCCTACTCCTCCGACGCGTCCCTCTACCGGCAGGTCCCGGCGGCGGTGGCCGAGCCGCGCTCGGCGGAGGAGCTGGCGCTGGTCCTGGAGATCGCGCGGGAGGCGGGCCTGCCGGTGACCATGCGCGGCGGCGGCACGTCCATCGCGGGCAACTCGATCGGCGCGGGCGTCGTCGTCGACACCTCGCGCCATCTCGACCGGATCCTGGAGATCGACCCGGACGCGCGGACGGCCGTCGTGCAGCCCGGCGTGGTGCTGGACGACCTGCGCGCGGCGGCCGGCGAGTACGGCCTGACGTTCGGGCCGGACCCGTCCACGCACTCGCGGTGCACCCTCGGCGGGATGATCGGCAACAACGCGTGCGGGTCGCATTCGGTGGCCTGGGGGACGACGTCCGACAACGTCTTGGCGCTGAAGATGCTGACGGCCGACGGCAGGGAGCTGCACGCCCGGCGGGGCACCTCGGGGGACGCGGCCATCGACGCGGACCTGACCCGGTTGCGCGACGCGCACCTGGCCCCGCTGCGTACGGAACTGGGCAGGTTCAGCCGCCAGGTGTCGGGCTACGGGCTGCACCACCTGCTGCCGGAGCGCGGGTTCGATGTGGCCAAGGCGCTGGTGGGCAGCGAGGGCACCTGCGGGGTCGTCACCGAGGCCACCGTGCGGCTGGTGCCGGTCCCCAACGCCCGGGTGCTGGCCGTCCTGGGGTTCCCCGACGTGTTCGTCGCCGCCGAGCTGGCCCCGGTGGTGGCGGGCATGGGCGCGTTGACCGTCGAGGGCATGGCGTCCGACATGCTGGACGCGCTGCGTTCCCAACCGGGGCGGGCCACGGCCGGGGCGGAGCTGTGCGAAGGCGGCGGCTGGCTGTACTGCGAGGTCGGCGGCGATTCCGTTGCGCACGCGCGGGAGGCGGCGCACGTGCTCGTCGACAGCGTGCGGGAGCGTCTGCCCGAGGTCACCTCGGTCGTGGTGGAGGACCCGCGCAAGATGCGGGCGCTGTGGTGGATCCGGGAGGCCGGCTCGGGCATCGTCACGCGGCGCCCCGGGGGCGGAGAGGCGTGGCCCGGGTGGGAGGACTCGGCCGTGCCGCCCGCCGCCCTCCCCGGTTACCTGCGCGACCTGTACGCGCTGATGCAGCGGCACGGGTTGCACGGCGTGCCGTACGGGCACTTCGGCGAAGGGTGCGTGCACCTGCGCGTCGACTTCGACCTCGCCGACGAGCCGGGTGTGGCGGGCTACCGGCGGTTCGTGGAGGACGCCGCCGACCTGGTGGCGTCCTACGGCGGCACGGTGTCGGGCGAGCACGGCGACGGGCGCGCCCGCTCCGAACTGCTGCCCCGGATGTACTCGGCGGACCTGCTCAAGGCGTTCGCCGCATTCAAGGACGTCTTCGACCCCGGCCGCCGGCTCAACCCCGGGGTGCTCGTCGATCCGGCGCCGCTGGACGCCGACCTGCGGCCCGGCCCGGGACGCGACGCGCTGCCCGTCACACCGGTGCACGCGCTCTCCCGCGACGGGGGCTCGTTCGCGGCGGCGGTGCACAGGTGCGTGGGCGTGGGCGCGTGCCGCACCCTGGACGCGGGGGCGATGTGCCCGTCGTTCAAGGTGACCCGGGACGAGGTGCACTCGACGCGGGGACGCGCGCGCGTGCTCGCCGAGATGCTGCGCGGCCGCACCGTCACCGGCGGCTGGCGGTCCACCGAGGTGTTGGACGCGCTCGACCTGTGCCTGTCCTGCAAGGCGTGCGCGCACGAATGCCCCGTGAACGTCGACATGGCCACGTACAAGGCCGAGTTCCTGCACCGCCACTACGCCGGGCGGCGGCGCCCCATGGCGCACTACTCCATGGGGTGGCTGCCGTTGTGGTCGCGCATGGTGTCCGGGGCGCCCGCCCGCCTCGTCAACGCCGCCCTGGCGCGTGACCGCGTCGCCGGGGCCGTCAAGCGCTTCGCCGGTGTGGAGCCCCGCAGGCAGATGGTGCGGTTCGCGGAGGAGAGCCTGCAACGGTGGTTCCGGCGGCGCGGTCCCCGGCCCGGGGGCGGCCGGACGGTCGTGCTGTGGCCCGACACCTTCACCAACTTCCACACCCCCGAAGTGGGGCGCGACGCGATCGAGGTGCTGGAGGCGCTCGGATACCGCGTCGTCGTCCCGCCCGGCCGGGTCTGCTGCGGGCTCACATGGCATTCGACGGGGCAGCTCACGGTGGCGCGGCGCGTGCTGCGGCACACGCTGGACGTCCTGGAGCCCGCCCTTGCCAGGGGCCTGCCCATCGTCGGCCTGGAGCCGTCGTGCACCGTCATGCTCCGGGCCGAGGCGCCCGAGCTGCTGCCGGACGACGAGCGCGCGGACAAGCTCGCATCCGGCATGACGACCCTGGCCGAGGTCGTCGCCGAACACGACGGGGACTGGCCGTTCGCCGCACTGGACGCGCGGGCCGTCGCGCAGGTGCACTGCCACCAGGAGGCCAAGGGCTCCTACGACGCCGACCGCGCCGTCCTGGCGCGCCTCGGCGTCGACCCGGACGTGGTGGGCGCCGGCTGCTGCGGCCTGGCGGGCAACTTCGGGTTCGAGCCGGGCCACTGGGAGGTCTCCCAGGGCTGCGCCGAACGCGAGCTGTACCCCAAGGTGCGCGCGGCCTCCGGCGACGACCTCATCCTCGCCGACGGGTTCTCCTGCCGCACCCAGATCGCCCAGGGGACGCACCGTGAGGGCCTGCATCTGGCCCAGGTCCTGGCGCGCGCCCTGCGCTACCGTCGGCGGACATGAAGGACGACGCTCCGCCCGAGAGGAATCCGTATCCGCTGCCCGGCCAGGACTGGGCGGACCAGTCCGCCCCCCAACCGCAGCGTGCCGCCGGACGACGCCCGGGCGGCTGGTGGCCGCGGAACACGACGTCGAGAGACCGCGCGAAGTTCAAGGATGTGGTGCTGTCGTGGCGCGTGGTGGCCGGGGTGTGGGTGGTCGCGCTCGTCATGCTGGTGGGGCGGCACGTCCTCGGCATCGGGGACGACGACGCCTATGTCGCACCGCCGCCCTCCTGGGAGCCGCCGTCGCCGTCGGCCGAGCCGGTCAGCACCGTCCCGGTGAAGGTGACCGGCTGGAAGGCGGTGACCAGCGACAAGTACGGCTTCACCTACGACGTCCCGAAGTCCTGGCGGATCAACTCGCCGACCCTGCTCATCGGGTTCGAGGACAAGGACGGCAAGCCGCTCGCCGCGATGAGCGCGACGGCCGAGTACCGCGACGGTTTCTGCGCGAGCGAGCGGGTCTCCTCGCGCGCGGCGACCGGCTTCAACCAGTACATCGACGGCACGGTGCCGCAGGTGGCCGAGCACGCGGCCCGCAAGTGGGCGAAGGCCGCCTACACCCCCGACAACGGCCCGGAGCCGAACGTCTCCCTGAGCACGCCCCGGACGGTCTCAGTAGGACGGCACAAGGGGGTGCACGTCGTGGCGGACGTCACCGCGATCAGCCAGGCCGCGCCGTGCCAGCCGCCGCGCGCGCTCGTCCACATCGTCGCGGTGCCGGGGCGGGAGAAGGGCAAGACGGTCGCTTTCGTCCTGTACGCCGACCAGGGCGTCGCGGACGCCGCGCCGAAGCGGACGCTCGAGAAGATCGCGGGCAGTCTCCGCCCCAGCTGACCGAGTGCTGATCGGTAGATGTGCGACATGATCACGCCTGTGCTTCCGGTGACGCTGCCCGTCTTCGGCGACCTCCTGCGGCACGGCCCGAGCCAACGTTCTAGAATCCCACTCGGCCGATTTCCACTCGGCCGATGGGAAAGGGAGGCGGCATGAGCGGCGCCGGGGCGGCGATGCGCCGGGTCTTCGTGGACGGCGAGCGGGCCGAGCTGGACGAGCCGCGGGCGGCGGAGCTGGCCGGGCTGGCGGCGCGGGTCCGCGAGCTGACCGAGGCCGTGGTGCACACCGACGTCGACGCCGCCGAGGTCGCCGCCGTGAGCGAGGAGATCGCGGCGCTCACCCGGCGGCTGTCGGCCGCGCGCCGCGCCGCCCCGCCGATCGCCGCGCCCGCCCCCGGCGCGCCGCTCTTCGGCCGCCAGCTCGCCAACCCCGTCATCGGGCCGCTCAACCCGATCGCCCCGCCGGTGGAGATCCACACGCGCTCCGACCGCACGGTGTACTGCGACTTCACGCTGACGTCGGTCTACGAGGGCCCGCCCGGCTTCGTGCACGGCGGCGTGTCGGCGATGGTCCTGGACCAGCTGCTCGGCGCCGCCGCGCACGCGGCCGGCGCGCCCGGCATGACCGTCGCGCTCGACCTGCGCTACCGGCGGCCCACGCCCTACGGCGTGCCGCTGCGCGGCGAGGCCGAGGTCACCGAGGTCGTGGGCCGCCGCACGCACACCGCCGCCCGCATCATCGCCCCGGACGGCACGGTGACGGTCGAGGCCACCGCCGTGTTCGTGCTGCCCCGCGGCCTCACTCCCGAGGTTCTCGGGGGCTCGGACCAGCCGCCCGGGGAGCGGGCGCGGAGTAGGCGTCATCTGCGGTGATGTCGGCGCGGGAGCGGTCCGGCAGCAGCGCTATCGCGGTCAGCGTCAGCGCCGACGCGACGACCATCGCGACGGAGATGGCCCACCAGCCGTGGTCGTGCAGCAGCCAGGTCGCCAGCAGCGGCGCCGGGCCGCCCGCGACCACCGAGGCGAGCTGGTACCCCAGGCCTGCCCCGCCGTAGCGCAGCCGGGTCGGGAAGCTCTCGGCGATCATCGACGCCTGCGGTCCGTACTGCAGGGAGTGCGTGAGCTGCGCCAGCATCACCGCGCCCACCACCACGACGGCGACCCCGGTGTTGAGCAGCGCGAAGTACGGGAAGGCCAGCACCGCGACCAGCAGCGCCCCCGCCGCGTACACGCGGCGGCTGCCGATCCGGTCGCCCAGGTGCCCGGCCGCCGGGATCGCGAACAGCTCCAGCACGGATGCCAGCGTCACCGCGCCCAGCGCGAGCCCCTGCGCCATGCCCAGCTCGTCATGGATGTAGGTCAGGGCGAACGAGGTGAAGATGTAGAACGGCATCTGCTCCGAGCAGCGCAGCAGCGCGCTCAGCACGATCTCCCGGGGGTGGCGGCGCACCACCTCGGCCACCGGCACCCGCGCCACCTGCCGCCGCTCGACGATCTCGGCGAACAGCGGGGTCTCCAGGACCTGCAGCCGCACCCACAGCCCGAGCGCGACCAGCACCAGGCTGAGCAGGAACGGCACCCGCCAGGCCCAGGAGGTGAACGCGTCCTCGGCCGACAGCGCGATCGCGGTCATCGCCCCGGTGCCGAGGATCAGCCCGATCGGCACGCCGATCTGCGGCAGGCTGGCCATCAGCCCGCGCCGCCGCTGGTCGCCCCACTCCATGGCCAGCAGCACCGAGCCGCTCCACTCGCCGCCGACCGCGATGCCCTGCAGGATCCGCAGCGCCACCAGCAGCACCGGCGCGGCCACGCCGATCGCCTCGGTGCCGGGCAGCACGCCGATCAGCGCGCTGGAGAACCCCATCAGCAGCAGCGTGACGATCAGCGTGGCCTTGCGGCCGAGCCGGTCGCCCCAATGGCCGAACAGCGCCGCGCCGACCGGCCGGGCCGCGAACCCGACCGCGTAGGTGGCGAACGCCGACAGCGTGCCCGCGTAGTCGGTGGAGCTGGGGAAGAAGACGTCCTTGAAGACGATCGCGGCGGCCGTGTTGTAGAGGAAGAAGTCGTACCACTCGATGGAGGTGCCGACGACGCTGGCGACGGCGGCCTTGCGCACCTGGTCGCGTCGCGCGGCCGCATCCACGTCGCGGGCGCCGCCAGGCCCTGCGGGATCGGGCACCATCGGGGACTCTCCTTTCCGCCCCCGATCACGGCTTGTCCGGGCAGGGTGATACCCCGGGGAGATCAGTCCGCAAACCGGCGAATGTGGCCGAGATCACGGCCGGATTTCGTCGGCCTCATGTGAACGGTCGGCCGCCGTTTGCCGTCGAGCGTCGCCCACCGGCCCCGGCGATCACCGCGACCTTGCCCTCGGGCATCATGACCGCTAGCGTACCAAGCGGTCGCTAGGTTGGTGGCGGTGGTCCGGCGGGCCGCCGGCAGCGGGGAGGACGCGTCCATGGGCATCACCCTTGCCAGCGATGTCGGCGGCACGTTCACCGACGTGGTGCTCGCCGGGACGGACGGCCGGGTGCACGTCGCCAAGACCCTCACCACCCCCGCCGACCCCGCCGAGGGACTGCTGCGCGGCGTCGAGCAGGTGCTCGCCGCCTCGGGCACGCCCCCGCAGGCCGTCGAACGGGTCGTCCACGCCACCACGCTCGCCACCAACGTCATCCTCGAACGCACCGGAGTGCCCGTCGCGTTCGTCACCACGCGCGGCTTCCGCTCCATGCTGGCGCTCGGACGGCACGCCCGCGTGGAGGAGGAGCGCTACGACCTGGCGTTCACGCCGCCCGAACCGCCCGTCCCCCTGAGGCACACGTTCACCGTGCCCGAACGCCTCGCCGCCGACGGCTCGGTGCTCCAGCCGCTGGACGAGGACGCCGCCGCCCGCGTCGCCGACGACATCGCGTCCCTGGACGTGTCGGCGGTGGCGATATGCCTGCTGCACTCCTACCTCAACCCCGTCCACGAGGACCGCCTCGCCGAGATCGTCGCCGCGCGGCTCCCCCAGGGGACCCCCGTGGTCACCTCCTCGTCGGTGTGGCCCGAACTGGGCGAGTACGAACGGGCCACCACGACGCTGATGTCGGCCTACGTCGGCCCCGTCATGGCGGCGTACCTGCGCCGCCTCGGCGGGCGGCTGCGCGCCCTCGGCGTCACCGCGCCCGTGCACGTCATGGAGTCGGCCGGGGGCGTGCTGCCCGCCGCGCTCGCCGCCGCCCGCGCCGTCCACACCATCGAGTCGGGGCCCGCCGCCGGGGTCATCGCCGCCGCCCGGCAGGGCGCGCGGCGCGGCCTGGCCGACCTCATCTCCTTCGACATGGGCGGCACCACCGCCAAGGCAGGGCTGGTGCGCGGCGGACGCCCCGGCATCACCCACGAGTTCCAGGTCGGCGGCAAGGGCAGCTTCGGCGGCCGCCGCCCCGGCACCGGCGTGCCCATCAAGGTCCCCGCGATCGACCTGGCCGAGGTCGGCTCCGGCGGCGGCTCCATCGCCTGGGTGGACGCGGGCACCCTGCGCGTCGGCCCGCGCAGCGCCGGCGCCGACCCCGGGCCCGCCTGCTACGGGCGCGGCGGCACCCTGCCCACCGTCACCGATGCCGACCTAGTCCTCGGCCACCTCGACCCCGGCGGCTTCGCCGGGTTCCGCCTGTCGCCCGACCTTGCGCGCGCCGCGATCGACGAGCACGTCGCCCGCCCGCTCGGCGTCGACGTGGTCCGGGCGGCGGCCGCGATCCACGACATCGCCAACGCGCAGATGGGCGCCGCGGTCCACGTCGTCACCGTGCGGCGCGGCATCGACCCGCGCGGCTTCACCCTGGTCGCCCTGGGCGGCGCCGCCCCCACGCACGTCGTCCGGCTGGCCGAGCGGTTCGGCATCGGCCGGGTGCTGGTGCCGCCGCGGGCCGGCGTCGGCTCCGCCGTGGGGCTGCTGTACGCCGACCTGGCCGTCGAACGGGCCCGCACCTTCCTCGCACCGGTGAGCACGCTGGTCTCCTGCTCGGCGAGCCGCGACGCGCTCGGCGAACTGGCGTCTGCGCTGGCCGACCTGGAACGTGCCGCACGCGCCGACCTGGAGACCGGCGAGCCGGGCACGGTCGTGCGGTCGCTGGGCATGCGGTTCATCGGGCAGGCCCACGCGTTCACCGTCGAGCTGCCGTCCGGCCCCGTCATGCCCGAGGCCGTGCAGCGCGCCGCCGACGAGTTCCGCAAGCGCTACCGCGAGTCGTACGGCATCGAACTGCGCGACCCGGTGGAGGTGACCACGGCGCGGGTGCGCGTCGTCCTGCCGGCCGGGGCCGACACACCGGCGCACACGGCGCCCGACGGCCCCGCGGCGGACGGCACCCGCCGGGTGTGGCTGGACGGCGCCTTCCGCGACGTCCCCGTGCACACCCGCGACGGCTGCGCGCCCGGCGCCGAACTCCCCGGCCCCTGCCTGGTCACCGAACCCCAGTGCTCCCTGCTCATCCCGCCCGGCTGGCGCGGCACCGTCGACCGGGACGGCGCCCTGCTGCTCGAAGGAGGCACCGCATGAGCGGCGGCGACGACCTCACCGCCGAGATCCTGCGCAACGCGCTGTGCACGGCCGCCGAGGAGGCGGGCATCGTCGTGGTGCGCTCGGCCTACTCCACGTTCATCGTGGAGGGCGCCGACGCGGCCGCCGCCGTCCTGGACGCGCGCGGCCGCCTCGTCGCGCACTCCCTGTCGACGGCGCTCATCCAGTGCGCCAGCCTGCGCAGCGCCCTGCCGTACGTCCTGCGCGCCTACCCGCCCGCCGCGATGCGCCCCGGCGACGTGTTCGCGCTCAACGACGTCTACCAGGGCGGCATCCACGCCAACGACCTGCTGGTGTTCCGCCCGGTGTTCGTCGGCGGCGCCCCCGCCTACTTCACCGGGACGCTCATCCACGTCGCCGACCTGTCCGGGCTGTCGGCGGGCGGCATGGCCTCCGACGCCACCGACGTCTACCTGGAGGGCCTGCAGCTGCCGCCCGTCCGCATCGCCACCGCGGACGGCCTGGCGGACGAGATGGTGCGCGTGCTGGCCGCCAACAGCCGCACCCCCGACCGGCTCGTCGGCGACCTGCGCGCGCTCGTCGCGGGCGCGAACGTCGCCGCCCGCCGCCTCGAGGAGATCATCGACGCGCACACCCCGGACGGCCTGGCCCGCGGGATCGAGGACTACCTCGCCCACACCGAGCGCCGCATGCGCGAGGGCCTGGCCGCCCTGCCGCCCGGCACCCACCGCGGCGAGTACCGGCTCGACGACGGCCACCTGGTCCGCGTCGCCGTCACCGCGGACGGCGCCGGCGGCGTCGTGGTCGACTTCGCCGGCACCGACGAGCAGGTCCCGCTGCCGGTCAACTCCGGCTTCTCGCAGACCCACGGCGGCGTCATGTACGCGCTGCGCTGCTTCGTCGACCCGGCCCTGCCCATGAACGAGGGCTGCTTCGCCCCCGTCGAGGTGCGCATGCCCCGCGGCACCCTCGTCAACTGCACGCCCCCCTACCCCGGCGGAGGCCGCTTCGGCACCGTGGCCGCCGCCGAGGAGGCCATCTTCGCCGCCCTCACCGGGGCGCTGCCCGCGGGCGGCGTCGCCGCGTCCGGCATCCTGCAGGCGTTCAGCATCAGCGGGGCGCGCCGCCCCTGGCTGCACATGTCGTTCGACCTCGGCGGCATGGGCGCCCGCGACGGCTGCGACGGCCCCGACGCCACCGGCGCGCTGTTCGGCGGCGGACGCAACATCATCCCGCAGGCCGAGCCGATCGAGGCGCGGCTGCCGGTGCGGATCGAGGAGGTCTCGCTGATCCCCGACTCGGGCGGCGCCGGCCGCCACCGGGGCGGGCTCGGCACCCGCACCGTGATCCGCGTGCTGGAGGACGCCCGCGTCGACACGCGCGGCGACCGGCTGCTGCGGCCGCCGCCCGGCGCGGCCGGCGGCCGCCCCGGCCGCGCGGGCGGCTACTACCGCGAGCGCGCCGACGGCACCCGCGAACCGCTCGGCTCGCGGGCCACCCGCCAGCCGCTGGCCGCCGGGGAGGCCCTGGTCGTGGAGACCTCGGGCGGCGGCGGATACGGCGACCCCGCGGGCCGCGCGCCCGAGGCCGTCGAACGCGACCTCGCCGACGGCCGCATCACCCGCTGGGAGGCGCCGTGAAGTTCGGCGTACCGCTCGGACTGGTCCACCCCGGGGCCTGGCGCGACCTGGCCGTGGCGGCCGACCGGCTCGGTTTCGACTCGGTGTGGCTGCCCGAGCACCTGGTGTTCGCCACCGACCTGTCCACCGCCGCCTACCCCGGTTCCGGCGAGCCCGGCATCCGCCCGCAGACGCCGCTGTTCGACGCGCCCGCCTACCTGTGCGCGCTGGCCGCCGTCACCGAGCACGTGCGGCTGGGCACCGCCGTCTACCTCTACGCGCTGCGCCATCCGTTCGTCGCCGCCCGCGCCTTCGCCACCCTCGACCAGGTCTCCGGCGGCCGCGCCATCGTCGGCGTCGGCGCGGGCTGGTACGAGGGGGAGTGGCGCGCCGCCGGGGTCGACTTCGCCACCCGCGGACGGCGCCTGGACGAGGCCATCGCCGTGTCCCGCCGCCTGTGGACGGAGCCGGCCGTCGAGCATCACGGCGAGTTCTTCGACTTCCCCCGGGTGGCGTTCGAGCCCAAGCCCGTGCAGCGTCCGCTGCCCGTCCACGCGGGGGGCGAGTCGCGGGCCGCCCTGCGCCGCGCCGCGGCCCTGTGCGACGGCTGGATCAGCATGCCGCAGACCCTCCGGGGCGTCCGTCCGAAGCTCGACCTGCTGCGCGACCTGCGCGCCGCCGCCGGGCGCGCCGACGCGCCGTTCGAGATCACCGTGCACGCCTACGAGCTGTCCGGCCCCGAGGAGATCCGCCACTGGGAGCGGCTGGGCGTCGACCGGCTCATCGTCCGCCCCTGGACCCGCACCCGCGACGCCGTCCCGGCCCTCATCGACTTCGCCGACCGGTACGGGGTGCGACACGCGGCCTGATCATGAGTTGAGCGGTCTGTCGGGACATCTCCGCCATACTCGGAAATCCGCACGATCGGGGCGTGTCGGTACCAACTGGCGTTCATTGAGGGGATGTCCCGGCGATCGTCGGCGCGGCCAGCCCGCCCCGCGCCGCGGGGCCGCGGACGCTCCCGCACAGCCGCCCAGGGGGCAACATATGACATCCCGCGACGCGCCACCACATGGTGGCATACGGTTCGGGCATGGCGAGTGTGCTGGTGGTGGAGGACGACGCGAACGTCCGTACCGCCCTGATCCGGGAGCTGAGTGCGCGGTCGCACGTGGTGCGCAGCGCGGGGACCGCGATGGACGCGCTGCGCGAGGTCACCCAGACGCCGCCCGACGTGGTGATACTCGACCTCGGGCTGCCCGACCTGGACGGCGGCGAGGTGCTGAAGATGCTGCGCGGCGTGTCCGACGTGCCGGTCATCATCGCGACCGCCCGCGACGACGAGCCGGAGATCGTGCGGCTGCTCAACGCGGGCGCCGACGACTACCTGATCAAACCGTTCTCGGCCGAGCACCTGAGCGCCCGGCTCACCGCGGTGCTGCGCCGCGCGTCCCGCTCCGGCCCGACCGCCGAGCTGCGCGTGGGCGGCCTGCGCATCGACCTCGACCGCCGCGAGGTCACCCTGGACGGCGCGCCGCTGGAGCTCACCCGGCGCGAGTTCGACCTGCTGGCCTACCTGGCCGCCCGCCCCGGCCGGGTGGTGGCGCGCCGCGAGCTGCTCGCCGAGGTGTGGCGGCAGGCCTACGGCGACGACCAGACCATCGACGTCCACCTGTCCTGGCTGCGCCGCAAACTCGGCGAGACCGCCGCCAAGCCCCGCTACCTGCACACGGTGCGCGGGGTCGGCGTCCGGCTCGCCGCGCCCGACGACCGGGCGTGATCGAACCGCGGCCGGCCGCGACCCGTACGACCCGCGGGGACGGTGTCGTGGCGCGGAGGCCGGTGTGAGGCGCACGCTGGTGCTGGTGTCGCTGGCGGTCACCTCCATGGTCGCGCTGGCCTTCCTCATCCCGCTGGCGCTGACCGTCCGGGAGATCGCCCGCGACCGGGCGCTGACCACCGCCGAGCGGCAGGCCAGCGCCCTCGGACCCGTGCTCGTCGTCACCGAGGACCCGGCCGCCCTCACCCGAGCCGTCGCCAGCACCCAGGCCGGCGCCGACCGCCGGATGGCGGTGCACATGCCCGACGGCACGGTGGTGCCCGAGCAGACCGGCGGCGAGGCCGTCCGCGCCCGCCCCGAGCAGCTCGCCGAGGCCGGCCGCCGCGGCCGCTGGATGACCGCCCGCGTCTCCGGCGGGTGGGCGCTGCTGCAGCCCGTCGCGCTGGACGCGGGCCGCACCGCCGTCGTCGAGGTGTTCATCCCCGACGAGGAGCTGACCCGGGGCGTCTGGCAGGCCTGGGGCGTGATGACCGCCGTCGCCGCCGCGCTGGTCGCCGGGTCGGTCGCCGTCGCCGACCGGCTCGGCGCCCGCATGATCCGCTCCACCCGGCGGCTGGCCGCGGCGGCGGCCGCCTTCGGCGCGGGAGACCTGAGCGTCCGCATCCAACCGGACGGCCCGCCCGAGCTCATCGAGGCCGGCACCGCCTTCAACGCCATGGCCGACCACGTCGTCCAGCTGCTGGCCGCCGAACGGGAGATGGCCGCCGACCTGTCCCACCGCCTGCGCACGCCGCTGGCCGCGCTGCGGCTGAACGCCGAGGCGCTGGGCGCGGGCCCGGTGGCCGAGGCGACCCGCGAGGCCGTCGACCGCATCGAACGCGAGGTGGACCAGATCATCCGCACCGTCCGCCGCCCGCAGGGCCGCGGCAGCTGCGACGCCGCCAAGGTGCTGCGGGAGCGCGTCGAGTTCTGGTCCGTGCTGGCCGAGGACGAGGGCCGCGCCTGCGAGCTGATCGGCGCCGACCGCCCGGCGAAGCTTCCGCTGCCCGCCACCGAGCTGGCCGCCGCCGTGGACGCCCTGCTCGGCAACGTCTTCCGGCACACCCCCGAGGGCACCGGCTTCGCGGTCACCCTGCACGTCGGCGAGGGGATCACCGGGATCCTGGTCGCCGACGCGGGCCCCGGCATCGCCGACCCCGAAGCGGCCCTGCAGCGGGGCCGCAGCGGCGGCGGCTCCACCGGCCTCGGCCTGGACATCGCCCGCCGCGCCGCCGAGTCCACCGGCGGCTACCTGCGCATCCACCGCTCGGTCCTGGGCGGCGCCCAGGTCCAGATGTGGTTCCGCACCAGGTGGCTGCCCCCGCCCCGGCGCTCCCGCCGCCTGGTCCGGCGCCGCCACTCGCGCACCTGACCTCCGGCGCCGCCCGGGGCTGCCCGGGCGGCGCCGCGGCGCCCCGGCAAGGCGGCTGACCTGCGCGTATACTTCAAAAAGCCGAGGTTTTCTCCTCATAGTGAGCGCACCGGAATCCCTTGGCATCCGGTCGGCGCCGGATGGACGACCGCCGGGCGCGGGCCGGATGTTCCGGATGCGCGGAAGCGTGGACGCGGTGGAACTCGCTGGCCCGCGGACCAAGAACCTGGAGGCGGTCCCCGCCCAGACGAGGGTCGCCAAGAACGGCACTCCCGAGATCGTCTTCGGCCCCGGGGCGCTCGCCGACGTGGGCATCTGCGCACTGCGCAGCGGTGCGCGCCGCCCGTTCCTGGTGACCGATCCGGGGCTGATCGAGGCGGGCTGGGTCGCCGAGGCCGTCGGGCACCTGCGCCTGTCGGGGCTGCGTCCCGTCGTGTGGCACGACATCACGCCCAACCCCAAGGACCACGAGGTCGAGGCGGCGTTCGCCGCCTACCGGGACAGCGCCTGCGACCTGGTGATCGGCCTGGGCGGCGGGTCCTGCATCGACGCGGCCAAGAGCGTGGCGATCCTGGCCGGCAACGGCGGCCGGATCCTCGACTACGAGGGCGTCGACCTAGTCACGCGGCCGCTTCCGGTCACCATGATGGTGCCCTCCACCTCCGGCACCGGGTCGGACGTCACCCAGTTCGCGGTCATCACCGACACGGTGCACCTGGTGAAGGCCGTCATCATCAGCGAGGCGGTCGTGCCGGACATCTCGATCATCGATCCGCGGCTGCTGACCACGATGCCGGAGTGGCTGAACGCCGCGACCGGGCTGGACGCCCTCACCCACGGCATCGAGTCGTTCGTGTCGCGGGCGCACAGCCCGCTCACCGACCGGCGGGCGCTGGACGCGGTGCGCCTGGTCGCCCGGCATCTGGACCGCACCATGGACCGTCCCGAGGAGGCCGGGTCGCGGATGGCGATGGCCCAGGGTGCGCTGGAGGCCGGAATGGCCTTCACCAGCGCCATCCTCGGTGCCACCCACGCCATGAGCCACCAGGTGGGCGGCCTGCTGGACGCCCCGCACGGCGTCATCAACGGCGTGCTGCTCCCGCATGTGATCAGATTCAACGCGCAGGTGGACCCGGGCCGCTACGTCCCGCTGGCCGCCGCCGCGGGCGTCGACGTCGGCCGGTGCTCCCCGGAGGACGCCGCGCACCTGCTCGCCGACAAGGTGGAGCGGCTGGCCGACGCGGTGGGCGTGCCGTCGGGGCTGCGCGCCGTCGGGCTGACGGAGGAGGCGATCCCCCGGCTGGCGGCCACCACCCTCAAGGACGCCTGCATGGCGACCAACCCGCGCCAGGCGACCCGGGACGACGTCGAGCGGCTGTTCCGCGAGGCGCTGTGACCCTCTCCAAGAAACCGTCAAATCACCTCCAAAACAGTGGCGGGCGGCATAACTCTCGCAACGCCTAAGGCTGGGCGGCCTCTAGTGTTGCTGGCGGAATCGGAAATAGCCGCTCCTTGGAGCAAAAGGTCAGCTTTCGGAAACACGCCGGTCACGGCGCCGGGACGGCCTCGTCCGGGGGAGGAGGCTCGGTGAACAAGCGGTCGGGCGAGGGCCGGACGGCCGGACTGGTCGGCAGCGTGAGGGGCGGCAGCGAAAAACACGCCGTCCCCGGCTTGATCAGGCGCGCCCTGGGGCAGATGAGCGACGGATTCCTGTTCGTCGAGGCCGACGGGCGGATCGCCTACTCCAACGAGGCGGCCGACCGCCTGCTCGGCTGCGCGCACCGCATGATCGGGCGGCGGCTGTGGGACGTCCCGGTGTTCCGCGGCGTGCCCGAACTGGCCGACCGCTGCGGTGCGGCCATGGCCGACGACACGCCCGCCGAACTGGAGATCACCCTGCCCCGCGGCGGCTGGTGGCATCGCCTGCGCATCGTCCCGGTCCCCGGCGGCTTCACCCTCACCATCGCCGACATCACCGACCGGTCCCCGCTCGGCACCGGGCGCGGGTCCGCCGCCCGGGCCGCCGACCGCGCGGCGCTCATGGAGCAGCTCACCTGGGCCCTCGCCGAGGCCGTGACCACGCAGGACGTCGTCACCGCCTTCGCCGACAGCGTCCTGCCGGCCTTCCACGCCTCGGGGCTCATCATCGCCACGGTGGAGACCGTTCGGCTCTACCTCGTCGGCACCACCGGCTACAGCGGCGAGCTGATCGACCAGCTCTCCGGCGAACCGTTCCCCGAGAACTCGCCGATCGGGGAGGTGCTGCGGACCCGCATCCCGCTGTTCTTCGAGTCGGGCGACGAACTGGCCGCGCGCTACCCGCCGGAGACCGGCCTGTCGCTGTCCATGGACCGGGACGCCCGGGTGTTCCTGCCGCTCATCGCGTCGGGACGCGCCATCGGCGTCGGCGTCCTGTCCTTCGACCGGCCGTGCCGCCTCGGCGAGGAGGAGCGCACCCTGCTCACCGCGCTCAGCAGCCTGATCGCCCAGGCGCTGGAGCGGGCGCGCCTGTACGACGCCGCCGCCGCGCGGGCCCGGGAGCTGCAGCGCGACCTGCTGCCCCGCGACCTGCCGTCACTGCCCGCCGTCTCGGCCGCCGCCCACTACCAGCCCGCCGGGTACGGCACGGAGGTCGGCGGCGACTGGTACGACATCATCCCGCTGTCGGCCGACCGGGTCGCCCTGGTCATCGGCGACGTCATGGGCCACGGCCTGTCGGAGGCCGCCACCATGGGCCGCCTGCGCACCGCCGTGCGCACCCTGTCGGACCTCGACCTGGCCCCCGACGACATCCTCGACCGCCTCAACGGCATCGTCGGCGACCTGGGCGAGGACAGCTACGCCACCTGCCTCTACGGCATCTACGACCCGGTCACGGGCGACTTCTCCTTCGGCTGCGCAGGCCACCCGCCGCCCGCCGTCGTCTCGCCCGACGGCACCGTCACCTACCTGACGGCCGCGGCCAACCCGCCGCTGGGCGCGGCGTCCCCGCCGATCGACACCACCTCCGTCAACCTGCCCGGCGGCAGCCTGCTGGTCCTCTACACCGACGGCCTCGTCGAGGCGGCCGACCGCGACATCGACAAGGGTATGGCGCAGCTCGCGCAGGAGCTCGGCACGGCCGTGCGCGATGGGTCGGCCGCGTGCCTGGAGACGGTGTGCGACGCCCTCACCGCCGCCTGCATCCCCCTGAACCACCGGGCCGACGATGACGCCGCGCTCCTGCTCGTGCGTACGCATCGGCTCGCCTCCGACGACATCGCCTCGTGGGCGCTGCCCGAGGACCCCAAGGCCGCCGGCCAGGCCCGCGAGCTCGTCCGCCGTCAGCTGGCCGCCTGGAACCTGCCGGATCTGGTCATGACCACCGAGCTGGTGGTGAGCGAACTGGTCGGCAACGTCATCCGGCACGCCAAGGGCCCGCTGCGCGTCCGCCTCCTGCGCAGCCGCACGCTGATCTGCGAGGTGTCCGACGGCAGCCTCACCACCCCGCTGATCCGCCGCAGCGCCCCCACCGACGAGGGCGGCCGCGGCCTGCAGCTCGTCGCCGCCCTCTGCCAGCGCTGGGGCACCCGTTACACCGCCAACGGCAAGACCATCTGGACCGAGCAGCCCATCCCCGACTGAACGCCGCACGCCTCAGAACAGTCCGGGCATGTACGGCGCGCCGTTGGCCCGCACACCCGCGGTCGGCGCGTCCGCCCTGGCCGCACCACGCGGATGACCGGCCTCGGCCGCCGCCCGCAACGCAGTGGTTCCCTTGATCGCCGTGCGGGTGCCGCCCGCCGCCTCGCGGCGTCTATCCGCGTTCGACGGCTCGTTGCCCGAAGTCGTCCGGCCACGGCACGCCCAACGCCTTCCACCACCTCAGATACGGCTCGCCCAGTACGGACGGCATGGCGCCCTCCGCGGCCCACGTGGCCGAGACCTCGTCCAGGGCACCGGCGTCCACGCCGAACAGCCGCGCGGCCGCCCGCCGCGCCTCGGGAGTGTCGTTGTGCGGCAGCGCACCGGCCTGCTCGCCGATCGAAGCCGTGTGCACGGCCGTCCCGTCCGCCCCGAGCACCTCGTTGACGACCCCGTGCTCGTCGAAATCCCCGGCGACGACCGCCCGGCTTCCCCATTCCGGCATCAGCGCCCCGATCTCGCTGTAGAGCAGCGGTTCGAAATCCGCGTACACGAACACCCGCCGCCCTGCCACCAGAACGGTGCAGGCGCCCTCGACCACTTCGCCCAGCACTTTGACGAATCCTTCGGCGTCCCGCCCATCCTTCAGATCGACGACCGCCCACCCGCTGAAAGAAGACATGCCCCTGCACCCTAGGCACCCCCACCGACACACGGCCGTAGGAGAACCCCCAGCACACCGCGAGGCGCGCGCCCGGAAAACGCAGGAGCACGCGTCCGCACGTCAGCGCGTGACCGAATTGTCGCCGCGAATGGGCCCACAGAACGCGGTGGTGACCGAAGGCGCCTGGGCTGGCGTGGCCAAGTTGGCGGATGCGATCATCGGGTGGGTGAGCGACTGCACCTTCTGCGAGATCGTTGCCGGGCGGCTGCCGTCCTATCGTGTCCTCGAGGACGAGCACACGGTGGCGTTCCTCGACATCGCCCCCGCTTCGCCAGGCCACACGCTGGTCGTCCCGCGAGAACACGCCGCCGACGTCTGGACGATCTCCGAGACCGCCCACGCGCATGTCGCCGGGATGGTGCATCGAGTCGCCGCTTTGGTGAAGGCGGCGTTGGCCCCCGACGGCGTGAACGTCGTGCATTCCACCGGCGAGGCCGCCGGGCAGGAGGTTTTCCACTTCCATACCCATGTGGTCCCGCGCCGGCATGGCGATGATCTGCGGCTGATGTGGAACGCCGAGCCGGCTTCGGGCCGTGAACTCGAACAGACCTTGGAACTGATCGCTGCGGCCCGCTGACGGCGCACGCACGATCCTCGGCCATTCCGGCCCCCACCAGAGGCCACAGCCGCTCTGGTGCGCTCGCCAGCGCATTGTTCCGCCCGCGACTGGTGTCCCCGGACCCTGCATGACACAGTCCAGCGTCAGGAACGTCGCCAGGGTGATTCGCATCGTCGTGCTCCCATCGGTCGCGTGTGCCAATGGAGACAAGGGCCGCGTCCGGGACTCGTCGGAACGCGGGTGCGTCGCCGCCGCGAGGCACTGGCCGGGAGCGAAGCGCGCTGAGAGTCCCCTTCGTGTTTTGTCGGAGGTGTGCGCCAGGGTTTTGCCATGGACTGGAGACCATGGCTGACCACGTGGAGCGAGGAGTGGATCAGCTGCAGCGAGCCCGACGAGCTCGATCCGGACGTGGTGCGCGACGGATGGCTCGGGTTCGCTCCGGCGACTGCTGAGGCCGTCGCCGCCGCGGAGGAACGGCTCGGGACGCGTCTGCCGCCGTCCTACCGCGAGTTCCTGCTGACCACCGACGGCTGGCGCAACGCGGGGATCTTCGTGTGGCGCATGCGCGGCACGTCCGATCTCGGCTGGGTGCGCGACCTGGAGCCGTACTGGCAGGACTGGGACGAGCTCGCCGACGACGAGCACGGCGGCGGCGACGGTCCGATCAGCCGGGGGCTGCTGATCTCCCTGGAGACGGACTCGGGCATCCTCTACCTCGACCCGGGGGACGTGGACGAGAACGGCGAGTGGGCCGCCTACAACCTGTTCTCCTGGCGTGCCGAGCCGCCCAGGCGCTTCCCGTCGTTCACCGCGCTCATGCAGGACCTGTACGCCGAGTTCCACTGGATGCGCCGCCCCGAGGGCGCGACGCGCGACTCGTGGGCGGCCAAGGTGGAACAGGCGCGCCGCGACGCCCTCGGCGGTGACGTCGACGGCGCCGAGGCCGTCCTGGCGCAGGCCGAGCGCTTCGGCCACGCGCGGGCCACCGTTCTTCGCGCGCAGATCCTGCTGCTTCTCGGACGCACCTACGAGGCCGAACAGCTCCTGAGGCAACTGCTGCACCCCTCGTTCACCCCCGACGGGTTCCTCTCCGATCCGCTGTTCACCGAGGAGTTCCTGCCCCTGTTGTTCGTCGAGCACGGGCAGGTCAGTTCGCCCAACCGCAACTCCATCCTGCAGACGGCGGTCGGCGGCGACCCCGAACTCGTGGTCCTCGTCGCCGAGTACCAGGCGCGCCTGCGCCGATCCGAGTGCCGGCCGGACTACGGCAACCCCGAGTTCACCGAGCTCGTCCGTGCGGCGCTGGACCGGCACGCGGGCGATCCGGACGCCCTGTGGCGGGCCGTCGGCGACGCGGTGCCCCGCTGGCGGCCGAGATCCACCGACCACATCGCGCCGGTCGTGCTGCTCACCGAGCCGGTCCTGGCCGAGACGCTCACCCCCGAACGCGGCCGCGCCCTGCTGTCTCGGCCCAAAGGTGACCGCTGATGGTGTCCCCGCTAGCCGCGACGACGTCGCCATGGAAATGATCATTGAGGCATGCGGCGACGACCACGACTTCCCCGACGCCGACGTCCTGGAGCCCACCGGCACCGAGACCGATCCGCACGGCCGCACCGTCAACATCCGCCGCGTCCCCTGCCGTCGCTGCGGAACGCTCAGCGTCACCCGGTGGTATCCGCCCCCCGACTCCGCCGACGCGACCGCCTGTGTCTCAGTGGCCGCCACCGTCAGGCACGAACGGCCCGAGCCGGGCGACGTGCCGGGGGTCGCCGAACGCGCGCTCCAGATGACCGACGAGGAGTACGCCGCCGCCCTCGCCCGGCACGGCTTCCCCGAAGGCGTCCCGTCCTGGTTCGCCCCGGACCGCCGCACCACCGCGACCCCCCAGCGCCTCGACCTGACCCTGCGCGTCCGGGCGGGCCAGTTCGTCCTGATCGACAAGGGCCGATCGCTCGGCGAGATCATCCCCGTCCCCCCGCACGCCGAGTCCGCGGGCGAGCTGATCGACGCCGTCCCCGGTGCGGCGCTGCTGTGGGCGCCCGTCCACGACGGCGACCTCCCGCTGACCGTCCTGATCTCACCGGCCGACCCGGGGCCCGACCGCTCGTACCCCCGCATCGCAGAACTGAGCTGCCGCTTCCACACCGGTTACGTCACCCTCCACGAGCCGGCCGGACGCGCCCTGGACCTGCCGCCGCTGCCCGCCGGGCACGGCGACTACCGCCTGCGCTTCCACACCGCCGGCACCCGGGGCCTGCTGCAGATCTGGAACCGGCCCCGCACCGGGCCCCGCGCCATCGTCTGACCCGTGCCGAGCGGGCGCTGTGGTGGCTTTCCGCCGTCATGTCATGCGGAAACCGCAGGTGGGGGCATGCGCATCATTACGGCGGGCGGAGCCCCGGGCCTGGCGCTCCGTGCCCATGAGGGGAACATTGATCGAGGTCCCGCACCGGGTCCCATGCGCCACCTGGAACGCTTCGCCGCCGAGCCGCGCCCGATCGGCGGCGCGGCCGGCGAGCGCGCCAAGAACTACCTGGTGGAGCAGTTGCGGGCGGCGGGGCTGCCGGTACAGACGCAGCGGGCGGCCGGGGCCAACGCGTCCAGGGGGCCGGCGTCGTTCGGGCAGGTCCGCAACGTGGTGGCGACGCGGCCCGGTACCGACCCGACCGGGACCCCGCGAGGACGGCGGACTCGTGGCCGTCACCCGCACGTACACCCGCTGAGACGCCGCCTGCGATCCGTGCGTTACCGCAGGTCGATGCAGACTCCTCGTCCAACAGCGGAGTCTCGGAGTGGACCGGGATAAGAGTGGCTCAGGCGTTCCCTAAGCGAGCCTTAAGAGCGGTCACCGAGGGGGCCGGGCGGCTTAGCGTCGTGGGTGTCACAGCAAGACTTTCGGCGGAGGTGCAGAGGCTGGAGAGCAGAGCGAACGTCGGCTGAGGTTCCGACCCGAGGTTCCTGATTGAGACAGGCGGCTGGCCCGCACGACCCCTTCAAACCGCTCTGGGGGCGTGCGGGCCAGAGCCGTTTCATGGGGGTGCGGGGGAGTCAGTCGCGGGGGAGGGCGCCGTGCAGGAGCAGGCGGAAGGCGTCGGCGGTGCCCGTGGCGGTGGTGTCGCCCGTGGACAGGCGGCGGACGGCCAGGCCGTAGAGCATGGCGACGACGGCGGGGGCGTGGCGTTCGGCGTCGGGGATGCCCAGGGCGGTCAGGACGGCGGTGGCGAGGCGGTCGTAGGCCTCGACGGAGCGGGTCGAGGTGGCGCGGACGGCGGGGTCGCGGGCCGCGTGCAGGTGCAGTTCGAGGTTGGCGAGCTGCTCGGGGCCGTAGGAGAACTCGACGATGGCCTTCTCCACCTCGTCGGCGGCCTGGTCGGCGTCGATGCCCGCGGTGCGCAGGCGTTCGACCCGGGCGGTGATCCGGGCGATCTCCTCGTCGACGAAGGTGTGCAGGGCCTCCCGGAGCAGGTCGGACTGGTTCGGGAAGTGGTAGGTCAGCGAGCCGAGGGAGACGCCGGCCGCGCGGGCGACGGCGCGGTTGGTCACGGCGCCGACGCCCTGCTCGCCGATCAGGCGCAGGGCGGCGTGCAGGATGCGGTCACGGGCGTTCATCGCAGACCAGTCTTCCGGATCGGGAGGTGTTCCCGTTATCGTTCGTTCGAACGAACGATACCCCGGGGCGGGTGAGATGTCCGCTCCGGGCAGATCCGGAGGTGCGGCGTGGAGGGGCTGGCCGAGCAGGCGCGGGCGCTCGCGGACGGTCAGGTGACGGCCAAGGAGCTGGTCGAGCGGTCGCTGGAGCGCATCGCGGAGCTGGACGGGCTCGGCGCCTTCCGGGTGGTGTGCGCCGAGGCGGCGCGGGAGGCGGCGGCCGACGCCGACCGGCGGCTGGCCGACGGGGAGCGGCTGCCGCTGCTGGGCGTCCCGGTGGCGATCAAGGACGATACCGACCTGGCGGGGGAGACGACCCCGTTCGGGGTGCCGGGCGACCACCGGCCCAAGACGGCCGACGCCGAGCCGGTGCGGCGGCTGAAGGCGGCCGGAGCGGTCATCGTGGGCAAGACGACGACGTGCGAGCTGGGGCTGTGGCCGTTCAGCGAGTCGCCTGGGTTCGGCTGCGCCCGCAACCCGTGGAACCCCGAGCACACGCCGGGCGGGTCGTCGGGCGGTTCGGCGGCGGCCGTGGCGGCGGGCATGGTCGCGGCGGCGGTGGGGTCGGACGGCGCGGGCTCGATCCGCATCCCGGCGGCGTGGACGGGCCTGGTGGGCATCAAGCCGCAGCGGGGCAGGGTGTCCGCTTTCCCGCACCGCGACCCCTTCAACGGGCTGACCGTCTGGGGTCCGCTGGCCAGGAGCGTCGAGGACGCCGCGCTGCTGCTGGACGTGCTGACCGGCAGCCGCCCCGAGGACGCCTACCGGCTCGACCCGCCGGTGACGCCGTTCGCGGAGGCGGCTCGGACCAGGCCGCGCAGGCTCAAGATCGCGGTGTCGTTCAAGACGGCGTTCGGGGTGGGCGGCCGGCTCGATCCGCAGATCCGGGCGGCGGTGGAGCGGATGGCCCGCAGGCTCACCGACCTGGGGCACAAGGTGTTCCCGGCCGACCCCGACTACGGGCCGGTGGTGCTGGGGCTGGTGCCGCGCGGCACCGCCGGGGTGGCGGACTGGCTGGACTCCCTTCCGGGGGCGAGGCCGGAGCCGCGCACCGCCATGGAGGCGCGGATCGGCAGGACGGTCGGCAGGCGGCTGCTTCCGCTGGCCAGGCGCATGGATCCGGGGCTGCGCAGGAGGATCGGCAGGATCTTCCAGTACGCGGATGTCGTGCTCACGCCCACGACCGCGCAGCTCCCGCTCAAGGTGGGGGCCTTCGACGGCGTCCCCTACCGCAGGACCCAGTCGGGGGTGGCCGCCGCCTGCCCCTACTGCTGGCCGTGGAACGTGCTGGGGTGGCCCGCGGTGAACGTGCCCGCGGGGCTGAGCCGGGAGGGGCTGCCGATCGGGGCGCAGCTGCTCGGGCACGACTCGGACGAGGCGACGCTCATCTCGCTGGCAGCCGAGCTGGAGGCCGTGGAGGGCTGGACGCGGCGGCGCCCGCAGGTCCTCAGTAGCCCGCACCGGTGAGCATCCCGCCGTCCACCAGGATCTCGCTGCCGGTGCAGTAGCTCGACTCGTCCGACGCCAGGTACACCAGCAGGCCGGTGACCTCCTTGCTCGAGCCGAGGCGGCCGAGCGGCAGCGCCTTCAGGAACGCCTCGGCACTGGCGGCGGTGGCGCTGACGACGTCGTCCTGCATCGACAGCGGCGTGACGATGCCGCCGGGGTGGATGGAGTTGACGCGGATGCCGTCCGGGCCGAGCTCGCGGGCGGCGGCCTTGGTGAGGCCGCGCACGCCGAACTTGCTCGCCGAGTAGGCGGCGAGCCCGGCGGCGCCGATGAAGCCCTCGGTGGACGACACGTTGACGATGGAGCCGCCGCCCGCGGCGCGCATGGCCGGCGTCACCGACTTGATGCCGAGCCACTGGCCGACGAGGTTGACGTCGAGGATGCGGCGGCACTCCTCCAGCGACATCTCCTCGATGGTCTTGTGCCGGATGATCCCGGCGTTGTTGACCAGCACGTCGAGCCGGCCGAAGGCGTCCACGGCGGTGCCGACGGCGGCCTGCCAGTCCTCCGGCGAGGTCACGTCCATGCGGACGAACCGGGCGGCGTCCGCGAGGTCGGCGGCGACTGCGGCGCCCTCCTCCGCCAGGACGTCGCCGAACACCACCTTGGCGCCCTCGGCGACGAAGCGCCGCACGTGCGCCTTGCCCATGCCGCGTGCGCCGCCGGTGATGAGCGCGACCTTGCCGTCAAGCCGTCCCATGCCTGCTCCTCGAGGAGAACGTCTTTCCCGCGGCCACCGCGGCGGCGGCGGCCTCCATGGTGCGGTACACCGGGATCCCGGCGCCGCGGGCGATGCGCCGGACGTCGTCCTCGACCCCTGGCGGCGCGCATTCGCCGTTGCGCAGCACCAGCGTGACGCGCGTGCCGGGCAGTTCCTCCTGGAGTGCGCCGAGCCTGCGCGCGTAGGCGAGCAGCGGGTCGGCGCCGGTGCCGAAGGTGACGAAGCTCTGCACGTTGACGTGCGCGACGACGTCGGTGAACGGGCGGTGCGCCAGGACCGCGGTGACGGCGCCGCGCACCAGGTCCGGGTCGGCCTGCGGGCCCACGGGGATCTCCAGGGGGTTGGCCAGGGAGCTGCCCGCGCCCAGGCCGAGGGCGCGCAGCGCGGCCTTCGCCTCGCCGGGGAGCGCGGCCAGGTCCAGCCCGGCGGCGTCGAACACGTCGGCGGCCAGGACGCCGGCGCCGCCGCTGGGGCCGACGACCAGCACGTCGCGGCCGGGGCCGACGTCGCGGGCCGCGTGCAGGTCGAAGAAGTCCAGGGCGCCGATGAGGTCGTCCTGGCCGGTGACGAGGGCGGTGCCGGTCTGGGCGGCCAGGGCCGACCAGATGCGGGCGTCGCCGACCATGCCGCCGGTGTGGGACGCGGCGGCCGTCCGCCCCTGGCGGCTGCGGCCCCCGACCAGCGCGACGACCGGCTTGCCGGTCTCGCGCAGCGCCTCGAACAGGCCGCGGCCGTCGCGCGGGTCCTCCAGGTAGAGGCCGATGACGGCGGTGCCGTCGTCGGCCGCCAGGTAGCGCAGCAGCTCGGCGGGCGTGACGTCGGCGCTGTTGCCGACCGTGGCGACCTTGGAGAACGCCAGCCCGCGCCGCTCGCCGACCCTGATCACCTCGCCCGCGAGCCCGCCGCTCTGCGAGACCAGCGCGATGCGCCCGGGGCGCCCCGGCTCGCCGCCGAGAAACGTCTGGCCGCCGGCCGGCGCGTACACGCCCATGCAATTGGGGCCGAGCAGCCGCACGCCCGCCGCGCGCGCCGCCGCCAGCAGGTCGGCCTCCAGGTCGGCGGCGCCCATCTCGCGGAACCCGCCGCTCATCACCTGCACGAACGGGATGCCGGCCGCCTGCCGCACCACGTCGGCGCAGCGCGGCGCGGGCACGGCCACCAGCGCGTAGTCGACGTCCGGGGCGGCGTCGGCCAGGGACGGGGCGCACGGCACGCCGTCGATCTCGCCGGCCGTGGGGTGCACCGCGAGCAGCCTGCCTTTGTAGCCCGCCGCCTTGTAGAAGCCGAGGAACATGTTGCCGAACCCGGGTTTCTTGGTGGACGCGCCCACCACCGCGATGCCGCGCGGCGCGAACAGCCGGTCGAAGCTCGACGCGGCGCGCGGCCGCCTGCGGGCCGCGGGGCGGCAGCCCGTGGGCAGCGTGTCGGCGCCCAGAAGGCGGGCGTCCACGGCGACCGCGCCGTGCGGGCCGCAGATCACCGGGTTCAGCTCGAAGTCGGTGAACCCGTCGCCGAGCCGGTCGACGATCCCGCCGGGGCTGCCGACGGCCAGCATCACCCGCACCAGCGCGTCCCGGTCGACGCCCGGCCGGCCGCGCGAGCCGCGCAGCAGGGCGGCGCCGCGCAGCTCGTCCAGCATGGCGTGCGCGTCCGCCTCGGTCACCGGGCACAGCCGCAGCGCCGTGTCTGCCAGCGCCTCCGTCCACACGCCGCCCAGCCCGACCAGCAGCACCGGCCCGAACGCGGGGTCGCGGACGGCGCCGACGATGACCTCCACGCCCGGCGCGGCCTGCTCCTCCACCAGGAAGCCGTCCGGGGTGACGCCCAGGGCCGCCAGGGCGGTGCGCATCTCGGCGGCGGCGTCGCGGGCGGCCTGCGGCGACCCGAGCCCCAGGCGGACGGCGCCGGCGTCGCTCTTGTGCACCAGGCCGGGCCCGTACGCCTTCACCACCAGCGGGCCGGTCAGGTCGTGCGCGGCCGCGGCCACGCCGTCGGGGGACGGGGCGGCCGCGCCGCGCGGCACGGTCACCCCGAACCCCCGGATCCACGCCTTGACCTCGTGCTCGGGAACCGACGTCATCGGGCCGTCCACCGGACGCGGTCGGCGTACCGGTCGCGGATGCCGCGCCGCAGCAGCTTGCCCGGCCCGCCCGACGCGTCCTGCGTGTGCGGCAGCTCGTCGGCGACCACGACGGCGTCGGGGGCCCGGTGGGCGGGCAGCCGTTCGGCGAGCGCGGCGCGCACCGCGTCGGCGTCCAGCGCCGCCCCCGCCCTCGGGACGACGGCCAGCAGGATCTTCTGCTCGACCGCGTCGCCGCCCTCCGGATGCGCGGGCACCCCGACCGCGCCGGCCTCGGCCACGCCGTCCAGCCCGATCGCGGCCTCCTCGATCTGCGCGGGCTGGGTCCACCGGCCGCCCTTGAGGATGGAGTCCTCCCGGCGGCCCAGCACGTACAGGAACCCGTCGGCGTCCATGCGGCCCAGGTCGCCGCCCACGTACCAGCCGTCGCGCAGCACCTCGGCGGTCTTGTCGGGCTGCCCGTCGTAGCCGGCCATCAGGTTGGGGCCGGACAGGTTGATCTCGCCGACCTCGCCGACCACCCGCCGCCCGGACGGGTCGGTGACGCGCACCGCGCAGGACATGCGGGCCCGGCCCACCGAGGAGATGTCCTGGCTGCCGTCGTCCTGGCGGCCGATGCAGGTGTAGGGCGCCTCGGTCTGCCCGTAGTAGCTGTAGATCGCCGCGTCCGGCAGCCGCCGCATGATGCGTTCGCGCAGGCCCGACAGCAGCGGCTCGCCGCCCAGCACGATCGCCCGCAGCGACGACAGGTCGGCGTCGCGGTGCTCGTCGGAGCCGAGCAGCGCCGCAAAGAAGCTGGGGATCAGGCTGACGTGGGTGACCTTCTCGCGCGGCACCACCTTGAGGAAGTTGGCCGGGCCCCAGTCCTGCTCCAGCACCAGCTTCATGCCCGCGTAGAACGCCGGGCCGACCAGCGCGGGGAAGCCGATGCCCCAGATGATCGCGCCGGTGCCCATCACCGAGTCCCGGTCGTGGCCGACGTCCAGCCAGATCTGCGCGGACGCCAGCGAGCTGAAGTGGGTGTGCATGACGGCCTTGGGCAGGCCGGTCGTGCCGGAGGTGTAGAACAGCGCGAGCAGGTCGTCGCCGAACCCGCCGAGCGGCGGCTCGGCCTCGCTCGCCCCGGCGGCCAGCGCGTCCAGATCGACGGCCTCGGCGCCCGGCCCGCCGACGCGCAGCCACAGCTTCACGCCCGGCAGCTCGGGCCGGATGGCGGCCACCGTGTCCTCCACCGTGGCGTCGTACACGAACGCCGTGCACTCCGAGCGCTCCACCACCTGCCGCAGGGTGTCGGCGGGCCAGTACGGGTTGAGCGCGGCGACGACCGACCCGATCTTCATCTGCGCCAGGTAGACCTCGGCGACGTGCAGGGTCTCGTTCATCAGCGACGCCACCCGCATGCCGGGCGCCACCCCGGCCGCCAGCAGCGCGTGCGCCACCCGGTTGACCCTGCGGTTGAGCTGGTCGTAGGTGAAGCTCTGCTCGCCGCAGTACGTCAGCGCCACCTTGTCGGGGGTGCGCCGGGCGTTCGCGGTGAGGATGGCGTAGGCGTAGTTGCTGAAGGGGGAGTTCTCTCGCGCCACGGCTCGGCTCCTTCGGCTCCGGCTCTGGGGGTGGGGTCGCGGACGGTGGCGGGGGACGTGCCTTCGAGAACGGGGACCTGTCGGATGCTCAGGTGCGGGGCGCGTACAGGACGAACGCGTTGCCGGCCGGATCGCGCAGCACGGCGCGGGTCTCGTGCGGCCCCTCCTCGGGGCCGCGCACGATCTGCGCCCCGGCCGCGGTGAGCCGCTCCACCGCCGCGGCCACGTCGTCGACCTTGAACGACGCCGCGGGCACGCCGCCGGTCACGTCCTCGTCCGGCCCGGCGACCGCGAACGTGGTGCCGCCGCCGTCGAAGGCGGCGAACCGGCCGCCGTCGGTGAACTTCACGGCCAGGCCCAGGGCGTCGCGGTAGAAGCGGACCGCCTCGTCCACGTCCTCCGCGACGTACAGGACGTTTCCTACGCGCGGGCCTGTGCGCGTGCCTGTGCGCGTCATGCCGCCGGCCTCCAGTGGGGGATCGGGCCGAAGCCGTCGAGGTCGTCGAAGGTCACCTGGACCGGCATCCCGATCCGCACGTCCTCGGGAGGGCAGCCGGTGACGTCCCCGAACACCCGGGCGCCCTCCGGCAGGTCGATCCACGCGACGACGTACGGCGGGTCGAACCCGGGCAGGAAGGCGCGGTGCACGACGCTGAACGTGTGGACGTGGCCGCGTCCGGACACCGCCTCGTACGCCAGTTCGGCGGCACCGCAGAAGGGGCAGGACGGTTCGGGGAAGTGGACGAACCGCGCGCAGCCCCGGCAGCGCTGCAGCACCAGCTCGCCGCGCCGGCAGGCCGTCCAGTAGGGCTCGGTCAGCGGCGTCGGCACGGGGGAGGGGCGACGGTCCATCGCCAGCCAACCTAGCGCACGCTTGGTTTGCTAACAAGAGCGCCGAACCCCGTTCGCCCGGGGCGGCGGTCCCGGGTGAGGAGGCCGTGCGGCTCAGGAGGGCGGGGCCAGTGCGGCCAGCGCGTCGCGGGACAGCCGGTCGGCCCGGCGGGTGGTCTCCGGCAGGCGGTAGCGCGGGGTCAGCGCGAGGGCGTGGCGGCACGCGGTGTCCAGGTCGATGCGGTGCCCGACCGACACGAACACCGGCTTGACGCCGTCGCGGGTGCGCAGCACGCGCCCGACGGTCTCGCCGTCGTGCCGCACCGGGCTCGCGTCGCCGCGCCGCCCGCCCGGCGGGTCGTAGGCGCCGACGAACGGGGTCTTGGCGACGCCCATCGTCGGCAGCCCCGTCAGCACGCCCACATGGCAGGCCAGGCCGAACCGGCGCGGGTGGGCCAGCCCGTAGCCGTCGCACACCAGCAGGTCGGGCGTCACCGTCAGCCGCCGCAGCGCCTCCACCAGCGCGGGCAGCTCGCGGAACGCCAGCAGGCCCGGCACGTACGGGAACGCGGCCGTGCCGGTGACCACCGACTCCTCCACCACGTCCAGCGTCGCGGCGTCCAGCACGACCGCGGCGGCGGCGAGGCGGCCGCCCCGCCCGCTCCCGTCGCCCTCGTACGACACGTCCAGCCCGGCGATGAGGTGGGGCGCCTGCGGCCCCGGGTCGTCCAGGTCGAGCAGGGGGCGCAGCCGGCTTTGGATCTCCTCGGCCTCCTCGGCGGTGGCGGGCCGGCCGTGCAGGTCGCGTACCTCCATGCACGGGACGTTACCGCCCCCGTCTACCAAGCAAATGCTAGATTGATTCACGTGCCGATCGATCTCGCCGCACTGGCCGCCCCCGCCGACACCGCCGTGCTGGTCATGGAGATGCAGCGCGGCGTCGTCGGGGACCTGGCCCGCTTCCCCGACCTGGTCGAGGCGTGCGCCGAACGCGGGGTGACCGCGGCCGCCGCCCGCACCCTCACCGCCGCCCGCACCGCGGGGATCCGCGTCGTGCACTGCACCGCCGCGTTCCGCGCCGACCGCGCCGGCAGCCACACCGGCAACAGCCCGTTCATCCGCAACCTGCTGCGCGACCCCGCGCACATGCTGGAGGGCACGGGCGCGGTCGAGGTGCTGCCGGAGCTGCGCGACCCGGCCGATCTGGAGTCGCGCCGCTACCACGGGTTCTCCCCGTTCACCGGCACATCCCTGGACCAGACGCTGCGCGCCCTCGGCGTGCGCACGGTCGTCGCCCTCGGCGTGTCGCTCAACCTCGGCGTCCCCGGCCTGTGCCTGGAGGCGGTGAACCTCGGCTACCGGGTGGTCGTCGTCGCCGACGCGGTCGCCGGGACGCCCGCCGAGTACGGCGACGCCGTCATGGCCAACACCGTCGCCCTGCTCGCCGCCCGCGCCACCAGCGCCGACCTCGCCGCCGCCTGGAGGACCGCGTGAACGGACTGACCCTGGACGGACGCGTCGCGGTCGTCACCGGCGGCGCCGGGGGCATCGGCCGGGCCGTCTGCGCCGACCTGGCGTCCCTCGGCGCCCACGTCGTCGTCGCCGACCTCGACGGCGCCGCCGCCGAGGAGACCGCGCAGGCCGTCGGCGGCACCGCCCGCCGCGTCGACCTCGCCGACCCCGCCGACATCGACCGCTTCACGGCCGGGGTGGGCCGCGTCGACGTGCTCGTGCACAACGCCGGCATCAGCATCGTCGAGCCGTTCACCGACAGCGACCCCGCCCACTGGGACCTGATGTGGAAGGTGAACCTGCGCGCCCCCATGCAGCTCACCAAGGCCCTCCTGCCGGGCATGACCGAACGCGGCTGGGGCCGCCTGGTGTTCGTCTCCTCCGACGGGGCGCGCGCCGGCTCCGGCGGCGAGGGCGCCTACGCGGCCACCAAGGCGGGGCTGTTCGGCCTCGCCAAGACCCTCGCCAGGGAGGCCGCGCGCGGCGGCGTCACCAGCAACGTCGTCTGCCCCGGCCCGACCGACACCCCGATGGTGCGGGCGGTGTCCGACCGGCATCCCGGCCTGCTGGACAAGCTCGCCAAGCAGATCCCGCTGCGCCGCATCGGCCGCCCGGACGACGTCGCCGGGCTCGTCGCGTTCCTGTGCACCGACCGCGCCGGCTACATCACCGGCCAGACCGTGTCGGTCAGCGGCGGCATCACCATGCACTGAGGGGCGCCGGCAGCGATGGGCGCGGGCTCAGCCGAGACAGGAGTAGGCGGCCTCGACCAGGCGGGCGGCGCGCAGGTCGCCGACCAGGCCGTCGCCCATCAGGTTGGGCAGGTACGCCAGCGCCAGCCCGGCCTCGGCGTCGCCCAGCCCGATCGACCCGCCCGCGCCGCCGTGCCCGAACGCCGACGCGCGGGCGGCCGCCGGGACGCGGAACGAGGAGGCCGGACGCATGTAGCCGAGCCCGAACGCGGTCTCCTGCAGCATCGTCAGGTCGGGCCCCTGCACGCGCGTCCTGACGGCCTCGCGCAGCGTGCCGGGCCGCAGGATCCGCCCGGCCGCCAGGTCTCGGTAGAAGGCCGCCATGCCCGCCGCCGTCGTCATCATCCCCGCGCCCGGCCAGCCTGCGCGCAGCACCACCGGGTTGTTGAAGCCGCCCTTGCCGGGGTGCGGGTTGTTGACCGCCCGGTTGAGCCGGCTTGCTGGGTCGGCGGCCGCTTTCGCCAGCCGCTCCAGCAGCGCGGCGTCCGGGGCCGGGCCGTCCGCCGTCCGCCGCCCGCCGTCCGAAGCCGGCACGCGCCGCCGCGCGGTCATCCTGGCGCCGCGCTCGATGACGTCGTCGGGGGCGCCGATCCACAGGTCCAGGTCCCCGGCGAACTCCTCCTTCACGAACGCGCCGACCGGCCGCCCCGACAGCCGCCGGACGATCTCGCCGGCGAGCCACCCGTACGTCAGCGCGTGGTAGCCGTGGCCCTCGCCCGGAGTCCACTCGGGCTCCTGCGCCGCCAGCTCTGCCGCCATCGCGGCCGGGTCCGCGGCCTCCTCGGCGGTGACCGGACGCGCGAACGCCGGCAGGCCCGCCTGGTGGGACAGCAGGTGCGCCGCCGTCGTGCCCTCCTTGCCGTGCGCGCCGAACTCCGGCCACCACGCCGTCACCGGGCCGTCGACGTCGTAGGCGCCGCGCTCGGCCAGCAGCAGGGCCGCCGTGGCGGTCAGCGCCTTGGTGCAGGAGAACGCGAAGCACGGGGTGTCGGCCCGCCACTCGCGCCCGGTGCGCCGGTCGGCCACACCGCCCCACAGGTCCACCACCTTGCGGTCGCCCGCGTACACCGCGACGGCGGCGCCCAGCTCCAGCCCGTCGGCGAAGTGCTGCTCGAAGACGTCCCGTACCGCTGCGAAGGCCGGATCGCACCGCCCCTGTACCGCCGTCTGCGCCACGTGCCCGCTCCGCTCCTCGAGGAAGGTCCTACCGGATGTCTCACCGAATGACGTTCGAACAGTATGGCAACTGGGGTCGCTGGGGAACCGGCGACGAGCGCGGCACCCTCAACCTGCTGACCCCCGAGGCGGTCGTCGCGGCGGCCCGGTGCGTGCGCGAGGGGCGCGTGGTGAGCCTGGCGATGCCGATCCGCGGCGCCACCTCCTCGCCCGCGCCCACGACCGTCCCGCACCTGCGGGGCAGGCCGCTGCCGCAGCACTTCATGTCCGTCGACGGCGGCGACTACGCCGCGGGCGCGCGGGCGATCGGCGCGGGGCTGCGGATGGCCGACGACGCGCTGGTCGTCACGCCGCACGGCACCACCACGCACATGGACGCGCTGTGCCACATGTGGGCGGGCGACGAGCTGTACAACGGGCACCCGGCCGGGCGGGTGCGCTCCTACGGGGCGCAGCGGTGCGGCATCGACAAGGCCGGGCCGGTGGTGGCGCGGGGCGTGCTGTTCGACGTGGCGGGGCTGCGCGGCGTCCCGCACCTGGCGGCGGCCGACCGGATCGGCCCGGACGACCTGCAGGCGTGCCTGGACGCGTCCGGCGCCGACCTGCGCCCCGGGGACGTCGCCGTCGTCCGCACCGGCTGGCCGCTGACCTGGCAGGAGGAGGGCCCGGACGGCTACTGGGCCGGGCAGCCGGGCCTGAGCGCCGACGGCGGCCGCTGGCTGGCCGGACGCGACGTCGCCATGGTCGCCGCCGACAACGCCGCGATCGGCGGGCTCAACGAGCGCCAGCTCGCCGACGAGGACCTCGCCGACGACCTGCACATGATCCTGCTGTGGCGGCACGGCGTGCACCTGGCCGAGATGCTGTGGCTGGAGGAGCTGGCCGGAGCCGGCCGCGCCGAGTTCCTGTTCGTTGCGGCTCCGCTGCGCATCGAGGGCGGCACCGCCAGCCCCATCAACCCGATCGCCGTGCTGTGAGCCGTCCCCGGCCGCCGAGCCCCCGCCGTCCGGGCGCACCGGCCGACCGGACGGCGGGACGCGCAGGTCGGCGAGGTTTCCGGGGTTGACAATCCGCTATCCCTACCGGAATTATCTGAAATATGGCGCACGCACTGACCGTCCGGCGCGTGGTCGATCTGATGCGGCTGGACAGCACTCTCTGTAGCTGATCCTGCCCCGGCTTCCCTCCGTCTCTCCCTCCTCCTCCCCGTTCTCTTCCTCCGCGAGCCCCTGCCGCCCCATGCGCCCCGGCGTGTCCGCCCCCGGCGCCCCGTCGGCCTGCTCGCACGACCCGTGAAGGGCCACGTCAGCCATGTCGAAATCCGTCCTGCCCGCACTCCCCGGAAAAAGCCCCCGCCATCGCCTCAGACCGTTCGCCCGCGCCGCCCTCGCCGTGCTGCTGAGCCTGTCGCTGGGCCTGGCCGCCGCGTGCGGCGGGTCGGCCAACGCCGGGGGAGGCGGCACGGGCACCGTGATCAAACTGAAGGACCCCGGCAACGCGGGCGTGCTCGCCTACGCCAAGCGCGAGAAGATCCTGGAAGAGCGGCTGAAGGCCGTGGGCGCGCGGGTGGAGTGGGGCGGCTCCTACGCCTCGTTCACCGCGACCATCGACGCGGTGCGCTCCGGTTCGGTCAACGTGCTGGAAGGCGCGATCTCCCCGGCGGTCGGCTACCTCGCCAACGGCCGCGACCTGCGCGTCTTCGCCGTCACCGACCGCGTCACCGACAAGGCCGCACCGCAGGAGGACGGCCTGGTCGTCAAGCCGGACAGCCCCATCAGGTCGGTGCGCGACCTGGTCGGCAAGCGCGTCGCGGTCAACAAGGCCGGGCGCGGCGAGTACCTGCTGCTGCTCGCGCTCAAGGAGGCGGGCATCCCGGCCTCGCAGGTGCAGCGCGTCTACCTCAACCCGGTGCAGGGCGCGTCGGCGTTCTCCACCGGCAAGGTGGACGCCTGGTGGGCGATCGTCGACGCCTACCCCGAGGCGGTCGCCAAGGGCGCCCGGGTGCTGGTGCACGGCCGCGACCTGCCCGACCAGGACCTCAACATCTGGGCCGCCCGCACCGAACTGCTCCAGGCGAACCCGAAGGCCGTGCAGACCTTCCTGGACGTGCTGCGCGAGCTGACCGAGCAGGAGAAGCGCGACCCGGAGAAGTTCCAGAACGTCTTCCTCGACAAGGGCCCCACCGCGCTGTCCGGGGCGCGGCTGAACGACGCGCTCGCCTCCGCCCGCTACCAGAACGTGCCGCGCCCCGTCACCGACGCCGACGGCGAGCACGTCGCGGCGGTCGCCGGCCTGTTCCGCGAGCAGGGCGTGCTGCCGGGCGAGATCCGCCCCGAGGACGTGCTGTTCAAGCTGGGGGCGCAATGACCGTCGAGACCATCCCCGAAGAGCCAGGGGGCGTGCAGGGCCGGCGCCCAGTCGGCGGCGAGGCGGTGTCACCGGACACCGGGCGGCTGCGCCCACCCGCCTGGCTGGGCAGGCGGCGACGCCACCCGGCGGTGTCGCTTGCCGTCCGGCTTTCGGTCCCGCTGGCGCTGCTGGCCGCCTGGTGGTGGGGCTCGGCCACCGGACGCATCCCCCCGGACGTGCTGACCGGCCCCGGCGCGGTGCTGTCCGCCTTCAAGGAGCTGGTCTCCACCGGGCAACTCGCCGACTACGTGCTGGCCTCGGCGCGCCGCACGGGCCTGGGCGTACTGCTCGGCTGCGGCGCGGGACTGCTGCTCGGCGTGGCCGCCGGCCTGTCGGCCCTCGGCGAGGAGCTGATCGACCCGACCCTGCAGATGAAGCGGGCGGTGCCGTTCCTGGCCCTGGTGCCGCTGTTCATCTCCTGGTTCGGCGTCGGCGAGACGTTCAAGGTCGTGCTGATCGCGGTCGCCGCGTCCGCGCCCATGTACGCCTACACCTACCTCGGCGTCCGCGGCGTCGACCGCAAGGTGGTGGAGGCCGCCCGCGGCTTCGGGCTGCACGGCCCCCGCCTGGCCGCGTCGGTCGTCATCCCGTCCGCGCTGCCGAGCGTGCTGATGGCGCTGCGGATCAGCCTGTCGGTGTCGCTCACCGGCCTGATCGCCGCCGAGCAGCTCGGCGCCACCGAGGGCATCGGCTACCTGGTGACGCTCGCCCAGCAGTACTACCGCAACGACTACATGGTGCTGTGCATCCTGATCTACGCGCTGCTCGGGCTGCTCATCGACCTGGTGATCCGCGGCGCCGAACGGCTCGCCGCGCCCTGGCGGGGGCAGGTGGCGGTGCGATGAGCGGCCCCGGCGAGGTGGCCGTGCGGGTGCGCGGCCTGACCAAGCGGTTCGGCGCCGCGACCGTCCTGGACGGCATCGACCTGGACGTGCGGCGCGGCGAGTTCGTCGCCCTGCTCGGCCCGAGCGGCACCGGCAAGACCACGCTGCTGCGCCTGCTGGCCGGGCTGGAGCGGCCCGACGCGGGCACCGTGCTCACCGCGCCGCGCGTCACCACCGTCTACCAGGAGCCCCGGCTGGTGGTGGCCAAGCGCGTGCTGGCCAACGTCACGCTCGGGCTGCCGCGCTCGGCGCGCGAGCAGGGCCGCCGCGCCCTCGCCGAGGTCGGCCTGGCCGGCCGCGAACGCGACTGGCCCGCCACCCTGTCCGGCGGCGAGGCGCAGCGGGTGGCGCTGGCCCGCGCGCTCGTGCGCGACCTGGACGTGCTGCTGCTGGACGAGCCGTTCGCCGCCCTCGACGCCCTGACCCGGCTGCAGGCCCAGGACCTGGTGGCCGAGCTGTGCGCCCGGCACCGTCCGGCGGTCGTGCTGGTCACCCACGACGTGGACGAGGCGGTGCGGCTCGCCGACCGCGTCGCCGTGCTGCGCGACGGCGCGTTCGCCGTGGACCGCGCCATCGACCTGCCCCGTCCCCGCGACGCCCTGTCGGGCGCGGCCGACCCGGCGGTGCAGGAGCACCGACGCGAGCTGCTGACCCACCTGGGCGTCGCCCTGTCATCCCCGTGAGGAGCCGCCGCATGCCCACGCATGCCAGTCAAAGCGACATCGACAAGATCTGGTTCACCCGCTGCCCGGTGCCCACCGCCGGCGGCCTGGCCCACCGGCACGGGTGGTTGGCCGAGGCGTTCGCGCCGTACGGGCTGGAGGTGGGCGTCCTGCAGGACGCCGGACCCGACCTGGCCCGCCACCACTTCGACCACGACCTGCCGGGCCTGTTCCGCGAGGGCGGCAACGTCCCGGCGCTGGCCGCCCGCGCCGAGGGCGCGCCGACCCGGCTGATCGGGCTGACCTGGATCGAGGAATGGCAGTCGATCCTGGTGCGGCCCGGCTCGGGCATCCGCGGGCCGCAGGACCTGCGCGGCGCACGCGTCGCACTGCCCGGCTGGGCGCGGACGAGGGCGCAGAGCTTCCCGCGCGCGATGGCGCTGCACGGGATCAAGGGCGCGCTCGCCCAGGGCGGCCTCACCCTCGACGACGTGGCGTTCGTCGAGGTCGCCGCCGACATCTCGCCGTCGGTGGGACGCGACGCGCGCGACCGCCGGCTGTCGTGGCCCGGCCTGCAGGAGCTGGTGCGCGGCGAGGTGGACGCCGTCTACGCCAAGGGCGCCCGCGCCGCCGAGCAGGCCGCCGAGCTCGGCCTGGCCGTCGGCGTCGACCTGGACGCCCACCCCGACCCCGCGACCCGCGTCAACAACGGCACCCCGCGGCCGATCACCGTGCACGAGCGGCTGCTGGAGGAGCGGCCCGAACTGGTGACCGCGTTTCTCGCCCAGACGCTGCGCGCGGCCGACTGGGCCGCCGCGAACCTCGACGGCGTCCGCGAGATCCTCGCCGGGGAGACCCGGTCGGGCCGGGCCGGCGTGCACACCGCCTACCGCGACGGGTTCCACCGCACGCTGCGCCCCGACCTGTCGCCCGAACGCCTCGCCCTGCTCGAACGGCAGAAGAACTTCTTGCTGCTGCACGGCTTCCTCGCCGCCGACGTGGACGTGCACGCGTGGGCCGCACCCGAACCGCTGCGCCAGGCCACCGAAAGGAGGGCGGCATGACGACGCCCAGGTTCCTGCTCACCCTGCCGACGGTCGGCCCGTACGCCGACCCGGCGCCGCTGCCCCCGTTCGTCACCGACACCCGCGAGGACCGCTACGGGGCGTTCGACACGATCGCCGAGGTGGGGCGCGCCGCCGAGGTCACCGGCTTCGACGGCGTCGTCGCGCCCTTCGCGCACGACGCGGAGGAGGCGCTGATCGTGGTGGCCGGGCTGCTGCGCGCCAACCGCTGGCTGCACGGCGTCGCCGGCTTCCATCCCGGCGTCGGCACCCCGGTGTACGCGGCGAAGCTGTCGGCGTCGCTGCAGCGGTTCACCGGGGACCGGTTCGGCTGGTGGCCGGTCGTCGACCTGGACCCGGTGACGGCGCGCGCGCAGGGCGACTTCCTGGACGGCCCGGACCGGTACGCGCGCGCCGACGAGTTCCTGACGATCGCCAAGGGCGTGTGGGAGCACGAGGACTACACCTACGAGGGCCGGTTCTTCCAGGTGCTCGCGGGCGGCTTCCAGGGGCCGCTGGCGGGGCGGCGTTTCCCGCCCGTCCACCTGTCCGGTTCGTCGGAGGAGGCGCTCGAGCTGTCGGCCAAGCACGCCGACGTGCACATCTTCGACGCCACCGACGACATCGACGCGCTCATCGCCGACCTCGGCGCGCGCGCCGCCGCGCATGGCCGCACCGTCTCCTACGGGCTGCGGCTGACGGTCGTGGCGCGCGAGGACGAGGCGGAGGCGCGGGCCGTGCGGGGCGTCCCCGGGCACGCGCTCGCCGGGTCGTTCGAGCAGGTCGCCGACGAGCTGCGGCGCTACGTCGACCGGGGCGTCGGCACGTTCGTGCTGGACACCGAGCCGCACGTGGAGGAGACCTACCGGCTGGGCGAGCGGCTGCTGCCCCTGTTCGCTCAGGAACACGCCCGGCGACACGTCCAGGAGCACGCGAAATGACCACAGCGAGCCGCTCGATCGACATCTACTGGCGCATCGGCACGCACGGCGACCAGCGGTCGCTGCGCCGCCGCCTGGTGACCCGGGGCGACTGGTCGCCGGTCGTGCCGGGCAGCATCACCCCCGGGCTGCGCGGCGGCCGGCCCGACGGGTACACCCACCTGGACCACATGGCCGACGTGGCGCGCGCCACCGAGCTGTCGGGGTTCGTCGGCGGGCTGCTGCCGTCCTTCCCGTTCACCGACGACCCGTGGGCGGCGGCCGCGAGCCTGGCCCGGGAGACCACCACCTACCGGTTCATGATCGCGTTCCAGCCGGGGTTCCTGCACCCGGTGCAGGCCGCGCGGATGTCGGCGAGCCTGCAGCGCGCCACCGGCGGACGCGTCGTCTACAACATCATCTCCGGCGGCGGCGGGCCCGCCCAGCTGTGGTGGGGCGACAAGGTCGGGCACGACGACCGGTACGCCCGAACCTCCGAGTTCCTGGACGTGCTCAAGGGCGTGTGGGACGGCGGCCCGTTCAGCCACCGCGGCCGCTTCTACCGGGTCGAGGACGCGGGCCTGCCCGAGCGGCTGCGCGGGCAGCCGTTCCCCGAGATCTACTTCTCCGGGTCGTCGCGGGCGGCGATCGAGGCCGCCGGGCGGCACGCCGACTACTACCTGTCGTGGCTGGAGCCGTTCCCCGCGCTGGCCGCCAAGTTCGACCAGGTCCGCGAGCACAGCGCCGCGATCGGCCGGTCCCCGCGGTTCGCCGTGCGCATCGACGTGCTGGCCCGCGAGACCGAGGACGAGGCGTGGGAGGAGATCCGCCGCGGCTGGCGGCACGTCGACCCCGCGCTGCTGCAGGGACCCGAGGCCGGCGGCGACTCGGTGGGCTGGCTGCGCGGCCGGTCCTTCATCGACTGGCCGGTCCGCGAGTACCGCGAACTGGAGGCGAGCCCCAACGTGTGGGGCGGCTTCCACCTGCTGCGCGGCGGCCCGGCGTTCGGGCTGGTCGGCAGCTACGCGCAGGTCGCCGCCCGGCTCGACGAGCTGATCGCGCTGGGCGTGGACGCCTTCATCCTCGCCGGGGTGCCGCACCTGGAGGAGGCCCACCGGGTCGGCGAGCACGTCCTTCCGCTGCTGCGCGGCGGCCGCCCGGACGGCGGCGCGCACACTTCCGCCCCCACCGTTGAAACGAAAGGAAACCTCCGATGACCCGTGTCGGCTTCTTCCCCAACAACAACTCCCTGTGGGTGCTGCGGCACCGGGGCATCCTGGAGCGGTCGCTGCCGGACGTGGAGTGGGTGGACCTGCGGTCGCTGCCCGCCGGCGACCGCCCCGCCCCCACCGAGGGACTGCCGTCCGCGCACGGCGACCACCTGTTCGACGGCGGCTACGACTTCATCGGCACCGGATCGACACCGCCGGTCACCGCGCAGGGCAAGGGCCATGACATCGTCTACGTGGCGATCTCCGGGCCGCGCGTGGACAACGGGCGGCTCGTCGCATTGGCCGACTCCGGCATCCAGTCCCCGGCCGACCTGGCGGGCCGCAGGGTCGCGCTCGGCCACGGCTCCTGGCAGACGACGCTGCTGCTGTTCGCACTCGACCGGGCCGGGCTGACCTGGGCCGACATCGAGCCCGTGGATGCCGGGCCCGAGGGCGCGCAGCTGCTGCTGGACGGCAAGGTCGACGCCTGGACCGGCTACTACCCGCAGCTGGCCGCGCTGGAGCGCACGACGCAGCTGCGGACGCTGGTGGAGACCGACGGGCTGTTCAGCCACCGCTCGCTGTGGTTCACCCGGCGCGACTTCGCCGTGGACCACCGCGACGAGCTGGCCGCGATCGTCGCCGCGCTGCAGGAGTCGGACGCCTGGGTCCGGGAGAACCCCCGCGAGGCCGCCCGGCTGTTCGCCGCCGAGGACGGCACGGACCTGGACGAGTGGGAGCACGCCCTGCGCAACCGTCCGTTCGGGCTGCACCCGGTGTCCGACGAGTTCGTCGCCGAGCAGCAGCGCGCCGCCGACCTGCTCCACGCCAACGGGCTGCTGGACCGGAAGATCACCGTGGCGGACGCGGTGCTGCCGGAGCTGGCCGACCTGGTCACCGCCTCGGCGCGCTGACCATCCGGACCGCGGGAGGGGACGGCGGCGCGGCGTCCGTCCCCTCCCGCGCACCTCAGGCTCCGGGGTAGCCGCCGCCTCCGTAACGCCCGTCCAGCAGGTCGTAGTCGGGCGTGAAGCCCCTCTTGGGGATCTCGTCGGCGAACTCCACGTGCCGCGGCTTCTTGTACGAGGCGATCTGGCCGCGCACGTGCTCGATGAGCTCCTCGGGCGTGGCGGCGGCGCCGTCCCGGAGCACCACGACGGCCTTGGGGGACTGGCCGAACCGGTCGTCCGGCACCCCGATCACGGCGGCGTCGGCGACGGCCGGATGGGTCTTCAGGGCGCGCTCCACCTCGGCGGGGTAGATGTTCTCGTTCCCCGACTTGATCATGCGCAGTTTCGGGCCGATGAAGGTGATGGTGCCGTCGGGCTCGCGCCGCCCCAGGTCGCCGGTGTGGTGCCAGCCGCCCGCGGTCTTGGCCGCGTTCAATTCGGGGCGGTTCCAGTAGCCGGAGAACACGCTGTGGCCGCGCGCGCAGATCTCGCCGACCTCGCCCGGCGGGACCTCGGCGCCGGAGGCGTCCAGGATCCGCACCTGGGTCAGCGGCGACGGGCGCCCCGCCGGCCCCTGGCCGCCCATGCCGAGGCCGAGGAAGGTGAGCATGCCGCCGACCTCGGTCTGCCCGTAGCCGCCCATCTTCGACGCGCACCAGGGGCTGTCGTCCACGGTGATCATGTCGTCCCACTCCGGGGAGTGCGAGACGAAGCGCAGCGAGGACAGGTCGAAGCGCCGGTCCTTGTTGGCCTCGACCAGCCCGTCGATCATCGGGCCGAACAGGAAGGCCTGGGTGACCCGCTCGCGCTCGATGAGGCGGCAGACCTCGGTCGGCTCGTAGGCGGGGGTGAACACGACCGTGCCGCCGAGCTGGAAGGCGGCCAGCGTGAACATCATCGTGCCGACGTGGAACAGCGGGCCGCAGGCCAGGTAGGTGAACCCGTCCTCCATCTGCCGGACGTGCAGCAGCGACATGCTGTGCGCGATCAGCGCGGCGTCGCTGAGCAGGGCGGCGCTGGGACGCCCGTCGAACGCGGCGGTGTAGAGCGCCAGGACGGGGGAGTCGGCGGACGCCTCGGCGTCGGGGTCGATGGGGGCGCCCGCGGCGGCCCACGCCTCGTACTCGTCCTCCCCGCCCGGGCCGTCCTGTCCGCCCGAGCGCACCCAGCGCGCGTCCAGCGCGACCTGCCCGCGCGCCTTCTCCACCGCCTCCGACTCCTCCCACACGACCACCGCCGGGGCCAGGTCGGCGAGCACGTGGGCGAGCTCGTCGGCGGACTGCCGCCAGTTGGCCGGGCAGAAGATCGCCCCGAGCCGCGAGCAGGCCAGCAGCAGCTCCAGCACGCGGAAGGAGTTGCGCCCCAGCCACAGCACGCGGCCGCCCGCGGCGACTCCGTCGGCGGCCAGCGCGCCCGCCGCGCGGTTCACCCGCGCGTCCAGCTCGGGCCAGGTGAGCCGCACGTCGCCGTCGACCACGGCGGTGCCGAGCGGCCGGCCCCGCCGGTGCTCGCCGAGAACGTCCCCGAGTGTGAGCCGGTGTACGACGGACATCGCGCCTCCTGCGTGTGACGGAAACCGGGGGGGCGGGGAGGGCCGCGGCGCGGTCGCTCGCTCAGCGGAAGGCGGGCATGACCTCCGCGGCGAAGAACTTCAGGACCTTCTTCATCTCCTCGACGGGCATCGGCCGCGTCGAGCCGAAGTCGCACATCAGGTGGGAGTAGCCCATCTGCTGGATCATCTTGATCTGGCCGATGACCCGCTCCGGGTCGCCGATCACCTCCAGCTGCTCCCAGCGGAACTCGCTGTCCACCGAGCCGCCCTTGAGGTAGCGGTTCTGGTAGTACTCGAAGCCCTTGGCGGCCTCGCCGGTGCGCGCGTCGATGGGGGCGCTCTGCGCGTTGAAGATGCGCGAGCGGTCGAAGGCGGCCTCGAACCGGGCCTGGTCCGCTCTGGCCTGCTCGATGGTCGGCGCGACGTACACGATGCGGCTGGCCACCAGCTCGGCGCCCGCGGTGTCCACGCCGTTGGCGGCGGCGACGGCGTGCCAGGTCTCCGCCGCCTTGGCGATCTTGCGGAACGGGGCGGCCGGGTCGGCCAGGATCGGCAGGCCGCGGGCGGCGTAGATCTCCACGGTCTCGGGACTGATCGCCGCCACGTGCAGCGGCGGATGCGGTTTCTGCAGCGGACGCGGTGTCAGTGTGAGCGGACGGCCGGTGCCGTAGTAGCGGCCCTTGTACTCGTAGCCGTCCTGCGTCCACAGGCCGACCACCATGTCGAGGCACTCGTTGAACCGGACCCGGGCCTCGCCGAGGTCCAGCCCGAAGTTCTCGAACTCGACGCTCTGGTAGCCGCGGCCCACCCCGAGCTCCAGGCGCCCGCCCGACAGCAGGTCCACCATCGCGGCCTCCTCGGCCACGTGGATCGGGTTGTGCAGGGGCAGCACGACGACGCCGGTGCCCAGCCGCAGCCGCTCGGTGCGGGCCGCCAGGTGGGCAAGCATCGTGAAGATGTCGGGCACCACCCCGTAGTCACGGAAGTGGTGCTCGGCGACCCACACCCCGTCGAAGCCGAGCTCCTCCAAAAGCTCGATCACCTCGATCTGGTAGTCGTACACCTCGCGCGCGCTCTGGCCCGCGTTCTGGTGGAACAGGTGGAAGGTCGAGAACTTCATCGGGCGGTCGGCCACGTCTACGGCTCCTTCTTCACCGGGCCCGGCGGGGGCGCCCCGGCGTCCGCCGGGGCGGGACAACGCCGGATCCCATCATTACGTACCAAGCGCTCGCTTGGGAAGCCTAGCAGGCCATGACCCCGGCCAGGCGGCGTTGCCGGCGGCGCGGCGGCGTTCGCTCCCCGCCGTGCCGGTCAGGGACGCTGCGGCAGGCCGGCCGTATCGGGCAGCGGCTCCTCGGCCGCGGGCACCGGCCGGGGCCGGCCGAACTCCAGCGTCAGCAGCGCCGCAGCCACCCGGGCGATGTCCCACCAGGACCGGAAGACGATGCTGCGCGGCCGGTACGCGGGCCGGAACTTGCGGTCGAACAGGTACAGCGACTCCACCGCGATCCACGGGTCGAGCAGGTGCAGCGCCCGGTATCCGGCGCGCTCGGCCGGGCCGCGCTCGGCGGACTCCAGCAGCTCGCGGAACGCCGCGAAGTTCAGCGACACCGTCGCCACGCCGTGCCGCCGCGCGTACTCGACGACCTCCACGATCAGCCGTTCGTTGACCCCGTTGGGCCCGCCCGGCGCCCGCCGCATCGCGTCCAGGCTGATGCCCGACCCGGCGACCACGTACCGCTGGAACGCGACCGGCTCTCCGGCGCGGTCGTGGGCGACGGCGATCAGCGCGCCCGCGTGGTACCCGGTCAGCAGCTCGTCCAGGTTCATGGAGAAGCCGCGCTCGGACGCCCCGCCCAGCGAGCGCGCCGCGATCCGCCGCAGCGCCCCGCGCAGCTCGGGCGCCAGCTCGCCCTCGCGCAGGATCCGCACGGTCACGCCCGCGTTGCGGGTGCGCCGGACGGCCTGCCGGACGTTGCGCATCCGCCGCCCCTCAAGGGAGAACCCGCCGGTGCGGATGACCACCTCGTCGCCGAAGCCGAACGAGCGCAGGGGCGCCCACAGCGGCACCAGGTCGGCGCCCGCGCCCAGCACGGCGGGCCGCCACCCGGCGCGGCGGCACATCTCCAGGAACCGCGCGACCGCGGCCCGGTGCGACGCCGGATCGCCCACCGGGTCGCCGCCCGCCACCGCGACGCCGAACAGCACGCGGTAGCCGATCGCGGCCCGGCCGTCCGGGCTGAACACGTACGACTTGTCGCGGCGCAGCGCGAACGGGGCCAGGGTGTCGGACGCCGGGTGCGCGACGAGCCGGGCGACGCGGCGCCGCTCGTCCTCGTCCCCCGGCGGCGGCGCAGGGTCGGGCGCGAGCAGCGTGGTCAGGACGAGCAGCAGCCCGGCCCCGCCCGCCAGGGCCAGCACCCCCGGCAGCCACGACGCCCCGTCCAGCGGCGCCCCCATGGCGCCCAGGCCGAACGCCACGTCGTGGCCCACCGACCGCACCGACACCCCGCCGACCAGCACCGCCCCCGCCGCCGAGGCGACCACCAGCACCGCGCCGGTGCGCACCGCCGCACGCACCCGCTCGGGATGCGGGCGGACCGCAAAGCCGTCGCGCAGCCGCCACAGCACCGCCGCGGCCGCGGCGAGCAGCGGCAGCCGCCAGGGCGGGTCCTCGCCCGCCGCGACGGCCAGCGCGCCCGCCGCCACCAGGACCAGCAGCCCGTACCAGGCGGCGCGGCGGCGCAGCAGCACGCCGCGCGCCAGCAGGACGACGGCCGCGGCGAGCACCAAGGCGTGCGGCGGCGCCAGCGGATTGCCCGTCACCAGCACCGAGAGCGTGACGACGGCGTGCGGGGCGCCGCCCAGCGCGGGCACCGCGAGCAGCGCGGCGACGGCCGCGGTGACCGCGGCCGGTGCCCGCAGGGACCCCTCCGGCCGGGTGCGTTCCACGATCGACACCTCCGCCGAACCGCAACCATGGTCTCCGGAAGCTCATTCCCCGGTCCGGTCGTCCGGCATAGCCGAGCAAGCGCTTGTCTAGAAGTCCGGTTCGGGTTAGCTTCCCCCAGAGGGCCGCGCGCATCCAGGGCCGCGCGGGCCGCCGGGACGCCGCCCGCCGGGGATGGAACGCGCCCCGTCTCCGGCGGGCGGCTTCCGAACGCGGAGGGACGGGCGGTGACCGGCAGGCAGGGCTTCTCCGGCAAGGCGGCGATCTCCGGGATCGGCATGACCGCGCTGTCGCGCGCGTCCGGCCGCACCGAGCTGGAACTGGCCGCCGACGCGTCCCGCGCCGCCCTGGCCGACGCGGGCGTCGACCGGCCCGACGCGATCCTGTGCTACCACCTGGGCGACTCGGCCCCGGTGCCGCACCTGGCCCGCGCGCTGGGGATGCCCGAGGTCGGCTGGCACAACGAAATCTACGGCGGCGGCACGCAGAGCGCATCGATCCTCGCCGACGCCGCCATGCTCGTGGACGCGGGCCTGGCCGAGAACGTCCTGGTCTACCGGGCCCTCAACGGCCGGTCCGGGCGGCGCCTGAACACCCTGGGCCTCCGGCTCGGCGAGGGCGTCGAGGAGCAGTTCACCCGTCCCTACGGCATGGCGGGCCCGGTGCACCAGTTCGCGCTCGCCGGGCAGCGCTACCTGCACGACACCGGCCTGACCGAGGAGCACACCCACGCCGTCGTCGACCAGTCCCGCGCGCACGCCGCCCGCAACCCGCGCGCCATGCGCCGCGACCGCGTCGACCTGCCCGCCTACCTGGCCAGCCCCATGGTCGCCTCGCCGCTGCGCCGCCTGGACTGCTGCCAGGAGACCGACGGGGCGTGCGCGCTGGTCGTCACCCGCGCCGACCGCGCGCCCAACGCGCCGCGCGTGCACGCCGTCGTCCGCGGCGGCGGGCCCGGCGCGTCCGCCATGGACAAGGCCGCGGACGTCACGCGCGTGTTCTCCGCCTACCTCGCCGGACCCCTGTACGCGGCCGCGGGCATGAAACCCGGCCACATCGACGTGGCCCTGCTCTACGACGCCTACAGCTGGCTCGTCCCGCGCCAGCTGGAGGACTTCGGCCTGGCCGCCCGCGGCGACCTGGGGGCCGTGCTGCTCGCGCGGGAGATCGCCTGGAACGGGCGGGTGCCGGTCAACCCGCACGGCGGGCTGCTGGCGGAGGGGTACGTGCACGGCTTGAACAACGTCGCCGAGGCCGTCCGGCAGCTGCGCGGCACGGCCGTCAACCAGGTCGCGGACGCCGCCGTCGCGCTCGTCACCGGATTCGGCGGCGGCTACGGGAGCGCGGCCGTGCTCACGCGCCCGCAGGGGGGATAGCCGGGACGGGGCAGCCGATGGGCAGCGGCCGATGGACGGCGGTCAGCCGATGGACAGGGTCAGCCGATGGACAGGGCGCTGAGGATGGCCTCGCGGAGCTGCTGCGGTGTCGGGGCCTCCAGCAGGCGGGGGCCGCCGCGCAGCGCGACCATCGCCCACCAGGAACCGGTGGCCTCGCCGTACCAGACGCGGACGCCGGGGAACTGCTCCTGCAGGCCGCGGACCAGCGCGGCCCGGAACTCCGCCTCGGGCGGCTCGCCGTGGTCGGCGGCACCCCCTTGAGCCGTCATCGTGCCCCTTTCCCCCCGGTCCACCCTTATGGGGAGCAGCGTCCCGTTGCCGCGGAGCGTCGCTCTGACCAGGCAATATGTAATCGATACCACGATATGCGGGCGGGCGGGCGGAGGAGGCACCGACACTCCGTTTCGGTGCTTTCACCGCTCGGTGGACTGCCCGCGGGGTTAGGGACGAATCCCCCGGGAGGTAATGAAAAACCCGGGCGCCGCAGGGGCGCCCGGGCTCCGCGTGCCGGCGGCTCAGTGGGTGTTGATGCCGTCGAACATGACCTTGAGGTAGTGCTCGGACAGCCCGGCGGCGTCGAGGCGGCCGCCGGGGCGGAACCAGCGGACCGCCACCCAGATGGTGTCGCGGATCATCCGGTAGGTGAGCTTGGGGTCGATGTCGGAGCGGAACAGGCCCTGCTCCTGGCCCGCCCGGATGGTGTCGACCCACATCTTCTCGACCTCGTCCTCGGACTTGGTCAGGTAGTCCAGGCGGTCCTTGAGGTAGTTCCAGTCGTTCTGCATCACCGTGATGGCGGCGCGGTGCGGCTCCAGCGTGCCGAACGCGATCCGCACCAGCCCGGCGATGGTCTCCCGGGGGTCGCGCCCCTCCTCGATGACGGCCCGGTAGGACGACATCACCTCGTCGAAGAATCCCGAGAGGATCTCGTCGACGATCGACTCCTTGGAGCTGAAGTGGTGGTAGAGGCTGCCGGACAGGATGCCGGCCTCCTTGGCGATGTCGCGCACCGTGGTGGCCTGGTAGCCCTTCTCGGCGAACAGTTCGGCCGCGAGCCTGATCAGGTGCTCACGCCGCTCCGAGGCCAGCGCCGGCGAACCGCGGCCGCGGCGGCGGGTGGCGCCCTCACCGGTGGTGCGGGCTTTGGGTCGTCCTGAATTGGTGCTCGTGGTCGTCACCCTCTCATTATGCCGACGCGCCCAACCGCTTGCTCGATCGGCCTGCTCCCACCAGGGTATCGAGTCCCAACAAGCGCTTGGTGGCGCTCGGGCCGCGCGCCGCGGCGGACCGGACCGGCCGTAGGCTCGGACGCATGGCCGATGTGATCGTTTTCGACCTGTACGGGGTGATCGCCCGGACCCAGAGCCCCGAGGCCATCCGGCGGATCGAGAAGACGGCCGGGGTGTCCGGCGGGTCCGCCGCCGCGTTCTGGCAGGCGTACTGGGAGTGCCGTCCCGCCTACGACGCCGGCCAGGACGCCGCGGCCTACTGGGCGGCGGTGGCCGACCGGCTCGGCGCCGCCTTCCCCGACGTCCCCGCCCTGGTCGAGGCCGATCTCGACAGCTGGATCGACGTCGACGAGGCCATGGTCGAACTGGTCGTCGAGCTGGCCGACCGCGGCCGCACCCTCGGCCTGCTGTCCAACATCATCGGCGAGCTGGTGCCGCGCTTCGAGACCCGGCACGGCGAGTGGCTGTCGCGGTTCGCGGCGCTGACCTACTCCTGCCGCATCGGCGTGGCCAAGCCCGACCCGCGCGCCTACCTGATCTGCGCCGAGCGGCTGGGCGTCGCCCCGGGCGAGGTGCTGTTCTTCGACGACCGGGAGGTCAACGTGGTCGCCGCGCGGGAGGCCGGCATGCGCGCCGAGGTGTTCCGCTCGCCCGCCCAGGTACGGGAGCTGGTGCGGCTTCCGTGAGCTTCTCCCGCGTCGCGGCCGAGCTGCGGGCCGCCGGCTGCGTCTTCGCCGAGGACGAGGCGCGCGTGCTCCTCGCCGCCGCCCGCACGTCCGCCGAACTGGACGCCATGGTCGCCCGGCGCGCCGCGGGCGCGCCCCTGGAGCACGTGGTCGGCTGGGCGGAGTTCTGCGGGCTGCGCATCTCCGTCGGCCCCGGCGTGTTCGTCCCGCGCCGCCGCACCGAGTTCCTGGCCCGCCGGGCGGCCGCCCTCGTCCCGCCCGGCGGCGTCGCCGTCGACCTGTGCTGCGGCTCGGGCGCGGTCGGCGCCGTGCTGGCCGCGTCCGCCGCGCGCCCCGACCTGCACGCCGCCGACATCGACCCGGCCGCGGTGGCCTGCGCCCGCCGCAACCTGCCCGCCGCGCACGTGTACGAGGGGGACCTGTTCGACCCGCTGCCGCCCGCGCTGCGCGGCCGGGTGGACGTGCTGGTCGCCAACGTGCCGTACGTCCCCACCGGCGAGGTCGCCCTGCTGCCGCCCGAGGCCCGCGACCACGAGCCGCGGACCGCCCTCGACGGCGGCGCGGACGGCCTGCGGATCGCCCGGCGCGTCATCGCGGCGGCGCCGTCGTGGCTGGCGCCCGGCGGCCGCCTGCTGTTCGAAACCGGCCGCCGCCAGCTCCCGGATGCCCTGCGGGCCGCCGCCGAGCACGGCCTGCGGCCGGAGGCGGCCGCCGACGACGACCTGGACGCCACCATCGTCATCGCCGCCCGCGCCTGACCGGTCACCCGGACGGCGGCAGCTCGCCCTCCGCCGCGCCGCCCGCCTCGGCCGCCTCGGCCAGCCGGCTGCGCAGCGTGCGGACGAGCGCCTCGCTGTGCTCGGTGAGCCGCTCGATGGCCGGGATCGCCAGGTCGTCGCGGACGGTGCCGGCCAGCAGCTCGTCGTACTCGTGCGCCTTGGCGGCCAGCGTCTCCAGATGGCGGTGCGCGCGCAGCGCCTCGTCGGCGGCGCGGGTGCGCTCGGCGTAGCGCTCCAGCGCCTCCACGCGGCGCGTCACGGCCGCCACGGACGCCTCCAGCTTCTCGCGCAGCGGACGCAGCGCCGCCTCCACCTCCGGCAGCCCGGCCGACTCGGAGATCTCCCGCTGCTCGCCGCGCAGCCGGGACTGCCGCGCCAGCACCTGCGCGATCTCCCACTCCTGGCGGGGCAGGGTGACCGCGTTGTCCAGCGCGTCCAAAAGCCCCTCCCGGTTGACCTCCGAGTCGCGCACCGTGTCGACGGCGGCCTGCACGCGGGCCAGCAGCGCGCGGCCCTCCTCGTCGAAGTCCTCGGGCGTCAGATACCGGTCGCGGCGCCGGGCCAGCTCGCGGGCGCGCCGCAGGTCCAGCGAGAACGCCGGGGAGCCGAGCGCGACCAGCATGGCCAGCATCGCCAGCCCCAGCAGCCACAGCGACCCCAGGATGGGCGAGCCGACCAGCCCGATGCCCAGCACGGTCAGCGGGGCCAGCCACATCAGCGGCCGCTGCCGGGCGACGATCCGGTCCAGCTCGGCGCGCAGCGACGGGTCGGCCACCGGGCGCACGTCGGCCGCGCCGCCCTGGCCGTCCTCGCCGCGCGGCGGGGCGATCTTGCGCCAGTACGTCCCGACGTGGGTCTCGAACGCGAAGTCGGTGGGCGCGATCTCGATCTCGGTGGGCCCCGCGGGCAGCGGCCAGGATCCGACCGGCTCGCCCCCGCCCGGCCCGGTGAACCGCACCCACCAGCCGCCCTTGCCGTCCTCGCACCGGTAGCGCCCCGGCGCCACGTCGATGCCGACGAAGAACGTTCCGATTCCTGGGATGGAATTGCTCCAGGCACCACTGGTCACCGGCGACCTCCGAGCCGACCTCTCCGCCGTGTCCCCTCGTTCCCTCCCACGAGGCGCGCCCCGCGGACGTGCTTCTGCACCCGTGCATACGTCCGGCGAGACGATACGGGTTGCTTTACCCAGAACCTGCCGGAGGAAGTCCCGGACGGGCCATGCTCTTGGCACCCGGCGCGGAATGGAATACTCCAGGCGTGCGACCTTCCACCGACCCCTTTGACCAGCCCCCGTGGGCGATGCAGCTGGTGGTGCGCGTCGAGAAGGCGGTTGTGCCTGCGGGGGGACGACCCCCCGCACCCCCCGCCCCTCCGGGAGGCGGACCGCCCGCGCACGGCGCGGTGTGCGCGGCCGCCGCGACCGCGGTCGTGACGCTGCTCACCGACCCCCGGGCGGCCGACCCGGAGGGGGAGTGGCACCCGTCCGTGGCGCGCTGGGAGGCGGGCCGCATCCGCAAGGTGGCGCGGCGGGCCCGCGGGGCGCGGTGGGCGGACGTGCAGCGCCTGCCCGGGGTGACCGTGGATGTGCAGGGCGCGCAGGTCCGGGCGTTCGTGCCCGGCGCCGTCGACGAGGTCCCGCCCGAGATCGCCAAGCTGCAGGTCGCCGGGCTGGACCTGCCCGGCGAGGACGAGCCCAAGCCGCCGCCCGAGCCCCCGTACGCCGCGATCGCGCTGAACCCGGACGCGGCGATGAGCACCGGCAAGGCCGCGGCGCAGAGCGGGCACGCCGCGCACCTGCTGCTGCGTCAGGCGCCCCCGCCGCAGGCGCACGCGTGGATCGAGGGCGGCCTGCGGGTGCACATCGTCCCCGTCCGGCCGGAGGGCCGTCCCGCCGTGGAGGGCGGCGCCGAAAAGGTGCCGTGGCGGCGGTGCGTGGAGCACGCGACGGTCGCGGTGCGCGACGCCGGGTTCACCGAGGTGCCGCCCGGCACGATGACCGCCGCCGGCTGGATCGTCGCCTGAGCGGGGCGCCTAGGCGGACGGCTGCTCCTTCTGCTCGTTCGCCTGCTCCTGCTGCTCCTGCGGTTGCTGCTGCTCCTGTTGTTGCTGAGAAGGCTGCTGAAGCTGCTGCATCAGCCGCGCGCGGCGCTGCTGCCAGCGGTTGAGCGCCTCCAGCGCCAGCTCCTGGGTACGGGTCAGCCCGCTTGGCCGCAGCTCCGAGTCCGGCGAGCCGGAATCCGAGCCGGCGCCCGCGACCGGGCGCTCGGCGGGGCGCGGCAGGGCGCCGCGGCCGACTCTCACCCGCACGCTCAGCGCGTACGACAGGAACAGCAGGAACGCGAACCCGGCCAGGTACAGGGTGTGCTCCACCAGGCCGACCCAGTGGCCCTTGACCACGTCCACCACGGCGAACAGCGCGAACCCGGCCGCCCAGCCGGTGAGCGCGGGCAGCAGCCACACATCCCGCCGCCGGGCCAGGCCCGCCACGGTCAGCGCCACGAGCAGCAGTTCGACGACCTTGACCAGCACCAGCGCCGGGGCGGCCAGGCCGGAGCCGATGTAGTCGGCCAGCTCGGCGCGCCGGTCGTCCCACGAGATCAGCGCGGTGAGCAGGCCGGTCGCCCCGTAGGCGGTGGCGAACACGCCGATCGGGTGGTGGAAGCGGTGCCAGTTGCCGGTGCCCGAAGCCCCCCCGGTCCGGCCCGGCAGCGGCAGGTCGGGCCTGGTGAGCTTCGCGAAACCCTGCGTCATCGGTCTCCTGCCTTTGCTCGCGAGTGCTACGCGCAAGATATCCCGAATGCCCGGCGGGGGGCGGCGATGACCGCGCTGACCTGCCCGAAGTGCTTGCGTCCGTCCCGGTGACGCGTCAGGCTGGCCTGGTCGGGCCGCGCGGAGTCCATGGCGGGGCGCGGGGCGCCCCAGGTTGGAGAAGCGGGATGACGCCTGACGAGATGGCGCCTGACACGGGAACGGCCGCGTTGTCCGCAACGCGGATCGACTATCTGGAGAGGCTCGGCGAGGAGCTGCGGCGGCGGGGGTTGCGCGCGCGGCTCACCGTCCCGCGCGACGGTGCGCCCAGCCTGCACGTGATCAATCCGGCCGCGTCCGTCCTCACGGAGAACATCCTGGTCGAGGACGGCGCGGACGGGTGGTGGTACTGGTGGTCGTGGGCCGAGCGCATCGCGGCCGCCGACGACGTCACCGCCGCGGCCGCCCGCGTCGCGGCGGTCCTGGCCGCGGACTGACCCCGCGCGCCGCATGACGGACCAGACGGCGTGATCATGCAGCCGCCGACGACCGGGCCTGCATGATCACGCTTTTCGCATGCCCTCCCTCCGCCGCCCGCGGCCGCTGCCCCGGGGTGAATGTTGAGGCGGAAAACATTCGGTTCGCGCTGCGGTGATGTGCCGCCGCCCGCCCGGTCGGCTCCCGCAGGCAAGCGACATCCGCTTTGATCTCGCGTTACGGGATTGTTACCGGCTCCAACAAATTCGGTGGCGGCAGCGTCTTGGCGAGCCCGGGGGAGGCGACATATGTTGCGGGGCACAACATACGCGCGGTTCGTGATCCCGGTCACGGTGCCGCGCGCGTCCCACCCCGTCAACCCCCGGCCGCGCCGGCCGCGGCCGACCCCCGAGAAAGGACCCGTGCACATGCGCAAGGGGATCCTCAGCCTCGCCGCCGTCTCCGCGGCGGCGGCGCTCACGCTCACCGCGTGCGGGGACGACTCCGGCGAAGCCTCGTCCGAGTCGTCCAAGGGCAAGATCGGCGTGATCCTCCCGGACACCAAGTCCTCGGTCCGCTACGAGAGCTTCGACCGGCCGTACCTGGAGCAGGCGTTCAAGGCGGCCGGCGTCGAGTACGACATCCAGAACGCCGAGGGCGACACCCAGCGGTTCCAGACCATCGCCGACCAGATGATCACCAACGGTGTCACCGTGCTGGTGGTGGACGGCATCGACTCCAACTCCGCCGCCGCGGTGCAGCGCAAGGCGCAGCAGCAGGGCGTCAAGACGATCGACTACGACCGGCTCACCCTGGGCGGCGTCGCCGACTACTACGTCTCGTTCGACAACGTCAAGGTCGGCGAGGAGCTCGGCAAGGGCCTGCAGAAGTGCCTGGGCGACAAGGACGCCGACATCGTCTACCTCAACGGCGCGGCCACCGACAACAACGCCACCCTCTTCGCCCAGGGCGCGCACAGCGTGCTCGACAAGGTCTCCACCTACAAGAAGGTCGCCGAGCAGGCGGTGCCGAACTGGGACAACCAGCAGGCCGCCACGATCTTCGAGCAGATGTGGACGCAGCAGAACGGCAAGATCGACGGCGTGCTGGCCGCCAACGACGGCGTCGGCAACGCGGCCATCTCGATCCTGAAGAAGAACGGCGAGGCCGGCAAGGTGCCGGTGACCGGCCAGGACGCCACCCTTGAGGGGCTGCAGAACATCCTGGACGGCAACCAGTGCATGACGGTCTACAAGCCGGTCAAGCAGGAGGCCGACGCGGCGGCCAAGCTGGCGGTCGCGCTGATCAAGGGCGAGAAGGCCGAGACCAACGGCACGGTGAACGACCCGCAGGGCAAGCGCAACGTGCCCTCGGTGCTGCTGACCCCCATCGCGGTGTACAAGGAGAACGTCAAGCAGGTCGTGGACGACGGGTTCGTCAAGAAGGACGACCTGTGCAAGGGCGCCTACGCCGCCAAGTGCAAGGACGCCGGAATTCAGTGACCCCTGCGGCGGGCCCCTCCGCTGGGGGCGCGCGCTCCTCCCGCGCCGCACGGCGCAGTGCGCGCCCGGGGCCCGCCGCGGGCCACCCGCTCCCGAAGGGAAACACGTGGCAGACAACGGTGAACCCGTACTCCGGCTGATCGGGGTCAACAAGAGCTTCGGTCCCGTCCACGTCCTGCACGACGTGGACTTCGCCGTGCACCGCGGCGAGGTGATGGCCCTGGTCGGCGACAACGGCGCGGGCAAGTCCACACTGATCAAGAGCATCGCCGGCATCCACCCGATCGACTCGGGGCGCATCGAGTTCGAGGGCCGGCCGGTGCAGATCAGCGGTCCCCGGGACGCCGCGGCGCTCGGCATCGAGGTCGTCTACCAGGACCTGGCCCTCGCCGACAATCTGGACATCGTGCAGAACATGTTCCTCGGCCGGGAACGGCGCCGGGGCATCGTGCTCGACGAGGACTCGATGGAGGAGGCGGCGCGTGAGACGCTGGCCCGGCTGTCGGTCCGCACCGTCAAGTCCGTCCGGCAGCAGGTGGCCAGCCTGTCCGGCGGGCAGCGGCAGACCGTCGCGATCGCCAAGGCCGCGCTGTGGGAGTCGAAGGTGGTCATCCTGGACGAGCCCACCGCGGCGCTCGGCGTGGCGCAGACCCGGCAGGTGCTCGATCTGGTCCGGCGGCTGGCCGACACCGGCCACGCCGTGGTGCTGATCTCGCACAACATGAACGACGTGTTCGAGGTGGCGGACCGCATCACCGCCCTCTACCTGGGCCGGGTGGCCGCCGAGGTGCGGCGCGCCGACGTCACCCACGCCCAGGTCGTCGAACTGATCACCGCGGGCCGGTCCGGCGACCTGGGGCTCGCCCCGGCGACCGCGGCCGAGAACATCTAAAGGAAGATCGCGATGTCCACCGAAATGTCAAAGGGCGCCGCCGCGGCGACGCTGGCGGACTCCGACTTCGCCGTCGACCGCAGGACGCACGACGTGCGGTCGGCCGCGCTCGACTACTGGAGCCGGGTGCGCTCGGGCGACCTCGGCGCGCTTCCGGCGATCCTCGGCCTGGCCGGGCTGGTGGTGCTGTTCACCGCGCTGCGCCCCGAGACCTTCCTGAGCGAGCGCAACATCGCCAACCTGTTCGTCCAGGCGCTGCCGGTGACGATCCTGGCGATGGGCCTGGTGTTCGTGCTGCTGCTCGGCGAGATCGACCTGTCGGCCGGCGTCGCCAGCGGCGTGTGCGCGGCGGTGATGGCCAAGCTCATCGTCGAGGCCGACCAGCCGTGGTACGTGGCGGTGCTGGCGGCGGTGGCCGTCGGCATCGTGATCGGCACCGCCATCGGCTGGCTGGTGGCGGTGATCCGGATACCGTCGTTCGTGGTGACGCTCGCGCTGTTCCTCGGCCTGCAGGGCATCACGCTGCGGCTGATCGGCGAGGGCGGTACGGTGCCGGTGCGCGACGAGGTGATCGTGGCGCTGGCCAACAAGAACATGCCGGTCTGGCTGGGCTGGGTGCTGGCGGTGCTGTGCGCCGTCGGCTACGCCGCGATCCAGCTGGGGCGCTGGCAGCAGCAGCGGGCGCGCAGGCTGGCGGGCCGTCCGCTGCAGCTGGTGGCCGCCCAGTGCGTGGTGGTCGCGCTGGCGCTGCTGTTCGTCACCTACCTGCTCAGCCTGGACCGCGCTCCCAGCCCGCTGATCACGCTGGCGGGCATCCCGTGGGGCGTGCCGCTGGTGGGCGTGCTGCTGATCGTGTGCACGTTCGTGCTGACCCGCACCGCCTACGGGCGGCACATCTACGCCGTCGGCGGCAACGCCGAGGCCGCCCGCCGCGCCGGGATCAACGTGACCCGCATCCGCATGTCCGTGTTCATGATCTGCTCGGGGCTGGCGGCGGTCAGCGGGATCGTGGCCGCGTCCCGGCTGAACTCGGTCACCCCCGACGCCGGCGCGGGCAACACGCTGCTGCTCGGCGTGGGCGCGGCGGTGATCGGCGGGACGAGCCTGTTCGGCGGGCGGGGCAAGGCCCGCGACGCGGTGCTCGGCGGCCTGGTGGTGGCCGTCATCGCCAACGGCCTCGGCCTGCTGGGCGCCAAGGCGTACGCCAACTACCTCATCACCGGGTCGGTGCTGCTGCTGGCGGCCAGCATCGACGCGCTGGCCCGGCGGCGGAGGGCGGCGACGGGGCGGTGAGCCTGCCCGCCCTGTCCGGATGGTTCCCGCGCGGCAGGGGCGGCGGCCGAGCCGGGGACCCGGCCCACGCCGGGTCCCCGGCGGAGGCCCCGACGTGGGCGGGGGCCGGTCCGCCCGCCGCCCGCACGGCTCCGAGCGCCGCTGCCGCAGGCTGGGAAACTGCTAGGCTCACCGGTCAGGACCGCTCCGCCGCCCTCGGCGGGGCGGCACGGTGGGAGCCCCTCGGCATGTCAGCAGTCACGCCCGTCCTGGACCTGCGCGGCGTCCACAAGAGCTTCGGACCCGTCACGGTGCTGCACGACGTCGACTTCGTCGCCTACCCCGGCGAGGTCACCGCGCTGGTCGGCGACAACGGCGCCGGCAAGACCACGCTGGTCAAGTGCATGGCCGGGATCGTGCGGCGGGACCGCGGCGAGTACCTGTTCGAGGGCCGCCCGGTCCGGGTGGACAGCCCCCGCGAGGCGGCCTCGCTCGGCATCGAGGTCGTCCACCAGGACCTGGCCCTGTGCGAGAACCTCGACATCGTGCAGAACCTGTTCCTCGGCCGCGAGCGCCGCCGCGGCATGGTGCTGGACGAGGCCGAGATGGAGGAGGTCGCCGCCGACATCCTGGCCGGGCTGTCGGTGCGGATGACCGGTTCGGTGCGCCAGCCGGTGTGGGCGTTGTCGGGCGGGCAGCGGCAGACCGTCGCGATCGCCCGCGCGGTGCTCGGCGACTCCAAGGTGGTCATCCTGGACGAGCCGTCGTCGGCGCTGGGGGTGGCGCAGACCCGGCAGGTGCTGGAGCTGGTGCGGCGCCTGGCCGACCGCGGCCTGGCGGTGGTGCTGATCTCGCACAACATGAACGACGTGTTCGCGGTGTCCGACCGGATCGCCGCGCTGTACCTCGGCCGGATGGTCGCCCAGGTGCGCACCGCCGACGTCACCCACACCCAGGTGGTCGAGCTGATCACCGCCGGGCGCAGCGCGACCCTGGAGCAGCCGGGCGGGCCGCTCGGCGCGGACGTCCCCTCGCCGGCGGCGGAGCCGCCCGCATGATGAGGGCAGGCCCGTCGCAAGAGGAGATCCGGCGGCACAACCTGGGCGCGCTGCTGCGCTTCGTGCACGTGCGGGGCCCGGCGTCGCGGGCCACCCTCGCCGAGACCCTCGGGCTCAACCGCAGCACGATCATGGCGCTGACGTCCGATCTGACCGCGGCCGGGCTGGTGCGCGAGGAGCTGCCGCGCCGCCCCGGCCGCCGCGCGGGGCGGCCGTCGCTGGTGGTGCGGCCGGAGTCGACGCGGGTGTACGTGCTGGCGTTCGACGTGGGCGTGGACCGGCTCACCGTGGCGCGGGTCGGGCTGGGCGGCGTCATCCTCGACCGCCGCGAGGCCGCCCGCCCCGCCGCGGGCAGCGGCGCCGCCGCCCCGGGGGCGGCGGCCGATCCGCACGAGATGGTGAGCGCGCTGGCGGCGGCGGCGCGCTCGCTGGTGCGCAAGGCCGGGGACGAGGCGACCTGCGTGGGCGCGGCGCTGGCGTTCCCCGGCATCGTGCGCCGCTCCGACGACCGCGTGATGTTCGGCCCGAACCTGGACGTGCGCGGCGTCGCGGTCGGCGAGGTGCTGTCGCGGCGGCTCGGCCTCGGCGTGCCGGTCGCGGTGTGCAACGACGCCAACCTGGGCGCGCTGGCCGAGCACGAGCGCGGCGCGGGCGTGGGCGTCAACGACCTGATCTACCTGCACGGCGACGTGGGCGTCGGCGGCGGCATCATCACCGGCGGGCGCCTGCTGGGCGGCGAGGACGGCTACGGCGGCGAGATCGGCCACATGGTCGTCAACCCGGGCGGCCGCCGCTGCGCCTGCGGTTCGCGCGGCTGCCTGGAGGCCGAGGTCGGCGAGCGCACCCTGCTCGACCTGGCCGGGCGGCGCGAGTCGCCGCAGGTGCCGGGGCGCGAGGCGGTGCGCGCGGTGGTGGACGCGGCGGCGCGCGGCGACGTGGTGGCCCGCGATGCCCTGCACCGGGTCGGCACCTGGCTCGGCCGCGGCGTCGCCGACCTGGTCAACATCTTCAACCCCGGGATGGTCATCTTCGGGGGCACGCTGCGCGACGTCTACCTCGGCGCGGCCGCGCAGGTGCGCAGCGTGCTGGCGACGGGCGCGCTGGCCGCGCCGCGCGAGCGGGTGAAGCTGCGCACGGCCGCGCTGGCGGACGACACCACGCTGGTGGGGGCGGCGGAGTTCGCGTTCGCCGACGTGCTGTCCGACCCCGTCCAGGTGCTGGCGCGGCTGCGCACCACGCCGGAGGACGCGCCGGTCCCGTGAGCGGCGGCGGCCCCGCGGCTCAGCCGCCGGATCAGCGGCCGGCTCAGCCGCCGGATCAGCGGCCGGCTCAGCCGCCGGATCAGCGGCCGGCTCAGCCGTCGAAGCGGCCGTAGCCGCCGTTGTAGAACAGCAGGGGCTCGCCGTCGTGCAGCTTGTCCAGGTGGTGCACCCGCGCCACCACGATCATGTGGTCGCCCGCGACGTGCTGGTCCTCGACCGAGCACTCGATCCACGCCAGCGCCCCGTCGATGACCGGCCCGCCGCTGGGCGAGGCGCTCCAGCCGATGCCGGCGAACTTGTCGCCGCCCTTGGCGGCGAGCTGCCGGCACACGTCCAGCTGGCCCTCGCCCAGGATGTTGACGCACAGGCGGGGCGCGCTGCGCAGCCGCGGCCAGGTGGTGCTGGTGTGCGCCACGCAGAAGGCCACCAGCGGCGGGTCCAGCGACACGGAGGTGAACGAGTTGGCGGCCAGGCCGGTGGGGCGGCCGGCTTCGGCGTCGATGCCGGTGATGGCGACCACCCCGGTCGCGAACCGGCTGAGCACCGACCGGAACCGGGCGGAGTCGACGCCGGTCACCGCCCCGTCGGCCGGGGACGCGGACGAGCCGTTGGGCGATCCGTGCATGCGGCGATCCACTCCCTGGCCTGCGGGGCGCTCGGCCGGGCGGCGCGCGCTCCGGCCGGCCGGCGGCCCGGTGGCCGCCCCGGCCGGCGCGGCCGCGGTCGCGGCGTCGGCCATCGTGCCCGATCCCTTCTCTTAGCCAAGCGCTTGCTTGGACGATAGGGCGGCCCCGTTCGCGGTGTCAAGCCGGGCCGTCTCGGCGCCGTTCGTCGGTGCCGATCTCCTGGGTCGGTCTCCAGGGCCGGTGTCCGGCATTGCGCGGTGCGGGACCGCCCGCCCCCGCGTGCCATTGCAATGCATTCGGCGCCCGGTCGATTCCTGAAAGCAGTCGAATGCGACGAAAGTCCGATCCTGGACCTAGGTCCTTCGGCGGAGTAGAGTCGCGTAAGCAAGCGATTGCTTGGTATGGGAGGGCGGCGTGACGGGCTTGCGCGACCGGACCGCGATCGCCGGGGTCGGCTACACCCCGTTCAGCAAGGACTCGGGGGTGTCCACGCTCACCCTGGCCGTGCGGGCCGTCATGGCCGCCCTGGACGACGCCGGCCTGTCCGTCGACGACGTGGACGCGCTGGCCACCCACCGCGTCGGCGACTCCGTCCCGCCGTGGGTGGTGGCGCCCGCGCTCGGCATTCCCGAGGTGTCCTGGTACCTCGACCAGTTCGGCGGCGGCAGCGTCTCGCACGCGGTGGTCGGCCAGGCCGCCATGGCGGTCGCCGCGGGCGTCGCCGACACGGTCGTGTGCTACCGGGCCATCAACGCGCGGTCGGAGTTCCGCATGGGCGGCACCGGACGCGGCGCCGCCCCCGTCTTCGACGCGCAGTACCAGGCGCCGTACGGCTACTTCGCGCCGCCGCAGCAGTTCGCCATGTTCACCCGCGCGCACATGAACGCCTACGGCACCACGCACGAGCACCTGGGCCGCATCGCCGTGACCCAGCGCGCCAACGCGGTGAAGAACGCCCGCGCGCTCAAACGCGACCCCATCACCCTGGACGACTACCTGGCGTCCCGCTGGATCGCCGAGCCGCTGCGGCTGCTGGACTGCTGCCTGGAGACCGACGGGGCCTGCGCCCTCGTCGTCACCTCCCGCGAACGTGCCCGCGATCTGCGGCGGCCGCCCGTGCTGGTGTCCGGCGCGGCCTGGGGCGGCGGCGACAGCATGTTCTCCGGGACCGGCACCGACTTCACCGTCACCGAGGCCGCCCGCCTCGCCCCCCGCCTGTACGCCATGGCGGGCGTCGGCCCGGCCGACATCGACGTCGCCGAACTGTACGACTGCTTCACCTACTCGGTGCTGGTGCAGCTGGAGGACTACGGCTTTTGCGCCAAGGGCGAGGGCGGCCCGTACGCGGCGTCCGGGGCGATCGCCCTCGACGGCGAACTGCCCGTCAACACCCACGGCGGATTCTTGTCCGAGGGATACGTGCACGGCATCAACCACATCGCCGAGGCCGTCGCCCAGCTGCGCGGCACCGCCGGCGACCGCCAGGTGCCCGGCGCCGAGGTCGCCCTGTCCACCGCCCAGCCGGGATACGTGCTCGCGGGCACCTCGGCGCTGATCCTCAGGAGCGACAGGTGAGCCTTCGGCAGCGTCCCCGCCCCCAGGCCGACCGCGACTCGGCGCCCTGGTGGGCGGCCGTCCGGCGGCACGAGCTGCTCGTGCAGCGCTGTGCGGGCTGCGGCACGCCGCGCTTCCCGGCCCGCGCCGTCTGCAACAGGTGCCGGTCGCTTGCGTACGACTGGACGCCCGCGTCCGGCACCGGCCGCGTCTACAGCTGGATCGTCAACCACCAGGTGTTCCTGCCGTCCATGGCCGACGAGGTGCCGTTCACGGTGCTGCTGGTGCGCCTCGACGACGGTCTCGGCCACGGCGACGACCTGCTGGCCTACGGCAACCTCGTCGACGCCGACCCCGGCGTGCTGCGGCCCGGCCTGCCCGTCGAGGCCGTGTTCGCCGACGTCGACGACGACACCACCCTCGTGCAGTGGCGCCCCCGCCGCTGACAACCCGGCCGGACACCGGCACCCGGTCAGACCTGGCTTTGGCCCTGCCGGTCGCCCAGCAGCCAGCCCTCCGACAGCCGCTCGCGGACCGGGTCGAACGCCATCACCTGCTGCAGCGCGCCGCGCGGCAGGCCGTGCCGGGGACGGCTGCCGAACCAGGCGACCAGGCAGGCGCCGAACAGGATCAGCGCGATCGCCAGGCCGCCGTCCAGCACCACCAGCGTCAGCGCCGACGCCACCAGCAGCGCCAGCGTCAACCACCTGCCCGCCAGGATCGTCCGCCGGTGCCGGACCGCGCACGAGGCGCAGCGCGGCACCTTGATCGCGATCCGCTGCCAGTTGTAGCGCATGTAGGGGCCGGCGTACTCGGTGCGCAGGTTGCCCCACATCTTCTGCTCGTGGGTGCTGGGCAGGTGGGTGGGGTTGACCCGGCAGAACCAGCACGTGGCGAACAGCAGGTTGCTGCGGGCGGCGGCCAGGTTCTCCTCGATGCGCGTGCGGACCGACTCGGTGGTGGCCAGCGGCAGCGCCTGGTCCAGTAGCGCGACGGTGGTCCGCCAGTCGTCGGTGGCGCGGGCGTAGGGCACCAGGCAGCGCAGCACGCGGGAGGCGATCTCGTCGCCCGCGCCCTGGATGACCGGGTCCCCATCGTCCAGCAGCACGCCCAGCATGCCGAGCAGCGACGTGGACTGCTCCAGGAACCGCGCAGTCACCTCGGCGCCGCGGTCCGGGGCGGCGTCGATGGTGCGCTCGGCGTTCTCGCCCAGCGACCGCAGCCGGGCCGTCTCGGGCTCCACCGCGCGGGCCAGCACCTCCATGACCGTCGCCGTGGCGAACCCGGACCGCCGCATCAGGGCGACCTGCACGGCCGCGTCGCCGTACCGGCCGTCGCGGGCGGCGCGCACGGCCAGCCGGGCGTTGATCGACAGCAGTGCGGCGGGCAGCCGCGACCGCATCCGCGTCGCGGTCTCCAGGGTCAGCCGCGGATCGGCGATCTGGGTGACGCGGGTGTCCACCCGGGCCCACACCGCCGGATCGGCGACCACCCGCGACCAGTAGGCGAACGCCTTCTCCCACAGCGCCCGGCCGTCCGGGTCGAGACCGCCGCCGTGCTCCTGCCCGGCCGCCCGGTCCAGGGCCCGCACATGGGCCAGCACCGCCAGGTTGTGCGCGGCGGTCGCCGGGTCGGCCGAGGACTCCTGCCACAGGCGCTCGGCGGTGTCGGCGTCGCCGCGCCGCAGCGCGGCCAGCGCCTCGTCGGGGCCGCCGTCGCGGGACGGCCAGAACCAGAAGAACTCGTCCTCCAGCCGGCGCGCCGGATCGCGCAGCCGCTGCATGGCCTGGTCGGTGACGGTCGCGTCCGGAGGCGGCGACAGCGGCAGGACCGCCGTGCCGGGCCCCTGGGAGACCCCGAGCCGCTCCTTGAGCCGCAGCTCCTCCGAACGCCGCCGGATGTCGCGGGCCGTGGCGTCCACCGACAGCCCCGTGATCCGGAAGGCGTTCTCGCGGTACAGCTCCGGCCCCACCTCGTCGAAGAACACGCTCACCCCTCGCCCGTCGCGGAGATCCGCAGGGTCACCGTCCGGTTGCGCGCCGCGGCGTCGGCGCCTTCGCCCCGGTACGGCGGCAGCGCGCCGCCCAGGCTCGCCACCGAGATGCGGGCCGTGGGCACGCCGGACGCCTCGCGCAGCACCTCGCGGGCGACCGTGGCGCGGGCCAGGCCGAGCTCCATGTTCCCGGCGTACTCGCCGCCCGCGCGCAGCGGCGAGGCGTCGGTGTGGCCGATGACGGTCACCTCCAGGCGGCCTGCGGCCGGACGCAGCCGCGCGCCGAGCGCGGCGAGCACGGCCCGGCCGTCGGCCGACAGCACCGCGTCGCGGCGGAACAGCCCGCGCCGGAACGTCACCGAGATCTCCCCGGGCGACCGCCGTGCGCGCACGCCCGGCACCTGCAGGTCGAGACCGTCCAGCGTCGCGGCCGCGTCGGGGGTGTTGGAGGGCGACGGGGACGCCGGGACGGTCACGGGCGCGGCGGCGGGCGCTGCGGGCTCGCGGTCGCCGCCGCCGAACCGGATGTCGATCAGCAGCGCGAGCATGACCAGCGCCACCAGCGGCACGCCCACGCGCCGCGCCAGCGTGCCGACCGCGACCGGGCCGCGCGCGCCGCCGGCGCGGATGGCGGCGATGCGCGCCCGCGCCGCGGCGAACTCCGCGGTGCCGGGGGCGAGACGCTCGGCCTCGGCCCAGCACCGGTCGGCCTCGTCCAGGTCGCCCTGCTGGGCGTGGATGCGGGCCAGCAGGTCGAGCGTCACGGCGTCCGGGTCGGACGCGCGCAGCAGCTCCTCTGCCTCGGCGTAGCGTCCGTGCCGGGCCAGCGTCCGGGCTTGGGCGAGCGTCACCTCGCGGGCGGCGCGCAGCAGCGCGTGCGGCCCGTCCGGAGTCTCGTGCGCCGGCTCGCTCACGGCGGGCGGGGCGGCGCCGTTCATCGGCCCCGCCGGACGGTGCTGAACGGGTCGGGCGGGGGCGGCGGCGACGGCAGCATGTCGCGCAGCTGCTCGTTGACGTGCCGCAGCGTGGCGACATCGCCGGTCTCGGCGGCCCGCCGGCCCGTGGCGACCAGCTGGGCGGCCTCGTTCGGGTCGCGCATCTCCGGCTGCAGCACCTGCAGCTCGTCGAACGCCAGGTACTGCAGGTCGCCGGTCTCGTCCAGCACCTGGATCACCAGCGTGCGCAGCTCGTCCACGCGCTGCCGCAGCAGCACCGCGTCGTGCGCCGTGATCGCCTCCTGGATCGCGTTCTCGGCGGCCGCCAGCAGCTGCCGGTGCTGGGGCCGCCCGCGCTGGGTGACGATCTCGCGTGCGGCCGGCACGACCTCGCGCGCCTCCTGCACCAGCATCGGCCACTCCAGCGCATCCTCGACCTCGTCGATGGCGGCCTTGAGGTCCAGCAGCCGCTTGCCGCAGGTGACGGCCGCGTCGGTGTCGACCCGGGCGGCCTCGACCATCGCCGCCACATCCTCGACGATCTTCTCGGCGTCGATGCGCGCCAGCACCTGCAGCGCGGGCGGGTCGTCCAGCTCGGTCGCCAGCCGCCGCGCCGCCGCCAGCCGGCGCTTCTCGGCCTCGGCCTCGCGGGCCAGCTCGGCGTGCTCGGGGACGGTCTCGGTGCGCAGGTTGATCGCGTGCTCGAACTCCTCGTCCAGGATCGGGACGTAGGCGCGCGCGACCACCAGCCGCGACTCGTCGATCACGATGGTCAGATCGACCTCGCTGCCCTCGGGCACGTCCCGCCGCACCTGGCCGGGCGAGACCTCCAGGCGGCCGATGCGGCGGTTGCGGTCGGCGCGGTCGTACTCGCCCTCCAGCACCGGGATGCGGATCATGCCCTCGCCCTGGCCGCGGCTGATGCCGACCGTGGTGCGCAGCAGGATCCGGCGCCGCGCGGGCAGCGGCGTGCCGCGTTTGATCAGCCACTCCACCTCGTTGCCGTCCAGGCCCACCCCGATGGAGTGGGTGAGCGGCGGCTGGGTGTCGACGACTCCGACCGTGTAGGTGAGCTCGTCCGGTGTCACCTGGCGGGCGGCGCCGGTGGCGTCGGTGAGCTCGATGCGGAAGGTGTTGGCGCGGCCCCGCTCGGCCCACAGCGTCGTGACGAACGTCCCGTCCGGCGACAGCTCGATCCGTCCGCTGCGCCACACCGGCTTGGCCTCGGGGTTGACGAACTCGATCGACAGCCCGGCGGTGGGCCCGCCGGTCACCCGGCCGCCGACGAACGGCTCGGTGTCGGGGCCGACCGGGCGGTACTCCAGCTCGACGGCGTACTGCCCGGTGGGCGGCGGCGCGGCCGGGACGGCGGTGTCCGCCAGCCGCTGCGTCCCCGCGAAGATCGCCGCACCGCGCGCCACCGCCGTGATCGGGTCCTTGCTGTGGTCCAGGGCGATGCCCAGGCCCTCGGCGGGGTCGGCGAGGCGCTCGCGCAGGTACGGCGACAGCGTCGGCCCGCCCACCAGCAGCACCTTCTCGATGTCGCCGGGGCCGAGCCCGCTCTCGGCCAGCGCCTTGCGGCACAGGTTGATCGACCGGACGATGAACGGCTCGGCCAGCCGCTCGACGTCGGCGCGGGTCAGGTCGATGTCGATCTCGTAGGTGCGGCCCTCGGCGTCCCTGAGCTCGTCGAAGATGTTCACCGAGTCGGCCTGCGACAGCCGGATCTTGGCGGCCTCGGCGGCCAGCTTGAGCTTGTTGACCGCGCCCAGCCAGCGCGGCTTGCCGCGGCCCAGGTCGGTCAGCCCGTGCTCGCGCGCCACCGCCGGGATCAGCAGCTCCTCGACGATCGCCCAGTCGATGAGCTTGCCGCCCAGAAAGTTGTCGCCCCGGTGGTTGACGACGGTGAACTCGCCGTCCCGCACGTTGATCACGGCGGCGTCGAAGGTGCCGCCGCCCAGGTCGTACACCAGCCAGAACACGTTGTCGGCGGCGGACTGGAACCCGTAGGCCAGCGCGGCGGCGGTGGGCTCCTGCAGCAGCGGGGCGTGCGTCAGCCCGGCCAGCGCGGCCGCGCGGCGGGTGGCGTCGCAGGCGCTCAGGTCGAACGCCGCCGGGACGGTGATGACGGCGGCGGAGATTTCCTCGCCGGTGCGCTGCGCCACGTCCCGCTTGAGCGACTTGAGGACCGCGGCCGACATCTCCTCCGGTGACAGCGTCCGCCCGCTGGCCTCGAACAGCTTGTCCTGGCCGGTGGTGCCCATGCGCAGCTTGAATTCCACGCAGGTGTTGGCGACGTCCTGCTCGCTGCGCTTGCGGGCGATGTCACCGACGTACAGCCGGTCGCGACGGTCGATCATCACCGCGGACGGCGTGGTGTCGGCGTTGTCGTTGTTCTTGATGATCTCGGTGTCGACGCCGTTCAGCCGGGCGATGGCGCTGTTGGTGGTGCCGAGGTCGATGCCGAAGTCGATGGTGGTCCTGGTCATCGGCGGTGCGGTTCCTTAGGGTCCGGGGGTCGGCTGGTCGGAGGAGGCGGGCGTGCCGACGATCACCTCGCCCCGCTGGACGACGCGGTCGTGCAGGTAGACGCTGGGCCGGACGGTCTCCACCACCTGCTCGCGGGACAGGCCCGGTGTCGGCTGGAAGGCCACCACGGTCAGCGCCAGCCCGGAGTCGAACGGGGTGTTCAGATGGTCCTGGATCTGCACGCCGGCCTCGGCGAGGGCGTCCCACGCCGACTCCAGGTGGCGGACGACGGCTCGCGGCGGTTCCACCGGCGAATCGGCGAGCTTGCTGCGCAGCCGCCAGATGCTGGTCGCCACGTCGGCCACCGCGCGTCCTGGCAGGCCGGGCGGTGTTTCGGGCGTCGTATCAGGCGTCGTATCAGGCGTCGTTTCAGGCGTCGTTCCGGGAGGCGTTTCGGGGTCGGTTTCGCGGTCCGGTTCCGGGTTTCGTGCGGCGGTGTCGGTCTGCTGTCCGGTGTCAGGATTTGCCGCGGTTTTCCCGGTCGGGGACCGGTTTTCTGAAGGGCCGGCGGGCGGTTCGGCGCCGGTGTCGCGGGCCGCGGCCAGGTCGGCGAGGACGGCCAGCGCCTCCGCGGGCCACATGCTCGACCGGATCCGAAATTCCTTGGGCTGCCGCCACTGCCGGAGCACGGCTCCGGCGTCGGCCACCACGCGCCCCGCCCGCATTTCCCGCGTTCCCCCAGTTCACAGATGCACCGCGACGAAACGCGATTGTCGCAGTCGGTGGCGGGGAAGTCCAGAGCGATCATCTCCCCCCGGCCGCGCCGCCTTTGCGCAGCGCAATGAATGGCCTGGTGAAAGCGCTGGTGATTGCGAATCGGCGGCTGTGCGACCCCGCGAATTCACCTTCCCGTGGCCGGGGCCGGCGCCGTCCGGCAGTCGTCCGCCCCCCCCGCCGACCGGTGCCGCCGGCCGGTGCCGCCGGCCGGTGTCCGCGGGCAGGTCACGGCCCTTCCTGGGCGGCGCGGGCGTGCAGCGCCGGTTTGTCGATCTTGCCGTTGGCGTTGACCGGAAGCGCGTCCACCAGCACCACCCGGCGCGGCACCTTGTAGTTGGACATGTTGGCGCGGGCCCAGGCGATGATCTCCGCGGGGTCCGGTGCCGTCCCGGGCGCCGGCACCACGTAGGCCCGGCCGACCTCGCCGTGCCGCTCGTCCGGCACCCCGATCACCGCGGCCTGCGCGACGAGCGGGCAGCGCAGCAGCAGGGCCTCGATCTCGGCGGGGTAGGCGTTGAAACCGGAGACGATGAACATCTCCTTCTTGCGGTCCACGATCGTCACGTTGCCCGCCTCGTCCAGCGTGCCGATGTCACCGGTGTGCAGCCAGCCGTCGGCGTCGACCGCCTCGGCCGTGCGCGCCGGGTCGTCCCAGTAGCCGCGCATCACGCCGTAGCCGCCGACCAGGATCTCGCCGCGCTCGCCGGGCGGCAGGTCCTTGCCGTCGTCGTCGACGATCCGCACGCTCACCCCGGGCACCGGACGTCCGGTGGAGGCCGCGATCACCTCGACCGGGTCCTCCGGCCGGGTCATCGACACCACGGTGCCCTCCATCAGCCCGTAGGCGTTGATCACGCGTTCCACGCCGGCCTCGCCGACCATGCGGCGGATCAGGTCGGGCGGCACCGCCGCCGCCCCGCAGATCGCCACCCGCAGCGACGACAGGTCCCGTCCCGGCAGCCCGTCCAGGATCCGCAAGAACATGGGCGGCGCCCCGGCCAGCACGCTGACGCGGTCGCGTTCGATCAGGTCCAGCAGGTCGTCCGGCCGGAACACCGCGACCGGCATCATGGTGGCGCGGCGCAGCACGCAGGCCAGCAGCCCGGCGTTGATGCCGAAGCCGTGCGAGAACGGGGCGATGACCGGGTACCGGTCGCCCTCGCGCAGCGTGACGATCTCGGCCCAGTCCCAGTAGCCGCGCAGCAGCTGCTCGTGGTGGAGCATGACGCCCTTGGGCGCGCCGGTCGTGCCGGACGTGGCCATGATCTCGGCGAGGTCGTCCGGGCCGACGGCGGCCGCCCGCTCCTCGGCGGCCTCCGCCGGCACCGACGCGCCGCCCGCGAGGAGGTCCCGCCAGGCCAGCACGCCGGGGCGGCCGGGGGCGCCGGCCGGCGGCAGGACGACCACGCGGGCGAGGTCGGGCAGGTCGCGGAAGGGACGGCCGTCCGCCGGCTCCCCGGCGACGTCGGCCAGCATGCCGAGCTGGGAGACGTCCATGAACCCCTCGGCGACCAGCAGCGCCTTGGCGCCCACCTTGCGGAGCATCTCGGCCGCCTCGATGCCCCGGAACCGCGTCGACAGCGGCGCGATGATCGCCCCGGTGTCCCAGATGCCGTACGCGGCGGCCACCCAGTCGGGGGTGTTGGGCGCCCACACCGCCACCCGGTCGCCGGGGGAGACGCCCAGCGCGATCAGACCCCGCGCCACCGCGCGGGCGCGTTCGGACAGTTGCGACAGCGTCAGGGAGACGCCCCCGGCGCGCACCACCTCCACGTGCCCGTGCCGGGCGGTCTGGTCCCGCAGCATCCGCGGGATCGTCCCCCAGGCGGGTACCGGTTCCAACTGCATTGCGCCTCCTCCGGAGAGAGGACCAGCCGCCCCGCGGCGGTCGCGGCCGTGGAGCGGAGGAGAACGGGGGACCGCCTAGGGCAGCCGCGCGCGGTCCCGGCCGAGGTGGTGGCCGCGCAGGTCGGTGACGGTGCCGGGCCGCCGCTCCTCGGCGACCTCCTCCTCGACCACGACGTCCACGGCGACCGGGGTCAGCGCGTACAGCGCCTGCGCGATCCGCTTCTTCCACATCGGGTTGGCGACGAGGGTGCCGCGGTTGAACGTCACGTGCAGGGCGGCGGCGTCGAGCGTGCCGTCCCGGCTGATCCGCAGGTCCCACCGGCTGACCCCGTCGATCCGCGCCAGCGCGGCCGCGATCCTGGGCACCGACACCCAGCGGCCGCGGACCAGCACGTGCTCGCCGACCGTGTGGGCGGGCGCGGGCACGCCCCGCTCGCCGCCCGCCAGCCGCACCGCGTGGCCGGTGCGCAGCGTCGCCCCGCCGAGTGCGGTATGCCAGGACGGCGTGACGACCAGCTCCGCGACGCCCTCGCCGTAGGGGGCGTCCAAAAGCACGTCCTTGTCCGGCGGTGCCAGCCCCAGCAGGCCCCCGCGGACGGGGGTCAGCACGGGGTCGGACGGGGCGCGGTGCGCCAGCGGCACCCCGAAGAACGGGTCGGCGTACAGCTCCCGCACCGAGGCGTCGAACTCGGCGGCGAGCTGCCCGCCGGTGTTGGCGGACGGGATCTCGCCCACCAGCAGGATGTGCCGCAGCTCCAGATCCAGGGGGTCCACCAGGAACTCCAGGTGCAGCCGCGCGAGGAAGTCCATCGCACCGGTCGGGGTGGCGACCAGGACGGTGGCGCCGACGCTCTCCAGCGCGGCGTGCAGGCGCATCCGCCCGCGCGGCCCGACGGACGCGGCGGCTTCCGCCACCTGCGCGGCGGCCTCGGCGATCAGCGCCCCGGCCGGCTCGCCGTCGTTGTTGAGCGCGACGACGACGCGGTCGTCCGCGCCGACGCCCGCCGCCGCCAGGGTCCGCGCCGCCAGGTCCAGCGCAGCGGCGCGGTCGTCGGCGCCCAGCGGGACGACCAGCTCGCCCTCCGGGGAGACCGACAGCAGTCCGGCGGCGGACCGCCCGGCGGGGAAGGTGCTGCGGGTGGGCCAGCTCACTGCGCCTCCTGCGGGACGACCTCGCGCATGAACAGCTTCATCGAGTTGCAGACGTGCTCGTGGGCCAGGCCGCCGACCTGGGCCTGGAGGATGAGGTCGGTGGCGCCCGCCGCCTTGACCCGCTCGACGGCGGCGCGGGAGCCCTCGACGTCGTCGATGACGACCATGGTCTCCTCGCGCAGCACCGCCATGGCCTCCTCGGGCGGCATGCCCGCGGCCTGCTGGCCGAGCACCCGGTGGGTGGCGTGGCGGGCGTCGGTGTAGTCGGGCGGCGCGACGAGGTTCACCTGGCGGCGCAGGTACCACAGGACGGGGTCGGCGGCGGTGTCCACGGCCTCCTGCCGGGTGGGCGCGACGTACCAGGGGATCATGAGCGCGACGCGGCGGGTGGCGGGGTCGAAGCCGTGCTCGGCCAGGCACTGCTTGTACTCGGCGATGTCGTCGGCCACGTCGCCCAGGCCCTTGAGCATCGTCATGCCGAGCAGGTTGTGGCCCTTGCGGGCCGCGGCCAGGTAGCCGTCCAGCGAGGTGGAGGCCACCCACACCGGCGGATGCGGCTCCTGCACCGGCCGCGGGTACACCGAGACGCCCGGGATCTCGAAGTACTCGCCGGACCGGGTGACCGGCTGCCCGTCGGCGTTCCAGATCTCCAGGACCGCCTCCAGCGACTCCTCCCAGATCCGCCGGGACTGCTCGAACGGCCGCTGGAACGCCTGGTACTCCAGGGGGGACGCGCCGCGTCCGGTGCCGAACTCCACCCGGCCGCCGCTGATCACGTCGAGCGTGGCGACCCGCTCGGCGGTGCGGATCGGCGACTGGAACGGCAGCAGCACCACGCCGAGGCCGAGCCGGATGCGCTCGGTGCGCTGGGAGATCCCGGCCAGCACCAGGTCGGGCGCGGAGGAGTGGGAGAACCCCCGGGTGAAGTGGTGCTCGACGAACCACGCGGTGTCGAAGCCGAGCCCGTCGGCCAGCACCACCTGGTCCATGACGTTCTCGAACGCGCGCCGTTCGACCTCGCGGGAGCGCCCGCGCACCTCAAGTTCGTAGCCAAGGCTGACCCGTAGGGACGTCATCGAGCCTCCGGTGATGCTCTGCTCGCCAGGTGACCAAGCGTTTAACCAAGCGCTCGCTTGGGAGATTAGCAGCAGGGCACCATCGCAACAAGGCGCGAAACGTGCGGGAGAACGTGCGGGAGAACGTGCGGGAGGAGATCGGCCGGGGCCGGGGGAGGGCTCAGCCGTTGCGGGGCTCGGCGCCGCGCGCGCCCGGCGGGACCGCGTACGGCAGCAGCAGCGCCACCGACGAGCAGACCTGCAGCAGCCCCTCGCCGAACGCGGCCAGCCACTGCCGGGCGCCCTCCGACAGGCGCGGCCCCCCGTGCAGGACGAGCCACGCCAGCCACCCGACCGCCACCACGCCCCAGTACGACACCAGCCGGTACAGGCCCACGGCCGCGCCCGCGGGGATCAGCGCGGCGCCGAACGCCACCAGCGCCCCGGCCATGCTGCCCTCGATCGCGCCCAGCCCGCCCGGCAGGACCGGCAGCACGCTGCCCGCCGCCTGCGCGGCGAAGTAGGCCAGCACCACCGCCTGCGGAGCCAGGTCCACGCCCACCGCCAGCACCGCCGCGTGCAGGGCCGCGATGTCGAACACCCAGTTCGCCAGGGCCAGCGCGACCAGCGCCGCCCAGTCGCGCCGGGACGGGCGCAGCACCCGGCGCCCCTCCCACAGCCGTTCGGCGTACGGGGCGATGCGGCGGTGCCCGAGCACCCGGCGGACGGCCCGGCGGCCGAACGCCGCGAGCCGGGCGCGCACACCCGGCCGCAGCGCGGCCACCGCCGCCGCGCCGGCCAGGGCCGCGGCCGCGCCCAGCACCAGCAGCACCGGCGTGCGGGCGCGCGGATCGGCGAGCAGCGCCGCCAGGCCGATGGCGGTGTAGGCGGTCGTGGTGATGACGCCGCCGAGCAGGATCACCGCGGTGGCCAGCCGCGCCGAGGCGCCGCTGCGCCGGAACTGCCGGAAGGTGTAGACGACGCTCAGCGCGGGCCCCGCGGGCAGCGTGGTCGACAGCGCGTTGCCCGCGTAGGTGACGGCGAACACCCGGCGCAGCGAGATCCGCAGCCCGCCGATGCGCAGCAGCCGCCGCTGCAGCCGCGCGAACGCGCCCATCGATCCCGCCGCCCCCAGCACCACCACGGCCAGCCAGCCGGGCTCGGCCCGGCGCGCCGCGTCCCACATGGCGCCGAAGTCGGGGAGCCGGTCGTGGAACGCCGCCAGCGCGCCCACGGTCGCGGCCAGCACGCCCAGCTGCACCCACATGCCGCGGCGCCGCGACGACGGCTCCGGGGCGACCGGCGCGCTCTCCTCCCGCTCGCGGGGAGCCGGCGCGGTGACGACCTCGCCCATGACCCGCTCCCCTCCGCGCAAGACCCACGCAGCTGCGATTGCGGCAACCGCTCCGACGCCAAGAGCATTCCCGTTGCAGCCGGGCGAAATCCGGATATTTGATCTACGTCGGGTCGGCGGCGTGCGGCCATCCTCCGGCCCCGGCGGCGGCAGCGGCGATCCTCGGCGGAGGCGGAACCGTCACACCCGGCGCACCGCCGTCATCGGGCGGCGGATCTGCACGGCCCGCCCGAACAGGCCGAATGCGCGGCGCCGCCGCGCATGGGGACGGGCACGGCGGCCGGTGGGCCCGGCCGCCGTGCGGGTGCTAGCGCGAGCCGTCCGAGCGCGCGGTGTCCGCCGCGGGGGCGGGCAGCGCCCTGCGCTCCGAGGGGAGGGCGCGCCTCTCCTCGCCCGTCCGGCCCTCCAGCGCGGGCACGTCGTCCGGGCCGTCGACGGCGAGGTCCGGCAGATGGCGCGCGGCGGCGGCCAGCAGCTCCTGGACGCGGGCGGTGAGGCTGGCCAGGTTGGCGCGCGCGATGTAGGCCTCCTCCTTGGCGCGGTGCGCCTCGCGCCGCGCCTCGTCGCGCTCGGCCGCGAGCTGGTCGATGCGCGCCCGGTACACGGCGCGCAGCTCCTCCAGGCTCGCGGTGGCGGTGTCGCGTTGCTCAATAACGGCCATACCGGTCAAGCTCCCCCGATCTCCCCAATACTCTGCAGTTCGGGTGAACGATCGCTCGGGGCGGAACTGTTCCCGGAGGTCGCCGTGATGATCAGCGCATGATCAGCCGGGGCCGGCGGTACGCCCCGGCGCCAGGGCCGACGGCGGCAGCCCCGGGAACGCCGCACCGGCCGCCCGCGGCAGGCCGGCGTCGGCCCGCCAGCGCACCGCACGCGCCACCGCCTCCTGCATCGCCCGGGCCGCCAGCGTGCGCAGCGCGGCCTCCGGCGCGCCCGCCAGCCCCGCGTACGCGGTCACCACGCCGTCCTCCAGCGCGGCGGCCAGCTCGGCGGCGGTGCGCGCCGAGGTGACCCGCACGGGCAGGCGGTAGGCGGGCGCCGCCGCCGCCGGACGGGCGCCGCGCTGGGAGATTTGCGCCATCAGCCGGTCGCGCTGCAGACGGTGGGCGTCCCAGTGGGACTCGGCCGACCGGCGCAGCCGGCCCCGCAGCCGCGCGCCCACCACCCCGTAGCCGTACACCGCGGCGTGCTCGGCCTTCAGCGCCTCCTGCAGGGCGTCCACCGAAGGGCTCACGCGTCCCTCTCCAGGGCCGCGGCGTGCCCGGCCTCGCAGGCGCCGATGCTGGCCAGCAGCTGCGCCAGCCCCGGGCCCGCGCGCTCCACCTCGGCCGTCCGCGCGGCGGCCGCCCGGCTTTCGGCGCGGCGCAGCGCGGCCAGCGCGCCGGACGGGTCGCCGGGGACGGGCTGCGCCACGGGCGAGGGGGACGGCGCCGGGCTCGCCAGCCGGCCGGATCCGGGCACGTAGTGGCGGCGCAGCACGGCCAGATGCTCGCGGTGGTGGGCCAGGGCGGGGTCGATCCGCTCCGCCAGGTCGGCGTGGGCGCCGCGCACCGCCTCGTACAGGCCGATCAGATCGTGCTCGGCCGTGATCGCGCCGACCAAAATCGTCAGCTCGGGATCGAGCGCGGGGGTCGCGGCGGGCTCGCGGCCGCAGCCGCCCAGCGCGGGAAGGGCGATCCCGGCGGTGCCCCCCAGCACCGCCCGCCGGGACACCGTGCTGGCCTCGGGCAAGCGTGTCTCCCAGACCTCGTGGGGGGCGACCCCCGGGATGGTGTGACGAGGACGGGCCGCGACGAGTCTTCGGCTCATCAGGCCAGCTCAAGCATTCCATATCCGGCGCGCCGGTGACCCGTCCGAAAGGGCGCTGAGGTGCCCGGCTGTCGATAGTCTTGAGTTGTCAACGGACACGCCGCGTTTCAGAGCGACAAACTGGAGGTCCCATGGGCGTGGAGTCCGGCCCTAACGCTCAGCGGGGCCGTGTCGGCGTCTCGTGCGCGCGTGGAGGACGGTCATGAGCAGGCCGAGCCGCGAGGAGGCGGTGGCGCAGCTGACCCGGGTGCTCGCACCCGCGGTGGCCGACGCGGGCTTCGACCTGGAGGAGGTCGACGTGCGGCCCGCCGGCCGGCGGCGCCTGGTGCGCGTCGTGGTGGACGCCGACGGCGGGGTCAGTCTCGACGACGTGGCCGAGCTGAGCCGGCGCGCCTCCGACCTGCTGGACGAGCACGACGTGATGGGCACCGGGCCCTATGTGCTGGAGGTCACCTCGCCCGGCGTCGACCGTCCGCTCACCGAGCCGCGGCACTGGCGGCGCGCCAGGGGGCGGCTGGTGGTCGCGCCGCTGACCGCGGGCGGCCGGATCGAGGGCCGCGTGGTGTCCGCTGACGACGAGGCGGTCGTCATCGACGTCGTCACCTCCCAGGAGCCGGACGGTGCGGAGGCGTCCTCCGGCAAGGGGCGCTCCGCCGCGAAGGGCACCGGCAGGCGGGGCAGGGGGCCTGGGGGCGGGCCCGTGTCCGGCGGGGTGACCAGGCGCCGTTTCGACTTCAAGGAGCTGGGGCGCGGCCGGGTGCAGGTGGAGTTCCGGCGGGCGGACGACGCGGCCGACGGCGAGGCCGTGGACGGCGCGTCCGGACCCGAAGGGCCGGCGGGTGCGGGGGAGCGTCCCGCGGGCGGCACGGCCCTCCGCGGCTCCGCCGACGAGGCCGAGGAAACGCGTTCGCCGGCCGAGCCGGACTAGAGGGGGGAGCCTCGTGGACATCGACATGACCGCACTGCGCAGTCTGGAGAGCGAGAAGGACATCTCGCTCGACGTGGCCGTCAAGGCCATCGAAGACGCCCTGCTGATCGCCTACCACCGCACCGAGGGGGCCGCGCCCAAGGCCCGGGTGGAGCTCGACCGGGAGACCGGGCACGTCACGGTCTGGGCGACCGAGACCGACGAAGAGGGCAACGCCGTCCGGGAATACGACGACACCCCGACCGGTTTCGGCCGGATAGCGGCGACGACCGCCAAGCAGGTCATCCTGCAGCGGCTGCGCGACGCCGAGGACGAGCTGACGTTCGGCGAGTACCTCGGCCGCGAGGGCGACATCGTCTCCGGCATCATCCAGCAGGGCAAGGACCCCCGCAACGTCCTGGTCGACCTCGGCAAGATCGAGGCGATCCTGCCCCTGCAGGAGCAGGTGCCCGGCGAGGCCTACGAGCACGGCGAGCGGATCCGCGCCTACGTGGTGCAGGTCCGCAAGGGCCACCGCGGCCCGTCGGTGCAGCTGTCGCGCACCCACCCCAACCTGGTGCGCAAGCTGTTCGCCCTGGAGGTGCCCGAGATCGCCGACGGCACCGTGGAGATCGCGGCGATCGCCCGGGAGGCCGGCCACCGCACCAAGATCGCGGTGCGCTCGCGCAAGGCCGGGGTGAACGCCAAGGGCGCGTGCATCGGCCCGCTCGGCAGCCGCGTCCGCAACGTCATGCACGAGCTGCACGGCGAGAAGATCGATATCGTGGACTGGTCGGAGGACCCGGCCGAGTTCGTGGGCAACGCGCTGTCCCCGGCGCGGGTGTCGGCCGTGGAGGTGGTGGACGAGGGCGCCCGGGTGGCCCGGGTGATCGTCCCCGACTACCAGCTCTCGCTGGCCATCGGCAAGGAGGGCCAGAACGCCCGGCTGGCGGCCCGGCTCACCGGCTGGCGGATCGACATCCGCTCCGACACCGAGCAGGGCGGCGCCGAGCGGTCCGGAACCGAGCGTTCCGGCGCCGGGGCGCAGGCCCAGGGGACCGGCGCGGCCGAAGCGGCACAAGCCCCGAAGGCGGCCGGAACCGGCGAATCAGGATCGACTACATCAGGATCGACCACATCAGGAGAGCATGCGACAGGTCCCGCCGACGCCTCGCCGCGGTAGACTCGAGTCACGCGAGCGGGCGGTTCCACTGCGCACGTGTGTGGGCTGCCGGGTTCGCACGGCCAAGTCCGAGTTGCTGCGCCTCGTGGCGGTCGAGGGCGTGATCGTCCCCGATCCTCGTGGGCGGATGCCGGGCCGGGGGGCGCATCTGCACCCCGATCCCGGATGTCTCGAGCTCGCAGAGCGGCGTCGGGCGTTCCCTCGGGCCTTCCGCCTGGCGGGGCCGCTCGACACCTCCGCGCTGCGAGCGCGGCTTGCGGCGCGGGACGCGCGGCAGCAGGATGGCCAACGGTAAGCGACGTCTAGTCGGAAGCAGGTCGAGATTGCTATGAGCGCTCGATGAGCACGCCGCGATGAGTACGGCAAGGTAACGACGGTCCGGAGGCCGCACCCCCGGACCGAGTAGGGAGTGCAGTGGCGAAGGTCCGGGTTTACGAACTCGCCAAAGAGTTCGGTGTCGAGAGCAAGGTCGTCATGGCCAAGCTCCGTGAAATGGGCGAGTTCGTCCGTTCGGCGTCCTCCACGATCGAGGCGCCGGTCGTACGCAGGCTGACAGAAGCCTTCTCAGACAACGCGTCCGGCAAGAACGCGTCCAAGCAGGGCGACCGCAGGGCCGCCCCGCGCAGGCCCTCGGCGCCCGAGGCGCCGAAGCCCACCGCGCCCCGCCCGGGTCCCCCCGGCGCGCAGGGCGCCCGTCCCGCGCCGCCGCGTCCGGCGGCGCCCACACCGCGTCCGCCCGTGCCCAAGCCGGGCCCGGCGGGCGGTCCGCGCCCCGGCCCCGGCCCGCGTCCCCCGGTGCCGCCCGCGCCGGGTCAGCGCCAGCCGGGCCGGCAGCAGCCCGCCCCGCAGCAGCCCGCCGCGTCGCAGGGCGGTCCCGCGCCGACGCCGCGGGCGCCCAAGGCCCCCGGCGGCGCGCCCTCCGGCGGCGTTCCCAAGCCGGGTCCCCGGCCGCCCAAGCCGGGCCCGCGTCCCGGCCCCCGTCCGGGCGGCCGCGGCGCCCCGGGCGCTCCGCGTCCCGGCAACAACCCGTTCAGCTCGACCAACACCGGCATGGGCCAGCCGCCCAAGCCGGGCCCGCGTCCGGGTCCGCGTCCCGGCGGCGCCCAGGGCGGCGACCGCCCCGGCGGCCCGCGGCCCGGTCCGCGCCCCGGCGCGCCCGGCGCCGGCGGCCCGCGGCCCAGCCCGGCGAACATGCCGCCGCGTCCGGCCGGCGCGCGGCCGAGCCCGATGAACATGCCGTCCCGGCCCGCCGGCGCCCCCGGGCGCGCGGGCGGTCCCGCGCGCGGCGGTGGCGGCGGACGCCCCGGCGGCGGTCGTCCCGGCGGGGGCGGCCGTCCGGGCGGCGGCTTCGGCGGCCCGCGCACCGGTGGCGGCGGCCGTCCCGGCTTCGGCGGTCCCCGCCCGGGCGGCGGCGGCCGCGGCCGCGGCGGCACGCAGGGCGCGTTCGGCCGTCCCGGCGGGCGTCCGGCCCGGGGCCGCAAGTCCAAGCGGCAGCGGCGCCAGGAGTTCGTCGACAGCATGCAGGCGCCGGCGATCGGCGGCGTGCAGGCCCCGCGGGGCGGCGGCAAGACGATCCGCCTGCCGCAGGGCGCGTCGCTGACCGACTTCGCCGAGAAGATCGGTGCCAACCCGGCCTCGCTGGTGCAGATCATGCTGCACCTCGGCAAGATGGTCACCGCGACCCAGTCGGTCAACGAGGACGACCTCAAGCTGCTGGGCATCGAGCTGGACTTCGACGTCCAGATCGTCAGCCCGGAGGACGAGGACCGCGAGCTGCTGGAGTCGTTCGACATCGAGTTCGGCGAGGACGAGGGCGACGAGGAGAACCTGCGGCCGCGTCCGCCGGTCGTGACCGTCATGGGCCACGTCGACCACGGTAAGACCAAGCTACTGGACGCCATCCGGCACGCCAACGTCCAGGCGGGCGAGGCCGGCGGCATCACCCAGCACATCGGCGCCTACCAGGTCGAGACCGAGGTCGACGGCGAGCTGCGCAAGATCACCTTCATCGACACCCCGGGTCACGAGGCGTTCACCGCCATGCGGGCCCGCGGTGCCGACACCACCGACCTGGTGGTGCTGGTGGTCGCCGCCGACGACGGCGTCAAGCCGCAGACCACCGAGGCGATCGACCACGCCACCGCGGCGGGGGTGCCGATCGTGGTCGCGGTCAACAAGATCGACGTCGACGGCGCCGACCCGCAGCGGGTGCGCGCCCAGCTGACCGAGTACGGCCTGGTCGCCGAGGAGTACGGCGGGCAGACCCTGTTCGTCGACGTGTCGGCCAAGCAGCGCACCAACATCGACGGACTGCTCGAGGCGATCATCCTGACCGCCGACGCCGAGCTCGACCTGAAGGCCAACCCGGACATGCCCGCCCAGGGGTCGGCCATCGAGGCCCACCTCGACCGCGGCCGGGGCGCCGTGGCGACCGTGCTGGTGCAGCGCGGCACCCTGCGGGTCGGAGACTCGATCGTCTGCGGCGTGGCGCACGGCCGAGTGCGGGCGATGCTCGACGAGAACGGCAACAACGTCGAGGAGGCGCCGCCGTCGCGTCCGGTGCAGGTGCTCGGCCTGACCGCCGTGCCCAGCGCGGGCGACAGCTTCCTGGTCGTCGACGACGACCGGGTCGCCCGGCAGATCGCCGACAAGCGGGAGGCGCGCAAGCGCAACGCCGAGCTGATGCGCACCCGCCGCAGCATGTCCCTGGAGGACTTCATCAAGCAGGGCGAGCGGCAGGAGCTGCTGCTCATCCTCAAGGGCGACGTGTCCGGCTCGGTGGAGGCCCTGGAGGACTCGCTGCTGAAGATCGACGTCGGCGAGGAGGTCACCCTGCGGGTGATCCGCCGCGGCGTCGGCGCGATCACGCAGGACGACGTCAACCTGTCGCTGGCCTCCGACGGCGCGGTGATCATCGGCTTCAATGTGCGGGCCGAGCGCAACGCGCAGGAGATCGCCGACCGCGAGGGCGTGGACATCCGCTACTACTCGGTCATCTACCAGGCGATCGAGGAGGTCGAGGCGGCCCTCAAGGGCATGCTGAAGCCGGAGTTCGAGGAGGTCCAGCTCGGCACCGCGGAGATCCGCGAGATCTTCAAGGTGCCGCGGATCGGCAACATCGCCGGTTCGATGGTCACCTCGGGCGTCATCCAGCGCAACGCCAAGGCGCGGCTGGTCCGCGACGGCGTCGTGGTGGCCGACAACCTCAGCGTGGCGTCGCTGCGCCGGTTCAAGGACGACGCGACCGAGGTCCGCGAGGGCTTCGAGTGCGGTATCGGCATCGGCTTCAACGACATCAAGCTCGGTGACGTCATCGAGTGCTTCGAGATGCGCGAGAAGCCGCGCGACTGACACTCGCGACCGAGCCGACAGAACGGAGCCGACCGAACCGAGCCGACAGAACGGAGCCGACCCAACCGAGCCGGACGAACCGCATCGCGCGAGCGAGGAGGACCGCGGGCCGTGGCGACACGGCCCGCGGCCCTGTTCCCTGAACGGCACGGTTCCCGAAAACCGCGTGACAGGGCGCCGGGTGGATCTTCTACCCTGGCGTCATGACGGCCGCCGGGCCGCCGACCGGCAGCCGGTCCGCGTCACCGCCGACCGGTCCGGCGCACCCGGGGAGGGCACCGTCGCCCCGGCCCGCTCCGCACGGCGTTCCCGCGGTGCGGCCTCCACACCCCGCGCGCATGCGGGGGCATATCGACTACCCGAGGTGACCGACCAGGTGTACGTGGGTGCGCTGACGCTGGATCTGCTGCTGGGCGACGTGCGTTCGCTCAAACAGAAGCGGTCGGTCGTGCGTCCGATCATCGCCGAGGTGAACCGGCGGTTCCCCGCCGTGGCCGTCGCCGAGACCGGCGCGCTCGACCTGCACCGGCGGGCCGAGATCGCGGTGGCGGTGGTGTCGGCCACGGCGGGCAACTGCTCGCAGGTGCTGGACTCCTGCGAACGGCTCGTCGCGGGCCGTCCGGAGATCGAGCTGCTGTCGGCCAGGCGGCGGCTGTTCAACGACGAAGACTGAGCGGGGGAGCGCGGGGGCACGGTGCCGATCCCCGCGGGCCGGGCGCGAGAACCCCGCATCGCCCCGGCCCTGCCAGGACCATAGAAAAGGAGTGCGACCATGGCGGACCCGGCCCGGGCGCGCAAGCTCGCCGACCGCATCCAGCAGATCGTCGCCGAGATGCTGGAACGGCGGATCAAGGACCCTCGGCTCGGCTTCGTGACCGTGACTGACACCAGGGTCACCGGCGACCTGCGCGACGCCACGGTCTACTACACCGTCTACGGCTCGGAGGGCGAGCGCAAGGAGACCGCCGCGGCGCTGGAGAGCGCCAAGGGCGTGATCCGGTCGGAGGTCGGCCGCAAGACCGGCGTCCGGCACACGCCGAGCATCACCTTCGTCCCGGACGCCGTGATCGAGAACGCCGCGCACATCGACGACCTGCTGGCCAAGGCCCGCGCCAAGGACGCCGAGGTGGCCCGTGCCGCCCGGTCGGCCACGCCGGCGGGGGATGCCAACCCCTACCGCACAAGTGAGGCCGATGAGGAGCCCGACGGCACAGACGGCGGGGACGGCGCGGCGGGACACTCGTCAGATGACTGAACCGGAGGGGCGCGCGAGGCGCTCGGCCCTGCTCGGTGCGACCCCGTCGCGTCATCGCCGGGGCCCGCAGAGCCGGCCCGGGGCGGCGGCCTCGCAGGACTCCCAGCCCGCGACGCCGTCCGACCCGGGTCTGCCCGCCATGCCGTGGGAGGGGCGGATCGCCGCAGCGCGCGTCGGCGGCGGTGCGCCCGAGGGCGCCGAGGCCTGGTCCGAGATGGAGGCGCTCGGGCCGTGGGAGGGGCCGTACGCCGAGATGCTCCGCTGCGCCGCCGGGCGGCGGTGCGGCTCCGGGACGGAGCGCCGCGCCGCTGCGCCGTGCGCGCGGCCGGGCGGCGAGCAGCCCGGCCGCGGTGAGTCCGGCCGCGGTGAGTCCGGCCGAGTCGACGCGCCGGCCCGCTGGTCCGGCCTCGACTGGGACCGCGCGGTCGAGCTGATCGGCAAGGCCGACGAGATCTGCCTGGCCTGCCATGTGACCCCCGACGGTGACGCGCTGGGCTCGATGCTGGCGCTGGCGCTGGCGCTGCGGTCCCTGGGCAAGCGGGTGCTGGCCTCGTTCGGCGAGCCGTTCACCGTCCCGACGAGCCTGCGCTTCCTGCCCGGCCAGGACCTGCTGCTCGAGCCGTGGCGGATGCCCGCCGCCCCGCAGCTGCTGATCGCGCTGGACACCGCGGCGGCGGAGCGGCTGGGGTCGCTGGCGTCGCGGGTGCGCGCCGCGGCGACGCTGATCGTCCTGGATCACCACGCCTCCGGCGGCGGGCTCGGCATCCGCGGGCCCGAGCAGGTCCGGCTGGTGGACCCCGAGGCGGCGGCGACCGCGATGCTGGTGGACGAGCTGATCCGCCGGCTGCGCGTCCCGCTCACCCGCGACATCGCCCTCGGCCTGTACGCGGGGCTGGCCAGCGACACCGGCTCGTTCCGGTACCGGTGCACCACGCCCGCGGTGCACGCGATGGCGGCGCGGCTGCTGGAGGCGGGTGTGCGCCCCGACGAGGTGAGCCGCGAGCTGTGGGACCGCGCCTCGTTCGGCTACCTGCAGGTGCTGGCGGGCGCCCTCGGCCGGGCCCGGCTGGACCGCGACGCCGCGGGCGGCCTGGGCCTGCTGTGGACGGCGATCAGCCGGGCCGACCGCGCCGACAGCGGCGTGCCCTACGACCAGCTCGAAGGCGTCATCGACCAGCTGCGGCGGGCCGACGACGCCGAGGTCGCGGTGGTGTGCAAGCAGACCGACGAGGGCGACTGGTACGTCTCCACCCGGTCCCGGGGCCGGGTGGACGTGGGCGGCGCGTGCGGCGAGCTCGGCGGGGGCGGGCACCGCACTGCCGCGGCGTTCACCGCCACGGGCGAGCCCGCCGACACCATCGACCGGCTGCGCGCCGTGCTGCGCGGCCCCGGCGACCAGAGCGACCACGGGGGGACGGGATGAGCAGCCGCGCGCAGATCTCGGGGCTGGTCGTCGTCGACAAGCCCGCCGACTGGACCAGCCACGACGTGGTCGGCCGCATGCGGCGGCTGGCCGGCACCCGGCGGGTCGGGCACGCCGGCACCCTCGACCCGATGGCCACCGGCGTGCTGGTGGTCGGGGTGGGCGCGGCGACCCGGCTGCTGGGGCATCTGGCGCTGACGGAGAAGGCCTACGACGCCACGATCCGGCTCGGCCAGACCACCGACACCGACGACGCCGAGGGCGAGATCATCGCCACCGCCTCGGCCGCGGGCGTCGCCGACGAGGCGCTGCACGCCGCGGTCGCGGCGCTCACCGGGCCGATCAGCCAGGTTCCGCCGCAGGTCAGCGCCATCAAGGTGGACGGCAAGCGCGCCTACCGGATGGCCCGCGAGGGCAAGGAGGTGGCGCTGGCGGCCCGTCCGGTGACGGTGCACGCGTTCACCGTCACCGCCGTGCGCCGCCACGGCGACCTGGTGGACGTGGACGCCTCCGTCACCTGCTCGTCCGGCACCTACATCCGGGCGCTGGCCCGCGATCTGGGCGCTGCGCTGGGCTGCGGCGGCCATCTGACCGCGCTGCGCCGCACCCGCGTCGGCCCCTATGACCTGGCCATGGCCCGCACGCTGGACCAGCTCGCCGAGAAGCTGGAGATCATGCCGATGGCCGAGGCGGTGGCGGCCGCGTTCCCGCGCCGGGAGGTGTCGGCCGACGAGGCGCGCAAGGTCGTGCACGGCGGGCGGCTGCCCGCGGCGGGCCTGGGGCCGGGGCCGGTCGGGGTGTTCGCGCCCGACGGGACGCTGCTGGCCCTGATGGAGGAGCAGGGCCGGGTCGCCAAGCCGCTGGCGGTGTTCGTCCCCTAGCAGGGCGTCCGGCCCCTGTCGCCTCCGAGTACTTTGTTGCCTCCGAGTAAACTTCGTCGCGGTCCGGCGGGTTTCGCGTCGTGAGGCGGCCCCCTCGGTCGTGTGGCGGGGCCGCGCATGGCAGTCTGTGATGCGACAGGGGAAGACCGGGCAGGCAGGTTCCGACGCAGGGGAGTGCATGGTGCGGCGCTGGCATGGCCTCGACGAGGTTCCCGCCGATTGGGGCAGGACGGTCGTCACCATCGGCGTGTTCGACGGCGTCCACCGGGGGCACCAGCGGATCGTGGGCCGGGCCGCCGAGCTGGCCCGCGAACGCGGGCTGCGATCGGTGGTGATCACATTCGATCCGCACCCCGACGAGGTGGTGCGGCCCGGCACCCATCCGCCGCTGCTGGCGTCCACCGCGCGCCGCATCGGCCTGCTGGAGGGCCTCGGCACCGACGCGGTGGTCGTGGTGCCGTTCACGCTGGAGCTGTCGAAGGTGCCGCCGGACGAGTTCGTCCAGTCGGTGCTGGTCGACCGGCTGCACGCGGCGCACGTGATCGTCGGCGAGGACTTCCGGTTCGGCCACAAGGCCAAGGGCGACGTGGCGCTGCTGCGGGAGCTGGGGGAGAAGTACGACTTCACCGCCGAGGGCATGCCGCTGGTGGCCGACGGCGACACGATCTCCTCCAGCTACATCCGCGCCCGGCTGGAGCGGGGCGACGTCGAGGGCGCCGCGCACGCGCTGGGCCGGCCGCACCGCGTGGAGGGGGTGGTGGTGCGCGGGCACATGCGCGGGCGCGCGCTGGGCTTCCCCACCGCCAACCTGGAGACGCAGCCGCACACCGCGATCCCCAGCGACGGCGTCTACGCCGGGTGGCTGGTGTGCGACTCCGAGCGCTATCCCGGCTTCCGCTGGCCCGCCGCGATCTCCATCGGCACCAACCCCACGTTCGAGGGCACCGGCGAGCGCACCGTCGAGGCGTACGCGCTCGACCGCGACGACCTGGACCTGTACGGCGAGCACATGGCCGTGGACTTCCAGGCCCGGCTGCGCGACACGCTGAAGTTCGACTCGGTCGACGCGCTGATCGAGCAGATGCACCAGGACACCGAGCGCACCCGCCAGATCACCGCGGACGCGTAGCCCCGGCGGCCGCACGGTCCGCGGCACCGCGCAGGGGCCGGACGGGAACCGTACGGGGCGGAGCACGGTGATCACCCTCCGTCAAGGGGCGGAGGTCGGTGCACAAGCCGGGCATGGTACGGTGAAGAGTCACCGGAGCCATACCGGCCGGTGGGCTGCACCCTCATGCGGCTCACCCCCTTTATTCCTGAACGCATCATGCGGACCCGGGCGCCCGGCGGGGCGCGGGATCTGCGGATGACGATCTCATCGAAGGAGCCACGTGCCGCTCGACACCGCTACCAAGCAGAAGATCATCGCCGAGTTCGCGACCAGTGAGGGTGACACCGGTTCGCCGGAGGTCCAGGTCGCGCTGCTGACCAGGCGGATCAACGACCTGACCGAGCACCTCAAGGAGCACAAGCACGACCACCACAGCCGCCGCGGTCTGCTGCTGCTGGTGGGCCAGCGCCGCCGGCTCCTGAAGTACCTGCAGAACAAGGACATCAACCGCTACCGGCGGCTGATCGAGCGCCTCGGTCTGCGCCGTTAGGACGGTGGGGGAGCGGCTCGCTGGGGCCGCTCCCTCCGATTATTCGCGCCCGGCGGGAGTGAAACCCCCCGGGCCGGACAACTGAACACAGAAGAGAGCCTCGCGGACCTCCCCCTTGGTGCGGGCCGGTCCTCGGTAGTGGCTCCCGGATCATGCCTTCGCCGCAGACGGGTGGGGGCGCGCGACAACGTGGGCGATCCGGGCGCTTCGATCGAAGACCGGCACAGCGCGACATCCACGGGAACCGGGCCGCGAGGGCGCGAGAAACCAAGGAGATTCCCGTGACCGAGATTCCCGTGAGCCAAGGCGCGCGCATGGAAGGGGCGCACAGCTCCGAGGCCGTGATCGACAACGGACCGCTCGGCACCCGCGTCGTCCGGTTCGAGACCGGCCGGCTGGCCCGCCAGGCCGCCGGCTCGGCCGTCGCCTACCTCGACGACGAGACGATGGTGCTGTCGGCGACCACCGCGTCCAAGAAGCCCAAGGAGAGCCTGGACTTCTTCCCGCTGACGGTGGACGTCGAGGAGCGGATGTACGCCGCCGGGCGCATCCCCGGCTCGTTCTTCCGCCGCGAGGGCCGCCCGTCCGAGGACGCCATCCTCACCTGCCGGCTGATCGACCGGCCGCTGCGCCCCTCGTTCGTCAAGGGGCTGCGCAACGAGATCCAGATCGTCGCGACGGTCCTGGCGCTGCACCCCGACCACCTGTACGACGTGGTGGCGATCAACGCCGCGTCGCTGTCCACCCAGTTGGCCGGGCTGCCGTTCTCCGGCCCGATCGGCGGCGTGCGCGTCGCGTTGATCGACGGCCGCTGGGTCGGCTTCCCCACCCACCCCGAGCTGGAGCGGGCCACCTTCGACATGGTGGTGGCCGGCCGGGTGCTGGAGGACGGCGACGTCGCGATCATGATGGTGGAGGCCGAGTCCACCCGCGACACCCTGGCCCTGGTGGCCGAGGGCGCCGTGGCCCCCACCGAGGAGACGGTGGCCGAGGGCCTGGAGGCCGCCAAGCCGTTCATCGCCGCGCTGTGCAAGGCGCAGTCCGAGCTGGCCGCCAAGGCCGCCAAGCCCGTCGCCGAGTACCCGCTGTTCCCCGACTACCAGGACGACGTGCTCGAGGCGGTCAACGCCACCGTGGCCGCCGAGCTGGCCGAGGCGCTGACGATCGCCGACAAGCAGACCCGCGAGAACCGGCTGGACGAGATCAAGACGTCCGCGCTGGAGAAGCTGGCCCCCGACTTCGAGGGCCGGGAGAAGGAGATCCCCGCCGCGTTCCGCGCCGTGACCAAGCGGCTGGTGCGCGAGCGGATCATCCGCGACGGGATGCGCATCGACGGCCGCGGCGTCAAGGACATCCGCCGCCTGGCGGCCGAGGCGCACGTGATCCCGCGGGTGCACGGCTCGGCGCTGTTCGAGCGCGGCGAGACCCAGATCCTGGGCGTGACGACGCTGAACATGCTGCGTATGGAGCAGACGATCGACACGCTCAACCCCGAGCGCACCAAGCGCTACATGCACCACTACAACTTCCCGCCCTACTCCACCGGTGAGACCGGCCGGGTCGGCTCGCCCAAGCGCCGCGAGATCGGGCACGGCGCGCTGGCCGAGCGCGCCCTGATCCCGGTGCTGCCGAGCCGCGAGGAGTTCCCGTACGCGATCCGGCAGGTGTCGGAGGCGATCGGCTCCAACGGCTCCACGTCGATGGGCTCGGTGTGCGCGTCCACCATGTCGCTGCTGGACGCGGGCGTGCCGCTCAAGGCGATGGTGGCCGGCATCGCGATGGGCCTGATCCACGAGGGCGGCGAGTACGTCACGCTGACCGACATCCTCGGCGCCGAGGACGCCTACGGCGACATGGACTTCAAGGTCGCCGGCACCCGCGACCTGATCACCGCGCTGCAGCTGGACACCAAGCTGGACGGCATTCCCGCCCAGGTGCTGGCCGCGGCGCTGCGGCAGGCCCGGGGCGCGCGGCTGGCGATCCTGGACGTGATGGCCGAGGCGATCGAGGAGCCCGCGGAGCTGAGCCCGAACGCGCCGCGGATCATCACCATCAAGGTCCCGGTCGACAAGATCGGCGAGGTGATCGGCCCCAAGGGCAAGATGATCAACTCGATCCAGGACGACACCGGCGCCGACATCACCATCGAGGACGACGGCACGATCTACGTCGGCGCCACCGACGGCCCGTCCGCCGAGGCCGCCCGGCAGGCGATCAATGCGATCGCCAACCCGCACATGCCCGAGGTGGGCGAGCGGTACCTGGGCACGGTCGTCAAGATCACCACGTTCGGCGCGTTCGTGTCGCTGCTGCCCGGCAAGGACGGCCTGCTGCACGTCTCGCAGATCCGCAAGCTGCACGGCGGTGCCCGGATCGAGAACGTCGAGGACGTCATCAAGGTCGGCGAGAAGATCCAGGTCGAGGTGACCGAGATCGACCAGCGCGGCAAGCTGTCGCTGGTGCCGGTGGAGGTCGTCGAGCGCGAGGCAGCCGAGCGCGAGCAGGCCGCGGCCGGCGCCGGGAACGGCGAGGCCGCCGCGGACGAGGCCGCCGAGCCGGCCGCGGACGGCGGCGCGGCCCCGTCCGAGGGCGGCGAGCGGCGGCGTCCGCGCCGGCGCCGCACCCGCCGCAGCGGAGGCGATGACGCGGCCCAGCGCAACACCTGACCGTACGGGGGCCTACCCCCGCTGGAAGTCGTGACCGACCGGCCCACCCCAATAGGCTTGGGGTTCGGCCGGTCGGCCCGTTTGGACCCGGCGCAAGGCGCCGGATCGTCCGCCCCGAGTGAATGCGAGCGACGACGTGACCCTGGCGGCGAGGGCGCAGGAGCCCGGAACGACCCATACCATCCACCCCGGCAGCGACGGTTCCGGTCCGGTGAAGCGGACGGTGCTGCCCGGCGGCCTGCGCGTGGTGACCGAGTCGATGCCGACGGTGCGGTCGGCGGCCTTCGGCATCTGGGCGGCCGTCGGCTCCCGCGACGAGGCCCCCGCGGACGCGGGCGCCAGCCACTACCTGGAGCACGTGCTGTTCAAGGGCACCGAGCGGCGGTCCGCGCTGGAGATCTCCGCCGCGGTCGAGGCGGTCGGCGGCGACCTGAACGCCTTCACCGCCAAGGAATACACCTGCTACTACGCGCGGGTGCTCGACTCCGACCTGCCGCTGGCCGCGGACGTGGTGTGCGACATGGTGGCGTCCTCGCTGAACCGGCCCGAGGACGTGGAGGCCGAGCGCGGCGTGATCCTCGAAGAGATCCACATGCGCGACGACGACCCCGGCGACCTGATCCACGACGAGTTCGCCGCCGCGCTGTACGGCGACGGGCCGCTGGGCCGCCCCATCCTGGGCACGGTCGAGTCGATCAACGCGCTGACCCGGGACCGCATCCACGGCTACTACCGCGAGCGCTACATCCCGCCGAACCTGGTGGTGGCGGTGGCGGGCCGGGTCGACCACGACGAGGTCGTCCGGCTGGTGCAGGAGGCCTACGCCGACCGGCTGACCGGCGACGCGCCGCCCAGCCCGCCCCGGCTGGGCGGGGAGCCGGTCCCGGTGTCCCCGTCGGTCCGCGTGCTGGACAAGGACACCGAGCAGGCCCACCTGGTGCTCGGCGGCGTCGGCGTCGCCCGCGGCGACGACCGCCGGTTCGCGCTGGGGGTGCTGAACGCGGCGCTGGGCGGCGGGATGTCGTCGCGGTTGTTCCAGGAGGTCCGGGAGAAGCGCGGCCTGGCGTACTCGGTGTACAGCTACACCTCCCAGTACGCCGACACCGGCGTCTTCGGCGTGTACGCCGGCTGCCAGCCCGGCAAGGTCGACGAGGTGCTGTCCATCTGCCGGGACCAGGTCGCGGCGGTGGCCGAGCGCGGGCTGACCGACGAGGAGCTGGAGCGCGGCAAGGGGCAGCTGCGCGGCGGCATGGTGCTGGGCCTGGAGGACACCGGCTCGCGGATGAGCCGCATCGCCAAAAGCGAGCTGGTGTACGAGTCGCTGCTGGCCGTCGACGAGGTGCTGGCCCGCATCGACGCGGTCACCCCCGACGACGTGCGCGAGGTGGCCCGGGACGTGCTGGCCGGGCCGCAGGCCCTCACCGTCATCGGCCCGTTCGGCGACCGTGATTTCACCCTCTGAGCTGGGGCTGGATAGGCTCGGTGACCGGTCCGAACAGGAGGAGAACGTGATCAAAGTCGGGGTGCTGGGCGCGCGCGGACGCATGGGCGCCGAGGTGTGCCGGGCCGTGCAGGGCGCGGACGACATGGAGCTGGTGGCCGCCGTCGACCAGGGCGACGCGCGCGACCCGCTCGCCGCCGCCGACGTCGCGGTCGACTTCACCCATCCCGATGCGGTCATGGACAACGTGCGCTGGTGCGTCGAGCACGGCCTGCACGTGGTGGTCGGCACCACCGGGTTCGACGCGTCCCGGCTGGACACCGTGCGGTCCTGGCTGGCGGCGCACGGCAAGGGCAACGTGCTCATCGCCCCTAACTTCGGCATCGGCGCCGTGCTGATGATGCACTTCGCGCAGAAGGCCGCCCCGTTCTTCGAATCCGTCGAGATCATCGAGCTGCACCACCCGAACAAGGCGGACGCGCCGAGCGGCACCGCGCACCGCACCGCCGAGCTGGTCGCGGCGGCGCGCGGCGAGGCGGGCACGGGCCCCTCGCCGGACGCCACCACCGCCGAGCTGAAGGGTGCGCGCGGCGCCGACGTCGACGGGGTGCGGGTGCACGCCGTCCGCCTGTCCGGCCTGATCGCGCACCAGGAGGTGCTGCTCGGCGGGCACGGCGAGGTGCTCACCGTCCGGCACGACTCGATGAACCGCGAGTCGTTCATGCCGGGCGTGCTGCTGGGCGTCCGCTCGGTCGCCGGGCTGCCCGACCGGCTCACCGTGGGCATCGAGTCGCTGCTCGGGCTGTGATGCGCTTCGCGGCCGAGCCCTGGGACTACCTCGCCGCGGACGAGGCGATCGACCACGAGCACCCGGTCGTGCAGCAGGTCGCGTCCGAGCTGCGCACCGGCGACGATGTCGCCTACGCGCGGAACGCGTTCGAGTACGTCCGCGACCGGGTGACCCATTCCCAGGACGCGGGCGACCGCCGCGTCACCTGGCGCGCGTCGGACGTGCTGAGCGAGGGCACCGGCCTGTGCTACGCCAAGGCGCACGCGTTCGTGGCGCTGCTGCGGGCGGGCGGCGTCCAGGCGGGGCTGTGCTACCAGCGCCTGCGGGACGGCGACGGCTTCGTCGTGCACGGGCTGGCCGCCGCGCTGATCGACGACCGGTGGGTGCGGCTCGACCCGCGCGGCAACAAGCCGGGCATCGACGTGCGGTTCTCCGCCGACGAGGACGCCCTGGCCTTCCGCCCCGACCCGGCGCTGGGCGAGGAGGACTACCCCACCGTGTACGCCGCGCCGCACCCCACGGTCCTGGACGTGCTCAAGAGCCACGACGACTGCGTGGCCATGTGCGAGAACGGGCGCCTGCCTTCCACGCTGGAGTGACGCTGCGTCGCTAGGCTCTCGCCATGCGTAGCGTTCCGCTCGCCGCCGCGGCGGCCGCCATGGCGGCCGTCACCGCCGTCGCCACGCCGGCGGCCGGTGCCGTCGCGGCCGGCTTGCACGACCTGCAGGACGACATCGACGCCATCCTCGCCGACCCGCGCCTGGCGGGCGCCGGGGTCGGTGTCGTGGTGCGCGACGCGCGGACGGGCCGGACCCTGTACGCGCGGGGCGCCGACACGCCGCTGATGCCCGCGTCCAACCAGAAGCTGCAGACCCTCGCGGCCGCGTTGGACGTGCTGGGCCCCCGGTACCGGTTCCGCACGACCGTCGCGTCCGGGCCCCGCAGCGGCGGTCGGGTGCACGGCGACCTGTACCTGAAGGGCACCGGCGACCCGACGCTGCGGCCGCGCGACTACCGCCGCCTGGCCGGGGCGGTGGCCGCGGCGGGGATCCGGCGCGTGGAGGGCAGGCTCGTCGCCGACGACACCCACTTCGACGACCGGCGGCTGGGGGACGGCTGGGAGGCCGACGACGAGCAGTACGCCTACGCCGCCCAGGTGTCGGCGCTGACGCTGTCCCCGGACCGGGACCTGCACGCCGGGGCGGTGCGGGTGGACGTCGCCGCGACGCGTCCGGGCGCGCCCGTGCGCGTCGCGCTGCGGCCGAAGACCCGCTACCTCACCGTCGACAACCGGGCCAGGACCGGCGGGCCCGGGACGCGGTCCACGCTGTCGGTCACCAGGCCGCGCGGCACCGCCGTCATCCGCGTCACCGGCCGGTATCCGGCGGGCCGGCCCGTGCTGCGGCGGCTGCGCAGCGTCCACGAACCCACTCTGTACGCGGCCGCCGTCTTCCGCGCCGCGCTCCGCGCCCACGGCGTGCGCGTGGACGGCGCCACCGTACGCGGCCGCACGCCCGCCGACGCCAGGAGGGTGGCCGTCCGCCGCTCCGTGCCGCTGGCGATGCTGGCCGTCCCCTACATGAAGCTGAGCAACAACACCATCGCCGAGATTCTTGTCAAGGCGATGGGCCGCGAGAGGAAGGGTGTCGGGAGCTGGCCCGCGGGCCTGTCGGTGACGCGCCGCCGGCTGGGCCGCCTCGGCGTGGACACCTCGCCCCTGACGCTCGCCGACGGCTCCGGTCTGTCGCGCGCGAACCGGACGACGGCGCGGCAGCTGTCCGAGCTGCTGCTGCGGGTGCGCGGCGAGCCGTGGTTCCCCGCGTTCGCCCGCTCCCTGCCGGTGGCCGGGCACCCCCACCCGTGGGTGGGCGGCACGCTGGCGTCGCGGATGAGGCACAGCCCTGCGGCGGGCAACGTCCGCGCCAAGACCGGCACCCTCACCGGAGTCACCGCCCTGTCGGGCTATGTCAGGGGGCGCGGTGGGCGCCGCCTGGTCTTCTCGATCGTCCTCAACGGCTACCGCGCCCGGTACGCGCCCAAGGACATCGAGGACAGGATCGCGATCCGGCTCGCGGGCGGGCCGCTCCTTACGCGCGCCGCCCGCACGGCCGCCCCGCGGGCGGACCGCGAATGCTCCTGGACCGCCGCCTGCTAGCCCTGTGACGCCTGCTGCTCCTGCGACGGCTGCCCGCTCTGTGACGCCTTCGGGAGCGCGAAGCCGTGCTTGTGGAACAGCGCGCGGGCGGTGGGGGTGGTGAGCCAGTCGACGAAGTCGGCCGCGTCCCGCGGGTGCGCGCTGTCCTTGACGGCGGAGGCCGGGTAGGCGGCGGTGACGTTCTGCTCGGCGGGGATCGGCACGCTGCTGGTGGCGATGCCCGCCGACCGCAGGTCGGTGATGTAGACCAGCCCGGCGTCCGCCTCGCCCGTGCGGACCTGGTCCAGCACGGCCCGCACGTTGACCTCCTCGGAGCTCCACCGCACGGTCAGGTTCGCGCGGGCCAGCATCTGGCGCGCGTACCGGCCGGCTGGGACGGACTCGGCGGCGATCGCGATCCGCAGGCCGCGCCGGGTCAGGCTGGACAGGCCGCGGATGCGCCGGGGGTTGCCGGGCGCGACCGCGATCGTCATCGAGTTGTGCGCGACGATGCGGCGGGGCCCGACGAGATCGGCGGCGGCCTGGTCCATCGTCGTCTCGTCCGCGGTGATCAGCACGTCGCCGGTGTCGCGGTCCTCCAGCCGCGCGGCCATCTCCTGGGAGCCGCCGAAGACCGTCTCCAGCCGCACGTCCCGGTGCGTCTGGGTGTAGGCGGTGACGAGCTCGCCGAGGACCTCGGTCAGCGACGAGGCGGCCAGCACGGTGAGCGTCCTGGGGCCGGACGAGCGGCCGCAGCCCCCCGCGGTCCCCGCGAGACAGAGCAGGACGAGGACGGCGCAGGCCACCAGGCGCCGTCGACGGGGGGTGTCGGGCATATGGCCTCATCTTAGGGATCGCTCCGGTCGCCGCCGGTGATTCGCCCCCGGTGTGTCAGTGCGCGCGGCTAGTGTGCTGCAGGCGGATGCGCCGGACGACGGCGCACCGGCCCGCACGCGGTCCGCGTGCGCGTGACGTAACTTCCCCCTGAACGGAGGCGTGGATGTCGCTCGACCTGATGGAGCTGCTGCCCGACGACTGGCGGCGCCGGCTCGACCCGCTGGTGGACCCGGAGGTCATGGCCGGGCTCGGCGCCTTCGTGGAGCAGGAGTACGCGTCGGGCACCGTGTACCCGCCCCGGGAGGACCTGTTCAACGCGTTCCGGCACTGCCCCTACGACCGGGCGCGCGTGCTGATCCTCGGCCAGGACCCCTACCACGGGCCGGGGCAGGCGCACGGGCTGAGCTTCAGCGTCCGCGAGGGCGTGCGGCTGCCCCCGTCGCTGCGCAACATCTTCAAGGAGCTGGCCGCCGACCTGGGCGTGCCGGTCGCCAAGTCCGGCGACCTGACCCCGTGGGCCGACCAGGGCGTCCTGCTGCTCAACGCGGTGCTGACGGTGCGCGAGGGGCAGGCCGGCTCGCATGCGGGCAAGGGCTGGGAGCAGTTCACCGACGCCGCCATCCGCGCGCTGAACGACAAGACCGACCGGGTGGTGTTCGTGCTGTGGGGCGGGTACGCGCGCAAGAAGGCGCCGCTCGTCACGGGCGCGCACCACGTCGTCCTGGAGTCGGCGCACCCCAGCCCGCTGAGCGCCAAGAAGTTCTTCGGCACCAAGCCGTTCAGCGCCGTCAACAAGGCCCTCGCCGACGCGGGCCAGCCCGAGATCCGCTGGGAGCCGGCCGGGGCCGGGCAGGGCTAGCGGGCCCGGGGGAGGCGGCTCACAGGGCCAGGCCGACGGCGAACAGCGCGCCGAACGCCAGCTGCAGGCGGCCGGTCTGGCCCAGCACGGGGATCAGGGCCGGGCCGGTCGCGCCGCCCATCACGGTCTGCGCCGGCGGCACCGACAGCGGCGCGGCCAGCAGCGCGAGCAGGGCCCACGGGTGCGGGGCGGCCACCGCCAGCACGATGGTGAACGGCAGGGCGGTGCACGCGGCGTACAGGATGCGGGTGCGGCGGTCGCCGAGCACGACGGCCAGGGTGCGCTTGCCGGAGGCGGCGTCGGTGGGGATGTCGCGCAAGTTGTTGACGACCAGCAGCCCGCAGGCCAGCAGCCCGACCGGCACCGCCGCCGCCCACGCCTCCCACGGCAGCGTCTCGGTCTGCACGTACACGGTGCCGACGACGGCGACCAGCCCGAAGAACACGAACACCGACAGCTCGCCGAGCGCCCGGTACCCGTAGGGGTTCTTGCCGCCGGTGTAGAACCAGGCGGCCAGGATCGCGGCCGCGCCGACCAGCAGGAGCCACCAGGTGGTCACGGCGGCCAGCACCAGACCGGCCACGGCGGCGGCGAGGAAGCAGCCGAGGGCCGCCGCCAGCACCTGGCGGGGCGGCGCGACCTTGGAGCCGACCAGCCGCAGCGGCCCGACGCGGGCCTCGTCGGTGCCGCGGATCCCGTCGCTGTAGTCGTTGGAGTAGTTGACGCCGATCTGCAGCAGCAGCGCGACGAACGCCGCGAGCAGGGCCCGCCACCACACGAACCCGTCCTGGCCGATGGCGACCCCCGTGCCGACGGCGACGGGGACGACGGAGGCGGGCAGGGTGCGGGGCCGGGATCCGGCGATCCATTGGGAGAGCGTGGCCACGGTGACCTCTGTTCGGGGATGCTGGTCGGGGACGCTGTTTCAGGTGACGCGGTGCGCCGGGACGGGTTTACCGCCTAGATTCTCGCCGATTCCGATCACCGCGTGCGCCCGGCCCGCCGCCGTCGCCCGCCGGGCCGCCGCCCGGACGCAGCCGCAGCGTCGTCAGCAGGCCGAGCGCCAGGACGGCGCCCGTCGCCAGCAGCGCCTGCTTCGTCCCTGCGGCCAGGCTCTCGTCCGCCGCCCGCGCCACGTCGGCCATGCCGGGCGCGTCGTGCAGGTCGCGCGCGAACGTCCCGGCGCTGTGACGCAGCTCATGCACGATCACCGTCTGCCGGTCCGCGGTCAGCGGGCCCTCCTGGAGCCGGTCGGTCATGGCGTTCCCCAGACCGGTGGCGAACACCGCGCCGACGAACGCGATACCGAGGGCGCCGCCGATCTGCCGGGAGGTGGACTGGGTGCCGGACGCCTGGCCCGCCTGCTCCCTCGGCACGTCCATCAGCGACACGTTGGTCAGCTGTGCGGAGGTCAGGCCGAGCCCCAGCCCGTACAGCAGCATCCACGGCGCCATGCCGAGCCCCCCGGTCGCCGGGCCGAGGGTGATCGCCAGCGCGAGGACGGCGGCGACCTCCAGCACCATGCCGAGCTGGACGACCCGGTGCGGCCCGCCGCGCTGTGCCAGCCGCCGCGCGGCGCCGCCCGCCAGGAACGCGCCCGCCGCCAGCGGCAGGATCGCCAGGCTGATCTGCAGCGGCGCGCTGCCGTGCACGCCCAGCAGGAACAGCGGCAGCACGAACAGCAGGCCCAGCTCGCCCACGTTGACCAGGGCCAGGGCCAGGTTGCCGCGCCGGAAACCGGGGATCGCGAAGAGCGTCAGGTCGAGCAGCACGGGGCGGCCCGCGGCGGCCCGCGCCCGTTCCACCAGCACCAGCGCCGCCAGCAGCACCGCCGACAGCCCCAGCATGACCGGGACGGGCGACGGCCCGCTCTCGGACCAGTCGAACGGCCCCATCGAGAACGCCCGGGTCGCCGTCCACCAGCCGTAGGACTGGCCCTCGATCAGCCCGCACATCAGCGCGCCGAAGCCCAGCGCCGACAGCACGCCGCCCGCCCAGTCGATGTCGCGCAGCGCGCCCCGCCGTCCGGCCGCGCGCGCCGGGCGCGGCGCGCGGGTCTCCGGCATGAGCAGCAGCGCCCCGGCGGCCAGTGCGGCGCCCAGCGGCAGGTTCATGCCGAACGCCCACCGCCAGCCCGACGCGGACGCCACCGCGCCGCCCAGCAGCGGGCCCAGCGCGGCCATGCCGCTGATCAGCGCCCCGTAGATCCCGAACGCCGCGGCCCGCTCCCGGCCGGTGAACGTCGCGTGCACCGTCGACAGGGCGGCGGGCAGGATCATCGCGGCGCCCACGCCCTGCGCGGCGCGCGCGGCGATCAGCGCCGACCCGCCGACGGCCAGCGCGGCGGCCGCGCTCGCGGCGGTGAACACGCCCACGCCCAGCACGAACAGGCGGCGCCGCCCGAACAGGTCGCCCGCCCGCCCGGCGGGGATCAGCAGCGCGGCGAACACCAGCGCGTACACCGAGGTCACCCATTCGGCGTCGGTGCTGGTGAGGCCGAGCCCGGAGATGATCTGGGGGAGCAGGACGCTGACGATCGTGGCGTCCACCACGATCAGCGCGACGCCCAGGCTGATCACGACCATGCCGAACCAACGGTGGCGGCCGGTCGCACGGGCCGGCGTCTGCGCGGTCGGCGAGGTCAGGGACGTGGACATGGGCACGGCTTCAAACATAAGGGCGGGTCGAAGCGGCCCCGCACCGCCCCCGGTTTTACGGCGTGGACCGGTCCTGCGGTTCGCGGATGTCGGTGTGCAGCCGGATCTCGCGCACCGGCTCGCCCATGTCGAGGGTGCGGGACGTCCCGTCCGGCGCCCACCCGGCCGACCCGAGGAACGCGCGCATCGCCTCGTCGGCCTCGAACACCCACGTGGTCAGCGTCTCGGCGCCGTCGTCGCGCAGCAGGTCGGCGGTGGCGGCCAGCAGGCGGCTGCCGTGCCCGGCGCCGGTGTGCGCCGGATCGACCAGCAGCGCCACCAGTTCGGCGGTGCCCGGCGCGGCGTCCGGATCCTCGGCGGGGCCGTGCGCGGCGAACCCCACGACCAGGTCGGACGCCACCGCCACCAGCACCCGGTGCCGCGGGCTCGGCGGCGCCGTGATCGACTCGGCCCACCGCTCGTGCCAGCGGTCGCGGGCGGCCGGGCTGGTCACCTGCTCCAGCACCGCGGCGGGCAGCAGGTCGCGGTAGAACCGCCGCCAGGCGCGGACCTGGATGTCGGCGACGGCGGCCGCGTCCGGGCGGCGCGCGGGCCGCACGCCCGCATCGGCCATGGCGTTCCGTCCTCTCCTCGCGCGTACGCGACCACGCTACCGCTGCGGGGCCTGCGCGGTCGCGGCGCGGCGGCGCGCCCGGTAGGCGCGGGTCTTGGTGCGGTTGCCGCACACCCGCATGGAGCACCACGCGCGGGAGCGGTTCTTGGACGTGTCGAGGAACGCCCACAGGCACGTGTCCTGCCGGCAGACCTTCAGCCGGGGCCAGGTGCCGTCCGCCGCGGCCGCCGCGACCGCCGCCGCGATCCGCGCCAGCCCGGCCGCCACGCCGCACCCGACCGGCACGAGCACGGGCCGCCCGTCGGCCAGCGAGATCCGCAGCGGCAGCCGCTCCAGCACCCCCTCCAGCTCCGCGGGCGGCCGGCCGGCGGCGGAGGAGTGGTGGGCGAGCATGGCGGCGCGCAGGCCCTCGCGCAGGGTGACGGCGGCGGCGAGGTCCTGCCCGGTCGCCCGCGCCGGGCCCGCGACCAGTCCGCGGCCCTCCAGCCAGTGCGCCAGCTCGCCGGGCGTGCCGAGCCGGTCGACGCCGCGTTCGACGTCGAGCGTGTTGACGAAGTCCCGCAGCAGCAGGGCCGGGCCGGATTCCGCGGCTCGCATCTCGGCCATCTTCTCTCCTGCCCTCCGCGGCCGAGGCTACCAGGGCGGACGCCGGTGACCGTGATCGACCGGTCGCCCGGTGTCAGCCCGCGGTGTGCAGGGCGGCCGCCAGGCGGCGGACGCCCTCGGCCAGTTCCGCCTCGGACGCGGCCGCGGCATAGCTGAGCCGCAGGTGGGGCCCGGACGGCTCGGCGGGGAAGAACGGCCGTCCCGCGCTCACCAGCACGCCTCCCTGCAGCGCCGCGTCGGCCAGCTCGACATCGCTCGTCCCGTCCGGCAGCCGCGCCCACAGGTGGAAGCCGCCGGACGGGCGGTTGACCCGCAGCTCCGGCAGCTCCCGGCCGAGCGCGGCGAGCAGCGCGTCCCGCCGGGCCTTCAGGGCGGTGCGCACGGCGCGCAGGTGGCGCGGCCAGCCCGGGGAGCTGACCAGCTCCAGCAGCGTCTCCTGCAGCGGCCGGGCCGGGAAGAACCCCTCGACCAGCTGGGTGGCGCGGATCCGCTCGGCCACCGGGCCGCGGGCGATCACGGCGCTGACCCGCAGGCTCGGCGCGGTGGCCTTGGTGAGCGAGGCGATGTGCACGACGCGGCCGTCGGCGTCCTGGGTGACCAGCGGCGGCGGGCCCGGCTGGATCCCCAGCAGGCGGGCGAAGTCGTCCTCGACCACGAACGCGCCCGCCGCCCGCGCCACCGCCAGCACCTGGGCGCGGCGCTCGGCGGCCAGCACCGCGCCGGTCGGGTTGTGGAAGGTCGGCTGGCAGTACAGCGCGCGGGCGCCGGTCATCGCGAACGCCTCGGCGAGCAGGTCGGGACGCACCCCGTCGGCGTCCACCGGGACCGGCACCGGGTGCAGCCCGCTCGCCCGCGCGACGGCCGTGGCGCCCACGTAGGTCGGCGACTCGACCAGCAGCGGTGCGCCCGGCGGCAGCAGCGCCCGCAGCACCGTCGTGATCGACTGCTGCCCGCCCGAGGTGATCAGCACGTCGGCGGGGGTGACGTCGCCGCCGACCGTGCGGGCGAACCAGGCGCGCAGCTCCGGCACCCCGCCCAGCGGCGGCGTCTCCCAGGCGGCCGGACGCCGGGCCGCTCGCGCCGCCGCCGCGGCGATGGCGCGCGCCGGCTGCAGCACCGGATGCAGATAACCGCCGCTGAGCGGCACCACGCCCTCGCGCGGCGGCTCCAGCAGCCACGCCACGCCGCCCGCCTCGATCGACCGGTCGCCGAGCGCGACCGCCTGCCAGCCGTGGTCGGCGGGCCCGGGCGCCTTCGCCGGACGCTCGGCCACGAAGGTACCGCTGCCCGGGCGGGTCACCACCACCCCTTCGGCGGCGAGCAGTCCGAGCGCCCGCGCCACCGTGACGGGGCTGACCTTGTGCCGTGCGACCAGGACGCGGCTGGACGGCAGCCGGGTACCGGGCCGCAGCCGCCGCGCCTCGGCACGCAGGACCTCGGCCAAGGCCGCCGCACTGCTATCCTTTTGCATGAGATATAAGGATAGCGCTACTGACCCGGTGTCGATAGTGCCGCGCGGCCTGGGCCTGGCCGGGCTCGGCGTGCTGATCTACTCGTTCACCTTCCCGAGCACCGTCTACGCGCTGGAGGGGCTCGACCCCTACCTGATCGGCATCGGCCGCTCCGCCGCGGCCGCCGTGCTCGCGGTGTTCGCGCTCGCCGCGGTGCGCGCCCGCCCGCCCCGCCGCGACCAGTGGCCCGCCCTGCTGGCGGTCGGCGGCGGCGTCATCTTCGGCTTCCCGGTGCTGTCCACGCTCGCCCTGGACCACGGCGCCTCGTCCGCGCACTCGGCCGTCGTGATCGGCCTGCTGCCCGCCGCCACCGCCGTGGCCGGCGTGCTGCGCGCCGGCGAACGGCCGTCCCCGGCGTTCTGGCTGGCCGGCGGCGCCGGGGCCGCCTGCGTCACCGCGTTCGCGATCGCCCGCGGCGCCGGCCGCCTCACCCCCGCCGACCTGCTGCTGTTCGGCGCGCTGGTCTCCGCCGCGATCGGCTACGCCGAGGGCGGCCGCCTGGCCCGCGACATGGCCGGCTGGCGCGTCATCTCCTGGGCCACCGTGATCTACGCGCCGATCACCTTCCCCGTGACCGCCTACCTGCTGGCCACCACCGACCCCGACTGGACGCTCCGCACCGCCACCGGATTCGGATACGTTGCCCTGTTCTCCGCCTACCTGGGCTTCTTCGCCTGGTACGAGGGCCTGGCCCGGGCCGGCATCGCCCGCGCCAGCCAGCTCCAGCTGGCCCAGCCCGTCCTGACCCTGCTGTGGTCGGGCATCCTCCTGGGCGAACTGATCGACGCCCTCACCCTGCTGGCAGCGGTCGCCGTCCTGGTCTGCGTGGCCCTGACCCAACGCACCCGCATCCGCTCAACAACAACCCCCACCAACCACACCCCCACCCCAACAACCCCCACACCAAGGTGACCACACCGCCGCTCTCATCACTCCCGTCGACGCGCGCTGGGCAGCCCGACGAGGGCCGTGTGGATGTGGTCGTCGAGTTCGGTGACGAACGGCTCGGACCGCCACGGCCGCAGCTCCTGCCGCGCCTGCCGCAGCCGCCACGCGGGCACCCTGCCCCGCGTGGCGGCCGCGAGCTCCACGCATTCGTGCAACTGTCCGGCCGCCGTCTCCGCCGCCCCCGGACCTCCGCTACGCAATGTGGCCAACGCCCGGTCGGCCAGCACGATCGCGCGCTGGACGCTTCCCCGCGATCCCCCGAGCGCCCGCGCCGCCCGGCCGAGCCGCTCCTCGGCAGCCTCGGCCTCGCCCAGGAACAGACCGCAGACGCCTTCGAAGCCCTCCAGCCGTCCTTTGGAGAACGTCCCGCCCATGGGATCGTCGGAGGTGTCGGTGTCGAGATCGCACCAAGCCAGGCGCAGCGCGGCCCGTGCGTGGCGGTGCAGGGGAGGAGTGCTACGCGCGGCCATCTCCGCCTGGAGTGCGTGTGCCCGTGCCCGTACCAGCCGACTCGGGCCGCTGCACGCGTCCGCCACAGCGGTATCGGCGAGGCGCCGGGCCCTGGCGATGTCGCCGGTGGCGTAGTAGACGACCATCGTCTGGCCGGTGCGGATGAGCGCTCGGTGGGACGGGTCCGCACCGCAGGTGGTGCTCACCGCCTGCTCGTAGAGCGCGAGGGCCGCGCCGTCGTCATGGGTCTCGAACGCCAGCCGGGCCGCCAGGGCGTACGCGGTGCCCGCGACCCGGCGGAGCCGTGCCCGCACGGTCGGCGGCTGCTCACCGGCCAGAAGGCGCCGGCAGGCGTCGACCACCGCGGCGTGGCTCAGGTGCAGACGCACGAACGGCACCGAGCCGACCTGCGCGTCGACCGCTGCGGTGGCGACGTCGAGCTCATCGAGCAGCGGCAGGTCGGCGGTCTCCGGACGGGCGAGGGCCGCGGCGAGATGCCGCCGCAGGCGCGTACCGAGGAACGCCAGAAGGCTCGTCCCGGACTCGGTGACCGCCGCCGCCGTGGAGGCGGCCAACTCGTCCAGCCGGTCCCGTTCCACGCCCAGCGACGACAGTGCCGCCAGCAGCTCCTGGAAGTCCGAGCCCGAGCCCAGGGCGACGGCTCCGAGAGGCGTGCGGGCGTACAGGTGGGCGAGTAGCACTTGGTAGCGCTCGTCGGGCGGGTGCTCTCCCGCCTCCCAGCGGGCGATCGTGCGTTTGATGCTCGCGGGTTGGGCCGCGGCGATGCGGGCGAAGCGCAGCCGGGTCGCCAGGGAGCGCAGTTCGGCCGCCAGGTCGCCCCAGGACATGCCGCGGGCCTCGCGGAGGCGGCGGAGGGTTCGCGCGCCCTGCTGCTTGTCGGTGCTCACACCGGCAGTACATCACCGATCGTGATCAAATGGGCACGATCAGGCGTGGAAGTCCCCGCTCGGCCGCATAGGCGAGCGTGTAGGCCGTGCCGCTGCTCGCGTCGGCGCCCGCGCGGGGAAACCCGATCACGAAATCGCTGCGGTCCACCATCCAGCGGTTGCGGGCGTGGTAACCCGGCGTGCGCGGCTCGCCGCCCAGTTCCACCAGTTCACCGAGGCGTCCGGCGGCGCGGGCGGCCGCGACGGCATCCCGGGCTGCGGGCGGCTGGTCGGCGAGCTTCGCCGGGACGGCGACGATGAGGTCGGCCTCGGTCTCGTCCGCCAGCCACAGCAGCGCCAGCGAATCGATGCCCTTCGCGCCGCCGAGATGGAAGCGGGCGCCGCGGCGCGCGAACGGGCGGACGTACTCCTCGAACAGCGCCCGGTACTCGTGAGCGGCGCGGTGGCCGGTGGACCGCGTCCCCGTGATCGTCATCGCCTGCGGCACCGTGCGCTCCCCGTGTCATCAGATGTCATCTGTTGACGCACCGCAGCCGCCGATTCACTGAGCGGTATGAACGCCCCATTCGACAAGTCTGCCACCTCCCGTCAGGACGCTGCGGCGCGGCGGGCTGAGATCGCGGCGCTGGTGCACTACTTCCCCGGTGTCCAGGTGTGGTTCGGCGTCTACACGCGGCACTGGTGGGCGCTGCACGACGGGCGCTTGTACATGGGCCGTACTCCCGCGCACATCGGAGAGCAGATCGCCGGTGTCCGTGGGCAGGCGTGGCCGTCCCCCAACGTTCACGGCGCCGACCCCAGGCCGCCGGGTGAGCCTGCGGGAGGCGGTGGAGCATGGCGATGACGAGTGTGGGCGTCATGCTCCTGCGCCGTTACCTGAGGTGTCGCGGGTGGCGGCTGTATGACCTGGGCGGCGGTGTCTTCGAGATCGCTCCGGCCGACGGTCGGCGGCTGCGGGCGCCGTTGCCGCCGCTCGCCCTGGCGCCGCTGCGGCGCGACGGCTGGGTCTGGTGGCAATGGGCGGCGACGCTGTACCCGATTCCGATCTGCCGCGGCGCATGGTTCGACCGGGCCGGGCCGCTGATCGCGGCGACGCTCGACCGCGTCGTGGATCTCGCCGACGAGGCGGCCCCTGGTGCGGGGCCGCCTGCCGGTGGCGGAAGTTGAGCGGGCGCCGTCGTTTGGCTCGTTTGTGCGGGTTCGCGTTGGAAGTCTTGGTTGTGTGATGGGGTGGGGCTTGTTGGAGATCGTCCTTGGTTAGGGGTGTGTCTGTGCGGCGGGGGTTGAGGGTGGTGTTGTGGGGGGTTGCCTATGTGCTGGGGTTGGTGGCCCTGGTGATCGCGGGGGCGTGGACGTGGTGGCAGCCCGAGCCCAGGGCGCGGGGCACACTGGTCAACGGGTTGTGGGCGCGGCACCAGTGGGTGGGGGAGCCGCACACCGAGCAGGAGTACCGCGACCTGGCGCGGCTGCTGCGGGAGAACCGGATCACCGACGTGTTCTTCCACGCCGGGCCGTTCGAGGCCGACGGCACGGTGCCGCCCGCCAAGTACCGCAACGCGGGGAAGCTCATCGAGGCGATGCGGCGGTACGCGCCGGGGGTGCGCGCCCAGGCGTACCTGGGGCAGATCCGCAAGGTGGACGGGCACGGCATCACCGACCTGGACGACCCGGCCGTGCGCGCACGCGTGCTGGACACCGACCGGATCTTTTTGGACCTGGGGTTCGACGGCATCCACTACGACTTCGAACCCGTCTACCCGGACGACGGCGCGTTCCTCGACCTGCTGGAGAGCACCCGCGAGCTGACCCGGGCCCGCGGCCGGGTGCTGTCGGTGGCGCTGGAGCAGCCGACGCTGGTGGACGCGGCGCAGCCCGTCTACAAGAGGCTCCTTCCGCGTCACGGGACCGTGCACTACCCACCGCGGCCGACCGAGGAGTACCTGCGAGCCGTCGCCGACCGGGCCGACCAGGTGGCGATCATGACCTATGACGTGTCGCTGCCGACCGAGTCGCTGGCGGGGTGGCATTTCGCCCGCCACACCCGGCGCACCCTGGAGCTGATCGGCGACCGCACGACGGTGTTCATGGGCGTCCCGACGTACCGGCCGCTCATGGACTGGGCCGAGGACCTGCCGGTGGCGCTGCGGGGGGTGCGGCGCGGCCTGGACGGGCTGGAACGCCCGCCGGCGCGGCCCTACGGGGTGGGCATCTACGCCGAGTGGACCACCGACGCCGGGGAATGGGCCCGTTACCGGGCGAGTTGGCTGCCGGAAACGTCAGGGAACCTTAGCGGTTAGGCAAGGCGACCTCGCCGCATCGGCGGGTCGTCGGCCGAGCCCGCCGGGAGCGAATCGGCCGTAGCGGGCAAACCCCGCAACCGGTTATCAAATTCGCGTGATTCGCGGCATGTCCCGGCGTCGGTCGTCGGTACCACATCTCCGTGTTATCCGATCGAGTCCGGATAGTGGCCGGACTGGGCCCGGAACGCGTAGTTCGCGTGCAAACATGTGCGTCAGAGAAGCCGTCGCCACGCGTACCCCCGAGCGTGTGGCGACGGCTTCTTCCACGTCCTCCCACGTGGCGGTCCCCCGCCCGCGATGCCGCGGCCCGGACGCGCCTGGTCGGACACCCCCACGGGGTGGAGGGACCTGCGGGTCCACGGTGCCCCGCCGTAGCGGTACCGTTCGTTGCATGGCACCCAGCACAACGAGTGACGCTCCGTTCGGGCGGATGCTGACCGCGATGGTCACCCCCTTCCTGCCCGACGGCCGAGTCGACTACGACGGAGCCGCCCGGCTGGCGGCCCATCTGGTCGATGAGCAGCGCTGTGACGGCCTGGTCGTCAACGGGACGACCGGCGAGTCGCCCACCACCGGCGATGCCGAGAAACAGCGGCTGGTACGCATCGTCGTGGAGACGGTCGGCGACCGCGCGACGGTCGTCGCCGGTGCCGGGACCAACGACACCGCGCACAGCGCCGAGCTGGCCCGCCAGGCCGAGGCCGCCGGGGCGCACGGCCTGCTGGTGGTCACGCCGTACTACAACAAGCCGCCGCAGGAGGGCCTGCTGCGGCACTTCACCGAGGTGGCCGACGCCACCGATCTGCCGGTGATGCTGTACGACATCCCGGGCCGCACCGGAGTGCCGATCCACACCGACACCCTGCTGCGCCTGGCCGAGCACCCGCGCATCCTCGCGGTCAAGGACGCCAAGGGCGACCTGTTCGCCGGATCGCAGGTGATGGCCGCCAGCCCGCTGGTGTTCTACTCCGGCGACGACGCCCTCAACCTGCCCTGGCTGGCGGTGGGCGCCGCCGGGTTCGTCAGCGTGATCGGCCACGTGGTGGGCGCGGACCTGCGTGAGATGATCGACGCGTACCTCGCCGGAGACCGGGAACGGGCTTTGGCGATCCACCGCCGGCTGCTGCCCGTCGTCACCGCGATCATGACCCGCACGCAGGGCGCCATCGCCGTCAAGGCCGCGCTGAACCTGCTGGGGCTGCCCGGCGGCACCGTCCGCGCGCCGCTGGCGGACGCCTCGCCCGAATTCGCGGCGCGTCTGCGGGAAGACCTGATGATTGGGGGAGTCAAAGTGCCGGAGGCGAGTGTTCCGGAGGTCGATGCGTGAGTCATCCGCACCCGGATCTCTCCCCTCCGCCGCCGCTGGCGGAGGGCGGGCTGCGCGTCGTCGCGCTCGGCGGGCTGGGCGAGATCGGCCGCAACATGACGGTCTTCGAGTTCGACGGGCGGTTGCTGCTGGTCGACTGCGGGGTGCTGTTCCCCGAGACGGAGCAGCCCGGCGTCGACCTGATCCTGCCCGACTTCGAGTACATCCGCGGCCGGCTGGACGCGGTGGACGCGCTGATCCTCACCCACGGCCACGAGGACCATATCGGCGCCGTCCCGTACCTGCTGCGCGAACGGCCCGACATCCCGATCGTGGGGTCGCGGCTGACGCTGGCGCTGCTGGCCGCCAAACTCTCCGAGCACCGCATCAAGCCGGAGCTGACCGAGGTCGGCGAGGGCGAGCGGCGCACGTTCGGGCCGTTCGACTGCGAGTTCCTGGCCGTCAACCACTCCATTCCGGACGCGCTCGCGGTGGCGGTGCGCACCCCCGCCGGCCTGGTGCTGCACACCGGCGACTTCAAGATGGACCAGCTGCCGCTGGACGGGCGGCTGACCGACCTGCCGGGGTTCGCCCGGCTGGGCGCCGAGGGCGTCGACCTGCTGATGTCGGACTCGACCAACGCCGAGGTGCCCGGTTTCGTCACCAGCGAGCGCAACATCGGCCCGGTGATCGACGAGGTGTTCCGCACCGCGCAGGAGCGGATCATCGTGGCCTGCTTCGCCTCGCACGTGCACCGGGTGCAGCAGGTGCTGGACGCGGCGGTCGCCAACGGCCGCAAGGTGTGCTTCATCGGCCGCTCGATGGTGCGCAACATGGGCGTGGCCCGCGAGCTGGGCTACCTCAACGTGCCCGACACGGTCATGGTGGAGCAGAAGGAGATCGACAACTTGCCGCCGGACCGGCTGGTGCTGGTGTGCACCGGTTCGCAGGGCGAGCCGATGTCGGCGCTGTCGCGGATGGCCAACCGCGACCACCAGATCCGCGTCACCGAGCGCGACACCGTCGTGCTGGCGTCCTCGCTGATCCCCGGCAACGAGGAGTCGGTCAACCGGGTGATCAACGGGCTGACCCGGTGGGGCGCCCGCGTGGTGCACAAGGGCAACGCGCTGGTGCACGTGTCGGGGCACGCCGCGGCCGGCGAGCTGCTGTACGTCCTGAACGTCACCAAGCCCGGCAACTTCCTGCCGATCCACGGCGAGTGGCGGCACCTGCGCGCGCACGCCAAGCTCGCCGCGATGACCGGCGTGCCGGACGAGAACATCGTCATCGCCGAGGACGGCGTGGTGGTGGACCTGGTCGACGGCCGGGCCCGGATCGCCGGGGCGGTGCCCGCCGGGTACGTGTACGTCGACGGGCTGTCGGTCGGCGAGGTCACCGAGACGTCGCTGAAGGACCGGCGGATCCTCGGCGAGGAGGGGTTCGTCTCCATCGTGGTGGCGGTCGACTCCACCTCGGGCAAGCTGCTGGCCGGCCCGGAGATCCACGCGCGCGGCGCGGGCATCGTCAACGAGGACTTCGACGAGGTGCTGGACCGGATCGAGGCGGTGCTGCGGGACGCGGCCGCCGACGGGATCAACGACTCGCACCAGCTCAGCCAGCTGATCCGCCGCACGGTCGGCAAATGGGTCAGCGACAGCTACCGGCGCCGCCCGATGATCGTCCCGGTGGTCGTCGAGGTCTGACCGCTCCGCCGGCTCTTCGAGCCCCCGCCCGGCGCGGCCATCCGGGCGGGGGAGGTGTGCGGGGCCGGTGTGCAACACGCCGCCTGCGGTACTCGCGGAACCCGTGAGGTCCTTGGCTAGTCTCAGCATCATGGCCACACGTGCGTCCGGGGGAGCGAAAGGGGCTGCTGGGCGTTCCCGAGCGGCCTCGCAAGCTCCGCGCACCCGGTCGGCCGCGGCGCGCAGACCCTCCGGCTCGCCGGCTCCGCGAAAGCGTCCGAGCGGTGCGGCCAGGGGAGGCGGCGGCCGCGGCGCGGCCAAGCGCCCCCCGCAGCGACCCGGTCCGTTCGCCCAGCTGTTCATCGGCCTTTTCACGCTGCTGGCCAAGCTCTACCACCTGCTGGCGGTGACGGTCGGGTCGGTGTTCCGCGCGTACGGGCGCGGCGCCCGCGAACTGGACGCCGAGCACCAGCGCGACGGCCTGGGCCTGGCGCTGCTGGGCGGCGCGATCGTGCTGGCCTCGGTGACGTGGTGGCGGCCCGACGGCGTGCTCACCCGGGCGCTGGAGCAGGTGGTGCGCGGCGGCCTCGGGGTGGTCTGCATGGGCCTGCCGCTGCTGCTGGCCGTGCTGGCCTGGCGGGTGCTGCGCCATCCCGAGCACAACGAGGAGAACCCGCGCATCGTCATCGGCCTGACGGCGCTGGGCGTCGGTGTGCTGGGCATCCTGCACCTGGCCGCGGGCGGCCCGTCCCCGGCCAGGGACATGGCGGGCGTGCGGGCTGCGGGCGGCGTCGTCGGCTGGCTGGCCGCCGCGCCGCTGGAGGCCGCGCTGAGCGGCTGGGTGGCGGTGCCGCTGCTGCTGTTGCTGTCGGCGTTCGGGCTGCTGGTGGTCACGGCGACGCCGATCAACCGGGTGCCCGAGCGGCTGCACGACCTGTGGTCGGTGGCGACTTTGCAGGGCCGCCCGGAGCGCCCCGGACGCCGCCCCGCCGCCGCGGACGAGGACGACGCGCCGCCCCGGCCCAGGCGGCGCCGCAGGAAGACCCCGCAGGACGGCGACGAGCTGGAGGTCGGCGAGCACTCCAAGCCGTACGACACCCCCGTCCTGCAGGACAGGCCGAAGAAGAGCGCGCCGCAGCCGGAGCTGGCCGACGAGCTGTTCGGCCCCGACCCGTTCGGCTCGCCCGCGCCGCCCGCGGCCGTCCCCGACCCGCCCTCCGAGCCCGAGCCGGCGACCGAAGTCGTGCCCGCACCGCCGCCCGCCCTCGAGGTGCCGGACCCGACCCCGGCGCCGCGCCAGGCCGAGCAGCTGCCGCTGTCGTCGTCGGGGGAGATCTACGAGCTGCCCTCGCCCGCGCTGCTGCGTCCCGGCACGGCGGCCAAGCCGCGCACCAAGGCCAACGACATGGTGGTGCAGGCGCTCACCGAGGTGCTGGAGCAGTTCGACATCGACGCGCAGGTCACCGGGTTCACCCGGGGGCCGACGATCACGCGCTACGAGATCGAGCTGGGCCCGGCGGTGAAGGTCGAGAAGGTCACCGCGCTGACCAAGAACATCGCCTACGCGGTCAAGAGCGCGGACGTGCGGATCATCTCCCCGATCCCCGGCAAGTCCGCGATCGGCGTGGAGATCCCCAACGTCGACAAGGACATCGTCAGCCTGGGCGACGTGCTGCGCTCGCCCGCCGCGGTCAACGAGCAGCACCCGATGGTGGTGGGGCTGGGCAAGGACGTCGAGGGCCGCACGGTGGTGGCGAACCTGGCGAAGATGCCGCACATCCTCATCGCGGGCGCCACCGGGGCCGGCAAGTCCACCTGCATCAACGGGCTGATCACCTCGGTGCTGATGCGGGCCACCCCGGACGAGGTGCGGATGATCCTGGTCGATCCCAAGCGGGTCGAGCTGACGATGTACCAGGGCATCCCGCACCTGATCACCCCGATCATCACCAACCCGAAGAAGGCCGCCGAGGCGCTGGAGTGGGTGGTCGGGGAGATGGACCGCCGCTACGACGACCTGGCCGCGTCCGGGTTCCGGCACATCGACGACTTCAACAAGGCGGTGCGGGCGGGCCGGCTCACCGCGCCGCCCGGCAGCGAGCGGGTCTACCAGCCGTACCCGTACATGCTGGTGATCGTGGACGAGCTGGCCGACCTGATGATGGTGGCGCCGCGCGACGTCGAGGACTCGGTGGTGCGCATCACCCAGCTGGCCCGCGCCGCCGGGATCCACCTGGTGCTGGCCACCCAGCGGCCCAGCGTGGACGTGGTGACCGGGCTGATCAAGGCGAACGTGCCGTCCCGGCTGGCGTTCGCCACCTCCTCGCTGGCCGACAGCCGCGTCATCCTCGACCAGCCGGGCGCGGAGAAGCTGGTCGGGCAGGGCGACGCGCTGTTCCTGCCGATGGGCGCCAGCAAGCCGATGCGCATCCAGAACGCGTTCGTCTCCGAGAAGGAGATCCACGCGGTCGTCGAGCACTGCAAGAAGCAGATGGAGCCCGCCTACCGGGAGGACGTCACCGAGGCGGCGGGCCCGAAGAAGCAGATCGACGAGGACATCGGCGACGACATGGACCTGCTGCTGCAGGCCATCGAGCTGGTGGTCAGCACGCAGTTCGGGTCGACGTCGATGCTGCAGCGCAAACTGCGCGTGGGGTTCGCCAAGGCGGGCCGGCTGATGGACCTGATGGAAAGCCGCGGCATCGTCGGTCCCAGCGAGGGGTCCAAGGCGCGCGACGTGCTCACCAAGCCGGACGAGCTGGCCGAGGTGCTGGCCAAGGTGCGCGGCGAATCGTGAACCGCGCGCAACGATCATCGCCGAACACCCGCCGCGGGACCGTGATGATCGCGTACGATCGGCCCACCGCGGGCGGCGCGGCCGCTCCGTCCGTCGCTCGCGTTCGCGGACATTTCGTCATAAATCCCTCGCCATGCCATAAATGATCTTTGGTTGGCGGGGGCGGGGGGTGGATGACGCCTTCGGCGCCGTTTCCCCCGTCGGCATGGCGGATTGATGCGAAATCTTGCCCAGTTTCGAACGTGTTGCCTGTCGCCCAGCGGGCATTGCGATTTCTAGACTGGTGTCACAGGAGTGTGGGGACGGTCCAGGCGCGCTCTCAGGGAGGCCCGGCGTGAGCATTGGTGAGACCTTGGCGAGGGAGCGTCAGCGGGCCGGTCTCACGATCACGCAGGTGAGCTTGCGAACGCGGATTCGTGAGACCGTCATCCGCGGCATCGAACGCGACGACTTCAGCGCCTGCGGCGGCAACTTCTACGCCCGCGGGCACATCCGCAGCATCGGCCGCGTGATCGGCATCGATCCGGAGCCGCTGGTGCAGGAGTTCGACGCGATGCACGGCGGCGCCCCCGCGCCGATCTCCGCGGTCACCGCGTTCGAACCGGAGCACCCGGTGCCGTTCCGCGAGCGCCGCGCGCCGAACTGGAGCGCGGCGATGGCCCTGGCCCTGGCGCTCGTGGTCATCTACGGGGTGTTCCAGGTGTTCAGCGGCGACTCCGCGCACCGCACCGCCCGGCAGGTGGCCGGATCCCCCGAGCTGGGCGCGGTCTCCCCGTCGCCCACGGACACGCGGCGGGCCGAGGAGCCGGTGGCCGTGGCGCCGCGCAAGAACGTCCAGCTCGCGGTGCAGGCGCGGCGCAACACGTGGCTGAGCGTGCAGGGCGACAAGGGCCGCGAGCTGTTCAGCGGCACGCTGCGTCCCGGGCAGTCGCGCGAGTGGACGGCCAAGAAGAAGATCAGCATCATCATCGGCAACAGCTCCGGGGTGCGGCTGACCGTCAACGGCAAGAACCTGGGCACGCCCGACCAGAACGGCGGGGTGGTCCGGCTGAGCTTCACACCCGACGACCCCGATGCCGCCTGACCCGCGGCGCCGCCCGGAACGGGGTCCGGGCGGGTGCCCCCGGACGCAACGCGCGGGGCCCGCGGCCCGTTACCGTTAGGGCATGTCCAATCGCCGCACGGTCTCCCTCGTCACCCTCGGCTGCGCACGCAACGAGGTCGACTCCGAAGAGCTCGCCGCCCGCCTGGAGGAGTCGGGGTGGGGCCTGACCGACAACGCCGACGACGCCGACGTGGTCGTGGTCAACACCTGCGGTTTCATCGAGGCGGCCAAGAAGGACTCCATCGACACGCTGCTGGCCGCGCACGACTCGGGCGCCAAGGTGGTGGCGGCGGGCTGCATGGCCGAGCGGTACGGCAGGGAGCTGGCCGAGGCGCTGCCCGAGGCCGACGCGGTGCTCGGCTTCGACGACTACGCCGCGATCGGCGAGCGGCTGGACGATGTGCTCGCCGGACGCCGGCTCACCCCGCACACCCCCCGCGACCGGCGCACCCTGCTGCCGATCACGCCCGTGGAGCGGTCGGCGTCCGCCTCGGCCGTCGCGGTCCCCGGGCACGGCGCGCCCGCCGACCTGCCCGCCGACCTGCCCGCCGACCTGCCCGACGGGGTCGCCCCGGCGTCCGGGCCGCGGGTGCTGCGGCGCCGGCTGGGCGGCGGGCCGGTCGCGCCGCTGAAGCTGGCGTCCGGCTGCGACCGCCGCTGCTCGTTCTGCGCGATCCCCGCCTTCCGCGGCGCGTACGTGTCGCGCCCCCCGGCCGACGTGCTGGCCGAGGCGCGCTGGCTGGCCGGGCATGACGTGCGCGAGCTGGTGCTGGTCAGCGAGAACTCCACCTCCTACGGCAAAGACCTGGGCGACCTGCGCGCCCTGGAGAAGCTGCTGCCCGAGCTGACGGCGGTGGACGGCGTCGCCCGGGTGCGCGTCAGCTACCTGCAGCCCGCCGAGCTGCGCCCCGGCCTCATCGAGACGATCTGCGGGACGCCGGGCGTCGCGCCGTACTTCGACCTGTCCTTCCAGCACGCCGCGGCCCCGGTGCTGCGCCGGATGCGCCGGTTCGGCGACCCGGAGCGCTTCCTGGAGCTGCTCGACCGCATCCGCGCGCTGGCGCCGGAGGCGGGCGTGCGGTCCAACTTCATCGTCGGCTTCCCCGGCGAGACCGACGGCGACGTCGAGGAGCTGCTGGCGTTCCTGTCCGCCGCCCGACTGGATGCGGCGGGGGTCTTCGGGTACTCCGACGAGGACGGGACCGAGGCCGCGACCCTGGACGGCAAGCTGCCGCCCGAGGAGATCGCCGCCCGGGTGGAGGAGGTGTCGGCGATGGCCGAGGAGCTGACCGCGCAGCGCGCCGAGGAGCGCATCGGGACGCGGGTGGAGGTGCTGCTGGAGGACAAGACGCCGGACGGCGCGTTCGAGGGGCGCGCCGCCCACCAGGCGCCCGAGGTGGACGGCGCGGTCGTCGTGCACGGTGCGGCCGGGGCGTCCCCCGGCGACATCGTCACGGCCACCGTGACCGGCAGCGACGGCGTCGACCTCGTGGCGGACATGTCATGATCGCCGGAGCGCCCGACCCGGTGGCGGGCTCGGCGGCGCCCTCCGGCCCGCCCGCCCCCTCCGGCCCGCCCGCCCCGCAGGCCAGCGTCTACAACATCGCCAACGGCCTGACGATGCTGCGCATCCTCATGGTGCCGGTGTTCGTGTGGCTGCTGTTCCAGGACGGCACGGCCTGGCGGCTGGCGGCGTTCGCGGCGTTCGCGGTGGCCTCCGTCACCGACAAGATCGACGGTGATCTGGCTCGCAGCCGCGGCCTGGTCACCGACTTCGGCAAGATCGCCGACCCGATCGCCGACAAGGCGCTGACCGGGGCGGCGCTGATCGGCCTGTCGGTGCACGGCGAGCTGTGGTGGTGGGTGACCGCACTGATCCTCACCCGGGAGATCGGCATCACCGTGCTGCGCCTGGTGGTGATCCGCTACGGCGTGATCGCCGCCAGCAAGGGCGGCAAGCTGAAGACGCTGCTGCAGGTCATCGCCATCGGCCTGTACATCCTGCCCGGCCCGTTCGACCCGGTGCGCTGGGCGGTCATGGGCGCGGCCGTGGCGGTGACGGTGGTGACCGGCGCCGACTACGTCGTGCGGGCGTGGCGGCTGCGCCGCACCGCGCGCCCGGCGCCGGCGGGGAAGGCGCCGTGACGGAGCTGACCTACGCCGAGGTCGGCGCCACCGAACACGGCGACCTGCCCGGCGGCTACCGGCACCTGCGCCACCGCGCGCTGGTCGGCTCGGGGCCGCGCGCGATGCGGGAGGCGGCCGACGCCGTCCTGGAGTTCTGGATGCACCGTGCGGCGGGCGTGCGCATCGACGCGTCGGCGCAGCGGGCCGCGCCCGGCGTGCACGTCGAGTCGCGCATGGGCATCGGCCCGCTGAGCCTGTCGGCGCCGTGCCGGGTCGTGTGGGTGCAGGACGGCGCACGCCGCGCGGGCTTCGGCTACGGCACCCTGCCGGGGCATCCAGCGACGGGGGAGGAGGCGTTCGCGGTGGAGCTGGACGACATGGACGACGTGTGGCTCCAAGTGACCTCGTTCAGCCGCCCCGCCGGGTGGCAGATGCGCGCGGCGGGCCCGCTGGCCCCGCTCTTCCAGCGCGTCTACGCCCGCCGCCTGGGTACCACCCTGCGCCGCCTGGTCGGCTGAGCGCGGGGCGGGGGTTCTGTACACGCGCCGATCCCCTCCGAAGGAATCCGGGCGGGCCGCCTGCCCAGGATGACCCGCTCCCCCGATGGGGTGCGCCCGCAGCGCGTCGTCCCGCCGCCCCGATCCCCGACGGGCTGCCTCGGCGCGAGTAGATTCGGTGCCCACCGGCTGCGAGAGGGGACGCGATGCGGGTCGAGTTGCTCACCGTCGGAGACGAGCTGCTGCTCGGCGACACGGTCAACGGCAACGCGGCGTGGTTGGGGCGGCGGCTGGCCGACCACGGCGTCGAGGTGACGCGCAGCGTGGTCGTCGGCGATGAGCTCGACGTGATCGCCGAGGCGGTCGCCGAGGCGCTCGGCCGCGCTGACGCGGTCATCGCCACCGGCGGCCTCGGCCCGACCGGCGACGACGTCACCCGGGACGCGCTGGCCAAGGCGGCGGGCGTGGCGCTCGTCCGCGACCCGGCGCTGGAGCGGCGGCTGCGCGAGCGCGCCGCAGCGGCCGGGCGCGAGCTGCAGCCGATGGCGCTGCGCATGGCGGACGTCCCCGAGGGCGCCGGGCTGCTGGCCAACTCGGCGGGCAGCGCCCCGGGCCTGCGGGTGCGCCTGCCGGGCGGAACGGTGTACGCACTGCCGGGCGTCCCGGCCGAGGTGCGCACGATCATGGAGGAGGTCGTGCTGCCGGAGCTGGCGGACGCCGCCCGGTCTCAGGGGCGCGGCCGCACGGCGGCGCGCCGCGTCCTGCGCACCGCCGGCATCTGGGAGTCCGAGCTCGCCGCCGCGCTGGCGCCGGTGCAGGCCCTCGACGGCGTCGCGCTGGCGTACCTGCCCGAGCCCGCCGAGGTGCGGGTCCGCCTCACCGCCGCGCCGGACCGGCTCGACGACGTCGAGCGGCGCGTCCGCGAACTGCTCGGACCGGGCGCGGTCTACGGCACCGGCGGCGAGACCCTGGACCGGGTCGTGCACCGGCTGCTGGCCGAGCGGTCGGCGACGGTGGCGACCGCCGAGTCCCTCACCGGGGGGCTGATCGGCGCCGAGCTGACCCGGATGCCCGGCTCGTCGGCGACGTACGCCGGGGGAATGGTGGCGTACTCCACGGCGTTGAAGGAGGAGTTGCTCGGCGTCCCGGCCGACCTGCTCGCCGAGCACGGCGCGGTGCATCCGGACGTGGCCGCGGCCATGGCCGCCGGAGTGCGCGAACGCCTCGGCGCCGGCTACGGCGTGGCGGTCACCGGCGTGGCGGGTCCCGACCCGCAGGACGGCCGTCCGGTCGGCACCGTCTTCGTCGGCGTGGCCGGTCCCGCAGGACCGCCCGTGGTGATCGAACCGCGACTGCCCGTGCCCGGCACCGGTGCCGAGGCGCGTGGAATAATTCGCCGAATGACCGTTGTGCATGCTCTTGAGCTGCTACGACGTGTTCTGCTGGACTTGCCGGTGCGGTGGGCGGCGGTCCCCGGCGGGGGCCACGCTCGCGAAGATCGGGAAGTCTAGGGCTGATTACAGCGTTACGTTCCAAGCGAACACGAAATCCACGGTCTGCCACCCCCGCGTCCGAGCCGGGTACGGTGGAACCGTCAGATGGTCCACACTGAGGGAGGGAGCGAGACGATGGTCCTGCTTCGCCAGCTGCTCGGTGACGTACTGCGGCAGCTGCGGCTGCGCCAGGGACGCACCCTCCGCGAGGTGTCCGCGGCGGCACGGGTTTCCCTCGGCTATCTCTCCGAGGTCGAGCGGGGACAGAAAGAAGCCTCTTCGGAACTGCTCTCCTCGATCTGCAAGGCCCTGGGGGTCCCGCTGTCGCACGTGCTTCGTGAAGTGGCGGACCAACTGGCCTTGGCCGAGCTCCAGCACGAGCCGGTGCTGGCGGGCGCTCCGCCCGAGCACGAGCGCATCTCCGACGAGCGGATCCCGTCCGAACGCATCCCGGCCACCCCGGAGGAGATCACCGGCGAGTTCCGCGCCGACATGGTCGCGGCCTAGCACGGGGAGCGGCGGCCCGCCCCGGCCGCCCCGGGCGCGGTGCCACCCCGTGCCCTGCCGGGCGCGGCCGTGCCCGCATGCCGTGAGGTGACGCGGGGCGCCGGCCGATGTGGCCGGTCTCACGGATGAATGCGGCTTTTATGGGGAGCCTTCCGTTGTTAGTGCCGATACCGGTGAATGACGTGGAAGGAACTCCCAAATGGCAACGGTCAAAAGCCCGCTGGGCGATGAGGCCCGCAAGGTCGTGGCGGAGGCGCTGCAGGGCGCCCTCGTCGACCTGATCGATCTGTCGCTGTTCGCCAAACAGGCCCACTGGAACCTGACGGGCCGCAACTTCAAGGTCGTCCACGAGCACCTCGACGAGGTCGTGGACCTGGCCCGCACGTACACCGACGAGGTGGCCGAGCGCGCCATCGCCCTCGGCATCAACCCCGACGGCCGGGTCCGCACCGTCGCCGACCGCACCCCGATCCCGCAGCTGGAGCCGGGCTACGTGGCCGACGACAAGGTGGTGGCCGCGATGACCGACGTGCTGGCCCAGCTGATCGAGCGGTTCCGCGAGCGGGTGCGGGCCACCGACGAGCCCGACCCGGTCACCCAGGACCTGCTCATCGAGGTCACCAGCAAGCTGGAGAAGCAGCACTGGATGTTCCAGGCCCAGCTGTAACCGCAGCGACGGGCGGCACGACGGCCACGATCGACCAGCGCGGAACCCCGGCCGCAGGCGGCCGGGGCTCGGCGTGAGAAGGGGGCGGTGACGCGCGCCGAGCACGCACGCGGCCGCCCCGCCGTGACAGCCCCGTGACAGGCGCTGCGGCGGCCGTCACGGAGCCGGGGGCAGGTGGGCTTGGACGGTGGCGGCGAACTCAACGGCGAGCGGGCTGAGGGCGTCCCAGCTGCGCGCCGCCCAGCCCGCCTCCAGCGGCGGCAGCTCCGGGATCGGCACCAGCCGCACCTCGTCCCGGGGGTTGCGCGTCCAGCCGGGCAGCGCGGGCAGGACGGCATGCCCGAGCCCGAGCTCGGCCAGCAGCAGCGCGGTGTCCCAGTCGGCCACGCTCGTGGTGGACTCCAGGCGCACGCCGTGCCGCTCCAGATGGCCCGCCAGATGCCCGCGCGACGTCGACTGCTCGGGCAGCTCGATGTGCCGGGTCCCGGCCAGGTCGGCGAGCGCGACCGACTCGCGGCGCGCCAGCGGCGCGTCCGCGCGCACCGCCAGCACCCACGGCATCCGGTAGGAGGGGCGCTGCTCGATCCCGTCCACCGGCGGGCCGATCGTCACCCAGGCCAGGTCGGCGTCGTGGGCGTGCACCGCCTCCAGGCAGCGGCGGCTGGAGTTGGCCGTCTGGAACTGCAGCGTCACGTCGGGATGGCGGTCCCGGAAGGCCGCCACGCCCGCCGCCATGAAGTGCCGTACGGTGGTCGCGCCGGTCGCGATGCGCACCGTGCCGCCCCGGCCGCGCCGCAGGTCGTCCAGCTGCCCCAGCGCCGCGTCCAGTCCGGCCAGGCCCTCGGCGGCCGCGCGGCGCAGGATCCGCCCCGCCCGGGTGGGCACCACCCCGCGCGGCCGCCGCTCCAGCAGCACCAGGCCGGTCTCCCGCTCCAGCCGCTTGACGTGCTGGCTGACCGCCGACTGGCTGCACGACATCTCCCGCGCCACCGCGCTCAGGCTCTGCGCATCGCACACGGCCACGAACACCCGAAGGTCGTCCAATGTCATGCGTCCAAGGTAGAACTTGGAGATCGCCAAGCGAACCCGAGAATTGACTTAATCTCGCGGGCGGCGCACGATCGCCGTAGCAGGCGGCGACCCGCCCGGGGGCTCGCGCGACCCCGGCGGGCGCCGACCGCTGCGGGAGCTATGCGCCGCCCGCCGGCGCGGGCTGGCAGTGCGGGCACCAGAAGGTGACGCGTTCGGCGGCGTCCGGTCCCTGGTCGGCGCGCCGCACCCGGGTGCCGCAGCGGCGGCAGGGCAGGCCGGCGCGCCCGTAGACCCAGTGCTCGCGGCCGGGGCGCCGGTCGCCGGTGGTGATGTGGCCGCGGCGGTCCCTGTTGGCGTCCAGCAGCCGGTGCGCCAGGTCCACCAGGTCCGGCAGGTCGGGCACGTCGCCGACGGGCGTCCAGGGGTGCACGCCGCGCAGGAACAGCACCTCGGCCTTGTAGACGTTGCCGATCCCGGCCAGGCGGGTCTGGTCGAGCAGCGCCTCGCCGATCGGGCGGGCGGGCTGCTCCGCCAGGCGCCGGACGGCCTCGGCGGCCGGCCCGGGACCCCAGTCCGCGTCCAGCAGGTCGGGGCCGAGGTGCCCGACGGCGCGGTGCTCCTCGGCGGTGCGCAGCAGGTTCACGGTGCCGAGACGGTAGCCGAGCGCCAGCCATTCGGCGTTGCCGAGGACCAGGCGGATGCGGTGGTCGCGCGGGGGCGGCCCGGCGGCCCGGCGCACGCGCCACACGCCGTCCATCTTCAGATGCGTGTGGACGGTGACGCCGCCGTCGACGCGCACGAGCAGGTGCTTGCCGCGCGCCACGGCCTCGAGGACGGTGCGTCCGCGCAGGTCGGCGGTCGCCAGCCGGGGCACCCGAAAGTCGCTGCGCGTCAGCGGACGCCCGGCGAGCGCCTCGTGCAGGCGCCGGGCGGTCTGCCAGACGACGTCGCCCTCGGGCATGGTGCGCCCCTCAGCAGCCCCTCACATGCCCCTCAGATGAAGGACGGGCTCTCCCAGGCGGCGGGGTCCTCGGTCAGCTTGCGCACCGGCTCGGGCAGCTCGCCGGACGCGATGTGGGCGAGGGAGACCCGCTCCAGGATGCCGCGCTCGCTGGCGCGCAGCGCGATCCACACCTCCTGCAGCGAACGGGCCGGGCCCTCGTAGCCGACGTGCTCGGGACGCTCGCCCCGTACGCCCAGCAGCGGCCCGTCGATGGCGCGGATGATGTCGGCCAGGGAGATCTGGTCGGCCGGCTTGGCCAGCCAGTAGCCGCCCTCGGGGCCGCGCTGGCTGCGGACCAGTCCGGAACGGCGCAGCTGGCCGAGGATGTTCTCCAGGAACTTTGGCGGGATCTGCTGCGCCTCTGCGAGCTGGACCGCTGTCACCGGGTGACTCCCGGCCACAGCCAGCTCCGCGGCGGCACGCAGCGCGTAGTCGACCCGGGCGGACAATCGCATGGCAGCCATTATCCCTTGTCGGTAGGACTGGTTCGGTTCGGTCCCCCACCTTGATCGCCGACGCCGCGGCGGACCCGCGGAAGGGGCGGTCCGGAGCGTTCCCAAAGCCGTTCGGGCGGCGTGCGCGGCGTGTCCCCGCACGACCGCCCGGCGGCGGCCGCGCGGGGACACGCGGCGGTCAGGCCAGGCCGAGGAGCTCGGCGGCGGCCTGGGCGTTGGCGTGCGCAGCGCCGTAGGTGGCCAGGTGGACGGCCCCGTCCGGACGCCACACCGGCAGGCCCATCTCCACCACGACGGTGTCGGGGCGGGCAGCCACCAAAGCCTGGGCCAGGGCCCGCTGGCCCGCATGGCGGTGCGCGTCGCGCAGCACGACGACGAGACCGCGGCCGCTGGCACGTTCCAGCACGTCCTCCGCCTCCGCCGCCGACCCCTCGGCCCGCACCGCGTCCGGCGCCCACGGGCCGAGCCCCCACGGGGTGGGCCCGACCGCGATGTTCCCGGTCGCGGCCACCTCGACGACCAGCGGGGCCTTCCCGCCGTTGCGCCAGTCGGGCAGCTCGCCCGACACCCGCACCGCCCGGCGGGCCGCCTCCAGCCCGGTGGCGCGGTCGGCGGTGGCCGGGGCGCGGTCGGCCAGCCAGTCGCGCAGCGCGCGGGTGCGGGCCGCCGCGTCCGCCAGGCGGTCAAGGGGCAGCCGCCCGCTGCGCACCGCCTCCTCGATCGCAGCCAGGACGGCGCGCAGGCTGTCGTGGTGTTCGCGCGAGCCCAGGCACAGCAGGTCGGCGCCCGCCAGCAGGGCCCGCACGGCCGCCTCGGGGATTCCGATCTCGCCGCTGGCGCCCGCCATGTCCAGCGCGTCGGTCACGATCACCCCGTCGTAGCCGAGGCGGCCGCGCAGCAGCCCGGTGATGGCGGCGCGGGACAGGGTGGCCGGGACGCCCCCGGTGACCGCGGGCAGGTTCAGATGGCCGGTCATCACCGCCCGCGTTCCGGCCTTGATCGCCGCGCGGAACGGCACCAGCTCGCGGCGCTCCAGCAGCGCCATGTCGGCGTCCACGACCGGCACGGCCAGGTGGGAGTCGGCCACGGTGGCGCCGTGGCCGGGGAAGTGCTTGGCGCACGCGGCCACCCCCGCCTCCTGGGTGCCGGTCACGGCGGCGGCCGCGTGCCGGGCCACCAGCTCGGCGTCGGAGCCGAACGAGCGGGTGCCGATCACCGGGTTGTCGGCGGCGGTGTTGACGTCCACCGACGGGGCGAAGTTGAGGTTCACCCCCGCCTCGGCCAGCTCGGCGCCCAGCGACCGGTAGACCCGGCGGGTCAGCTCGGGGTCGTCGACGGCGCCGAGCGCGGCGTTGCCCGGATAGGGGCTGGCGGTCACGTGCCCGGTGAGGCGGGTGACGTCGCCGCCCTCCTCGTCGATGGTGACCAGCGGGTCTCCCGCCTTGCGCAGCTCGGCGGTCAGCGCGGCCAGCTCCTCGGTCCCTGGCACGTTGCCGTTGATGGCGAAGACGGTGACGCCGCCCAGCCCCCTCTCCACCTCCTCCAGCAGCCAGCGGGGCGGCAGCGCGCCGGGGAAGGCGGGCAGCAGCGTGCCCCGCGCCAACCGGGTGATCTCGCTGTCCGTTCGGCTCGTCTCCGGCCCGCTCATCCCTTCACCGCCCCGGCGGTCAGGCCCGCGACCATGCGGCGCTGGACCAGCAGGAAGAACGCGATGACCGGCACGGTCAGCAGCGTGGAGGCGGCCATGATCGGCCCCCAGGCGTTGCCGCTGCGGCCGAAGAAGAACTGCAACATGATCGGCAAGGTGTATCTGTCCTGGTCGTCGAGGAAGGTGAAGGCGAAGATGAACTCGTTCCAGGCGGTGATGAACGAGAAGATGCTCGTGGCCACCAGGCCCGGCGCCACCAGCGGCAGCAGGACGGCGACGAACGTGCGCACCGGCCCGGCGCCGTCGATGGCGGCGGCGTCCTCCAGCTCGCGCGGCACCGCGGCGACGAAGCCGCGCAGCATCCAGATCGCGAACGGCACCGCGAAGGCGATGTAGACCACCAGCAGCCCGGCCAGGCTGTTGAGCATGTCCAGCCGCTTGAGGTCCAGGAACAACGGGATGACCAGGGCCTCGATCGGCACCATCTGCACCACCAGCAGCATGATCAGGAACGTGGTGCGGAACCGGAACCGGAACCGCGCGACGGCGGTGGCGGCCAGCAGCGCCAGCAGGCTGGACACCAGCACGGTGCCGAGCGCCAGCAGCGCGCTGTTGCGCAGGTACACCCAGAACGGCACCTCGGCGATGCCGCCGTTCACCACCAGGTCGAAGTGCTGCAGGGTGGGATGCGCGGGCAGCGGCCGCGGCGTGGTGCTGAAGATCTCGGTGTTGGGCTTGAACGCCGTGGACACCATCCACAGCACGGGGAACACGGCGACCGCGAAGACCAGCAGCCCGGCGCCGTTCAGCAGGGCCTTGCGCACGCCCTTGGTCCTGGCGCTCATGCCGTCTCCCCCTGGCGCACCATGACGCGCACGTACACGGCCGTGACGACCAGCAGGATCGCCGTCAGCACCAGCGCGATCGCCGAGCCCATGCCGAGCTTGGGATTGAGCGACCCGAACGCCTCGGAGTAGGCGTACAGCGACAGGTTGAAGGCGTCCCGGTTGGCCATCCCGGCCATGATGAACAGCTGGGTGAACACCTTGAAGTCCCAGATCACGCTCATCACGACCAGCACCATGAAGATCGGTTTGAGCAGCGGGAAGGTGATCTGCCAGAACGCGCGCCAGGGGCCGGCGCCGTCCACCCGCGCCGCCTCGTACAGCTCGCCGGGCAGGCTCTTCAGCCCGGCCAGCACCGAGACGGCCACGAACGGGCAGGACTGCCACACCACGCACACCGTCAGCACGGTGTAGGTGGGCAGCGGGGCGGCGAACCAGTTGTAGTCGCTCCAGCCGCCGCCGACCAGCGCGTCCGGCAGCAGGTCCAGCAACCAGTTGACCAGGCCGCCGGTGGTGCCGAACAGCCAGGAGAAGATGATCGCGGCGGTGACCGGCGGGGTGGCCCAGGCGACCATCACGCCGCCGGCGACGAACCGCGACATGCGCCGGCCGAGCCGGTTGAGCAGCAGCCCCACCAGCGTGCCGAGCACCAGCGTGGCCGTCACCGCGACCGCCGCGAACAGCACGGTCTGCCGCAGCGACTGCCAGAAGAGCGGGTCGCCGAGGATCGTCTCGAAGTTGGCGGTGCCGACGTTCTCGGCGGGCTCGCCGCGCAGCTGCCGGTTGCCGATCTTCTGGAACGACATGACGGCGATCTGCACCATCGGCCAGAACATCAGCACCGCGATGACGACGACGGTCGGCGCGATGAGCAGGTACGGGCCGTAGCGCGGCCCGCGGCGGGTGCGGCGGGGGCGGGCCCGGCCGGAGGGGGCGCTCCGGCCGGGCCGCCTGCGCACCGCCGGAGCGGTGTCGAGCATGGCGTCAGCCCCCGATCACGGGTTGAGCAGCGTGTTGGCCTGCTCGTTGGCCTTCTTCATCTCCTCGGCGGCGGAACCGCCCTGCATCACCGCCTTGACCGTGTTCGGCAGCACCTTCTTGGCCTGCTCGAACTCGCCCCAGCCCGCGCTGATCGGCGGGAACTTGGTGTTGGTCGCGATCTGCGTGAAGGCCGCGAGCGCGGGGTCGGTGAAGCTGACGTCCGAGCGCATCGAGGAGAAGCCGCTGTAGTCGGCCCACGCCTTGGCGTTCTTGGCGTTGTTGAGGACGGTGATGTAGTCGAACGCGGCGTCCTTGGCCTTGCTGTCGTTCCACACCGCCAGGTCCGAGCCGCCCGCCATGACCGGCGCGTTGCCGCCGTTCTTGGCGGGGATCGGGAACACCGCCCACTTGTCGGCGTCCTTGTCGGAGATCTTCTTCATCTCCTTCAGCGCCCAGCTGCCGTCGATGTACATGCCGAGCTTGCCGAGGGCGAAGTCGCGCTGCGGGCCCTCCAGCTCGTTCTTGCCGATGTACTTGGCCGGGGCGACCTTCTCCTTGGTGACCAGCCCGGCGTAGAAGTCGACGGCCTCGACGGCCGCCGGCTGGTCGAGCTTGCCGACGAACTTGCCGCCCTCGTTGACGGCCACCTCGCCGCCGTTGCCCCAGATGAAGCTGAGCAGTGCGTTGGTCTGGTCGCTGGGCGCGCCGATGCCCGGGACCTTCTTGTCGTCCTGGATCCTCTTGGCCGCCGCGGTCAGCTCGGCCCAGGTCTTGGGCGGCTGGATGCCCAGCTCCTGGAACCAGTCCTTGCGGTACCAGACGGCGCGCACGCCGCCGTACCACGGCACGGCGTAGGTCTTGCCACCGGAGCGGTCGTTGGCCAGGGCGGTCTTGTTGAGCTTGGCGCCGTCGGCCCAGCCGTTGAACTTGTCGGTGATGTCGGCGAGGCTGCCCTGCTCGATGTGGGACTGCACGTCGGTGTTGCCCAGCTCGGTGACGTCGGGCCCCTCGCCGCCCGCCGCGGCCTTCTGGAACGTGGTGGCGACCTGCGCCCACGGCACGTACTTGACGACCACGTCGGTGTCGGGGTGCTTCTGCTTGAACTCGGCCTCGACGCCGTCGAGGAACTTGGTCTGCTCGGGCGTCCCGTCGCCCATCATCCAGACCTTGAGCTGCGCGGGGCTCTGGCCCGTGCCGTCACCGTCGTCGTTGCCGCCGCCGCATGCCGTGGCGGCCAGGGCGAGCGCGGCCGTCACGGCCGCTGCCTTGATGTACTTCACTGGGGGTCCTTTCCGGCTCATCCAGCGGGCGGGCCTTCGCGTGCGCGTCCGGGGGATGCGGTGGAACCGGCGGGGAGCCCGTAGGGTCCCAGCCATGGCACCGAATCGGCCCGTGACGCCCTGCTCGTCGGTCGGCTGTCGTGCGGCCTGGTCCGGCACCGGGGGCGGTCCGGCCGCCTGCGCGTAAACTAACAAGAAAGTTTCCTAAACAAAACCGCCTGTTAGCGGATTGAGACGTTGAAGGGGTGGGCCATGGCCAGGCGCCCGGGGACGCCGCGGCTGCTGCGCGAGCTCAACGACCGTGCCGCGCTGGAACTTCTGGTCACGCAGGGGCCGCTGACCCGCGCGCAGATCGGCGCGCACACCGGGTTGTCGAAGGTGACCGCCTCCCAGCTGCTGGCCCGGCTGGAGGAGCGGGGGCTCGTGCAGGTGGTGGGCGAGCGCGCCGGGGGACGCGGGCCGAACGCCGCGCTGTACGCCGTCGTGCCGTCCAGCGCCTACGTGGTGGGCATCGAGGTGGGCCCGGACGGGGTGACCGCCGCCGTCGCCGACATCACCGGCGGCATCGCCTCCCAGGTCACCGTGGACCCGGGCGGCACCGACGACCCCGTCGGGACCGTGCACAGCGCCGTGGTGCGGGCCTGCCGCTCGGCCCGGGTCGCGCTGCGCCGCGTCACCGCGCTGGTCATCGGCACGCCCGGCGTCGTCGACCCGCGCACCGGCGACGTGCAGTTCGCCTTCGACCTGCCCGCCTGGCACGAGGGCGTGCTCGACGCCCTGCACACCGACCTGCGCCGCCCCGTCGTCATCGAGAACGACGTCAACCTGGCCGCCATCGCCGAACGCGCCTACGGCGCGGCGCAGGGCGCCGAGGACTTCGCGCTGGTGTGGCTGGGCCGCGGCATCGGCCTGTCGATCATGCTCGGCGGCCGGCTGCACCGGGGCCGCTCGGGCGGCGCGGGCGAGCTGGGCTACCTGCCCGTCCCCGGCGCGCCCCTGCCGATGGGGTCGGCCCGCCGCGACCACGACGCCGAGGGCGTCACCAAGTCCAGCTCCTGGGGCATCCCGGCCCTGGCCGGCGGATACGGCTCCCTGGTCGGCACCGACGCGGTGCTCGACCTGGCCCGAGCGCACGGCCTCACCGAGCCCACCGCCGTCGACTGCGTGCGCGCCGCGGCCGCCGACGAGGAGCTGGGCGGGGCCTTCCTGGACGAGCTCGCCGACCGCATCTCCTACGGCGTGACCTCGGTGAACATCGTCCTGGACCCCGGCCTGGTCGTCCTGTCGGGCCAGCTGGGACGCGCCGGCGGGCGTCCCCTCGCCACCCGCATCGAACGCGCCGTGGGCCGCTACAGCCCCACCCGCCCGACGGTGGCCGTCACCGAGGTGGAGGGCAACCCCGTCCTGCGCGGCGCCCTGCACGCCGCGCTGGAACAGGCCCGGGAGGAGGTCTTTTCCGCCCCCGCGGGCTGACGCGGCGTCCGGCGCCTCCGCGCGGTGCCGCCGCGGAGGCGCCGCGGTTCACCGCGCGGGGCGGCGCGCCGGCGGCTGCTCGCGGCGCCGCCGAGGATCCCGCAGGGCGCGGTCGAGGACGGTCTGGCTGATGATCTGGCGCCTGCGCCGCCGGGCGGCGACCCACCGTGTCGTCGGTGTCATGGCGACTCCCCGTTCCGCGGCGACCCGCCCCCGGGCCGCCGCAACCCCCTATGTCCCGATCATCCCAGGAGTGCGGCTCCGGCGGATCCGCCCAAGGGAGGAAAACGCGGACGAACCTCTCAGACCTTCTGCCGAGGTGCCGTGCGACCCTGGAACTGAAGGCGCCCGCGACGTCTTCCCGGCACCGAGCCGATCAAGGAAACTCGTCGACATGGCATTGCGCGACCGGCTGCGCCGCCTCCTGCAGCGGCCCGGCACCGTCGACCTGCGGCCGTTCCAGGCCGCGGTCGCCGAGGCCGGCGCCCGCGAACCCGAGGTACGCGCCCTCTCCGACGAGGCCCTGACCAGCGCCGCACGCGCCCTCTCGGGCGGCGACCCCGGCTCCTCCGACGGCCGCTCAGCCGATCCCCGCTCCGCCGGCACTCCGCACTTTTTGGCCCTGGCCCGGGAGGCGGCGCGGCGCACCCTCGGCGAGCGGCCGTACGACGTGCAGCTGCTCGGCACCCTCGGGCTGCTGTCGGGGCACGTGGTGCAGATGGCCACCGGGGAGGGCAAGACCCTGGCGGGCGCGCTGGCCGCCGCCGGATACGCGCTGCGCGGCCGGCGGGTGCACGTGATGTCGGTCAACGACTACCTGGCCCGCCGCGACGCCGAATGGATGGGGCCGCTGTACGCCATGCTCGGCGTGACGGCGGCGTGGGTCGGGCAGTCGTCCACCCCGGACGAGCGCCGCCGCGCCTACGCCGCCGACGTCGCCTACGCGCCCGTCAGCGAGATCGGATTCGACCTGCTGCGCGACCGCCTGGCCACCGACCCCTCCGACCTCGTCCTGCCCGAACCGGACGTCGCGCTGATCGACGAGGCGGACTCGGTGCTGGTGGACGAGGCGCGCGTGCCGCTCGTCCTGGCCGGCGCCACCGACACGGCCGCCGCCGACGCCACGTACGCCGAACTGGTGCGGCGGCTGCGGCCCGGCCTGCACTACACCGCCGACGAGGAGGCCCGCAACGTCCAGCTGACCGCCGCCGGGGCCCGCGCCGTCGAGGACGCCCTCGGCGGGATCGACCTGTACGCCCCCGAGCACCTGGACGCCCTCACCGCCGTCAACGTCGCCCTGCACGCCGAGGTGCTGCTGCAGCGCGACGTCGACTACATCGTCCGCGACGGCGCGGTGAAGCTGGTCAGCGCCTCGCGCGGCCGGGTGGCGCTGCTGCAGCGCTGGCCGGACGGCCTGCAGGCGGCGGTCGAGGCCAAGGAGGCCCTGGAGGCGTCCCCCAGCGGCGAGATCCTCGACTCGATCACCGTTCAGGAGCTGGTCGGCCGGTACCCGGTGCGCTGCGGCATGACCGGCACCGCCCTGGCCGTCGCCGAGCAGCTCCGCGAGTTCTACGACCTGGAGATCGCGGTCATCCCGCCCAACCGCCCGTGCGTGCGGGTCGACGAGCCCGACCGGCTGTACGCCACCGCCGCCGACAAGGAGGTCGCGATCGTCGACGAGATCGCCGCCGCGCACGCCGCCGGACGCCCCGTGCTGGTCGGCACCCTCGACATCGCCGAGTCCGAGCGCCTGGCCCGCCGCCTGGACCGCGCCGGCCTGCCCTGCGTCGTCCTCAACGCCAAGAACGACGCCGAAGAGGCCGCGATCATCGCCCGGGCCGGGGCGCCCGGCGCCATCACCGTGTCCACCCAGATGGCCGGGCGCGGCACCGACATCCGCCTCGGCGGCGGCGTCCCGCCCGCCGCCGCGTCCCCCGCCCCGCCGCCCGCGGCCGACCGCGACCGGGTGGCCGGGCTCGGCGGCCTGCTGGTGATCGGCACGGGCCGCCACCCCAGCAGCCGTCTGGACGACCAGCTGCGCGGCCGCGCCGGACGGCAGGGCGACCCCGGCGGCTCGGTGTTCTTCGCCAGCCTGGAGGACGACCTGGTCGCCCGGTACGCGCCCGAGGAGTCCTACGACGGGCCCGTCGCGCCGGACGGGCGGGTGGACGCCAAGGGCGCGCACTGGATCGTCGACCACGCCCAGCGCGTCGCCGAGGGCGTGGATCTGGAGATCCACCGCAACACCTGGCGCTACCACCAGCTGATCAGCCTGCAGCGCCGCGAGATCCTCGCCGAACGCGACGCCGTCCTGCACGGCGACGCCGCCGACCGGCTGCTGGCCGGCCTGCGCCCCGAACGGCACGCCCGGCTCGTCGAGGAGGCCGGCCCCGAGCAGACCGCCGCCGCGGCCCGCCAGATCATGCTGTTCCACCTCGACCGCTGCTGGGCCGAGCACCTGGCCTTCCTCGCCGACCTGCGCGAGGGCATCCACCTGCGCTCGCTCGGCCGCGGCCTGGACCCGCTGGCCGAGTTCAACCGCGAGGCCGTCCCCGCGGGCAAGCGCCTGCTGCAGCGGGCCCGCGACCGCGCCGCCGACACCTTCGACGCCTTGAAAGTCACCGGCGGGCGGATCGACATGCCCGGAGCGGAACTGGCCCGCCCCTCGGCGACCTGGACCTACGTCGTCCACGACAACCCGTTCGGCTCGCTGGACGAACGGGCCTTCCGCGGCCTGGTCGCCATGTTCCGCCGCACCCGGTAGACGCGGCGCCGGACCGGTCAGCCGCGCAGGCGCAGGCCGCGCGGGGTGGGGTGGAACCCGGCGGCCTCCAGCGCGGCGGCCAGCGGGGTCCGGCCGATCGACTCGCCGTCGGCGCGTTCGACGGTGAGCTTGCCGAGCGCGCCCTCCCGCACGGCCAGGGCGAGGGCGTCCACCGCCGGCTGCAGCACCCGCGGATCGTCGGACCAGGTCAGCAGCGTCCGCCCGCCGCGTTCGACGTACAGCACCAGGCGGCCCTCCACCAGCACGACCAGCGCGCCCGCCTTGCGGCCCGGCTTGTGGCCGCCGGCGACCTCGTCGTCGCGTTCGGGCCACGGCAGGGCGGCGCCGTACGGGTTGGCCGGGTCGGCCGCCGCCAGCACCAGCGCCCGTTCGCCGTGCTGCGGGGCGGGGGTCTGCCACGGGTCGGCGGGCTCGCGCGGACGCAGCGCCCGCAGCCGGTCGACGGCCCCGGGCAGCGCGAACTGGGCCGCGCCCAGGCCCTCGACGAAGTAGCCCCGGCGGCACCGGCCGCTCTCCTCGAACGCCCGCAGCACCGGGTAGACGGCCGCGAACCCGCCCGGGGCGCGCTCGGCCGCCACCGCGCCCCTGATGACGATGCCGTACCGCTCCAGCAGCGCGTCGGCCAGCGCGTGCGACCGGCGCGTGGCGTCGGCCTCGCGCTCGGGCAGCAGCCACCAGCGGCCCGCGACCGTCGGCGGCCCGGTGCGGGACGGCAGCACGGGACGGCCCCGGCGGCGGGTGGCGCGCGCCCGGTGCGCCGGACGCCCGGCCCCGAGCGCCGCCCGCAGCGGCGCCGGCGTGTCGTTGGTCAGCAGCCCCGCCCACACCAGGTCCCACACGGCCGCGACCAGGTCCTGGTCGGACGCGGTGACGGTGGCGTTGACCCGGTCCGACAGCGTGCGGAAGAACAGCGCGCCGCCGTCGCCGAGGACGTCCAGCACCGCCTGGTGCACGGGCGTCAGGGTGAGCGGCGCCGGTTCGGGCAGCAGCAGCGGCGCGGTGTCGGCCAGGTGCAGCGACACCCAGCCGTCGCCGCCCGGCAGCCCGCCCTGGCCGGCCCAGACCACCTCGCCCGCCGAGGTCAGCTCGTCCAGCAGGGCCGGGGAGTAGCCGGGGACGCGCGCCGGCAGCACCAGCGTCTCCAGCGCCGACGCCGGGACCGCCGCCCCCTGCAACTGCTCGATCGCCTGCACCAGCGCGTCGATGCCGCGCAGCCGGGACCCGCCCGCGATGCCGTGCCAGGCGGGCAGGAACCGGCCCAGCGCCTCGGGCGGGGACGGCTCCACCTCGGCGCGCAGCCGCGCCAGCGACCGCCGCCGCAGCGTCCGCAGCACGCCGGTGTCGCACCATTCGCCCGCCGGCGGCCCCGAGATCGCCTCCACGGGCAGGAACTCGCCCTCCACCACGCGGCCCGCGCCGCCCAGCCGCCGCAGCGCGTCGGTGACCACCGCCGTGCCCAGGCCGAACCGCGCGGCGACGTCGGCCGCCCGGAACGGCCCGTGCGTGCGCGCATACCGGGACACCAGGTCGCCGAGCGGGTCGTCCACCGGCTCCAGGAACGCCTCGGGGACGCCCACCGGCGGCGGCACGCCCAGCGCGTCGCGCAGCCGGGCCGCGTCCTCGACGGCGGCCCAGCACTCGCGCCCGCCGACCCGCACCCGGATCGCCCGCCGAGCCTCCTCCAACTGCGCCGCCCACTGCGGCCCCTGCCCGCCGCCGTCGGGCGTTGCATCGCCCGCGGCGGGTGCGGGGATCGTGCGGGCGGCCAGTTCGGCGGCGGTCAGCGGGCCCAGCTCGCGCAGCAGGTCGGCGACGCCCTCCACGTCGCGGGCACGGCGCTCGGGAGTCAGCCGCTGCAGCCGGCGCTCGGTGTCGGCGACGACCTGCGGATCGAGCAGCTCGCGCAGGTCGGCCTGGCCCAGCAGCTCCGACAGCAGCGCCGTGTCGAGGGCCAGCGCCTGGGCGCGGCGCTCGGCCAGCGGGGAGTCGCCCTCGTACATGAACGCACCGACGTAGCGGAACAGCAGCGACCGGGCGAACGGCGACGGCTCGGGCGTCTCCACCTCCACCAGCCGCGTTCCGCGTCCCGACAGGTCGCGCATCACCTGCGTCAGCCCGGGGACGTCGAACACGTCCTGCAGGCACTCGCGCATCGTCTCCAGCACGATCGGAAACGAGGGGTACTTGCTCGCCACCGCCAGCAGCTGCGCGGCCCGCTGCCGCTGCTGCCACAGCGGCATGCGCCGGTCGGGGCGGCGGCGCGGCAGCAGCAGCGACCGCGCCGCGCACTCGCGGAACCGCGCCGCGAACAGCGCCGACCCGCCCAGCTCGTCCACCACCGCGCGTTCGATGTCGTCGGGGTCGAACACCACCAGGTCGGCGCCCGGCGGCTCGTCCATGTCGGGGATGCGGATCACGATGCCGTCGTCGGCGTGCATGGCCTGCGCGTCCACCCCGTACCGTTCGCGCAGGCGCCCGGCGATGGCCAGCGCCCACGGCGCGTGCACCCGCGCCCCCAGCGGGGAGTGCACCACCATGCGCCAGTCGCCGAGCTCGTCGCGGAACCGCTCGACGACGATCGTGCGGTCGTCCGGGACGTGCCCGGTGGCCTCGCGCTGCTCGGCCAGGTAGGACACCAGGTTGGCGGACGCCCACTCGTCCAGCCCGGCGGCGGATACGCGCGCGCGGGCCTTCTCGGCGGGCAGCCGGGCCAGCTCGCGGGTGAACGCCCCCAGCGCCCGCCCCAGTTCGGCGGGGCGCCCGGGGGAGTCGCCGTGCCAGAACGGGAGCTTGCCGGGCTGCCCCGGGGCGGGGGAGACCAGCACCCGGTCGGGGGTGATGTCCTCGATGCGCCACGAGCTGGCCCCCAGGACGAACACGTCGCCGACCCGCGACTCGTACACCATCTCCTCGTCCAGCTCGCCCACGCGGGACGCCTTCTCCCCGGCGAGGAACACGCCGAACAGGCCGCGGTCGGGGATGGTGCCCCCGCTGGTGACCGCGAGCCGCTGCGCTCCCGGGCGGGCGCGCAGCGTGCCTGTGATGCGGTCCCACACCAGGCGCGGGCGCAGCTCCCCGAACTCGTCGCTGGGGTAGCGGCCCGCCAGCATGTCCAGGGTCGCCTCCAGCGCCGACCGGGGGAGCGTGGCGTACGGGGCGGCCCGTTTGACCACGGTCTCCAGGTCGTCGACGGACCACTCGTCCATCGCCACCATGGCGACGATCTGCTGGGCCAGCACGTCGAGCGGGTTGCGGGGGTGCCGCAGCTCCTCGATCTCGCCGCGCCGCATCCGCTCGGCCACCACGGCGGTCTGGACGAGGTCGCCCCGGTACTTGGGGAAGATGACGCCCTTGGACACCGCCCCGACCTGGTGCCCGGCCCGCCCGACCCGCTGCAGGCCGCTGGCCACCGAGGGGGGCGATTCCACCTGCACCACCAGGTCGACCGCGCCCATGTCGATGCCCAGCTCCAGGCTGGACGTGGCCACGACCGCCGGCAGCCGCCCCTGCTTGAGCGCCTCCTCGATGCCGGCCCGCTCCTCCTTGGACACCGACCCGTGGTGGGCGCGCGCGACCTCCCGGGGCGCCCCCTGCGCCACCCCCGCCTGCGCCATCATGTCGGCCGGCAGCGCCGCGGCCCCGCGGCCCGGTGCCTGCTCCCGCCCGCCGCCGGCGGCGTCGCCGTCGCCGGTCAAGGCGCGCCGGACGTCCCGCATGCCGTTGCGCCCCGGCGCGTCGCCGCCGCCCTGGGCGGGCGCGCCGGTTCCGTCCGGGGGCGGTGCGTCGTCCGGCGGGACCAGGCGTTCGAAGGCCAGTTCGTTGAGGCGGCCGCACAGCCGCTCGGCCAGGCGGCGGGAGTTGGCGAACACCAACGTGGAGCGGTGGGACTCGATCAGGTCGAGCAGGCGGTCCTCCACGTGCGGCCAGATGCTGCGCTGCCGCGGGTCCGCGCCGCCGGAGGCGTCCACGAACTGCCCGATCTCGCCCATGTCCTCGACGGGGACGACGATGTCGAGGTCGAACACCTTGTCGGACGGGGGCTGCACGACCGCCGCGGGCCTGGGGCCGCCCAGGAACGCCGCGACCTCGTCCACCGGCCGCACCGTCGCCGACAGGCCGATGCGCTGCGCCGGGCGCTCCAGGAGCGCGTCCAGGCGTTCCAGGGACAGCGCCAGATGCGCGCCGCGCTTGGTGCCGGCCACGGCGTGCACCTCGTCGACGATCACCGTCTCCACCCCGCGCAGCGCCTCGCGGGCCTGCGAGGTGAGGATCAGAAACAGCGACTCGGGCGTGGTGATCAGGATGTCCGGCGGCCGGGTGGCGATCCTGCGGCGCTCGTCGGCGGGGGTGTCGCCGGACCGGACCGCGACGCGGATGTCCGGCTCTGGCAGGTGCAGGCGCCGCGCGGCCTGCCGGATGCCGGTCAGCGGCGCCCTCAGGTTGCGTTCGACGTCGACGGCCAGGGCCTTCAGCGGTGACACGTACAGCACCCGGCACCGGTGCCGCGGATCGGCCCGCCCGCCCGCGCCGCCCCGGCTCTCGGCGTTTTGGCTCTCGGCGTTTTGGCTCTCGGCGTTTTGGCTCTCGGTGTCTTGGTTCTCGGTGTCTTGGCGCTCGGTGCTGCGGGGCGCGCCGCCCGCCGCGAGCCGGTCCAGCGACCACAGGAACGCCGCCAGCGTCTTGCCCGAGCCGGTGGGCGCCACGACCAGGGTGTTGGCGCCGCTCGAAACCGACTCCCATGCGCCCGCCTGCGCCGCCGTGGGCGCGGCGAACGCCCCCCTGAACCACGCACGCGTGGCCGGGGAGAAGCGTTCGAGCACGTCAACGCTCATGCAGCCATCCTGCCTCGCGGGTCCGACAGAACGCGCCGGGGTGACGTGCATCACGTTGTAAGCAACCGCTTTCCGGTTTGAAGTGTCATGCAGGGTCGAGTCGGTCCGCCCCCCGAGGAGCCCGCATGTCCTTCGCCCTGTTCGCCATCGGCGTGACGGCCCTGCTGCTCACCGTGAACGCCCACGCCCCCCGCCACTCCGCCGCCCTGGCGGTGCCCAGCTTCTTCGCCGGGTGGCTCGCCATCGAACTGGCGCCCCACCTGCTGGTCGCCGAGGCCGCCGGGATCGGCCTGACGGCGGCGTACGGGGGGTCGGGCGCCTGGCCCGGCCGGGTGGGGCTCGGCGCGGGACTCGTCGGCATGGCCGGGACGGCCGCCACGATCGTCGCGTCCCGCCGCACCGTCGTGACCCTGCGTGAATGCGGCGCGCCCATGGAGATCGACCCGTCGAAGACCCGCAAGACCTCCCGCTACCCGGTCTCCCACCTCGTCCTCCCACCGCTGTGCCTCATCCCGCGGCGCGGCGTGCGGGTGCACCGCGATATCGAGTACCACCGGGAAGGACGGCAGCGCCTGAAGCTGGACGTCTACCGGCCCGCGTCCTCCGGAGAGGAGCTGCGGCCGGGGGTGATGCAGATCCATGGCGGGGCGTGGGTCATCGGCGACAAACGCGAACAGGGGCTGCCCCTCCTCAACCACCTGGCGGTGCACGGCTGGGTGGGGTTCAACGTCAACTACCGGCTCAGCCCCAAGGCGACCTGGCCCGACCACCTCATCGACTTGAAACACTTCATCGCCTGGTACCAGGAGCACGCCGCCGAGTACGGCGCCGACCCCGACTTCCTGTGCGTGACGGGCGGTTCCGCCGGGGGGCACCTGGCCGCGATGGTGGCGCTCACCGCGGGGAGGGCCGAGTACCAGCCCGGCTTCGAGGACGTGGACACCTCCGTGCGGGCGGCGGTCCCGTTCTACGGGGTGTACGACCTGGTCACCCCGGGGCTGTGGCCCGCCCCCATGGGGGCGACCGCGCTCATGCAGCGCATGGTGCTCAAGAAGTCCTTCACCGAGGACACCGAGGCGTTCGTCGAGGCGTCCCCCATCGGCCACCTGCGCCCGGACGCGCCGCCGTTCTTCATCGTCCACGGCAGCCACGACACCCTCGTCCCCGTGGCCGAGGCGCGGCGCTTCGCGCAGCGGCTACGGGAGACGTCCCGCTCACCCGTGGTCTACGCCGAGATGCGGGGCGGCCAGCACGCCTTCGACGTCTTCCCCTCCTACCGCACGGCCCGCGTCGTGGAGGCGGTCGAACGCTTCCTGACGGGGCTGCACCGGCAGTACGCCGAAGGCGTACGGCGGCCCACCGTGCCCGGCGAGATCACCGAGTCGGTCGACGGGGGCCCGGTCGGATAGCGTGGACGGGTGCGGCTGACACAGTTCTGGGAACGGATGAACGAGCAGTTCGGCGAGGGCTACGCGGAGAGCGTCGCCAAGGACTACGTCATGGCCGAACTCGGCGGCCGCACCATCGAGCAGGCCCTGGCCGACGGTGAGGACGCCAAGAAGGTGTGGCAGGCCGTCTGCGCCACGTTCGACGTGCCCCCGCACCTTCACTGACGTCCGCACCGTCCCCGGGCGGCCCCGCCCTCCCGGGTCAGCCGTAGACGGCCATGGCGGTCACCAGGCCGATCGCCACGTTCGCCACGCCCAGCAGGACCACCGCGGGCTCCAGCTTGGGCTCCTGCACGCAGCTGCGCACGTCCACCCCGACCAGGCGGTCGAACACCAGCACGGCGAGGGCCTGCGCGATGACGCCGACGCCGCCGAACACGGCCACCCGGATCAGGCCCTCAAGCAGGTCACCGCCCGCCGAGTAGATGGCCACGGCCACGATGAAACCGATGCCGATGGTCGCCGCGCAGGCCAGGAACGTGGCGTTCGGGCTGCGGTCGCGGCGGATGATCGAGATCAGCCGGCCGGGCGTCGTCCAGTCCACGACGTAGAAGCCCAGGATGAACAGGGCCAGGCCGACCGCGGCATAGGCGAAGATCGCTCCGACACCCTCGGCGAGGATCGGCCCGAGTTCGTCGTCGAGCGCGAGTGACATCGTTCTCCTTAGGGGTTTTCCGGGGATCCGGTCACAGGGGAATCCGGTGCGGGACGAAGGACGAGGTGTCGTCCGTGATGAGCCCGGCGGTCTCGCGGATGCCCAGACCCGCCGACTCGTCCTCGACCACCCACGCGCCGAGCACCGGACGGTAGCCGTCGAACTCGGGCAGCGGGCAGAACTCCTGGAAGACGAAGCCCTCCCGCCCGTACTGGCCCCCTGTGTGCTGCTCGGTGCCGTCGGGGGTGACGATGCTCATGCTGGCGCCCTCGCGCCCCAGCAGCGGCTTCTTGACGTACGCCGTGAGGTCGGACGGGGTGTTCAGGTAGGCGGGCAGCAGGTTGGGATGGCCCGGGAACAGCTCCCACAGCAGCACCAGGAGCGCCTTGTTGGACAGCACCATCTTCCAGATCGGCTCGATCCACGCCGTGGGCGCGTCGGCGACGTGCCGCCCGAAGGGCTCGGCGACGATCCACTCCCAGGGGTACAGCTTGCACAGCGTGCGGATCTCTTCGTCGTCCAGATCGACGAACCGTTCGCGCCGCGGGTCCCAGCCGATGTCCTCCATGGCGATCGCCACGCCGGGCAGACCCGCCTCCTCGGCGGTCTCCTGCATGTAGGCGATCGTCATGACCTCCTCGCCGGTCTCGTCGCCGTTGGTCCAGGCGAAGTGCAGCGGCCCCTTGCCGAAGGCGGGCGCCATCGCCTTCCAGCGGTCGACCAGGCGTTCGTGGATGGAGTTCCACTGGTCGTCGTCGGGGTGGACGTCCTGGAGCCAGTACCACTGGATGATGGAGCTCTCCACCAGCGAGGTGGGGGTGTCGGCGTTGTACTCCAGCAGCTTGGCCGGGCCGGTGCCGTCGTACCACAGGTCGAACCGCCCGTACAGGTGCGGGTCCCTGCGGCGCCACGACTCCTCGATGAGGGGCGCCACCCACTCGGGTATGCCCAGCACGTGGTAGCGGCCGGTCTTCACCACATGCTCCACCACCTGCAGGCACATGCGGTGCAGCTCCTCCACCACCTCCTCCAGGGCCAGCACCTCGTCCATCTCGAAGACGTAGTGCACGGACTCGTCCCAGTAGGGACGGGAGAGGTGCTCCGGGTGGGCGGTCCTGTGGAAGGCCAGCCCCTGGGCCTCGATCCGGGTGGTCCAGTCGGGCCGGGGCGCGGAACGGACGCGTCGCAACGTCAGCCTCCGCTGCGTCCGCTGCCGCCGAACCCCCCGCGGAGGGTCTTGCCGCTGCTGGACTTGATCTTCCCCCTGCTCGGGGCGTAGTGGCTGCCGCCGGAGACGAATGAGGTGCCGGAGCTGTCGGTGGTGCGCTTGCCGCCGTAGTACCAGAAGTAGCGGCCGTAGTCGGTGTCGGTGTACGAGTAGGTGCGCTCGCAGAAGAAGTCGGGGACCACCTTGTAGCCGCCTTGGACATCCCCCGTCGGGATGGCCCGGCGGTCCACGCAGTACGCGATCGTCGACTTGGAGCTACAGGCCACCAGCGTGAGCGACAGCGCGCTGACCATACCGATCTTCACCGCCCGGGAACTGAGCCGGGGCCGCGGAATGTCCTGTGGGGGCAAGGGACACGTCCTTACGAAACGAGACGGCGACCGCCTGGCGGATTCCGTACCGTGGGGGTGAAGTATCCACCGGCGACGGATCCGCGTAGCGGAGCCATAGCTTAGGGGTGCTCGATCATGGGACGGAAGCTCACGCCGTCCCGGTTCCACTGCAATCCGGACACATGCTCCGGAATGCGGCGAGTCACCGTGTGTCCGCGCCCCGCCCCGCTCAGTCGGGGATCGGCAGGTGCGCGTACAGGTCCATCGGGTCGACCGTGGACGGCAGGTCGCTCACCTGGCCGTCGCCCACCTCGACCACCCGCCACTGGCCGTCCTCCCGGCGCGCCATGTCGGTGGTGATGAACCGGCAGCCGAGGCTCCGCACGGCGGGCGCCACCGCCTCGTACTCCGGTTCGATCTCCACATCGGGGTTGTCGGGGTGCGGCCCCACCAGCGCGGGTTCGCCGTCCACCCACCACACCCGCGCCTCGCCGGCGCCGTCGAAGCGCTCGTACTCGCGTACGACGATCCCGCCCGCCAGGAAGTCGTCCTGCAGCGCGATCATCTTCGCCACCACCGAGCGCAGCTGCGTCAGGTTCCTGACGTCCGGCACGAAGCACGCCTGCTCCCACTCGTGCTTGCGCGACTTGACGTAGTCCTTCACGACGGCGGGGCCGGGGGACAGGGGCCGCACCAGCTCGGCCAGGTCGCCGGGGTCCCCGCGCGGATCCACGGGCCGCCACACGCTGTGCGGCGTCAGACCTGCGAACGTGTCGTGCCAGCCCGGAAGCTCGTGCGCGCGCTGGTAGTCCTCGGGATGGGTGAGCAGGATCGTGCCCCGCTTCTTCAGGGCCGCGGCGAGGGCGGCGTACTCGTGGCTCGTCATCATCCAGCCGCGGTACCAGGCGGGACCGAGGTCGTCGGGGACGGCCCGTATCGCGGAGTCGACGTCGCCCCGCCGCAGGGCGTCGTGGTCGATGAGGGCCGTCTCGCCGTAGTGGTCCCGCACGGCGGCGGCCTCGCGGGCGAAGTGTGGGTCAACGCGCCGGGGGTGGAGCGGATCGACGCAGAAGAGGACGGTCAGCGTCATGGTCAAACCCTCCGTGACTGCGCCAGCGTACGGCGTCCGGGGCGTCCGACGCACGGAGATTCCGGGTCGAATCACCACACGATCTCATGATCGAACGGATGTTCGGTAGAGTGAGCCGCGCACGCGACGTTATCCACACGCCGGCCGGCATCTCGAAACCGTCGGTGGCTCCCCGTAACGTCACCCGTGAATCGGCCGGGCTCACCGGGCCGCGACAGCACCGGACAGACAAGGGGCACCTCAATGGCAGCGAACGACCGGGAGAAGGCTCTCGAAACCGCACTGGCCCAGATCGAGCGCCAGTTCGGCAAGGGCTCGGTGATGCGGCTGGGCGACGAGGCGCGGGCACCGGTCGAGGTCGTGCCGACCGGTTCGATCTCCCTCGACATCGCCCTGGGCATCGGCGGCCTGCCGCGCGGCCGGATCGTGGAGGTCTACGGCCCCGAGGGCAGCGGTAAGACCTCCATCGCGCTGCACGCGGTGGCCAATGTGCAGAAGAACGGCGGCATCGCCGCGTTCGTCGACGCCGAGCACGCGCTCGACCCCGAGTACGCCCGCAAGCTCGGCGTGGACATCGACGCCCTGCTGGTGTCCCAGCCCGACACCGGCGAGCAGGCGCTGGAGATCACCGACATGCTGATCCGCTCCGGCGCCATCGACATCGTGGTCATCGACTCGGTGGCCGCGCTGGTTCCCCGCGCCGAGATCGAGGGCGAGATGGGCGACAGCCACGTCGGCCTGCAGGCCCGCCTGATGTCGCAGGCCCTGCGCAAGCTCACCGGCGCGATCAACCAGACCAAGACCACCGCGATCTTCATCAACCAGCTGCGCGAGAAGGTCGGCGTGATGTTCGGCTCGCCCGAGACCACCACCGGCGGCCGGGCGCTGAAGTTCTACGCCTCCGTCCGCCTGGACGTGCGCCGCATCGAGACCCTCAAGGACGGCACCGAGCCGGTCGGCAACCGGGTGCGCGTCAAGGTCGTCAAGAACAAGATGGCCCCGCCCTTCCGCACCGCCGACTTCGACCTGCTCTACGGCCAGGGCATCAGCAGGGAGGGCGGCCTGATCGACCTGGGCGTCGAGCACGGCTTCGTCCGCAAGTCCGGCGCCTGGTACACCTACGAGGGCGACCAGCTCGGCCAGGGCAAGGAGAACGCCCGCAACTTCCTGCGGGCCAACCCCGACATCGCCGACGAGATCGAGAAGAAGATCAAGGAGAAGCTGGGCGTCGGCCCCAGGATCGACAAGGAGGCCCCGGAGACCGCCGCGGCCGCCGCCCCGCCGGCCGCGCCCGCCGCCTCCCGGACCGCGGCCGCCACGGCGCGCAAGGGCGCCAAGGGCGTCAAGCCCGGTGATTCCTGACAGGGAATCCGCCGATCCGGGTGACTCCTGACGAAGAGTGGGCGATGATCTCGTATGCAGGGCGGCGGCGCCTTGCCCGGCACCGGCGGACCGGTGCACGGTCCTTCCCCGATGGCGCCGCCGCTCCCGAGGGCCACGATGAGCGCTCACCCTGAACCACCCGGCGAGTCACCCGACGAACCGCCCGGCGAACCGCCCGGCGACGAGTCGCCCGGCACCCCCGCATGGCTCATCCCACCGGCCGACAACCCCTGGGGCGAGCCGCCCCGCCCGCCGAAGCGGGAGCGGATGCCCGCCAACCCGTGGGGTGAGCCTGCCGCCCCGTCCACGGGGGAGGCGGGCCCGCCGCCGTTCCCCTTGGCGCCGCCACCCGAGCGTCCCGCCTGGACCCCTCCGTCCCCCGGCGGCAACCCGTGGACCGAACCCGTCGCGCAGCCCTCCGACCCGGCCGACACCGGCGCGTCCCAACCCCTCGCCGCCGAGGCGAGCGAGCCCCGGGCGTCGGCCGCCACACCTGAGACCGAGCACGTCGGCAACTCCACCCGCGAAGAGGGCGAGCCGGACGACAAGGGCACCGCCACAGGGGCCGAGCCGGCCATCCCGCAGGAATCCGCGCCGCGGAGTGATTCCGCCGGGCCCTCCCCCGGGCAGACCCCGAGGCGTGGCGCAGAGGGGCGTCGCCGGCGGGGGCGGAAGGCGAACCTCGAGCGCCGGGCGGGGTGCGGCGAGTCGCTCGGGTCAGTGTGGGAAACGGGGTTCCGGCACGACGGCGCCGGGGCGGCTGCGAGCGGTGGCACGTCCGCCGAGCGGCCCGAAGGCGAAGGCACCGGCGGCGACGCGGAGGCACGGGCGCGGGAGATATGCCTGCGGATGCTGACCGCGGCGCCGCGCACCCGCGCGCAGTTGGCCGACGCGCTGCGCCGCAAGAAGGTGCCGGACGAGGTGGCCGAACGCGTCCTGGGCCGCTTCACCGCCGTCGGGCTGATCGACGACGAGGCGTTCGCACAGGCGTGGGTGCAGTCGCGGCATCGCGGACGCGGACTGGGCAAACGGGCCCTGGCCGCCGAGCTGCGGCGCCGCGGCGTGGCGGACGAGACCGTCAAGGAGGCGGTGCAGTCCCTCGGCCCGGAGGAGGAGGAACGCACGGCCCGGGAGCTGATCGCCCGGAGGCTGCCCGCCACTCGCGGCCTGGACACGGCGAAACGAACCCGGCGGCTGGTCGGCGTCCTCGCCCGGAAGGGGTACCCGCCGGGCCTGGCATACCGCGTGGTTCGCGAGGTGCTTGAGGAGGACGGAGCCGACGACGTCCCGGAAGGCGAATGGGACCTTGAGTGAGTCGGCATGGCCGCCGACGGCGCTCCGCCCGGCCCCGTGCCCCGGCGGCGTCCGGCGCGCACCGTGGAGCGGCACGCCGCCGGCGCGCGGAGGCGTCCACGGGGTGCCGGGCCGCCCCTCGCTGCTCGGCGTCCCGGTCGGCTCGCCCCTCCGGACCGCCTGGCAGGCGGGGGACGGGCCTGTTCGGCGGCGGAGCCGCCGGCGGCGTTCTGCCCGGTCATCCGGCCCGGCGGCGTCCGGCGTGCGGGCGGGGTGCCGGGTCGCCCCTCGCTGCTCGGCCTGGCCTTTCGAGCCGCCGAGAAGGGCGGGAGGCGGGCTTTTTCGGCGGGCTGCGGCGGGGCGTGGCGGCGGTGTAAGGGAGCAGGTCGGCCGATGTGCGGACGCCGGTAAGGAAGTCCTCACGTGGGCGTTCGGTTAGTCCGGAATGCCCCTCGTTTGCTTGCTCATTACCTCCGTGCCGCTTACCGTTACGGCAGTGAGGAGTTACTCCGCGCACCGCGGATTGCCATACGTCCGAGCACGTTCGAGCAGCTGAGAGGTGGACAGGTAGAAGATCGCCGCCGCGCAGACCGGGCCGCCCGCCGCTGGTCCGGATGCCGACCGTGCACCGGCTCGGCGGCCGCGCCGCGGGTAAATCCTCGCTGACCAGGGCTCCCGGCCGAGAGGGGCCCGCGGCCGAGGAGGGGTCTGCCTCATGGAGAGCGTCCTGTTGGGTGCCGCGCTGCTGGTGACCCTGGTCGCTCTCGTGATGGTGCTGCGACGTCCGGGCGTCGTGCCTCCCCCCGTCCCGTCCGAGGACGAGCTGGACGCGGCGCGCCGGGAGGCCGAGCAGATCCGCGCCGCCGCCAAGGCGGACGCCGAGCAGATCCTGGACCGCGCCCAGACGCAGGCCCAGCAGATCGCCGGCTCGGTGCGCGCCGAGCTCGACGAGGAGGCGCGGACGCTCCGCGACGACCTCAAGACCCTGCGCGACGATCTGGAGCGGCGGGAGGCCCGGCTGGCCGAGCGCGAGCAGCGGCTCGACGCCGAGGTGCGGCGCCTGGAGGAGTGGTCCGCCAAGCTGGCGGAGACCAAGCGGGCGCTCGCCGAACGCAAGGACGAGCTCGGCCGCCTGGAGGAGGAGCGCCGCCGCGTCCTGGAACGCACCGCCGGGCTGACGGCCGAGGAGGCCAAGGCCGAACTGGTCCAGGCGATCGAGAACCAGGCCAAGCGGGAGGCCATCCCGATCACCCGGGAGATCGAGAACGCGGCGCGGGCCGAGGGCGAAAAGCGCGCCCGAAAGATCGTGACGCTGGCGATCCAGCGGGTGGCCAGCGAGCAGACCGCCGAGTCGGTGGTGTCGGTGCTGCACCTGCCCGGCGACGAGATGAAGGGCCGCATCATCGGCCGCGAGGGCCGCAACATCCGCGCGTTCGAGTCCACCACGGGCGTCAACCTGATCATCGACGACACGCCCGAGGCGGTGCTGCTGAGCTGTTTCGACCCGGTGCGCCGGGAGGTCGGCCGGCTGACGCTGGAGAAGCTGGTGCTGGACGGCCGCATCCACCCGCAGCGCATCGAGGAGGTGTACGAGCGCAGCAAGCGCGACGTCGAGCAGCTGTGCATCCGGGCCGGTGAGGACGCCCTGGTCGAACTGGGCATCACCGACATGCACCCGGAGCTGATCGCGCTGCTCGGCCAGCTGCGCTACCGCACCTCCTACGGGCAGAACGTGCTCAAGCACCTCATCGAGTCGGCGCACATCGCCGGGATCATGGCCGCCGAGCTGCGGCTGCCGGTGGAACTGGCCAAGCGCTGCACGCTGCTGCACGACATCGGCAAGGCGCTCACCCACGAGGTGGAGGGCAGCCACGCGCTGATCGGCGCGGAGATCGCCCGCCGGTACGGGGAGCACGAGGACGTCGTGCACGCCATCGAGGCGCACCACAACGAGGTCGAGGTGCGGACGGTGGAGGCGGTGCTGACCCAGGCCGCCGACGCGATCAGCGGCAGCCGCCCCGGTGCGCGCCGCGAGTCGCTGGAGGCGTACGTCAAGCGGCTGGAGCGCCTGGAGCAGATCGCGCGCGACAAGCACGAGGGCGTGGAGAAGGTGTTCGCCATGCAGGCGGGCCGCGAGATCCGCGTGATGGTCAAGCCGGAGGCGGTCGACGACATCCAGGCGCAGGTGATCGCCCGCGACATCGCCAAGCAGGTCGAGGACGAGCTCACCTACCCCGGACAGATCCGCGTCACCGTCGTCCGCGAGTCCCGCGCCACCGAGTTCGCCCGCTGATTGCGGGAGAGGCCGCCCGGCCGGGCCTCGCGATCGCCCGCCGGTGGGCGCGGCCGGCTCCGCAACCTGCACGTCGTCGCCCGGCGTGCAGGACCCCCTCGACGCCGAGGAGGCTGGGCCGTACGGCCCGCGGAGGGCCGGCGGCCTTCGTCAGAGCGCGCTGGACGGTCCGAGAGGCCGACCTGCTCCTCCCCACCACCTCTGGCCTGCCGGGGCGTCCGCTGCGGGATCAGGCGTGGCTGGGGCGTGCTGGGGCGCCGGGAGCGGACGTCGTTGTCCGGCTCCCCGGGAATCGGGCTCGGATCTTCGGGTGTGCGGACCTCGGCGGCGGTCAGAAGAGGGTGATGGGCTTCACGTCGCGCGGGGTGAAGCCGAGGGTCTGGCCGTAGAAGGCCAGTTCGGCCTCCAGGCAGGCGATGACGGTCTCGGCGCGGCGGAAGCCGTGGCTTTCGCCCTCGAACGTCAGGTAGGCGTGCGGGACCTTCTTGGCGGCCAGGGCCTGGGCGAAGCGCTCGGACTGATCCGGGGGGACGATCGGGTCGTCCAGGCCCTGCAGCAGCAGGACAGGGCAGGACGTCTCGTCGGCCCGGTTGAGGGGCGAGCGCTCCTCGTAGGCGCGTTCGAACCCCGGCAGCGGCCCGACCAGGCTGAACAGGTAGCGCGACTCGAAGTCGTGGGTGGCGTCGGCGAAGGTCTTCAGGTCGCTGATGCCGAAGTAGGACGTGCCGGCCTTGAACACGTCGCTCTGGGTGACGGCGGCCAGCGTCGTCCAGCCGCCCGCGCTGCCGCCGCGGATGGCGATGCGCGCCGGGTCGGCGATACCGCCCTCGGCGAGGGCCTTGGCCGCGGCGACGGCGTCCTCGACGTCCACCACGCCCCACTGGCGGCGCAGGCGCTCCCGGTAGGCGCGGCCGTACCCGCTGGAGCCGCCGTAGTTGACCTCCACGACGCCGATGCCGCGGCTGGTGAAGTAGGCGCGCTCCAGGCTCAGGACGCTGGAGGAGCGGCTGGTGGGGCCGCCGTGCACGAACACCACGAACGGCGGCAGCTCGTCGGCGGGGCCCTCGGTATCGGGGCTGGCGGGCGGGTAGACCAAGGCGTGGACGGGGCGTCCGAACGGGCCTTCGAGCTGCTCGGCGCGCGGCCGGGGCAGGTAGGCGGCGTCGGGCAGGTCGGTCAGCTCGCTGCGCAGGGCGTCCGAGCGGCCGGTGGCGGTGTCGATGCGCACCACCGTCGGCGGGGTGGTGGGGCCTCCGGCGATCCCCACCACGGTGGTGCCGTGGGCGGACAGCGCGGGCTGCCAGTGCTCGTAGGGGACGTCGACGTCGGTCAGTTCCAGCGTCTCGGGGTCGTAGATGCCCAGGCGCATGTCGCCCTCCCCGTGCAGGACGGCCAGGCGGCCGTCCTCCAGCAGGGCGTAGGGCATGCCGCCGAGCGTCCACAGCGGCGCGGCGAACTCCTCCTCGGCCGGGTACAGCGCGGTGGCCGACTCCCCGTGCAGGCCCACCTGGTAGATGTTCCACCAGCCGGGCCAGTCGGAGATGACGTACAGGGACTCCTCGTCCCGCCAGATCGGCGCCAGGGCCGACTCGGTGAGGCCCCCCTTGACGGTGTAGGGGGTGACCGCCCGGCCGTCCTCGAGGGTCGCCACGCGCAGCTCCGTGCCCTCCCACGGCATGCGGGGGTGGTTCCACTGCACCCAGGCCAGGTGCCCGCCGCCGGGGGAGGGCGCGGGGCAGGCGTAGAAGTCGGCGCCGCTGACCAGTTCCCGTATGGCGGAGGCGTCCTGCGCGGCGCTCCCGTCCAGGGGGACGGCGACGATGGCGCGGCGGATGCCGTCGGGGGTGTGCCCCTCGCACACGCACCACACCTCGGCCCCGTCCGGGGACAGGACGTAGTCGGCGTAGCGCAGGCCCCCGGGGACGGCGGGCTCGGGCGTCAGGGGGCGGGGCTTGGCGCCGCCCGGGTCGAGCCGGTGCAGGCGCTGGTCCTCGTAGTGGGAGAAGACCAGCGCGTAGCCGCCGGCGACGGGGACGGGCAGGTACGAGCGGCCCCCGTACTCGTGGACGCGCGTACGGGCGTCCCAGGGCGGCGGGAGCAGTTCGGTGCGGTGGCCGTCCCGCAGATGGATGACCGTGGTACGCCCGCCCTCCTCGGGGCGGGTCTCCTGCCACCACACGTCGGAGTCGTGAACGGTGGGGAAACCGAGGCGGAGCCGGGCGCGGGCGACGTCGGCGGCGGAAATGGGGGACGGCCAGGAGCCGTAGGGGAGAGTCGCACGAGCGGTCATATGCGAATCGTCCCGCATACAGGCACCGGTTGGGGCCATGACGGGGCAGTTGACCTCGGAAAGATACAAGGCGTTCACGTGGGACGCCTCAGAGGCGGGTCAACGCCGCGGCAACCCGGCGTATCTCAGCGGTTCATCTGGGCTTTCCCAACGTGAAGGGGGCGCCGACGCTTGTGGCGGCGGCGCCCCCTGGGGTGGGAGAGGGTGATCGGTCAGGTGGCGGCGCCGGTGGCGCTGCCCGCGGCGGCCATGCCGGGTGCGGGCGGCGCGCCCGTCCCGGTCCCCATGGTCTTGGCGGACGTCTTGCGGCTGCGGCGGCTGCGGCCCTCCAGCCAGGTCGCCACCCGGCTGAGCGCCATGTTGATCGCGATGTAGATGACCGCGACGACCAGGCCCGCCTGGATGAGGTTGTTGTTGTAGTTCGGCGGGATCTGCTTGAACCCGGCCTGGAGCAGTTCGGCGTAGGCGATGATGAAGCCGAGCGCGGTGTCCTTGAGCAGGACGACCAGCTGGCTGACGATCGCCGGCATCATCGCCGTGACCGCCTGCGGCAGCAGCACCAGCCGCATCACGCCGTTCTTGCGCAGGCCGATCGAGTAGGCGGCCTCCGCCTGCCCCTTGGGCACCGACAGCACGCCCGCCCGCACGACCTCGGCGAGCACCGAGCCGTTGTACATCACCAGGCCGAACACCACCGCGGCGAACGCGGGCACGGTGATCGTCCCGGCGTTGATCTCCACGCCGAAGATGGAGAAGAAGTAGTCCACCGACATGCGCTGCAGCTGGCCCAGCGGGGACTCGGCGATGACCGGGCTGATCTTGTTCGGCAGGAAGAACGCCAGGAAGATCAGGATCAGCAGCGGGATCGCGCGGAAGAACTCCACGATCGCGCCCGCCGGGACCCGGATCCACCAGTGGTCCGACAGCCGGGCCAGGCCGAACACCGCGCCGAACAGCAGCGCCAGCACCGAGGCGACCGCGGCGGCCTTCAGGGTGTTCCACAGGCCGGGCAGGATCAGGTTGTCCCAGACCCGCCACTCGATGAACGGCTTCCACAGCTGGCCCTCGAACTGGCCCTTGTCGGCCAGCCGCCAGACCAGCGCGGCGATCACGGCGAGCACCGCGACCGCCGACACCGCGGTCAGGATCCGGTTGCGCGCCTGCGCCCGCGGGCCGGGCGCGTCGAACAGAACGTTGGCTTCCTTGCTCATCGCGCCACCGCCATCCGCTTGGCCAGCCAGCCGAAGAAGAACCCGGTCGGCAGGGTGAGGATCATGAACCCGATCGCCACGCCGATGAACAGCGGGATCGCACCGCTGCTGAAGGACGGCAGGTCGAGCAGGTCCTTCATGACCGTCGCCGTCTCGGCGTAGCTCGCGGCGGCCGCCACCGTGGTGTTCTTGATCATCGCGATGAGGATGCTGCCCAGCGGGGCGATCACCGTGCGGAACGCCTGCGGCAGGATGATCATGCGGAGCGACTGCATGAAGGTCAGCCCGATCGACCGGGCCGCCTCGGCCTGGCCGAGCGGCACGGTGTTGATGCCCGAGCGCAGCGCCTCGCAGACGAATGCGCCGGTGTAGGCCGACAGCCCGATGACCGCCCACCAGTAGTAGGTCGTGCCCGGATCGTCGGAGAACTGCAGCGCCAGGGTGTCGTTCAGGCCCAGGGCGCACATCAGCAGCACCAGGGTCAGCGGCGTGTTGCGCAGGACGTTGACGTACACCGTCCCGACGGAGCGCAGCACCGGGACCGGCGAGACCCGGAAGCTCACCAGGACCGTCCCGATGATCAGGGACAGCACTCCGGCGCCCACGGACAGGCGCACGGTGGCCCAGAAGCCTTCGAGGATCTTGTCGAAGTTGTCGAAGAACGGGCCGAAGTCGAATAGCTCGCTTAGCTGTGACATGACGTTCCAGCGTTCGGGGACATGCCGCTGCCGCCCGGCGGGCGCGCCCGCGGCGGACGCACCCGGAGGCGCCCATCGGGGACGCGCGCCTCCGGGGAGGACACCGGCGCGGGACGGCCTCAGCCCGCGGCGGGACCGGACCCGGGCGGGTCGGTCCGGGGCCGCGGCCCGGACGGCGGGCTCAGGCCGTCATCCAGCGGTCGGTCTCAGGCGCAGCCTTCCATCTGCGGAGCGGTGGTGACGAGCTTCAGCCCCGTGCCCGAGAAGTGCTTCTCCAGCAGGGTCTTGGCGGTGCCGTCGGAGTACATCTTCTGGATGGCCTGGTTGACGGCCTCGCAGGTCTTGGTGTCGCCCTTCTTGATGCCGACGCCGTACTTCTCGTCGGTGAAGGGGTCGTTGATGACCTTGAACGAGCCCTTCTGCTGGGCGGCGAACCCGGCCAGGATCAGGTCGTCGGTGCTGACCGCGTCCAGCGCGCCCGCCTTCAGCTTGGCCGCGCACTCGGAGTAGCTGGAGGCGTCCACCAGCGTCACGCCCGAGATGGCCAGCTTGCCGTCCGGCGGGCCCTCGGTCACGCGGCGGAAGGAGTTGGAGCCGGCCGCCTTGCACAGCTTCTTGCCCTTGAGGTCCTGGGCCTTCTTGATGTCGTTGTCGTCCGCCCGGACCATCGTGTCCTGGTGGGCGACGTAGTAGGGGCCGCCGAAGGTGACCTGCTGCTTGCGGGCGTCGGTGATGGAGTACGTGGCCACCACCAGGTCGACCTGGCCGCCGCCCAGGAAGGACTCGCGGTTGGCGGACGTGGTCTCCTTGAACTCGATGCCGCTCTCGGGGACGCCCAGCTGCTGGGCGATGTACTTGGCGACATCGACGTCGAAGCCCTCGAAGGTGCCGTCGGGCTTCTTCAGCCCCAGGGAGGGCTGGTCGTACTTGATGCCGACGACGAGCTTCTTGGTCTCCTTGGCCTTGTCGACGACGCTCTTGGCCTCGGTCTTCTCGGTGTCGCTGCCACAGGCGGCCAGCGCCAGGGACAGCGCGGCGACGGCGCCGACGACAGCGCCGAAACGACGTACTCGCATGCTGTGGTGCACCTCTGCTTTCTGCTGGAGTCCCCGTTGCTCTCAGTGCGTAAGGATCTTGGAGAGGAAGTCCTTGGCGCGCTCGGTGCGCGCGTTGGTGAAGAACTCGTCGGGGGTGTTCTCCTCGACGATCTGACCGTCGGCCATGAAAACGACCTTGTTCGCCGCGCGCCGGGCGAAGCCCATCTCGTGGGTGACCACGATCATGGTCATGCCCTCTCGGGCCAGCTCGGTCATCACGTCGAGCACCTCGTTGACCATCTCCGGGTCCAGCGCCGAGGTGGGCTCGTCGAACAGCATGACCTTGGGCTTCATGGCCAGCGAGCGCGCGATGGCGACGCGCTGCTGCTGCCCGCCCGACAGCTGGGCGGGGTACTTGTGCGCCTGGCTGGCGATCCCCACCCGGTCGAGCAGCTCCATCGCGTGCTTCTCGGCCTCCTGCTTGGGGACCTTGCGCACCTTGATCGGCCCGAGGGTGACGTTCTCCAGGATCGTCTTGTGGGCGAACAGGTTGAAGGACTGGAAGACCATGCCCACGTCGGCGCGGTGCCTGGCCAGCTCCTTGCCCTCCTTGGGCAGTTCCTTGCCGTCCACCAGGATCCTGCCGCCGTCGATGGCCTCCAGGCGGTTGATCGACCGGCACAGGGTCGACTTGCCGCTGCCGGACGGCCCGATGATGACCACGACCTCGCCGCGGTTCACCGTGAGGTTGATGTCCTTGAGGACGTGCAGATCGCCGAAGTGCTTGTTGACGTTCTCCACCACGACGAGAGGCGCCGCGCCCGCGTTGTCGTCCTGGGGCCCGCCGTCGACCTTGGTGACCTCCGCGGCCACGTCCTTGCCGAGGTCGGGCCCGCCTCCGCTGTCCGTCATGGGCTCGGACTTTACGACATCCGCGGCGGGGCTCCGGCTTCGGAGCGGTACCGATACGATCACGAATCCGCACGTCGGCGGCATATTCACAGGCTCGGCGACCCCCTGCCGGCGCACCGCTCCACCATCATGATTGCACGTCACGGCACATGTCTCCCGTCCGGCTCCGCGGACACATCCGTGCACCGGGCCGGTACCGCTTCGTGACCTTGGCGGAAGGCGCCCGGGCGTGCCGGAGCGGCGCGCGGCGCCCGGGGCGGCGCGTACCCTTGGTGATTGCCATGACCGCACCTGCAGACAGCGGCGCCCGTACGTACGAGATCCGTACCTACGGCTGCCAGATGAACGTCCACGACTCCGAGCGCCTGGCGGGGCTGCTGGAGGCGGCCGGATACGTGCGCGCCGACGGCGCGGAACCCGACGTGGTGGTGTTCAACACCTGCGCCGTCCGGGAGAACGCCGACAACCGGCTGTACGGCAACCTGGGCCATCTGCGCCCGGTCAAGGACGGGCGCCCGGGCATGCAGATCGCGGTGGGCGGCTGCCTGGCGCAGAAGGACCGCGACGCGATCGTCAAGCGCGCGCCGTGGGTGGACGTGGTGTTCGGCACCCACAACATCGGGTCGCTGCCCGCCCTGCTGGAGCGCGCCCGCGTGCGGCGCGAGGCGCAGGTGGAGATCGAAGAGTCGCTGGTGACCTTCCCCTCGACGCTGCCGACGCGGCGCGAGTCGCCGTACGCGGCGTGGGTGTCGATCTCCGTCGGCTGCAACAACACCTGCACCTTCTGCATCGTGCCGTCGCTGCGCGGCAAGGAGCGCGACCGCCGCCCCGGCGAGATCCTCGCCGAGGTCGAGGCGCTGGTCGCCGAGGGCGTCATCGAGATCACCCTGCTCGGCCAGAACGTCAACGCCTACGGCTCGGGGTTCGGCGCGTTGGGCTCGGCCCCGCACGACGTCCGGGAGATGACGGCGGGCGGTCAGTCGGCGTTCGCGGGGCTGCTGCGCGCCTGCGGCGGCGTCACGGGCCTGGAGCGGGTGCGCTTCACCTCGCCCCACCCCAAGGACTTCACCGACGACGTCATCGCCGCGATGGCCGAGACGCCGAACGTCATGCCGTCGCTGCACATGCCGCTGCAGTCCGGCTCGGACCGGGTGCTGAAGCGGATGCGCCGCTCCTACCGACAGGAGCGCTTCCTGGGGATCATCGAGAAGGTCCGGGCCGCGATCCCGGACGCGGCGATCACCACCGACATCATCGTGGGCTTCCCGGGCGAGACCGAGGAGGACTTCGAGCAGACCCTGCACGTGGTGCGCGAGGCCCGCTTCTCCGGCGCCTTCACCTTCCAGTACTCCAAGCGCCCCGGCACCCCGGCGGCCACCATGGACGACCAGGTGCCCAAGGAGGTCGTGCAGGAGCGCTACGAGCGCCTGGTCGCCCTCCAGGAGCAGATCTCCTGGGAGGAGAACAAGAAGCTGGTGGGGCGCAGCCTGGAGGTGCTGGTCGCCGAGGGCGAGGGGCGCAAGGACGGGGAGACGCGCCGGCTGTCCGGCCGCGCCCCCGACAACCGCCTGGTGCACTTCCGCGCGCCGGACGAGGCCGTCCGCCCCGGCGACATGGTCACCGTGGAGACCACCTACGCCGCCCCGCACCACCTGGTCGCCGACGGGCCCGTGCGCGCCGTGCGCCGCACCCGGGCGGGGGACGCCTGGGAGGCGCGCCAGGGCGAGTCCAGGCCGACCGTGTCGCTGGGCATGCCGACCATCGGGCGTCCCGCGGCGCAGCCCGCCTCGTCCGGCTGCACGGCCCACTGAGGCGCCGTACCGGCCTGCGCGGGCTCGGCCCGCCCCCGCATGTAGTCGGACGTCCCGCGGCAGGGACGCAGTCGCGCAGGGATAGGCCCGCCGGCGGCCTCCGCCTCCACGGGCCGAAATCGACGTTCGACAGGCGGCTGCCCGGACTGCCGCGCCGACCCCGCGGCGAGGCGGCCGCGCGCTCTGGGCGGCCGGCGAGCGTGACGGCTCGCCGACGCGGCCGCCTCGTTCACGCCGGAAGGTCGGCCCACGAGGCGCGCTACGGCGTGGGCCATCGGTGGCGTACTGGACGCGGGTTTATTCGGGCCTGTCGGCGTCGCCGCGGCGGCTGCGGTCGATGTACTCGTCCGCCTTGCCCTCGGCCTCGTGGATCTGGTCGGAGTACCTGCCCCCGGTCTTCTCGTCGATCTTGTGTCCGGCCTTCTCCACGCCCTGCCGGGCCTTGTCGGAGTGCTGGCCGAGCATCGACTTGAGCTTGTCGACGATGGACATGCTCATTCCCCCCGAATTGGTGTGCGACGCCCCGGAGAGCGCCCGTATGAACCGTCTATACCCGCGCGCTTGCCAGAATTAAGCCCGTGACCTCACCCGATGTGATCGCCGTGGTGGGCCCGACGGCCGCCGGCAAGTCCGATCTGGCGGTGGAGCTGGCGCTGCGGCTGGACGGCGAGGCCGTCAACGCCGACTCCATGCAGCTGTACCGGGGCATGGACATCGGCACGGCCAAGCTCACCCCCGAGGAGATGCGGGGCGTCCCGCACCACCTGCTGGACGTGTGGGACGTGACGGTGACCGCCAGCGTGGCCGAGTACCAGCGGCTCAGCGACCGGGCCATCGCGGACATCCGGGAGCGCGGCCGCACACCCGTGCTCGTGGGCGGTTCGGGGCTGTACGTGCGGGCTGCGCTCGACCGTCTGGAGTTCCCGGGGACCGACCCCGCGGTGCGCGCGCGCTTGGAGAAGGAGCTCGCCGAGGTCGGCTCCCACGCGCTGCACGGACGGCTGCAGGAGGTGGATCCCAAGGCGGCCCGGGCGATCCTGCCGAGCAACGGGCGCCGCGTCGTCCGGGCCCTGGAAGTGATCGAGATTTCGGGGCGGCCGTTCAGCGCCACCCTGCCCGAGCACCGCTACCGCCACGACGCCGTGCAGATCGGTCTGCTCGTGCCCCGTCCCGAACTGGACCGCCGTATCGCGGCGCGGGTGGAGCGCATGTGGCGGGCGGGGCTGGTCGAGGAGGTCCGCGAGCTCGAACGGCAGGGCATCCGCAACGGGCTCACCGCCTCCCGCGCCCTCGGCTACGCCCAGGTGCTGCGGTTCCTGGCCGGGGAGTGGACGGAGGAGCAGGCCAAGCAGGAGACCATCCGCGCCACCCGGCGGTTCGCGCGCCGCCAGGAGTCGTGGTTCCGCCGCGACCCCCGCGTGCACTGGCTCCCCTACGACGCGCCCGACCTGGTGGCGCGCGCGCTGCGGATACGATCGACCACATGCGCTTCGTCAAGGGACACGGGACAGAGAACGACTTCGTGATCGTGCCTGATCCCGGCGGTTCCCTGGACCTCACCTCCGCCATGGTGGCGCGGCTGTGCGACCGGCGCGCCGGGATCGGCGCCGACGGCGTGCTGCGCGTCGTCCGCACCAAGGCCATGGGCGACGCCCACGCCGCCGCCGACGACGCCGAGTGGTTCATGGACTACCGCAACGCCGACGGCTCCATCGCCGAGATGTGCGGCAACGGCGTCCGAGTGTTCGCCCGCTACCTGGTGGACGCGGGCCTGGCGGCGCCGGGCGAGTGGAACGTCGCGACCCGGGCCGGGCTCCGGCGGGTCTCCCTGGGGGCGACCGGTGACGTGAGCGTCGCCATGGGCGCCCCCGTCCTCCTGGGGGTCGGCCAGGCCGCCGTGTCCGGACGCACCTACACCGGCGTGCGCGTGTCCATGGGCAACCCGCACCTGGCGTGCTCCATCGACGAGCCCGTGGCGACACTCGACCTGACCCGCGCTCCGTCCTTCGACCCCGGCGTGTTCCCCGAGGGAGTCAACGTGGAGTTCTTCCGCGCGGTGGGGGACCGGCACCTGGAGATGCGCGTGTACGAGCGCGGCTGCGGGGAGACCCGCTCCTGCGGCACGGGGACCGTGGCGACGGCGGCCGCGGCGGCCGTCGACCCCGACACCGGGACGATCCGCGAGGGCGTGTGGACGGTGGACGTGCCCGGCGGGCGGCTGACCGTCACGTTCGACGGCGCCACCAGCCACCTGAGCGGCCCCGCCGTTCTGGTCGCCGAGGGCGACATCCGCTCCGACTGGGTGTGACCGGCGCAGTAAGCAAAGGGTTCCCGGAAGGGTCGGGACCTTTGTCCCTGACCCCCGGGACCGCGCCCGGCCTAGCGTTCTACCTGCACACCCTCTGGTGGATGGCACCCGCGGGCCGGGAAGGGAGCCCCGGCGCCGCGGACGTGCCCGAGGGCCGGCGGCATCCTTCTTGGCGGGGGGCGGTCGCCGGCCCTCCACTCGCGCGCCCCGACGAATGCCGCGGGGGCGTCGTCCGGAGGCGCAGGGGCGGGCACCAGGGGGTGTGCGGCACGGGGCAGGCGCCGGTAGGGCGTCAGCCGTGCCCGTGGGAGCCGTTGGAGATGGGCAGCCAGGCGCGCACCAGTGTGCCGCCGTCCGGGCCGGGCCCCACCGTGCAGTAGCCGCCCAGCTCGGCGGCGCGTTCCCGCATGGACGTCAGGCCCACCCCCGAGCGCAGTTCGGACGGCAGGCCGACGCCGTCGTCCCCGACGGTGACGTGCAGGTCGCCGTTGAGATGCAGCCGCACCACCGCCGCGTCGGCCCTGGCGTGCCGGTGCACGTTGGTCAGCGCCTCCTGCACGATGCGGTACGCGGCGACCTCGGCGGCGGCGGGCAGCGTCGTCAGATCGCCCTCGACCTGCACGTCCACCCGCGGGCCCTCCCCGGTGGACACCACCCCGCCCAGGGCGCGGATGGCGCCGGCCAGACCCAGGTCGTCCAGCGCGGGCGGACGCAGGTCGTAGACCAGGTCGCGCACCTCGCCTATGGTGCGGCCCATCATCGACCGAAGGTTCTCCAGCAGGGGGTCGACGGCGGCGGGGTCGCTCCTGAGAGTGACGCGGGCCGCGTCCACCGTCATCGCCAGGCTCGCCAGGGTGGGGCCCAGCCCGTCGTGCAGGTCGCGGCGCAGCCTGCGGCGCTCCTCCTCGCGGGCGCGCAGGATGCGCTCGCGGGAACGCTGCACATCGGCGGCGAGCCGGGCCGCGTTGGCCAGCTCGGCCAGGTTGCGGGCCAGGACGCCGGTGAGCCGCGGATCCGGTCGGCGCCCCGGGGCGGGCTCGAACAGCAGCCGCCCCACCGTCTCCCCGTACCACACCAGGGGGACGCGCTGGGGCCGCTCGCCCAGGGAGCCGCTCTCGGCCGACATCAGCCGCCCGTCCCGGTCGGACACCTCGATGGCCACGCCCGTGGCGTGCAGCGCCTCACGCACCGCCTCCGTCGCCACGGACAGGGCGCCGGACGGGCCGGGGGCGGTCTGCATGAGCGCCTGCAGCCGGTCGGCGATGCGGTACGGGTCGCGCTCGCCGTGGATGAGCCGGTCGACGGCGGCCTGCAGGCGGCGCCGCGCGGGTTCGAACACCGCGCCCGCCGCGATCGCCCCGGCCAGCCCGGCCAGCGGCCCCCGCTCCGCGGCGACCAGGCCGGCCATCCCCAGCAGCGCGAAGTACACGCCGGTGATGATGACGATCAGCCCCGAGTAGACCAGCGTCCGGCTGATGACCAGGTCGATGTCGAACAGCCGGTACCGGGTGATGGCGATGGCCACGCACAGCGGGACGCCGGCGACCGACACGTTGCGCACCACGTCCCCGATCGGGGTGGTCTCCCCGACGTAGATGACCGCCACCGCGATCACGCCCGGGTACACCACCCAGGCGATCTGCCTGCGCACCTCCGGTGACGAACGCACGAACCGGATCGCCACCGACGCCAGCGCCAGCGCCAGCGTCCCCAGGATCGTCGCGCTGATCGGCAGCGGGATGTCCTGGAACGGGTAGACCGACACCCCGTTGTGGAACCGGCGCGCCCCCGGGTCGACGGTCAGGTGCACGCACACGATCAGCGGCACGGTGCACGCCACCGCCAGCACCGGCGCGAACCACCGCGACACCAGCCGCCCGTCCGGGAAGATCAGCGGCAGGACGAGCGTGAGCGCGAACGTGTCGACCGCCCACAGCCACTGGCCCAGCCAGGTCCACAGCCAGGCCCCGGCCCAGCCGTGCAGTTCGGACAGCGGCCCCAGGTTGAGCGCCAGCACGTACACGCCCGCGCTGACGCCGCTGCCCATCATCACCCAGCCGACCCGCAGCCCCGGCCGGTACCGCAGCAGCAGCGCCGCCGTGGGCGTCCAGATCACCGCGACGAGGATCTCGGGGTGCCACCACACCATCCGCCGGTCGGCGGGCAGCCAGAACCCCAGCACGAGCGACCCCACCGCCGCCAGCACCGCGCACAAAGCCAGCGCCAAGACCGCTCCGCCCCTGCCCCTTACCCGGCCCCGCTGCACCGTGCCCATGTCGCCCATGTCGAAGGCGCTCCCGACCCCTACCGAGAAAGAAGTAATGGAATGTTAAAGCGTCCTGGTGCTCACCCCGCGCTCTTCCGTGTCCGGCTATGGACACCTTTCCGTCACCTGAGCTGGAACCAGAACGCCCGCCCGTCCGTCTGGCGCGGCGTCCTGACGCGAAGGGGGCGGGCGCCTCAGGACGGCAGGACTCGTCTCAGCACACGATGAGAGAGTCGCCAGACGGAGTACTGCCGCCGCTCACGCGACGGCAGGGCGGCAGAGCACACGCCCCGGTCACGGCCACGTCCCCATGGCGTGGCCGTGCCGGACGACCGGTGGTCGCGTTCACCGGCCGCCTCGCAGGGCGGGCCTCGAACCTCGACAGGGGCGGGTTCGAGGCACCGTCACACCGAATGGCCTTGCCGCGGGCCACGACTCACGACCGGCCCCCTGGCTGAAGGTGCCCGCGCCCGTGGGCGCAGGCGCGGCCGACCGGTTGAAGCGTCCTGTCCGCGCCGGGTGGGAGGCGGGGCTCAGGAGGAGGAATCGGTTGCCGCGGTGCTGTGCCTCAGGGCGTACAGCCCGTCGCGAAGCGTCTCGGGCGAGATGCCGCCGAGAATGACCCGCTGGAGCATGAAGCCGGGCACCAGCGCCAGCAGCGTCCTGCTCACGGCCTCCGGATCGCTATCGGGAGGCAGCATGCCGGCGTCGCGCAGGTTCTCGGCGTAGGTCGTCCACAGCGCGTGCACGGGCCGCAGGACGTTCGCGATGTTGTTCCGGTAGCCGGAGTCGTGCATCGCCAGCGACCACACCTGGGGCGCCAGCGTGAACGAGTTCAGGTACGACTCGCCGTTCTCCAGCATGTGGGCCATCAGACGCTCCATGGCCTCCTCCGGGGGCGGCGGCGGATGCTCGGCGACGATCTCGTACAGAGCCCCGCCCATCATCGAGATGGCCTCGGAGGAGATCGACTCGACGATCTCGGTCTTGCTCTTGAAGTACCGGTAGACGGCCCCGGCGGACAGGCCGGCCTCCGCGAAGATGTCCTGCATCGACGTCTCGTGGAAGCCCTTGCGGATGAAGCAGGCGCGGGCGGCGTCGAGGATCTGCTGCCGGCGCTGCTCCAGGTGCGCTTCGCTGACTCGCGGCATGTCCACAATGTAAAACGAATATTCGTTCTTGACAATCCCCGGCCCCTCCGGCACGCTGGGCGTCATAAAGAACGAACGTTCGCTTTCGCAGGAGGCAGTCGTGTCCCCCACCGCGCCCCCCGCTGCGTCCCCCACGCAGGCAGGACGGATCGCCGGCATCATCGTCGCCGTCGTGGTCGTCCAGTTCCTCATGCTCGTCGCGTTCGCCTGGCCGGCGGCGCGCAGCGCCCCCCAGGACCTGCCCCTCGTCGTCGCCGGGCCCCAGGCGCAGGCGGTGGCCCAGCGGCTCGAGCAGCAGCGGCCCGGGGCGTTCGACGTCAAGACCGTCCCCGACGAGGCGGCCGCGCGGGCGGCGCTCACCGACCGCGAGGCCTACGGGGCCATCGTCACCACCGCGCAGGGGCCCCGGGTGCTCGTCGCGTCCGCGGCCTCGCCGGCCGTCGCGCAACTGCTCCAGCAGCTCGCCCAGAACATGTCGCCCTCGACCACGCCCACCGTGCCCGTCCGCGACGTGGTGGCGGCCGACCCGGACGACCCCAGGGGCGCGGGCTTCGGTGCCCTGGCGCTGCCCCTGGTGATGTCCAGCCTGGCCGCCGCGGTCATCGTCACCTTCCTCGTTCGCGGAATCGGCCGGCGGGCCGTTGCGGTGACGGGCATCGCCCTCCTGGGCGGGGCGTGCGCTACCGCGCTCGCCCAGGGCTGGCTCTCCGTGCTCCCCGGGTCGTACCTGGCCGTCGCGGGCGCCATGGCGCTGGCGATCATGGCCGTGGCCGGTGTGATCACGGGCTTCACCTCGGTGATGGGGCGGCCGGGGATCGGCGTCGGCGCCCTGCTGTTCATGCTGATCGGCAACCCGCTGTCGGCCGCCACGTCGGCGCCGGAGATGCTGCCCCAGCCGTGGGGCGACCTCGGCCAGCTGCTTCCCCCCGGCGCCGCGGCCACGCTGCTGCGGTCGGTGGCCTTCTTCGACGGCGCGGGAGCGGGCGGACCCCTGGCCGTGCTGCTCTGCTGGATCGCCTTCGGTGCCGTGCTGATGACCGTCGGCGCGCTGCGCAGCCGCCGCGCCGAGGCGCCCGAGGGCGCCCCGAGGGAGCCCGTCCCGGTGCACTGACGCCGATTCGCTCCTTGACGACCCCGGTGGGCCCGCCGCCCGCCGGGGTTGTCCCATGTATGCGCCCGGACCAGCGGTTTTCCCACGGCCAACCCGCCGAGATCGGCTCGTCGTCCCGCGCTTAGAGTGAGCGATTAGTAGCATTCCGTCACGTCGCGTGCTCGGGGAGGGGGGTGGCATGACGACGTTCCTGCTGCGGCGGTTGGCCGGACACGCCGTGCTCGTCGTGCTGGCCGCCAGCGCCGCCTACCTGCTCGCCGCCGCGGCGCTGGACCCGCGCTCCAACTACGCCGACCGAAGCCCGCGCCCGCCCGACGCCGTCGTCGACGCCGAGCTGACCCGGCTGAACCTCAACGACGAGACCCCGCTGCCGCAGCGCTACGCGGTCTGGGCGCGGGGCGTGCTGCACGGCGACTTCGGACGCACCTGGCAGGGGGAGCCGGTCAACGACGAGCTGTGGCGGCGGCTGCGCGTCAGCCTGCGGCTGCTGGCGGCGGGCGCGGTGCTCGGGGGCGTGCTGGGCGTCCTGCTGGGGGTGTACGCGGCGTCCCGCAACGGCCGCATGCCCGACCGGCTCATCACGTTCGGGTCGTTCCTGCTGCTGGCCATGCCGGTGTTCGTGCTGGCGGTGCTGCTGCAGCTCGCCGCCCGGCAGGTCAACGAGTTCACCGGGCTGCGCCTGTTCGAGTGGGTGGGCGAGTCGTCCCCGGGGGCGGGGGAGGGGCCGTTCGGCCCGCTCGGCGGATTCGGCGACCGCATCCGGCACCTGCTGCTGCCCACGGCCACCATCGCCCTGGCCCAGTTCTCCCTCTACTGCCGCTACCAGCGCGCCATGATGCTGGACGTGCTGGACGCCGACTTCGTCCGCACCGCCCGCGCCAAGGGCCTGCGCCGCAGGGACGCGCTGCTGCGGCACGGCCTGCGCACGGCGCTGATCCCCATGACCACGTATTTCGCCTACACGTTCGGGTTGCTGCTGCTCGGCGCGATGTTCACCGAGAAGATCTTCGGCTGGCACGGGCTGGGGGAGTGGCTGGTCGACTCCATCACGCGCGGGGACGTCAACGTGGTGGCGGCCGTCAACTGCTTCGCCGCCGCCGCCGTGCTGCTCGCCGGGCTGCTGTCGGACGTCGCGTACGTCGTCCTCGACCCCCGCGTGCGGAGGAGGGCTGCGTGAGCGGCAACGGTGCGAGGGGCCGCGGCCCGCAGGGCGGCGGCCATACGAGGGGCGACGGCATGAGCGACGCGGGCCCGCTCGACCTGCCCTCGCCGCGCGCGCTTGCGGCGCGGCGCGTGCTGGGCAACGCGCGGGCCGTGACGGGGCTCGTGCTGCTGGGCCTGCTGTTCCTGCTCGCGTTCGCCGGGCCGCTGGTGTCCCCCTGGGGCCACGACGAGATCGACTTCACCGCGTTCCGCCGGCCCCCTTCGCCGGAGCACTGGTTCGGCACCACCGGCAGCGGACGGGACGTGTTCGCGCTCACCGTGCGCGGCATGCAGAAGTCCCTTCTCATCGGGCTGTGCGTGGCCGTGCTGTCGACGGGCCTGGCGGCGGTGGTGGGCGCCGTGGCCGGATACCTGGGCGGCTGGGTCGACAGGCTCCTGATGTGGGGGGTGGACCTGTTGCTGGTTCTGCCGTGGTTCCTGGTCGTCGCCGTGCTGTCCCCGGCGCTGGGGGGGCGCTGGCCCCTGCTCATACCGCTGCTGGCCGCGTTCATGTGGATGGTGACGGCCCGCATGGTGCGCGGCATGACGCTGTCGCTGCGCCACCGCGAATACGTCCTGGCGGCCCGCTTCCTGGGGGTGAGCACCCCCCGCATCATCGCCCGCCACATCCTGCCGAACCTGGCGTCGCTGCTGATCGTGGACGCGAGCCTGGGGGTGAGCGTGGCCATCATCGCCGAAAGCGCCCTGTCGTACTTCGGCTACGGCGTGCGGCCCCCCGACACCTCGCTGGGCACCCTCATCGCCGACGGCAGCGGCACCGCGCTCGCCTACCCGTGGCTGTTCGGGTTCGCCGGGGGGCTGCTGGTCCTCATCGTCGTCGCCGTCAACCTCACCGGCGACGGGCTGCGCGACGTCCTCGACCCGGCCGCCCCCCAGCACCCCCGGCCCCGCCCCAGGCCGCGCACGCCACGGCGGTACGGGGGGCGCACATGAGCGTCCTGACGGTACGGGACCTCCACGTCACCTACCCGCCGGGCGTGCGGGCCGTCCGCGGCATCAGCCTGGAGGTGGGGGCCGGCGAGGTCCTCGGCGTCGTCGGCGAGTCCGGTTCGGGCAAGACCGCCCTCGCCCTGGCCGTGCTCGGCCTGTCCCCCTCCGGCGCGGACGTGCGCGGCTCGGTGCGGCTGCGCGGCCGCGAACTGGTGGGCCGCTCCGACGCCGAGATGTCGCTCCTGCGCGGACGCGACATCGCCATGGTGTTCCAGGACCCGCTCTCCGCGCTGACCCCCGTCCACACCGTGGGCGACCAGATCGCCGAGACGATCCGGGTGCACGCGGGCGCCACCCGCCGAGCCGCCCGCACCCGCGCCGTCGAACTGCTGGACCTGGTGGGCATCCCGGACGCGCCAAGGCGCGCCCGTGCCTACCCGCACGAGTTCTCCGGCGGCATGCGGCGCCGCGTCATGATCGCCATGGCGATCGCCAACGATCCGGTGGCGCTGGTCGCCGACGAGCCCACCGGCGGCCTGGACGTCACCGTCCAGGCGCAGATCCTCGACGTGCTGCGGGTCGCCCGGGAGGCCACCGGGGCCGCCGTCCTGCTGATCACCCACGACCTGGGCGTGGTCGCCGGCGTCGCCGACCGCGTCATGGTGATGTACGCGGGCCGCGCCGTGGAGACCGCGCCGGTCGATCAGATCTACCACCGGCCGCGCATGCCGTACACCATCGGGCTGCTCAGGTCGCTGCCGCGCGCCGATGGCACCGTCCGCCCGGTGCCGATCGACGGCGCGCCGCCGTCGGCGTCCGCGCCGCCTGCGGGGTGCGCGTTCGCGCCGCGCTGCCCCGTGGCGCTGGCGCGGTGCGGCGACACCGTGCCCGAACCGGCGCCGGTCGGGCCGGGCGGCCACCGCGCGGCGTGTTTCAACATCGAGGCGACCGCGGACCTGGACGCGGTGTTCCCCCACCGGCCGGCGGCGCGCCGTCCCGAGGCCCCTGCGCGCCACCGGCGGCCGGTCGTGCTGCAGGTGGAGGATCTGGTCCGGCACTACCGGCAGCGGCGCGGCGGGCCGGTGCACGCCGTGGACGGGGTGACGTTCGACGTGCGCGCGGGCGAGACGCTCGGGCTGGCCGGGGAGTCGGGCTGCGGCAAGACCACCGTGCTGATGGAGATCCTCAGGCTCGCCCGGCCCCAGCGGGGCCGCATCACCGTCTTCGGCGAGGACACCGCCGCGCTCGCCGCCGCCGACCGCAAACGGCTGCGCCGCGACCTGCAGGTGGTGTTCCAGGACCCGTTCTCGTCGCTGGACCCGCGCATGCGCGTCGCCGACATCCTCGCCGAGCCCCTGTCCGCGCACGGCATGCCCGGCCCGAAGATCCAGCTGCGGGTGCGGGAACTGCTGGGCGTGGTGGGGCTGCAGGAGGAGCACGCCTGCCGCTACCCGCGCGGCCTGTCCGGCGGGGAGGCCCAGCGCGTCGGCATCGCCCGGGCCCTGGCCCTGGAGCCCCGCCTGCTGCTGCTGGACGAACCCGTCGCCGCCTTGGACGCGTCCGTGCAGGCCGGCGTCCTGGAGCTGCTGGACGAGCTGCGCGCCCGCCTCGGCCTGTCGTACCTGTTCGTCGCCCACGACCTGGCGGTGCTGCGCCATGTCGCCGACCGCGTCGCCATCATGTACCACGGTCGGCTGATGGAGATCGGCGCCGCGTCCGCGGTGTACCAGAGGCCCGCCCACCCCTACACGCGCGCGCTGCTGGACGCCGTCCCGCTGCCCGATCCCCTGCGCGAACGCAAGCGCCGCCGCATTCCGCTCCAGGGCGACCCGCCCGACCCCTTCGCACCGCCCGCAGGGTGCCGTTTCCGCCCGCGCTGCCCCCGGTACACCGCGCTTCGCAACGACGCCCTGCGGCGCAGGTGCGAGACCAGCGATCCGGCCCTGCACGTCCTCGATCCGTCCGTGGACCGCCAGGTCGCCTGCCACCACGCGGAAGGGGCCAAGTGAGCCGCCGCCTCTTCGCCGCCAAGCCGCTGCCGCGCGCCGTGTGCGGGATCGGCCTGGCCGTGGCGATGCTCGCCGGGGCGGGCGGGTGCCGCGGCACCGGCGAGAGGCCCCGGCTGGACGCGCGCAAGCTGCCCGCCTCCGACGTCAACCGGACGCCGCGCGAGCAGATCCGGGACGGGGGCACGCTGCGGTGGCCGCTGCCCGAGTTCCCCACGCAGTGGAACTTCCACCACGTCAACGGCACCAAGAGCGTGGTCACCAACGTCCTGCAGGGGCTGCTGCCCCACGTGATGCGGGTCGACGCCAAGGCGGTGCCGCACCCGGTCCCCGAGTACGTGGAGTCGGCCCGGGTGACGCGGGATCGTCCCGAACAGGTCGTCACCTACCGGCTCAACCCCCGGGCGAGGTGGTCGGACGGCACCCCGATCACCTACCGCGACTTCGCGGCGCAGGCGCGGGCCCTGTCCGGGCGCGACCCCCGGTACCAGGTGGCCATCAACACCGGGTACCGCAACATCCGCAGCGTCGAGCGGGGGGCCGACGACCGCGAGGTGGTGGTGAGGTTCGCCCGGCCCTACGCGGATTGGCAGGCGCTGTTCAGCCCGCTGTACCCGGCGTCCACCACGTCGGACCCCGTGGCGTTCAACACCGGATGGCAGGGGCGGATGGGGCCCACCGCCGGGCCGTTCCGGCTGAAGAAGATCGACCGTACGGCCAAGACCGTCACCATCGTGCGCGACCCCCGGTGGTGGGGGCGCCCCGCCAAGCTCGACCGCATCGTCTACCGGGCGATGGACGTGGCGGCGATGCCGGAGGCCTTCGCCAACGGCGAGATCGACCTGATGGACGTCAACGTGGACGCGGGCGCGCTGCGCCGGGCCGAGGGCGTCCCCCACGCCGACATCCGCCGGGCGGGAGGCCCAGACTGGCGGCAGTTCACGCTCAACGCCGCGTCCCCGCTGCTGGCGGACGTGCGCGTGCGGCGCGCGGTCGTCCTGGGCATCGACCGCGACGCCCTCGCCCGGGCCGCGCTGGGGGACCTGGGCTGGCCCGCCCAGACCCTCGGCAACCACTTCTTCATGAACACCCAGGAGGGCTACCAGGACAACTCCGGCGACCTGGGCCGCTACGACCCGGCGGCGGCGGAGCGGCTCCTGGACGAGGCGGGCTGGGTGCGCCGGGGCAAGTACCGCGTCAAGGACGGCCGGACGCTCGCGCTGCGTTTCGTCGTGCCCTCGGGGATGCCCGGCAGCAGGCAGGAGGGCGACCTCACACGCGCCATGCTGGCCCGGATCGGGATCCGCGTGGACGTGCGGCAGGTGCCGGTGGACGACCTGTTCGACCGGTACGTCACGCCGGGCGGTTTCGACATCGTGCCGTTCTCCTGGCTCGGCACCGCGTTCCCCATGTCCGCGCTGCGTTCGGTGTTCTCCCGGCCGAGCGGCGACCGCATCCAGCAGAACTACGCCCGGGTGGGCACGCCCGCCATCGACGCCCTGCTGGAGAAGGCCGTCCACGAGGTCGATCCGGCCAAGGCGCGCCGCCTGATCAACGAGGCCGACCGGCTCATCTGGCGGCTGGCCATCGTGCTGCCCGTCTACCAGCGGCCGCAGATCGTCGCCGTCCGCAGGGACCTGGCCAATCTCGGCGCCCTCGGCTTCTTCGAACCCCCGTACGAGGACATCGGCTTCACCGGCGTCGCGGCCGGCCCCTGAGGCGCCGCGACCGCTCCCGGTGGTCAGGGGAGGGCGAGCTCGACGCCCTTGCGGTCACTGGTGTAGCGGGCGTTCCACACGTACAGCCTCAGGTCGGACGGGTCGAGGTCGTCCTCGACCGGCAGGTCGGACGCCACGCGCACCACGTAGGAGGCACCCGCTGGTATGAGCGTGTCGGCGCCGTCCCGTACCGGCGGCTTGGAGCCTTCCAGGCGCGCCGTGACCTTGCTGCTGTTCGGCAGCGTGCACATGGAGTCGGGGATGCCGGGCTGGGGCATGCACCGGTCGCGCGCGGAGTCGGGCACACCGGAACGCGGCATGAACAGGTCGGCGGGGTAGTCCAGGAGCACCGGGCGCTGCCCGGTGTTGGTGATGACGTAGTCGGCGTAGGCGTAGGTGGACCCGGAGGGCGGGGGCCGGCCGTCCCCGAAGGGGCGCGGATCGACCCCCGTCTTGACGGCCGCCAGCCGGTATCCGTACCCCTCCGGCGTGGTGAAGGTCAGCGGGCGCCCGGTGGCGGGGGACGGCGTGGAGGCGGGGCCGCCCTCGCCGGCGAGAGAGCCGCCGCCGTCCCCGTCGGGCTGCAGGACGGCGATGCCGGCGGCCACCACCGCGATCCCGGCCGCGCCCGTCAGCGCCCCCGCCAGGCCCACCCGGCCCGCGCTCCTCCTCTTGCGGTGGCTGCGTGGACGGTAGCTGTTGGCCATGGTCGTTCCCCGGGTCGACTCGCGCCTCTGACGTCTCTGCCGGTACAGCGGTACTCGCCGGTCTCAGGGCGACGCACTATACCGGACATATCGCTCGACACGACGTACGTGACGAACGGCGGAAACGGCTCAGATCGGGCGTCCGAGCAGGAAGGAACGGTCCAGCCCGCGCAGCGACGCGTCCAGGATCTCGGCCGTGTGCGCGACGGCGATCCGGTCCCCCCGCCGGGCGAGCGCGTCGCAGATCTGCATCGCGCATCCGGGGTTGGCGGCGACGAGCAGCTCGGCCCCGGTGGCGTGCACGCCGGCCGCCTTCCGGTCGCCGAGCTCCGCGGCGGCCTCGGGCTGGAACAGGTTGTAGGTGCCCGCCGAGCCGCAGCAGACGTCCGGGTCGGCGATCTCCCGGACGGTCAGCTCGGGGATGCCCGCCAGCAGCGCGCGCGGCTGGGAGCGCACCCCCTGCGCGTGCGCCAGGTGGCACGCGTCGTGGTAGGCGACCGTGACTGGCAGCGGGTGCCGCCGCGCCCGCGGCCCCAGCTCCACCAGGTACTCGGCCAGGTCGCGCGTCTTGGCCGAAAGGGACTCGGCGCGCTTCGCCCACGCCGGGTCGTCGGCCAGCAGCCGCACGTACTCCTTCATGGCCGACCCGCACCCGGCCGCGTTGACGACGATGACGTCCACGCCCTCGAACGCCTCCACGGTGCGGCGGGCGAACGCGCGCGCCTCCTCCTGCCTGCCCGCGTGCAGCGACAACGCGCCGCAGCAGCCCTGCCCCCGGGGGATGACCACGTCGCAGCCCTCCAGCGCCAGCACGCGCGCCGTGGCGGCGTTGACCCCCGGGAAGAACTCGCGTTGCACGCACCCGGTGAGCATGCCGACCGTCGCCCTGCGCTCCCCCCGCGCGGCGACGTGTTCGGGGAGCCGGGGCAGGGGCCTGCCCAGCGGCGGGGCGAGGCGTTCCATGGCCGCGAGCGAGGGCGAGACCCGCTCCAGCAGCCCGAGCAGTCCGCTGCGCCGCACCAGGCGGCGCAGCCCCGTGCGCTGGTAGGCGCGCAGCGGGCCGCGCAGCGCGCGCAGACGACGCGGGTACGGGAACAGCCGGAACACCGCCTCGCGGGTCAGCCGTTCGGCGACGGGACGCGGGTGCTCCTGCTCCACCTCCGCCCGGGTCAGCTCTATGAGCCGGTCGTACCGCACCCCCGACGGGCAGGCCGTCACGCACGCCATGCACCCAAGACAACGGTCGAAGTGCTCGACCATGGGCGCCGACAGCGGCGTCCCCTCCACGTGCTGCTGCATGAGGTGGATGCGGCCCCGGGGGGAGTCCATCTCCTCGCCCCACAGCACGTACGTGGGGCAGGTCGGCAGGCAGAACCCGCAGTGCACGCAGTCGCTGAGGAGCCGGGGCAGCTCCCCCTCCCGCGGGGCGGCCGCGTCCTCGCCGGCGCCCGGGGGCTCGCCGGCGCCCGCGCCGTTCGCGGCCGCCGGGTCGTCCGGGGCCGCAGGATCGTTCAGGGCGGTCATCAGATGCCTCCAGCGAAACGGCCGGGGGAGAGGCGGTGGTCGGGGTCGAACTGGTCCTTCACCCGCCGCATCAGCGACAGGGCGGGGACGGGGCCCCACATGTCGATCGCCTCCCGCACCCCCTCGGGGGCGTAGCAGACGACCGCGCCGCCGTCGTGGGGGGCGAGCGCGCCCCGCAGCTTGGCGAGCGCGCTGGCGACGTCCCCGGCGCCCATCTGCCCCGGCAGGCCGACATGCCCGTGCCCCGAGGCCGACCACACCGCCGCCGCCTCCGGCGGGAGGGCGCCGAGCAGGTCCGGCAGCGACGCCGGGGGCGCGTTCACCTCGATGAGGGTCGTGCCGTCGGGGTAGGCGCCCCAGCCGTGGGGAGCCTGCTCCGCGACGGCCGCCCGCGGGCCCAGCAGGTCGGCGACATGGGCGGCACGGGCGGCCACGCCGTCCGGTACGCCCTCGACCAGCACGCCCAGCGCCGGGCCCTGCCCCGGGGACGTCCAGCACTGCAGCGCGCTGGGGACCACCGGGGAATGCAGGACCGCCTGCACGGCCTCGTGGGCGGTCCCCGCGTCCGCCACGGGGGACGTCACGTAGGCGCATGCGGACGGCAGCGGGTGCAGGCGGAACGTGGCCTCCACGATCAGCCCCAGCGTGCCGTACGAGCCGCACAGCAGCCGCCCCAGGTCGTACCCGGCCACGTTCTTGACGACCTTGCCGCCCGACCGCGCCGTCCGCCCGTCGGCCCGCACGATCGTGATCCCGATGACCAGGTCGCGCGGCGCCCCGTACAGCAGCCGCAGCGGCCCGGCCGCTCCGGTCGCGATCGTCCCGCCGACCGTCGACCCCGCCAGCGGCACGTCCAGCGACAGCCGCTGGCCCCGCTCGGCGACCGCCTCGGCCAGCCGCCGCATCGGCAGCCCCGCCTGCGCGGTGACCACCAGGTCGCCCGCCGCGTGCTCCACCACCCGGTCCAGCCGCCGGGTGTCGACCAGCAGGTCGCAGCGGTGCGGCGGCAGGCCCCAGTCCAGCCGGGTCTCCCCGCCGCGCGGCACCACGGCCAGCCCGTGCTCGGCCGCCACGCGCATCACCTCGGCCGCCTCGGCGACGTCCGCCGGCGCCGCCACCCAGCGCGGCACGACACCCAGCACGCCCTCCTCCGGCTCGCCGGGCCGCACGTCCGCGCAGACCTTCGCCAGGGCGTCCACCGTCTGCATCAGAACTGCTCCGCCTTCCCCTGCGCGACGAGCGGATGCACGCCCCTGCGGACGCCCGGGACCTCCCCGCACAGCCGGGGCGTGGGGAACACCTTGCCCGGGTTGCACAGCCCCGCCGGGTCGAACCCGCACCGCACCATCTGCATCGTGTCCAGGTCGGTCTCGTTGAACATCCGGGGCATGTACCGCGCCTTGTCCACGCCCACCCCGTGCTCGCCGGTGATCGACCCGCCGTGCTCGATGCACAGGTCGAGGATCGCCCCCGACACCTCCTCGGCGCGCTCGGCCGCCCCTGGCACGGCGTCGTCGAACAGCACCAGCGGGTGCAGGTTGCCGTCACCGGCGTGGAACACGTTGGCGACCCGCACGCCCGACTCGGCCGACAGCTCGTCGATGCGCGCCAGCACCTCGGGCAGCGCGGTGCGCGGGATCACGCCGTCCTGCACGATGTAGGCGGGGCTGATCCGGCCGACCGCCGCGAACGCCGACTTGCGGCCCTTCCAGATCAGCGCCCGCTCGGCGTCGCCTGCGGCGACGCGGATCTCGAACGCCCCCGCCTTGCGGCACAGCCGCTCCACCTCGGCGAACTGGTGCTCCACCTCGGCCGCCGGGCCGTCCAGCTCGACGATCAGCACCGCCCCCGCGCCCGGCGGGTAGCCGCAGCCCACCGCCGCCTCGGCCGCCTCGATCGACAGCGCGTCCATCATCTCGATCGCGGCCGGCACCACCCCCGCCGCGATGATCGCCGACACCGCCGCGCCGCCCGCCTCGATCGTGTCGAACGCCGCCAGCAGCGTGCGCACCGCCTCCGGCAGCCGGGTCAGCCGCACCGTGATCTTGGTGGTGATGCCCAGCGTGCCCTCGGCGCCGACGAACGCGCCCAGCAGGTCGTAGCCGGGGCCGCCGGCGCGCAGCGTGGCGATCTCCCCGTCCGGGGTGACGATCTCGCAGGCCAGCACGTGGTGCGCGGTGAAGCCGTACTTCAGGCAGTGCGCGCCGCCGGAGTTCTCCGCCACGTTGCCGCCGACCGAGCAGATCTGCTGGCTGGACGGGTCGGGCGCGAAGTAGTAGCCGTACGGGCGCACCGCCCGGGTCACGTCCAGGTTGATCACCCCGGGCTCCACCACGGCCCGCCGGTTCGGGATGTCGATCTCCAGGACGCGGCGCATCCGGGCCGTCACGATCAGCACGCCGTCCGTGCGCGGCAGCGCCCCGCCCGACAGGCCCGTGCCCGACCCGCGCGCCACGTACGGCACGCCCGCCGCCACGCACGCCCGGACGATCTCGGCGATCTGCTCGGCGGAATCCGGCAGCACGACCAGCCCGGGCACGGCGCGGTGCGCGGTCAGCCCGTCGCACTCGTACGTGCGCAGCCGCACCGGGTCGGTGATGACGGCGTCCGCGCCGAGCAGCCCGGTGAACCGCTCCGCCAGCGCCCGAAGTGTCTGCTCCATCCCGTTCACCTTCCCTCCGGGGCCGCGTTCACCACAAGATCGCCTGAAGTCGCCGTTCCGCGGACATACCGGGGCAGGGTCGGGTAGTTTCCCGGGCCATGCTCCCCGAGTTCCTGACCGCCGACCTCACCTTCCCCGAAGGCACCGTCCGCGAGCAGCTGGAGATCGCCCAGACGTTGCTGCCGGGGACGCTGTCGGCCGCCAGCGGGCTGGCCGACGAGCTGCGGGAATGCGTCGAGGAGGGGCTCTACCACTTCTGGATGAACACCCTGCAGGACATCGGCATCTGGGCCGAGGGGAACGGCCGCGACGCCGAGCTCCCCCCGGAGTTCTGGGTACGCGTCGCGCAGGCCGCGCACGGCTTGGAGCTCCCCGAGTTCATGCCGTACTGCCTGGGCAAGGCGCAGGGCTGGCCGCGCCGGGACCCCGCCGACGTCATGGCCGCGTTCGCCACGCTGCCGGAGACGGACGGCCTGACCAGCGAGCTGCGCGGGGCGAGCGACCGGGTGGCCGGGCTGCTGGCCGACGACGACCCCGCGGCCGGGCCGCTGCTCGCCGCCGGCGACCTGGAGGGGCTGGCGCACCATCTGCGGTCCGGCGCCTACGACCGGCTCGGCGAGGAGCTGAGCGAGATGTTCTCCGCCGCCTTCGACGAGGTGTTCGCGCTGGTGACGAGCAAGGGCTTCCCGTTCGAGCACCGCGCCCACGCGTGGGCGATCATCGGGGCGAATCCTTTCCGGGTGGTCCTGGACGAGGGGCTGGTGTCGCTCAGCCACGCCGAGGTGTGGTGGCGCACGGGCTGACGGGCGCGGCGCGCCGGACCCCGGGCAGGGCCTGATCCGGCGCGCCGCGCCGGCCGGTCACGGGAAGCGGGCGTACGCCGGGGTGGTCAGGAACTCGGCGTACTCGTCGGCCAGGGTGACCTCCTTGAACAGCGCCACCGCCTGCTCGTAGCGCGGCTCGTCGTAGGCCCCGCCCAGCTCCTTGCGGATCTTGGCGAGCTCCTCGTCCATGATCCGCTCCACCAGCTCGCGGGTGACCTTCTGCCCGTCGGCCAGCTCGACGCCGTGGCGCATCCACTGCCACACCTGCGACCGGGAGATCTCCGCGGTCGCCGCGTCCTCCATCAGGTTGTGGATCGCCACCGCGCCCGACCCGGCCAGCCACGTCGCCAGGTAGCGCAGCGCCACGTCGATGTTGTTGCGCAGCCCCGCCTCGGTGATCTCGCCGGGCGTGGCGCTGAAGTTCAGCAGGTCGGCCGCCGACACGCGGACGTCCTCGCGCAGCCGGTCCAGCTGGTTGGGCCGGTCGCCGAGCACGCCGTCGAACACCTCGCGGCAGACCGGCACCAGGTCCGGGTGCGCCACCCAGGACCCGTCGAAGCCGTCGCCGGACTCGCGCGTCTTGTCCGCCCGCACCTTCTCCAGCGCGACCTTGTTGACCTCCGGGTCGCGGCGGGACGGGATGAACGCCGCCATGCCGCCGATGGCGTGCGCGCCGCGCTTGTGGCAGGTGCGCACCAGCAGCTCGGTGTAGGCGCGCATGAACGGCGCGGTCATGGTGATCGCATTGCGCTCGGGCAGGACGAACTCGGCGCCCCGGTCGCGGAACTTCTTGATGATCGAGAACAGGTAGTCCCAGCGGCCGGCGTTCAGCCCGGCCGAGTGGTCGCGCAGCTCGTAGAGGATCTCCTCCATCTCGAACGCCGCCGGGATCGTCTCGATCAGCACGGTGGCGCGGATGGTGCCGCGCGGGATCTCCAGGATGTCCTGGGCCCGGTTGAAGACGTCGTTCCAGAGCCGCGCCTCCAGGTGGCTCTCCATCTTCGGCAGGTAGAAGTACGGGCCCCGGCCCTTGTCCAGCTGCCGCCGTCCGCAGTGGAACAGGTACAGCCCGAAGTCGAACAGCGACCCCGACATCGGCGCGCCGTCCACCAGGACGTGCTTCTCCTCCATGTGCCAGCCGCGCGGGCGGACCACGATCGTGGCCAGCTCCTCGTCGGGCCTGAGCGCGTACTTCTTGCCGCTGGACGGGTCGGTGAAGTCGATCGTGCGGTCGAGGGCGTCGCGCAGGTTGAGCTGGCCCTCGATCATGTTCGTCCACAGCGGGGTGTTGGCGTCCTCGAAGTCGGCCAGCCACACCTTGGCGCCGGAGTTCAGCGCGTTGATCGTCATCTTCCGGTCGGTGGGACCGGTGATCTCGACCCGGCGGTCCTCCAGGCCGGGCGCGGGCGGGGCGACCCGCCACGTCTCGTCCGCCCGCACCGACGCCGTCTCGGGCAGGAAGTCCAGCGTCCCGCCCGCCGACAGCCGCTCCTGCCGCTCGGCGCGGGCCCGCAGCAGCTCCTCGCGCCGGGGTCCGAACTCGCGCTGCAGCGCGGCCAGCAGGCTCAGCGCCTCGGGCGTGAGGATCTCGTCGTATCGGTCGTGCAGAGGGCCGGTGACCTCGATGCCCTCCGGGCCGTCGGGTGCAGCCATCGTCCCGCCCTTCTTTCGTATCGTGAAAACTCACTTCTGTTACGTGGAGAAAGCTACTCGTCCGTGCCGACGGCGGTCAAAGGGGGGTGAGCGACGCACCGCGGTCGACACGCCCCTACCCACTCCGCGCCGCCGCCACCATCGGTCATCCCCACGTCGCATAGCGTGAGGGCGCCGGTCGCTTTCGTCCGGTTGCATGCGGGCGCGGCCGGGTACGGCCCTGTCAGGTGGGGACACCTGCGACGGGGAAATAAACGGATGACCCGGCGACCGCACCGTGAGACGATCGGCGGGAAGACACAGCCGCTCAGCGGCGTTCTACAGAGGACATATGACTCAATTCTTCTCTGAGGACCACGAGCCCCGGATCCCGGACGCGCTCCGCGACGAGCCGATGACCGGGGACCTCGATCTGGAGGACCGCCGGGCGCTGCGCCGCGTGGCGGGCCTGTCCACCGAACTCATCGACGTCACCGAGGTCGAGTACCGCGTCCTGCGGCTCGAACGCGTCGTGCTCATCGGCGTGTGGACCGACGGCACGGCCGAGGCGGCCGACAACTCGCTGCGCGAACTCGCGCTGCTGGCCGAGACCGCCGGATCGCAGGTGCTGGAGGGCCTGATCCAGCGGCGCAGCCGCCCCGACCCGGCGACCTACATCGGCGCGGGCAAGGCCGCCGAACTGCGCGACGTGGTGGCCGCCACCGGCGCCGACACCGTGATCTGCGACGGCGAGCTGTCGCCGAGCCAGCTGCGGCACCTGGAGGAGACCGTCCAGGTCAAGGTCATCGACCGGACCGCGCTGATCCTGGACATCTTCGCCCAGCACGCCCGCAGCCGCGAGGGCAAGGCGCAGGTCGAACTGGCCCAGCTGGAATACCTGCTGCCGCGCCTGCGCGGCTGGGGCGGCAACCTGTCCCGGCAGGTCGGCGGCCGCGCCGCCGGCGGCGTGGGCATCGGCGGCCGCGGCCCCGGCGAGACCAAGATCGAACTGGACCGGCGGCGCATCCGCGCCCGCATGGCCAAGCTGCGCCGCCAGATCGCCGAGATGGCCAAGGCCCGCGACACCAAGCGCGGCGAGCGGCGCCGCAACGAGGTGCCCGCCGTGGCGATCGCCGGCTACACCAACGCCGGAAAGTCGTCGCTGCTCAACCGGCTCACCGGCGCCGGGGTGCTGGTGGAGGACGCGCTGTTCGCCACCCTGGACCCCACCGTCCGGCGCGCGCAGACGCCCGGCGGCCGCGCCTACACGCTGGCCGACACGGTCGGATTCGTCCGGCACCTGCCGCACCAGCTGGTCGAGGCGTTCCGCTCCACGCTGGAGGAGGTCGTCGAGGCCGACCTGATCCTGCACGTGGTGGACGGCTCCGACGCCGACCCCGAGGCCCAGATCGACGCGGTCCGCGAGGTGCTGCGCGAGATCGGCGCCGAGGGCATCCCGGAACTCGTCGTGATCAACAAGGCGGACGCCGCCGACGAGCTCGCGCTGGCCCGGCTGCAGCGCCGGGAACCGCACAGCGTGGTCGTCTCGGCCCGCACCGGCGCCGGCATCGCCGAGCTGCGCGCGGCCATCGAGGCCGACCTGCCCGGCCTGGAGCGCGAGCTGCGGGTCCTGGTGCCCTACGACCGCGGCGACCTGGTCGCCCGGGTGCACAGCCGTGGCGAGGTGCTCAAGCTGGAGCACCTGGCAGAGGGCACCGCCCTGCACGCCCGCGTCCCGGACGACCTGGCCGGCGAGCTGGAGCGCTTCGAGGACCTGGCCGCGACCACCTCCTGACCCCGGCCGCCCCGGTGCGCGGCGTCAGGGGTGGCGGCGGCGTGCCCGTCTGACGCGGCTGCCGTGGTCCGGCTGGGAGCGCAGGGATTTCCCACAAAAGCAGTGGCTTGCGGGGAAAGATGCGGTAACGTTGCCCAGCAGGGTGGACGTCCAAGGCGTCCCTCCGGAATCCGCCTTCGGGACGGGCCGAATGCGGGCTCCGTGGTCGCCGAACGGTGACAGCTTCTCCATTCCGCTTGACGGCTCCGCCGTAACCCGTACGGTCGTATCACTAGGGGCGGGTGAGGCGTCGATGCGGTGCGCACAGACATTCCATGGTTTGTCGGGTGGTGGGCGCAAGCTGTCCGGTTGTCGGACCTCGGTGAACCGTTCGCGCGCGCGTCTCGCGCCCTCCCCGGCCCGCCGCCGCCTTCATGGAACCTCGGTCGAGACGCCCGCGTTGACGAGCCAGAGGTTGTCGGCCGGGCCGTCAGTGCACTACCGTGACGAAACCGATATCTACGGTCTCGTTGCTCATGGCGATCGAACGATCGCCCAACCCTCCAGCGGTGAGTCGCCGGCACCCAGTCGGCGTTTCGGATCGAGAGCAGGTGGCCCTCTTCATGGCGTCCCGTTCAGCGCCGAACGGCGCGATGTCCCATCCGGGTCGGTGACCCGATGACGGTACGGCTGTTGACGAACATCGGCAGGCTCTGGACGGGCACCGACGTCTGCAGCAACGCCGCCGTTCTCATCCACGACGACCGGATCGTGTGGGCAGGCCCGGCGGCCGACCTGCCGCAGAGCGTGCCCGGCGTCATCGACGACATCGTCGACGTCGACCATGTGGAGAACCTCGGCGGCGGCCTGGTCACGCCCGGGCTGATCGACGCCCACTCGCACCCCGTCTACGCGGGCAACCGCTGGGCCGAGCTGGCCATGCGCACCAGCGGCTCGTCCCACTCGGCGATCGCCGCGGCGGGCGGCGGCGTCAACTCCACGGTCACCGTGACCCGCGGCACCGACCCGTGGACGCTGTGCAACGGCGTCCGCGAGCGGCTGCGCCAGTGGATCCTCGCGGGCACCACCACGGTCGAGGCCAAGACCGGCTACCACCTCACCCGCGACGGCGAGCTCGCCGACATCCGCATGCTGCGCTCGCTGGAAGGCGAGCCCGCCATGCCGCGCATCCACGCCACCTTCCTGGCCGCGCACATCCTGCCGCCGGAGTTCTTCGGCCGCCGCCGCGACTACATCGAGGCCGTCCGGCTGTGGGCCGCCGACGCCGCCGCGGCGGGCGCCGACAGCATCGACGTGTACTGCGACGAGGGCCACTTCACCGCCGAGGAGGCCCGCGCCCTGCTGCTCACCGGCAAGCGCGCCGGGCTCAAGGCCCGCATGCACGCCTGCGCCAACGAACGCGTCGGCGCCGCGCAGGTCGCCGCCGAGGTCGGCTGCGCCTCCGCCGACCTGCTCACCCACGCCAACGACGACGACATCAAGGCCTTGGCGCACGCCGGGGTCACCGCCACCGTCTGCCCGGGCAGCGCGCTCAACAGCTCGCGTCCCCCGGCGCCGGTGCGCGCCATGCTCGACCGCGGCGTCACCGTCGCCCTCGGCACCGACCACAACCCCGGCCAGTGCGGCATCACCTCGATGCCGCTGGTCATCGGCCTGGCCGTGGCGATGTACGGGCTCAGCGTCACCGAGGCCCTGCGCGCCGCCACCCTCGGCGGCGCGGCCGCGCTGCGCGTCGGCGACCGCGGCTCCCTGGCCCCGGGCATGCTGGCCGACATCGTCCTGTGGGACGCCGACCACGAGGGCGCCTTCGCCTGGGCGTTCGGGCTGCGCGCCCTGCGCGTGTGGAGGGGCGGCATCCCCGTCCAGTCCTGAGCGGCGACCCGAGCCCGGCCGCGCCGCGCGGCCGGGCGTTCGTCGGCCTCCTCCACCGGGCGGGGGCGGCGGACACGACACCGTTACAGGCGGACACCCTCGCGTCACCTCCCGAGGAGTAGCCTCGCCCCATGGCCAGCGCGGTTGCGGTCGTCACGGACTCCACTGCCCACCTTCCCCCGGGGCTCGCCGAACGCCACGGGATCACCGTCGTGCCGCTGCAGGTCGTCATCGGCGGCACGGTTCGGGACGAGGGGCAGATCACCAGCGACGAGGCGGCGCAGGCCCTCAGGCAGTGGCATCCCGTCACCACCTCCCGCCCGTCGCCCGAACGCTTCGCGCACGCGTTCAAGGCCGCCGCGGGGGGCGGTGCGCGCGCCGTCGTCTCCGTGCACCTGTCCGCGGCCATGTCCGGCACCGTGGAGGCCGCCAGACTCGCCGCCGAGGACGCCCCGGTGCCCGTCCGCGTCGTCGACACCGGCGCCATCGGCCTCGGCCTGGGCTTCGCCGCCCTGTCGGCGGCCGCGGCCGCCCGACGCGGCGCCGACGCCGACGAGGTCGCGGCCGCCGCCGAGCGGCGCGCCCGCCTGTCCCGCTCCCTGTTCTACGTCGACACCCTCGAACACCTCCGCCGCGGCGGCCGCATCGGCGCCGCCGCCACCCTGCTCGGCTCGGCCCTCATGGTGAAGCCGCTGCTGAGCATCGTGGACGGCCGCATCACCCCGCTGGAGAAGGTCCGCACCTCCTCCCGGGCGATCGCCCGGCTGGAGGAACTCGCCGCCGACTTCGCCGGCGACCGCCCCGTCGACCTCGGCGTCCAGCACCTGGCCGCCGCCGCCCGCGCCGAAACCCTCGCCCGCCGCCTGCGCGACCGGATCCCCCGGGTCAGGGACGTCCACGTCGGCGAGGTCGGCCCGGTCATCGGCGCCCACGCCGGCCCCGGCATGCTCGGCGTCGTCGTGGCGCCGCTCCTGTGAGCCGAGTTATCCACAATCTCCGCGAGGTCTGTGGCGGCCCCGTCCACCCCGCCTAACGTCGAGCCTCGTGAGACACCTTGCGGCCCCACCAGCGGCCTACCTCCGTTCCGTTCCCACCGACCCCCGCCGGCCGCCGACGGCTCCCCGAAAGGCCACCCGGCGCTCCATCACCCCACGTCCGCCCACCGCCTCGGCACCTGCCGGACGCCTGATCGTCCTGTCGCACAGTCACCACGCCGCCCCTTCGGACGCGGCACACCAGCCGCAGAACCCCCACCAGGCCGACACGCACCGAGCCCCCGAAACACCCGCCGTCCCGTCGCCCAAGGCACGCCCACACCCGGGCCCAGTACGGCGCTTGGACGACCGCCCGGACGGTGGCGAGCACCGCACACCCGGCGGGCAGGGGCCTGTGCGTAACGCTTCGTCGCCGCAGCGTCGGCTGGTACATGCGGGTGAGGTGTCAGCGCTCCCGTCGCCCAAGCCACGCCCGAGCGTGGGCGCGGTGCGGCGTGTGGATGAGCCCTCGGGCAGCCGCGGGCACCGCGCACACAGCGGGCAAGGCCCTGTGCGTGCCGCCCGGGCTCCACAGCGCTGGCCGGCACGTGCGGGCGAGGTGTCAGCGGCCCAGTCACCCGAGGCACGCCCGAGCGTGGGCGCGGTGAAGCGTGTGGGCGAGCCCGGGGCAGAGGCCGTCCGCCGTGGGCATCGCGCAGCCGGTGGAAAGGGGCCTGTGCATGTCGCTCAGGAGCCGCAGTGCCGGTCGGCACGTACAGGGGCGCCGCCGGAGGCGCGCGGGCTCGGTCGTCATTTGCGTCCGGTGCGCGTCGGACGGGGCGACGACGGTGCTCGTCGCGAGAGCGCTGGGCAGCCGGGGCGCGTAGAGACCCAAACGGGTTATGCGGACGTGCACGGAGGGGATGCGGAACCGGTACGGGTGGACGAGCCTGCAGGCCGGCGGGCCGAGGCAGGAGGCCTCGGGATGCCGGGGGCGGCGCGGCCCGGTCCCGGATCGGGACCGCCTCGCCCACCGGGCGACGGAACCCCGGGAAGGCGCGGGCCGTTCGCCGACGTGCTGGGGCGGCTGGATCCCGGGGCGGGAGGCGTACGGGCGCTGGCCATCGTGGCGTTGGCCGCGGCGCTGGTGGCCGCCGGTTACCTGTGGCTGGCGCGGCCGCGTCCCGTCGCGCAGGCCCACGGGCGGCCGACACTGGTCGCGGGTTCGTCGGTGCCCGCCACCGCCCCCGCGAGCGGCCGGGGCGCGCCGGTCATGGTGCACGTGTACGGCAAGGTCAGGCGGCCCGGCGTGGTCACCCTGCCCGGCGGGTCGCGGGTGGCGGACGCCATCAAGGCGGCCGGAGGCGTGCGCCCGGGGGCCGATACCGGCGCTCTCAACCTCGCCCGCAAGGTGGTGGACGGCGAGCAGATACCGGTCGGTGTGCGAGCACCGTCCGCCACCCCTGCACCGGACGCGACACCCGCCGGGGCGGTCGGGCCGTCCACCGCCGGCGCGCAGCTCGACCTCAACACGGCCAGCGTCGACCAGCTCGACCAACTCCCCGGAGTGGGGCCCGTGCTCGCCCAGCGCATCGTGGACTACCGCACCCGGCACGGCGGGTTCCGCTCCGTGGAGCAGCTCCAAGAGGTCTCGGGCATCGGCGAGCGGCGGTTCGCCGACCTCAAGAATCTGGTGCGCGTGTGAAGGACCATGACCTGCGGCTGGTCGCCCCGGCCATGGCCGCCTGGCTGGCCGCGGCGGTCGCGCTGGGAGCGGGGCGGGCTGTCGCGTACGGCGTCGCCGGTGCCGCCGTGGTCGCGGTCGTGCTCGCCGTCCGCCGCCGAAGCGCCGCACGCCGCTGGTGCACGCTGGCATTGACGTGCGCCGCGGCGTCGGCCGCCGGGGTGGGGCTCCGCGCCACGGCCGTCGAGTCCGGCCCGGTGCGCGACCTCGCCGACGCGGGAGGCCGCGCGGCGGTCGAGGCGGTGGTGACCGCGGACCCGCGGCAGGTCGCCGGGCGGCGGTTCGCCCTGATACGGATGCGGGCCGAGACCGTCGACGCCGGCGGGCGCAGGACGAGGGTGCGCGTCCCGATCCTTGCGATCGCCGCCGATCGGCGCTGGACCGGCCTGCTGCCCAGCCAGCGGGTGCGTTTCACCGGCCGGTTCGCCCCGCCGAGGCGGGCAGAGCTGCTCGCCGCCGTGGTCGTGGTGCGCGGCCCGCCGGACGTGCTGGGGCCCGCCTCGACCGTCCAGCGCGCCGCCGAGCACGTGCGCGCGAGGCTGCGCCTGGCCGTGGCCCGGCTGCCGCCCTCCCAGCGCGGCGTCCTGCCCGGCATGGTCGTGGGCGACACCTCCCGGCTCGACCCCCGGCTCGCCGAGGACTTCCGGACCGCCGGGCTCACCCACCTGCTCGTGGTGTCCGGCGCGAACCTGGCGATTGTCGTCGGCGCGGTCCTGGGCCTGTGCCGGCTGGCCGGGCTGGGACGGCGGCGGGCGCCGTTCGTCGCCGCACTGGCCGTACCGGTGTTCGTGGTGGTCGCCCGTCCGGAGCCCAGCGTGCTGCGAGCGACCGTCATGGGGCTGATCGGCCTGCTGGCGATGTTCACCGGGCGGCGCCGGCAGGGGGTGCCCGCGCTCTGTGCCGCGGTCCTGTTCCTGGTGCTGATCGACCCGACGCTCGCCCGCTCCTACGGGTTCGCGCTTTCCGTGCTGGCCACCGCCGGCCTGCTCGTCCTGGCACCGCCGTGGCGGGAGCGGCTGCGGCGCCGGGTCCCGGGGCCGCTGGCCGACGCCCTGGCCGTCGCCGCGGCCGCACAGGTCGCCGTCGCCCCCGTCCTGGTGATGCTGTCCGGAGAGGTGGGCCTGGTGGCCGTCCTGGCGAACCTGCTCGCCGCCCCCGCCGTGCCGCCCGCCACGCTCCTCGGCGCCGCCGCCACCGTGATCGCGCTGCTCTGGCCCGAGGCGGCCCAGGTCGTGGTGCGGCCCGCGGGGCTGACGGTCGGCTGGATCGTGTGGGTGGCCCGCACGGCGGCCGGCCTCCCGTACGCCACCATCCCGTGGCGCGGCGGCGGGCTCGGCGCGCTGGCGCTGCTCGCCGCCGGCGGCTGCGCCGTGCTGATCCTGAAGTACCGCCGCGCCCGGCTCGTCGCCGCGGCGGCCATGGCGGGCACGCTCGTCGCGGTCGCCGGCCTGCGGATCCTGTCTCCGGGCTGGCCGCCGCCGGGCTGGATGATGGTGGCCTGCGACGTCGGCCAGGGCGACGCCTTGGTGCTGTCCACCGCGCCCGGACAGGCCGTCGTGGTGGACACCGGCCCGGAGCCCCGCCCGGTGGACGCCTGCCTCGACCGTCTCGGTGTCCGCGACGTCCCCCTGCTCGTCCTCACCCACCCGCACGCCGATCATGTGGAGGGCTTCGCCGGCGTCCGCGACGGGAGAAGCCTGCACACGGTGCTGACCACACCCCTCGGCACCGCCGAGGAGGTCCTTGCGGCCCTCGGGCCCGCCACCCGCACACGGTGCGCCGAGCCCGGTGACGCCCGGCCTTCTCCCGCACGGTCGCGGTGTTGGGCGGTGGCGCGTCCGGCGGTGGCCGGGCAGCGTTGGCAGATCGGCGAACTGACCTTGGCGGTCCTGGGGCCCGCGGCGACCGGGCCCCGGTTGACCCGCAACGACGACGGGGCGGCCGTCAACAACGCCAGCGTCGTGCTCCTCGCCCGGCGCCCGGGGTTCAGCGCACTCCTCGCCGGAGACGTCGAACCCGAGGCGCAGCGCGTTCTGCTGGGCGTCGTGCCACCGGTGCAGGTGCTGAAGGTGCCGCACCACGGGTCCCGCAAACAGGAGCCGCAGTTCCTGGCCGCGACACACGCGGAGATCTCCATCATCTCGGTCGGACGGGACAACGACTACGGCCACCCGTCCACCGCCACCATGGACATGCTGCGCCGTCTCGGCATGCGCATCCACCGCACCGACGAGGACGGAGACATCGCCGTCGTGCGTACCGCCGCAGGCCTGGCCGTCGTCACCCGCCGCTGACCCGCCGGCAGCCACCCGACTCCGTTCACTGCAGCGCATGTGCAAGAGGCCGGAGGCTTCGGTGTTGTGTGTGTTGCTGGAGGGTTGGTCGTGGTTACCCGCTGCTGGCCCGCTACCGGCCATCTGACTCCGTTTACTGCAGCGCATGTGCAAGAGGCCGGAGGCTTCGGTGTTGTGTGTGTTGCTGGAGGGTTGTCGTGGTTCCCTGCCGCTGGCTCGCTGGCGGCCATTCGACCCCGTTCACTGCAGCGCACGCGCAAAACGCAGACAGGCGTCAGATCACGCATCGGCGCGGTGGCACGGCAGGCAGGACGCATCCACGCCGCGGGACATGCGGGCGTGGTCCGGCGCCCGGTACAGCTCGTCGACGGTGTGCGGGCGGACGGCGCCGGCGGCCCGGACGCGGCGGGCGACGCCTCCGCTCGCGCCGCAGAAGAAGGCCGTCCCCGCGCGGTGCCGCATGCCGACCAGTGGCGCATTTCCCGGCGTGCTGCCGCTCTTGGGCGTGGCGTCGCTTGTCGGTGTCCAGCGCTTCTGCAGATGCCGTTGCCTGGAGGGCGTGCCGGCCTTTCTCCGTCACCGAGACCCTTTTTGATTCGGGCTCGGGCGGGGGCGCTGGTGTGGGGGCTCGAGGGTGGGGTTTGCGGGAGCGGGGGTTCCGGGCGGGGGTTGTGGTGAGTGGCTTGGGGACGGGGCGGGGCGTGGCATGCTGCTGGGGTGGCGGGTGAAGGCCTGAATCTGATCGTCGGAGACGAAGAACTGCTCGTGGAGCGGGCGGTCGCTGAGATCGTGGCGGAGGCGCGGGCCGCCGATCCGGAGGTCGAGGTGATCGACCTGGTGCCGGGCGGGCTGGAGCCGGGGCGGCTGGCGGAGCTGACCTCGCCGTCGCTGTTCGGAGGCGGCAAGGTGCTCGTGCTGCGCTCCGCACAGGACCTCGGCAAGGACCTGACCGCCGAAGTGCTCGCCTATGCCAAGCAGCCCGCCGACGACGTCGTCCTGGTGGTCGTCCACCATGGCGGGGCCAAGGGCAAGGCGCTGGTGGACGGGCTCACCAAGCTCAAGGCACGCAAGATCGCCCGGCCGAAGATCACCAAGATGGCGGACCGGGTCGCGTTCGTCCGCGAGGAGATCCGCCGGTCGGGCGGCAAGGTGTCGCAAGACGCGGCGCGGTCGCTCATCGACGCCGTCGGCAACGACCTGCGGGAACTGGCCGCGGCGTGCAGTCAGCTCGTCGCCGACACCGGCGGCAAGGTGGACGACGCGGCCGTCGCGCGCTACTACCGGGGCCGCGCCGAGGTCAGCGGGTTCACCGTCGCCGACAAGGCGATCGAGGGGCAGCTCGCCGACGCGCTGGAGCAGCTGCGGTGGGCGCTGGCCACCGGTGTCGCGCCGGTGCTGATCGTCAGCGCGCTGGCGCAGGGCGTGCGGGGGCTGGCCAAGGTCGGCGGGGCGCCGCGGGGGGCGCGGGGGGCGGCGCTGGCCAAGGAGCTCGGCATGCCCCCGTGGAAGATCGAACGCGTGCAGCGGCAGCTGCGCGGCTGGTCCGGCAACGGTGTCGCGCGTGCGCTGAGCGTGGTCGCCGAGGCCGACGCGCAGGTCAAGGGCGGCGCCGCCGATCCGGCCTACGCGCTGGAGAAGGCGGTGGGGGAGATCGTCGCCGCTCGAGCGCTGCGCTGACCCGCCCCGGGTCAGCCGCCGAAGCGCAGGTACCGGGGCGGGACGCTCTCGACCAGCCAGACGTTGTTGGGGGTCACCCGGAACTGGTGGCCGTCGGCGGCCATGCGACCGGAGTCCACGGTGAGGACGACGGGGGTGCCGCGGCGGGAGCCGACGCGCTCGGCGGTCCGGCGGTCGGGGGACAAGTGGACGGCATGGCGGTTCATGCGGCGCAGGCCCTCGCGGCGGATGGCGGCCACGAAGCGGGACGTCGTGCCGTGGTACAGGTACGGCGGCGGGGGCGTGACGGGCAGGTCGAGATCGACGTCGACCGAGTGGCCCTGGTTGGCGCGGATGCGCCGGCCGGTCTCGTCGAAGGCGTAGCGGCGCTTGTCGTTGACGGCCACCACGTGGTCGAGTTCGTCGCGCGAGATGGGGAAGCCGTGGCGGGCGGCGGCCGACAGCAGTTCGTCGACGTCCACCCAGCCGTGCGGGTCCAGGGTGATCTGGATGTCCTGGGGGCGGTTCCGCAGATGCCGGGCCAGATACTTGGAGATCCTCACGGTGCGGCGTTCGTCCATGAGGTCACAGTACGCCGGACGCCGCGGCCCCACCGGGCCGCGGCGTCGACCGGACGAGCGCGGAAGTTACTCGGCAGCGGCGGCCTGCAGCGCGGCGGCCCGCTTGGCGATCGCCGACTTGCGGTTGGCGGCCTGGTTCTTGTGGATGACGCCCTTGCTGACGGCCTTGTCCAGCTTGCGGGCGGCGTGCCGCTGCAGCGCGATCGCCTGCTCGACGTCACCCGCCTCCGCGGCCTCGCGGAACTTGCGGATCGCCGTCTTCAACTCGGACTTCACGGCCTTGTTGCGCAGGCGGCGCTTCTCGTTCTGCTTGTTCCGCTTGATCTGGGACTTGATGTTAGCCACGTCGTAGTGCCTCAGCTAGGTTGCGATCCTTCGCCTGCCCCCATACACGGACAGGCTCCGACGAAAAGGTTTGGGACGGGGGCGACGGTGCCCCAGGGCACGACGCTACGCCACACGCAGTCGCACAGCCTATCAATCAACGCCGTCCCGCCAAAACCGAGCGGCGCCCCGTGCACCGAGCACGCCGCGCGGCATGGGACCATGGGATACGGCAGGATCTGCCGCATCCATGTCCACCAGTGAGTTTGCGAACGGACGCCGGTGCCTGAGCCGAACAAGACCGATCCCGCGATCATCCGGAACTTCTGCATCATCGCGCACATCGACCACGGCAAGTCGACGCTCGCCGACCGCATGCTGCAGCTGACCGGCGTGGTCGAGGAGCGCCAGATGCGCGCTCAGTACCTGGACCGCATGGACATCGAGCGCGAGCGGGGCATCACGATCAAGAGCCAGGCGGTCCGGCTGCCGTGGACCGGGCCGGACGGCCGCGACTACGTGCTCAACCTCATCGACACGCCGGGCCACGTCGACTTCTCCTACGAGGTGTCCCGGTCGCTGGCGGCGTGCGAGGGCGCGGTGCTGCTGGTGGACGCGGCGCAGGGCATCGAGGCGCAGACGCTGGCCAACCTGTACCTGGCGCTGGAGGCCGACCTGCACCTGATCCCGGTGCTCAACAAGATCGACCTGCCCGCGGCGCAGCCCGACCGGTACGCCGAGGAGCTGGCCGGGATCATCGGCTGCGACCCGTCCGAGGTGCTGCGGGTCAGCGGCAAGACCGGCGAGGGCGTGCCCGAGCTGCTCAACCGGATCGTCGAGACGGTCCCGGCGCCGGACGGCGACGCCGACGGGCCGGCCCGGGCGCTGATCTTCGACTCGGTGTACGACACCTACCGCGGAGTGGTGACGTACGTGCGGATCGTCGACGGGCACCTGTCGCGCCGCGAGAAGAGCCTGATGATGTCCACGGGCGCGGCGCACGAGACCCTGGAGGTCGGGGTGATCTCGCCCGAGCCCAAGCCGGTGGAGGGGCTCGGCGTCGGCGAGGTCGGCTACCTGATCACCGGGGTGAAGGACGTCCGGCAGGCGCGGGTCGGCGACACCGTCACCGGGGCGTCCAATCCGGCGCCCGAGCCGCTGGGCGGCTACCAGGACCCCAAGCCCATGGTGTTCTCCGGTCTGTATCCGGTGGACGGCGACCAGTACCCCGAGCTGCGCGACGCCCTGGACAAGCTGCGGCTCAACGACGCCGCGCTGATCTACGAGCCGGAGACCTCGGCCGCGCTGGGCTTCGGCTTCCGCTGCGGCTTCCTCGGCCTGCTGCACATGGAGATCGTCCGGGAGCGGCTGGAGCGCGAGTTCGACCTGTCGCTGATCGCCACCGCGCCCAACGTGGTCTACCGGGTGGTGATGGAGAACGGCGCCGAGCACGTGGTCACCAACCCCAGCGAGTTCCCCGAGGGCAAGGTCGGCGCGGTGTACGAGCCGGTGGTGCGGGCGACGATCCTGTCCCCGAGCGACCACATCGGCGCGATCATGGAGCTGTGCCAGGGCCGGCGCGGCGTCCTGCAGGGCATGGACTACCTGTCGGAGAACCGGGTCGAGATCCGCTACACGCTGCCCCTCGCCGAGATCATTTTCGACTTCTTCGACCAGCTGAAGTCGCGCACCCGCGGTTACGCCTCGCTGGACTACGAGCCCAGCGGCGAGCAGGAGTCCGACCTGGTGAAGGTGGACATCCTGCTGCAGGGCGAGTCGGTGGACGCCTTCAGCCAGATCGTGCACCGCGACAAGGCCCGCGAGTACGGGCTGATGATGACCGGCAAGCTCAAGGAGCTCATTCCGCGGCAGCAGTTCGAGGTGCCCATCCAGGCCGCGATCGGCGCCCGCATCATCGCCCGCGAGAACATCCGCGCCATCCGCAAGGACGTGCTCGCCAAGTGCTACGGCGGTGACATCTCCCGCAAGCGCAAGCTGCTGGAGAAGCAGAAGGAAGGCAAGAAGCGGATGAAGACGATCGGCCGCGTCGACGTCCCGCAGGAGGCCTTCGTCGCCGCCCTGTCCACCGGCGAATCGTCGGACAAGGGCAAGAAGTAGCACACCACCCGTTTACGGCGCCCCGGACGTGCAGGGGGTGCGTGGAACCCTCGCGTCCGACGAACGCGTGAGCCCCGCGAGCGGGCATGCCCGCAGGCCCGTCATGCCTGCGGCGGCGCCGCGCCCGCACAACCGCCATCCCCGCAGTGGCGTCGCCCCCATGGGGCGCTGCGGCCGCAGGCGCGCGATTGGTCGACGGGAGGTAGGGCGTTGTTGCGGAAATGGTAAAGCGGTGGTGACGGAGTGTTCATGCGGGAACACTGTGTGTCGTGACCCATACGTTGTTGCATCAGGTTCTGGTCTCCGACCTGGTGGTGCCGATCGGGCTTGCGGAGACCGAGGACCAGGAGTCGCTCACGGGGTTCGGCGCCCGGCTGGCGGACGACACCTGGCTGCGCTCCGACCTGATGGTCTTCCGCAAGGAGCAGGCCAGGGACGATCTGTGGTACATCGACGGCGGGCCGCTGCTGGCCGTCGAGGTCGCCTCGGACGCCTCGCGCGCGGCCGACCTCGGCCCGAAGAAGGAGATGTACGAGCGCTTCGGGGTGCCGTCGTACTGGGTGGTCGACCTCAACGGCGACGAGCCCGAGGTCGAGGTGTTCGAGCTCGGGTGTGACGGCCGGTACGCCGAGGCGGTCCGCGTGACCCGGGGCCGGTCCCGCAAGCTCACCCGGCCGTTCCCGATCGAACTCGCCCCCGACGTCATCTTCGACCGGCTGCCGCGCCGGTCCGCTGCGAGGAGGACAGCCGCCGTGCCCGACCAGCCGCACCGCATCGGCCCCGATCTGCCGCACTGCGAGGAGCCCATCCTCATCGACGCCTTCGGGCACCGCTGGCCCACCGGTGCCGAGAAGGTGGAGTTGTGGGACGGCTGCCCGGTGTTCTACGGGGAGTGGGATGAACGCGACGTCGAGATCGCCCAGCGCGCCTATCCGGGGCGCGTCATCCGGCTGGACCAGCCGCCCGGCGAGCCCGGCACCATGACCGTCCTGCCCGGCCCCGGCGACCCGGCGCGGTGAACGGCGCCCGCCGCCCGCGGCCGCGGGCGGCGGGCTACTTGAACAGCGGCCAGGCGACGAAGGGCGGCACGCGGCGGAACTCGCCGCGGTTGGCGGCGCGCGCCGCGTGCACCAAAAAGACGAAGGTGACCAGGCTGAACACCAGTGGCACCCAGATCAGCACCTCGACCAGCAGCGACAGCAGCGCCCCGACGACCCACACGGCGACCGCCGCGACGCCCATGTTGAGCCCCTGCGCGGCGTGCCACCGGACGAACGGCGAGCGGCTCCTGCCGATGTAGACGACCAGCGGCGCGATCACGCTGACCACGAACTGGCCCACATAGGCCATCAGTGCCCACGTCATGTCGTCGTGGCCGGAGGGGCCCTGGGGATGGCCGCGGTGGCCCGGCGCCGCGGCGGGCGGGATGGGCTGGTGGCCGTAGCCGGGGGACGGCGGAGGCCCGTAGGCCATGGCGGGTGTCCTCTCGAATGCCTGTTGGCGAACCGTGTGACTCCTTTGACGCTGCCGAGCCCGGCCCGGTTCACGGCGGCGGGGTGCGGCCCCCGTCATGGGGCGGCGGCCAGGCGGGGACCAGCGGTGCGCCGCGGCCCGGTTGATGGCCGCCACCGCCCCGGCGGGAAGCGGCCGCCGCGCCGCCCGGGCGTGGGCGGCGTCCCGGATCGCCTGGCGCACGGCCTTGGCCGCGGCCGGGTCGCGGGCCGTCACGGGCGCCGCCAGGACCGCCGCAGCGGCTGCTCGGCCGGCCGGCGGGCCGGGCCGGCGGGCTCGTCGCCGTCCGGATCAGCGGTGGCGGTCGTCGGCGAGCGGGTCGCGGAGAGCTGCGGCGGTGAACCGGTCGGCCGTCCCCTCGGGCGGGTAGAGCGTCACGCCCAGCGCGGGCAGGACGTGCAGGCCGCTCCTGGTCACCACCTCGTGGCCGAGGTCGCGGAACAGCGTGATGACGTCGCGGGCGGGTTCGTCCAGCAGGTCGATGCCGTCGAGGCGGACGCGCAGCTCGGGGTTGCCGCCCCAGCCCGGGCGGCGCCCGCCGTGGATCTCGCCGATCCGCTCCACGCCGTCGGGGCCGCGCCAGGTCGACAGCGAGAGGCTGCCGCGCCCCACCCGCACGGTGCGCGTGCCCTCCCAGCCGCACACGAACGAGGCGACCGGCGCAGGGGTGCGACAGCGCTCGGCCACGGCGGTCAGCGCGGTCCAGGCGTCCTGCGCGAGGGTGGTGAACGGCAGGCTGGCGTCCGGCAGCAGGGCGCCGCGCCCCGGCTCCAGCGTCACCACGAACGGCGGCACCCGTCCCGGGAACCGCGCGGGATCGGGTTCGCGCAGCGTGACCAGGCCCTCCCAGGCGACCGGCTCGTCCACCGCGAACCAGGTGATCTCGCTCTCGACGCCCAGCTCGGCGAACGTGCGGTCGGTCAGCGTCTCCTCGACGCGGCGGCGCAGCGCCTCCGCCGCCTCGGCCAGCCGGCGCGCCCACCACGCGGGTTCGGGGTCGTCGCGGCCGTTCTCACTCCACAGGACGCCCGGGCCGCCGAGGTCGGCGTGCCGCTCCGTCCCGTCCTCGTCGACGACCACCGAGCGCCATCCGGCGGGCTCCCCGTGCAGCAGCACCCGAGCCGGCACCCGGCCGTACCCCGTCGCCTTTCGGTTCCGCACGTGGCCGACTCTATCCGCGCTGATCACCACCCCGGGGGCGCACGCGGCAGGCGGCGGACCTGGAACGCTTCCCTCGCTCGGAGGAGCACATGCCCGCCCGGCTGCGCGACGGGCTCGCCGGGCGGTGACCCCCGGGGGCGGTCTCGGCATGAGGCAGGGGGCGGCAGACTGGAGGGGTGCCCGCTACCCTGCCCGATGGTGACCCCGTACCCGCCGACGGTGCGCTCCCCCCGCGCGCCCTGGAAGGGCTGGGGACGCGGCCGTTCGCCTTCTACGTGCACGTGCCGTTCTGCGTGACGCGGTGCGGCTACTGCGACTTCAACACCTACACCGCAGGTGAGCTCGGCCCGGGGGCGAGCCGCGACTCCTACGCCGACACGGCGATCGCCGAGGTACGCATGGCGCGCCGGGTGCTCGGCGACGCGGACCTGCCCGTGGCGACCGTCTTCGTGGGCGGGGGCACCCCGACGCTGCTGGCGCCGGACGACCTGGGCCGCGTGCTGGCCGCCATCGACGCCGAGTTCGGGCTGGCCCCGGACGCCGAGGTCACCACCGAGGCCAACCCCGAGTCGGTGGACGAGGCGTACCTGGGCAAGCTCCGCGAGGCCGGGTTCACGCGCGTGTCCTACGGCATGCAAAGCGCGCGCGAGCACGTACTGGCCGTGCTGGACCGCGCCCACACCCCCGGACGCGTGCCCCGGGTCGTGGACTGGGCCCGCAAGGCGGGCTTCGAGCACGTCAACCTGGACCTCATCTATGGCACCCCGGGGGAGAGCCACGACGACTGGCGGGCGTCCCTGGAAGCGGCGCTGGCCGCGGAGCCCGACCACGTCTCGGCCTACGCGCTCATCGTCGAGGAGGGCACCCGCCTGGCCGCGCAGGTGCGGCGCGGGGAGCTGCAGCAGCCGGACGACGACGCCATGGCCGACCGCTACCTCATCGCAGACGAACTGCTGAGCGCGCACGGCCTGCACTGGTACGAGATTTCGAACTGGGCGGCGGCCCCCGACGCCCGCTGCCGCCACAACATGCTCTACTGGACGGGCGCCGACTGGTGGGGCGTGGGCCCCGGCGCGCACAGCCACGTCGGCGGCACCCGCTGGTGGAACGTCAAGCACCCCGCCGCCTACGCGGCGCGGCTGGCCGAGGGCGTCACCCCTGCGCACGCACGCGAGGTCCTGGACGACACCGACCGCCGCGTCGAGCGCATCATGCTCGAACTGCGGCTGGCCGACGGCTGCCCCGCCGACCTGCTGGACGACGGCGCCGTCCGCCGCATGATCGGCGACGGGCTGATCGAGCCGGAGCCCTACCGGCGCGGCCGCGCGGTGCTGACCCTGCGCGGCCGCCTGCTCGCCGACGCCGTCGTCCGCGACCTGATCTGACGCCTCGACCCGGAAGGCCGGACGCGCCGGACCGGCCCGGCGGCCGGCCCGGCGCGGTGCGCGCGTCAGCGGATCATGGGCCAGGCCATGAACGACGGGAAGCGGTACCACTCGCCGCGGTTCCCGGCGACCGCCGCCATGATCAGCAGCACGATCTCCGCGATGAACTGCGCGAGGAACGTGAAGAACCCGATGATCAGGAACATCAGCACGATGTTGATGACCGTGTAGACCATCTGGGTGATCGCGAAGTTCAGGCCCTGGGCGCCGTGGTGCCGCAGGAACGGCGACTCGTCCTTCTTGATCAGGTAGACCAGCAGCGGCGCGATGAAGCCGAGCAGGAACTGGCCCAGATGGCCCAGCAGCGCCCACGTCCGCTCATCCGAGGTGATCTGCCCGGGGCCGTACCCGGGGCCGTACGGCTGCAGCTGGCCGCCGTAGGAGCCGTACGCGGGCGGCTGCCCGTACGTGCCGTACCCCGGTTGCCCGTACCCGGGGGGCTGTTCGTACCCGTAGCCGGGCTGCTGCCCGTAGCCCTGTGGGCCGTAACCGGGCTGGGGCTGCTGCCCGTGGTCGGGCGGGTCGTATCCCGGCTGGCCGGGTTGCCCGTGCGTCATGGCCTGCTCCTCGTGGTCGCCTGCGGTGAGGGCTGCGGGGCTGGGACAAGGGATAGGAGGGGACAGGGACAGGGTGCCCGCCGAGGCCGCACCGCGGCCGGGAGGGCGCTAGGGGGCCGTCACGAAGTCGATGATCTCTTCGACGCGCCCGAGCAGCTCGGGTTCCAGGTCCGTGAAGGAGTCGACGGAGCCGAGGATGCGCCGCCATCCCTCGCCCACATCGTCCCCCCAACCCAGAGCAGCGAGCACGCCTTGCTTCCAAGGTACGCCGCGAGGGACGTCCGGCCACGCCCTTATTCCAAGGGCGCGGGGCTTGACGGCCTGCCAGATGTCGACGAACGGGTGGCCGGTCACCAGGACGTGGGGGGAGCGCACCTGCGCGGCGATCCGGCTCTCCTTGGACCCCTCCACCAGGTGGTCGACGAGCACGCCCAGGCGGCGCTGCGGGCCGGGCGCGAACTCCTCCACGATGGCGGGCAGGTCGTCCACGCCCTCCAGGTACTCCACGACCACGCCCTCCACCCGCAGGTCGTGGCCCCAGATCTTCTCCACCAGCTCGGCGTCGTGCACGCCCTCCACGTAGATGCGGCTCTCCCGGGCCACCCGCGCGCGCAGGCCGCTCACCGCGATCGACCCGGAGGCCGAGCGCGCCGGGGCCCGCGGCCCCCGGGGGGCCTGGGCGGGCCTGACGAGCGTGACGGGCTTGCCGTCCAGCAGGAACCCCGCCTTGGTCAACGGGAACACCCGGCGCTTGCCGAACCGGTCCTCCAGCGTCACGCCGAACTTGTCGCAGCCGACCACGGCGCCGCAGAAGCCGCTGTCGGGGTCCTCCACCACAAGGTCGCGTTCGGCCGGGATCTCGGGGACGCTGCCCTTGCGGGGCCGCCGCCAGTCGCCCGCCAGGACGTCGTTTCCGTAGTCCTTACTCCGCACGGATCCGCACATTAACCGCACCGGTCGCCCCGGCATCGGCGGCGCACGTCCTTCGGCGTGGCGCGGCCCGGGAGGCCGCGGCCGGCCCCCGGGGCGCCCCGGGCCGTTTCCGACCGCGCCGGGCACTCCAGCCTGCGCCCGCCGGGCCGTACACTTGGCACTCGGAAGTATGGAGTGCCAGTACGGGGGCAGGGAGGAGGTGACCACGTGCTCGACGACCGGAAGCTGGCGGTCCTGCGCGCCATCGTCGAGGACTACGTCTCCACCAACGAGCCGGTGGGGTCCAAGTCGCTGGCCGACCGGCACAACCTCGGCGTGTCCCCGGCGACGATCCGCAACGACATGGCCGTGCTGGAGGAGCAGGGGTACATCACCCAGCCCCACACCAGCGCGGGGCGGGTGCCCACCGACAAGGGCTACCGGCTGTTCGTCGACCGGCTGTCCACGATCAAGCCGCTGTCGGCGGCCGAGCGGCGCGCCATCGAGACGTTCCTCAGCGGCGCCTACGACCTCGACGACGTGGTGGGCCGGACGGTGCGGCTGCTGGCCCAGCTGACCCGCCAGGTCGCCGTGGTGCAGTACCCGTCGCTGACCCGTTCGACGGTGCGGCACGTGGAGCTGGTACCGGTGGCCTCGCACCGGCTGCTGCTGGTCCTGATCACCAACACCGGCCGGGTCGAGCAGCGGGTCATCGAGACGCCGCGCGACGTCTCCGAGGAGACCGTCGGGCACCTGCGGGCGCTGCTCAACACCTGTCTGGACGGCTGCGGGCTCGGCGAGGTGCCGAACGCCGTGGCCGACCTTCCGGAGAAGGTGGCGGTGGACGACCGGCCGGTCGCCGCGGCGGTACTGTCGGTACTGCTGGAAACGCTGGTCGAAAAGCACGACGAGAAGATCGTGTTCGCCGGCGCCGCCAACCTGGCCGCCGTCGACTTCTCGCAGAGCCTGCGCGAGGTCCTGGAGGCCCTGGAGGAGCAGGTGGTGCTGATGCGCCTGCTCGGCGAGGTCGGCGACTCCTCGTCTTCTGTTACCGTGCGGATCGGCACGGAGAACCCCGACGAGGGGCTGCGCTTCACCTCGGTGGTCGCGGCCGACTACGGCGTCGGGGATCGGACGCTGGCCCGGCTCGGAGTGCTCGGGCCGACACGCATGGACTACCCCAGCACGATGGGAGCGGTACGGGCAGTGGCACGCTACGTTGGACAGATCCTGGCGGGGTCGTAAGTGGCCAACGACTACTACGCGACCTTGGGGGTCCGCCGCGACGCGAGCCCGGACGAGATCAAGAAGGCGTACCGGCGGCTCGCCCGCGAGCTGCACCCGGACGTCAACCCCGATCCGGAGACCCAGGAGCGGTTCAAGGAGATCACCCAGGCGTACGAGGTGCTCTCCGATCCCAAGAAGCGCGAGATGTACGACCTGGGCGCGGATCCGTTCGCCCCGAGCGGGGGCGCGGGCGGGGCCGGACCGTTCGGCGGCGCCGGCTTCCCGTTCAGCGACATCATGGACGCCTTCTTCGGCACGGCGACCTCGCGCGGCCCGCGCACCCGCGCCCGGCGCGGCCGCAACGCCACGCTGCGCGTCGAGCTGGACCTGGCCGAGACCGCCTTCGGCACCACGCGCGAGCTGACGATCGACACCGCCGTGGTGTGCACCACCTGCGACGGGTCGGGCTGCGCCCCCGGCACCCACCCGGAGACCTGCGACACCTGCATGGGCCGCGGCGAGGTGCAGCAGGTGCAGCGCTCGTTCCTCGGCCAGGTGATGACCTCGCGGCCGTGCCCGCGCTGCAACGGCTTCGGCAGCGTGATCCGCACCCCCTGCCCGGAGTGCTCGGGCGACGGCCGGGTCCGCACCCGCCGCACCGTCAAGGTCAAGATCCCGGCGGGCGTGGAGAACGGCATCCACATCCAGCTGGCCGGGGAGGGCGAGGTCGGCCCGGGCGGCGGCCCGCCCGGCGACCTGTTCCTGGAGATCGTCGAGAAGCAGCACCCGATCTTCGAGCGGGAGGGCGACGACCTGCACTGCACCGTGCAGATCCCGATGACCGCGGCGGCCCTCGGCACCAGCGTCACCATCGACACCCTGGACGGCGCCGAGGAGGTCGACATCAAGCCGGGCACGCAGTCCGGCCACGTCATCACCCTGTACGGGCGGGGCGTGCGGCACCTGAACGAGAGCGGCCGCGGCGACCTGCTCATCCACGTCAACGTGGAGACGCCGACCAAGCTCGACGACGAGCAGGAGGCGCTGCTGCGCCGCCTGGCCGAGCTGCGCGGCGAGGAGCGCCCGCCCGGCAAGTTCGCCCCCGGCCAGCGCAGCGTGTTCTCACGGCTGCGCGACGTGTTCAACCAGTAGCCCCGGGGAAATCCCCGGACGGCGACCAGTCAGAACGGGAACCTGTGTCTCCGCCGGTCTTCCTGGCCGAGTCCTCCGCGCTGGAGGACGACCGCGTGCTGCTCGACGGGCCGGAAGGCCGGCACGCGGCCACCGTGCGCCGGCTGCGGCCCGGCGAGCGCGTCGACCTCACCGACGGCGCCGGGCTGCTGGCCGAATGCGTGGTGGCCGCCGCCGACCGCGCGTCGCTGACCCTGGACGTGCTCGCCCGGCACCGCCACGAGCGCCCCCAGCCGCGCCTGGTGGTCGTCCAGGCGCTGCCCAAGGGCGAGCGGGGCGAGCTGGCCGTGGAGACGATGACCGAGGCGGGCGTGGACGAGATCGTTCCGTGGGCGGCGGCCCGCTGCGTGACGCAGTGGCGCCCGGACCGGCGCGACAAGGCCCTGGGACGCTGGCGCACCGCCGCCCGGGAGGCCGCCAAGCAGGCCCGCCGCAGCTGGCTGCCGGAGGTGCCGCCGCTGGCCGCCACCGCCGACGTCGAGGCCCGGATCGCCGCCGCGGCCTGCGCCGTCGTCCTGCACGAGGAGGCCGCCGAGCCGCTCAGCGCGCTGCGGCCGCCCCGCAGCGGCGACATCGTGGCGGTCGTCGGCCCGGAGGGCGGCATCGCCCCCGAGGAGCTCGACCGGTTCGCCGCCGCCGGGGCGCGTCCGGTCCGGCTGGGCCCGACCGTCCTGCGCACCTCCACCGCGGGCGTGGCGGCCGCGGCCGTCCTGCTCGCCGCCGCCGGCCGCTGGTAAGCGCACGCCAAGGCGCGCACGGCACGGGTGCGGGCGTGCGTCTTGCGGGCATGCGGAAGCCGATCCCGGGCTGGAGGGATCGCGGGGTGTGGGAATGCGCGCGTCGGCTCGGTGACCCGTCGGATCACTCCGGGGCCACGGCGGGCGCGTCCGTGGAGGCGGGAGCGGGCTCGCTCGACGTCGGTGCCTCGGGCTGCTCGGAGGGCTCGCTGGAAGGCGTCGTCGGCGTGTCGGGCGGCTGCTGCGTCGGCGGGGTCGGCGTCGTCGGCGGGGTGGTGCACGGGCCGCTCGCCTGCGGGGCGGGGGAGCCGGCGGAGGCCCGGTCCGTGGTGCTGTCGCCGTCAGCGCACCCGGGGGAGCCGCTGGCGGTCGACGGGGTGACGGTGGCGGACGCCGAAGGGGCGTCGCCGGGAGCGCTGCCGTAGGAGTCGGGGAGGCGGGTGCCGGGCTGTGCCCCGGGAGCGCCGGAGACCGTCCCGTCCAGGCTGCTGTGCTCCTGGCCGTCGGACGAGCCGTTGCCGCCGGCGGTCGACGACAGGAACCCCAGCGTCTGCGGCGCCGAGACGCCGAGTCCGGCGATCGCCACGGCGGCCGCGACCGCCAGCAGCGGACGCGCCCAGTTGGCGGTGAACCAGTCCCAGGAGAACCGGCGCCGCCGCCGCTCCTCGATGCGTCGGCGGATCTGCTCCAGGCCGTCGGCCGCGGGGGTGACCTTCTCCGCCTCCGCGTTGAGCGCACGGCGGAGGATCTCGCCGTACTCGTCGTGGGGGTCGGTCATGTCACATCCGGGGCGAAGGGAGCGGCCCGCAGGCCGGCGGAGGCCCCGTCCTCCTTTCGATTGCTCGGTCGCGAGGACGGCCCGCAGGCGCGCGACGGCGGATGCGGTGCCGCCGTCGCGCGCGGGGGGTCGCCCCTCAGACGCGCGCCCCCGACGGCCGACGGCGCGGCAGGGCCGCCCCTCGACCGCCCGGGGGGCCCGGGCGGCCTCAGGTGCTGGGTGGAAGTCACGAGAACTGCTCCAGGACGTTGCGCAGCGCGGCCATCCCGCGGGCCGTGTGGCTCTTGACGGCGCCGCGGCTGATGCCCATCGCGCTGGCGATCTCCGCTTCGGACAGGTCGGCGTAGTAGCGCAGCACCAGGGCCTCCCGCTGGCGGGCGGGCAGCCGGTGCAGCGCCTCGACCACCGCACTGCGTTCCAGCTCGCCGATCGCGCCCGCCTCCGCACTGGGCGCGTCCGGGAGCCCCTTGGGGGCGTACTTCTCCACCACAGCGCGGTGCCGCAGCACCGACCGCGACCGGTTGACCACCGACTGACGCAGGTAGGACAGGGCCTTGTCGGGATCGCGCAGGCGCCGCCAGCCACCGTGCATGGCGACGAAGGCGTCCTGGACGACCTCCTCGGCCGTCCCGGCGTCGCGGACCAGCATCGCCGCGAGCCGAACCAGCGAACGGTAGTTGGCGCTGTACAGGGCGGTCAGCGCCTGATCGGCATCCCAGGCGACGGCCACCGCCCCCGCCGTGCCCCTGGCCACGAGGGTCTCGGTCACGTCTGTGGGACGCGCGCCCTCGTCGTCCGGTTTACGAAAGGGCATGTTCCTGCCAACCTCGGTCACCTATCCGCCGCCTGTGCCGCCCTGCGGCCATCCGTTCGGATGAGCGCCTCGGGACGGCGTGCATGACGAACCCGACCGGCCGAAAGGCGGGAGGCGCAGGGGTTCCGGACCGGGGGGTACGCCAGGGTTGCCACCTTAATCCAGCGGACCGCTGGAATGCGGCCGATCCGTGATCGGGCGATCGGCGAGCCGCGGCCGGGGCCGCGGGTCCGGCGCCGCTCGGTAGGATTCGGGCACGATCGCGGAGGGAGACCGATGACCGACTGCCTGTTCTGCAAGATCGTTTCAGGGGACGTGCCCGCCAAGGTCGTCCGCGAGACGGCGCGCACCGTGGCGTTCCGCGACATCAACCCGCAGGCCCCCACGCACGTGCTGGTGATTCCCCGCGACCACCACCAGAACGTGGCCGAGCTGGCCGCCGCCGATGCCGACCTGGCGGCCGAGGTGCTGCGCGAGGCGCACCAGGTGGCCGTGGACGAGGGCGTGGCCGAGGCCGGCTACCGGGTGGTGTTCAACACCGGTCCGCAGGCGGGCCAGACGGTCTTCCACGTGCACGCGCACGTCCTCGGCGGGCGCGGGCTGAACTGGCCGCCCGGCTGACGGGCGCGGCGCCGCCGTCTCCCCCGCGGCGCCGTTTCCCCGGCGGCGCCGCGGGTAGCCACCGAGAATACGGCGGCGACATGTCGCGACGGGCCAGTACCATGGATGGCGACATACGCGGAAACCCGGTAGCGCAGAAGGCAGGTCGAAAGAGGCCGCAAGGCCCGGCTGATGGTCGAATCAACTCACCTGGAGCGCGGCGACCGCGCAGCCACGCGCTCCCAGATCAAGATCGTGGTGCCGGACGACCACTCCATGGTGAGTCTGCTGGGCTCCCGGGACGAGTTGCTCCACGTCGTCGAACGCGCGTTCCACAGCGACATCCACGTCCGGGGCAACGAGATCACCGTGACCGGGGCGGAGGCGGAGACCGAGCTGGTCTCCCGCCTGTTCGCCGAGCTCATCGAGTTGCTCAAGGGCGGTACGCCGCTCACCCCCGACGCCGTGGAGCGCAGCCTGGCCATGTTGCGGAACCAGACCGAGGAGCGCCCCGCCGAGGTGCTCACCCTGGACGTGCTGTCCAGCCGGGGCCGGACCATCCGCCCCAAGACCCTCAACCAGAAGCGGTACGTCGACGCGATCGACAAGCACACGATCGTGTTCGGCATCGGCCCGGCGGGCACCGGCAAGACCTACCTGGCGATGGCCAAGGCGGTCCGGGCCCTGCAGGACAAGCAGGTCAACCGGATCATCCTGACCCGCCCGGCGGTGGAGGCGGGCGAGCGCCTGGGGTTCCTGCCCGGCACGCTCTACGAGAAGATCGACCCGTACCTGCGCCCGCTGTACGACGCGCTGCACGACATGGTCGACCCCGACTCCATCCCCAAGCTGATGGGCGCGGGCACCATCGAGGTCGCCCCCCTGGGGTACATGCGCGGCCGCACCCTCAACGACTCGTTCATCATCCTCGACGAGGCGCAGAACACCACGCCCGAGCAGATGAAGATGTTCCTCACCCGCCTGGGCTTCGGGTCCAAGGTGGTCGTCACCGGCGACGTCACCCAGGTCGACCTGCCCAGCGGGCAGCGCAGCGGGCTGCGCGTCGTCCAGGAGATCCTCGAGGGCGTCGACGACATCCACTTCTGCCGCCTGACCAGCCACGACGTCGTCCGGCACAAGCTGGTCACCGACATCGTCAACGCCTACAACCGCTACGACGAGACCCGGGTGCCGGAGATCAAGCAGGGCGCGGCGGGGCGCGGGTCGTCCCGCAAGCGGGGGCGGTAGATGAGCATCGAGGTGCTGAACGAGTCCGGCGTGCCCGTCGACGAGGCCGACCTGGTGGCGCTGGCCCGGCACGTGCTGGACGGCATGCGGGTGCACCCCCTGGCCGAGCTGTCGGTGCTGCTGGTGGACGAGGTCGCCATGAGCGAGCTGCACGAGAAGTGGATGGGCGAGCCGGGCCCCACCGACGTGCTGGCCTTCCCGATGGACGAGCTGCGCCCCGGGTCGATGTCCGGAGGCACCGACGACGATGACGAACCCGACCCCGGGCTGCTGGGCGACATCGTCCTGTGCCCGGCGGTCGCCGAGCGGCAGGCCGCGCAGGCCGGCCACAGCACCGAGGACGAGCTGCGGCTGCTGTGCACGCACGGCATCCTGCACCTGCTCGGGTACGACCACGCCGAGCCCGAGGAGCACAAGGAGATGTTCGGGCTGCAGGCCGAGCTGCTGAAGTCCTGGCGGGACAAACGCGCGCAGCGATGAACACGGGCGGGCGCCCGGCGCTCCGGGCAGGCGGCACAGGCGGGCCGGGGGCCGGCGCCCCCGCCGCACCGCGCCCGCCGCACCGTGCGGTGAGCGGAGCGGGCCGATGACCACTGCGCAGGGGTGGCTGCTCGGCCTGGCGGCCGGGCTGGTGGTCCTGGCCGGGCTGCTGGCCGGCACCGAGGCGGCGCTGGCCCGGGTGTCGCGCGTGCGGGTCGAGGAGCTGCTGCGGGAGGGCCGGCGCGGCGCCCGGCGGCTGGCCGAGGTGGTCGCCGACCCGGCGCGGTACGTCAACATGGTCCTGCTGCTGCGGATCAGCTGCGAGCTGGTGGCGACCGTGCTGGTCGCCGACCTGTGCATCGCGTGGCTGGACGAGACCTGGCGGGCCTACGTGGTGGCCGCCGCGATCATGATCGTGGTGAGCTATGTGGCGGTCGGGGTGGGCCCGCGCACGCTGGGCCTGCAGCACGCCGACCGGGTGGCGCTGGCCGGGGCGGCGGTGATCCACCCGGTGACGCGGGTGTTCGGGCCGCTGCCGCGGCTGCTGATCCGGCTGGGCAACGCGCTGACCCCGGGCCGCGGGTTCCGCGAGGGCCCGTTCGCCTCCGAGGCCGAGCTGCGCGACCTGGTCGATCTTGCCGAGCAGCGCAGCCTGATCGAGCCGGGCGAGCGGCAGATGATCCACTCGGTGTTCGAGCTGGGCGACACGCTGGTGCGCGAGGTCATGGTGCCGCGCACCGACATCGTGTTCATCGAGCGCGGCAAGACGCTGCGGCAGGCGATGTCGCTGGCGCTGCGCAGCGGCTTCTCCCGCATCCCGGTGGTGGGGGAGAACGAGGACGACGTCGTCGGCATCGCCTACCTGAAGGACGTGGTGCGCCGCGTCCACGAGAACCCCGGCGGGGAGACCTCCGAGACGGTGTCCTCGGTGATGCGTCCGGCCACCTACGTGCCCGACAGCAAGCCCATCGACGAGCTGCTGCGCGAGATGCAGGCCCGGCAGATCCACCTGGCGATCGTGATCGACGAGTACGGCGGCACCGCCGGGCTGGTCACCATCGAGGACATCCTGGAGGAGATCGTCGGGGAGATCGCCGACGAGTACGACGTCGAGGCGCCCCGGGTGGAGTGGCTGGACGACGACACCGCCCGGGTCACCGCCCGGCTGCCCGTGGAGGACCTGGCCGAGCTGTTCGGCGTGGAGATCGACGTCGAGGAGGTCGAGACCGTCGGCGGGCTGCTGGCGCACGCGCTGGGCCGCGTGCCCATCGAGGGCGCCACGGCCGGGGTGGCGGGGCTGACGCTGCGCGCCGAGAGCATCGCCGGGCGGCGCAACCGGATCGGAACGGTGCTGGTGCGGCGGGACCGCGCCGAGTCTCCGGAGGAGACCGCCGAACGCGCCGAATCGACGACCTGAGGCCCCGGCGGGCCGAGGCCCCAGGGGGCTTTTGAGGGGCTTCGGCTGGGGTCAGCCGGGCTGGACGGTGCCGCGCACCGTACCGTCGAACCCCGCGATCAGCACGGGGGCCTTGGCGCCGAGGTCGCGTACGGCGGCGATGTCGGCGTCGCGGGGGGTGTCCTCGGCGGTGACCAGCGCGGCCGCCTCCAGGTCGTCGGCGCCGCTGGACACGGCCATGGCCACGGCCAGCTGCAGGGCCGACAGCTTCAGCGACGGCAGGTCGACGGTGCAGGCCGCGTAGGTGCGGCCGGTGTCGTCGCGGACGGCCGCGCCCTCGGCGGCGCCGGTGCGGGCCCGGGCGGACCTGGCCAACGTGATGATCTTGCTGTCCTCGGCGCTCAGTTCGCTCACGGGGCCCAGCCTAGAGCGCCGTCCGCGGGCCCCGGGGCGTGGGGCGGGCGCCCCGCCGCCCGACGCCGCGTCCTGGGCGTCCGCCCGCGTGGGGGACAATTGACGGCGTGAGAGCTGACAGGGTGACAACGCCGGGCGGCCCCGAGGGGACGGCGCCCGAGAAGGGAGCGGCGTTCAGATCCGGGTTCGCCTGCTTCGTGGGGCGGCCCAACGTGGGGAAGTCGACGCTGATGAACGCCCTGGTCGGCACCAAGGTCGCCATCACCAGCGACCGTCCGCAGACCACCCGCCGGGCGATCCGCGGCATCGTGCACCGGTCCGACGCCCAGCTGGTGATCGTGGACACCCCCGGCCTGCACAAGCCGCGCACCCTGCTGGGGGAGCGGCTGGACAGCCTGGTGCGCTCCACGCTGACCGAGGTCGACGTCATCGGGTTCTGCGTGCCCGCCGACCAGCCGATCGGGCCCGGCGACCGGTTCATCGCCCGCGAGCTGGCCAACGTCAAACGCACGCCGGTCGTCGCCATCGTCACCAAGACCGACCTCGCCGACCCCGAGACGATCGCCAGGCAGCTGCTGGCCGTGCAGGAACTGGGCGACTTCGCCGAGATCGTCCCCTGCTCGGCCGAGAGCGGCTTCCAGGTGGACCTGGTCGCCGACCTGCTGATCTCCCGCCTGCCCGAGGGAGTGGCGCTGTACCCCGAGGGCGACCTGACCGACGAGCCCGAGCAGGTGCTGGTCGCCGAGCTCGTCCGCGAGGCCGCGCTGGAAGGCGTGCGCGACGAGCTGCCGCACTCCATCGCCGTGGTGGTGGAGGAGATGGCGCCCCGCGAGGGCCGCGACGACCTGGTCGACGTGTACGCGCACCTGTTCGTCGAGCGGCCGAGCCAGAAGGGCATCATCATCGGCCACAAGGGCACGCGGCTGAAGGAGGTCGGCGCCCGCGCCCGCCGTCAGATCGAGGCCCTGCTGGGCACCAAGGTCTACCTCGACCTGCGGGTCAAGGTCGCCAAGGACTGGCAGCGCGACCCCAAGCAGCTGCGCCGCCTCGGCTTCTACGACTGAGCCGGGGACGCCCCCTCAAGCCGCCGTATCCGGGCCTCAGGTCACGGCGGCGACCATGTCGCGGAACTGCCGGCCTCACCCTCCGCACCGGTCCCGTCCGCGCCGTCACGCGCCTTCTCCACGCCACCGCGCTCCGCACCCTCTTCCGCGCCACGGGACTTCCCCGTGCCGTGGGGTCCTTCCGTGGTGCGGGGCGTCTCCGGTGTAGACGGCTCCGCCGCCTTGCCGGGCTCTGCGTTGCTGCTCGGCTCTTTCGGTTCGGTTGCCTGGTCCTGCGGGGGCTGCCGGGGGTCGGCGGGCTGCGGCCGTTCGGCCGGGGGCTGCTCGGGGGCGGGCGGCCGGGCGTCGTACCACTGGGGCTGCGCGGGCTGCTGAGGCTCCGCAGGCTGCGGGGGCTCGGCCGGAGCGGGCCGCGCGGCGGGTTGCGACGAGCTCACCCGGGCGACCACGGGGCGGGCGAGGCCGAACCCCAGCACCAGCAGGGACGCCGCCACCGCCAGGTACCAGCCGTACGCGGGGACGATCTCGTAGCCGAAGGGCGTGTCGTGGCCGACGAGCTGCTCGCGCGTGTCGTCCAGGCGCATCAGGAAGATGCCGGACGTGACCAGGGCCATCCCGCCGGGGACGGCGGTGAGCGAGGAGACGCGCGGATCGCCCGCGATCAGGCCCCAGAACGCCATGCCCAGCGCGACCAGGGCCAGGACGGGGATCGCCGCGATCATCCCGTCGGCGTCCAGGCCCGTCGCCGACCCCAGCTCGCGCGTGATCGTCGTGCCGAAGGCCTGCAGCACCACCCGTGCCGCCACCCACGGCAGGAACGCCGACACCAGCAGCACGGCCGCCGCGACCAGCACCCCGACGTTCCACATCGTCCCCGCCCAGAACGGGGTGCGGGGCGCGGGCGGCTCGATGGACGGGACCAGGGGCTGGGCCGGCGGCACGAGCGGCTGTCCGAGCCGCGAGTGACCGCCGGACGGCGGCAAGAAGTCCGGACGCCCCGTCCCCGGAACGGACCGTTCCACGGCGGACCGGCCGTCCGGCCGCCGCGCGGGGTCCCCTTCGTGTTCAAGGTCACCGCTCACGGACCCAGCGTAAGGGGCGGCGCCGCGCGGCCCGGACGGGCACGGCGGTCGGCGCACATCGGTACGTTGGAGGGGCACCCGAACGGGAGGAGAGGCCCGGTGTTGCTGATTTTCGGCCTGTCGGTGTTCTTCCGCACGGTCGGCGAGGGCGTCTTCCACTGCCCGCGCTGCGGCGGCGACCGGGCCTACCGGCGGCGGATCGGCCGGCGTTGGTTCACGCTGTTCTTCCTGCCGGTGATCCCGCTCGGCCAGGTCGGGGAGGTCGTCGAGTGCCGCACCTGCCGGACCCGGTTCGCCCCGTCGGCGCTGCGCGCGCCGACCGCGCAGCAGATGGCCGCCGCGCTCCCGGCGGGCATGCGCGCCGCGGCCGGGCTGGTGCTGCGGGCGGGCGACCCGTCCGACGGCGCGGCCCGCGCAAGGGCGATCGAGGCCGTCACCGGGTACGGGGACGCCCATTACGACGACGAGGCGATCGAGGCCGACCTGCGGCTGCGGCCCGAGTTCCTGGAGGAGGAGGTCTCCCGGGCCGGCGCGCAGCTGGCGGTCGAGGCCAAGGAGTGGTTCCTGGCGCAGGCCGTCCGCATCGGGCTCGCCGACGGCCCGCTCACCGACCGGGAGCGGCAGGCCCTGCACCACGTCGCGCACCTGCTGGGCATGTCCCGGGCGCACGCCCTCGGCGTGATCGTCACCACCGAGGGCGCGTCCAGGTGACCGCGGTGCGGCCGGGCACGGCCCTGGTGCGGGCGCCGGGCCCGCGGCTGGCCGAGGGCATCGTCACGCATGTGCGGCGGCGGCCCGTGGACGTCGGGCTCGCGGCGCGCCAGCACGCCGAGTACGTGGCGGCGCTGGCGGACGCGGGCTGGCGGGTGCGCGAGGTCGAACCGTCCGAAGCCCACCCCGACGCGGTGTTCGTCGAGGACACCGTCGTGGTGTGCGGCGACCTGGCCGTCATGTGCCGGTCCGGGGCGCCGCGGCGGCGCGGCGAGACGGTCGCGACCGAGAAGGCCGTGCGCGAACTCGGCCTGCGGGTGGCCCGCATCGAGGCGCCGGCCACCCTGGACGGCGGCGACGTGCTGCAGGCGGGCGGCACCGTCTATGTGGGCCGCAGCGGACGCACCAACGAGGAGGGCGTCTGCGAGCTGGCCCGGCTGCTCGGGGCGCGCCGGGTGGTGCCCGTCGCCGTCGCCGGCCGCCTGCACCTGAAGTCGGCGATGACGGCGCTGCCCGACGGGTCGCTGATCGGCCTGCCCCAGCACGTCGACACCTCGGTGCTGCCGGGCCTGCGGGTGGCGCCCGAACCCGCCGGCGCGCACGTGGTGGTGCTCGGCCCCGACCACGTGCTGCTGGCCGCCTCGGCGCCGCGCACCGCCGAACGCCTCGCCGCCGACGGCTGGCGCGTCACCCGCGTCGACATCAGCGAGTTCGAGGCCCTGGAGGGCTGCGTGACCTGCCTGTCGGTGCTGATCCCCGAGCCCGCCCCGGGCGGACCGGCCGGCCCGTGACGGCGCGTCGCGGCGCAGCCTCGCACGTCTCAGATGGCGGACTCGGTTTCCGTTACCCGGATGAGATCTGTTAGCTTGGCACCCGTGCTCCGCGGACTGCTTCTCCTTAGCGGCCGCAGCGGGGGCCTGTGAGAAGGTCGGCTCCCTCGCTGCGGGGCTTTGACGTGAGCGTCGGCCGCTAGGACCATTCCGAGCACACAAGAGGGCTCCTCCACAGATGAATGCACAGAAGCCGTCCGGCATGCCCGTGCACCGCTACCGGCCGTTCACCCCGGTGGACCTGCCGGACCGCACCTGGCCGAACAAGACGATCACCCGGGCGCCGCGGTGGCTGTCCACCGACCTGCGCGACGGCAACCAGGCCCTGATCGACCCGATGGACGGGCACCGCAAGCTCAAGATGTTCGAGCTGCTGGTGCGGATGGGCTACAAGGAGATCGAGGTCGGCTTCCCCTCCGCCAGCCAGACCGACTTCGACTTCGTCCGCCGGCTGATCGAGGAGGACCGGATCCCCGACGACGTGCGGATCTCGGTGCTGACCCAGGCGCGCGAGGAGCTGATCGAGCGCACCGCGCAGTCCCTGGTGGGGGCCGAGCGCGCCACCATCCACCTGTACAACGCCACCGCGCCGCTGTTCCGCCGCGTGGTGTTCGGCATCGGCCGCGACGAGTGCAAGGCCCTGGCGGTCGAGGGCACCCGGCAGGTCATGAAGTACGCCGCGCAGTACCTGGGCGACTGCGACTTCGGCTACGAGTACTCGCCGGAGATTTTCATCGACACCGAGCTGGACTTCGCCCTGGAGGTCTGCGAGGCGGTCATGGACGTCTGGGAGCCCGGCCCGGACCGCGAGATCATCCTGAACCTGCCGTCCACCATCGAGCGGTCCACGCCCAACGTCTACGCCGACCAGATCGAGTGGATGAGCCGCAACCTGTCGCGGCGCGAGCACGTGTGCCTGTCGGTGCACCCGCACAACGACCGCGGCACCGGCGTGGCGGCGGCCGAGCTGGCGGTCATGGCCGGCGCCGACCGGGTGGAGGGCTGCCTGTTCGGCAACGGCGAGCGCACCGGCAACGTGTGCCTGGTCACGCTGGGCATGAACCTGTTCTCCCAGGGCATCGACCCGCAGATCGACTTCTCCGACATCGACGAGATCCGCCGCACCGTCGAGTACTGCAACCAGCTGCCGGTGCACGAGCGGCACCCGTACGCCGGCGACCTGGTCTACACCTCCTTCTCCGGCTCCCACCAGGACGCGATCAAGAAGGGGTTCGCGGCGCTGGAGGCCGACGCCGCCGAGGCGGGCGTACCGGTGGACGAATTCCGCTGGGAGCTGCCGTACCTGCCGATCGACCCCAAGGACGTGGGCCGCACCTACGAGGCGGTCATCCGCGTCAACAGCCAGTCCGGCAAGGGCGGCGTGGCCTACGTGATGAAGCACGAGCACTCGCTGGACCTGCCGCGGCGCCTGCAGATCGAGTTCTCCCGGGTGGTGCAGCGGTACACCGACACCGAGGGCGGCGAGGTCACCCCCGAGCGGATGTGGGAGATCTTCGAGGCCGAGTTCCTGGCCAACGGGCCGCGGGTGGGGCTGCTGGCGCACCGCGCGGTGTCCCGGGTGGACGAGAAGGACGTGCTGAGCTGCGACGTCCGCATCGACGGGGAGATCCGCGAGATCGAGGGAGTCGGCAACGGCCCGGTGTCGGCGTTCGAGGCGGCGCTGGCCACCGTCGGCGTGCGGGTCCGGGTGCTGGACTACGCCGAGCACGCGATGAGCGCCGGCGGCGACGCCCGCGCCGCCGCCTACGTCGAGTGCGACGTGGACGGCACGGTGGTGTGGGGCGTCGGCATCGACGGCAACATCGTCACCGCCTCGCTCAAGGCCATCCTGTCCGCGGTCAACCGCGTGGCCCGCGCAGCCGCCGAGGCGGACGCCGCAGGCCCGCGCTGAGACGGACCCCGGGGGCCTGGCGGGGCGGCGCGGTACCCGCCAGGCCCCCGGGTGCGCCATGCCCGGCGCACCCGTCCGCTACCGCGGCTCGCGCGGTCGCCGTGTCACGACGTCGCCGTCGCCGCCGTCACCGCGCCGCGGATCAGCGTGCGCGCCCCAGCACGTGGTGGACCAGTTCCCGCAGCGGCCCCTGCAGCTGGGCCTCTCCGACGGTGGCGGTGTCGCCGTCGATGTCGATGTCGTAGAGGAACTGGTCGGGGATGCGTCCGGGCGGAGGCACGGCGCTGAGGTCCACCCGATCGACCAGCCGGGCCAGCATCGGGTCGCTGGCGCTGTCGGACTCGGCCCGCTGCTCGATCCCGGCGAACCCGCCGCTGCGGACCACTGTGACCTTCACTCTGCCTCCGGTTGCCTCATCGGTGTCGCCGGTCACCTCCGTGACGCCCCGGGCGGGCGCGGAGGGGGCCGCGCCACATCGCCTGTCGCTTATTCGGTGTCATGCCTGCACGCCTACCCCGGCCCACGCCTCTTTCACCGCGGCGGTCTCGGTGGCGTCCGCGCCGTAGAGCCGGGTGGCGGTCTTGACGGTCTCGGCGGCGAACCCGGCGAAGTCCACCTCGGGGGACAGGCCGCCGCCGGTGAGCGTGTCGTACCAGATCCGGCCCGCCTTCTCCCAGGCGTGCCCGCCGATCGCCGTGGCCGCCAGGTAGAACGCCCGGTTGGGGATGCCGGAGTTGATGTGGACGCCGCCGTTGTCGCGGTAGGTCTCCACGTAGTCGTCCATGTGGCCGGGCTGCGGGTCCTTGCCCAGCCGCGGGTCGTCGTAGGCGGTGCCCGGCTCCTTCATCGACCGCAGCGCCACGCCGTTCACATCGGGGCCCAGCAGGCCCTGCCCGATCAGCCAGTCGGCCTGGTCGGCGGTCTGCCCCAGGTGCGACTGCTTGATCAGCGAGCCGAACACGTCGGACACCGACTCGTTGAGCGCGCCGGACTGCCCGTAGTAGTCCAGGTTGGCGGTGTACTGGGTGACGCCGTGCGTCAGCTCGTGCCCGGTGACGTCCAGTGGCCCCGTGAAGCCCAGGAACACCGTGCCGTCGCCGTCGCCGTACACCATCTGCCGGCCGTCCCAGAAGGCGTTGGCGTAGTCGCGGCCGTAGTGGACGGTGGACAGCAGCGGCAGCCCCGCCCCGTCGATGGAGTCGCGGCGGTAGGCGGACTCGAAGAAGTCGAAGGTCACACCGAGCCAGTCGTAGGACTGGTCGACGGCGGTGTCGCCGGTGGCGTCCTGCCCTTCGGTGCGGACCTCGCGGCCGGGCAGGTCCTCGCGCTGCCCCGCGTCGTAGATGGTGCGCTTGGGGACGAAGTCCTCCGCCGGGGGCGGTGTGCTCACGGCCAGCGTCCGGCGGTGCGTCCGGGTGGCGGAGCTGGCGGCGAGGGTGCGGCGGGCCATGTCGCGCAGCGCCGGGTCGCCGCCGCCGGCGAGCCGTTCCAGGATGTGCGGTGGCACGATCGTGCATCTCATTGGAACAACGCTGCCAGTTCCGCGGGGACGCGGCCACAGGTTCCGGGCTACAGACGCGGCCTATTCCGGTCACGTACGGTGATGGCCTGGTCCGCCGGGCGGCGCAGGCGCGAGGGCCCGCGGGGCCGACACCGCGGGGAGCGTCTCCAGGGCGGGCGAAGTGCGGGAGAATGGGCAGGTGACCCTCTACCGCGACGAAGGCATCGTCCTGCGCACCCAGAAGCTGGGCGAGGCCGACCGCATCGTGACGGTGCTGACCCGGCGCACCGGGCGCATCCGCGCTGCCGCCAAGGGGGTTCGCAAGACCAAGTCACGCTTCGGGGCGCGGCTGGAGCCGTTCACGCATGTGGACCTGCAGCTGTACGAGCGGCGCTCGCTCGATCTGATCACCCAGGCCGAGACGCTGCGGCCGTACGGGCAGCAGCTGGTCGCCGACTACCCGCGCTACACCGCCGGTACGGTGATGCTGGAGACCGCCGAAAAGCTCACCGCCGCCGAGCGCGAGCCCGCGCTGCGCCAGTTCCTGCTGCTGGTGGGCGGGCTGCGCACGCTGGCGGAGGGCGCCCACGACCCGCGGCTGGTGCTGGACGCGTTCCTGCTGCGCTCGCTGTCGGTCGCCGGGTGGGCCCCGGCCATCGACGAGTGCTGCCGGTGCGGCGCGCGCGGGCAGCTGCGCGGGTTCGCCATCCCGGCGGGCGGCGCGGTGTGCGCGCGCTGCCGCCGGCCGGGCGCGGCCACCCCGGCGCCGCCGACGTTCGCGCTGATGCTGGCGCTGCTGCGCGGCGACTGGGAGACGGCCGACCGCAGCGAGCCGCGGCACCGGATAGAGTGCAGCGGCCTCGTGGCGGCGTACCTGCAGTGGCATCTGGAGCACGGCATCCGGTCGCTGCGGCACGTGGCGCGCGAGTCGTGCCCGCCGTATCCGGATCCGCATCCGGACGGCCGGGGCGGAGACGCCGGCGGCGCCGAGGCGGACGACACGACCGACCACAGGGAGCGAGTTTGACCAGGGCCGTTAAGCCCCCGATACCGCACAGCAGCGGCGCGAGGCCGCCCGCCATCCCGCCGGACCTGGTGCCCAGGCACGTGGCCGTCGTGATGGACGGCAACGGGCGCTGGGCCAAGCAGCGGGGCCTGCCGCGCACCGAGGGGCACAAGATGGGGGAGGACTCCCTCTTCGACGTGATCATGGGGGCGATCGAGCTCGGCATCCCCTACCTGTCGGCGTACGCGTTCTCCACCGAGAACTGGAAGCGCTCGCCCGACGAGGTGCGCTTCCTCATGGGCTTCAACCGCGAGGTGATCCGGCGCCGCCGCGACCAGCTGAACGAGATGGGCGTGCGGGTGCGCTGGGCGGGGCGGCGGCCGCGGCTGTGGCGCAGCGTCATCAAGGAGCTGGAGACGGCCGAGGAGATGACGCGCGACAACACGGTGCTGACCCTGCAGTTCTGCGTCAACTACGGCGGCCGGGCCGAGATCGCCGACGCGGCCGCGGCCATCGCCCGGGACGTGCGGGACGGCCGGCTGTCCCCCGACAAGGTCGACGAGAAGCTGTTCGCCCGCTACCTCGACGAGCCGGACATCCCCGACGTGGACCTGTTCCTGCGCTCGTCCGGCGAGCAGCGCATCTCCAACTTCCTGCTGTGGCAGTCGGCGTACGCCGAGATGGTCTTCCTCGACACGCTGTGGCCCGACTTCGACCGGCGGCACCTGTGGCATGCGTGCGAGGTGTACGCCTCGCGCGACCGGCGCTACGGCGGCGCGGTGCCCAACCCGGTGGAGCCCGCCCCCGCCACCTGACCCGGCGGCCCGCGCGGCCGCGTTCCCGGCAGGGCGTTCCCCGCGCCCTCGCCGTTGGCGGAAAACCACAATTCCTATCAATTAAGTTGACTAGATGTGCCGACCCGCGTACGGTCATGGCCATGTCGCATCGGGTCCTGGGCTCGGCCCGCACCGCGGCGGCCGGGCCGCTGCGCGTCACACCGGTGGCCGGCCGCATCGGCGCCGTCGTCACCGGGGTGCGCCTGAGCGGCGACCTGCCCGACGGCGTGGTGGTGCGGATCTGGGACGCGGTGCTGCGCCACAAGGTGCTGTTCTTCCGCGACCAGCACCATCTGGACCCCGCCGGGCAGGTCGAGTTCGCCCGCAGGCTCGGCGAGCCCACCGTCGCCCATCCGGCCCTGCCCCCTTCGGACGAACGCCGGCACGATCGAGAACACGGCTGCGAACACGTCCTGGACGTCGGTGACGCCCGCGGCCGGCGCGCCGACGAGTGGCACACCGACGCCAGCTACACCGCCCGCCCGCCCAAGGCGGGGGTGCTGCGCGCGGTGCAGGTGCCGCCGCACGGCGGCGACACCGTCTGGGCCAACACCGCCGCCGCCTACGACGGCCTGCCGGTCGAGCTGCGGGAGGTCGCCGACCGGCTGTGGGCGCTGCACACCAACAGGTACGACTACGTCCGCCCGCACGCCGCCGGGGCCGGGCGGCGGCGCGTGCCGGTCACCCCGGTCACCTTCGAGACCGAGCACCCGGTCGTCCGGGTGCACCCGGAGACGGGGGAGCGCACCCTGCTGCTCGGCGGCTTCGCCCGCTCCGTCGTCGGCCTCAGCGACCGGGCCGACGCCAAGGCGCTGATCCGCCTGTTCCAGGAGCACGTGACCCGGCTGGAGAACACGGTGCGCTGGCACTGGGCGCCCGGTGACGTGGCGGTCTGGGACAACCGCGCCACCCAGCACCGCGTCGTGCACGATTTCGGCGACCGCCCGCGCAGCCTGCACCGCGTCGGCCTCGCCGGGGAGGTCCCCCTCTCGGTCGACGGGCGCCGCAGCGTCCCGCGCACCGGCCCCGCCGCCCGCACCGGCGGATGACCTGGCAGTGCGGTGCGGACGGCGGCCCCGGCGGCACCCGCCGGGGCCGCCGTCCGCGCGGTCAGACCAGGGCGGCGTCCAGGGTGATCTTGGTGCCGGCCAGGGCCTTGCTGACCGGGCAGCCCGCCTTGGCGTCCTGCGCGGCCTTCTCGAAGTCGGCCGCCGACAGGCCCGGCACGCTCGCCCGCACCGTCAGGTGGACGCCGGTGATGCCCTCGCCCGGCTGGAAGGTGACCTCGGCGCGGGTGTCCACCTTCTCCGGCGGCGTGCCCGCGCCGGCCAGGGCGTGCGAGAGGGCCATCGAGTAGCAGGTGGAGTGCGCGGCGGCGATCAGCTCCTCGGGGCTGGTGCGGCCGTCCGGCTCCTCGGCCCGCGACGGCCAGGTCACCTCGAAGGCGCCGACCTTGGAGGAGTCCAGCGAGACCTTGCCCCGGCCGCCCATGAGCGGCCCTTCCCAGTGCGCGTTCGCGGTACGTGTCGTAGCCATGACTCGATTCTTCACCATGGCCCCCGTGCGCCCGTTACGGCGGGCCGCCCAAAAACGCGTCAGGATCCGCCCGCGGCGGCCCGCCCATGCGCGCCTCCGGAAGCGCCGTCGGACGCGTTCTTGGACGAGTTATCGGACGCGGCGCAGGCGGCGCAGGTGCCGAACACCTCGACGGTGTGGGTGATGTCCACGAACCCGTGCTCGGCCCCCACGGCGTCGGCCCACTTCTCCACGGCCGGACCCGCCACCTCCACGGTGCGGCCGCAGCCCCGGCACACCAGGTGGTGGTGGTGCTCCTCGCTGCGGCAGGCGCGGTAGACGGCCTCGCCGTCGTCGGTGCGCAGCACGTCCACCTCGCCGGAGTCGCTGAGCGCCTGCAGGGCCCGGTAGACCGTGGTCAGCCCGATCTTCGAGCCGCCCGCCCGCAGGTCGGCGTAGATGTCCTGGGCGCTGCGAAAGCCCTCGCACTTGGCCAGGGCCTGCCGTACCGCGTTGCGGCGGGTCGTCGTCATCCCCCTCTTACCTCCGCCTCGGCTCTCGCGTCCGCCCGCGCCTCGCCGGGAAGCGGGGCCGGGACCGCGCGGCGCCGGCGCACCACCGACCCCCCGAGCACCGCGGCCAGGAAGATCGCCAAGGCCAGCAGCACGATCGAGGGACCCGGCGGCAGATCGTACTGGAACGACCCCGCCAGCCCCGTCACCGCCGACAGTACACCGACTCCCATCGCCACCAGCATGGTGGCACGGAAGCCCCGTGTCACCTGCTGGGCGGCCGCCACGGGGACGATCATCAGCGCGCTGACGAGCAGCAGCCCGATGGCGCGCATGGCGATCACCACGGTGATCGCGGCGGTTGCCGCGATCAGTACGCTGAGGAACCGGACGGGCAGCCCCGCCGCGCGCGCCACGTCCTCGTCCTGGCACAGCAGGAACAGCTCCCGGCCGAACAGCAGCACGACGCCGAAGACGACGACGGCCAGGGCGGCCACCACGTACAGGTCGCTCAGGGTGACGCTGCTGATCGACCCGAACAGGTAGGCCTGCAGGCTGGTGCCGCCGCCCTCCAGGTTGGTCAGCAGCACGCCCCCGGCCAGGCCGCCGTAGAACAGGATGGCCAGCGCCACGTCGCCGCCGCTGCGGCTGCGCGCGCGCAGCACCTCGATCGCGATCGCGCCGAGCACCGACACCGCCAGCGCGCCCAGCAGCGGGGAGGTGCCGGTGAGCAGCGCCAGGCCGATTCCGGTCAGCGCGATGTGCCCGACGCCGTCGCCCAGCAGCGACAGCCTGCGCTGGACGATGAACGTGCCGACCGCCGGCGCGGTCAGGCCGATGAGGACCGCGCTGACCAGCGCGATCCTCATGAATTCGTACTGCAGCATGTCCAGCATCGTCAGCCGGCTCTCATCTCGATCTCACCGTGGTGGGGATGCGCGCGCGGCGTCCACGCCGACGCCGGAGGCGCGCCGTCGTGCACGATACGCCCGTGCTCCAGGACGACGGCGCGGTCGACCAGCGGTTCCAGCGGCCCGAGCTCGTGGGCCACCAGCACCACGGCGCGGCCCTGGCGGGACAGGTCGCCGAGGACGGCGGCCAGCGCCTCCTGGTTGGCGGCGTCGACGCCCGCGGTCGGCTCGTCCAGCACCAGCGCGTCGGGTTCGCCCGCCAGCGCCCGCGCGATCAGCACCCGCTGCTGCTGGCCGCCCGACAGCAGGTGCGCCGAGTCGCGTGCCCGGTCGGCCAGGCCGACGGCGTGCAGCGCGGCGTCCACGGCGGCGCGGTCGGCGGACGAGGCGGGACGCCAGCGCGACTGCCGGGCCACCCGGCCGGACGCCACGACCTCGCGGACGGTCGCGGGCACGCCGCCGCCCATCGGCAGCCGCTGCGGCACGTACCCGATCCGCTTCCAGTCGCGGAACCGGGCGGGCGGGACGCCGTAGATCTCGGTGCGGCCGCCGGACAGCGGGACGAGCCCGAGCAGCGCCCGCACCAGCGTGGACTTGCCGGACCCGTTGGCGCCCAGCACCGCCACGAACTCCCCGGCGCCGACCCGCAGGTCGACGCCGCGCAGCGCCTCGCGGCCGTCGTAGCGGACGCGGCCGCCGGTCATCTGGAAGGGCGGGGCGGGGCTCATGAGCACTCCAGCGCGGTTCGCAGTGTGTCCAGGTTGCGGCGCATGACCGTCGGGTAGTCGTCGCCGGAGCCCTCCTTGACGCCCTCCACCGGGTCCAGGACGGCGGTGCGCACGCCCGCCTCCCGGGCCAGGGTCTCCGCCACCTTGGGGCTGACCAGCGTCTCGGTGAACACGGTGGTGGCGCCGGCGGCCTTGATCTCGCGGCTCAGCTCGCCCAGCCGGGCCGGGGACGGCTCGCCGGCCGGGTCCACCCCGGCGATGGAGACCTGCTTGAGGCCGTACCGGTCGGCCAGGTAGCCGAACGCGGCGTGCGAGGTGACGATCGTGGTGCGCTTGCAGGACTTCAGCCCGTCCCGCAGTTGCCGGTCGAGACGGCCCAGCTCGGCCGCCAGCGACTGCGCGCGGGACTTGTACCCGGCCGCGTGCGCGGAGTCGGCGGCGGCGAGCCGGTCGCCCAGCGCGGTGGCGATGGTCGCCATGCGGTTGGGGTCCAGCCACACGTGCGGGTCGTAGGAGACCTCCGCCTCCTCGTGGCCGTGCTCCTCCTCGGCGTGGTCCTCCTCGTGCTCGTGCTCGTCGCCGCCGGACGGGGCGGGCAGCGTCTTGACGACGCTCGCGGCGTCCAGCGACTTGTCCTTGGCGTGCTGCTCCACGGCCTTGTCCACGGCGGGCTGCACGCCCTTGACGTAGACGGCGAAGTCGGCCTCGCCGATGTCGGCGACCTGCCGCGGGGTCAGCTCCAGGTCGTGCGGCTCGGCGCCGGGCTTGGCGAGCGTGGCCACGGACGCGTCAGGACCGCCGACCTTCTGCGCCAGCCAGGCCATGGGATAGAAGGACGCGACCACCTCGGTGCCGCCGCCCTTGCCGCCCGCGGCGGCGTCGGAGTCTCCACAGGCGGTCAGGCCGAGCAGCCCGGCCGCGGCCACGGCGGTCAGGGGGACGGCGCGACGAAGCGCGCGAATGTGGGTGTGAGAGGCGAACACCCCTCAAGTGTGGACGAAGATGAAAACGGTTGTCAAAACCGACCAATCACATGACCTGCGGCGAATGCCGCAAGCAGCACCATGGCCGCGATGCGCAGGGCCCGTCCCGAGCCGTCCAGCACCGGCCAGTTGAGGTAGGCGAACCACGCCAGCACCGCCAGCAGCACCAGCAGCCCGGCCGCGCCCACCCAGCCGGTGCCCACCATGCCGACCGCCAGCAGCACGAACACCGCCACCAGCAGCACCCAGCGGGGCAGCCGGTGCAGGAACGCCACCGGCGTGGCGCTCAACCGCTCGACCGTCGCCCGTATTCCCGAGGATCCGCTCCCACTCCGCACGCCCCCAAACCTACGCCGGGCGCGGCCGGTCGCGCCGGACTGGGAAGATGGCCGCATGATCGCCATCACCCGGTACCGCGTGCCCGAGGAGCAGTCCGACGGGTTCGCCGAGCAGATGGGGCGGGTTCTGGACGCCCTGGCCGCCAGCCCCGGCTACCGCTCGGGACGGCTGGCGCGGACCGTCGACGAGCCGACGCTGTGGGCCCTGGTCACCGAGTGGGACGGCGCGGGCCACTACCGGCGCGCGCTCGGCGCGTACGACGTGCGCATGCGGTTCATCCCGCTGTCGGCGATGGCGGTCGACGAGCCCGGCGCTTACGAGGTCATCACCTCCCGCTGAGCCCTTCGGCGACCGCGGCCGCGGTCCTCCCGCAGTTGGAAAAGCCCTCGGAAAGGATCTTCTGGACGCCGTTTGGCGTCCGGTGAGGCGGGCGATCACTGCCGCGTCACGATCATGCCGGCCGGCCGGGGAGCCGGGGGCACGCCACCGGCGTCCTGGCCGGGCCCGTTCCGGACGGGCCCGGCGCGCGGCCGGGTTCACCGAGGGGAGCTGGGATGCGCCATGCCGCCGTGCTCACGGGTCTGCTGGGGGCGACGATGGTCGCCTCCCTCCTCGTGGCCGCCGCGCCGTCCGTCCCGCGGGCCGAGGCCGGACAGGCCGGGCGGGCCGGGACGGCGGCCGGCCGCCTGCGCGTCGTCGAATACCGGGGGGTGCGCGTCCCCGTCCCCGCGGGCTGGGAGGTGCACTGGCTGGACCGCGACCCGACCCGCTGCGTGCGGTTCGACCGGCACGCGGTCTACCTGGGACGCCCCGGCCCGCAACCCGACTGCCCCGCCCGCGCCGTCGGCCGCACCGAGGCTTTGCACGTCGCGCCGGTCGACACCGCGCCCGACGCGCGGCAGCGCCGTACCGGGGCCGTGCGACCCGACCGCCTGGCCCGCTTCACCGTGCCGCGCGACTCCGCCCATGAGGCCCTGCTGCGGCTGCCCGAGGCGGGCGTGCGGATCCACGCCACCTACGGCGACGACCCGGAGGGGCTGGAACGGATCCTGCGCGGCACCCTGCTGACCCCGTTCTGGACGCGCGCGTACCGCCCGCACGTCCCGGGCACGGCCGCGGACGACCCGCCGCCGGGCGGCTTCGTGCCCTCGCTGCTGGAGGAGGTCCTGCCGTGGCTGCAGCCGTCCGGCCCGGAGCCGACGGTGCCCCGGTCCGACGAGCCGCGCCCGCGCAAACCCCGGGCGCACAAGCCCCGGGGGCACAAGCCGCGTCCGCGCAAGCCGCGCAAGCGGTGGGTGCGGGCCAAGGGCTTCGACACCTGCACCGCGCCGTCCCTGGCCGCCATGGCCGCCTGGCGCCGGTCGTACAAGGTCGCCAACATGTACATCGGCGGCGCCGCGCGCGCCTGCGCGCAGCCCAACCTGAACCGGGCGTGGGTGCGCCGCGTCCGGAAGATGGGGTACCGCCTCATCCCCACCTACGTGGGCCTGCAGGCGCCGTGCACGCGATTCCGGCAGCGCTTCGCCCCCGAGGACGCCGCCGAGGAGGGGCGCTCGGCCGCCCGCGACGCGGTCCGCCGCGCCCGCGCCCTCGGCATCCCGCGGCGCAACCCGGTGTACTTCGACATGGAGGTGTACGACCACCGCCGGACCTGGTGCAGCCAGGCAGTGCTGACGTTCCTGCACCACTGGACGAAGACGATGCGCAAGCTGGGCTACGTGCCGGGCTTCTACAGCAGCGCCGGGTCGGGCGTCCGCGACGTCGGCAGCGCCCGGGGGATGGCCAAGCCCAAGGTGGTCTGGTTCGCGCACTGGGACGGCAAGACCGACCCCTACGACTGCCCGTACATGTCCGGCCGCTGGTGGCCGCCGCACAACCGCATCAAGCAGTACCGGGGCGGCCACCGGGAGACGCACGGCGGCGTCACCATCAACGTCGACAACAACATGGTCGACGGCCGGGTCTACTGACCGCTGCCCGCGGCCGTGCCGACGACACCCGGTGCCATGCTTGCGACCTGCGGATTCTCCGGGGCGATGCGCGGAGGCCGCCGCGGTTGCCCTAAGCTGGGGAGTCTCGGAGCGCCCGGGCCGCCACACCGCCCGCCCGCCGCGTTCCGCCACACCAACGGGGATCGCACTCACCCCGGCCCGTCGCGACGCTCCGCCGCCCGGACGGGGCCGGGACGTACGACAAGGACCCGCCGACCGCCAGCCGGATGGAGAAACGCATATGGCACGCCGTTCCGACGTGATGGACACCATCGTCAACCTCGCCAAGCGGCGGGGCCTGGTCTACCCGTCGAGCGAGATCTACGGCGGACTGCGCGCCTCCTGGGACTACGGCCCGCTCGGCGTCGAACTGAAGAACAACGTCAAGCGCCAGTGGTGGAAGGCCATGGTGCAGGCCCGCGAGGACGTCGTCGGCCTGGACTCGTGCGTGATCCTCGCCCGCGAGGTGTGGGAGGCCAGCGGCCACGTGCAGGCGTTCGTCGACCCGCTCACCGAGTGCCAGTCGTGCCACAAGCGCTTCCGGGCCGACCACCTCGAGGAGGCCTACGAGGAGAAGCACGGCAGGGCCCCGGAGAACGGCCTGTCCGACGTCAGCTGCCCCAACTGCGGCGTCAAGGGCTCGTTCACCGCGCCGCGCATGTTCAACGGCCTGCTCAAGACCTACCTCGGCCCGGTCGAGGACGAGTCCGGCCTGGCCTACCTGCGGCCCGAGACCGCCCAGGGCATCTTCATCAACTACCTCAACGTCCAGCAGTCGGCGCGGCGCAAGATCCCGTTCGGCATCGGCCAGATCGGCAAGTCGTTCCGCAACGAGATCACGCCGGGCAACTTCATCTTCCGGACCCGCGAGTTCGAGCAGATGGAGATGGAGTTCTTCGTCCGCCCCGGCACCGACGAGGAGTGGCACCAGTACTGGATCGACGAGCGGATGCGCTGGTACACCGACCTCGGCATCCGCAAGGAGAACCTGCGGCTGTACGAGCACCCGCAGGAGAAGCTGTCGCACTACTCCAAGCGCACCGTCGACATCGAGTACCGGTTCGACTTCGTCGGCAGCGAGTGGGGCGAGCTGGAGGGCATCGCCAACCGCACCGACTACGACCTGAGCACCCACTCCAAGGCGTCCGGCGCCGACCTGTCGTTCTTCGACCAGGAGGCCGGCGAGCGGTTCATCCCGTACGTGATCGAGCCCGCGGCGGGCGTCGACCGGTGCACGCTGACGTTCATGATGGACGCCTACGCCGAGGACGAGGCGCCCAACGCCAAGGGCAAGATGGAAAAGCGCACCGTGATGCGGCTCGACCGGCGGCTGGCCCCGGTCAAGGCCGCGGTGCTGCCGCTGTCGCGCAACGCCGACCTGTCCCCGAAGGCCCGCGACCTGGCCGCGCAGCTGCGCCGGCACTGGAACGTGGAGTTCGACGACGCCGGCGCGATCGGCCGCCGCTACCGCCGGCAGGACGAGATCGGCACCCCGTTCTGCATCACCGTCGACTTCGACACCCTCGACGACGAGGCGGTGACGGTGCGCGAGCGCGACTCGATGAACCAGGAGCGCATCGCGATCTCGCAGGTCGAGTCGTTCCTGGCCGCGCAGCTGGTCGGCTGCTGACGGCCGGATCCGCCGAGCGCTGCCGAACGGCGGCGGGGCCGCGCCCCCGGTGGGGGAGGGCGCGGCCCCGCGTCGTGTCCTGGGTCAGCCGGTTCGGATCACTCGGTGACGTACAGGCTCTGGTCGTAGGTGCCCGATCCGGGGGTGCTCTCGCCGAGCAGCTTGTAGTTGGCGGAGACCGTCGCGGTGGACGGGCACAGGAAGCTGCTGCCGCTGCTGATCTTGCTGACGGTGGCGTTGCTGACGCCGACCTGCGCCTCGGCCACGCTGGTGTCGCCGCGGTTGGGGTTGTCGGGGTTGTAGCCGTTGGCGGTCAGGTTGCCGCCGTAGATGCAGGTGATGCCGCCGAAGATGTTCACCACCGCGCGGACGCGGAAGTTGGCGATGGTGACCGCCGCGTCGCGGCCGCCGGTGTGCGCGGTGTCGTAGACGACGGTGCCCCCGGTCCACGGGAAGTTCTCGGGCGTGATGGTGGAGGAGACCGTGCCGCTGCAGGGGCCGCCGTTGGTGGCGAAGGTCGCCGAGTCGATGGTCAGGCCGGTGCCGTCGGACTGGATCGATCCGGTCAGCGTCGACTCGTTGCAGCTGCCCGAGCCGATGGAGGTGCTGACGGTGGCCGTCCCGAGCAGGGACGCCTGGACCCTGCCGGAGTAGGCGGGGGCGGTGGCCGAGCCCGCGCGGACGGTGGTCGTCGCCGCGGACGCCGCGGGGGCGGCGAGGGCGAGGGCGGCCAGGGACGCGACACCGATGACCGCGGTCCTTCTGAAATGCACCACCGGACTTGCTCCTTCCGGTTGCGGGGTGGGTGAACGCGAGGGTAATTCACCTTTTGCACCCCGACAATGACCTCGTTCAGCAACAAATTGGCCGAAATGGGACATTGATCGTTTCTCGGTAGGTGATGGGGGAAGCCCGGCAAACCGCTGGAAGGGATCCGATCCGAGCAGCCGGCCCGGCTGCTGCCCGAGCGGTGGTTCTCCGGCCCGAGCCCGAACCGGCGGTGAGATGATCCGGGCGGACCTGTGCGGCGTCGCCCCCGCGACCGGCCCGATGGGTTAACGTGGCCGGACAGGGACCGGCGGCGAGGCCGGCCCGAAGTGCGTGCCCGAGGGCCTGGGCCCTGCCGCCGCTGACGGGAGGAGACGCGCGTGCGCCGTTACGCTCCCCTGTTCGACGAGCGCGGCCGGCTGTCGCGGTTCCTGGTCGTCGCCCTGAGCCTGCTCGGACTCGTCGTCGCTCCGGCGGCCGCGGGAGCCGCTCCCGCGGCCGCCGGAGCGAGTCCGGTCATCCGCAGCGGGCAGCCCGCGGCGCCCGGCGGGGCCGCATCCGGCGGCACGGTCCGCGGCAGGTCGCCGGCGGCACGGTCCGCGGCCGCGCGGCACGTCCGCCAGTGCGCCCCTCGCGGCTGCCCGCACGCCCGCGACGCGGCGGCCGCGGCACGCGACCTCGGCGCACCGCACTCCGGGGCGCCCCTGGCGGCCGTCCTGCCGGGCGCCCCCGCCCCCGGCCCGCTGCCGCAGACCGGTGTACGTCCCGCCGGGCAGGCGCAGTACGCGACGTCCGCCCGGATCTCGGCCGCACGCGGCCGCGCCCCTCCCTCCTCCACGACGACCCGGCTGATCTGATCCGACGACCGGCGCACGCCGGTGCACGCGGCCGCCCGCCGACGGGGGCCGCACTCCTCGTGGAGGTACTCCCTTGTCTCGCGCCAACGCGGTGCGGGCACTGCTGTCTGTCGCGGTGCTCGCCGCGTCGCTGTTCTTCGTCCTCACCGAACCCGCCCGCCTCGGCCTCGACCTGCGCGGCGGCACCCAGATCGTGCTGGAGACCCGGGACTCGCCGCACGCCAAGGCCGACGCCGCGGCCACCGACCGGGCCCGCCAGGTGCTCGAACGCCGCGTCAACGCCCTCGGCGTGGCCGAGTCGTCGCTCACCCGCTCCGGCGAGCGGCGCATCATCGTCGAACTGCCCGACGTGCAGGACCCCGCCCGGGCCGCCGAGGTGATCGGCAAGACCGCCCAGCTCACCGCCCACCCCGTCCGGGTCAACGACGGCAGCCCCGCTAAGGGCGAGCAGCTGCTGCCCGACGAGCAGGGCCGGCAGATCATGCTCGGCCCCGCCGCGCTGACCGGCGACGGCATCGGAGCGGCCGAGGCCGGATTCGACTCTGAGAACCTCGGCGGCTGGTACGTCACCGTCAAGTTCCGCGGCAAGGGCGGCGGCATCTGGGAGCGCATCACCGCCCGGGCCGCCTGCGCCACCGGCGACGAACGCCGCATCGCCTTCGTCCTGGACGGCCGGGTCATCTCGTCCCCGCAGGTCACCGCGGACGTGCCGTGCAATGTGGGGATCACCGGCGGCGCCACCCAGATCACCGGCGACTTCACCGCCAAGGCGGCCCGCGACCTGGCCGCCCTCATCCAGGGCGGGTCGCTGCCCGTCCCCGTGAAGATCATCGAGCAGCGGGTGGTCGGCCCGACCCTGGGGGACGAGGCGATCGAGGCGAGCCGGCAGGCCGCCGTGATCGGCGTCGTGCTCACCGGCCTGTTCATCATCGCCGTGTACCGGCTGGTCGGCGCGCTGGCCGCCGTCGCGCTGGCCTGCTACGCCCTGATCTCCTACGCCGCGCTGGTCATGGTGGGCGCGACGCTCACCCTGCCCGGCCTGGCCGGGTTCGTGCTCGCGGTCGGCATGGCCATCGACGCCAACGTGCTGGCCTTCGAACGGGCCCGCGAAGAGTACCGGGCGGCGCCCCGGCGCGGCGTCCGCGCCGCCCTGTCCGCCGGCTTCGACAAGGCCTGGTCGGCGATCGCCGACTCCAACATCACCACCCTGCTGGCCGCCGGGCTGCTGTTCTTCCTGGCGTCCGGCCCGGTGCGCGGCTTCGGCGTCACCCTCACCATCGGCGTGCTGGCCTCGATGTTCTCGGCGATGCTGCTCAGCCGCGCCCTCACCGAGGCGGTCGTGGCCCGCCGGGCGGTCGCCCGCCGCCCGGGGCTGACCGGCCTGGGCTCCATCGGCAGGCTGCGCGCCTGGCTGGACCGCCGCGACCCGGATCTGATGCGGCACCGCCGGCTGTGGCTGGGCGTCTCCGCGCTGTCGGTGGCGGTCGCGCTCACCGGGATCTTCGTGCGCGGGCTGAACTTCGGCGTGGAGTTCACCGGCGGTCGGCTGGTGGAGTACTCCACCAGCCGACCGGTCGACATCGACGACGCCCGCGCCGCCGTCTCCTCCGCCGGGTTCCCGCGCGCGGTCGTGCAGACATCCGGCACCGACGACATCTCCGTGCGCACCGAGAACCTCAGCAACACCGAGGAGAAGCGGATCCGCGACGCCCTGGCCGCCGAGGGCGGCACCGTCACCAAGCAGCGCGACGAGCTGATCGGCCCGACCCTGGGCGACGAGCTGCGCCGCAAGGCGCTGATCGCGCTGGCCGTGGCGCTAATGGTGCAGCTGGCCTACCTGGCGATCCGGTTCCGCTGGACGTTCGGGGCGGGCGCGGTGCTGGCGATGTTCCACGACGTCGTCGTGGTGACCGGGGTGTTCGCCTGGCTCGGCAAGCCGATCGACGGGGTGTTCCTGGCCGCGCTGCTGACGATCATCGGGTATTCGGTGAACGACTCGGTCGTGGTGTTCGACCGCGTCCGGGAGCTGTGGCGCGACGACCCGAAGGCGCCGTTCGCCCGCGTCGCCGCCCGGGGCGCCCTGCAGACCGTGCCCCGCACCGTGAACACCGGCATGGGCGCGATCTTCATCCTGGCGGCGCTGGCGCTGCTGGGCGGCGACTCGCTCACCGACTTCGCCATCGCCCTGCTGGTCGGCATCGTCGTCGGGACGTTCTCCAGCGTGTTCACCGCCACACCGCTGGCGATCGTGCTGCAGGGCCGCAGCAAGACTCCGGCGCCCCAGCACAAGAAGCCGCACCGGCCCGCCCGCCGGCCGGGCGACTCGGGCGCCGTCATCTAGGTTCCCTCCGTCCACCCGGCGCCCCTGCGCGGGCCGCCGGGTGGACGCCGGACCCCGTCCCCGGCGCCCAGAGCCGTTGTCGTCTTCGGACCGTGGCCCGGCTCGCAGGATCCGAGTCGCAGGCCACGGCCGGGGGGTGCGTCAGGCCAGCGGGGGCTGGCGCTCGTGGTCCTCGGCGCGGATCACCTGCATCACGGCGTTGATCAGCGCCAGGTGGGTGAACGCCTGGGGGAAGTTGCCCATGTGCCGGCCGGTGTGCGGATCGATCTCCTCGGCGTACAGCTGCAGCGAGCTGGCGTAGGAGAGCAGCTTCTCGCACAGGGCCTTGGCGCGCTCCAGCTCGCCGATCATCACCAGCGCGCTGACCAGCCAGAACGAGCAGATGGTGAAGGTGCCCTCGTCGGAGTTGAAGCCGTCGTCGGTCTCCGCCGGGCGGTAGCGCAGCACCAGGTCGTCCTCGGACAGCTCGTCGGCGATGGCCAGCACCGTCTCGCGGACCCGCTTGTCGTCGGCGGGCAGGAAGCCCAGCAGCGGGATCAGCAGCGCCGAGGCGTCCAGGGCGGTGGCGCCGTAGTGGGCGGTGAACACCCCGCGCTCGTCCAGGGCGTTGGCCAGCACGTCGGCGTGGATTTCGTCGGCCGCCTTCTGCCAGCGCTCGGCCATGGCGAAGTCGCCGCGGATGCGCGCCAGCCGGGCGCCGCGGTCGGCCGCCACCCAGCAGAACACCTTCGAGGAGGTGAAGTGCTGCGGTTCGCCGCGCACCTCCCACATGCCGCAGTCCGGCAGCCGCCAGTTGGCCAGCGCGTCCTCGACCTGCTTGACGACGATCTTCCACAGCCGGTCGTCCAGCCGGTCCCGCTTGCGCACGAACAGGTAGATGGAGCCGATGATCGCGCCCCACACGTCGTGCTGGGCCTGCATGTACGCCTCGTTGCCGATGCGCACCGGACGGGCGTTGTCGTAGCCGGTCAGATGGTCGAGGGTGGACTCGGGCAGCTCCTCGCGGCCGTCCAGCCCGTACATGATCTGCAGCTTGCCCTCGGCGGCCTCGGCCACGTCGGTGATGAAGTAGAAGAAGTCGTTGGCCTCCCAGTCGTACCCGAGGGTGTAGAAGGCCCACAGCGCCATCGTGGAGTCGCGGATCCACGTGTACCGGTAGTCCCAGTTGCGGTCGCCGCCCGGTGACTCCGGCAGGGACGTGGTCGCCGCGGCCGCCACCGCCCCCGAGGGCGCGAACGTCAGGCCCTTGAGGGTGAGGGCGCTGCGCTGCAGGTGGCTGCGCCAGGGGTGGTCGGGGAAGCGGCCGCGGTCCAGCCAGTGCTGCCAGTGGTGCACCGTCCAGGTCAGGCGCTCCTGCGCCTCCTCGTAGCTGTGCGGGGGCTCGTGCTCGCTCCACGACAGCGCCACGAACCGCGAGTCGCCCTGCTTGAGCAGGGTGCGGGCGGTGGCCAGCGACCCTTCGAAGCCGATGTTCATGTCGCTGGTCAGGCGCAGCGACACGCCGTTGCCGCGCGCGACTGCCTCGTGGTAGCCGAGGCCGTAGTGCTCCCACCGGGCGGGGGCGCGCCCGTAGTCGAACACGGGCATGCAGTCCAGCCGGACCTGCACCTGACCGTTGACGCAGCGCACCATGCGCAGCAGCACGTGGTCGGCGTCGTAGTCGGTGGGGGCGCGCCGGTGGGTGTGCGACCGCTCGGTCTCGTGGTGCCAGGGGCCCATGAGCAGCGCGTCGGTGACCACCAGCCAGCCGCCGTGGACCCACCAGGTCGTCTCCAGCACCATGGTGCCGGGGATGTAGCGCCGCGCGGCGGGCACCTCCACGCCCGCGGGGCCGACCCGGAAGTACCCGGCGTCGCGGTCCAGGATCGAGCCGAACGCGCTCGGCGAGTCCATCCGGGGCAGGCACATCCATTCGATGTTGCCGCTCGGCGCGACCAGGGCGGTCGTCTCGCAGTCGGACAGGAACCCGAAGTCGGCGATCGGGGCGAACGGGTCTCCCACGCGGCCACCGGCGACCATCGGCCTCACAACCTCACCTCCTCTTTCCATGATTCCCTTTCGAATGCGGTGCTTTGACCATGTGACGGCCGTGTTTCCTCGGTTGCGTGTCTGGAATGTCGTTATTGGAATAGACCACTGCGCCCGGCCCTACCTGCGCAAACGCACGCAGCGTAACGGAGTGACGAGCGTGCGCGTCCAACGCGGGTACAGTCCCGGCAAACAGGGCGGCGCGCGCCAAATCGGTGGTGCCCGGGGGTGTCCCCGGTCACGGTGCGCCCGCCGCCCGTCACCTGGCCGCGCGCCACGCGGCAGGACCGGACCGCGAAGGAGGGCCCCGTGCCGAAGCTGGTGTACGACTTCACCGAAGGCAACAAGGACCTGCGGGATCTGCTGGGGGGCAAGGGCGCCAACCTCGCCGAGATGACCAATCTCGGCCTGCCCGTGCCGCCGGGCTTCACCATCACCACCGAGGCGTGCCGGTACTACCTGGAGCACGGGGAGCTGCCCGGCGGGCTGGCGGAGGAGGTCGACCGCCACCTGTCGGCGCTGGAGGAGACCATGGGCAAGCGGCTCGGCCAGCCCGACGGCCCCCTCCTCGTCAGCGTACGGTCCGGGGCCAGGTTCAGCATGCCGGGGATGATGGAGACCGTCCTCAACATCGGCCTCAACGACGAGTCCGTGGCGGGGCTCGCGGCCCAGGCGGGCGACGAGCGCTTCGCCTGGGACTCCTACCGGCGGCTCATCCAGATGTTCGGCAAGACCGTGCTGGGCGTCGACGGGGATGTGTTCGAGGACGCCCTCGAGGCCGCCAAGAAGGCCAAGGGCACCGACCAGGACACCGACCTGGACGCCGCCGACCTGCGCGGCCTGGTCGGCACGTTCAAGCAGATCGTCCGCGAGCACGCCGGACGCGACTTCCCCACCGACCCGCGCGAGCAGCTGGACCTGGCGATCAAGGCGGTGTTCACCTCGTGGAACGCGCCCCGCGCCGTGCTGTACCGGCGCCAGGAGCGCATCCCCGCCGACCTCGGCACCGCCGTCAACGTGGTCGCCATGGTGTTCGGCAACATGGGCATGGACTCGGGCACCGGCGTCGCCTTCACCCGCGACCCCGCCACCGGCCGCCAGGGCGTCTACGGCGACTACCTGCAGAACGCCCAGGGCGAGGACGTGGTCGCCGGCATCCGCAACACCGTGCCGCTGACCGAGCTGGAGCGGCTCGACCCCCGCTCCTACGCCGAGCTCCTGCGAATCATGGAGACGCTGGAGAACCACTACCGCGACATGTGCGACATCGAGTTCACGATCGAGCGCGGCAAGCTGTGGATGCTCCAGACCCGGGTGGGCAAGCGCACCGCCGCCGCGGCGTTCCGCATCGCCTGCCAGCTGCTCGACCAGGGGCTCATCGACGAGGACGAGGCCGTGGCGCGGGTCACCGGCGACCAGCTGGCCCAGCTGATGTTCCCCCGCTTCGACGCGGCGCAGGCCGACGGGAGCAAGCTGCTGACCACCGGCATGAACGCCTCGCCCGGCGCCGCCGTCGGCAAGGCCGTCTTCTCCTCCGAGCGGGCGGTGGAGCTGGCCGGGCAGGGCGAGGACGTCATCCTGGTGCGGCGCGAGACCAACCCCGACGACCTGGCCGGGATGGTTGCGGCCCGGGGCGTGCTCACCTCCCGCGGCGGCAAGACCTCGCACGCCGCCGTCGTGGCCCGCGGCATGGGCAAGACGTGCGTGTGCGGCGCCGAGGAACTGGACGTCGACGTGCGGGCCGCCCGCTTCACCGCGCCCGGCGGCGTGACGGTCCAGGAGGGCGAGACCATCTCCATCGACGGCACCACCGGCCGGGTCTACCTGGGCGAGGTGCCCGTCGAGGACTCCCCGGTGGTGCGCTACTTCGAGGGCGCGCTCGACCCCGGCGAGGGCGACGAGCTCGTCCAGGCCGTGCACCGGATCATGAAGCACGCCGACGCGCGGGCGCGGCTGGGCGTGCGCGCCAACGCCGACACCCCCGAGGACGCCGCGCGGGCCCGCCGCTTCGGCGCGGGCGGCATCGGGCTGTGCCGCACCGAGCACATGTTCCTCGGCGACCGCCGCCGCCTGGTGGAACAGCTGATCCTGGCCGAGACCGACGACGAGCGGCGCACCGCCCTGGCGGCGCTGGAACCGCTCCAGCGCGCCGACTTCGAGGGCATCCTCGAAGCCATGGACGGGCTGCCGGTCACGATTCGGCTCATCGACCCCCCGTTGCACGAATTCCTCCCCGACCTCACCGAGCTGGCGGTCAAGGTCGCCCTGGCCGGCGGCGACGCCGACCCCCGGGACCGCAGGCTGCTGGAGGCGGTCCGCCGGCTGCACGAACAGAACCCTATGTTGGGACTGCGGGGTGTGCGCCTGGGTTTGGTGATTCCCGGGCTGTTCGCGATGCAGGTCCGGGCGATCGCCCACGCGGCGGCCCGCCGGGTCGCGGTCGGCGGCGACCCGCGGCCGGAGATCATGATCCCGCTGGTCTGCGCCGTCCAGGAATTGGAGGCGGTGCGCGACGAGGCCCGCCGGGTGCTGGCCGAGGTGCGCGAGGAGACCGGCGTGGACGTGCCCGCGCTGATCGGCACCATGATCGAGCTGCCCCGGGCGGCGCTGACCGCCGGGCAGATCGCCGAGGCCGCCGAGTTCTTCTCCTTCGGCACCAACGACCTCACCCAGACCACCTGGGGCTTCTCCCGCGACGACGTGGAGGCCGCCTTCTTCGGCCGCTACCTGGAGCTGGGCGTGTTCGGCGTCTCCCCGTTCGAGACGCTGGACCGCGAGGGGGTCGGCCGGCTGGTGCGCATCGCCGTCGAGGAGGGCCGCGCCACCCGTCCCGACCTGAAGCTCGGCATCTGCGGCGAGCACGGCGGCGACCCCGAGTCGGTGCACTTCTGCCACGAGGTCGGGCTGGACTACGTGTCCTGCTCGCCGTTCCGCGTGCCGGTGGCGCGGCTGGAAGCGGGGCGCGCCGCGATCAGCGCCGCCGGCTCCGACAGCCGCTGACCGGCCGCCGGCCGCCTGGGCGGCGGCCGGCGGCACGCCGCACTCGGACGGCGGCCGGGGGCCGCCTGCGCCGACGATTCGGAACGTCGGCGTATCCCCGGCCGTCTCAACTAACGTGTCGAGTGCGATGACGTTGGAGATGGAGCTGCCCGGCCCCGACGTCCCGGAGGGGCCGGGCGACGACAGCGGCGGCAGCGGCGAGGGCGAGCGGCGCGGACGGCGCGCCCGCCGCCGCCCCCGCTGGTTCGTGATCACTGTGAGCGTCGTGCTCGGGCTGCTGGCCGTGGCCGTGCTGACGCCGCTGACCGTGGCGTGGCGCGTGTGGTACCAGGCCCGCCAGGACGAGCGGCCCCGCTCCGACGCGATCATCGTGCTCGGCGCGGCGCAGTACAACGGCGTGCCCTCGCCCACCCTGCAGTGGCGGCTGCAGCACGCGCTGAACCTGTACCGCGACGGGGTGGCGCCGGTGATCGTCACCGTGGGCGGCAAGCAGCCCGGCGACAACTACACCGAGGCCGACTCGGGCAAGCGGTGGCTGGTCGACCGCGGCGGGGTGCCCGCCGACCGGGTGGTGTCCGTGCCGGTCGGCGCCGACACGCTGGAGAGCATGAAGGCGGTGGGCGCCGAGTACCGGCGGCGCGGCTGGCGCACCGGCGTGATCGTCACCGACCCCTGGCACGGCCTGCGCTCCAAGCGGATGGCGAGCGACAACGGCATCGAGGCGGCCTCGTCGCCGACCCGCAGCGGCCCCAGCGTGCAGACCCGCGACACGCAGTTCCACTACATCGTCCGCGAGACCGGCGGGTACCTGTCGTACGTGCTGTTCGGAAAGAGCGTCGCGGTGCCCAGCGAGACGATCGTCACCACGCCCGGCCAGTGACGACGGCGCCGGTGCGCGGCCTACCCTGGATGGGGCGATGAGCAACTACGCAGACCGCGACCGGGAGCGCTGGGCTCCCGAGCCGCCCAAGCGCCGTGACCGCACCGCCTTCGAACGCGACCGGGCCCGGGTGCTGCACAGCGCCGCGCTGCGGCGGCTGGCGGCCAAGACCCAGGTCGCCTCGCCGGACGCCACCGCCGAGAACCACGTGCAGAGCCTGCGCACCCGGCTGACCCACTCGCTGGAGTGCGCCCAGGTCGGGCGGGAGCTCGGCAAGTCGCTGGGCTGCGACCCCGACCTGGTGGAGACCGCCTGCCTGGCCCACGACATCGGGCATCCGCCCTTCGGGCACAACGGCGAGGCCGCCCTCGACGTGGTCGCCCGCGACTGCGGCGGCTTCGAGGGCAACGCGCAGAGCCTGCGCGTGCTGACCCGGCTGGAGCCCAAGTCGTTCGCGCCCCCGGGCCCGCCCCTGTACGGCCGCAGCGTCGGCCTCAACCTCACCCGCGCCGCCCTGGACGCGTCCATGAAGTACCCGTGGACGCAGGACGAGTCGGTCAACGGCAAGTTCGGCGTCTACCAGGACGACCTGCCCGTGGCGCGGTGGGTGCGCGACGGCGCCCCGGCCGGGCGCACCTGCTTCGAGGCGCAGGTCATGGACTGGAGCGACGACGTCGCGTACTCGGTGCACGACCTGGAGGACGCGCTGGTCGCCGGGCACGTCACCTTCGACCGGCTCGCCGACCCGGCCGAGCGCCGCCTGGTGTGCGCCACCACCCGCAAGCTGTACTGCGACGCCACGGGCGCGCCGGGCGGGGGGACGGCCGCGCCGCTCGACGCCGACCTGGGCGAGCTGGAGGAGCGGTTCGCCGCGCTGCTGGCCGAGCCGTACTGGCCGGACCGCTACGACGGCACCCCCCGCGCCCTGGCCGCCTTGAAGAACCTCACCAGCACGCTGATCGGCCGGTTCTGCCTGGCCGCGGAGGACGCCACCCGCGCCGCCTACGGCGACCGTCCGCTGACCCGGTACGGCGCCGACCTGATCGTGCCGCGCGCGCAGCGGCTGGAGTGCGCGCTGCTCAAGGGCGTCACCGCGCACTACGTGTGGATCAGCCACGAGGCCGCCCGGGCCCGCCAGCGCGAGCTGATCATGGAGCTGGCCGAGCTGATGCTGCGCGGCGCGCCCGGCACGCTCGACGCCGCGTTCCGCGCCGCCTACGTCGAGGCGCCCGACGACGCGGCCCGGCTGCGCGCCGTCGTCGACCAGATCGCCTCCCTCACCGACACCTCCGCGATCGCGCGGTACAGGGCGCTGTCCGGACGCGGCGAATAGCGCGGGACGGACGGCGTCCCGCGGCGTCCTGCGGTGTTCCCCGGCGGCCGGGGGCGGAACGGGCCGTTCTGCTGCGCGCGGTCCTTCCTTGGCTCCTGCTGCGGGTGGGCCTTGTCCCGTTCGGGGCACAGCAGTAGGGACGTAAGCAGACGCCCACGCGCAGGAGGTCGCCATGCCCGAGGAGACCATCGTCATCGTCGGCGCGAGCCTGGCCGGTGCCAAGGCCGCCGAGACGCTGCGGGGGGAGGGCTACGGGGGCCGCGTGGTGCTCATCGGCGAGGAGGTCGAACGGCCCTACGAACGGCCGCCGCTGTCCAAGGGCTTCCTGCTCGGCCAGGAGCCGCGGGAGAGGACGCACGTCCACGACCGCGAGTGGTACGACCACAACCGGGTGGAGCTCAGGCTGGGCACGGCGGCCACCGCGGTCGACCCGTCCCGGCACCGGGTGACGCTGGCCAGCGGCGAGGAGGTCGGCTACGACCGGCTGCTGCTGGCCACCGGCGCGTCCCCGCGCAGGCTGGAGGTGCCCGGCGCCCGGCTGCAGGGGCTGTACTACCTGCGGACGCTGGCCGACGCGGCGGCGCTGCGCGAGGCGATCGCACCCGGCGGGCGCCGCGTGGTGGTGGCGGGCGCGGGCTGGATCGGCCTGGAGACCGCGGCCGCGGCCCGCGCCTACGGCAACGACGTCACGGTGATCGAACCGGAGCCGACGCCGCTGCACGCCGCGCTCGGCCCCGAGGTGGGCGGGCTGTTCGCCGACCTGCACCGCAGGCACGGCGTCATCCTGCGGCTGGACGAGGGCGTGGCGGGGTTCTGGGGCGCCGGGCAGGTGTCGGCGGTGGTGACCTCGGGCGGCGCGGAGATCCCCGCGGACGTGGTGATCGTCGGCATCGGGGTGCGGCCCAACACCGCGCTGGCCGAGCGGGCCGGCCTGGAGGTGTCGGACGGCGTGCTGGTCGACCAGTCGCTGCGCACCTCCGATCCCGACATCTTCGCCGCCGGGGACGTGGCCGCGGCCTACCATCCGCTGCTCGGCCGCCGGCTGCGCGTGGAGCATTGGGCCAACGCGCTCGACGGCGGCCCGGCCGCGGCGCGGGCCATGCTCGGGCGGGAGGTGTCCTACGACCGCGTCCCCTACTTCTTTACCGATCAGTACGAGCTGGGCATGGAGCTGTCCGGCGTGGCCGCGCCCGGAGAGTACGACGAGGTGGTCTACCGCGGCGACGTGGCGGGGCTGGAGTTCATGGCGTTCTGGCTGTCCGGCGGCCGCGTCGTCGCCGGGATGAACGTCAACGTGTGGGACGTCGCGCAGGACGTCCAGGCGCTGATCCGCTCCGGCGAGCCGGTGGACCGGGCCCGGCTGGCCGACCCCAAGACTCCGCTGGCGGATCTGCTGTAGCGCCGGAGATCTCACCCTTAGGCAAGATCGTCCATTTGTGGTGAGTCGCGTACAGTCGGCCTGGTGGTGACTCAGACGGCGGCCGGGACGCTCGGCCGGGCCCGGCTGGCGGTGACCGTCGCGTTCGTCGCGCACGGACTGATCGGCTCGGCCTGGGTGGCGCGCATCCCGCAGGTCAAGGAGCATCTCGGGCTGAGCGAGGGCGGTCTCGGCGTGGCGCTGCTCGGCGCCCCCGCCGGGGTGGTCCTGGCGGTGCGCTTCGCCGGCGCCATCGTGGCCCGCTGGGGCAGCCGCGCCACGACCATGGCGGCCGGGGCGGCGGCCGCGCTCGCCCTGGTGCCGATGGGGCTGGCCGGGAACCTGGGCGTGCTGATCGCCGCGCTGCTGCTGTTCGGCGGCTCGCTGGGCCTGATGGACGTGGCGATGAACGCCCAGGGCGTGGCGGTCGAACGGCGTCTGGACCGGCCGATCATGTCCGGGCTGCACGGCGCGTACAGCATCGGCACTCTTGCGGCGGCGCTGGTCGGCTCCGGGCTGGCGCATCTGGACGTGCCTGTGCAGGTGCACCTGTCGGTCGCGGCGGCCGTCCTGGCGGCGCTGGTGCTGGCGGGCTGCCAGGGATTGTTGGACCGTTCCGCCGACGAGCCGCCCGACACCGCCGGGGAGGACGCGCCCCCCGGGGCGTCCCCGCGCAAGGCCGGGGCGGACGCGGCGCGCGGCGCGCGGCGCATGCTGGCCCTGCTGGGGTTCATCGGTCTGTGCTCGTTCGTCGGCGAGGGCGCGGTGGCCGACTGGAGCGCCGTCTACCTGCGCGAGACCCTCGACGCCGGAGCGGGCGTCGCGGGCCTGGCCTACGCCGGTTTCGCGGTCGCGATGACGGCGGGGCGGCTGGCGGGCGACCGGGTCGTGGCGCGGTACGGCCCGGTGCGGGTGCTGCGCGCCGGAGCCCTGATCTCGGCGCTCGGGCTGGGCCTGGGACTGGCGGTCGGGCACCCGGCCGCCGCGATCATCGGGTTCACGCTGTTCGGGATCGGCATCGCGCCGGTGGCGCCGGTCACCTTCAGCGCCGCCGGCAACCTGCCGGGCGTGCCCGCCGCCCGCGGCATCTCCCGCGTCACCGCCGTCGGCTACCTGGGGCTGCTGGGCGGGCCGCCGGTCATCGGGTTCGTGGCGCAGGAGGTCGGGCTGGCCGGCGCCCTGTGCGTTCCGGTCGCGCTCGTCGCGGCGATCCTGCCGTCGGCCCGCGCCACCGCCACGGCCGCACGCTGATCGTTCCGCCGAGGGCCGAGGTCGGAGGCGGGTCCGTCCTCCGGTAAGGTTTGGGCGAATGAGTACCATGCAGCGGTCGCGGCCGGGCCAAGCCGCGCCGGCGGACCGCGGCCCGCACGGGATGGTGAGGAGCCCGCGCCTGTACCGTTTCGTACGCGAACTGCTGACCTTCGGTTTCGTCGGGTTCATCGGCACGGTGATCATGATCGGCGGGGCCAACCTGCTGCGGCACCTGCACGGCGGCGGCCCGATCTTCAGCGTGGTGCTGCCCACCGCGCTGTCCACGCTGGTGTCCTACCTGGCCAACCGGTTCTGGACGTTCCGCCACCGCGACAGCACCGGCTCCGGCCGCGAGGTGGCGATCTTCTTCGGGCTCAACGGCGTCGGGCTGCTGATCCAGGTGGCCTGCACCGGCTTCACCTACTACACCCTCGGCCTGCACGGCGGCGTCGCCTACAACGCCGGCCTGCTGGTGGGGCTGGGGCTGGCCTCGGCGTTCCGCTACTGGTCGTACCGCAAGTGGGTCTTCACCCCGGCCACCGCATGACGCCGCCGCGGCCCCCGGCGCCGGACGAGGCCGCGCGGGTGCGACTGGACGCCGAGTGGCCCGAGCACCGCCCGGCCGTGTTCGGCGTGGCGTACCGCATCACCGGCAGCGTGGCCGACGCCGAGGACGTCACCCAGGACGTGTGGCTGCGCGCGGCCGCCACCGGGTCCCTCGCCGAGGTCCGCGACCTGCGCGCCTGGCTGGTCACCGTGGCCGCCCGCCGCGCCTACGACGTGCTGACCTCCGCCCGCGCCCGGCGCGAGAGCTATGTCGGGCCGTGGCTGCCCGAGCCGCTGCTGACCGGCCCGGACGCGGCCGAGCCGGTGCTGGTCGACGACACCGTCGGCGTCGCCATGCTGCTGGTGCTGGAGCGGCTGTCGCCGCCCGAGCGGGTCGCGTTCGTGCTGCACCGGGCGTTCGACGTGCCGTACGCGCAGATCGCCGAGGTGCTGGGCCGGTCGCCCGCGGCGTGCCGCCAGCTCGCCTCGCGGGCCGGACGCAAGATCGCCGCCGCTGGGGCGTCGCCCGCGGCGGGGCGGCGGGCCTCCCGGGCCGAGCACGAGCGGGTGGTGGCCGCCTTCCGCGCCGCGTCGCAGGACGGCGACGGCGCGAGGCTGCTGGCGCTGCTGGACCCGGACGCCACCTACACCACCGACGGCGGCGGCCGGGTGTTCGCCGCCCGCAAGGTCGTCGCCGGGGCCGGCCGGGTGGCGGCCGTGCTGCTGCGGGTGGCCGCCAAGTACGCCTACCGCCTGGTGCCCGCCGAGATCAACGGCGAGCCGGGCCTGCTGATGTACCGCGGCGGGCGGCTGGTCGGCGCCGACACCGTCGAGGTGGTGGACGGCCGCGTCACCGCGGTCCGCCGCGTGCTCAACCCCGACAAGCTCGCCGGTCTGCGCCACGTCGCCTGAACCGCCCGGCCGGAACGCCCGGTCCGGGCCTCCGCTCGCCGGAACAGGGAAAGGCCCCCGGCGGGCGCCGGGGGCCTTCGAGACGACTCCGCTGCGGCCGTCGGCCGGTCAGTCGAAGTAGTCGGGCTGCGACTGGACGTTCAGCACGTCGAGCTTGACGCGCTTGGCCTTGTCGGTGGCCTTGTCCCGGATGTCGATGACGTCCAGGCCCTTCTGGATGTCGCTGGAGTAGATGTAGCCGTTGTAGTAGTACGCCGACCACGAGCCGCCCAGCACCAGCTCGTCGTTGCTCAGCGGACCGCGCTCGAACCAGCCGATCTCCTTGGGCCTGCGGGAGTCGGTGAAGTCCCACACCGAGATGCCGCCCTGGTACCAGGCCTGCACCATGATGTCGCGGCCCTTGACCGGGATCAGCGAGCCGTTGTGCGCCACGCAGTTCTCGGTGTCGGCGTTCGCCCGCGGGATCTTGAAGTAGCTGCGGAAGACCAGCTTGCGCTTGTCGCCCTTGCCGACGATGTCGTAGACGGCGTCGGCGCCCTTGTCCGGCCCGATCGCGGCGTTGCAGGTGGCGGTGCCGCCGCCGCCCAGCTCGTCGGTGAAGACGATCTTGTTGGCCTTGTTGTTGAACGTGGCCGAGTGCCAGAACGCGAAGTTCTCGTCGTCGCGCACGGTGTCGATGATCCGCGGCTTGAGCCGGTCGGAGATGTCGAACAGCACGCCGTCGCCCATGCACGCCCCGGCCATGATGTTCTTGGACGGGTAGGCGGTCAGGTCGTGGCAGCCGGTCGTGGCCGAGGTGCCCTCGGGGTAGGGCCGCCCGTCACCGGGGTTCCCGCCGTCGGGGAACAGCACCGGCTCGGCCGCCACCCGGGCCGCCTGCGGGTTCTTCAGCGGCACCTCGACGATCGAGATCAGGTCGTGCGGCGGCTGGCAGTCGGGGTAGCTGCTGCTCGGCGAGTACGACGAGACGTAGATGTAGACGGTGCCGCGCTCGCCCGGGACCAGCGTGTTGGTGTGCGAGCCGCACTTGGTCTCGACGGCCTTGACGTAGCGCGGGTTGCGCACGTCGCTGATGTCGAAGATCTTGATGCCCTCCCAGGCGTCCTTCTCCGACGCGGGCTTGGGCACCGACTGGCACGAATCGTCGCTGCGGGAGCTGTCGGTCGACAGGAACAGCAGGTTCCCGGAGATCGACACGTCGTTCTGCGAGCCGGGGCACTTGACCACGGTGACGATGCGCGGCTTGGCCGGCTTGGAGATGTCGTAGACGGTGAACCCGTCGTAGTTGCCGGCGAAGGCGTAATTGCCCTTGAAGGCCCAGTCCGTGCCGTAGGAGCTGGTGCCCGAGAACACCGGCGGCTTGGGGATGTTGGCCAGGTGGTGCATGTTGGCGGTCTTGACGATCTCGTCCTGACCGGGGATGTCCGCCGCGGCGGCGGGCGCCGCGGCTGCCGACCCGGCCAGCACGAGCGCCGCGAGGCTTCCCACCAGTGTTCGTCGCCTGGGTCTGCGTCCGGAGAACAGCGCCACCCTCACTCCTTCGTGTGTGCAAAGGCCCCCGACGGTAGATTGATCATCCGGAGTATGGAGTGAATCGCGCCGTTTGAATAGGTCTGTATGGATCTGTGAGCTTTCTGAGATCAAAGGCTCTTTTTTCGTCGCGTCCGCTGCGGCTACCGTCCGGGGTGTTCGAGCGCAGGGCGGAGTGGGGAGACGGATGCACTACCGGACGCGGTACCGGATGGCGCTGCTGGCCGCGGCGGCGGCCGCCGTCGCGGGCGCCTTGGGCGGATGCAGCGGCGACGGGGACGGCGCGGCGACGCCCAAGGGCACCGTGCTCATGCCGGGACGGCCGGGGGAGCCCAACAAGACCGCGGTGGCCGGGCCGTCCAGCCCCGCGCCGCCCACGGCCGCGGAGTTCCGCTTCATCGAGATGATGATCCCGCACCACCAGCAGGCCGTCGAGATGGCCTCGCTGGCCCCCGGGCAGGCGTCCGATCCGCAGGTCAAGGCGATGGCCGAGCGCATCGACGCGACGCAGAACGTGGAGATCGCGGCCATGCAGAACTGGCTGCGGCAGCACGGCAGGGGCACCTCCCAGGGGCAGGGCGGCCACACCGGGCACGGCGCGCACGGCGGCGCCTCGCCCTCGGCGTCCGCCCACGCGAACATGCCCGGCATGGCGACCCCGCAGCAGATGGAGCAGCTGCGCAAGGCCCGCGGCAAGCACTTCGACCGGCTGTTCCTCAACCTGATGATCAACCATCACCAGGGCGCGCTGACCATGGTCAAGGACGTGCTGGACAAGGGCACCGACGTCACCGCCCAGCAGATCGCGCGGGACGTCCAGTCCACCCAGCAGGCCGAGATCAACCGGATGCGGGCCCTGCTCGACGGCTGAGCGGGCATCCGCTGTCACACGGAACCGGACCGCGTCGTCTCCCTGGCGACCGCTTGACCGAGCGAAGGGAAGACGATGAAGCAGCGGATGAACCTGCGCGACGTCGCCCCGGACGCCTACCGGGCGTTCCTGGCCGCCGAGAAGGTGCTGAACGAGTCGGGGCTGGACCCGCTGGTGTGGCACCTGGTGAAGCTCCGCGCCTCCCAGATGAACGGCTGCCTGTACTGCATCGACATGCACGTGCACGAGGCCCTGGCCGACGGCGAGACCCCGGACCGGCTGCACCAGCTGCCGGCGTGGCGGGAGTCGCTGCTGTACACCGAGGCCGAGCGCGCCGCCCTCGCCTACACCGAGGCGGCCACCCGGCTCGGCGCCGACGGCGTGCCCGACGCGGTCTGGGACGAGATGACCGGCCACTTCTCGGAGCGTGACCAGGGCACCCTGGTCGCCCTGGTCGCGATGATCAACCTGTGGAACCGGGTCTGCGTGCCGACGCGGGTGCGTCCCCCGGCCCGCCCCGTCCCCGCGTCCCGGGCATAGCACGGCCGGGCCGCCGGGAGGCCCGCCTCCCGGCGGCCCGCCGCGTTCAGCGCCCGGCGGGGGTGATCTTCTCGGTCTGGGCCAGCGCCTCGCCCAGCACCCCGGCCAGGTCGTGCCCGGTGGCCTGCGAGTAGATCACGTGGTCCACGCCCGACTCGGCCAGTCGGCCCACCGTGTCCACGACCTGGTCGACCGAGAGCTCGCCGGGCCGGCTGTCGGTCACCACCAGCGACGTCTTCTCGATTTCGGCGTAGTCGCGGCCCTCCCGCTCGCAGTGCTCGCGCAGCACGTCGAGCTTTCGCGGCAGCTCCTCGGTGTCGAAGATGTTGCAGGCGTCGGCGTACTTGGCGACGAGCCGCAGCGTCTTCTTCTCCCCGGAGCCGCCGATGAGGATCGGCGGGTGCGGGCGCCGGACCGGCTGCGGCGAGTTCAGCGGCCGCTCCAACCGGTAGTGCACGCCCTCGAAGGCGCTCTCGTCGCCCTTCCACATCTGGTGGGCGATCCGCAGCGTCTCCTCCAGCCGCTCGAACCGCTCGGCGGTCGGCGGGAACGGGATGCCGAGGCCGCGCGACTCCTCGTCGTTCCAGGCGGCGCCGATGCCCAGCCAGGCCCGGCCGCCCGACAGCACGTCCAGCGTCGTCACCGTCTTCACCAGGATGCCCGGGTGCCGGTAGGTGACACCGGTGACCAGGGTGCCCAGCGTGATCTTCTCGGTGAGCGCCGCCGCGTACGCCAGCGCCGTGTAGCCCTCCAGCATGGGCTCCTCCGCGGGGCCGACCACCGCGATCTGGAAGAAGTGGTCCATCACCCAGAGGGAGTGCAGCCCCGCCTGGTCGGCCTCGCGGGCCATCCGCCCGTATTCGGCGGCGATCCGCTCGGGGCCGCCGGAGAAGGTGAAGCTGGGCACCTGCAGTCCGATGCGCATGAACAGTCCTTTTCCTCGATTACGGCGGGATAGTGGTGTTTCGCGCGCCGCAGCGCGTTCCGGATCAGGCCGATGCGGCCGTGTCCAGTCGTTCCCTCAGCTCGGCGTCCAACGCCAGGTCGGCGGCGCCGAGCGCCTCCTCCAGATGCTCCATCGCGCTCACGCCCACGATGGGGATCATCGGCGGGTCGCCGCCCATCAGCCAGGCCAGCACCACCTGGTTGGGGGTGGCGCCCAGCTCGTCGGCCACCGACTTCAGCGCCGCCAGCCGCCGCTTGTTGGACGGGTGCTCGTACGCCCGGTGCAGCGGCTTGTCGGGGCGCGTGTAGGAACCCGACAGCAGCGCGTTGTACACCCACAGTCGCAGGCCCTCCGCCCGCACGTAGTCGAGCAGCTCCTCGTCGGCGTGGTGGTGGCCGTTATCGGGCAGCTTCACCCCCGGCTGAGGCAGCAGGTAGGAGTAGCGGTACTGCAGGTCGTCGTACCGGGGCTCGCCGAGCGCCCTGGCCCGCTCCACCCGCCACACCGCGTGGTTGCTCACCCCGACCCGGCCGACGGCGCCCTCCCGCACCAGGTCGCGGAAGGCGCCCATCGTCTCCTCCAGGGGCACCGACCGGTCTTCGATGTGCGCCCAGTACAGGTCGATGTGGTCGGTGCCGAGCCGCCGCAGGCTGCCCTCGGCGGCGCTGCGGATCGCCTTCTCCGACAGGCCCTCGGCGTTCTCCAGCCCCGTCCCGGGAGTCTTGGGCTGCGCCCCGACCTTGGTGCCGATGAAGACCTGGTCGCGCACCTTGCGGCTGGCCAGCCACCGCCCGATGACGGTCTCGCTCTCACCCCCGCGGCCGCCGTCCAGCCAGAACGCGTAGTTGTCTGCGGTATCGATCATCGTCCCGCCCGCCTCGACGAAGCGGTCGAGAATGGCGAACGAGGTCTCCTCGTCCACCCTGGTGCCGAACCACATGGCGCCAAGTGCGAACTCCATGCCGCCAGATCCTGCTTGCTGGAGCGCACTCCAGGTCAACCCCGCACCGGCGGGCCTCGCTCAGGCGAATAGGTCGTCGATGGTGCGGACGGTGTCGGCGCGTGCGGCCCATGTCGCCAGCCGCTCGATGTCGGTGCACGTGGTGATGCGTTCGCGTGCGTCCTCGGTAACGGTGACGCCGTGCGTGGACAGCACTTCGAGGACCACGTTGACCATCAGCTTGGCTGTCTCCTCGCGGCCCTCCCTGCGGCCTTTCTCGAGGCCCTCCTCGAGGCCTTCTGCGTAGCCTTTGCCGTAGTGTTCGCGGGCGAGGGGGGTGTAGACGGGCCACTTTCGGGGGTGCATGGGGTTTCCGTGGTCCTCGAACCGGTGTCCGGTGTGCTGTTTGCTGGTGCCTAGGCGAACACGTCGTCGATGGTGTCGGCGTTGGCGGCGCGTGTGAGCCAGGCGTGGAGTTGGTCGAGGTCGGTGCAGTTGGTGATGCGTTCGCGTGCGTCGTCGGGGATGTTGACACCTCGTGAGGAGAGGATCATGAGGGTCGCGTTGGCCGCCTCCTCCGTACGGCCCTCCTTGCGGCCTTCTGCGCGGCCCTCCTCGAGGCCTTCTGCGCGGCCCTCCTCGCGGCCTTTGCCGTAGTGTTCGCGGGCGAGGGGGGTGTAGACGGGCCACTTGGTGGACTGCATGATCTCCTCCATGATCTTTCGTGCCGCCGGACCGGCTATGTTGTATGCGTGTTCATAGTATTGCGGAGTGTCACCGTCAAGGGCGGCCATGAGGGCCTCGACGACCTTGCGGTGCTTCTCGCCGTGGGCCGAGACTGACAGGACGGCCATTCCGAGCCGGGCGGCGGCCTCGGTCGGGTCGGTGATCATCGGTATCTGCTCGGGGCCCACGACCACGGGTTGCAGGGTGTACCCCGGCAGCTCGGTGCGGATGGGCTCGGCGTAGAAGGCGGCGGTGTCGGCATTGGGGCAGACGACGATGACGTCGACACCGCCGTGCCGCTGACTCAGCCACTGCGCGGCGGCGTAGCGCGGCAGCTGCCTGCGCTTCGACTGGGACTTCGTCTGCTGGATCTCCACGATGATGCCGTGGACCGGGTCCTGCGGCGGGCCGACGGTGAACACGTTGTCGGCGGTGAAGTCGATCGAGGGCCGGTCGTTGTAGGTGTTCTTCGCCTCCTGGACCGGGAGGTCGGGAGGCAGGTCGAGGTCCTTGAGGTGGCCGAGGATGTCCACGACCAGCCTCGGGTTCTCGCGGAAGAGCTCGTTGAGAGCGTCATGGCGTCTAGATGGCATGTCGCTGAACGTTACCTTACGATTTCTTAGAGTGATGGAAGGGTTCGCGAGTTTGTGATCCAGATCACTTTGGATGGTCGTGTGGGGGCCGGACGGCGTTGAGGCCGGGGCCCGCCGCGCGGGTGAAGGCGCGGACGATTGACCTGGAGTGCGCTCCAGGGGCACGCTGTGGCGGGTGAGGTCCTACTCCCCGGCTGAGACCGCCAGCAGAAGCGGCTTCAGCATCGACACGCTGCGCTACTACGAGAAGATCGGATTGCTGTCGGGGATCGCGCGCGACGCGGCGGGGCGCCGGGTCTTCACCGACGACGACCTGGCCTGGCTGGGCATGCTGCGCTGCCTGCGCGACACCGGCATGCCGATCGCCGAGCTGCAGCGCTACGCCGAGCTGGTGCGCGGCGGCGACGAGACCACCCCGAAGCGGATCGCGCTGCTGCGGGCCCACGACCGCCGGGTCGAGGAGCAGATCGCCCGGCTGCGCGAACAGCAGCGCAAGATCCAGGAGAAGATCCACTTCTACGAGGACGCCGCCGCGACCGCCGGGCCCGTCGCCGACGCCGCCACCTGAGCGATCGACTCGCCGCGGGCGAGGCGGCGGCGCAGCAGCGCGGCGTCCGGCGCAACGGCCGTGACGAGCACCGCGGACGGGTGCGCCAGCGGCAGGACGGCCAGCCCCTCCTCGGAATGCGGCTCGCGGGTCAGTCCGGGACCCACCAGCAGCACGTTGCCGACGGCCCGGGCGTCCCCGAGCACCGCCGGGCCGTCGTGCCGGTCTCCGACGCGCAGCTCGTGACGCAGCAGCGGCGTCCGGCCGACCGTCACGTCGAGCCGGCTGTGCAGCCGACCGGGCCGTTCACCGTGCCGTCCCAGCACCAGCTCCTCGCACAGCCGCAGCGTCGCCCCCTCGGCCAGCGCGATCTCGGTCACGGACCGGTGGTCGCATCCGGCGGCGGCCACCGTGGGCTCGGGCGCGAAATCCAGGTGGGCGCCCGCCCCGATCCGCGCCCGCACCGCCAGCCGCGACACGCCGTCCCCGGGCAGCACGACCGCGGCCGCCGCCGAACGCACCGCCGACCGCGCCCCCGGGCCGACCTCCACGTCGATCTCCAGGACGTCGCCGCCCAGCGGGCCCGCCGCCGCGCCGACCAGGTAGACGGCGCCGGCGGTCTCGCGCAGCGCCAGCGGCCCGTCCGAGCGCAGCCGCGTGCAGCGGGTGCGCCCCCGCGCGTCGCGTTCGGCGGTGACGGCCGCGCGTGCCGTGTACCGTCGGGTCACGTGACCGGCGCGGCGGCCGCGCGCGCCTCGTGCAGCACCCCGCGCACCCACGCCGCCACCTCCGGCGCGTCGGGATGCTCGCGCAGCGAGGTCAGCGCCACGGGCCCGCCGCCGCGCACTCGGACGGCGTCGCGCTCCATCAGCGCCACGTCGCTGCCGACCAGCGGCGCCAGATCGGTCTTGTTGATCACCAGCAGGTCCGCGTTCGCCACCCCCGGACCGCCCTTGCGCGGAACGTCGTCGCCGCCCGCCACGTCCAGCACGAAGATCTGCCGGTCGGCCAGGCCCCGGCTGAACAGCGCGGTCAGGTTGTCGCCGCCGCTCTCCACGATGACCAGGTCCAGGCGGCCGTGCCGGGCCTCCAGGGACTCCACCGCGTCGAGGTTGGCGGAGATGTCGTCGCGGATGGCGGTGTGCGGGCAGCAGCCGGTGCGCACCGCGGTGATCCGGTCGTCGGAGAGCACGCCCTCGCGGCGCAGGAAGTCGGCGTCCTCGGTGGTGTAGATGTCGTTGGTCACCACCGCCAGCTCGAACTCCTCGCGCAGCGCGCGGCACAGCGCCGCCGTCAGCGCGGTCTTGCCGCTGCCCACCGGGCCGCCGATGCCCAGGCGCAGCGCCCGGCCCGCCGCCGGCGCGGCCTCGTGCGGGTCGTGATCGTGGTTGGCGCCCACGGTGCGTCCTCCCGTCTCCCAGTGTTCCCCTGACGGCGTCTACGACTCGAACAGGCGCAGCCCGGCATGGACGTGCGCCTCGGCGAGCAGGTCGAGCAGCGGCGCGGACGGCGCGGGCAGCACCCCCCACCCGGCCCCGTCCTCGGCCCCGTCCTCGACTGACGCGGCGGCTTCCCGCGCGACGTCGTCCACCTCGGCGGCCAGCCCCGCCAGGACCGCGTGCACGCCCAGCGGGTCCAGGCCGAGCAGCCGGACGGCCGCCGACGCCGGACCGGTCACCGCCCCGTACGCGGAGACCGCCGCCGCCTGCCGCGGGGTGCCGCCCGCCGCCGCGGCCGCCGCGCCGAGCACGAGCGGATGGTGCGGGTCGGCCAGCTCGGCCGCCAGCGCGTCCAGGCCGGGATGCGACCAGGCCGCCCGCGCCGCCCGCGACAGCGACCGCCCCTGCGCCCGCGACGCCCGCCGCTGCGCCGGCGACGGCATGCGCGCGTCGGCCTCCGCGTCCAGCTCCCGCCACCGGTGCGGCCGCACGCCGGCGTGCGCGCACGCGGCCGCCGCCAGGGCCGCGGCGGTCAGACCTGCCGTGGCCAGCCGGCCGCGCAGGAAGCCGCGCAGGTCGTCCAGCCCGGTGACGGCGCGCGCGGTGACGGCCGGTTCGAGCCCGCCCGAGTGCGCGTGGCCGCCGGCCGGCAGGCGCGCGTCGGCCAGCAGCAGCAGCGCGGCGGGGACCTCCTCCATCAGAACAGGAAGTAGCGCTGCGCCATGGGCAGCTCGTCGACCGGGGCGGGTTCGATCTCCTCGCCGTCCACCGAGACGGTGAAGGTGTCGGGGTCCACCTCGATGCGCGGCAGCGCGTCGTTCAGCGGCAGATCGGCCTTGCCGAGCCGCCGGGTGTCGCGGACCGGGACGAACCGGCGCCGCACCGCCAGCCGGTCCGGCAGCCCGTCGTCGAGCGCCGCCTGCGCCACGAAGTGCCGGGACGTGGCGGCCGCCGCGGCGGGGGAGGCGCCGAACATCGGACGCGGCAGCACCGGCTGCGGGGTCGGGATGGAGGCGTTGGCGTCGCCCATCGCCGCCCACGCGATCATCCCGCCCTTGACCACCGCGTGCGGGCGCACCCCGAAGAACGCCGGGTCCCACAGGACCAGGTCGGCCAGCTTGCCCGGCTCGACCGAACCGATCTCCCCGTCCAGGCCGTGCGCGATCGCCGGGTTGATCGTGTACTTGGCGACGTAGCGGCGGGCGCGCAGGTTGTCCGCGCCGTTGTCGGACCCGCCGTCGCCGGGCAGGGCGCCGCGGCGGCGCTTCATGGCGTGCGCGGTCTGCCAGGTGCGGATGACGGTCTCGCCGATCCGGCCCATCGCCTGCGAGTCCGACCCGATCATCGAGATGGCGCCCAGGTCGTGCAGGACGTCTTCGGCCGCCATCGTCGTCGGGCGGATGCGGGACTCGGCGAACGCCAGGTCCTCGGGCACCGACGGGTTGAGGTGGTGGCACACCATGAGCATGTCCAGGTGCTCGTCGAGGGTGTTGACGGTGTGCGGGCGGGTCGGGTTGGTCGACGACGGCAGCACGTTCGGGTGCGCGGCGACGGTGATGATGTCGGGCGCGTGCCCGCCGCCGGCGCCCTCGGTGTGGTAGGCGTGGATCGACCGCCCGCCGACGGCCTTCAGCGTCGACTCGACGTACCCCGCCTCGTTCAGCGTGTCGGAGTGCAGCGCCACCTGAACGCCCGAGGCGTCGGCGACGCGCAGGCAGGCGTCGATCGCGGCGGGCGTGGCGCCCCAGTCCTCGTGCAGCTTGAAGCCCGCGGCGCCCGCGCGCAGCTGCTCCCACATGGCCTCGGCGGACACCGTGTTGCCCTTGCCGAGCAGCGCCACGTTCACCGGCCAGGGGTCCATGGCCTCCAGCATCCGGTGCAGGTACCAGACGCCGGTGACGGTGGTGGCCTTGGTGCCCTCGGCCGGCCCGGTGCCGCCGCCGAGCAGCGTGGTCACCCCGGCGCCGAGCGCCTCCTCGGCCAGCTGCGGGCAGATGAAGTGCACGTGGGAGTCGACGGCCCCGGCGGTGAGGATCTTGCCGTTGCCCGCCAGCACCTCGGTGGTCGGGCCGATGACCAGGTCGGGGTGGACGCCGTCCATCGTGTCGGGGTTGCCCGCCTTGCCGAGCGCGACGATGCGGCCGTCGCGCACGCCCACGTCGGCCTTGACCACGCCCCAGTGGTCGAGCACGACGGCACCGGTGATCACCAGGTCGAGGGCGCCTTCGGCGCGGGTGGCCCGGGACTGCCCCATCGACTCGCGGATCACCTTGCCGCCGCCGAACACCGCCTCGTCGCCGGTCGCCGCGCCGTCCGGGCCGCGCGCCAGGTCCTCGGTGACCTCGATGAACAGGTCGGTGTCGGCGAGCCGGACGCGGTCGCCCGCCGTCGGCCCGTACAGCTCGGCGTAGCGGGCCCGGGACAGCTCAGTCATCGAGGGCTCCCGCCCTGTCCGTGTGCATGTCCATGTGCATGTCCGTGTGCATGTCCGTGTGCATGTCCGTGCGCAGCCCCGGCACGACGCGGGCGCCGGCCAGCGGGACGAGCGCCACCTCGCGGGCCACGCCGGGCTCGAACCGCACCGACGTCCCGGCGGGCACGTCCAGCCGCTGCCCCCACGCCGCGTCCCGGTCGAACTCCAGGGCGGGGTTGGCCACGGCGAAGTGGTAGTGCGAGCCCACCTGCACCGGACGGTCGCCGGTGTTGACGACGGTGAGCGCGGTGCGCGGCCGGCCCGGGTTCAGCGGCACGGGCTCGGCGGCGGGGACGACCTGCCCGGGGACCATCGCGCCGCTCACGGGATCGGCCGGTGGACGGTGACGAGCTTGGTGCCGTCGGGGAACGTCGCCTCGATCTGCACCGACTCCAGCATCTCCGGCACCCCCTCCATGACGTCGTAGCGGGTGAGCACGGTGCGGCCGGACTCCATCAGCTCGGCCACGCTGCGCCCGTCGCGGGCGCCCTCCAGGATGTGCACCGCGATGATCGCGGTCGCCTCGGGATGGTTGAGCCGCAGCCCGCGCGCCCGCCGCTCGCGGGCCACGGACGCGGCCACATGGAGCAGCAGGCGCTCCTGCTCGTGTGGAGTGATCAGCACTCTTGGGACGGTACTGCCGGTATGACCGTTTACGGAACAACGGAATTGCCGTTTTAACATCCATTTCACGTGGTCGGACGGAAAGTATGAATCGGACAGACCGTAAGTAGGTCCCGATTTGCCGAACGCCGATCTCCCCGGCGGTGTCCGGCACCCTGCGTAACGATCACCGCGGTCTCGTCGATCAACCTTTCGGAAGCAGATCGTCGACGACCTGCCGGGCGCGGTCGGCCTTCCCGACCGGAACCGCGCATACCGGCGATGCCGTGCCGACGTCGAATAACAGGCCGATCCCGACTTTTACGCCGACGCAAGCCCGACCACCGGCCCGCCCGTCACCGTCCCGCCGGCCGAAACAGCGCCGAAACAGCGCCGAAACAGCGCCGACGTCGGCCTGTACGCCGCGTTCACGCGGACCCCGGGCAGCCCCCGCCGCCTGGGTGTTCCCGGCCCTTTTCCGGAATCCCGCCAATACCGGAGTAAAGGAGATCCATGTCGACGACGACCGACTCCCGGGAGCCCGACCGAAACCCACCTGCTCCGATCACCCGCCGCGCGTTCCTCGGCCGCACCGGCGCCGGAGCCGCACTGCTGGCCGGCGGCCTGGTCGCCGGGGAGACCCTCGCCGGGGTCCCGGCCGGAGCGCGCACCGCGCCCGCCGGCGTGGACCCCGCCGACCTGGACCCCCTGGCCCTGCTGAAGAAGATGCTGGCCTACGACACCCAGAACCCCGGCGAGGGCGGCGTGACGCTCCCGCACGCGCGGATGCTCAAGTCGGTCTGGGAGTCGGCCGGGGTGTCCGCCGAGATCGTCCCGACGCCCAAGCGGGACAACGTCCACCTGATCGCCCGGATCGAGGGCACCACGGCGGCGCCCCCGCTGCTGCTGCTCGGGCACTCGGACGTCGTTCCGGTGGAGCGCTCCAAGTGGTCGGTGGACCCGTTCGCCGGAGTCGTCAGGAACGGCGAGATCTACGGGCGCGGCGCGCTCGACATGAAGGGCGCCAACGCCGCGTTCGTCTCCGCCCTGCTGCGCCACCTCGACGAGGGCGCGAAGTTCGACCGCGACATCATCGTCCTCACCGACTGCGACGAGGAGTCCGGCCCGTACGGGTCGCGCTGGCTCGCCGAGCGGCACTGGGACAAGGTCGACGCCGGGATGGTGCTCACCGAGGGCGGCTGGTTCCTGGCCCGGCGCGACGGGCGCACCCCCATGCTCATCACCGTGACCCGGCAGGACAAGGTCTACTTCAACCTCGACCTGGTCGCCGACGGCACCGCCACCCACTCCTCCAAGCCCGGTCCCGGCTCGGCCGTCGCCAGGCTGTCGCGCGCCGTCACCCTTCTGGACGGCTGGCTGGCGCCCGTCACCCTCACGCCCGTCACCCGCGAGTACTTCGCCGCCCTGGCCCGCGCCACCGACGACGCCGCCTTCCGCCGCGCCATCGAGCTGATGCTGGCCGCCCGCACCCAGGCCGCCCGCGAACGCGCCGCCGCCGTCGTCGTCAAGCGCAGCTCCTACCCGTGGCTGCACCGCGCACTGCTGCGCACCACGCACGCCTTCGTCATCGAGGACGCGGGGTACAAGGAGAACGTCATTCCGTCCACCGCCACACTGCGGATCAACTGCCGGGGCGTGCCGGGCGGGCAGCGGCCGCGCGAGTTCCTCGCCCAGGTCCGCGGGCTGCTGGACGGCCGCGGCGTGGCGGTCAAGCTCGTCGGCAACGCCGGAGAGAGCGAGGAGGACGCGCTCAAGCGGCTCGACGAGACCTTCGCCAGGCCGCCGTCGTCCATCGACACGCCGCTGTTCGCCGCGATCAAGGACGCGGCCGGGAAGACCTACCCGGACGCGGTGTTCGCCCCGGCGCTGTTCGAGGCCGGGACGAGCCTGTACCCGTGGACCTCCCGGGGCATCCCCGGGTACGGCGTCTACCCTTATGTCCTGGACAACGACCAGCTCGTCAGCATGCACGGCAACGACGAGCGCATCGCCGTCGACGCGCTCAGGCGGGGCACCGAGTTCGTGTACCGGATGTTCGACCGGTTCCGGGTGCGCTGACCCGCGAAGCGCCCCCTCCGGGCGTCCGGTCGCGGGCGGATCGGCACCCCCGCACCGGTCGCGGGCGGCGGGCCCGGGTTGTCGGGCCGACGGATTAGACTCGCCGCCGTGGCCGGCCGGATTCGCAACGAGGACATCGCACTCGTACGGGAGCGTTCGCCGATCGCCGACGTGGTCGGGGAGTACCTCCAGCTCCGCAACGCCGGCGGCGGCAACCTCAAGGGCCTGTGCCCGTTCCACGACGAGAAGTCGCCCTCGTTCAACGTCACGCCCGCGCGCGGGCTGTGGTTCTGCTTCGGCTGCTCCAACGGCGGCGACGTCATCAAGTTCGTCCAGGAGATCGACCACCTGTCGTTCACCGAGGCGGTCGAGCGGCTGGCGGCCAAGGCCGGGATCCAGTTGCGCTACGAGGACGGCGGCCCCACCCCCCGCCGCGACGCCGGCCAGCGCGCCCGGCTGATCGAGGCGCACCGGGTCGCCGCCGAGTTCTACGCCGAGCAGCTGGCCGCGCCGGAGGCGGTCATCGGGCGCAGGTTCCTGGCCGAGCGGGGGTTCGAGGCGGCAGACGCCGAGCGCTTCGGGGTGGGCTACGCGCCCCGCGAGTGGGAAGCCCTGGTGCGGCACCTGCGCGGGCGCGGCTTCGCCGACCGCGAGCTGGTCACCGCCGGGCTGGCCAAGGAGGGGCGGCGCGGCCCGATCGACCGCTTCCGCGGCCGGCTGGTGTGGCCGATCCGCGACCTGAGCGGCGACGTCATCGGCTTCGGGGCGCGCAAGCTGTACGACGACGACGGCACCGCCAAGTACCTCAACACCCCCGAGACGCCGCTGTTCCACAAGGGCTCAGTGCTGTACGGCGCCGACCTGGCCCGCAAGGAGATCGCCCGGCGCCGGCAGGCCGTGGTCGTCGAGGGCTACACCGACGTGATGGCCTGCCACCTGGCGGGCGTGCCGACCGCCATCGCCACCTGCGGCACCTCGTTCGGCGGCGAGCACATCAAGATCCTGCGCCGGCTGCTGATGGACCAGGACGAGTTCCGCGGCGAGGTGATCTTCACCTTCGACGGCGACTCGGCCGGGCAGCGGGCCGCGCTGCGCGCCTTCGAGGAGGAGCAGAAGTTCGTCACCCAGACGTTCGTGGCCGTCCAGCCCGACGGCCTCGACCCGTGCGACCTGCGCGTGCGGTACGGCGACGCGGCGGTGCGCGACCTGGTGGCCTCCCGGCTGCCGCTGTTCGAGTTCGCCATCCGCAGCCGCATCGGCGACTACGACCTGGACACCGCCGAGGGGCGGCTGGCGGCGCTGGACGCCGCCGCGCCGGTGGTGGCCTCCATCAAGGACCGGGCGCTGCGGCAGATGTACGCGATCAGCCTGGACCGCTGGCTGGGCATCATGGACGAGCAGTTCGTGCTGCGCCGCGTCCGGGAGCTGGCGGCGCGGCAGCGGCCGACCGCGCGGGCGAACGGGCGCGCCGGCGGCGGGGGGCAGGCGGCCCCGGCGGCGCCGCGGCGGCCGTCGTACGACCCGAACGACCCCGACGTGCAGCGCGAGCGCGAGCTGCTGAAGCTGGCGGTGCAGCGGCCGGCGGTGCTCGGCCCGCAGTTCGACCAGATCCCCGCCGAGGACTTCCTGGCGCCGCCGCACGCGGCGGTGCGGCAGGTGATCGCGGCCGCGGGCGGCGTGACCGCGCCGGTGAGCGCCGCCGAGTGGGCCGGCCTGCTGCGCGACCACGCGCCGAACGAGCAGGTCAGGGAGCTGATCACGCGGCTGGCGGTGGAACCCGTGCTGTACGCCGGCGATTCGGACGACCGATATGCCGCCGACCTCCTGGCTCGTATCCAGGAACGCCAGGTCACGCGCATGATCGCCGAGGTCAAATCTAAACTCGCGCGGCTGAATCCGGCCGAGCAGGTCGAGGAGTACAACCGGCTGTTCGGCGATCTTGTCGCGCTTGAGCAGCAGAGACGGGAGTTGCGCGAGCGCGGGCTTGGCTCCCAGTGAGTCACGGGACCCGGAAAATGGGTCCTGTGATCTAGGCCCTTCGTGACGCAGACTGTCATCGTGGGCCCTTCGGTGCTGCCAAGCGAGGCGCCATCGGTTGACCAGGTGGCGGACCTCGTCGCGCGCGGCAGAGAGCGCGGCGGTGTGACGGTCGACGACGTCGCCGCCGCTCTCGATCGCTCCGACTTGCCGGACGACTCCCTGGAGCGGGTCGTCCGGATGCTCGCAGAGCAGGGGGTAGAGGTCCTGGAGTCTCCGCAGGAGACCGAGGACGTCACGCGAGCGGATGAGGGAGACCTCGGCAAGCGGGCGCCGACGAGCGACCTGGTTCGCATCTACCTGCGGGAGATCGGTCGCGTACCGCTGCTCACGGCAGAAGATGAAGTCGAACTCGCGAAATCGATCGAGGCGGGCCTGTTCGCCGAGGAGAAGCTGCGGCACACCGCCATCCTCTCCCCGATGGAACGGCTCGATCTCGAACTGCTCGCTCGCGAGGGGGCGCGAGCGAAGCAACGCCTGATCGAGGCCAACCTGCGCCTGGTGGTGTCCATCGCCAAGCGCTACGTCGGCCGGGGCATGCTGTTCCTCGACCTGATCCAGGAGGGAAATCTCGGACTGATCCGCGCAGTCGAGAAATTCGACTACACAAAGGGGTTCAAGTTCTCGACCTACGCCACCTGGTGGATCCGCCAGGCGATCACCCGTGCCATCGCCGACCAGGCCCGGACCATCCGGATCCCGGTGCACATGGTGGAGACCATCAACAAGCTGGTCCGCGTGCAGCGCCAGCTGCACCAGGACCTCGGCCGCGAACCCACCCCAGAGGAGATCGGCCGGGAGATGGGCCTGCCGCCCGCCCGCGTGGTGGAGATCCAGCGCATCGCCCAGGAACCGGTGTCCCTGCAGTCGCCCATCGGGGAGGAGGACTCCGACCTCGGCGACTTCATCGAGGACGCCGACGCCGTGGTGCCGATGGAGGCCGCGGCGTTCATCCTGCTGCAGGACCAGCTGGAGGACATCCTGGGCACGCTGTCGGACCGCGAGCAGCGCATCATCCAGTTGCGCTTCGGGCTGACCGACGGCCATCCCCGCACCCTGGAGGAGGTCGGCCGCGAGTTCGGTGTGACCCGGGAACGGATCCGGCAGATCGAGTCCAAGACCCTGGCCAAGCTGCGCCACCCCTCCCGCGCCCAGATGCTCCGGGAGTACCTGGACTGACCGGCCGGTGTCCGGGACCGGCGCTCCCGGACACCGGCCGCCGGGGCGGAGGATGCGCCGGGACGGCCCGATCGGCCCGCTCCCGCGTCCCGTGGATTACGGTGGGAGCCATGCTGATCGTGACGACTGAGGTGCTGGCCGGGCACGAGATCCGCAGTGCGTTCGGCGAGGCCATGGGCGTCGCCGTCCAGACCGATCAGGGCCGTGCCGGGGCGCACGGGGGTGCCAGCGGCACCTTCCGCGTGACGGGGGAGCAGCCGGGCGCGGGCCTGGCCGTGCTGCGCCGCCAGGCGTTGGAGCGTCTGGTCGAGGACGCGCGCCGCAAGGGCGCCAACGCGGTGGTGGGCATGCGGATGGACTCGGTCGCGCTCGCCGGAGGCGGGCACGAGGTGTGCGCCTACGGCACCGCCGTGTGGGCCGAGCCCGCCGCGGGCGCCCCGCGCGACCAGGTCGCCGCGCAGCAGTCCCCGGCCGTGCCGCACATGCCGCCGTACGGGGACCCGCAGCCGGGCGGAGCGCCCATGGCCGCCCGCAATCTGACCATCGGCGTCCACGACCGTCCCCGCTGACCCGCCGCGCCGGGTTCCGCTGCGGTGCCCGAAGGCGGGCGCCGGGGTCAGGCGCCCGCGGCGCGTTCGGCGCGGATGCGGGTGACGACGTCGCCGGCCGCGGTCTTGATCGCGTCCAGTTCCCGCAGGTACCCCCAGTAGTCGGGGTGGGTGCCGGTGAGCAGGGAGGGCGCCTTCTCCAGGCGCTCCACCAGGGCGTCCAGCGCGCGGGCGTGGTGCGGCGCCGGGCCGCCGGGCGCGGCGACCGCCATCCGCTGGGCGTCCCGGACCGCGAACCGCACCGCGTCGGCGGGCTTGCCGGGGTCGGCGGCGGCCTCCTCCAGCTGCGCCACCCGCCCCGTCACCTGCCCGGCGCGGCGGTCGGCCGAGTTCAGCTCGGTGCGGGCGGCGGTGAGCGCCTGCTGCGCCTGCCGCCACTCGGCGCGGCCCGCGTGCGCCGTCGCCTCGGCGAGCCGCTCGCGGGCCCGCTCCACGGCCGCCTCGACGGCCTCCGGCGCGCCCCGCAGATCCTGCCAGCACGCCTGCGAGTAGCCGCGCAGCAGTTGCCGCATGGCCTGCCGCACCGCCTCCACGCGGCCCGCCACCACGTCCACCCGGGTGCGCACCGCGGTGATGCCGTTGCGCACCTTCTCGGCCTGCTTGGGCAGCTCCTCGGCGGCCTCGCGGGCGCGGTCGGCGAGCTGCCGCACCTCCTCGGCCTTCTCCATCGCCCCGGCCAGGCCGAGCCCGCCCAGCCCCGGCGAGCCCACCAGCGCCAGCGCCTCGCGGGCCCGGGCCAGCTGCGCCTCCGGCTCGGCGGCGTCGAACCCCTCCTCGCGCGCCCGCGCCACGGCCGCGTCGGCGGCGGTGACCGCGTCGCGGGCGGCCGTCAGCCGCGGCGGCAGCCGGTCCAGCGCGGCCTCCAGGCGCCGCATCTGCGGGGCGAGCCGCTCGGCGAACCCGTTGAGCCGGCCGGTGACCTCCCGGAGCCGGTCGGTGACGGCCAGGAAGGCGCGGCGGGCCGCGTCGTACTCGGCGGGCGTGCGGTCCTCGGACAGGTCGTGCGCGTCGACGACGGCGATGTAGGCGGAGGCGGCGGCGTCGGCGTTCCGGCTCAGCCCCTCGAACTCCGTGCGGACCGGGGCGGCGGCCGCGCCGTCCAGGTCCGCGAACAGCGTCACGCGGTCCTCGACGTACTTCTGCGCCTGGTCCATGTCGTAGAACGCCGCGGCGGCCGCGTCCCTGGCCTGGGCCGCAGCGTCCGCCGCCTGTGCGCCCCGGCCTCGCCGGCGGGCGTCCCCCGCTCCCAGCAACGGTGCCCTCCCTTCGCTCGGCTCCAGTCTCGCTCAGCCGCCCGTCCCGTACACCTTCCGCCGGTTGTGTCCGGCGACACCTGGGGGCCGACCGGAACTCGGGGAACGGATAGCATCGCTGCAACGTCGGTATAGCGAAGCGTCGAGACGGCGCGGCGCGCATCGGCGCCGGCAGCCAGCGATCAGGAGGCAGCGTGGGCGTCAGTCGCAGCGGAAGCGGCACCGCCTTCCCCATCGGTCTCCCGACGGCCCCGGTGACCGGCGCGGCCCTCCGGGCCACGGTCGAGCACGGGCCGCGCGCGGCCGGGCGGGCGCCCGCCCGGCGGCCGGCAGCGCCATGGACATTCGGCGTGAAGTTCTGATCAACGAGTCTCCGAGGGAGTGGACCGACCATGGGTGTGTCACTCGCCAAAGGCGGCAACGTCTCGCTGACCAAGGCCGCGCCGAGCCTGACCGCCGTCGCCGTGGGCCTGGGCTGGGACGTGCGGGCCACCACCGGCGCCGACTTCGACCTGGACGCCAGCGCGCTGATGCTGGGACCGGACGGCAAGGTGCTGTCCGACCAGCACTTCGTCTTCTACAACAACCTGCGCAGCCCCGACGGCTCGGTGGAGCACACGGGGGACAACCTCACCGGCGAGGGAGAGGGCGACGACGAGGTCATCAATGTCGAGCTGACCGCCGTCCCCGAGGGCTGCGAGCGGATCGTGTTCCCGGTGTCGATCTACGAGGCCGACGCGCGGGGGCAGAACTTCGGGCAGGTCCGCAACGCCTTCATCCGCATCGTCAACCGCGCCGACGGCACCGAGCTGGCGCGGTTCGACCTCACCGAGGACGCCTCCACCGAGACCGCCATGGTCTTCGGGGAGCTGTACCGGCGGAGTGGGGAGTGGAAGTTCCGCGCCGTCGGGCAGGGCTACGCTTCCGGCCTCGCCGGGATCGCCATGGACTTCGGTGTCAATGTCGGCTGAGCCGCCGGCCGCGGCCGGTCCGGCTCCGATCGTCGGTTCCCCCCAACGAGCAGAAACACGCGCATGATTCTTCGCACCTTCGGGTGGTCCTTCGCCGTCACGATCGTCGGCCTGATCGCCGCCTTCCTGTACGACGGCGGTCTGGGCCTGGCACTGGTGGCCGTGCTGGCCGTACTCGAGATCTCGCTGTCCTTCGACAACGCCGTTGTCAACGCCAAGGTGCTGGAACGGATGGACCCGTTCTGGCAGAAGATCTTCCTGACCGTCGGCATCGCCATCGCCGTGTTCGGTATGCGGCTGGTGTTCCCGCTGGTCATCGTGGGGATCACCGCCTCGCTCAACCCGATCGAGGCGTTCGACCTGGCGTTGAACGACTCGCATCGCTACCACGAGCTGATGCGGGACGCCTACCCGATGATCGCGGCGTTCGGCGGCATGTTCCTCATGATGCTCTTCCTGGAGTTCGTCTTCGAGGAACGGGCCGACAAGTGGCTGCCGTGGCTGGAGGCCCCGCTGGCCCGCATCGGCAAGCTGGACCAGCTCGCGGTCGTCGTGGCGGGCGGCGCGCTGGTGGCGGTCGCCCACTACTTCGCCGACAACCCGGGCGAAGTGATGATCGCCGGCGTGCTCGGCATGCTGACCTACATCCTGGTCAACGGGCTGGGCGAGCTGTTCTCCGAGGCCGGCGAGGACGACGAGGAGGACGGCGAGGCCGCGCAGGCCGGCGAGCAGGCGGCCGAGCCCGCGCGCCGCGGCGGCCCGAGCGAGCTGGCCCTGGCCACCGGCAAGGCGGGCTTCTTCCTGTTCCTCTACCTGGAGGTGCTGGACGCCTCGTTCTCCTTCGACGGCGTCATCGGCGCGTTCGCCATCAGCACCGACCCGATCGTGATCGCGCTGGGCCTGGGCATCGGCGCCATGTACATCCGGTCGCTGACGGTGTTCCTGGTCCGCAAGGGCACCCTGCACGAGTACGTCTACCTGGAGCACGGCGCGCACTGGGCGATCGGCGCGCTGGCGGTGTGCATGCTGGTCGGCGTCGGCCACCACGTGCCCGAGTGGATCACCGGCGGGCTGGGCGCCGGACTGATCATCGCCGCGTTCCTGTCCTCGGTGCTGCGCAACCGGCGCGAGGGTGCCGACGCCGCGTCCGGCGGCCCGAGCGGAGACAAGGAGCTGCACTCCACCAAGGTCTGATCGCCCGCACGTCCACCAGGTCCGTCCACCCAGGTCCGTCAACAGGTCCGAGCCGCACCCCGCACCGCTCACGCGAAGGAGCCGATGATGTCGATCTCGCTGCAGAAGGGGCAGAAGGTCTCCCTGACCAAAGCGGGGGGAGGCGGTCTGACCCGCGTCAGGATGGGCCTGGGCTGGGACGCGGCGCCCCGCAAGGGGCTGTTCGGCCGCTCCAGGCCGCAGTCCATCGACCTGGACGCCTCCTGCCTGCTGTTCGACGCCGCCGGGAACCTGGTCGACTCGGTCTGGTTCCGGCAGCTGCGCAGCAAGGACGGCTCGGTGCTGCACACCGGCGACAACCTGACCGGCGAGGGGGAGGGCGACGACGAGGTCATCAACGTCGATCTGACCGCCGTCCCGGCGAACATCACCCAGCTGGTGTTCACCGTCAACTCCTTCACCGGCCAGGACTTCTCGCAGATCCAGAACGCCTTCTGCCGGCTGGTCGACGAGACCACCGGCCAGGAGATCGCCCGCTACGAGCTGAGCGGCTCCGGGCGGCACAACGCGCAGATCATGGCGAAGGTCTCCCGGGACGGCGGCGGTTGGGCGATGACCGCCATCGGCGCGGCCGCCACCGGCCGCACCTTCCAGCACCTCCTCCCGGTGGTCGCCGCCCACCTGTGACGGGCGGGCGCACCGACGGAGCACCGACGGCCGGGTGCGCGCCGCTTCACGGCGGCCGCGCCCGGCCGTCGTGTTCGGCGCGCGCGGGCGCGCCGGGACGCGTTTCACGCCCGTGCGGGGACGGATGGGAACGTATCGTCGGTTCCACTCGTTGACGGACATACTCTGAAGTGTCCGTGGGCGTCCGAAACGGCGGCGGCCCAAGGCCCGTTCGCCGACGCCCATGCGGAGTGGGACGGCGAGGGCGGGGCCCTTTCGGCGATGGGGAAGGACCCGGCGTGCGTCATTTCGACCACATCGACATCGGGCATCGCAAGCACCTGTTCTACCGGCACCCCCGGCCCTTCGACCGGCACGACGACCGCGACGTGCTGGCGGTCGCGCTCGGCGCCACCCTGTACTGCCCGGGCACCCGCCCGTCCCTGGAGCACGACATCGTCAAGGCGGCCCGGCGCGGCGTGGCGAGCATGGTGGTCTGTCTGGAGGACGCCGTCGCCGACGCCGACGTGCCCATGGCGGAGGCCAACACCGTCCGGGCGTTCCGCGAACTGCACGACCGCGGCGCCGGCGCGGCCGGCGACGAGCCCGGAGACGCCGCACACGGCCGCGGCAACGGGGGCCCGCGCCGCGGCCCCGACATTCCGCTGCTGTTCATCCGGGTGCGGGCCGCCGAGCAGATCGGCGACCTGGTGGACCGGCTGGGCCCCGCCGCGGACCTGGTGAGCGGGTTCGTCCTGCCGAAGTTCACCGCGGCCGCCGGCGGCGCGTTCCTGGACGCGCTGGAGGACACCGCGGCCCGCACCGGGCGGCGGCTGCTGGCCATGCCGGTGATCGAGAGCCGCGAGGCGATCCACCGCGAGACGCGCGCCGACCTGCTGCAGGACGTGGCGCGGCTGCTGGCCAAGCATCGCGACCGGGTGCTGGCGGTGCGGCTGGGCGCCACCGACCTGTCCGCCGCCTACGGGCTGCGCCGCCCTCCGGACCTGACCATCTACGACATCCGCCCGGTCGCCGACGCCATCTCCGACGTCGTCAACATCCTGGGCCGCGCCGACGGCACCGGCTACGTGGTGACCGGCCCGGTGTGGGAGTACTTCTCGGCGGGCGAGCGCATGTTCAAGCCGCAGCTGCGGCAGTCGCCGTTCGAGCGGCAGCGCGCGACCCCGCTGCGCGAGCGGCTCATCACCTCCGACCTGGACGGGCTCATCCGCGAGGTGCACCTGGACAAGGCCAACGGGCTCATCGGCAAGACCGTCATCCACCCCAGCCACGTCGCGGCGGTGCACGCGCTGTCGGTCGTCACCCACGAGGAGTATTGCGACGCCGCCGACATCCTCCAGGTGACCGGGGGCGGCGCCATGGCCAGTGCCTACGCCAACAAGATGAACGAGGCCAAACCGCACCGGGCGTGGGCCGAACGGCTCATGATGCGGGCCCGCGTGTTCGGCGTGGCGGCCGAGGGTGTCACGTTCGTGGAACTGCTGGAAGCGGCGAGCCGCCGGTGACCGCCGGGGGAGAAAGCCCCGGGCGCGTGTGGCCGGGGGAGTGGGTCGCTGCGCGTCTGGGCGTGCGGCTCGTCGACCGGGAGCGGCCGGCCGGGGTGGGGCTGGCCGACCTGGTGGGGCTGGCGGTACGCCGCAACCCGCGCCGCGCGCACCTGCTGGTGTCGTCCGTCCTGGGCAAGCACGTGCCCACCGACCCGCGCCTGGTGTACGGGGCAGGGCTGCTGCTGGGACGCCTCGTCCGTGCCCGCCTGCGGCCCGAGCCGCTGGGCGCCGCACTGCTCGCGGAGGCGCTGGCCCACCAGGACGGGGCCGCCGTCGCGCTGCGGGACGCGCACAAGAAGGGGCCGCATGCGCCCCTGCAGGCCGTGGTGTTCGGATACGCCGAAACGGCCACCGCCCTGGGGCACGCGGTCGCCGACGCCCTGGGCGACGCCTACTACCTGCACTCGACGCGGCGCCCCGTCCCCGGCTTCACCCCCTACGGCGCGTTCGAGGAGGAGCACAGCCACGCCACCAGCCACCTGATCCTGCCGGCGGACCCCCTCGCATTCGGCCGCGACGCCCCCGTCGTGCTGGTCGACGACGAGCTGTCCACCGGCACCACGGCGCTCAACACCATCCGCGCGCTGCACGCCGTGCGGCCCCGGAGGCACTACATCGTCGCCGCGCTGGTCGATCTGCGGGACGACGCCGCGCAGGCGGCAACGCGGGCCCTCGCCGCCGAACTGGGCGCCCGCATCGACACCGTCTCACTGGCCGCAGGCCGCGTCGAACTGCCCGCCGGCATCCTCCCGGAGGGGCAGCGCCTCGTCGCCTCGCTGTCGCACGATGAGCGCCGTACGGGAGGCGCCGCGCACGCCGTGCGCCGCGTCGACATCGGCTGGCCGGACGACCTGCCCGACGGAGGGCGGCACGGCTTCCGGCCCGGCGACGGCAGGCGGCTCGGCAAGGAACTGCCCGCCATGGCCGGCCGCCTGGCGGCCGCCCTGCCCGCCGGGCGGCGCCGCGTGCTGGTGCTCGGCTTCGAGGAGCTGATGTACGCGCCGCTGCGGCTGGCCGAGGCCCTCGCCGACGCCCGGCCCGATCTGCGCGTCCGCTACTCGACCACCACCCGCTCGCCCGTGCTGGCCATCGACGACCCCGGCTACGCCATCCGCACCCGGCTGGTGTTCCCCGCCCACGACGACCCCGCCGACGGCCCCGGCGAACGCTACGCCTACAACGTCGCACGCGGCTTCGACGCGATCGTCCTGGTCGTCGACGACGTCGGCGACACCCCCGCCCTGGCCGCCGGGCTGCTGCCCCGACTGGCCGAGATCGCCGACGTGCTGCTGGTGACCGTCCCCGCCCATCGGAGGCAGAGCAGATGACCCCCGCGCCGCTGCACGGCCCGGACTTCGGCAGCTACCCGGCCGAGGACGTGGCCTGGCTGCTGAAGGACCTGTCCGGCGTCCGCCTGGAGGCCCCCACCGAGGAGCGCGAGGCGGCGATCCAGGCGGGCCGCGCCCACTACGCCGAGTCGCTGCCGGTGGAGTACCAGCCCGGCCCCGAGTACCGGCGGCTGTTCCACCGGGCCCTGGAGGACTCGGCCGAGCGCGTCGCCCACGCCGTCGGGCTGGTCACCGAGCTGGTCCTGGCCGCGCGCGGCCCCGGCGCGGTGCTGGTGTCGCTGGCCCGCGCGGGCACCCCGGTCGGGATCCTGGCGCGGCGCTGGGCGCACTTCGCGCACGGCCTGGACCTGCCGCACTACTCGATCAGCATCGTCCGCGGCCGCGGCATCGACACCGTCGCCCTGCGCCACCTGGCCGAGCACCACGACCCGGCGCGCATCATGTTCGTGGACGGGTGGACGGGCAAGGGCGCCATCCGCCGGGAGCTGACCGCCGCGCTCGACGCGCACGCCGCAGCCACCGGCGTCCGCTTCCCCGCCGACCTGGCCGTGCTCGCCGACCCCGGCCGCTGCACGCCGCTGCACGGCACCCGCGACGACTTCCTCATCCCGTCGGCCTGCCTGAACTCCACCGTCTCCGGCCTGGTCAGCCGGACCGTCCTCAACGACCGGCTGATCGGCCCCGGCGACTACCACGGCGCCAAGTTCTACGCCGAGCTCGCCGCCGACGACGTGTCGGCGGTGTTCCTCGACGCGGTGTGCGCCCGCTTCCCCGACGTCGCCGAACAGGTGGCCGAGGACGCCGCCGAAGAGCTCGCCGCCGACCGCGCGGCCGCCCGCGCCGCCGACTGGTCGGGCTGGAAGGCGGTCCGCCGCATCGGCGCCGACCACGGCGTCGGCGACCTCAACCTCGTCAAGCCGGGCGTGGGGGAGACCACGCGGGTGCTGCTGCGCCGCGTCCCGTGGAAGGTCCTGGCGCGCGCCGGCGCCGGGGCCGAGCTGGAGCACATCCGGCTCCTGGCCGCCGAACGCGGCGTCCCCGTGGTCGAGGTGGACCCGGCGTCCCTCCCGTACGCCTGCGTCGGCCTCATCCACCCCCGCTTCGCGAAGGGACGCGCCCGGTGAGCGGCGTCCTGGTGTGCTCCGACCTGGACCGCACCCTGATCTACTCGGCGGCGGCGCTCGGCCTGCGGGGCCGCGACGCGGACATGCCGCGGCTGCTGTGCGTGGAGCTGTACCGGGCGGCCCCGCTGTCCTACGTCACCGAGACCGCCGCCCGCGACCTGCAGGCGCTGGCGGGCGCGGCCGCCCTCGTCCCCGTGACGACCCGCACGCCGGAGCAGTACGCCCGCGTCCACCTGCTGGACAAGCCGCCCGCGTACGCGATCTGCGCCAACGGCGGCCACATCCTCGTGGACGGCGCGGACGACCCCGACTGGGCCGCCGCCGTGCGGGCCCGCGTCGCCGACGGACGCGCCCCGCTCGCGGAGATCCGCGCCCACCTCGCCGCCGCCGGCGGCGAGTTCGTCCTGAAACGGCGCGTCGCGTCCGACCTGTTCGCCTACCTGGTGGTGGACCGGGCCGCGCTGCCGCCCGGCTGGTTCGACGACCTCACCGGCTGGTGCGCCGCCCGCGGCTGGCGCACCTCCCTGCAGGGCCGCAAGATCTACTGCCTGCCCGAGCCGCTCACCAAGTCCGCCGCGGCCGCCGAGGTCGCCCGCCGCGTCGGCGCAGGCGCGATGCTGGCCGCCGGCGACTCCCTCCTGGACGCCGAACTGCTGGACGCCGCAGACGCCGCGATCCGCCCCGCCCACGGCGAACTCCACGACACCGGCTGGACGGCCCCCCACGCCACCGTGACCGCCGCCCACGGCATCGCCGCAGGCGAGGAGATCGCCGCCTGGCTCCTGGCCCGCGCCACCGGCGACGCCCCTCCGATCCGGCCCTCCGCCCCCTGGCGCGCACTGTGACCGACCACCGTGCACCCCGCCGGGACGAGGGAGGACATCACCCGTCCGGGGGTCGCCGCGGCCGCGGCGAAGGTCCACAATCGCGGTATCCCTCGATGCGTTGAGGCGCGGCGGCCCTTTCAGAGGGCGGCCAGGACGTGATCGGGAGGTCACGCTTAGCTCATGGGCACCCGGCTGGACGGCGACGAGACGACGCTGTGGAAGGCGGCGGCCCGGGTGCTGGACGCCAACTGGACGGGCACGGGCACCGTCCCGTCGCCCGCCCTGTACCCGCACCAGTGGGCCTGGGACTCGGCCTTCATCAGCATGGGCCTGGCCAGGCACCGCCGCGACCGCGCCGAACGCGAACTGCTGTCGCTGTTCCGCGGCCAGTGGGCCACGGGCCTGCTGCCGCACATCGTCTTCAACACCCGGACGCCTCGGCACGCCTACTTCCCCGGGCCCGACCTGTGGCGCAGCGACCTGCAGGACGCCGCGCCCCGGGGCGTCCCCACGTCCGGCCTCACCCACCCCCCGCTGCACGCCCTGGCCGCCCTGCGCCTGCACGAAAGCGCGGGCCCCGCCGACGCCGAACGCAGCCGCGCCTTCCTCGCCCGCCTCTACCCGATGCTCGTCGCCCAGCACCGCCACCTGGCACACTGCCGCGACCTGGGGGCCGAAGGGCTCGTCGCCATCTGCCACCCCTGGGAATCGGGCCTGGACAACAGCCCCGCCTGGGACGGGCCCCTCGGCGCCCTGCAACTGCCGCCCGTCGCCTACGCGCCCGACCACGTCCCCCGCGGCCTGCCCACCGGCGAGGACTACGACCGCTACGTACGGCTCGTCACTCTGCTGCGCGGCGCCGGCTACTGCGACGAATACCTCCGCGACGCCCACCCCTTCGCCGTCGAGGACCCCCTCGTCAACGCCACCTACCTGGCCTCCACCCACGCCCTCGCCGAAATGGCCGAGATCATCGGCGGGGACCCGGTGCCGCACCGCGAGACCGCCCAGCGCGTCCACCGCGCCCTCCTCGACCGGCTCTGGGACGGCGACACCGGCTGCTTCCGCGCCCGCGACCTGCGCGGCGGCCGGCTGCTGCCCGCCGTCACCATCGCCTCGTTCGGCCCGCTGCTCGACCCCGACCTGCCGGCCCCCGTCGTCCGCGCCCTGGTCGACCTGCTGCTGTCGGCCCGCTTCGCCGGCGCCGCCGGATACCCCGTGCCGACCTGCGACATCCAGGCGCCCTCGTTCGACCGCGGCGGCTACTGGCGCGGCCCCACCTGGGTCAACACCAACTGGCTGCTGTGGTACGGCGCCCTCGGCCACGGCCTCACCGTCGTCGCCGACCTGCTCTACGGCGCCACCATGCGGCTGGTGCGCCAGTCCGGCTTCCGCGAATACTTCGACCCGTTCGACGGCACCGGCCGCGGCAGCCACGACTGCAGCTGGTCGGCCGCCCTCATCCTGGACCTGCTGGGCGCCCGCCGCGCACCCCGCGCCGCCTGAGCCGCTGATCGCCTACCGTGGGACCATGCGCCTACGACGCGCGGCCGCGGCCCTGCGCCCGGGCCGCCTGCCCGCCGAGATCCGCGACGCCCTCGCCCTGGAACGCGGCGAACGCCCCCTCGCCTCGGCGGCCACCCGGGGCGGCTCGTACGTCGTCGCCACGTCCGCGGCCCTTCACCTGCCCACCGCCTCCGGCGGCTTCCACCGGCTGCCATGGGAGCGCATCGACCAGGCGTCCTGGCAGGACGGCCACCTTCACGTCCACACCACCGGCGGCGGCCCCGAATACCGCGTCCGGCTGCCCGACCCCGGATCGGTGCCCGAAACCGTCCGCGAACGCGTCACCGCCACCGTCGTGGTCAGCCGACACGCCCGGCTGCCCGGCGGCGGATCCGTCCGCATCGCCGGACGCCGCCCGCCCGGCGGCGGCGACGTGCGCTGGACCCTGGTCTTCGAGGCCGGGCTCGACCCTTCCGACCCGGGCCTGCGCGCCCAGGCCGAGCAGATCCTGGAGGACCTGCGCCGCCAGACGGGCCTGTGACGCCGTCACCGCCGCGTCACTGCCGGCGTCGCTGCGGTGTCATTGCGGGGCGGACGTCTCCTGCCTCGGATCGCGGTAGTCCACCGGCGTCTCCTCGCCGTGGTGCTGCCCCGGCATCCGCTTCTGCGCCGCCCCGGCCAGCTCCCCGGCCTTGCCCTTGGCCGCCCCGGCCAGCTCCTCGCCGCGCGCCCGCAGCAGCCCCGCCGTCTCCTGCACGGTCGGATTCTCCATCAGCCGCCGCGTCATCCGCTTGATCTGCTCGTACCGCTCGCGCCCCGCCCTGGTGCCCAGGACGTAGCCGACCGCGGCACCCGCGATGAACGTCGCTCGGTACTTCATGCCCACCCCCGGTGTACAGGATCGTGTCGCACGGCATACCCGCCCACGGCCGCCCCAGTCTCCCCACCGGATATGCCTGCGCGAACAGGTCCCCGAATGCGCTAACCTAGACGCCGTCGGCCAGGGGAGCCCCTGGAAGGCACTGCGATCCCGCGTAGCTCAATCGGCAGAGCGTCCGGCTGTTAACCGGCAGGTTACTGGTTCGAGTCCAGTCGCGGGAGCTGGGGCACCCTACTCAGTGCGGCTCTTGCCGCACTTTCGCGTTGGGCGCTCCCTTGGTGTTCGCCCGGGGGGCGACCCCCCGGAACCCCCCGGCTGCGGCTCGCGTAGAACGCTCGCCGCGCGGGAGCCGGGGTCACTGCTACTCAGTGCGGCTCTTGCCGCACTTTCGCGTTGGGCGCTCCCTTGGTGTTCGCCCGGGGGGCGACCCCCCGGAACCCCCCGGCTGCGGCTCACGTTGAACGCTCGCCGCCCTCGGCTGATCTCTTCCTGCGGCTTCGCCTCCTTTCGATCGTCGCGGCTTCGCCGCGACTTCGCTCGGGGCGAGCGTCTCTTCATCCCCCTTCGGGGGTTTCTCCGTGGTGGTGGTTGTGTGGGGGTGACTGCTGCTCTCCGGTTTTCTTTCCTCTTTGCGTCCGAAAGCAGCTCACCCTTTCCTGGGGGTGGCGCGTTTCCCGGCGGCGGCTGGTGCCGCCGCTTCGACTTCGCTCGGGTGGTTGTCTCTCCTTCTCCTCTGGTGCCTGCGTGGTCATGGTCGGATGGGGGCTGGTTGCCATCGGATGATCTTTTTGAGGGGTTCGCCCCGTTGCTCGTCGCGGCTTCGCCGCAGCCTGGCTCGGTTACCAGCATGTGGCCATGAATCTCAGTATCTGGGACGGATGGTCGCCCGTGAGCGTCGTGATCGAGGGGACCGCCTTTCGACGAAGCAGCCGGTCTCGAAGGCGACCACGTCGCCGTCCCATCGCCACCCGGGTTGCACACCGTGTTGACCGCTGATCCGGACCTCCGTCCAGCGGCATAGGACAGGGTCCGTGACGAGGCCATGGCGGCACCGCCTGGACGGGACGATCTCGGGGCGATCCGGCGGGGTTCAGGAGTGGATTGCTTTGGGGGTGGTTGGGTGGGTATGCGAATTATGTGGCGTTTTGCGGCGGGGTGGTCTGTGTGCGGGGGGTTGGTGATGAAGGCCAAGCACTGGAACGTCGACATCTTCATCGGGGAGAGCGACGACGACACCGAGACGCGGGCTCGGGCCGTGTTGAACGCGGGGGGCAGCGTCACCGTGACGGGGTACGGGCAGGCGCGGCGCAACCCGATCGACCGGCCGGTGCCCGAGATCGGGGACGAGCTGGCCGCCAGCCGGGCGCTGACCGATCTGGCGGACCGGCTGCGGGGGGTGGCCGGCGAGGACATCGCCAGGATGGCCGGCCCCGCGTACCCCATCACCTAGGCGGCGGGTTCGGGGAGGATCTGCCGGGCGCCGGGGGTGCCCGTGCCGCGCGGGCGCCATTCCCGCGGGTAGCCGACCGATACCTCCTCGAACCGCACGCCGTCGTGCCACATCGTCCGGGGGATGTGCAGGTGGCCGTACACGACGGCGGCCGCGCGGAACCGGACGTGCCAGTCCGCCGTGAGCTCGGTGCCGCACCACAGGGCGAACTCCGGGTACCACAGCACGCGGGTGGGGTCGCGGGTCAACGGCCAGTGGTTGATCAGTACGGTGGGGTGCTCCAGGCCGGTCAGCCGCTTCTCGGTCGCGGCCAGGCGGGCGCGGCACCAGGCGTCCAGGGTGGGGTACGGGTCCGGGTGCAGCAGCTTCTCGTCGGTGCAGACGACCCCCGCCTCGTAGGCCGCCTTGAGGGCCTGCTCCTTGGTGGAGGTGCCCTTCGGGCGGAACGTGTAGTCGTACAGCAGGAACAGCGGCGTGACGAACACCGGGCCGCCCTCGCCCCGCCACAGGGGGTAGGGGTCCTCGGGGGTGGTGACGTCCAGCCCCCGGCACATCTCGACGAGGGCGTGGTAGCGCTCCTCGCCGCGCAGCGTGACGGGGTCGCCCGGCGGCGTCCACAGCTCGTGGTTGCCGGGGGACCAGATGACCTTGGCGAAGCGGTCGCGCAGGGTGGCCAGGGCCCAGCGCACGTCGGCGAAGCGGTCGGCGACGTCGCCCGCGACGATCAGCCAGTCGTCGGGGGACCCGGGACGCAGTCCGTCGACCAGTTCGCGGTTCTCCGGATGCCCCACGTGCACGTCGCTGATCGCGAGCAGTCTGCCGGTCATGGGTTCCATCTCACGGGGTCGCGGCGCGCCGATCAAGCCCCGCCGCTGGCCGTGCGGATCGGGCCGCTGGGCGGACGGGCCGCGGCCACTGGCCGACCGGGCCGGTCCGCTGGCCGAATGCGCCCGCCGAACCGGATGACGCGGCGCGGCGGGTCCGCCTAGATGGCATGCGGGACGGGCGATCCGGGGGCACCTCGCCCAGGCCCCACCCCGAGAGAGGATCCCGAGATGCTCACCACGTTCCTGCTACCGGCGTCGGTCGGCGGCGAGCCGTCCGACGTGCGCCTCGGCCGCGAGATGATCCGCGCATGGCGGCGCGACGGGGTCGTCCAGGTCGCCGTCGACCCCGTCCAGGCCCAGCGCACCGTCACCGCGATCACGGCGGCGCGGCGGTTCTTCTCCATGCCGCTGGAGTACAAGGCGCGGCACGTCAGCCCGCTCAGCTACAGCGGCTACGTCGCCTGCGAGGACGGCGGCGCCGAGGTGTTCACCGTCTGCAAGGACGTGCCGGAGGGGGACATCCGGGTCCGCGAGCGCTGGCCCTGCCACGGCCCGGTGCCGTGGCCCGACCTGGAGTACCGGCTGGCCATGCGGGCGTTCATGGACGAGCTCGGCGGCATCGGCGACCGGCTGCTGCGGCTGGTGGCGCTCGGCCTCGGCCTGCCGTGCGCCGACGGGCTGACCCGGCTGACCGCCGACGGCTGGCACCACATGCGGGCGCTGCGGCTGCCCGCCCGCGCCGGAGGCGGGCCGGTCGCCCACCCGGTGCACGGCCTGCTGGTGATGGCGGCGCTGGACGAGACCGGCGGGCTGTACGTGCGGCGGCCCATGGACGGGCGCGGCGAGGCGTTGTCGTTCGTGCGGCCCGAACCGCACACGCTGGCCGTGTTCCCCGGCGAGGTGATGGGGTTCCTCACCGGGAGCGCGCTGCCGTCCACCTGGCACCGGGTCGCGTCGGCGGAACGGGACCGGTACGCGCTGACCTACTTCCACGAGCCCAGCTTCGAGGCCGAGCTGCGCCCCCTCAAGGGCGGCGGCCGGCTGCACTACGGCACGCACCTGACCAAGACGTTCATGCGCTCCTACCCCGAGCGGGAGGCGACCCGGCGGATCCGCGAGGACGGCCGCCTGGAAGTGCTCGGCCGGCTGCGCGACGCCGCGTCGGTGCCGTGAGGCGGGTTAGCGTGGCGGCATGGACGTCGTCATCGCGGTGGTCGCGGCGCTCACGCTCACGTGGGCGCCGGTGCTGCTGTGGTGGCGGGCCCGGGGACGCCCTGGAGACCTGGGCGGCCCGGCGCAGCGCGCCACCTTCGAGACCCTGCACACCGCCTCGCGCGCGGCGCCCGAGCTGCGCGCGGGGCTGACCGGGCCGGGCGCGCAGAAGGCGGCGCCGCATCTGCGCGCCCTGCTCGGCTCGGCCGCGCTGGCGATCACCGACGGGGAGCGGGTGCTGGCCTGGGACGGGGCGGGCGAGCACCACGCCGAGCAGGCGCTCGACCACGCCTGCGGCACCCTGGACGGCGGGCGGGTGCGGGTGCTCGGCCCGGACGGCGTGGACTGCGGCCGCCTGGACTGCCCGGTGCGGCGCGCCGCGGTGGTGCCGCTGACCACCGACGACCGGGTGGTGGGCACGCTGGCCGTCTACGGGGAGGAGGTGCCCGCCGGGCTGATCCGCGCCGCCGAGGAGGTGGCCCGGTGGGTGGACGCCCAGCTGGAGCTGGCCGAGCTGGACCGGTCGCGGACGCTGCTGATGGAGGCGCAGATGCGGGCGCTGCGGGCGCAGATCTCCCCGCACTTCATCTACAACTCGCTGACCACCATCGCCGCGTTCGTGCGCAGCGACCCCGAGCGGGCCCGCGAGCTGCTGCTGGAGTTCGCCGACTTCACCCGCTACTCCTTCCGGCGGCACGGCGACTTCACCACGCTGGCCGAGGAGCTGCGCTCGATCGACCGGTACCTGCTGCTGCAGCGCGCCCGGTTCGGCGACGACCTGCGGGTGACGCTGCGGATCGCGCAGGAGGTGCTGCCGGTGGCGGTGCCGTTCCTGTGCCTGCAGCCGCTGGTGGAGAACGCCGTCCGGCACGGCCTGCAGGACCGGTCCGGCCCGGGGCGGATCACGATCGTGGCCGAGGACGCCGGGTCGGACTGCGTGATCAGCGTGGAGGACGACGGCGTCGGCATGGACCCCGACTGGCTGCGCCGCGTCCTGGCCGGGGAGCGCGGGACGGGCGGCGACGGGGAGGCGCCGGACTCGGCGGGCATCGGCCTGGCCAACGTCGACGCGCGGCTCCGCCAGGTGTACGGGGACGGCTACGGCCTGGTGGTCGACACCGGCATCGGCGCCGGGACGAAGGTCACGGTGCGGGTGCCCAAGTACGCGCCGGGCGTCACGGCCAGCTGGCAGGGGCAGACCCGGCCGAACCCCGCCGAGGCGGGTTGACAGGGCGTTCTACGATAGCGCCGAGATGTGACGTGCGACACCGGGAGGCTGAGTGCCGGGCGGTCTGCGCGTCCTGGCGGTGGACGACGAGGCGCCCGCCCTGGACGACCTGGTTCATCTGCTCCGGGCCGACCCGCGCATCGGCACCGTGCACACCGCCCGGGACGGTGCGGGCGCGTTGCGCTGCCTCGACCGGGCGCTGGCCGAGGGCCGTGCGGTCGACGCGGTTTTCCTCGACATCCGCATGCCCGGGCTGGACGGCACGGTGCTGGGGCGGGTGCTGGCGCAGTTCGCCCGCGCCCCGCACATCGTGTTCGTCACCGCGTTCGAGGAGCACGCGGTCGACGCGTTCGAGATCAAGGCGACCGACTACATCCTCAAGCCGGTGCGGCCGGAGCGGCTGGCCGAGGCGATCCGCCGCGTCGCGCAGAACGCAGGCCCGGGCGCGCCCGCGGCCGGCGGTGCGCGCGCGCCGCGTCCCGAACCGGAGCCGATGCCGGTCGAGCTGGCGGGGGTGACCAGGTTCGTCGCGCCCGCCGAGGTGCTGTACGTGGAGGCGCAGGGAGACTACGCCCGCCTGCACACCCCGACCGGCAGCCACCTGGTGCGCATCCCCCTGGCGGCGCTGGAGGAGCGGTGGCGGGACGCGGGGTTCGTGCGCGTGCACCGCAGCCACCTGGTGGCGCTGGCGCGTATCGAGGAGCTGCGGCTGGACTCGGGCCGCTGCACGATCCTGGTCGGCGGCACCGAGCTGCCGGTGAGCCGCCGGCACGTGCGCGAGCTGCGCGATCTGCTGGTCCGCAACGCCCGGCGGCCCACATGAGCGGGCCGGACGGGCGCGCCGGCGAGCGCGAGGCGACGACGCCGTCCCGGCCCGCGGCCCGGGCGAATAGCAGCGACGCGCCCGCGCCGGGGCGGACGCGGGTGACCGGGCCGCGCACCCGGGCCTCCCGGCGGCTGCGGCACCCGGTGACGCGGGAGATCGACGAGCAGACCGGGCTCGGCGAGGCGTACATGCGCTCGCTGGTGCAGGCGCAACTGCGGCTCGCGGTGCGGCTGTGCGCGGTGCTGGCCGCCGTGGTCGGCGGGCTCCCCGTGCTGTTCGCGCTGGTGCCGGAGCTGCGCGAGCAGCGGGTGGCGGGCCTGCCGCTGGCGTGGGTGCTGCTGGGCGGGCTGGTCTACCCGTGGTTCGTGGCGTGCGGCTGGTGGTACGTCCGGCAGGCCGAACGCAACGAACGCGACTTCGCCGACCTGGTCGACAACCGCTGGGCCGACCGGAACCGGGGATGAGCACCGCCTACGGCCTGGCCGGGATCGCGGCGGTGGTCGCCGCCACCGTGCTCATCGGCACGCTCGGGCTGCGCATCTCCCGCACCACTTCCGACTTCTACGTGGCGTCCCGCACGGTGACGCCGCTGCGCAACGCCTCGGCGATCGGCGGGGAGTACCTGTCGGCGGCCTCGTTCCTGGGCGCGGCCGGGCTGATCCTGGCGTTCGGCGCCGACATGCTGTGGCTGCCGGTCGGCTGGACCGGCGGCTACCTGGTGCTGCTGATGCTGGTGTCGGCGCCGCTGCGCCGCTCCGGCGCCTACACCCTGCCCGACTTCGCCGAGGCGCGGCTGGAGTCGATGGCGGTGCGCCGCGTCACCAGCGTGCTGGTGGTGCTGATCGGCTGGCTGTACATGATGCCGCAGTTCCAGAGCGCCGGGCTGGTGCTGCGGACGGTGACGGGCGCGCCGCTGTGGGCGGGCCCGGTGCTGATCACCGTCGTCGTCGCGGTGAACGTGCTGGCGGGCGGCATGCGCAGCATCACGCTCGTCCAGGCGTTCCAGTACTGGCTGAAGCTGACCGGGATGGCCGTGCCGCTGGTGTTCCTGCTGCTGGCGTGGCGGTTCGACGGCGCGCCCGGCCTGGACCGCGACACCGCGCCGCGTTTCCCCGAGCGCACCACCGTGACCGTCGGCGCCGCCGTCACCGTCAAGGTGGCCGAGCCGGTCACGGTGACGGCCACCGGGCGGGTGGACGGCCGCACCCACGACGGCGCCGCGGTGACGCTGGCGCCGGGCCCGCACGAGGTCGGCCGGGACACCGCGCTGACGTTCCCGCGCGGCGCCGCCGTGCCGCACGTGGAGGACATCCCCGCGCGCACCGACCGGCAGTGGGCGATGCCGCTGGACGGCCGCGAGCACTCGCTGTACGCGACGTACTCGCTGATCCTCGCCACGTTCCTCGGCACGATGGGCCTGCCGCACGTGCTGGTGCGGTTCTACACCAACCCCGACGGGCGGGCGGCGCGCCGCACCACCGTCATGGTGCTGTCGCTGCTCGGCGCGTTCTACCTGCTGCCCGGCGTGTACGGGGCGCTGGGCCGCCTCTACACGCCCGAGCTGCTCATGACCGGCCGCACCGACGCGGTGGTGCTGACGCTGCCCGGCCGGGTGCTCGGCGGCGCGGCGGGCGACCTGCTGGGCGCGCTGGTGACCGGCGGGGCGGTGGCGGCGTTCCTGTCCACCTCGTCCGGGCTGACGGTGTCGGTGGCGGGGGTGCTCGGGCAGGACATCCTGCGCGGCGGGGTGCGCTCGTTCCGGGCGGCGACGCTGCTGGCGCTGGCCGTGCCGCTGGCGCTGTCGGTCGCGGCGCGGTCCCTGGCGGTGGCGGACGTGGTGGGGCTGGCGTTCGCGGTCGCCGCGTCCACGTTCTGCCCGCTGCTGGTGCTGGGCATCTGGTGGCGGCGGCTGACCGTGGCGGGCGCGCTGGCCGGGCTGGTCACCGGGGGAGCGCTGGCGGGCACCGCGGTGGTCGTCACGGTCGCCGGGGGCGCGCCGGAGGGGCTGGCGGGCGCGCTGCTGGAGCAGCCCGCCGCCTGGACGGTGCCGGTCGCGTTCGCCGTCATGATCGGGGTGTCGCTGGCCACGCCGCGGGGCGTCCCGCCGGACGTGGCGCGCATGATGGTGCGGCTGCACACCCCCGAGTCGCTGAACGTCGACCGCGGCACCTGGCGGCCCAAGCGCGTCTGAGAGCCCGCGCCGCCGACCGGCCGGGAGTGCCGTTCGTCGCGCCAAATCGACCGTTCGCCGACGAGGGCGGACGGGTCGTCGCTCATGAGCGGCAGCTGACCGCACGGCGGCGCGCACCGTCTCGTGCGATCGCCGGACGGCCTCTACCGTGACGTGACCGACGTCACAGCCGAGGAGGAGCAGTGGCCGTAGAGCACCATCCCACGTCCACGGTCTATGAACGCGTCCAACAGGGTCCGGACTTCCAAGAGCTGCGGCGCCGGTTCCGCGCGTTCGCCTTCCCGGCGACCGCCGCGTTCCTGGCCTGGTACCTGCTGTACGTGGTGCTGTCGGGCTGGGCGCGCGACTTCATGGGCACCAAGGTCGTCGGGTTCATCAACATCGCGCTGATCTTCGGTCTGCTGCAGTTCGTGTCGACCTTCCTGATCGCCTGGCAGTACTCCCGGCACGCCGAGCGCACACTCGACCCGCTGGCCGACCGGCTGCGCGGCGAGGTCGAGGCGAGCGCCGGCGCCGCCGCGGCCGCCGGCGGCGGCGCGGGGGAGGAGAACCGATGAGCCACGAGACCCTCGCCGTCATCCTGTTTTTGACGTTCGTCGCCGGAACGCTGGCGATCACCGTCTGGGCCAGCCGCAACACCAAGGACGCCACCGACTTCTACGCGGGCGGACGCTCGTTCTCCGGTGTCCAGAACGGCCTTGCCATCGGCGGCGACTACATGTCGGCCGCCTCGTTCCTCGGCATCGCCGGGCTGATCGCGCTGTACGGCTACGACGGGTTCCTGTACTCGATCGGGTTCCTGGTGGCCTGGCTGGTGGCGCTGCTGCTGGTGGCCGAGCTGCTGCGCAACTCGGGCCGGTTCACCATGGCCGACGTGCTGGCGTTCCGGATGAGCCCGCGGCCGGTGCGCACCGCGGCGGGCGTGTCCACGATCGCGGTGTCGATCTTCTACCTGCTGGCGCAGATGGTGGGCGCGGGCGCGCTGGTGGCGCTGCTGTTCGGTTTCACCAGCGACTTCGCCAAGAACGCCACGATCGTGCTGGTCGGCGCGCTGATGATCATCTATGTCACGGTCGGCGGCATGAAGGGCACCACCTGGGTGCAGATCGTCAAGGCCGTGCTGCTGATGGGCGGCGCCGCCCTGGTCACCCTGCTGGTGCTGGGCAAGTTCGGGTTCAACCTGTCCACGCTGCTGCGCGACGCCGCCGACCAGAGCGGCAAGGGCGAGGCGTTCCTGGAGCCCGGCCTGCGCTACGCCACCGACGCGTCCGGCCTGACCGGCAAGCTCGACCTCATCAGCCTCGGCCTGGCGCTGGTGCTGGGCACCGCGGGCCTGCCGCACATCCTCATCCGCTTCTACACCGTCCCGACCGCCCGGGACGCCCGCAAGTCGGTGCAGTGGGGCATCGGCATCATCGGCGTGTTCTACCTGCTGACGCTGGTGCTGGGCTTCGGCGCCGCCGCGCTGGTGGGCAGCGACGCCATCCGCGAGCAGAATTCGGCGGGCAACACCGCCGCGCCGCAGCTGGCCGAGGAGATCGGCAAGCGGGTGTTGGGCGACGCGGGCGGCACGATCCTGCTGGCGGTCATCGCGGCGGTGGCGTTCGCGACGATCCTGGCGGTGGTGGCCGGGCTGACGCTGGCGTCCTCGTCGTCGTTCGCCCACGACCTGTACGCCCACGTGTTCAAGCGCGGCCAGGTCACCGAGCGGGAGGAGGTGCGGGTCGCCCGCATCGCCGCCCTGGTCATCGGCGCGGTGTCGATCGTGCTGGGCATCTACGCGCAGCGGCTGAACGTGGCGTTCCTGGTGGCGCTGGCGTTCGCGGTCGCCGCGTCCGGCAACCTGCCCGCGCTCCTCTACAGCCTGTTCTGGAAGCGGTTCAACACCTCCGGCGCGGTCGCGGCGATCTACGGCGGGCTGGGCTCGGCGGTGTTCCTGGTGGCGTTCTCGCCGGTGGTGTCCGGCAAGGAGACCGCGCTGTTCACCGACGCCGACTTCGCCTGGTTCCCGCTGGAGAACCCGGGCATCGTGTCCATCCCGTTCGGGTTCCTGTGCGGCTGGCTCGGCACGGTGCTGAGCAAGGAGTACAACAACGCCAAGTACGCCGAGATCGAGGTGCGTGCACTGACCGGGGCGGGCGCGGAAGGCGCCGTACACCACTAGTCGCCCGCCCCTCCAGGCTCCGGGGATGCGCAGCCGGCTCCCCCCCCCCGCCCGAGCACCGGCCCCCGCCCCGCTCCGCCGCCCCGGAGACAGGTCCCGGCCCCGTCCTTACCGCCCCCAAGGACGGGGCCGGGCCCATGCGCGGGGGCGTCCGGGCGATTGGCCCGGCACCCGTGGGTAGGGGACCCGCATGGCGGTCACGGTGGCGCTGGCCGGGGACACCATGCTCGGCCGCGGTGTCGCGGAGCAGCTCGCCGAGACCGGCCCGCACGCGCTGTTCTCGGACGGGGTGCGTGAGGCGTTCGCCGAGGCGGACCTGGCGGTGCTGAACCTGGAGTGCTGCGTGTCAGGGCGCGGCCGGCCGTGGCCCGCGCCCGGCAAGGCGTTCCACTTCCGCGCGCCCCCCGTCGCGGCGGAGGCGCTGGCCGGTCTCGGCGTCGACTGCGTCAACCTCGCCAACAACCACGCGCTGGACTTCGGCGCCGACGCGCTCGCCGACACCCGCGAGCACCTGGCCGCGGCCGGCATCGCCGCGGTCGGGGCCGGCGAGGACGAGGCGCACGCCCGCGCGCCGGTGTTCCTGAAGGTCCGCGACGCACGCATCGCCGTCGTCGGCGTGACCGACCACCCGGCCGACTTCGCCGCGGGCACGCACCGGCCCGGCGTGGCGTACGCCGACCTGACCGCCGGGACGCCGCATTGGCTGCTCGACACGGTCCGCGCGCTGCGCGGGCGGGCCGACGCGGTGCTGGTGACGCCGCACTGGGGGCCGAACATGGCGCCCGGGCCGCTGCGGTACGTGCGGCGCGCGGCCGGCGCGCTGGCCGCGGCGGGCGCCACCCTGGTCGCCGGGACGTCCGCGCACGTCTTCCAGGGCGTCGCGGGCCGGGTGCTGTTCGACCTCGGCGACTTCATCGACGACTACGTGGTCGACCGGCTGCTGCGCAACGACCTGGGGCTGCTGTTCCTGGTGACGCTGGAACGCCGCGCCGAGCGGGCGCCGCTGACGCCCGTGCGGCTGGAGGCGGTGCCGCTGCGGCTGGACTTCGCGCGCACGCGGCTGGCCGCCGGCGCCGACCGCAGGTGGATCGGCGGCCGGTTCACCGAGGCGTGCCGCGAGTTCGGCACCCCGGTCGCCGAGGACGGCGGCCGGCTCGTGGTGCGCATGGACCAAAGCGATGGGGCGGTGCACCGGAAGCGGGGGTGAGCGCGATGGCGATGCTGGTGGGCTGCTCGGGCTGGCAGTACCCGCACTGGCGCGGCGTGCTGTACCCGCCGGGCCTGCCGCAGCGGCTGTGGCTGGAGCGGTACGCCGAATGCTTCGACACGGTGGAGAGCAACGCCGCGTTCTACCGGCTGCCCAAACGCGAGACGTTCGAGAACTGGGCCGCCCGCACGCCCGGCGGTTTCGTCATGGCCGTCAAGGCCAGCCGGTTCCTCACCCACGTCAAACGGCTGCGGGAACCCGCCGAGCCCGTCGCCCGCCTCCTGGCGGCCGCGCAGGGGCTCGGCGGCAGGCTCGGTCCGATCCTGCTGCAGCTCCCCCCGACCCTGCACGCCGACGCCGGCCTGCTCGCCGCGTGCCTGGACCGCTTCCCGGCCGGGGTGCGGGTCGCCGTCGAGCCGCGGCACCCGAGCTGGTGGACCGGTGAGATCCGCGCCGTACTGGAACGCCACGGCGCGGCCCTGTGCTGGGCGGACGTCCTCGGCCGCCCGGTCACTCCGCTGTGGCGCACGGCGGGCTGGGGATACGTGCGGCTGCACGAGGGGGCGGCCGCGCCGTGGCCCGCGTACGGCGACCGGGCCCTGACGTCCTGGATCCGCCGCGCCGCCGGCGCCTGGGAGCCGGGCGCCGACGTCTTCGTCTACTTCAACAACGACCCCGGCGGGGCGGCCGTGCGCAACGCACTGCGCTTCACCGAGCTGGCCCGGCGGGCCGGGGTTCCGGACGCGGTCAGATGATCTTCTTGGCGTTCTTGAGGGTCTGCGCGAGCGACTCCAGGATCGGCGCGCAGCCGGTGTAGGAGAAGACCGGTTCGGGCTGCCAGCCGATGACCTGGTTCGCCTTGACCGCGGGCAGGTCCTTCCAGGACGGCTTGTCCCCCAGGTCCTTGGGCTGCAGGGCCTGGGTACGGCTGTCCAGCATGATCACATCGGCCTGGTACTTGTCGGCGTTCTCCCAGCTCAGGCTCTCGAAGTAGCCCTCCTTGTCGAGCTTGTCCGGAACGATGACGTCCACGCCGAGCTCGCGGTAGTACATCAGGTCGCTGTTCTTGCCGGGGTTGGAGGCGTAGAACAGGTCGGGGCTGGCGGAGGCGGCCAGCACCTTGATGCCCTTGTTGGCCGCCACCGCGTCGCGCACCGCCTGCGCCGCCTTGTCGAACCGGGCCTTGGCCTGGGTGACCTGCGCGCTGTCGGTGTCGGCGCCGAGCGCGGCGGCCAGCTGGCGGAACCGCTCGATCGGCTTGGGCAGCGGCGCCGAGCCGGTGGACACGCCGATGCTGGGCGCCAGCGCGAAGATCTTGTCCTTGCTCTCGGCGGGCACGTAGAACAGCTGGCCGGGCACGAACATGTTGTCGATCAGCAGCTGGGGCCGCAGCGAGGCGTACTTCTCCAGGTTGAACTCGCCGTAGGCGTTGCCGATGATCGTCACCTTGTCCACCGGGACCCGCCCGGCCTGCGGGTCCGGGCTGCCGTCCTTGAGCTTGGTCGGCCCGTACACCCCGACGATCTGCTCGGTGGTGACGCCGAAGTCGTACAGGGCGGCGGCCGAGCCGATGTAGGCGACCACCCGCTGCGGCCGGGACTTCAGCGAGACCTTGGTGCCGCGGTCGTCGGTGAACGTCCAGGCGCCCGAGCCCGACCCGGAGCCGCCCTCGGAGGAGTCGCCGCCCCCGCAGGCGGCCAGCAGCGCGCCGAGGGCGGCCGCGCCGCCCGCGCCGAGCACGGTGCGGCGGGTGAGCAGGTGACGACGGGCGGTGTCAGACATGGTGCATCGTTCTTTCCGTAACTGGGGGGACTGATGTCCGAATTGTGGCTTAGGTTAACCTAACCTAATATCTTGTCCAGAGCCGGGCGCCGTCCCCCACTCTGCCGGAGCAGCGAGTTGTCCCTGACCACCTCCCCGCCCGTCCCCGAGACGCGGGCGCCCGCCGAGGCGCGGCGGATCACGCGCGCCGCCGGGCTGGCGGCGGCCGCGGGCGCACTGCTCGTCATCGTGCTGCTGAGCCTGGCCGTCGGCGCCAAACCGCTGTCGCCCGGCGAAGTGTGGCACGGGCTCGTCGACGAGGCGTCGTCCGGCTACCCGGTCGTCCACCAGATGCGGCTGCCGCGCACACTGCTCGGACTGCTGGTGGGCATGGCGCTGGGCCTGGCCGGGGCCGTCATGCAGTCGCTCACCCGCAACCCGATCGCCGACCCGGGCCTGCTGGGCATCAGCGCGGGCGCGGCCGCCGCGGTGGTGTCGGCCATCTCCTTCCTCGGCATCGTGTCGTTCCTGGGCTTCGTGTGGTTCGCGCTGGCGGGGGCCGGCGCGGTGGCCGTCGTCTTGTACGCGGTGGGCGGCGGACGCAACGCCACGCCCGCCCGGCTCGCCCTCGCCGGGTCCGCCCTCAACGCGGCCCTCTACTCCTACGTCAACGCCGTGCAGCTGCTCGACACCGCCTCGCTCGACCGCATGCGGTTCTGGACGGTCGGGTCGCTGGCCGCGGCGCAGTCCGCCACCGTCGTGCGCGTCGCACCGTTCATCGCCGCCGGGCTGCTGCTGGCGCTCGCGCTGGCGCGCCCCTTGAACGCCCTCAGCATGGGCGACGACGCGGCGCGCGCGCTCGGCACCTCCCCGGGACGCACCCGCGCCGTGGGCATCGTCACCGTGACCCTGCTGTGCGGGGCGGCCACGGCGGCGTGCGGGCCGATCGTGTTCGTCGGCCTCATGGTGCCGCACCTGGTGCGCGCCCTGACCGGCCCCGACCTGCGCTGGCTGCTGCCGTACTGCGCCGTGCTGTCGCCCGCCATCATGCTCGGCGCCGACATCCTCGGACGCGTCCTGGCGCGGCCCTCGGAGGTCCAGGTCGGTATCGTCACCGCCGTGCTGGGAGGACCGGTGTTCCTGCACTTCATCCGCCGCCGCCGGGCGGTGAACTCGTGAGCGCCGGGTGGTACGGCGTCGTCCGGACCGGCGCGGCCGGCGGGCTGTCCCTGCGGTTCCGCATCCGCGCGCTCGTCGTCGCGGCGGCGTGCCTGCTGGCCGCGCTCGCGGTGGCCGTGCTCGCCATCGGCAGCGGCGACTACCCCATGGCCCCGGGCGAGGTGGTGCGCACGCTGCTCGGCGGCGGTGACCCCGCCCAGACGTTCATCGTCCGCGAGCTGCGCCTGCCGCGCGCCGCGGCCGCGCTGGCCGTCGGCGCCGCCCTCGGCCTGGCCGGCGCCATCTTCCAGTCGCTGGTGCGCAACCCGCTGGGCAGCCCCGACATCCTCGGCTTCACCCAGGGCGCGTCCGCCGGCGTGCTCGTCATGATCGCGGTGGCCGGCGGGTCCAGCGTCGCGGTGGCGACCGGGGCGGTCGTCGGCGGCGTCGCCACCGGTGCGGCGATCTACCTGCTGGCCGGACGGCACGGCGCGCACGGCCAGCGGCTGGTGCTCGTCGGCATCGGCGTGGCCGCCATGCTCACCGGCGTCAACGGCTACCTGCTCACCCGGGCGCAGATCACCGAGGCCGCCCGGGCCGTGCTGTGGCTGACCGGCAGCCTCGACGGCCGCGACTGGTCCGACACCGCGCCGCTGCTGGTCGCGCTGGCGGTGCTGGTGCCGGTGGTGCTGGTCGGCTGCGGCCGGCAGATGCGCATGCTGGAACTCGGCGACGACGCCGCGCACGGCCTCGGCGTGCCGGTCCACCGCGTCCGGGCGCTGCTGCTGGCCGCGGCGGTGCTGCTGGCCGCGTTCGCCGCCGCCGCGGCCGGGCCGGTGTCGTTCGTCGCGCTCACCGCGCCGCAGCTGGCGCGGCGCCTGACCCGCACCCCCGGCCCCAACCTGCTGCCGTCGCTGTGCATGGGCGCGGCGCTGCTGGCGGCCGCCGACTTCGCCGGACAGCGCACCTTCCCCGGCCACCAGCTGCCCGTGGGCGTGGTGACCGGGCTCCTGGGCGGCGGCTACCTGGTGTGGCTGCTGGTGACCGAACGCAGGAACGGACGGATATGAGCACTGCTGACCTGCCGGGTGACGACTCGTCGCGCGACGACGCCGGGGCGCGGCTGCGGGGGACGGACCTGACGCTGGCCTACGAGCGGCGCACGATCGCCGAAGGGCTGAGCGTCGCGGTGCCCGACCGCTCGTTCACCGTGATCGTCGGGCCGAACGCGTGCGGCAAGTCGACGCTGCTGCGGGCGCTGGCGCGCATCCTCAAGCCCGCCGCCGGCACCGTCGTGCTGGACGGGCGCAGCATCGCCGACTGGCCCGCCAAGCGCCTGGCCCGCACCCTCGGGCTGCTGCCGCAGTCGTCCGTCGCCCCCGAGGGCATCACCGTCGCCGACCTGGTCGCGCGCGGCCGCTACCCGCACCAGAGCCTGCTGCGGCAGTGGTCGAAGGAGGACGAGCGGGTCATCGCCGAGTCCATGGCCGCCACCGGCGTGGCCGACCTGGCCGACCGCCCCGTCGACGAGCTGTCGGGCGGGCAGCGCCAGCGCGTGTGGATCGCCATGGTGCTGGCCCAGCAGACCCCGCTGCTGCTGCTGGACGAGCCCACCACCTACCTCGACATCGCCCACCAGATCGAGGTGCTCGACCTGTGCGCCCGCCTGCACGAGGAGGGCCGCACCGTCGTCGCCGTCCTGCACGACCTCAACCACGCCGCCCGCTACGCCACCCACCTGATCGCCATGCGCGGCGGGCGCATCATCGCCGAGGGCGCCCCCGGCGACGTGGTCACCGCCGACCTCGTCGAGGAGGTGTTCCGCCTGCCCTGCCGCGTGATCGACGACCCGGAGACCGGCACGCCGCTGGTCGTCCCGGCCGCCCGCCACCGCGTCCGCGTCTGAGGCCCTGCGGCGGCCCGGCGCGGGGGCTCAGGAGGGGCGGTTGTGGCCCGCGTCGGTGTCCATGCGGGCCCAGGCGGCGTCCCACATCCGGTCGCGGTACCGGTCGCAGCGGCGGCGGACCACCACGTAGGCCAGCAGCACCGGCGCGCCGACGCCCAGCGCCGCCGCCGCGCCCGCGTAGACCGCGTCGGTGACCGTCCGGCTGTGCGGCCGCGGCCGCACGGTCGGCCTGCCCTCGCGGTCGACCCAGATCCGCTTGCGGTCGCCGACCGCGGCGCCCTTCCAGCTCGGCAGGGTGCCGGTGCGCGTCCTGCCGTCGGCCGCCCGCGGCCAGACGGCCTGCACCGTCTCGTGGACGTACTGGTCGCCGGACGAGGCGATGCCGCCGGTGGCGACCACCGTCGCCCACACCTGCTGACGCTGCGCGTGCTCGCGCCGCTCGGCCCGCAGCCCCGCGTCGTAGGCCAGGCCGCCGCACCACGCGGCCACCGCAGGCGCGGTGGCGAGCAGCAGGACCAGCAGCGCCAGCGCGATCGCGCGCTGGACGCGGTCGACGCGCCGACGCAGCTCGTTGCGCTCCAAACCGAGCCGCCGGCGGAGCCGCCGCAGCGGCGGCGCCGCACCGCCCGCGCCGAACCCGCGCACTGTCATCACCTCCCCGGGGCGACCACTCCCGGCAAGAGGCTCCGGCCATCGAATCTCAGGATATTCCGGCGCATCATGATCAGCACGACCCCGAGCCGGTGTTTTCCCGGCTTTTCACGAACGCGTCTCGGGCACCGTCTCGGCCACCGCCCGCGCGGCCCCGCCGGACGCCCGGGCCCCGTCCCGCACCGCCAGCGCCAGCACCGCGCCCACCAGGCACAGCACGGCGGTGATCCAGAAGATCTCCTGGTACTCGGTGCGCAGCGCGTCCCGCACCGCCTCCTGGTACTCGGCGAGCCGCCGCGCGAACTCCTGCCGCGACATCAGGAACGGCAGCGGCATCTGCAGGCCGGCGGTCAGCGAGTGGAACCGGTGGAACCCCCAGGCCGACAGCGCCGCGATCCCCAGCAGCATGCCCATCATCCGCGCCACCACCACGGCCGCCGACGCGATGCCGTACCGGGCCGCCGGGACCGTCCGCAGCACCGCCGACGACACCGGCGCGATCACCAGGCCCAGGCCGGCGCCGGTCACCACCAGATCGACGTCCATGCGCGGCAGCGGCCCGTACGCCGCGTCCCGCAGCCCCTCCGGCCACATCGCGATCAGCGCGTACCCCGCGGCTGCGACCGCCATCCCCGCCACCAGCGGCACCCGCTCGCCGAACCGCCATGCCGCCAGCCCGCCCAGGAACGCCGCGACCAGCAGCGCCACCAGGAACCGCGCCAGGATCAGCGCCCCGCCCATCGTGTCCTCGCCCAGCAGCGTCTGCGCCACCAGCTGCACGTCCACCAGCGTCACCATCAGCGCGGCGCCCGACAGCAGGCTCACCCCGAGCGTGGCGAACAGCGGGCCGCGCCGCGTCCCCTCCACGTCGAGCAGCCGGGTGCGCGACCGCACCTCCCACAGCACGAACGCCGCCATGACCGCGACGCCCGCGGCGAGCACGGGAAGCCCCCACGGCGGCAGCGCCGACTCGTCCGGCTCGGGGTTGTAGACGCCCACCACGACCAGCGCCAGCCCCGCCGCCAGCAGCACGCCGCCCACCACGTCGACGCCCGGCCGCCCGCCCGGCCGCCCGGCCGGCACGCAGAAATGCACCGCCGCCATGGCCGCCGCGGCCAGCGGGATGTTGATCCAGAAGATCGCCCGCCAGTCGAACGCGGCCGCCAGCGCCGCCCCGTACAGCGGCCCCACCGCGCTGCCCAGCTCCTGCGCCGAACCCACCACGCCCAGCGCCACCGGGCGCCCGCGCTCCTCCCACAGGTCGGCCGCCAAAGCCATCGTCACCGGCAGCAGCGCGCCGCCCGCCAGGCCCTGCACCAGTCGCCCGGCCGTCAGCGTGACGACCCCGTGGGCCCACTGCGAGCCGTCCGCGCACGCCGTGACCGCCGACCCCGCCGCGAACGCGATCAGGCACAGCTGGATGACCGGCCGCCGCCCGAACCGGTCCGACAGCCGCCCCAGCAGCGGCATGCCCGCCACGTACCCCAGCAGGAACCCGGTGACGACCGGCGTCACCCGCTCCAGCCGGTTGATCGGGATCCCCAGATCCCCGACGACCGTCACCAGGATCGTGGTGACGACGTAGGCGTCCAGCGCGGCCAGCAGCACCACCGCGCCGCCGACCCCGATCGCGATGCGGCGCCGGATCATGCCGGGGCGCTGATCTTGTACGGCGCGTCGAACTCGGTGAACCTGACCGTCACCGCGCCGTCGTTGACGTCACCGCGCACCTTCAGCAGCCGGTGGTCGGCGGTGCTCACCCACACATGGCCCTTGACGTCCCCGTTCAGCCCTGGGATCAGCCCGGCGATGACGTCCTGGGGCAGCGTGCCGCGCACCTTGTAGGCGTCCTTGCCGTCCACCTTCTCGGTCTTCTCCGCCTGCGGCTGCGCCACCGACGTCAGCAGCTTGGCGATGCCCCGCTGCGGGTCCAGCACGGCCGACGGGTCGTACATCGCCGAGGCCAGCTGCTTGGGGAACTTGCGCCACCCGCCCGTCACGCCCTTGACGTAGAACGCATCGCCCACCGCGACGATCTTCATCTCGACCGCCTGCCCGGACTGCTCCAGGTTGATCGTCCCCTCGGCGTCCCCGTCGCGCAGCAACCGCAGGTCCCCGCCCTTGAGGGGCACCCCCGGGTTCCCCTCGGTCGCCACGTTGAACGCCACGCTCCGCAGGTTGCCCATGGCCTGCGCCGCCTGCCGCAACGTCTCCTGCGGCGGCGGCTGCTTCGCGCCCTCGTCGCCTCCGCCGCCCCCGCCCGTGCAGGCCGCCGTCCCCGCGGCCAGCACGACGACCAGAGAGAAGACTCCGCGCTTGACCATAGGCGGACCCTACCGACCGGTCACCACTCCCGTCACTCGGTACCGGGTATGACATCGCGCCCCACCTCAAGGTGGACCCCGGCCTTTCCCGGTGGCCCCCCGCAACGCCCCGCCGCTATCATTGCCGCGGCAAGCCCCTCCGTAATCGGCACTGCACGGAGGAGACCCCGGGGCGGTAGCTCAGCCGGTCAGAGCAGGGGACTCATAATCCTTTGGTCGCGGGTTCGAGTCCCGCCCGCCCCACCAACAACCATCCAGCAAGGCCCGCCGGCAGCCCGCCCGCCGGCCGAAGGCTGCCCGCACCAGGCCCGAGCAGCCGCCTAAACCACCCAACACCCCGCCGACGCCCCCGCCCCGCCCCACTCCGCCACCTGCGCGACCGGGACCGTCCCCAAGAAGCGATGAGCCGGCCAACGCCCGGCCGGGATGAGGGTGACCGCGACCTGCGTCGCTCATCACCCCTGGAGGGATCGCAACCCGCGCCGGGCCTCACACGGTCCACAGGCCGCCGGGCGGGCCGCTTATCACCCGTAGGGGGATCGCGACAGCAGCGGCGCGCCGGACAGGTAGCGCCAGGTCAGGGTTGCTCATCAACCCCTGGAGGGAACGCAACGCCTCTTCTTCATTCAGTTCGGGCCACCGTTTTGTGCGGGTTCGAGTCCCGGCCGTCCTTCCAGCTGGGCTCTGTCGCTCGCCAATGCCGGGGGCGTTGTGTTCTCTGGGGTAATCCTCCCTGTTCTTCCAAATGTTTGTTGATTTGTAGGTTTTGGTGGGGGTGTGGCTTTGAGTTCGCTGTTCGAGGGTGGGGGGCGAGGTTTTTTCGGGGGTGGTGTGGAGAAGGTTTCTGGGCAGCGGGGGTGTGCGGCGGGGTGGAATGTGGGAGGTCATGGGGCTCTGGCAGCGGGGGGTGCTGGGGTGCGCCGTGGTGGTGCTTCTCGCGGGGTGCGGAGGAGAGGAACGGAAGGCTCGCCCGGCGACGACGCCGCTGCCGATGCAGTCGAGTGGGATGGCCGTCGGCGGGGACGTGCAGGCTCAGGCCGTTAATGCCGCCCAGGTGGGGATCAGCGAGGAGCAGGCGCGGCAGATCGCCGAGGCCTGCCGTGCGGCGACCGACCTTCCGCAGGTGGGGGACGACTGCTCGGAGAAGATCCAGACGGTGGTCCGCCGCAGCCGCAACAAGAAGTGCGGAGCCAAGGATCTGTGTCTCGTTGTCAAGTACGCGCCCAAGGCGCGGGAGGGGCAGGTGAACAGGTACGTCGAGCTCATCGATCCGCGGCCGGCCGGTGAGTCGCTGTGCGGGTCCGAGCGGGTCTGCCTGCGGGTCGGGGTGAGCAATCCCGAGGTCTTCAACAAGATCGTCGGGACGGCGCGGCGGCCCAGTGGCCCCTCGACGTCGGGGCCGGTTAGGCCCACGGGGTCGGTCACGGTGAGTTCGCCTCCGGGGCGGCAGACGACCGAACCTGTGCCCACCGCGACTGAGAACGGGCCCACGGAGCCGGACACGTCGCAGCCGGACCAGCCCCAGCCGGACGGAAGCCCCTGATCGGTGGTGGCGGACGAGGGCGGCCCGGGGTTCCGGGGCATCGGTTCGCTGCTGGAGTTCGCCACCAAGGTGCTGGCTCCCGCCGGCATGCTCACCGCGGTGCTGTACTACTTCGGGTACAGGCGTGCGGAGGCGCTGTACGGCTACTTCGGTCTGGACCTCGGCAGCGTCGGGCTGACGACGACCGACTACCTGGTGCGCAGCGCCGGGCCGCTGTTCGTGCCGCTGGCGGTGGTGCTGGTCACCGGGGTCGTCGTGCTCATCCTGCACCATCTGCTGGCCCTCCTGCTCGACCGGCTCGACCTGCGGGGGCGGCGGGTGGCGTGCGGTGTCCTGGCGGGCCTTGCGTTCGTCTCGCTCGCCATCGGCGCGATCGGCCTGCAGCGCCGCGCGGAGATGCTCGCCGGGCCCCTCTTCTCCCCGGTGGCCCTCGCCGCCGGTGCGCTGCTGCTCGACTACGCCGCGGAGAGTTCGCGGATCCGCGCGGCGCTGCCCGGCCGTGTCGCGGCGGTCGTCGACTCCAACGCCAACCTGCGCCGGGGCCTGATCGCCGGACTCCTGCTGGTCGCGGCGTTCTGGGCGACGGCCGGCGTGGCGCAGAGCCGCGGCCTGGCCGAGGCCCAGAAGATCGAGGTGTCGCTGCTGGTCGAGCCGAAGGCGACCGTGTACAGCCGGCAGCGGCTGCAGATCAGCGCGCCGGGCGTGCGCATGGTGCGGCTCAGCGGCGCCAAGGAGTCGGCGTACGCCTTCCGCTACGACGGGCTGCGCCTCCTCGCGCACTCGCGGGGGCGCTGGTTCCTGCTGCCCGTCGGCTGGACGCGGACCAACGGGGCGTCGGTCGTGCTGCTGCCGGAGTCCGGCGACATCAGGGTCGATCTGGCGCCGTGAGGCGGCGCGCGGGTCAGCCGTCCTGCGCGGACGTGCCCTTGATCGCGGCGGCGACGAGTTCGGCGACGTGCTCCACGGTGGCGACGCCGTCGGACATGGACGCGTTGCGGGACGACATGACGGCGATCAGCAGGTCGTGACCGCCGCCGCGCACCCGGCCGATGCTGTTGATCGTCCAAAGGCCCCCGTCGGCCTCGCGCGGCAGCCAGCCGTTCTTCAGGGCGACGCGGTCGCCGCGCCCGGCCGCCGCGCTGACCCCCCACGCCTGCGTCGGCGTCACGTTCATCATCAGGGACAGCAGGTACTTGCGGTTGCGTGCGCTGAGCGGGCCGCGTCCGGTGGACAGCGCGGCCAGGACGCGGAGCCGGTCGGTGGCGCTGGTGACGGTGCTGCCCCAGTAGTCGCCGGGGCCGGGACGCGTGTGCCGCAGGCCGAGCTTCCTGCCGGCGGCGGCCAGGCCGGAGCCGCTGCCGATGCGGTGCCACAGCTCGGTCGTCGCGGCATTGTCGCTGTACTTGATCGCCTTTTCGGCGAGGGCCCGCTCGGTCGCGGTCAGGGCGCGGTGCTCGCGCTGCGCCTTGAGCAGCAGGGCGATGACGATGTCCACCTTGACGGTGCTGGCCGTCACCGGTCGCAGCTTGGTGTTGTAGGCGAAGGCCGCGCGGTCGGCGGCGAGGTCGGTCACCGCCACCGTCACGCTGCCCGACCTGGTTTTCAGGTAGTGGTCGAGCGTCCGTGACAGGCGCTTTCGCTGCGTCTTGCCGAACGAGGAGCGCGGCTTGCGGGACGGCGTCCGCGCACTGGGCGTCGGTGTGGAGGTCTCCGGCGCCGACAGGATGAGCGGTGTCATGGGCGCCGCGACGCGGACCGTCGGCAGGGCCGCGGACGCGGAGGCGCACGCGAGCGTGGCAGCCCCTAGGAGTACGGCCGCCACGGCGCGCAGGACCCGCGCGAAGCGGAACGACCGCGCGTGTCTGGCGCGCCTCACCATGACGGCCGCCCGCGCGACGACAGGTGGGATCTTCCGGGCATGGCGGCATCCTGGCGACGCCATCGTTTCCTCCGCGTAACGGCCGCGGGGAGTTCTCGAAACGGCGGCGTGATGCCGGGGATGTGGCGGGTAGCCCACCGGCATGGGGACGATCGCCAAGGGACTCATCGCGGGCGCCGTCGGCACATGCGCCCTCAATGCCGCCACCTACGTGGACATGGCCGCGCGCGCCCGTCCCGCCAGCAGCACGCCGGAGGAGACGGTGCGGCGGCTGGCCCGCGGCGCCGGCGTCGGCCTCGGCGAGGGCGAGCAGGCCGGCAACCGCGAGGCCGGGCTCGGGCCGCTGCTCGGGTACGCGACCGGGCTCGGCGCCGCCGTGGCCTACGGGCCGCTCGCCCGGCGCCTGCCGTGGCCGGTCGGCGCGGTCGCGCTGACGGTACTGGCCATGGCCGGGTCGATCGGGCCCATGGCCGCGCTGGGCGTCACCGACCCGCGCCGCTGGTCGGCGGCGGACTGGGTGTCGGACCTGGTGCCGCACCTGGCGTACGGGGGCCGCCGCGGCCGCCGCGTTCCGCCGCCTCGGCTGAGACCTTGCGCCCGGCCGCGCGCCTCAGCCCTCCCGGGACGCCGACGGGAAACGCGGCTCGCGCTTCTCGCGCAGGGCCGCCAGCCCCTCCAGCACGTCCGGGCCCATGAACGTGAGCATCTCGTAGGCGGCGGACTGGTCGAAGACGGGCCCCGCCGCCTTGAGCCAGTTGTTCAGGGCGCGCCTGGTCAGCCGGATCGCCTGCTGCGGCCCGGTGGCCAGCGTCCGCGCCACGCGCATCGCCTCGTCCAGCACCTGCTCGCGCGGCACCGCGCGGCTGACCAGGCCGATGCGCTCGGCCTCCGCGCCGTCGACCATTTCGCCGGTGAGCAGGTGGTAGCGGGCCTTGGCCATGCCCGCCAGCAGCGGCCAGACCATCGCCGCGTGGTCCCCGGCGGCGACGCCGAGGCGCACGTGCCCGTCGCCCAGGCGGGCGTCCTCGGCGCACACGGAGATGTCGGCCAGCAGCGCGACGACCAGCCCGGCGCCGACCGCCACCCCGTTGATCGCCGACACGATCGGCTTGGCGCAGTCGACCATGTTGTAGACCAGGTCGCTCATCTCGGTCAGCATGTGCGACACCCGGTCGTGGTCGCCCGCCATGCGTTCGACCATGGCCAGGTCGCCGCCCGCGGAGAACGCCCTGCCCGCGCCGGTCACCACGGCCACCCTGGTCTGCGGGTCGGCGGACACGTCCCGCCACACCCGGGCCATCTCGGTGTGCATCCGCTCGTCGGCCGCGTTGTATTTGTCGGGACGGTCGAGCGTGATGAGCAGCACGCCGTTTTCGTGCCGTTCGAACCGGAGCCGTTCGTAGTCGGACCAGGGCATGGGGTGGCGCTCCTCCCGGGTGTCCACAGGCGAGGCGAACGGCCTGCACGACGCGGCCGCGGGAGCAGATTACCGAACGGCGCTCGGTGAACCTTCCGGGGTGCTCGCCGCGTATTGCCGCTTCGATGGAGAATCGGTGCCGGCCTCGCGTCTCCCATGACGACGCCTGAACCCCCGGACGCATCCGCCGAGCAGTGGGCCCGGTTCCTCGACGCGCTGGAGCGCGCCTGCGGCGAGTGCGGCGGGACGGGCCTGGTGCGCAGCGTGCGGTGGCGCGCCTGGCACGAACGCGCCGGCGAGCTGATCCGCGTGGCGCAGGCCGCGCAGCGCGCCGCGGACCTGTCGCACGCCGCGCAGGCCCCGCCCGCCGAGACCGAGGTGCCCACCGTCGTGCTGGCCATCGAACGGGCCATCGACGAGCACATGCGGACCCGCCCCGACGAACCCGAGCAGCAGCCGTGCCCGGCCTGCCGGGGCACGGGCCGGGTCCTGACCGGGTTCGGCCGGCGGCTGTCGGAGGTCCTGGCGCGGCACGGGTTCGTCCGCCAGGGCGACCCCTGACCCGGTTCCCGCGCTTACCCCCATTTCACCGACGGCCGTCTGTCTCTTTGTAGTCGTTTGGGTATGCAGCGTTACACCTGTTGTGTCCGTGACTCAAGGGAGGCCCGATGCCGCGCCGCACCGTCCGCCGCAGGACCCGTCCGCGAACCGTCCGCCGGACCTGCGCCGCCCTGGCCGCCACGGCGGTCGCGGCCGTCGGCGCGCCTCCCGCCGCCGCCGAGCCCGCCCCGCCGACCGACCCGCTGCCCAGGAAGCTGCGGCCCGCCCTGGCCAAGCCGTCGGCCCAGCCCAGGGGGTGGGCGAAGGGCCTGGTGATCGGCGGCGACCAGGCCGGGCGCCGGCTCGTCGTGCTGGACGCGGGCAGGCGCTCCTGGCAGGGCAAGCGCGCCGTGAAATGGAGCTGGAAGCCGACCGCCGCACGCGGATACCGGGACGTCGCCGGCGCGTGGGGCGGCGCGTCCGACGTGCGGGTGCGGCGCCGGCACGGACGGACCTACGTGGTCACCGCGCAGGGCGCCGGCTTCGCCGGGGCCGTGGAGTACCCGTCCGGCAGGCGCCTATGGGCCGTCGACGCCGGCCGGAGCAGCGGCCTGCACGCCGCCGAGCTGCTGCCGAACGGCAACGTCGCGGTGGCCGCGGCCCGCGGCCACTGGGTGCGCGTCTACGCCGCCTCGCGCGGACGCGCCGCCCGCGCGCACGCCCAGGTCCGCCTCGCCCGCGCGCACGGCCTGCTGTGGGACCCGTCCCGCCGAATCCTGTGGGCCCTCGGCGACAAGCACCTGGTCGCGCTGCGCGTGGGCGGCACGGCGCACCGCCCGACCCTGCGGGCCGTGGGGCGCAGGCGGCTGCCGTCGGCCGGCGGCCACGACCTCGCGCCCGTGTTCGGCAACCGCAACCGGCTGTGGATCACCACCCACCACGGCGTCTACCAGTACGACAAGCGCAGGGGCGTGTTCACCACCCGCTACCGGCTCGCCCCGCGGGTCAACAAGCGCATCGTCAAGTCCGTCGGCGACCACCCCCGGACCGGGCAGGTGCTGCTGACCCGGCCCAAGAAGGGCTGCGCCACCTCCTGGTGCACCGACACCCTGGAGTTCTTCGGGCCGGGGCGCCGGACGGCCACGCGCGTGCTGCGCGGCGCCCAGTTCTACCGGGCCCGCTGGTTCGTGCCCAGGTACCAGTGACCGACCGGGTGCTAGGCGGGCCACTCCGGAGGCCGCTTGTCCAGGAACGCGCGCATGCCCTCCTGCGCCTCCGGGGTCTGGCTGGCGGCGGCCATCACCTCGATGGCGTAGGCGTAGGCGTCCTGCTCGGGACGGCCCAGCTGGGCGTACATGGCCTGCTTGCCCAGGGCCTTGCTGCGCGGGCTGCCCTTGGTGGCCCGCTCCAAGAGCTCGAGGGTCGCCTTGTCCAGCTCGTCGTCCGGGACGACCCGGTTGACCAGGCCCCACTCGCAGGCCGTGCGCGCGTCGATCACGTCGCCGGTGAGCGCCATCTCCATGGCCCGCTTGCGGCCGATGTCGCGGGCGATCGCGACCATCGGGGTGTGGCAGAACCAGCCGCCCTTGCCGCCCGGCGCGGCGAACCCCGCGCTCTCGCCCGCCACGACCAGGTCGCAGCTCGCCACCAGCTGGCAGCCCGCCGCCGTCGCCAGGCCGTGCACCCGCGCCACCACCACCTGCGGCACCGACTGGATCGTGCGCATCAGCTCGGTGCACGTCTGCAGCAGGGAGCGGACGTCGGCGTGGGACGCCCCGGCCATGTCGGCGAAGTCGTGACCGGCGGAGAACACCGGACCGCTCGCCGCCAGCACCACGCCGCGGGCGTCGGTGCCGCCGACCTGCCGGAACGCCTCGGTCAGCGCGAGCAGGAACTCCCGGGACAACGCGTTGCGGCGTTGCGGCCGGTTCATCGTGATCGTCGTGAACGGGCCGTCGCGCTCGACCAGGACATCGCTCATGGTTCCGACGCTACGCCACCGGCCCGAGCTCGGGGAGGCGCCGGCGCGCACCCTGTTGGATGCGCCCCTAGGATCACGGCAGCTTCGCAAGATCGTCCAGGGAGGTGTCGTCATGCTGGTCGCGTTCTCGGTGACCCCGCTCGGCGTCGGGGAGAACGTGGGGGAACTGGTGGCGGAGGCCGTCCGCGTGGTGCGCGAAAGCGGCCTGCCCAACCGCACCGACGCCATGTTCACCACGGTCGAGGGGGAGTGGGACGAGGTGATGGCGGTGGTCAAGGCCGCCACCGACGCCGTCGCCGCCCGCGCCCCCAGGGTCAGCCTGGTGCTCAAGGCCGACCTGCGTCCCGGCGTCACCGGCGCCCTGGACGCCAAGGTCGAGAGCATCGAACGCCACCTCGCCGAGAACCGGGACTGACAGGCCGAGGCCCCCTACCGGCGGCGGACGACCAGGGCGTCCAGCGCCTCGATCTGCGAGCCGCACACCCGCAGCGGGTTGATCTCCAGCGACTCCAGGTCGGGCCCCAGCGCGGCCGCAAGCCGCCCGACGGCGGCGACCACCTCGGCGAGGCGGTCCAGGTCGGCGGCGGGCGAGCCGCGGTGGCCGCGCAGCACGGCCGCGCCGCGCAGCCCGGTCAGCATCGCCCGCGCTCGCGCGGGCGTGACCGGCAGCGGCGACAGCGCGGCGTCGTCCAGCACCTCCACCAGGACGCCGCCGAGCGCCACCGCCAGCAGCAGGCCCCAGTCGGGATCGCGGGTCACGCCGACCAGCAGCTCGGGCGCCTCGGCGCGCATGGGCGCCACCAGCACCCCGTCCAGCCGCGCCCCCGCGGCGGCGGCGCCCCGGGCCGCCGCCATGATCTCGTCGTGCACGGCGGCCGCTTGGTCCGCGGTCACGCCGAGGCGCACGCACCCCAGGTCGGTCTTGTGGGCGATGTCCGGTGAGACGATCTTCATCGCCACCGGCCCGCCGAACTCCGCGGCGGCCCGCTCGGCCTCCTCGGCCGAACGGACGTGCCGGGCCGGGACGACCGGGATCCCGGCGGCCTCGAGCAGGGCCCGCGCGTCCACCTCGGAGAAGGCGTCGCCCTCCGGGAGCGCGACCCGAGGCGCCGGAACGGCGTGCTCCCGGAGGGCCGTCTCCTCCTCGGCGCGGTGCGCCGACCAGCGGGCCAGCCGCGCGATCGCCTCCACGCCGAGCCGCAGCCCGGGGACGACGTGGGCGACCCCGCCGGCGTCCAGAACGGCGCGCGCCCGCGGCCCCACCGGCTGGGTCACCTGGGTCAGGTAGAGGCCGGGCGCCCTGCCCGCGGCCATGCCCGCGCCGATGGCGTCGACGTACCGCTGACCGTAGAAGGGGCCGTCGCCGCGCCACGGCAGGCTGTTGACGGCGACGACGATGCCGACGGACGGGTCGTCGCCGACCGCCGCCACCGCCTCCCGCCAGATCTGCGGGTCCTTGACCGCGGCGCCGGTGACGTCGAGCGGGTTGTGCGCCGCGCCGAAGGCGGGCAGCACCCGCGCCAGCCGCCGCACCGTGCCCTCGGCCGGCTCGGGCAGCCGCAGGCCCGCGCCGTCGGCCAGGTCGGCGATGATGTCGCAGGCGCCGCCGGAGATCGACACGATGCCCGCGCCCGGCCGGTCCAGCGGCCCGGTGTACGCGGCGACGCCCGCCGTGACCAGCATGTCCTCGATCGTGTCCACCCGGATCACGCCGAGCCGCTCGAACACCGCGTCGACCACCCGGTCGTCGCCCACCAGCGCGCCGGTGTGCGAGGCGGCCGCCCGCGCGGCCAGCTCGCTGCGGCCCGCCTTGAGGACCACCAGCGCCTTGCCCGCCCGCGCCGCCCGGCGGGCCGCCGCGGCGAACACCTCCGGTTCGCGGACGGCCTCCATGAACACCGCGATCGCCTTGGTGGCCGGGTCGTCCACCAGGTGGTCGACCAGGTGGCCCACGGTGACCATCGCCTCGTTGCCGACCGTGATGACGTGCGAGAGCCCGACCCCGGCCAGGGCCGCGAAATCGGTCATCGCGCCGCAGCAGGCGCCGGACTGGGAGATCAGCGCGACGTCGCCGGGCGCGCTCGGCGGATCGGCCAGCGCGATCGCCGGCACGCCCGCCGCGACGTTGACGAAGCCGAGCGCGTTGGGGCCCAGCAGGACGACGCCGAGCTCCTCGGCGAGGCCCGCCAGCTCCTCCTGCCGCCGCCGCCCCTCCGCGCCGGTCTCGGCGTACCCGGAGCTGAGCACCGCGACGCCGCGCGCCCCCGCGACCGCCGCGTCCCGCACCGCGTCGGGCGCCGCCTCGGCGGGGACCATGACGAACGCCAGATCGACGGGCCCGCCGATCTCCGCGCACGTGCGGTGGGCGGGCCGTCCGTGCACCTCGGGGCTGCGCCGGTTCACCAGGTAGGTGGTGTCGGCGCGGCCCGCGGCGGTCAGGTTGCCGTACAGCAGCCGGGAGAACGCCGATCTGTCGCTGGCGCCGATGAGCGCGACGGACCGCGGTGCGAGCAGCGTCCGGAGCCGTTCGGGGGTCACCAGGGGCGAGCGAGGCGCCCCGCCGGGCCCTTCTTCCGGCCCGCGCCCGTCTTCCCGCAGCCGCCGAACGGTCCCGGACAAACCGACCTCCGCTCCCGGCCGTCCGCCGCGCCGGAGCAGGCGGCAACGACCGTAATCAATGATAATGAAACATAAGATAATGCTGATCTGACGGTCAAGAACGCCCGGGACGACCTGGGGAGACGCCGGACGGCTCCCGGGCGGCGGGCATGCGAGGGCAGGGCGCAACCGCACGCGGCGATGCCGGACCGGACCGGGCGGTCCGGAAGAGGAGACCCGGGGACGGTGCCCCGGGGCGGGGTCACACGGCGCGGTCGCGCGGGGGAGCGGCCAGGCCGAGGATCTCGCGGGCCGCGCGGACCAGGGACGCGTTGTCGGGCGCGGGCGACCCGTCGGGCAGCAGCAGGCAGTCCTCCAGGCCGATGCGGGTGTCCAGGCCGAGCGCGGCGGCCATGCGCAGCACCGGCCAGGCGCCGCCGTCCTCGCCGTGCAGCAGGACGGGACGGCCGCGCGCGGCGCCCAGCTCCTCCAGCAGCGCGGCGGCCGTGCGCGGCGCGGTGTCGGGGTCGGTGTCGGTCACCTCGGCCAGCACCCGCAGCACGCGGTGCGCGGACGGCCAGGCCAGGAACCGGCGGGCCGCGTCGGTGCCGGAGAACACGCCCGCCTCGATCTCCACGCCGAGGTCGAGCAGCGCGTCGGCGACCAGCTCGGCGCCCTCCTCGTGCCAGTTGACCGAGGCGTGGTCGGGCAGCACCTTCCACGAGCGCACCAGCTCGGCGCGGGCCCGCGGGTCCGGCGCGGCCCACGCGCCCGTGGTGACGCCGACGCGGATGCCCGGCACGGCCGCGCGCACGGCGGTCACCGCCTCGGCGACCGCGTCAGGCTCCAGCGAGTCGGCGCCGTAGGCGTCCTTGGGGTGCAGGTGCACGTCCTCGGCGCCCGCGACCACGGCGCTGCGGACGGCGACGGCGAGCTCGTGCGGGGTCAGCGGCAGGTGGGCGGCGTCGGAGCGGGTGCGGGGACCGTTGGGGCAGACCTGCAGCATGCAATGATCATCGCAGATGGCCGCCCCGCGTGGTGATGAAGGTCACCTGAACCTGACCCGCGGGGAGGGGGTATGCGGTCCGCCGCCGCGCCGTCAACCGCTCCCCGCGGGGGTGATGACGCAGGGGCCGCCGCAGACGTCGACGACCGTGCCGGTCTTGAGGAACACCGCCTTCTGCCGACGCGCGTCGGGCGAGTTGCGCGGATCGGAGTGCGGGTCTCGGCCCTCGGTCGGAGGCGTGTTGGTCGTCGGCGGCGCGGGCGATCCGCTGTCCCACACCACCATCGCCGAGCCCGCGTACGGGGTGGAGCCGATCGCGGGGATGCCCCAGAACGGCACCCGGTCGGGGCTGCGCCCGGGGCGCAGCGCGGGCACGTGCAGCCGCGCACCGATCGTGCGGGCCTCGACCTCGGCCGCCACCGGCGCCACCTGGTGGTCGCCGAACGCCACGTGCATCAGCACCCGGTGCGACGGCGTGCCCGGCAGCGGACGGTCCGTCATGTGCGCGGCGTACCCGTTGGCCTCGCCGCGGTCCCACAGCATCTGCATCAGCGCGATGGCGATCTGCTGGTCGAGCTTGTCGGGGTAGAACACGTCCAGCACGCGGGCGTAGGTGGGGAAGTCGGCGCTGCGGTTGAGCAGGGTGCTGTAGTTCATGGCGGGCACGCCCAGCACGGCGCGCCGCACGTCCGGCGACACGGCGGTCAGCGCGCCGCCCATGATGCCGCCCTGGCTGTTGCCGTCGAACACCACGCCCTTAGCGGCGTCGATCAGCGGCCTGCCGTCGGCGGTGCGGAACGCCTTGTCGCGCAGGAAGCCGCGCGTCATCGCCCGGCCGAGCAGGATCTGGTGGAGCATGCCCTGCTGGAGCCGGTCGGCGACGGTGTCGAAGCGGCTCAGGTCGGCCAGCACGGTGACGACGTTGGGGATGTCCTCGTTGGACATGCCGATCCACTTGGTGGCGCAGAACGCGAAGCCGTGCTCGGCCGCCATCGCCTTGACGTTGCCCGCCGCCACCTCGCTCTCGCCGCCCAGCAGGCCGTGCCCGTACAGGGCGGCCCGCGCGGGCGTGCTGAACGCCGACCGCGGGATCTCGCACTGGAACGGCACCACCTGGGTGTTGCCGGGCAGCCGGGCGGGCAGCCCGTCGCGTCCGTAGTGGAACGACGAGCCGGGCGGGCCGCCGGGCAGGTTCAGGTAGCTGGGGGCGAACAGCACGCCCTTGACCTCGCGTCCGATCCGCTCGTCCACGTCGTCGGCGACCTGCGTGACCAGGAACGGCGGGGAGCCCGTGGAGCCGAGGCCCCGCAGCGCGTCGTCGCGGATGTGCAGCATGCGCTCCGACAGGCCGCGGCGGCTGGCGACGGTGAAGTCCCACGCCAGGTACAGGTCCTCGGTGCCGACGCCGTGGCGCGCCAGGTCCGCCAGGACGCGCCTGGTGGCGCGCTGCCGTTCGCGCAGCGGGTCGCCCGCCGGCAGCGTCCGCCCGAGGATCCGGGCGAACGCCGCGTTGGGCCGGATGACGGCCCCGGAGGCGTCGCGCAGGCCGCGCAGCGCCACCGCGTACCGGTGGCCCTCGCGGAAGTTGCGCGCCGGACGGACGATGAGGGCGCGGCGGTCGTCGCGCGTGGCGTTGGCGTCCAGCTCGGCCCAGTACGGCCAGCGCTCCCCGGTCGCGGTGTCGACGATGACGATCGGGGCGTCGCGGCGCAGCGACGCCCCGATGTCGGTGACGGGCGCCGCGCCGCTGCGGGCCAGGTCCACGCCGGGCACGTGCGCCAGCAGCATGGAACCGGGGGAGAAGCCGTCGGACCGGTTCCACGCGTCCGGGCGGATCGGCACGCCCAGCGAGTTGCGCAGCGTCGTGCGCAGGTGGACGCGGCGGCCGGTGTCGGTGCGGGCGTCGCGCACCGTGTACCAGTCGCTGGGGAACGGCAGCAGGCAGGACGCCGGGTCGATCGGGTCGCACCCGTCGTCGGCGGGTGCCGCCGCGGCCGCGGACGGGGCGGACAGGAGCGCGCCCGCGAGGGCGAGCGCGGCGAGGGTCGCGAGCAGTGCGCGCAAGGCCGGCCTCCCGGAGGCAGTGCACGATCCGCGCGAGCGCCGCCCCCGAGCCGGACGCCGTGCGTCCCCAAGATCAGACCGCAGGAGGGCGGCGCGGTCAATGCCCGTCCCGCCCCGATGGGCGATTTGTTCCGCTCTTGGTAAATCTGGCCGCCCGGCCGTTGCCTCGCGGTTTCAGCCGTGCCCGAGCATGTGCCGGCGGTCGGCGACGCGATCGGGAGACGGCACGTTGCGATCGACGTCACCTCGGGTCGAATGTCCCGTCTGTCGCTGATTTGTCGTTTTGATGGACGGTCCCGTACGCTCCCCTTGTCTTAGGTTTGCCTTACCTATCTGATCGATCGGCAGGGGGGACGGCGGGTGACCGGGATGCGCGGCCGGCGGCTCGCCGTGGTGGCGGCATGCGCGGCGCTGCTGGTGGCCGCGGCGATGGCCAGTCTGGCCGCGGGCAGCCGGGGCATCGCCCCCGGGCACGTCGTCGACGCGCTGCTGCGGCCCGACGGCGGCGAGGAGAGCGCCATCGTGCGGTCGATGCGCCTGCCGCGCACCGTGACCGGCCTGGCCGTCGGTGCGGGGCTGGCCCTGGCCGGGGTGCTGATGCAGGCGCTGACCCGCAACCCGCTGGCCGAGCCGCGCCTGATGGGCGTCACCTCCGGCGCGTCCCTGGGCGTGGTCGTCGCGATCAGCGTGTTCGGGCTGACCACGCTGCCCGCCTACGTGTGGTTCGGCATCGCGGGCGCGGCCGTGTCCGGCACGTTCGTGTACGCGCTGGCGGCCCGCACCCGCGACGGCGCGTCCCCGGTCACGCTGGCGCTGGCGGGCACCGCGCTGGACGCCTCGCTCACCGGCGTGGTGGTCGGCGTCCTCACCGTCAACGCGCAGACCTTCGACACCTACCGCTTCTGGGCTGTGGGCTCGCTGGCCGGACGGCCCGCCGAGGTGGCGCTGTGGGTGCTGCCGTTCGTCGCCGCCGGGGCGGTGCTGGCCTTCGCCGCCGCGCGCGGCCTGGACGCCGTGGCCCTCGGCGACGACGTGGCGCGCGGCCTGGGCCGCGACGTCGGCCGGGTGCGGCTGCTGGCCGCGGTCGCGGCCGTCGTGCTCACCGGCGCCGCCGTCGCCGCGGCCGGGCCCATCGGATTCGTCGGGCTGGCGGTGCCGCACCTGGCGCGCGGCCTGGTCGGCGCCGACCACCGCTGGGTGCTGGCGGTGTCGCTGCTGCTCGGGCCCGCGCTGCTGCTGGTCGCCGACGTGCTCGGCCGGCTGGTCGTCCCGCCCGCCGAGGTCCGCGCCGGCGTCGTCACCGCGCTGCTGGGCGCCCCGTTCCTGATCCTGCTGGTCCGCCGCGGACGGACGGTGACCGCGTGAACCCGGCGAAGACCGCGCATCCGGCGGCGGGGCGGCTGGTCGTCGGCCGCGGGACGGTCGCGTTCGTCGTGCGGCGGCGCTCGGCCGTGGTCGGCGCGGTGCTCGTGGTGCTGACCGCCGTCGCCGCGGTCGTCTCGCTCGGCGTGGGCAGCACGTTCGTCGCGCCGCCGGACGTGCTGCGGGCGCTGGCGGGCGACGGCCCGTTCACCGTCGTCGTGCAGAACCTGCGGCTGCCGCGCATCACCGTCGGTCTCGCGGTCGGGGCGCTGCTCGGCCTGTCCGGCGCGCTGCTGCAGTCGATCAGCCGCAACCCGCTGGCCGGCCCCGACGTCGTCGGCGTCACCCAGGGCGCCGGCCTGGCCGCCACGTTCGCGATGACCGCGGGCCTGGGTACGGTCTGGCTGGGGGCGGGCGCGCTGCTGGGCGGGCTGGCCGCCGCGGCGGCGGTGTTCGTGCTGTCGTTCCGGTACGGGCTGGCCGCGCACCGGTTCGTGCTGTGCGGGATCGCCGTGGCGCTGGCGGTCCGGGCGCTCACCGAAGTGATCATCGTCAGCGGCGACCCGATGGAGGGGCAGCGGGCGCAGGTGTGGCTGGCGGGCAGCCTGGCCGGGCTCGGCTACGCCGAGGCGCGCGTGCTGCTGGTGCCGCTACTGGTGTTGCTTCCCGTGCTGCTGTGGGCGGGACGCGCCATGGACACCACCGCCCTCGACGACGACGTGGCCCGCGGGCTCGGCGTGCGCGTGGTGGGGCGCCGCGTCGCGCTCGGCGCGGTCGCGGTGCTGCTGGCCGCCCTGGCGACCTCGCAGGCGGGTGCCGTCGACTTCGTCGCGCTGGCCGCGCCGCAGCTGGCCCGCCGCCTGGTGCGCGCCGAGCGTCCGCCGCTGGCCTGCGCCGCCCTCACCGGGGCGCTGCTCACCGTCGTGGCCGACCTGGTCGCCCGCACCGCGTTCGCGCCCGTGCAGCTGCCGGTCGGGGTGCTCACCGCGGCCCTCGGCGGCCCCTACCTGCTGTGGCTGCTGGTACGGAGGAAGAAAGCATGACCACCGAGCACGTCCCGCCGTCGTCCGGCCCGGGCCCCGCCGCCGGTGACGCCGACGCCGCCGACGCGGACGCCCGGCCCCCGGTGCGGCTGGAGGCCCGCGGTCTCCGCGTCGGCTACGGCGACCGGCTCGTCATCGAGGACCTGGACCTGGAGCTGCCCGGCGGCGCGTTCACCGTGATCATCGGCCCGAACGCGTGCGGCAAGTCGACGCTGCTGCGCACGCTGGCCCGGCTGCTGGCGCCGCGCGGCGGCGCCGCCCTCATCGACGGCGCCGACGTGCACGCGATGCCGACCCGCGAGCTGGCGCGCCGCCTGGGCGTCCTGCCGCAGAGCCCGGTGACTCCCGAGGGGCTGACCGTGGCCGACCTGGTGGCGCGCGGCCGCCAGCCGCACCAGCGGTGGTTCCGGCAGTGGAGCGCCGCCGACACCGCCGCCGTCGAGCGCGCCCTGCGCCTGACGGGGCTGAGCGACCTGCGCGACCGTCCGGTGGAGGCGCTGTCGGGCGGCCAGCGGCAACGCGTGTGGATCGCCCTGACGCTCGCCCAGGACACCGACGCGCTCCTGCTGGACGAGCCCACCACGTACCTGGACCTGGCGCACCAGATCGAGGTGCTCGACCTGCTGCGCCGCCTGAACCGCGGCGGCACCGGGCGGACGGTGGTGGCGGTGCTGCACGACCTCAACCAGGCGTGCCGGTACGCCGACCACCTGGTGGTCATGAAGGACGGCCGGGTCGTCGCCCAGGGGCCGCCCGGAGAGGTGATGAACGCCGACCGTCTCGAAGAGGTGTTCGGCCTGGGCGGCGTCGTCATCCCGTGCCCGCTGACGGGGGCTCCGTTGGTGGTGCCGGGCGCTCCCGGCTGACCGGGGGCGCGGTGCCGGCCCCGGCGACCGCGAAGGCTGACGCAGAGAAAGTAGGTATGCACGTGAAGTTCCACGGACTCGGCCGGAGGCTGGGCGGGCTGGTCGCCGGTGCCGTGGCGGTCGGCCTGGCGCTGACGGCCTGCGGCGGTGGCGACGCGGAGTCGTCCGGCGCCACCCGCGTCGTCAAGCACGCCATGGGCGAGTCGAAGGTGCCCGACAAGCCCGAGCGCATTGTCGTCCTGGACACCGACAAGCTCGACACCCTCTACAGCCTGGGGCTCACCCCGGTCGGCAGCACGCTGCCGGACCAGGCGGCGGGCATGCCCAAGTACCTCGGCGCCGGGTACGCCAAGGTCAAGGTGGTCGGCACCACCCAGGAGCCGGACATGGAGGCGATCGCCGCGCTGCGGCCCGACCTGATCCTCGGCTCCAAGTTCCGGCAGGAGAAGTTCTACGGCGAGCTGTCCAAGATCGCCCCGACGGTGTTCACCGAGCAGGTCGGCATCACCTGGAAGCAGAACTTCCTGCTGGACGCCGAGGCGGTCGGCAAGAAGGACGAGGGGCGGCAGCGGCTGCAGGCGTACGAGGCACGCGCCAAGGAGCTGGGCCGCAGGCTCGGCGACCCGGCCAAGATCAAGGTCAGCGTTATCCGGTTCATGCCGGACGAGATCCGCCAGTACGGGCCCGACTCCTTCTCCGGGATCGTGCTGCGCGACGTGGGCCTCGGCCGCCCCGAGCCGCAGTTGCTCAAGGACAAGGCCGACAAGCGGTTCGCGCCGCTCAGCCCCGAGCGCATCGCCGAGGCGGACGGCGACATGATCTTCGTCGCGGCCTACGGGGAGAAGGCCGCGCAGGAGCAGGCCAAGGTCACCACCGGGCCGCTGTGGAGCAGGCTCGGCGCGGTCAAGGCCGGACGCGCCGAGGTGGTCGACGACGAGACCTGGATGACCGGCATCGGCGTGACCGCCGCCGGGAAGGTGCTGGACGACCTGCAGAAGTACCTGACGCCGCTTGCGGGCAAGTAGCCGTCCTCAGCGGGTGTCCAGGACGGGCGCCGCCGTCCCCGCGTTGGGGGAGGCGGCGCCCATCGCGTTTTACCAGGGGTCGTGTTCGTCGGGGTAGGGCGGCTGTTGTGTTTCGTCGTCGCGCCGGTGCCTGCCTCGGCTGCCGCCTGGCTCCGGTCGCGGGTAGCCGCCCGTCTGGTGGGGGGAGGTGCGCGGCGCGTACGGGTCGGCCGGGGGTTGCTGCTGCGGCCCGGTGTCGGGGGTGCGCGGGCCATAAGGCTGCGACAGGTACGGGTTCTGCGGAGGCGGGGGCGCGCTGTAGGGGACGGTCGGCCGCGGGGCGGTGTCCGGCGGCCGCGGATGGACGCCCGTCTGGGACCGGCCGGGCGCAACACGGTCCGCCGGGTACGGCGCCACCCCCGGCGGCAGCCCGCCCGCCCTTGCGCCAGGGCCTCCCGCGCTCGGACGGCCTGCGGCGGCCGCGGCTGTGCGGCGGTTCGCCTTCTCGGTGAGCAGCCGCCGCAGCTGGCTCTTGCGCCGCCCGTAGACCAGGTAGATCAGGACGCCGACCGCCATCCAGACCAGGAAGTACGCCCAGGTCTGCACCTTGAGGTTGAGCATCAGCCAGCCGACCGCGCCGATGGCCAGCGTCGCGGTCAGCGGGGCCAGCGGGACGCGGAACGGGCGGTGCAGGTCGGGCCGGTCGCGGCGCAGCGCCAGCACGCCCGCAGGGACGAACAGGAACGCGAACAGCGTCCCGATCACCACCAGCTGCTCCAGCGTCAGCACGTCGATGGTCTGCGACATCACGATCGCCGCGGCGCCGGACACCCACGCGGCCCGGAACGGCACGCCGTAGCGGCGCGTCTCGGCCAGCCCGCGCGGCAGCAGCCCGTCCCGCGACATGGAGAACACCACCCGGGTCAGCGCGATCAGCACCACCAGGATGACGGTGGTCAGGCCGAGCACCGCCCCCACGTCGATGACCTTGCCCATGGCGCCCGCGCCCGCCGCGTCGAACGCGGTGGCGAGCACCGGCCCGGACGGGTCGAGCCGGTCGTAGGAGACCATCCCGACCATGGCGACGGCGACCCCGAGGTACAGCACGACGGCCGTCACCAGGCTGACGATGATGCCGCGCGGGATGCTGCGCGGGGCGTCCCGGGTCTCCTCGGCGGCGGTGGCGATGAGATCGAAACCGATGTAGGCGAAGGCGATGGCGGGCGCGGCGGCCAGCACCCCCCAGATGCCGAACACCCGCGGCGTGCTGCCGGTGGCGGCGCCGAGCACCGCGTCCAGCACGGTCTGGCCGCTGCCGTCGGCGGCGGGCCGGGCGGTCGGCACGAACGGGCTGAGGTTGCCCGGGTCGAAGAACGTCAGCCCGACGCCGATGACCAGGCCGATCACCGCGACCTTGGCCAGCACCATGAACCACAGCGTGCGCAGCCCGAGCCGGCTGCCGGTGGCCAGCACCGCCACCAGCAGCAGCAGGATGCCGAGCGCGAACACGTCGAAGCCCTTGGGCTGGCCGACCAGGTCGGCGAGCCAGGACGGCACCGGGACGGCGAAGTCGCCGAGCGCCTGCGCGGCGAACACCGACCAGGCCCGCGCCACCACCGAGGCGGCCAGCAGCAGCTCCAGCAGCAGCGCCCAGCCGACCACCCAGGCCCATAGCTCGCCGAACGCCACGTAGCTGTAGGAGTAGGCGCTGCCCGCGACCGGCACGACCGACGCCAGCTCGGCGTAGAACAGCGCCGCCAGCAGGCACACCACGCCCGCGATGACGAAGGAGACGATCACGGCCGGTCCGGCCGTGGTGGCGGCCTGCACCCCGGCGATCTTGAAGATGCCCGAGCCGATCATGACGCCCAGGCCCAGCACGATCAGGTCGCGGGTGCGGTAGGCGACGCGCAGCCGGTGCCGGCCGCCGTACAGCTGCCCGGTCGCCTGTTCGACGGGCAGACGCCGGAACATGTTGTTGCGCATGCGGTTGTCCCAGGGTCGTAGTGGTCCCCCCATGGCTGAACCCGCGCCGCTGATCGCGAGCACAAAGCCTGGCGAAGTCACTAAGAGTTCACCAAGTTTGAGGTAAACAGCAATGGTTTCGGGCGTATTGGTGCTGTCTCGTTGCCTTTCGGAGATGAAACGACGTTCGGTAATTACTTCCGGTAAGTCGGGATCTTGAGCTTTGCACCTTATGGCAGCATCCGTGCTGGTGGCGAGGGGTGTCGGATCGGTTGCGATGCGTCCGCCTTGGGCGGGGTATGTTACGGCTGCATGACATGATCGTTGGGGGCGGCCGGGGCTCTGGCGGCCTTCCGTGATCGGTGCGACGGTGGAGCCGAGGTCCCCCCAGGGAGGTCAAGTGTCACCGAGCGCGATGTCCCCGATCCCCGTCCCCCCGGTCCGATCCCGGCGTCGCCCCCGGCGCCCGGGCCGCCTCCGCACGGCGCTCGCCGCGGTCATCGCCGCGACCGTGCCGCTGGCCGTGCCGGGCCCGGCCGCGCTCGCCGCGCCTCCCCTCGCGTCCCCACCCGGCACGACGAGCCCGGTCGCGGCGCCGTCCAAGCAGCCGGTCGCCACCGGCTACGGCGGCGCGGTCTCCACCGTCGACCCCTATGCCAGCCGCGCCGCCATCGAGGTGCTCGAACGCGGCGGCAACGCGGTGGACGCCGCCGTCGCCGCCGCGGCCACCCTCGGCGTCACCGAGCCGTACGTCGCGGCGATCGGCGGTGGCGGCTACCTGACCTACTACGACGCCAAGCGCCGCCGCGTGTACGCGCTGGACGGCCGCGAGACCGCGCCGCAGGCCATGCACGAGCGGTCGTTCGTCGACCCGTCCACCGGCCAGGCCATCCCGTTCGACCAGGCCGTCACCAGCGGGCTGAGCGTCGGCGTGCCCGGCACCGTGGCGCAGTGGGACCTGGCGCTGCGCCGCTTCGGCACCCGCGACCTCGGCACCCTCCTGCGGCCCGCGATCGACGTGGCCGAGCGCGGCTTCGTCGTCGACCAGGAGTTCCACGACCAGACCGCCGTCAACCAGGAGCGGTTCCGCGACATCACGCCCACGCGCGAACTGTTCCTGCCCGGCGGCGAGCCGCCCGCCGTCGGCTCGGTGTTCCGCAACCCCGACCTGGCGCGCACCTACCGCGAACTGGCCAGGCGCGGGCCGGGCTGGCTGTACGGGGGACGGCTCGGCGAGGAGATCGTGCGCACCGTCCGCAAGCCGCCCGTCGAGCCCTCCGCCACCCGCAACGTGCGGCCGGGGCTGATGCGCGAGAGCGACCTGAAGGGCTACCGGTCCACCTGGCGCGAACCCACCCGCGTGTCCTACCGCGGGCTGGACGTGTACGGGATGCCGCCGTCCTCCTCCGGCGGCTCCACCGTCGGCGAGGCCCTCAACATCCTCGGCAACTTCCAGTTCGACGCCAAGGACCCCGTCAAGGCCCTCCACTACTTCCTGGAGGCGTCCAAGCTCGCCTACGCCGACCGCGGCCGGTACGTCGGCGACCCCGACAAGGTCGGCGTGCCGCTCAAGGAACTGCTGTCGAGCGGCTTCGCCCGCGAACGCGCCTGCCTGATCGACCCCGACCGGGCCGCCGCCGCGCCCGTCGCCCCCGGCTCCCCGGACGGCGACTACGCACCCTGCCTCCCACCCGGCCGCGCCACCCGCGCCCTCGCCTACGAGGGGCCGCAGACCACCCACCTGGCCGTCGCCGACAAGTGGGGCAACGTCGTCTCCTACACCATCACCATCGAGCAGTTCGGCGGCAGCGCGCTGACCGTACCCGGCCGCGGCTTCCTGCTCAACAACGAGCTGACCGACTTCACCCTGCAGCCGCCCGCGCAGGGCGCGCCGGCCGACCCGAACCTGCCCGGCCCGGGCAAGCGCCCGCGCAGCAGCATGGCGCCGACGATCGTGCTCAGCGACGGCCGTCCGATGCTGGCCGTCGGCACGCCCGGCGGGTCCACCATCATCACCACCGTTCTGCAGATCCTGCTCAACCGGATCGACCTGGGCATGGGCCTGCCCGCCGCCCTGGCCGCGCCGCGCGCCACCCAGCGCAACACCCCGCAGGTGTTCGCCGAGCAGGCGTTCATCGACCGGTACGGCACGGCGCTGGCCGCGCGCGGGCACCGGCTGGAGCTGTTCGCCGGCCCGCCCGCCGGGACGATCGGCGCCGCCGCCGGGCTGGAGGTGCTGCGTCCCGGCCTGGTGCAGGCCGTCGCCGAACCGGTGCGCCGGGGCGGCGGCAGCGCCATGGTCGTCCGCCCGGCCCGCTAGGCTCCGGCCGGGCCCCTGTCCGGCGCCCGGCCGGGCGCCGGAGACTACGCTCGACGGCTGGGGGAAGGAGTGGTCCATGGCCCAGGCGTACGTTCAGGTGACGACGACCACCGACTCGCGTCAGGAGGCCGCCGACCTGGCCAAGTCCGCGGTCTCCGAACGCCTGGCCGCGTGCGCGCAGCTCGTCGGCCCCATCGCCAGCACCTACTGGTGGGAGGGCGAGATCGAGACGGCCGAGGAGTGGATGGTGGTCTTCAAGACCACCGATGAGCGCTTCGACGAGCTGGCCACCCTCATCACCGAGGTGCACTCCTACGACACCCCGGAGATCATCGCCACCCCCGTGGTCGCGGGCAGCATGGACTACCTGGCCTGGGTGACCGAGCAGACCGAGCCGCCCGAACCCGCCGAGGACGAGGACGAGGCGGAGATCGAGCCCGTCACCGACTGACCCCGCACCTGACCCCGCACCCGTGTGCCACAGTACAAACCAGGGTAAATAAGTCTTCGGTTACTCCGGAGGGGTGCTGTGGACGACGTGGACTACGGTCTGTTCGGACCCGGCTCGGTGACCTGGCGGGTCATGGGCGAGCCGGTGCTGTTCGTCGGAGGGATCCGGGCCCTGCTGCTGCAGGCGCTGCACCCGCGGTCGATGTGGGGCACCGCGCAGAACTCCGAGCTGATGGACCCGCGGGCCGCCTGGGCGCGGCTCGGCCGCACCGTGGAGTTCGTGCGGATCCGCACCTACGGCACCACCGAGGAGGTCGAACGGGTCGGCCGCCGCGTCCGCCGGCTGCACGCCAAGCTCACCGGCGTGGACATACGCACCGGCGAGGTGTTCCGCGTCGACGACCCGGAGAACCTGCTGTGGGTGCACATGGGCGAGGTCGACTCCTACCTCGACGTGGCGCGCCGCGCGGGCGTGCCGCTGAGCCGCGAGGACGCCGACCGGTTCGTCGACGAGCAGCGCCGCGCCGCCGCCGTCGTCGGCCTGGACCCCGCCGACGTGCCCGCCTCCGTCGCGGAGATGAAGGACTACTACGCGGCGATGCGCCCGCACATCTTCGCCTGCAAGGAGGCCCGCCAGGGGCTGGTGCGCATGTTCAACCCGGCCGTGCCCCGCCGGCTCCTGCCGCTCAAGCTGGCCGCGCCCGCCCTGGCGACGCTGGTCGTCGCCACGCTGCCGCGCTGGGCCCGCCGCATGTACGGGCTGCCGGGTCTGCCCACCTCCGACCTGGCCGCCACGATGACGCTCAAGGGGCTGTACCGCACCACGCACGTCGTCCCCGAGCAGTGGCGCTACTCGCCGGACGCCCAGCGCGCGCTGCGGCTGACGCGCGAGTACGAGTCCGCCCAGGACGGCTGGGCCATCGCCTCCTGAGCCCGGACGTCCCCGCGCCCGGGCTCGGGGCCGCGTGCTCGCCGCGGGTCAGCCGCGGCGCATGAGGCGGCCCACCGCGGCCATCAGCTCGGTGGACATCTCGTCGCCCTTGCCCTCCTGGGCGCCCTCGGCCACGCAGTGCCGCACGTGGCCGTCGAGCAGGCCGAGCGCCACCTTGTCCAGGGCCGCCTGGATGGCGCTGATCTGGGTGAGCACGTCGATGCAGTAGCGGTCTTCCTCGACCATGCGCTCGATGCCGCGCACCTGGCCCTCGATGCGGCGCAGGCGGGTCTGCAGCTGGTCCTTGGTGGCGCTGTAGCCGCGCGTGGGGGTCTGGCTGGTGGCCATGGTCGTCCTCGCAATCGACGGGGGCTCGGTCCTCGGGTCCCCTCCGTGGGGCCAACCCCCACGGGGTATGCTATACCCCGGGCCCAAAAGATCGGTCCCGCCCGAATCGGGGCGAGATGTTCCAGGCCGTGATCACCGGCCGTCCGTGCTCGCGGCCCAGCCTGGACAGGGCGGCGGTGCCCAGCGCGAACAGCCGTCCGGCGGCCGGTTCCAGCCCGAGCCAGCGCGCCGTGAGTACCCGCAGGACGTGGCCGTGCGCCACCAGCACCACGTCCCCGCCGCCGTCGCCGTCGAGAAGGGGACGCACCCGCTCGAGGACCGCGTCCACCCGCGTCCCGACCTGCTCGACCGTCTCCCCGGGATGCTCGGCGTCGCCGGGGACGACGCCGTCGTCCCACAGGTACCAGCCCGGACGCCCGCGCCGGATCTGCGCGGTTGTGAGCCCCTCGTAGCCGCCGTAGTCCCACTCCCACAGGCCCGGCTCGACGTCGTCGACGGCGAGCCCCGCCAGCTGCGCCGTGCGCAGTGCGCGCCGGGCCGGGCTGGCCAGCACCTTCGCGACGTGCAGCGACCGCACCAGCGGCGCCACCGAGCGCGCCTGCCGCTCACCGCGTCCGGTCAGCGGCAGGTCGGTGCGCCCGGTGTGCCGCCGGTCGCGGCTCCACTCCGTCTCGCCGTGCCGCAGCAGGATCAGCTCGCCCATGAGCGCCATCATCGCCGGTGCGGCGGTGGCGCCCCTGCGGCGGGGCCGGGGACCGGCTCGAGGCGGCGGCTCAGGACGGCGGCTCAGGACAGGACGGACTCCAGCGGCACGTGCTCCAGGCCGTGGGCCTCGGCGACGGGCCCGTACACCAGCGAGCCGTCGTGCACGTTGAGACCGAGGGCCAGGGCCGGGTCGTCGCGCAGCGCGGCCCGCCAGCCCTTGTCGGCGATGGCGACCGCGTACGGCAGCGTGACATTGGTGAGGGCGTAGGTGGACGTGTTGGGCACCGCCCCGGGCATGTTGGCCACGCAGTAGAACACCGACTCGTGCACCGTGTACGTGGGGTCGGCGTGCGTGGTGGGACGCGAGTCCTCGAAGCAACCGCCCTGGTCGATGGCGATGTCCACCAGCACCGAACCCGGCTTCATCGCCGCCACCAGGTCGTTGGAGATCAGCGTGGGCGCCTTGGCGCCGGGGATGAGCACCGCGCCGATCACCAGGTCGGCGGCGCGCGCCTCCCGCTCGACGGCGTAGGCGCTGGACATCAGGGTGCGGATGCGGCCCTGGTAGATCGCGTCGATGTGGCGCAGCCGGTCCAGGTTGAGGTCCAGCACGGTGACATCGGCGCCCATGCCGACCGCGATCTGCGCGGCGTTCAGCCCGGACACGCCGCCGCCGATCACCAGCACCTTGGCCGGGGCCACGCCCGGCACACCGCCGGGCAGCACGCCGCGGCCGCCGTTGAAGCGCATCAGGTTGTACGCGCCGACCTGCGCCGCCAGCCGCCCGGCCACCTCCGACATCGGGGCCAGCAGCGGCAGCGACCGGTCGGGCAGCTGGACGGTCTCATAGGCGATCGCGGTGGCACCGGCCGAAAGCAGCGCGTCGGTGCACGCGCGGGACGCGGCCAGATGCAGGTAGGTGAACAGCGTCTGGCCGCGGCGGATGCGGTGGTACTCCTCGGCGACGGGCTCCTTGACCTTGAGCACCAGCTCGGCCTCGCCCCACACCTCGTCCGGCCCGTCGAGGATCTTGGCGCCGGCGCCGGTGTACTCCTCGTCCGGGATGGCCGACCCCAGGCCGGCGCCGCGCTCGACGAACACCTCGTGACCGTGGCGGGTCAGTTCGTCGACCCCCGCCGGAGTGATCGCCACCCGGTATTCGTGGTTCTTGACTTCGCGTGGAACGCCGACCTTCACAGTGCCCTCCGTCATCGTCGACCTGGGATACGGCACAAGGGTGCGTGCTGGCCGCACCGCCCTGCCATGGTCACTGTGTACGAGTATCCCCGTAGTTGCTAACAACATGTAAACGGCTTGTTAGGAGTCTGCGCCCGACCGGAACGATCCGCCTCATTGGTCGCAAAAACCACGGCAGTGCAGGTCGGTGCGCGGTTATCTGCGATCTTCCGAGAGGCGGAGCCGGGGCGGACGCCGGGATTCCGACACGGTCGCGGGACACCTGTCAAACAGTCGGTCAGGGCGGCGGAGCGGCGGGGAGGTCAGGCGCGGCCCAGGCGGCGCACCGGGAGCCATTCGTCGGCGATCGCGACGGTGAGCTGTTCCAGCAGCGGGCCGGCCTGCCGGACGCGGCGGTCGGCGTCCGGCTCGATGTCGGCCAGGGCGTACACGGCCTGGATGCGGGCGCGGCGCAGCTGCTCGCCGGTCAGCCCGCGCCGGTCGGCCACCGCCACCACCGGGACGCGGGCGCGGGCGGCGGCGCGGGCCACGCCGACGGTGCTGCGGCCGCGCAGCGTCCGCACGTCCAGCGAGCCCTCCCCGGTGACGACCAGCCGCGCGCCCCGCGCCCGCTCGGCGAAGCCGAGCAGGTCGAGCATGAGCGTGGCGCCGTCCTCCACCCGGGCGCCCAGGAACGCCAGCGCGGCGAACCCGACGCCGCCCGCGGCGCCCGCGCCCGGCCGGTCCCGCACCGCCGAGCGCGACGCCGCCTCGGCCAGGTCGGCCCAGCGCCGCAGGCCCGCGTCCAGCACGCGGAGCTCCTCGCGCCCGACGCCCGCGTGCCGGGCCGCGAGCGCGGCGGCGCCGTTGCGGCCCAGCAGCGGCCCCGCCGGGGCGCCCGCCAGGATCACCTCCACGCCCGACAGGTCGGGCATGCCGCGCAGGTCGAGGGCGTGCAGGGAGCGCAGCGCGGCGCCGCCCGGCGGCAGGTCCTTGCCGAGGGCGTCCAGCAGCCGCCCGCCGAGGCCCTGCACCAGCCCGGCGCCGCCGTCGGCGCACGCGCCGCCGTCGACCCCCAGCACGACGCGCCGGGCGCCCAGCCGCACCGCGTGCGCGACGAGCTGGCCGGTGCCCAGGCTGGTGGCGGTGAGCGGCTGCGGCCTGCCGCCGGGCAGCCGCCGCACCCCCGACGCCTCGGCCAGCTCCACCACGGCGGTGCCGCCGTTGAGCGCCATGCACGCGTTCACCGGGCGTCCCGTCGGCCCGCAGACCTCCAGCTCCACCCGCCGCCAGCCGGACGCGACGGCGGCCGCGGCGGTGCCGTCGCCGCCGTCGGCCACCGGCAGCTCCACCACGGGCACGTCGGGGCGGGCGCGGCGCAGCCCGACGGCCAGGTGGCGGGCCACCTCGGGCGCCGACAGGCAGCCGGCGAAGCGGTCGGGGGCGAGCAGGACATGGCCCGGCGGGGAGGGGTCGGAGGGGGTGTCCGGGGAGACCACAGCCACGCCTTTCACGCCGGGGTTCGGTGGAGCCCTACCTAGTGCTTACGCCATGGGCCACTATTTGACACCCAGAACCTGCTCCACGACGTGCAAACCGAAATAGACGAGGAAGACGATCGACATGGCGGGCAGCAGCCAGCCCGCCTCCCGCCACCGGCCGCGCGCGAGCTTGACCACCGTGTAGGCGACGATCCCGGCGCCGACGCCGTTGGTGATGGAGTAGGTGAAAGGCATGAACACGATGGTGAGGAACGCCGGGATCGCCACGTCCAGGTCGTTCCAGTCCAGCTTGGCGACCTGCGTCATCATCAGCGCCCCGACCAGCACCAGGGCGGGCGCGGCGGCCTGGGACGGCACGGTGGCCGCCAGCGGCGTCAAAAACAGCGTCACCGCGAACAGCGCCCCGGTCGCCAGGTTGGCCAGCCCGGTGCGGGCGCCCTCGCCGACGCCCGCCGCCGACTCCACGTAGACGGTGTTGGCCGACGAGCTGGTCAGGCCGCCGAGCGCCGCCGACAGACCGTCCACCGACAGGATGCGGCCCAGGCGCGGGACCTCGCCGCGCTCGGTGACCAGCCCGGCCTCGTCGCTGATGCCGAGAATGGTGCCCATCGCGTCGAAGAACCCCGACAGCACCAGCGTGAACAGCACGACCAGCGCGGTGACGAACCCGGCGCGGCCGAACCCGCCGAACAGGTCGATCCGCCCCAGCAGCGAGAAGTCGGGCGCGGCGAACAGGCGGTCGGGCATCTGCGGCACGACCAGGCCCCACGCGTCCTTCGGTACGGTGGCGACCGCCTCGATCACGACGGCCAGCACGGTCGCCGCGATGATGCCGATGAGGATGGCGCCGGGCACCTGCCGCACATACAGCACGATCATCACCAGCAGCGCGAACGCGAACACCACCGCGGGCCAGGCGGTCAGCCGCCCGCCGTCGCCCAGCGCCAGCGGCGGGCTGCCGGCCTGCGAGCTGACGAACTCGGCGTCCACCAGCCCGACCAGCGCGATGAACGCGCCGATGCCGACCGCGATGGCGTGCTTGAGCGCCAGCGGGATCGCGTTCATGATCATCTCCCGCACGCCGGTGACGGCCAGCAGGATGATGATCACGCCTTCCAGCACCACCAGGCCCATGGCCTGCGGCCAGGTCATCACCGGCGCGGCCTGGTAGGCCACGACCGCGTTGATGCCGAGGCCCGCGGCCAGCGCCAGCGGCGTGTTGCCGACCAGCCCCATGACCACCGTGGCGATCGCCGCGGACAGCGCGGTCATGGTGGTCAGCTGCGGAATCGACAGGGCGGCGCCGGTGACGTCCTTCGCCCCGCCCAGGATCAGCGGGTTCAGCACGATGATGTAGGCCATCGCGAAGAATGTGGTCACGCCGCCGCGCAGCTCCCGCGGCACGCTGGTCCCGCGCGCCGACAGCTCGAAGAACCGGTCGAGGGCGCCGCGGGGGGCCGGCGGGGTGCCGGACGGCCCGGAGGCGTCGGCGGACGGCCTTTCGGGACCGCCCTTGTTGAGGTGCGACATCTTGCGCGCGCTTTCGAATGCAGGGGAACGGACGATGGGAAGGTGCGAGTCCCCCTGGGGGCGCTCGGAGGACCGCGGGGCACAGGTTAACCGTTCGGTACCGCACCGGTACCGCCCGGCGGGCCCGCGGTTCGTCTCACCGCGCCGGCCGGCCCGCCGGACCGGTCAGCTGCCCCGGTAGGTGCTGTAGCCGTACGGGCTGAGCAGCAGCGGGACGTGGTGGTGCTGCCCGGCGTCGGCGATCGTGAAGATCACGCAGACCTCGGGGTAGAAGCAGGTCTCGCCCCGTCCGGCGAAGTACGGGCCGGTGCCGAAGCGCAGCCGGTACGTGCCGTCCGCCGAACCGGCGTCCGGCGGGGCGGCCCAGCGTCCGTCGCCGTCGGTCTCCGCCTCGGCCAGCGGCCGCCAGGTGTCGCCCTCGTAGCGGTCGAGCCGGACGGGGACCCCGGCCGCGGGACGCCCTCGCGCGGTGTCGAGGACATGCGTGCTCACAGTCATGCCCTCATGTAATACAAGACCCGGTGCGCGGGCGGTGCCCGGCGGCCTCACGGCGGCGGCCCTACAACAGGCCCTTCAACATACGCCGCAAGATACGCCGCAATGAGCGGCAGCGCTGCACGGGCCACGCACTATACCCTGCCCTGGTGCGGGGTCTTCGGGTGACCTTCCGCGGCCGGGAGTCATGAGGCGGTGGTGTTGCGATGGATCGGGAGACACTGGGGCAGCGCATCCGGGCGCTGCGCATCCGGCAGGGCATCAGCCAGGCCCAGCTGGCGTTCCCGGAGCTGTCCGACAGCTACATCTCGCTGATCGAGAGCGACAAGCGGGTCCCCGCGCCCAGCGTCATCGACCTGCTGGCCACCAAGCTGAACTGCTCGCCGACCTATCTGGTCAGCGGCGTCAGCGAGGACGTGGTGGACGAGCTGCGCGTCACCCTCGACTACGCCGAGATCGCGCTGCAGAACGGCGCACCCGCCGAGGCCCGCGCCCGTTTCGCCGAGGTGCTGGCCAACGCCGACGCCGTGGCGCTGCCCGACATGCTGCACCAGGCGCGGTGGGGGCACGCGCTGGCCCTGGAGGCGTCCGGCGACCTGGAGGAGGCCATCGCCGGGCTGCGCGAGCTGACCGAGGAGGCCAACCCCGAGGCCGACCTGGACCACTGGGCCCGCGTGCACGTGGCCCTCAGCCGCTGCCTGCGCGAACGCGGCGACATCAGCGCGAGCGTGCAGGTCGCCGAGGACGCGCTGCGCCGCCTGGCCGCCGGCGGCCACGACGGCACCGACGCGGCGGTGCACCTGGGCGCGACGCTGCTGGCGGCCTTCATCCAGCGCGGCGACCTGGTGCGGGCCCGCCAGCTGGCCGCCCAGATCGTCGAGCGCGCCGAGCGCATCGGCAACCCGCGCGTGCGCATGGAGGCCTGCTGGGAGGCCGCCCACGTCGCCGAGGTGCGCGGCGACTACGAGGAGGGCGTGACGCTGGCCGAGCGGGCGATGCTGCTGGCGGGCGAGGACGAGGACCCGCGCAGCCACAACCGGCTGCGCGTGGCGTACGCCGGCCTGCTGCTGCGCGCCCGCCCGGAGCGGGCGGAGGAGGCCCGCGAGCTGCTCGGCCGGGTCCGCGCGGAGATCAACACCAGCGCCGACGGGGAGATCGACGTGGCGTGGTGCCTGACCGAGCTGGCCCGCGCCGAAACCGCCCTGGGCCGCCCCGCCGAGGCGGTCGCGCTGGCCGAGGAGGCCCTGGAACTGCTCGGGGACGCCCCGCGCCGGGCCACCGCGGGGGCGCTCACCGTGCTCGGCGAGGCCCTGGTGCGGACGGGCCGCCGCGACCGCGCCGTCGAGGTGCTCACCAGCGCGGCCACCCACCTGGAGGAGATGGAGTCGTCCCGGGTCGCCGCCCAGACCTGGTTCGACCTGGCCGAGCTGCTCGCCGAGACGGGCGCCGCCGAGGAGTCGCGCCTGGCCGCCTACCGGCGGGCGCTCGCCTGCGCCGGCGTCTAGCCCCCCGCGCGGCGAGCCGCGCCGAGCCGCGGCGAACACGACGGAACCGCGCGCTCGTTGACCGCGTCCGTGTGTGTTGTCGCGGTCCATCCAGTGGGGGGAGTGCCCGGAGGATGTTCGGTGTGGTGCGTCCGTGCAGGCATGTGCTGTGCGGGGGGCTGTTTGAGGACTGGTTGGCGCATCTGTGCG